>CANLNQ010000004.1 GCA_947492525.1 uncultured Granulosicoccus sp.
TCTGGCGCGGGCTCTGGCGCGGGCTCTGGCGCGGGCTCTGGCGCGGGCTCTGGCGCGGGCTCTGGCGCGGGCTCTGGCGCGGGCTCTGGTTCTGGTTCTGGTTCTGGTTCTGGTTCTGGTTCTGGTTCTGGTTCTGGCTCCGGTTCTGGCGCGGGCTCTGGCGCGGGCTCTGGCTCTAGCGCGGGCTCTGGCGCGGGCTCAGGCACCGGCTCTGGCGCCGGTACAGGCGCCGGTACAGGCGTGGGTTCTAGCGCGGGTTCAGGCGTGGCTTCAGGCTCAGGCATGGGCACTGGCTCTTCAATAACAGCACTGGGCTCATCTACTACCAGGTCGTTTTCACCATCTTCCAGGGGAAGCTGCTCACTTGGTGTTGATTGTTCCGCGTCTGACTCTGCATCCACGCCACAACCGGTAATCAGTAGCAAGGATGTGGTGAATAGAGCAACGTTCTTGAACTGAGCAGGTTTCATGGACCAGAGCCATCCTTTTGAATTGAGCCATTCGATGCAGACGCATCATGCATCGCTGGTCACACTGCTACATTAACGTTTGATTACCCACAGTGAACAGTGAGTACTGGCTCACAGCAAGAAGGGTAGAAGTGCCCGGTCAGGGCGAGCCCGGCCAGGTCAGTTCAAGCCCAGCTGGGTCAGTTCAAGCCCAGCTAGGTCAGTTCAAGCCAGGTCAGGCAAATTGTCGCCTGAAACGCCACAGGCCCAGGGCAAAGTTCAAACCACCCAATATGCACATGCCAGCAAGTTGCGGCGCCAGTACCGACAAGGTCGCGCCCTTGAGCAACACGCCATAGCCGGCATCGATGAAGTAGTGCAATGGCGATACCAGCATCAACCAGCGCATGACTGTTGGCATGGCTTCCGGCGGTGTCCATGCGCCTGAGAGAAAGATCATCGGTGCTATCAACAGAATGATCAGCATGCCGGCTTGTGCCATGTTGCGCGAGAAGGTGGCGATTACCAGTCCAAGGCCGGATGTCGTGAACACATAGAGGGTGGCAAGAGCGAGGAAGAGCCAGGGATTGCCCTTGAACGGCACACCAAAGAGACCCCCGATTACCAGAAAGAGGCTGATGGATGTCAGCAGGACAATGACCAGCGTCATGGCCAGTACCTTGGAAAACATGACCTGAAAGCCGCTCAAGGGTGAGACCAGCAGCTGCTCGATGGTGCCGCGCTCCTTTTCGCGAACCATGGCGGCGGCCGGCAGCATCATCGAGAACACCGTGATGATGGTCAACAACTCGGCAATGGACATGAACCAGCTGTCCTCCTGGTTCGGGTTGAACCAGACGCGATGGCGATCGTCCAGTATCGGACCGGAAATGCTGCCATCAGGTGACAGGCCTTGCTGCTTCATGGCAACTTCCAGGCCGTAACGCCCCACGATCTGCTGACCGTAGGAACTGGCCAGCAAGCCCAGCACCGTGTTGGTGGTGTCCACCTGCATTTGCACCGTACTCTGCTCGCCCCGCAGTAATGACTTTTCAAATCCTTCCGGGATGTCCAGTGTCACCATGGCCTGACCTTCATCGAGCACGTCGTTGGTGTCGCGAGAGTGGCTCAGTGAGCCGACGTTCTGGAAGTAGGGCTCGCGAAAACGGCTGGTCAGTTCGCGTGAGGCATGGCTGGAATCTCCATCGAACACCATCAACGCGGCGTTGTTCAGAGACAGGCTGACTCCGGATCCGGCCCAGTAGATATCCAGCGTGAAGGCATAGATCGTGAAGATGATGAGGACCGTGTCTCTGAGCAGCTGCATCAGCTCCTTGGAGGTCATGACCCGCATGCGGGTGAACCAGATACGCAGCGTCTTCATGAGCGTGGTCGCTTGCTGAACAAGCCGTACCCGACGAGGAACAGACCTGCAGCGTAGATGGTGAGTATCAGCACGTCCTGCCACAGGTCTGCAAGGCCAATGCCCTTGAGAAATGTCCCTGTGAGAATGTTGGTGTAGTACATGGCCGGTAGTGCGTGTGCAATGACCTGAGCCTGACCGGAGAGGGAGGGGATTGGCACCAGTACACCGGAATACAGAGCCGCAGGTACTACCGTGGCAATGGCGGTGACAACCATGGCGGCTACCTGGGTTTCAACCAGCACCGATATGACAAGCCCGATACCCGTGGTACACATCACGTAGATGGCAGTTGCCAACAGGAAGAACAGGAAGTCTCCCTTGAAAGGGGCTCCGAACAGAAAGGTTGCCAGTAGCCAGAGAATGATGGAATTCACCACTGACATCAGGACATAAGGTGTGATCTTGCCAATCAGGAATTCACCGCGAGACACCGTAGAGGCGTAGATGTTGTAGATGGAGCCTCGCTCCTTTTCACGTACAACGCCCAGAGCCGTGAGAAAGGGCGGGGATACCATCAGTATCACCATGATGAGCTTGGGCGCGATGGACCAGGTGCTCAACAGACTCTGGTTGTACAGATATCGTACGCTGACGGAGACCGGTGACAGCGCTGCGGTCGCTTCGGCTGTACTCACACCTCTGGTCCTGCTCAGGTAGCTGGCAAGTAGCTCGGATGAATAGGCAGTGTTTATGGCGGTAATGTAGCCTTTGCTGGTTGTCGCTCTGGCTGGAAACGTGCCATCGAGTATGCTCTGTACCGAGGCCGGTTTGCCAGCAAGGAGGTTCTTCTCGAAATCTTCGGGAATCACGATATAGGCCCGCAGCTCATTGGTCGAGAGCTTCTCGCTCAACAGTGCTTCGTCCTGAGAATAGCCTTGAAAGTCGAAGTAGCGTGAGCTGGTATAGCGTGACGCATAGTCACGACTGAGCTGAGTACCGTCACGATCCACGATTGCGAAAGGGATGTTCTCGACATCCAGTGAAAGACCAAAGCCGAACAGCAGCATCAGCATTGCAGGGACCACGAAAGCCAGAGACAGAAACAGTCGATCCCGAACTATCTCGCGCCATTCCTTGGAGATGACAGCCTGAATTCGATAAAGATTCATGCGGCACTTTGCTCCCTGGCTTTTTCCTGCTGCAATACCCGATAGACGAACACATCTTCCATGGACAGGCTACGTGAACGGATTCCGAGTACGGCTATACCCGCTTCGGCCAGTAGTGACTGGATTCTGTTGCGGCTGCTTTCATCGTCTGGTGCCCATAGATGGATCTTTCGTCCGAACAGGGCTGCACCCTTGTAATCGGATTCTTCCAGAACACCGACGGCATTGATCGGATTGTCTACTGAGACTTCCAGTAGACCACCAGCCTCTGCAGTAACCGCGCTCTTCATGTTGTCCGGCGTATCATCGGCAACCACCTTGCCTGCATACATCAAGGCCAGATGATCGCAGTGTTCTGCCTCGCTCATGTAATGCGTCGTTACCAGGATGGTGACATTCTGCACGCGTGCCAGGTTGAACAGGATCTCCCAGAAACGACGTCTTCCCAGCGGGTCGACACCAGATGTCGGTTCGTCCAGAAACAGGATCTGCGGTTTGTGTACCAGAGCGCAGCCGAGCGCCAGGCGCTGACGAAGACCCATGGGAAGACTGCCGGCCAGATCCTTCTCGTAGCCCTGCAGCCCCGCCAGCTCGATAATCCAGGGACTGCGCTCGCGGCGCATACTGGGGTCCAGGCCATAGACACCGGCAAACAGCTTGATGTTCTCACTCACCGATAAATCCAGGTATAGCGAAAAGGCCTGGGACATGTAGCCGATGCGTTGTTTGATCAGCTGTGCCGCAGTACTCATGTTGGCGCCGGCCACTTGCCCTTCGCCACTGGTGGGCAGCTGGATACCGGTCAGCATCTTGATGGCTGTCGTCTTTCCGGCGCCATTGGCACCAAGCAATCCGAATATCTCTCCCTGAGGTACCGTGAACGAGATCTTGTCGACAGCGGTGAAGTCGTCAAAACACTTGCTCAGTTCATGGGCCTCGATCGCGACGCCACTCGCAGATGATGTGCCGGCTTCGAAGGCGGGCAGTTCAGCCACGACATGACCTTCCTGGCGTAGTTTGGCAACAAAGACATCTTCCAGCCCCGGAGTATCGCATTCCACATGATGAACGACAAAACCACCAAGAGCGTTGCGCAGTTGTATTTCGGCAGCAGCTTCGTCGGGTTCATCCACCCAGACTCTGAGGCGGCTCCCCACCGCTTCAATCTGCTCGAACTGCTCGCTCAGTAACGCCAATGCCTTCGTCTGATCCTCGACATCAATCGTGATCATCGTGCCTTGTGCCAGATTGCCGATGACATCAGGTTCCCCCTCGGCCAGTACCTTGCCCTGATACATCAGTGCCGCGCGTTGGAATCGGGTGGCCTCATCCATATAGGCGGTCGAGACCAGAGCGGTGATACCTTGCTCACGCAGCAGTCTGGCCAGAATGCTCCAGAAGTCCCGGCGTGATACCGGATCGACACCGGTAGTCGGTTCATCGAGGATGATCAACTCAGGCTCATGAATCAGGGTGCATACCAGTCCCAGCTTCTGTTTCATGCCTCCCGAAAGATTCTTCATGGGGCGGTCGCGAAATGCCTCCAGGCGCGTCATGGCGAGAAGTCGACTCTTGCGTTCGGTCAGCGACTGATCCGGAACCAGTCTCAGGCGAGCAAAGAAATCGATATTCTCCTCGACGGACAGGTCCGGGTACATGTTCAGGCCGAGTCCCTGCGGCATGAAGCCGATTCGTTGCTTGATCAGCTCCGCGCTGGCTTCGGAATCGACGACGGTGTCGAACACCTGCAGCGTGCCTTCTTCGAATGACAGCACGCCGGCAACCGCTTTCATGAAGCTGCTCTTGCCAGAGCCATCCGGCCCGATCAGCCCGTAGATCTCGCCCTTGCGGATGTCCAGGTCGACACGATTGACAGCTGTCTGCTTGCCGTAGTGCTTGCTGAAGCCTCGAGCACTGACAGCCAGAGAGCCACTCTCCGTCGCCTCGCTCTTGTCGTCATCTGACGCCATCACAGTCTCTTCCGCCGTTCGTTGAGGATCGAATCACCAACGGGGCTTTTCCCATGCGATGCTCTCATCCCAGCGTATGACTGCGTCAGCCGGTATGCCGGGGGTCAGTCGGTGGTCGGGATTCTCGGTAAGCGCCAGTTTCACGGCATATACAAGCTTGACCCGCTCATCGGGCGTCTGGACTTCCTTGGGTGTGAACTCTGCGCGGCTGGAGATGTAGCTGACGGTTGCATCATAGGGATCATCCGGGAAAGCATCGGAATAGATCTTCGCTGGCAAGCCAAGTCGCAGTTGACCGATCAGGTTCTCGGGCACGTAGACTTTCAGGTGCAGCTTGTCCATATCCACCAGTGTCAGGACGGGGGAGCCGGCGGCGATGACCACACCCGGTTCGTGCAAGCGGTTGGTCACCACGCCATCACTGGGTGCGCTGAGCGTAAGCTCGTCCCTTGCCACGCAGGCTTCATCGTAGGCGGCTCTGGCCTGCTCCAGTTGCGCTTCGGCGGCGATGCGCTTTTCCTGCGCGACCTCATCGGCCAGTTCTGCCTGTTCGGCCTCTCGCTGAGTGGCGGTTCCTTCAGCGTAGAGCTCCGCGTATCGCTGAGCGTCGCGCTCTGTCTGTTCACATTGGCTTGAGGCTGCCTCCACCTGGTGTCGTACGGCTTCAGCAGCCTGTTCTGCCTGACGGACCTTGGCTTCGATTTCGCGCGCTTCAAGTTCGACCAGTACATCACCTGCCACGACTGAATCGCCTTCTTCAACGGTGATTCGAGCAATGCGTCCCGGGTACTTGCTGGACACCGATATCAGATCGCCTTCGATCCGGCCATTGGCCTGCACCAGTCCGTCAGGCAGAGCCTCTACCTTGACGTATCGGGTATAGGCCCACCAGGACCCGATGGCAATGAGGATCAGGGCAAGCAGGGGAAGAAATTTTTTCATGTTGATATCCAGATGTGCGGAACAGGCGTGAGAACCAGTCGGTTTTCAGAGCACGCCCAGTGATCGCGCGAGCTTGAGCCGAGCCAATGCCGCGTCGTAGCGGGCATCGTTGGCATTGAGTTGACTGAGCGAGCGCAATGCCTGCGCATCGAGCACTTCCGTGTTGATGCCGATCCCGTTCTTGTAGCGGTTTCTGGCAACTTTCAGGTTCTGATCAGCCTGAGCAAGTGCCTTGTCGGTAACCGCCAGACGTCGCCTGGCCTCATTGAGTGAAAGCCAGGCACTGCGTACCTGCAGACGTATTCCAGAATCCAGATCGGCATTGAGATCACGAGCCGATTGCGCCTGTTGTTCAAGCGCCGTTGCTCGATGCCTTGCCAGACCACCGTCATAGAGTGACCAGGAAACGCCCAGTGCCAACGATGCGAGGTTCTCGTCATCCAGCGCATCATTCTCCAGATAGCGATAGCTGGCGTTCAGACCCACTACCGGACGAGTACTTGCGCGTTCCGCCTGGCTCTGATAGCTCAGAGCTGATGATTGATTCTCGAGTGCGGAAAGTTCGCTGCGGTTTTCCAGAGCCGTTGCCGTCAATTCATCCAGCTCATCGACCCTGGCCAATGGATCGACTTGAGGCATGACTTCTTCCAGCGATACGTCAGCGTCCAGCGCACGACCCAGTTGTCGGTTATAGGCAGCCTTGGCGATATCCAGGCCATTGCTGGTCTGCAGCGCTTTCTGCTGTGCATCGGCCAGTGACACCTGCACGGCAAGCAGATCGTTTTCCGGAACCAGTCCCTTGTCGAACAGATTCTGTACATCCATGGCGTGTCCCTGCAATGACGCGACATTGGCATCGGCGACGGTGACGGCATGAGAGGCTCGCAGAACCAGAACGAAGGCGTCCGCTACCGCCAGTTTGAGATCCTGCACGGCGGCAGTTTCCTGGTCCTGGCTGGCTTCCAGTGCAGCGCTGGCAGCATTGATTCCGTTGCTGATCTGGCCACCGGTATACAGGGGCAGATTGAGCTGGGCGCTGGCGGATAGAAAGTTGTCATGGCTGATGGCATCGGGCAGTGTGATGCCCACTGAACTGAGATCGAGTCCGGGCGTATCATCCAGTTGCGTGAAAGCGGCGGCCACTTCAACTTCGGGCAGTCGTCTCGATTTGGCCGCAGAAACGTTGGCCTCAGCCGCCAGAGTGCGTGATCTGACCGATTGCAGGCTCTTGTCCGCTGACAGAGCGATACTCCAGGCGTCTTCGAGCGTCTCGGCACGGATGGCAGAACAGGGAAGACCCAGGCACAACAGCACGATGATGATTCTTTCAGGAGTCACAAGCTTCCATCCGACACGGGTTTGGTACGGCGCTGCAATCAGCATGCTGATGATCCATCAATTCCCTGTACGGTGACACTCGCGATATCCGTTGTCACACTGTGGGAACTACCTAGGGGCGACGCCGTTTGCAGATAAACCGCGGTGCAGGCATGATGAGGCCGCGCTGCTTGCCACATTAATTGCATTGATTGTCTTGAAGCCCGTAGCTGTCGCGTCGGGAGTCCGGATACAAGAGAAGAGGAAACGGGATTGAGAGAGTCTGCCGGGAGAATGCATCGCTGCATACTTGCAGTATCTGGAATTATCTTGCTGTGGTGCCTCAGTGCTGGCTCCCAGGCACAAGAGCTTTCCTTGTCCGCAGATTCGGATGAGGTGACAACTGCCGAGCTCCCCCTCATGGATAGCCCGGAGGCCGTGAGGCAGCTGGTTTCCAGATTGTCCGACAGCCAGGTGCGGGATCTGTTATTGCAGCAACTGGATGCGGTTGCTGCCGAACAGCTGGAAGAAGAGGCCGCGAACGAAGAGGTGGGTCTTTTCAGTCTGGTCACCACCAATATCCCCATTTCGATTCAGACGGCGGTCGCCGCAGTTCCTACCATGCTGTCCGGACTGGCCGAGGTTTTCAGGCTGTTCATCGAGCGCCTCGGTCCCAATGGTGTTCCCAAGTTACTCGGAAGCTTTCTGCTGGCGATCATCGTTGGTGCGGCCGTTGAATATCTGTTCAGAATGTCGAGCCGTCAGTGGCGCGCAAGCGTTGATGTGCCATTGTCAGAAGACCCCTCTCTGAAGCAGGTGCTCAAATTGTTGAGTGTACGTTTCATTCTGGACTTCTCAGGCTTGCTGGCTTTCATCATCGTGACGCAGATCGTGCTGAGGCAGACGATCTTCGATCCGATAGTGCATTACATCGTGCATCATGCGCTGTGGAATCTGGTGCTGATACCGCGGCTGTTTTCCGTCGTATTGAAGTTTGCTCTTGCACCGAATCGCTCCGATCTTCGCCTGATTCACACCACGGATGCATCCGCACAGTTTCTGCACAAGCACCTGGTCAGAGTGGCACTGCTTGTCGGTGTCACTCTCTCCCTGACTGATCTGAGAGGCATACCGGGCGTTGCGCAGGTTGATACGCGTATCGGTTTCTGGTTCAACCTGGTGATACATCTGTACTTCGCGTTTATCGCCTGGCGTTCACGCTTCACTCTGATCGACATCATCAACGGAAAGAACGATGACGCAACGCCGATGGAGCGGAGGGTTGCCCGTTCATACCCCTATTACGCGATGCTGGTGATCGTCAGCAGCTGGACTCTGGTCGAAATTCTCGTGGCTCAGGACAAGCTGCATTTTCTGGCCAAGGGGGTCCAGTATTCGACCATGTTCATTCTGTTATTGGCACCGGTTCTCGATACTGTTATCCGGGGATTGGTGGAGCAATTGACGCCTGCCATCGTCGGCGATGGAGCACTGGCCCGGCAGGCGTATCATTCGACAAAACGCAGCTATATACGCATCGGACGTCTACTGGTCATGCTGCTGGTCATTGTCTGGCTTGCGTGGATATGGGACGTGGACTTCCAGAACCTGGACGCGAGTGGTTCGGTCAACACCACAACACAGCGGCTACTGGAATTCATTGGCATCGTCGCTGTCGGTTACCTGGCCTGGGAAGTCGCGACGCTGTGGTTGAACAAGAAGCTGGCGGCAGAGAAGACAGCCTCGGGTGTCGGTGCCGGTGAGCCCGGCGGTGACGAAGGCGGTGCCGGTGGTTCACGGCTTTCCACCGTCCTGCCCTTGATCACATGGTTCGTGCAGAGCACCATCATCGTCATGACGGTTCTCATCGGCCTGCAGAATCTGGGCATCGACATCACCCCGTTGCTGGCCGGCGCGGGAATCGTCGGTCTGGCGATCGGTTTTGGTGCACAGAAGCTGGTTACCGATATCGTGTCAGGTCTGTTCTTCCTGATCGATGACGCCTTCCGCGCGGGTGAGTACGTCAACGTTGAAGGCACGATGGGCACCGTCGAGAAAATCTCGCTCCGCGCCATGCAGCTGCGTCATCATCGTGGCCCCGTGCATACCATTCCCTATGGCGAGATACCCAAGATCACGAATTACTCACGTGACTGGAGCATCATGAAACTGACCTTCACGGTGCCGTTCGAAACGGACCTTATCAAGGTGAAGAAGATCTTCAAGAACATTGGCGCCGAGCTGATGGAAATTCCCGAGTTCGCAGGGGACTTCATACAACCGTTCAAGTCGCAGGGCGTCATACAGGTCGATGACATCGGTATCGTCATCCGAGGCAAGTTCATGGTCAAACCAGGCAAGCAATTCCAGATTCGCAAGGAGATATTCCAGCGTGTGCAGCAGGAGTTCGACAAGCACGGCATACAGTTTGCCCGCAAGGAGGTCCGCGTGAGACTCGATGGCGGCGACAATGCGGAAGCTCGCTTGACGGAGGAGGACAAGTCGGCAATCGGCGCGGCGGCACAGGAGGCCAGTGAGCAGAAGCCGCAGAGCTGACACATGTTTCATCGTCAAGATGTTTCGTGATCGGTCGCTAGTTTCCTGATCTGGCATCAGACAGCGAATCAAACGGATCTCGGAAACGGCAAGATGATCAAGAACCTGTCGATCACTACCAAGTCCTTACTTGCACCGCTGTTCGCCTGTTGCATGATGATGGCCATCGTGGCTGTGTTCTACGACAGTTACCGGGCTTCCCAGGCACACTATGCCGAGGTGCGCGAGGCAACTTCCAAGGCTGATATCGCCAGAAAGCTCGGCCTGCAGATCCACAGTGCTCAGGATTTGTTGTCGCGTACATCGTCATGGATCCAGACCGGTGTTTCGCTGGATGACGCGGACCAGGCCATTGCCGACTCCAGCCGCTATCTGGCGCATATAGAGGCCAGTCTGGCATTGCTCGAGGCTGACACTGCCATGCTGGATGACCCTCGAATGCTGGCGTTGCGTAGCGCATCGGACAGCTATACAGAGTCATTCAACAAGGTCATGGGCTTCCTGAATGAAATGCCCTATCTGGCGACCATGAGCCTGACCAACACCTATTCGGTATTCGACGAGTTGTCAGCCAGTGCGCTGGCGGTGGAGGCATATTTTTCCGATCAAGAGGTGCTGGTGCAACAACACTCGGTCGAATCGCAGCAGAAGGCGCTACTGCATGTGGTGGGTGTCTCTGTTGTTGCATTGATCGCCTCCTTGCTCGCCGCAGCCGTCTTCGGTCATGCCATATCATCACCGATTCGTCGCTTGACCCGAGTGATCTCCTGTCTTTCAGAGGGCAATAACGATATCAAGGTGGGCAACACAGGTCAGCGAGATGAAGTGGGTACCATGGCCAATGCCGTGGAAAACCTGAAGCTGATGCTCAAGGAAGCTGACAGGCTGGAAAAGCAAAGCCGTGGTGCCATGCGAAACAACAGCATCAGGCAGGCACTGGGCAGTGCCAACGTCAATCTGATCGTGGCCGATGATGCCGGAGAGGCCATTTTCGTCAATGAAGGGATGAAAAGGCTGCTGCGAAACGTGGCAGATGGCTTGCCTGCCAGCGTCATCAGTTCGCTTGAAGGCGATGATGCAAAACCCCTTGTCCTGTCGCAACTGGATCGAGGTACGGATGAACTGGACATCCCTTCATTGGCAAGCGCGCAGATATCTGAATTCGACCTGCAGGGCCTGAGAATTCAGCAGATCGTCACACCGGTCACGGATGCAGCCGATGAGCGTCATGGCGTGGTTCTGGAATGGATAGACATGACCGATCAGTTGGAACGCGAGCGGCAGACTCGCGCCGCCAGTGCACGCGAACTGGAGTTGGCCGAAGACATCAAGCGAGGAGCCGAACAGCTTCTGCGAACGGTTGATGCGGCACTACAAGGTGATCTGACTCAGCACGTGACCATCGACGGTGAGGGGGCCATGAGTCAGATTGGCACCGCCCTGGATGATCTGTATGACAATCTGTCGGGAAGCATCAGTGCCATTGCGCACAATGCGGTGCAGCTCAAGGCCAGTTCCGTGGAGCTCATCGAGCTGAATCAGGGCATGAACGATTCAGCGGCGCAAGCCTCTACCCAGATCAATCAAGTGAGCGAGGCTACGGTCGAGCTTGGTGAGCATGTCGGCCAGATCTCCACTCTGGTGGCGAGCATGAGCGACTCGATCAATGAGGTGTCCGACAATTCTCAACAGGCAACCGTGGTGGCAGACAAGGCCGTGGATATAGCTCGGTCGACGGATGTGCTGATGCGTCAATTGAGTGATTCTTCAATGGGAATCGGCGCGGTCATCAAGGTCATTACCACGATCGCCGAACAGACCAATCTGCTGGCGCTCAACGCAACGATAGAGGCGGCACGCGCAGGTGAGTCTGGCAAGGGCTTCGCGGTCGTGGCCAATGAGGTCAAGGAGCTGGCCAAGGAGACGGCGAAGGCCACCGAAGACATCAGCGAACGTATCAATGCGATACAACGCGACAGTGATGGTGCTGTCACTGCCATCGGTGAAATCAGCGACATCATTGCGCAGATCAATCTGCTGCAGGACAGGATCTCGACCGGTGTCAGCCGGCAGAAGGATGCGGTCCAGCATATCAACGGTTCAACGCATGAGGTCGATGTCAGAACCACCGCCATCATGGGTAATCTGTCCCGAGTCTCGGACAGTGCAAGCGAAACGCTGGATGGCACGGTCAGAGCCCTGGCAGCCGCCAGAACGCTTGAGCAGATGTCCTCGTCGATGAACGAGATGGCGGCTCGTTTCCGTATCAGGAAGGTGCGGCGCGAGGAGCGTCACCGCAAGGCGGCCTGACGCACCAGCCTGAAACAGCAGCCTGAAACAGCAGCCTGGCAAGGCGGGTCAGACGAAGGTCACGCCAACCTGGAACAGTCGTTCGACATCCTTGATACTGCGCTTGTCAGACAGAAACAAGACGAGATGGTCGCCTGATTCGATCATGATGTCGTCATGGGGAAACAGCAGTTGATCGCGCCTTGCCACCAGGCCTATATGGACGCCGCCTGGCAGAGACAGCGACTGGATGCTCTTGCCAACCACGCGCGATGTTTTTCTATCCCCGTGTACCTTGATTTCGATGGCTTCAGCCGCACCGCGGCGCAGGGAATGCACGGCCAGTACATCGCCCCGTCGTATATGAGCCAGGAGTGCGCCGATGGTGACCTGCGCAGGTGATACTGCAATGTCGATGGCGCTGCCCTGGGCAATGTCGACATAGCTGGAGCGGTTGATCAGGCAGATGGTCTTGCGAGCGCCCAGTCTCTTGGCCAGCATGGAGGACAGGATATTGGCCTCGTCGTCGTTGGTCACCGCGCAGAATACATCGGTATTCTCGATGTTTTCCTGTTTCAGTAAATCGGCATCTGCCGCATCGCCGAGCAGGATGATCGCTTTCTCCAGCGTTTGTGCCAGGTGAAGACCATGGGCTTCGTCGACCTCGATCAACTTGACGGCGTATTGCTGCTCCAGGGACAGTGCCAGTTTCTCGCCGATATTACCGCCCCCGGCGATGATGATACGGCGATAGCGCTTGTCGGTCTGCCGGAAGCCTGCCAACACCGGGGCTACATCGTCACAGGCGGCGATGAAGAAGACTTCGTCTCCTGCTGCCACAACTGTCTTGTCGTTCAGAGGAATCGACTCCTCACCTCTGAATAATGCAACTACGCGGAACGGATGCTGTGGCAGGCTCTGGTTCAGGTCGCGGACATGCTTGCCCACCAGGTGACCCGCAGGCTTCGCCTCGACCGCTGCCATGCGAGCCTTGCCACCGACAAAATCGAGAACCTGCAGAACCCCGGGTTCTTCGATCAGATACTGTACGTGTCGTGTCACCAGTTGTTCGGGGCTGATGATGTAATCGACAGGAATGGCACTGGGTGAAAACAGCGTCGGGTGATCCAGGTAGTCGGTGGAGCGTATTCTGGCCAGGCACTTGTTGGTGCTGAACAGCGAATGCGCGACCTGGCAGGCAATCATGTTGGTTTCGTCGCTGCTGGTGACCGCCAGCAGAAGGTCAGCATCCTCGATACCGGCGTCGATCAGTGTCGCCGGACTGGATGCATTGCCCGCCACTGTCCGGATATCGAGCTTTTCCTGCAGCCGCTTCAGCAAGGCGGGTTTGAGGTCGACCACGGTGAGATCGTTGGATTCCGCCGCAAGCTCGACAGCGACATCGGACCCTACCTGACCCGCTCCCAGTATGATGATTTTCATGCGTATCTGCCAAAGGGGTTGTTATTGTTTTTCATCTTGCCGATCGTCAGTTGCGCCAATAGGCGGGCAGAAACAGGATGAGCAGCGTGAAGACCTCCAGTCTGCCAACCAGCATGGCGAAAATGCCCAACCATTTCACGGTTGTGTTGACTGTTGAAAAATCGGTGGCGACATCGCCAAGCCCCGGACCCATCAAGGTGATGGTGGCGCTGACCGCACCGAAAGCCGATTCCAGGTCGAGTCCGGCAGCCATCATCGCCAGGGTCAGAACCAGGCTGGTCAGAATGTAGAGCGTGTAGAAACCCCAGACAGAGAACAGTTGATCATCGGGTACCAGACGACCGTTGAGCTTGATGACTGAAATCGCCTGTGGGTGGGCCATGTGGAAGAGCTGTCGAAGGCCGAGGCGGGTCAACAGAATGATCCGCAGTACCTTGATGCCACCGGATGTCGATCCCGCACATCCTCCGATATGAGCCACGAGAATGATCAGCAGGGGCACGAACAGCGGCCAGTCAGAAAAGGTTTCCGTGCCGAAGCCGGTGCTTGTCATCAAGGCGACCACCTGAAACACGGATACTCTGAAGGATGAGAGCAGGGTGTCGTGAGTGCCGACAATGAACAGGGTCATGGTGATGATCACTGTCGTGCCCAGCAGGATGTAGAGATAGGTACGAAACTCTCCGTCTTTGCTGTAGGTCTTCATGCTGCGGTTGCGCAGCGCCATGAAATGCAGGGCGAAGTTGGTACCCCCTGCAATCATGAACACGATGGCAATGGTCTCGATCAGTGGGCTGTCGTAATAACCGAGGCTGGCATCGTGTGTGGAAAACCCGCCGGTGGATATCGTCGTCATGGCGTGTCCTATGGCATCGAATGGTCGCATGCCGGCCAGCCAATAGGCTGCAGCGCAGAGGATGGTCAGGAAGACATAGATAATCCATAGTGAGCGAGCAGTCTCGGCGATGCGCGGCGTGATCTTCTCGTGTTTGGCCACACCTGACGCTTCGGCCTGATACAGCTGCATGCCGCCGATGCCGAGCAAGGGCAGTACAGCAACTGCCAGTACGATGATGCCCATTCCGCCCAGCCACTGGATCTGCTGACGATGGTAGAGCAGGGAGCGCGGCAACTCGTCCAGTCCGACGATGACGGTGGAGCCGGTGCTGGTGAATCCGGACAGTGATTCGAACATCGCGTCCGTGAAATCCAGGTGCAGGCTCAGCAGGAAAGGCAGGCTGCCCACTGCACCGAGCAGTATCCAGAAGAAGCTGACGACGAAATAGCCTTCACGAACACTGATTTCGGAGGTCGTTTCCCTGACCGGGAACCACATCAGAAGTCCGGCCAGCAGGCTGATTGCCAGGGATATCAGGAAGATCGACCACTGCCCGTCCTGATAGAACAGCGAGACAGCGATGGAGGGGGCGAAGCTGGCGCTGTAGAGCATCAGCAACATACCGAACAGGCGAACAATCGGAGTCCAGTGCATCAGAATGTCCAGTATCGCGAGTGCGTCGTTATCAGTACAGCGCGATTGTAATACTACCGATGCTCAACCGACACCATCGATACTGCCGCTTGTAGTTTCGACACGCGTCGGCGATAGCTGGATCAGATTTCGAAGGTGTGTAAGGTATTGATTTACAATGTGAAAAATGGTTCTTTTCCATTGCTCGTTGTGATGGCTTATTGTCATCATGAATGTCGTGAACGAGAATGACATGTGTCATTTCACGCTCGGTTCAAGGCCGGTCACGGCAGGCGGTAACCACATCATGTGACGCTACCGCGTGCCTGCCTCGACAATCATCGAGCCTTCTACATCGCTTCGATGTGCTTGCGCACGTTGTCGAATTTACCGTTCACGCGACTCATGTCTTCTGAAGCGATGGAACCGTTGATCAGTTCCTTCAACTCGTTGATTTCTGCCAGCAGATCGGCCTTCAGATCCTTGTTGTCCGGCTTGACGGGTTCATGCTGATTGTGGGCGATCAGGTCGTCCAGCTCGGCAACGGCTTTCAGCAGGAAGGGAGAGATCTCGTAGGTGTGTTCCATACGGGAAGTGCCGCCATCGGCAATCACGGTTCTGAGTGAGCGACCGAATTTGTATTTGCGAGTGTGAGGCAGTAATGAACCTTTTGCTCTTTTGTAGATGACGCGGAGTACATCCTTGTCCGCACCGTCCTGACGCAGGCTGTAGTTGGATATTTCGTGAAAGCGGATTATGCCCATTTCCGCCAGTGTGGCGTATTGGGTGGGTTGTTCTGCAAGATTGGCAGACATGGCCTTGTTCCTCGGTTGTGGAGAATCGGATTGATCGGCACACGCTTATCGGCTGTGCGGTAAATCAATATAGGTTGCATATGTTGCAGTGCAGCATATGCGGAGGCACAAGTGATGGGGTGCTGATGAACGAATGGTGGTTTGTCCATCTCTTGCAATGAGACTGCCGGTCTCGGTATTGTCTTGCGTATCAGGAGGGTACAGAGGTTTTCGGCAGTAAGAAGGGACTTGATGGTGACTCGCCGCGAGCGCCGATAGCATCATTGTTCACGATTCGGCAAGGGTTACGAGGCGTCATGTATTACATAAAGCCGCGTGTTTCGCGAATCGGCGATGATTCCGGCTACCTGTGGCGGCTGTGGCAGGTAGAGCGTCCATCCACTATTCAGCCAGCCAGCCGCCCGAAGGCAGGGGTTTGAGGAGCGGCGTATCGAAAGCCGAAAATACCCGGTTCTCGAGCCCCGGAGATGCGGTTGCAAGGGCTTGTCGCCAAAGTGTCGACTGCCGCATGGCGCATCCCAGGCAATCCGGCGTGATACCTGTGCGGCCAAGGAGGCTCAGGGCTGAGACCATGGATGAGCCGGTACTGATCACATCGTCGATGACACAGACACGCTTGTCCTGGAGCAGTCCAAGCATGCGCGGGTCGATGTAGAGTCGTTTCTGGCTGTTCGGACTGGTAATCGAACTCATGGGAACAGAAAGCTCATCCCGGTACCAGAACTTGCGAGAGGTACCCAGCGGCACGTAGCGCGCATGACCCAGCCTGCGGGCAGTCGCTTCAGCCAGTGTCAGACCAAGCGTCGGCAATCCGACAATGACATCCGGACTTTCCTCTCTGAGCTTGTTCGCCAGTTCATCGGCCAGCGCATCGACGACAGCGAAGCTCGCCTGGTTGATGATCAGAGAGGCAAGCGCGTATCGCCCGTGGTCACGTTCCCTGATGGGCAGCAACAACTGGCGGCCATCGGCGAGAGTGGCCGGGTAGGCATGCAGATGCCCGCCTTCCGGTGTTTCGACATGACTACCGGGAGGGTCGATGTGTTGCCAGAAATCAGAGTCGGAAAGGGGAGCAGATGTGGGCATGGTCTGAGAGGTCAGGGTCGTTGGGCTGCGGTACTGTATCAAGAGTCTCGAGGGGCTGCAGAGTCGGCCGCGATGATTCTGTTCTGTAGCCCACCCAGAGTCGTCTGAGTTGTATTATTGAAGTGATATTCGTATCTTGCTTGGCGTGCTGACAGCAGTTTGGGCTGGTCTGGAGGAGACATCTGCTGCATGCCTGCCGGAGCCAGCGTAGAATGTGCGTCACTCTGTTGGTAACCAGTCTTCCGATCGCATGAACAAGCCGGATCACTCAGACGAACTCAGCTTCCTGACTGAATTGCGCCACGACTTGCATGCTCATCCCGAGCTTGGGTTCGAGGAGATGCGTACCAGCGCCAGGGTGCTGGAAATACTGCAGTCCGCCGGGATAGAGGTGCATGAGGGTCTGGCAGGCACCGGTCTTGTCGCCACGATCAGAGGTGGCATTGCGGACGATGCAACTGATGCTGCCGATGGTGCTTATAGCTGCATCGGTTTGCGAGCAGACATGGATGCCCTGGCAATGACAGAGGTGGCGCAGAGACCCTGGCAATCCAGGGTAGACGGAAAGATGCATGCCTGTGGTCACGACGGCCACACTGTCATGCTGTTGGGTGCTGCACTGGAACTGGCCCGCAGCAGACGTTTCAAGGGCACGGTGCATTGCATCTTTCAGCCGGCGGAGGAAGGTCGAGGTGGAGCCAGACGCATGGTGGAAGAGGGTCTGTTCGAGCAATTTCCCTGCGATATGGTGTTTGGCCTTCACAACATGCCAGGTCTGGCCGTGGATGAAATGGCTGTGGTCTCGGGCCCCCAGCTGGCCAGTTCGGATTCCTGGAGAATCACGTTCAAGGGCACGGGAACGCATGGCGCAAAGCCTCATCTGGGGCGCGATGCCATTACCGCTTCAGGGCACTTTCTGACAGCGCTGCAGACCATCCCGGCCCGTGTCGTGGATCCCTTGCAACCGGCAGTGGTCAGTGCCTGCTCGGTGGAGGCCGGCGATCCTGAAGCGCTGAATGTCATTCCTGATCTGGTCAGGATCGGCGGCACCGCCAGAGCCTACACACCAGAGGTGCGAAACCAACTGGAAGAAGGCATCGGCCAGCTGGCGAGAGGCATTGCCGCGACTTTCGGTATCGAGGCCGAATACCACTACATTCGCCGCATACCACCTGTTGTCAACGACGGAGAGGCGACTGCACTGGCTCTACAGGCGGCCATCACCGTCTGTGGACGTGCTGTTCGTACGGATTTTCCCCGTTCGACTGCCGGCGATGATTTTGCCTTTTTCAGTCAGGATATTCCGGGTTGTTATGTCTGGCTCGGTAACGGTCCTGCCATCGATGGTGCCTTGCATCACAATACGTCCTATGACTTCAACGACGACGCCATCAGCACCGGAGTTAGCTTCTGGGTGAAGCTGGTCGAGCACGTCCTGAAGGGTTGATGTGCACTATCGATCTCTGCCAGTCACGTATCGCCAGAATCTTCCAGCAGTCTTTTCAGAGCCTGGAGGCGTTGATCCCATCGTTGCTCGATGTCTGCGATGAAGAGTCTTGCCTGCTGCAGTGAATCGGGTTTCAGGCAGACCTGCGTTTCGCGGCCCGCCGGGTGCAGCTCGATGATGTCTGCGCTGGCCAGTGCCTGAATCTGTTTGCGGGCGCCCTGACGCGATACGCCCAGATTTTCCGACAACTTGCCGATGGTGTAACTTGATCCATCGGACAAGCGGGTCACGATCTCCAGACGAACCGGGTCTCCCAAGGCCTTGAATACGGCGTCGACGCTCATGTCATTGCCCTGACAGAAAGTCCGTCAATCGACCCAGCATGAAGTCCCAGCCACCGGAATTCTGCTGATGACTGGACTCCGCGATGTCCTCTGGCAGAGCGGCAAATCCGGACTCGGTCAGCGTCAGCTTGCAGGAACCATCGTCCTGCACGGTTATTCGAAACTCCACCAGCGTGGTCTTGACGCTGAGTACATCACCCAGGAAGTAATTGCCGCCGGGAACCCAGCGATACGCAAAGTATTCGTGAGGGGTGGCTTTAACGATGAGGATCCGGTTCTCGCCGTGACTGCCAAAACCGAAGATCGGTTGTTCGCCAACGGCATATTCGCCCTTGATGGTTTCCGGGAACCATTTCACGACGAGTTCCGGATCGCTGATGGCCTTGTAAACGCGCTCCTGGCTGGCGTTGATGACAATTTCGCGCTGAATGCTGTCTTGCATGTGCGGTCTCCCGGATCATGTGGTGAGAGTCCATTTGAACACGCGGCAGAATAATATGCAACTATTAGGTTGCATATTGAAGGCAGCTGATGGGCGAATATTTACACCCTTGGAAACATTGATCACACGGGGTGCACAGGTTCAGTCATTGGCCGGTGTGTCTGGTGGGAAAACCGGTAGCTTGTAGACCTCGACAATTTCCTTGCGGCCCTTGAGCTTCTGCTGCCCTGCAGAGACTGTCGTGAAATCGGTTCCGAGCCTCGATTGCGTTTCAGCGCTGATCAGAATGGCAACTTCGGTACCTGCCGGATAGAGTTGCTTGCCCAGCTGTTCGAGCCGCTGTCCGATATTGACGGTATCGCCGATCAAGGTGTAATTGATTCTTCCCGGCGAGCCGATGTTGCCAACGGTGGCTTTGCCAGTGTGGATACCAATGCGCAGATAGACCGGCTCATCGCCTCGCGCTTCGCGTTGCTTGTTGTCCGCGTGAAGAGAGCGAGCTATGGCCAAAGCCGCTCGGCAGGCTCTCTCGGCACTGTCCTGCTGCAACTCTGGCGCTCCCCAGAAGGCCATCACGGCATCGCCGATGAACTTGTCGATCGTGCCTTGCTCGGACTCGATGCAATCGGCGACCAGTGAAAAGTGATGATTGACGAACGTTGCGACATCAGAGGCTGACATACCCTCGGAAATCGACGAAAAGCCCACGATATCGGTAAACATGACGGTGACTTCGCGTGCCGCCGAACTGGTTTTTTCGTCACGGGTGTTTCTGATGAGTCGCTCTACCAGCTTCTTTGGAACATACAGTTCGAACCACCGCAAGGCTCGCAGCATGGAATTGAAGGCAATGGATTGATCGTTCAGTTCACGAAATACACTGCCGGGGAGTTGGTCGACGCGTGAGACGTCGAGGTCGCGGATCTGACCGGCAGCGCTCGAAAAGCGCACGATCGGTTGTGCGATCCGGTGACCGAGAAAAATGGCAGCCAACAGTGAGACAAGCAGTGTCACGATGCCCGCGATCAAGGCCGCACTCATGCGCTGTATCTCCTTGATCGAATCATTGGCCTGAAAATACGCACCGATGATCATCGGTTCCGGACCGAAGCCTTCGACGCTTCTATAGACAAATGCATAGTGCTCATTGAAGAGTTCCATGAAATGGCTGGAGATCATCTGGGGGTTTGTTTGCGGCATTTCGCGACGGCCAGCTGGCTGCCAGATCGATGCCAGCACCGGATCCGCGAAAGATGCAAGCAATGGCAGTGGATGTTCGGTCGTACGCCCGGGATAGCCGTCGATCAGTGACCAGTGTGCCAGTACCTCGTTACGACCGTAGAGAATGAAGCTTTTACCCTCGGTTCTGACACCGTGCTGGTCAATGAAATTGGACAGGCCTTCGATGGAGGTCACGGCACCGACAGCGCCGATGAATTCGCCATCCCGAGTCACCGGGTGAAAGCGGTTGAGATAGGTTTTCTGAAATCGTTCGCGCCACACGGGAGCGCCCCACCTGGGGCCGCTGCGAAGGTCTTCCAGATTGACTTGATCCGGAGGTCTTTCCGATTGATCGATCTCCGTTGTCTCGACCTTGCCGGTTTCCCGGTTTCGGCGAGCGATATGCGCTTTCTGATCGATATCGATGTAGAGAATCGCTTCGATCTGTTGCGCTCCTGCCAGCGCGCCGGTCAGCAAGGAGTTCAGTATGGTCGTGTTGCTCGCGTCGACATTGGCGTCCCCTATCTGCCGGGCCAGAAAACGCGTCAGGTCCTCGGCCGGTCGGAGGTGCTTGGTGAACTGACTGACGTCGGCAGCAACGGACTGCTCTGCATTGAACTTGAGAAGATCGAAGGTATTCTTCTGCGCCAGCCAGACACCGACGCCAAACACCACGCCCACGGCCACCAGTACCAGTGTGCCGATAGCGGTTGCCAGCGTGATCGTGATCGGCACCTGTCCATACCAGCGGGACAACATCCTGAGGTAGGTACGTTTGTTCACCATGGGGCAGAGGCAGGCCTGTTTATCATGAGGGCGCCAGCCTCCCTGCTGGTTGTCAGTCAATCCTCACTGAGTCTAGGCGACTGGAGGCGGGTGTGGGTATCAGTTTCGCAAAAGTCTGTATCAGGAAGTAACAGTGGCCACCATGCCGGGCGTCAGAATGGGTGGCAGACTCGCCGATCCCAGCGCGTGGTCGGCAATGCCGCGGTCGGTAAGATGCGGCCCGGCATTGCAGGCCAGCGTTGCGCCGAAGCAGGCCTTGAAGACCAGATAGGGGGGCTGCCAGTCAACCACCTTGTCCATCGCTTTTCGCAGAGCCACAAACTGCGTTGAAATCGGCTCGAGATGGGCATCCGATATCAGACCGGACAGCGGAAGCGCCAGAGTGGCGACCAACTGCCCGTCAATGGCTACTGCCATGCCTCCCTGCATGTCGATGACGGCATTGCAGGCCGCAGCCATGTCCTGCTCGTTGCCACCAAAGGCCGTCAGGTTGTGGCTGTCGTGGGATACCGTGCTGGCGAAGGCGCCCCTCCACTGACCCCAGGCAGTCAGATAGGCCAATCGTGGTCTGGCTTCGGCAAGGCCATGTCGATGAGTCACTGCCATCAGCGTGACACCCTCGGGTACTTCAACAACGCCATCGATCACGCGCGCGGTAACACTGCCATGCTGAGTGAAGCGCGGCTGATGAATGGTTCGCACTGTCACGATACGCTCCTCGGCGCAAGCGTGGCTGCCAGCCTCTGTCTCGCTGCCGGTCTCTGTCTCGCTGCCGGTTTCTGCTTCGCTGTCGGTCTCTGCTTCGCTGCCAGTCTCTGCGTCAACACGAAGGCGAAAATCGTCGGCGGTCAGCGGGTGAACCTTGACAGATGAGCGCAGCGGCTGGGTCTCGATGGTTTCGGGCTCAGTCAGGCAGCGCCCTTGCAGCGCCACTGTCAGACCGTTGCAGATCACTCGTTGGCAGTTCAGGTTTTCCAGTGTATCCACCAGTGAGAGGTCGGCTCGGCGACCGGCCGCCAACAGCCCCAGGTCGGGTCGTGACAGCCTCACGGCAGCGTTGTAGGTCGCGGCTCGTAAAGCCCAGCTTGCTGGCATGCCGTAGCGAATGAGGCGACGAACGACATCATCGAGCCCTCCTGCCTGGAACAGGTCATCGGGAAAGACATCATCGGTGCACAGGGTCAGACTGCCCGGCAGGTGACCCAGTTCGTTCAGTGCTGCCACACATTCCGGCAGCAAGTGATCATGTGAGCCACGTAATTCGATACCCAGGCCGGCTCGCAATTTGTGCATCAGATCATCGGCCGAGGTGATTTCGTGATCGGTACTCACACCCGCCGCCATGAACGCATTGAGCTGCGCGCCTTGCAGGCTGCGAGCATGTCCGAAAACCGGTTTGCCGGACTCCAGGCCTGCCTGCACGATACCGCTCATGCGCGGTTCACGCTCGATGACGCCCTGCATGTTCATGACTTCGGCAATGCCAGCAATGTCTGGTCTGGCCAGTAGCGTCTGCAGTGTCTCGGGCGTGAAATCGGCACCAGCCAGCTCCAGGCCAGGGGCAGATGGTACACACGATGGTGCCAGCACGATGACTCGCAAGTCCAGATCACGGGTCGCGTCGATGGCCCAATCCACGCCTGCAAGGCCATGCACATTGCCCAGTTCGTGCGGATCCCAGACAATGCTGGTGACGCCACGCGGGAGCACGGCATTGGCATAGGTCTGCGGTGTGACCATGGAACTTTCGATATGCATATGCGTATCGATCAGGCCGGGAATCGCGATCAGGCCGGTGGCATCAATCACTTCGCCAGCATCAGAGTGCAAGCCTGGCGCATGTACGCTGGCAATCAACGGACCGACAAGACCTATATCTGCCTGCCTGATCTCGCCCGTGATCGCGTCGAAAACCTGTCCGTTCAGAACGAGAACATCGAAAGGAGCATCGCCTCTCGCCGCAGCCACGGCGCGATCCCGAAGCTGCCGATCGTTCAGGTCCTGAGGTTCATGTCGGGTCATCTGGCCATTGTCCTGTTCAGGTATTCAGGTTTCTGATCATGTGGCTGCATCCACTTTGCACGGCAACACGGTCACGGTGCCGTGGCTGCGTCCAATAGAGCGTCCATGAGTCGAGCCTTGAGTGTGTCGGGATCTTTCACCTTCACGATTTCGTGGGGGGAGGCGAGTGAGGGAGTTTTCGAGATCACCGTCTGTCCCTCGCGTTCATCGTCGTCGCAGCAGAGCTCGATACGCACCTCCTGTCCATCGAAGCACTCCGGCAACACCAGGGCTGCAGCGGCAACCGGGTCATAGAGGGCCATGCTTGCACGACCACGGGACAGTCCGATATCGAGATAGCCCGCCATCAGATCATGCAGGAGACGACCTCTTGCCGTGCGGATTCGCGACAAGGGTCGAAGGTCTTCCGGCAGGAGTTGTACCTGCCGACAGGCTTCCAGATCAATCATGCGTACCGGAATTCCCGCGGACATCACCGTGGCGGCGGCCCTGGCATCGGCCCAGGCGTTGAATTCCGCGAAAGGTGTCTGATTACCGCGAGCCGTCGCACCGCCCATCCAGGTCAGCCCCTGGATGCGCTGAGCCAGTTCCGGCGCTTGCAGGCACAGTGCGGCAATATTGCTCAAGGGCCCCAGAGCCAGCACCTGTGGATTGGCAGGGGCATTCGCGAGCCATGTCATGAGTGCGTCCAGTGCCGATATCTCGGGTGGCAACGGGGCTACCCTGGGCAAGAGCGCGCCACGCGAGGGCAAACCGCTGGCTCCGAGCACGTGATGGGCTGTTCGGCACTCACCGTTGAATGACAAGGCAGCGCCCTTGTGCCAGGGGCTGATCCAGTCAAAGGCTTCGGAGAAGCCCGCAGCATTCATTTCCACCTGTGCCAGTCTTGCACAGCCGAACGAGAGTGACTGTGCAACCGGGATGACGCCGGCATGCCGCAGATACAAGAGCGCGTGGATGTCATCCACGCCCATGTCCGTGTCAACCCAGACGGTGTGTGGTGCCGGGTCTGTCATGACAGGCTCGACAATGATACGGCCTTGTCAATCGGCAAGTCGAAACAGACATCACTGCCCGCGTGAAAGGCGGGCAAATCTGCGTTCACGTCCGCCCGCACCGGACCCAGCTCGGTCTGCAGCAGATATTCACGCACGGTACCGGCAAAGGCACTGCCGACGATGGTTCCCTGATAGTTGCCACGGCCCAGCACCACACTGGCCGGACGCCAGGCCAGCCCGTCGGTATCAGGGAGTGCTTGCGCAGGTGTTTGCAGCGGCAGAGGCGCAGGAGCCGGATTGGTCGGGTCGGATGGGCTGTTGACCGATAGCCGGTGGAGATCGGACGTGGAAAAGATGTTTTCGAAGCCGACGAAGTCGGCCACGAACCGTGTGGTGGGGTGGTTGTAGATCTGCTCCGGAGTACCGATCTGTTCCACGCGTCCCTGATTCATGACAACGATCCGGTCAGCCAGTGACAGTGCCTCTACCTGGTCATGCGTGACGAAGATCATGGTCAGCCCGGTCTGCTTCTGCACGCGTTGCAATTCACTGCGCATCTCCAGTCGAAGTCGCGCATCGAGGTTGGAAAGAGGTTCGTCCAGCAACAACACCTTGGGGTCCATGACCAGTGCACGTGCCAGCGCCACCCTCTGCTGCTGTCCGCCGGAGAGCTCGGCCGGCATGCGTGTTGCGAATTCGGTCAGGCCCACGATGGACAAACCCTCTTCCACACGCGCTTGCAAATCCTGTCTGGCCATTCGTTTCAAGCGCAGCCCGAAGGCCACGTTCTCGGCCACACTCAGATGCGGAAACAGGGCGTAGGATTGAAACACCATGCCCACATTGCGCTTGTTGGCTGGCGTGCGGGTGATGTCGCGAGCGTCCAGGCGTATCTGTCCGGCGCGTGATTTCATCAAACCGGCGATGGCGCGCATGGTGGTGCTCTTGCCACATCCCGAGGGGCCCAGGAAGGCAACCAGTTCACCCCGGCTGACAGAGAGGTCCAGCGACTCGACAGCAATGGATTTTCCATAGGCCAGCGTCAGTGACTCGAGCTGCAGGAAATCAGACATAACGTGAGAATCCGAGAAAGCGTTCAGCCAGAAACACGATGGCGATGGACAGAAAGGCCAGCAGTGCGGCGAGCGCCGCCACTGACGGGTCGTAGGTGGTCTCCAGATAGGAGATCATGTCGATGGGCAGTGTACGTACGCCGGGGCCGGAGAGAAACAGCGAGACCGGCACCTGATTGAAACTGGTGACAAAACCCAGAATGAAGGCTGCCAGGATACCGCTTCTGATATTGGGCAGAACAACTCGAAAGAAAGCGCCGAGGCGGGATGCGCCAAGCAGTACGGCAGCCTCTTCGATGTCACTGCGCAGATTGTTCAATGAGGCAGAAACCACACGTACGGCATACGGCAGGACAAGCGCGGTATGCGCGGCAAACAGGGCGGTGACGACCTCCACATCCAGTGGCACCACCAGGTATCGCAGCAATGCCAGACCGACAATGATTCCCGGTACGATGATGGGTGCCGAGACAACGGTGCGCAGGGTCTCGGCAAAGGGCAGTTTGTAGCGCGCCAGCGCGTAGGCAATCGGTACACCCAGAAACAGTGCTGCCAGCGTACCGAAAACGGCCAATGCCATGGACAGGGCGAAGCTGTCGCGAAAACTGTCTATCTGGAAGACCTTGATGACCCAGCGAAATGACAGACCCTGCGGGGGGAATGCCAGCGATTCGCCAGCCGACAGCCCGGCTGCAACGATGATGAAAAAGGGGCCGATCAGAAACAGCAAGACCAGCGTCAGCACCAGGTACTGCAGGACGCGACCGTTCATCGGGAAGCTCGGGCTGTGGCCAGCCGTTTGAGTAACAGATTGGCACAGAAACTCATGACGATCAGTATCATGGCGATGATGCTGGCTGATGCGAAGTCATTGGCAACCGTGACCCGCTGATACAGCAAGGTCTCCAGCATGAGTACCTTGGAGCCGCCGAGAATGGCAGGCGTGATGAAAGCTGTCAGAGAGCCCGTGAACACGAGGGTGCCGCCGATGACCAGGCCTTCGCGAGTCAGTGGCAGGATGACCTTCCAGAAGACTTGCAGCGAGTTGGCACCCAGTACCCGTGCTGCGGGTACGGCATCGTCCGGCATGTTTTCCAGAGCACTGCACAAGGACAGGATCATCAACGGCAGAAACAGTTGCAGAAGGCCGATGAACACGGCCGTTTCGGTAAACAGGAAACGAATGGGTTCATCGCTCAGACCGATCGTCGTCAAGGCCTGATTGACGATACCGGTTCTGCCCAGAATCACGATCCATGCGTAGGTACGGGCAACCGGGGAAATCATCAAGGGTAGAATGACGAGGCCGATCATGCGGCCTCTGGATTGCGGCGACAGGGATACGATACTCCAGGCTGCCGCATAACCGATGATGGCCGCCACGACGGTGACCATTGCCCCCAGCTTCAGAGTACGAAAGAAAACGACCCGATTGCGTTCACTGGAAAAGAACTCGATATAGGGCGCCAGACTCCAGCCATCCACGCCCTGAAATCCTTCGCCCAGCAGGATGCCGACAGGCAGCAGGAATACCAGGGCTGCAAACAGCACCCCTGGCAGTACCAGTGCCAGTCCTTCCAGTCGATTGTCGAACATGGTCAGTCAGTCTGTGCGTCGTGGTGGCAGTGTTGCGTTTTTCTGCTTCACTGAGTGACGCTGTTGTTCCAGGATTCCAGCCACTGCTCACGATTGTCGAGAATGATGTCCGGTGCCAGCAGATCAAGCGTGCTTACCGTGTCTGCGCCATACGTCAGGTTGGCAGCGATTTCGTCACTGACTTCGACTTCGGCATTGGCCGGGCTGTCAACCAGCGCTTCGGCCAGTGCAGTCTGGATCTCGGTGGAAAGCCAGAAATCCATGAATTGATAGGCAAGGTCTTCATTCTTGGCGCCCTTGGTCAGGATCATGACATTCATGCCGCCAGTCTGACCTTCGCTGGGCGTGGCCCATGCCAGTGGCAGGTCCATCTTGGTGTACGCACCCCAGGCAAAGCGACCAATGGGCGCCGCCAGAATCTCTTCCTGTTGCATCAACTGTGCAACCTGCGAGGAACGCTCATAGAAGGTCACGATATCGTCGGCGTGTTCGGCAACCGCCGCGATGGGTGCTGCCAGCGTGCTGTCAGTTTCGCCCATGGCCTTGCCCAGCATGTACAGCGCCGGTGGTCCCTGGTTGGTCGAGACGTTGGGAAAGGCGACACGGCCCTTTATCTCTTCCTTGAACAGGTCTTGCCAGCTATCGATGCTGACCTTGTCTGTACGGTAGACGATCGAGGTTGCATAGAAGGTGTAGCCGATTCCCAGATGATCACCCAGGGGGTCCTTGGCGATGTCGTAGAGCTTGCCGTGGTTGCTCAGGCGGGATACATCGATGGCCTGGGTGATGCCCTTGCGACTGGCCGACAGGGCATCATGGGTGGACATGACAGCCATATCGATTTCAGGGTCGTCCTTGCGGGCCTCCAGCTTTGCCAGCCGCTCCACACTATTGCCGGTTTCCACGATGAGTTCGCAATCACACTGCGCTTCAAAGGGCTTGTAGACGATTTCCGAGAAGGCATCCTGAGCAAAGCCATACACCGAAATGACCAGTTGCTGATCAGCAGCGCGTGCAGCCGGGGAAAGGGATGCAACGATCCCTGCCAAAGCGAGGACAGAGCCTGCCATGGCGCTGCTTGCGCGAACTCTGCCTGATCGGGCAGGCAAGTGACAAACGGAAGTATGCGAATCAGATGACATGTCGGATGATCCTCGGCAGAGCAGGTGGGTGAGGTTTGAACGATACCACAGCAATGATCGGCTTCCGGGTCGACGATTTCAGGTGGAAAGGCCCCGGGAATCTGCAAGACAATTCAGTGTTCAAGGCGTATGGTGGTTGCACGAAATCGGTGCAGCACATACCGGAATAGCGCATGAATCACGAGAAGGAAGAAGCAGGCGAGTACGCCTCTCCGCCGTGTTTTGCTCATGAACTGAGCCATGGCCAACGCGGTTATGAAGTCAGTGACGCACAGACAGCCCGGGATGTTGCCCGGTGGCGCCAGGCCGAGCGAGCGCGCCTGATCGCATTGCGCCAGGCAATCCCGGCCAGAGACCGTCAGCGTCACGCCGAGCGGGTGGCTGGCAGCCTGGATGACTTGCTGAGCGATAGGAACAATGCCGTTGTCAGTCTGTACTGGCCTTTCCGGGCAGAGCTGAACTTGCGTCACTGGATGCAGAGCCTTGTGCAGCAGGGGGTACAAGTTGCGTTACCGGTCGTGGTGGCGAAGGCGCAGCCACTGGAGTTTCGGCAATGGACACCGAGCGCAACAATGGCGCCGGGGATCTGGAATATTCCGGTCCCTGTCGATGGTCAAGCGCTCGTGCCCACTCATGTCTGCGCGCCTCTGGTGGGATATGACCGTCATGGCTATCGCCTGGGTTACGGCGGTGGCTTCTTCGATCGCACCCTGGCCTGGATGAATGAACGCCAACAGCCGGCGACGGTCATTGGTGTGGGGTATTCGGCAACGCGAATTCCCACGATCTATCCTCAGTCGCATGATATTCCCATGCACCTGATCGTCACCGAAAGTGAGGTGTTACGGATCGGTACTGGATGAAGAATCTGCGCAGGCTCTGGAAAACGCCGACTTGAGCGTTATCTTGTGTGGCGTGGTGCAGAAACGCCTGCGCTTCCAATCAACGAACATGACCAACATCTGGAGTGGAACGAGACATGAGTAACAGACAGGAAAAGGCCGTATTGGCCGGCGGGTGTTTCTGGGGCATGCAGGAGCTGGTCAGGCGACAGCCCGGTGTGCTGGCAACCCGCGTGGGTTACACCGGTGGTGAGGTGAAGAATGCCACGTATCGCAATCATGGCAATCATGCGGAGGGAATCGAAATACTGTTCGATCCGGATGTGACCAGCTACCGCGATATTCTGGAGTTCTTCTTTCAGATACATGACCCCAGTACCCCCATGCGTCAGGGCAATGATGTCGGCGCCTCCTATCGCTCTGCCATCTATTACACCAGTGAAGAGCAGAAGGCAACGGCGCTGGATACCATTGCCGACGTGGACGCATCGGGCCTGTGGCCTGGCAAGGTGGTGACTGAGGTAGAGCCGGCGGGTGATTTCTGGGAAGCGGAGCCCGAGCATCAGGACTATCTGCAGCGATTGCCCAATGGCTATACCTGCCATTTCGTCAGGCCTGAGTGGAAATTGCCAAAGCGCAGCGAAACTGCCTGATTCGGTATTGCCGTCCGTGCTGGCATGGTGCAGCATGTTGTCCGTCAGTTGAAAACAGCGACGACACACTGCACCATGCACTCTCATTTTCAGGAGCCAGATTTCCCGTGACCGCCGACAATATCGCCACCGCCATCGAGCAGCTTCGCACCTTGCTGGGAGACAAGCTGTCCACCGGCAGCTCCGTGAGAGAACTGCACAGTCACGATGAAGCCTATACCCCTGCGGTCTTGCCGGATGCGGTGGTGTTTCCCGAGAGCACGGCCGAGGTTTCCGAGATCATGAAGATCTGTTCGGCGCATCGTTGTCCGGTGGTGCCCTACGGCATCGGCACCTCTCTGGAGGGGCATGTGGTCCCGGTGGCCGGCGGTATTTCGCTGGATACGAGCCGCATGAAGAAGGTGCTTGCAGTGTATGAGAGCGACATGAACGCGGTGGTGCAACCGGGCGTCTCGCGCACGGAGCTCAACGAAGAGCTGCGTGCCACGGGCCTGATGTTCACCGTGGATCCCGGGGCTGATGCCACCATGGGCGGTATGGCGGCTACTCGGGCATCGGGAACGAACACCGTGCGCTACGGTACGATGCGTGAAAATGTGCTGGCGCTGGAAGTGGTGTTGGCTGATGGTCGAATCATACGAACAGGAAGCCGAGCCAGAAAGTCGTCTGCAGGTTATGACCTGACCCATCTGTTCATCGGATCGGAAGGTACTCTGGGAATCATCACCGAGTTGACCGTACGCCTTTACGGACAGCCCGACACGATATCCGCAGCAACCTGCGCCTTCGAGAGTGTCAAGGATGCGGTGGATTCAGTCATCATGGCCATACAGATGGGCATTCCCATGGCACGCATAGAGCTGCTAGACGAGATGCAGATGAAGGGCATGAACATCTACAACCCGGATATACCCATGCCCGAGAAGCCGCATCTCTTTCTGGAGTTCCATGGGACCGAAGCAGGTGTGGCGGAGCAGGTGGACATATTCAATTCAGTCGCCGACGAATTCGGAGCGAGTGAATTCAGGCAGGCCAGCAAGACCGAAGAGCGCAATCGCTTGTGGAAGGCAAGACACAATGCGTATTACGCCGGAAAGGCGCTGCGTCCCGGTGCTGAAGGGGTTGTCACTGACTGCTGCGTACCTATCTCGGCATTGGCCGATTGCATCGAGCGAGCAAGAGAGCTGATTGACGACAGTGGATTGCTGGCACCCATCGTCGGACACGTGGGTGACGGGAACTTTCATCTGTTGATGCTGGTGGAGCCTGGCAATGAAGACGAGATGCAGCGGGCTGCGACGCTCTCATCGGCCATCAACCGTGTGGCGCTGGAATTCGGTGGAACGGTGACCGGTGAACATGGCATCGGCAGCGGCAAGCGCAAGTACATGAAGGAAGAGCACGGCGAGGCGTATGAGCTGATGGGCACACTGAAGCTCAGCCTGGATCCTCTCAACATTCTCAACCCGGGCAAGGTCGTGACCGTGGCGCAGTCGTGAGCCAGATCCTGCTCATCGGCTATGGCGCCATCGGACAGTATGTCTACAGGCATCTTGCGCAAACTTCCCATAGCCGTGTAGCGCAGGTTCTCTGTCGGCAAGGTCGTCAGACGGAAGTACGGCGATTGCTTGGAGAGGGCGTTTCCTGCGTGACTGATGAAGCATCAATGATCGACAGCATCGAACTGGTGGTGGAATGCGCGGGCCATTCCGCGGTGCATCAGCATCTGCCTGCATTGTTGGCATCAGGCAGGGATGTCATCAGTGTTTCCGGTGGTGCCATGGCTGATGTCGAACTGGAGCAGCGCCTGCGACAATCCGCCTTGTCGGGGGGCAGTCAGCTCAAGCTGCTGTCAGGTGCCATCGGTTCGCTGGACGCCTTGTCCGCCGCCAGCGTCGGTGGACTCGACAAAGTGGTGTATCGAGGAAGAAAGCCGCCGCAAGGGTGGAAAGGTTCGGCTGCCGAGCAGCGACTCGATCTGGATGCCCTGAGTGCCGCAGAAGTCTTCTTCAAGGGCACGGCGCGCCAGGCAGCGCTGGTGTTTCCGAAGAATGCCAACGTTGCGGCCGCTGTTGCCCTGGCCGGGATCGGGCTTGACAATACAATGGTGGAGCTGGTCGCTGATCCGTTCATGAAAGCCAATCGCCATGAGGTGGAAGCAGCTGGCACCTTCGGCTGTCTGAACTTTGCGATAGAAGGCAATCCCTTGCCGGGCAACCCACGCTCATCGGCGCTCACTGCAATGAGTATCGTGCGGGAAATCGAGCGAAGAAATGCTGCGATTGCTATAGGCTAGCGGCGGCTGGCCAGGCAGGCTCGACCGGTTGCGCGTCAAGGTCTGTCGCGCGCAGGCTCAGCCGAGGCTGACGGCCAGGGTGGGGTCAACGGCTTGAGGGCGTTTGCCGGTTTCGCTGGCCCAGACATACAGCTGGTTCATGGTCGAGTTACCGACAAACGTGGCAAATGACAGATCAGCTGCGTCACGGCCGATCCCGATGCGTACGAATCCATCAACCGGTGCCAGCCGGGTTGCATCGAAGAGATACCAGTCATTATCGAGAAAGACTTCCACAAAGCCGTGAAAATCCGGCGGTACGAGATCAACGGCGTAACCGGCGACATAGCGTGCCGGCATTCCCAGGGCACGGCACAGCGCAATGCACAAATGAGCGAAATCCCGGCAGACACCGCTGCGTTGGAGAAAGACATCGCAGGCTGTCGTGCCGGGACCGGTGCTGCCGGGCGCATAGCTCAGATGATCGTAGACCCAGTCAGTGACTGCCAGCACACGTTCGTATTCACTGGCCGGTTGGCCGAAGGTTTTCCATGCAAATTGCTCGAGACGATCCGATTCGCAGTATCGGCTCGGGTGCAGAAAGGGGAGTACTTCGGCAGGCAGTTCCGCATGCGGTCGCGGTCCGAGTGAGTCCACGGGGGTGTAGGCCGGATTGCTCGACACCGTGGCGCTGTAGTGAATGTTCAGCCAGCCCGGCTTTGCGAGCAAACGATGAATGCGATGACCCGGATTGCCTATCCGCGCTGTACGTGCATCGAATTCGGGTTGAAAACTCAGCGATTCCTGTTCGATGATCTGATGCCGGGACTCGAGAACAGAGATCTGGAAGATAAAGCTGGTTTCGAATTCGACCTGGTAGACGAGGCGACAGCCAAGTTCAATGGTGGACATGGTCGTTGGATGCGTGGTAGATCAGCTGCGGACGGAGGGGAAGATCGTACGGTCGTGAAGGCTGCGGAAAAATGCAGCGCCTGGGCAGTATGCGTGAAACAGTGTCAGCCAGGCAACATCGATGAAATCAGCCTGCCATTGTGCATCATCGTGGTGCGCGTGGGAACATCGCGTCGGCATTTTCGACGCGGTGAGGTTGGCTTTTCACAGTCGCCGTGCCGTCGAGCTTGTCACTGCTCACCCGGTGGACAGGTTCATCAGCCAGAGCAGTGCCGTGATCGTGCCGAAGGAGCATACCGTCATGATGACCATGGCAGCCGCATGTTCCTCTCCGGCTCCGTAGCGTTGCGCCAGTATCGGGTATATCCCCATGGGCGGCATGGCTGCCATGAGGATACCTGCCCTGGTCAGTTCGCTGTCACCGATTCCCGCACCGAGGCTCGCCAGCGTCAGGGATATCAACCAGAAGAGCAATGGGTGCAGCAGGAGCTTGCCGGTACCCAGTGGTATCAGTTGAGCGCTGATCGATGCGCGTGGCATGCCCGCGATTGCGCCACCGATCACGATCAGTGAAACCGCGGCACTGGAATCGGCAATGATGTCGACTGGTCGGCTGAGCACCATGGGAAGCTCGATAGCGAGAATGGATGTGAGCAAACCAGCCAGCAGGCCCAGCATGATGGGGTTGACCAGGAGACGTCTGGCAATATCGATCAGCACATCGATGCTCAGGGATTCCGGGCCCTTGCTGCGTTCAGCCAGCAACATGGCCAGTGGGATCAGCACCAGGTTCTCCACGATGATGTTCATGGCCAGTGCAGTACTGGCCAACGAGGGCATGAACATCAGCACGATCGGGTAGCCGATGAAACTGCTGTTGGGGCTGGAGGCACCCATGCCTGCAAATGTGCTGTAGAGCGGTGTCTGTCGGCATGTTCTCGATGCCCAGAAATAGAAGGTGATGAACAGCGTCAGCGAGGCTGTCACATAGGTCAGCAGGTACGCGGGGTTGATGATCTCCCCCAGTGAATTGTTGGCCACCGCCCGGAAGATCAGGGCGGGCAATGCCAGCATGACCACATAGCGAGTCAGTACGTGCATGTGGTCCTTGTCGAATGCACCTGACGCAACGAGGGCATAGCCGATAGCGATCAGGACGAATATGACGCCCGTCAGAGAGAGGATGTTCAACATGGTTGCGGGAAATCAGAACGTCAGGGAAAGAGCGTGGTTCTGCCGTGGGGCAGGGTGGCCTCAGAGGTGGTTGGAGAACTCTCGCAATACCGCCGCGTACACCTCACGCTTGAAGGGCACGGCATGTGCCACCAACTCCTGGCTGGGTAGCCAGCGCCACTGATTGAACTCGGGAATGTCAGTCTCGATATTGATCTGGTGGTCTTCGCCGGTGAATCTCAGCAGGAACCACTTCTGCTTCTGACCCCGAAAGCGCCCTCCCCAGATATGAGGCACCCGTTCCGGAGGCAGGTCATAGTTCAACCAGTCAGCGCTCTCGGTGATGATCTCGACATGGGTAGAATTCAGGCCGGTCTCTTCCCCCAATTCCCGCAAGGCGGCGTCACGGGGAACTTCGCCCTCATCGACACCGCCCTGTGGCATCTGCCAGGCCGGTTGCGGCGTATCTATTCGCTGACCCACGAAGACCAGTCCGTGATGGTTCAGCAGCATCAGACCGACGCAGGGACGATAGGGCAATGCACTGATTTCTTCAGGTGACACGAATGCTTTCCGCTTGTTCGGTAACGATGTTGGGGGCGGCGGGTATCAGGGTATCAGCTGCCGGGCGGTAGTGACTGCAGCATCGAATCTCCCAGCATTTCGGATGTGGCGGCACACAGCGTCCAACCCAGATGACCATGTCCGGTGTTGTAGTAAACACCGGGTCGTTTGCCGGCACCGACGCGCGGCATCATGCTTGGCATCATCGGACGCAGCCCTGCCCAGGGAACGACGTGTTCGGTCTGCACGCCGGGAAAGAAACGCCGAGACCAGGCAACCAGGGGGCGGATGCGGTTGTCGCGAATATCGTAATTTTCGCCATTGAATTCAGCGGTACCGGCAATGCGCAGGCGATTCTCACCCAGACGACTGGATACCACCTTGGCATTGTCGTCGAGCAGGCTCGTCCAGGGGGCCGCGTTGCGACTCGTCTCATCCGGTAGATCGATGGTGATGGAATAGCCCTTGACCGGATAGATATTGACCTTGTCACCCAGTTGGGCCGCGAAGCGTCGGCTTTCGATGCCAGCGCAGATGACGACACCGTCGTAGGTGTCACTTTCCACCGTGTAGTTCTCTTCGGCGCTGTAACTGATCTGGACCTTGCCGCCCTCCTGCGTCAATGTCTGAACCCTGACGTCGAACAGGAATTTCGCCCCCATTCTCTGGCAGGCCTTGGCCAGTCCGAGTGTGTACTTGTGAATGTCGCCAGTCGAGTCGCTTTCCGTGTAGAAACCGCCATAGGGGTCGCCCTTGAGGGCCGGTTCGATGCTGCGCATTTCCTCCGGGCTCACGGCGTGTCGTTCCAGGCCGCCCTTGGCCAACAATTCGTTGACCTTCAGCGCATGTTCATAACCCTTCTTGTCGACACAGATATGCAGGATGCCTCGCCGTTCATGGTCGAAGTCGATGTTTTCCTTCTCTGCCCAGTCGAACAGAAAGCCGCGTGCTGCGATGGCCAGGCGGGTCGATTCGATGGTGTTGGCTTCGTAGTTCGGGATGTTGCCGATGAACTCGGCCATCCAGGAATACTTGTGCCAGCTGGGCTTGGGATTGACGAGCAGTGGCGCATCGCGCTTGAGCATCCACTTCAGGCCCTTGATGATGGTGGAGGTCTGTGTCCAGACTTCGGCGTTGGATGCCGACAGTTGCCCGCCATTGGCAAATGAGGTCATCATGGCCGCATAGCGGTTTCGGTCCAGCACGGTGACCTGATAACCGCGTTGCAACAGTGAATAGGCGGTGGTAACCCCGGAAATACCCGCCCCAACGACCGCTATGTGTTTCATGAATATTGCTCTGCAAAAGGTTTGATGACAGGGTCGCACGTATTTCGGTCTCTGACCACAATGAGATGCGCTCTGCGGTAGGGGCTGATCGGTTCTCCCGGTCCTGTGAATGGATGGCCCGGGAGAATGACCGGTCAGTTACAGGTATTCAGCGCGCCAGCCAGCCGCCGTCTACCGGCAAGGTGATGCCATGGATGTAGTTTGCCTGCTCGGATGCAAGGAACACGGCGGCGCCTGCCAGATCCGAGGAATGGCCCCAGTGTCCGGCGGGTATGCGGTCGAGGATCGCCTTGTTGCGTTCCGGATCTTCTCGCAGTGCCTGGGTGTTGTTGGTTTCAATGTATCCGGGGGCGATCGCGTTGACATTGATGCCTTTTGGAGCCCATTCGCAGGCCAGCAGCTTGGTCAGTCCGGCAACGCCACTCTTGCTGGCGGTGTAGGACGGTATGCGGATTCCTCCCTGGAACGAGAGCAGGGAGGCGATGTTGATGATCTTGCCGCTACCGCGCGGCACCATTGTCCTTGCCACGGCCTGACTCAGAAAGAACAGGGACTTCAGGTTGACATCCATGACGGCATCCCAGTCTTCCTCGGAGAATTCCAGGGCATCGGCTCGGCGGATGATGCCGGCATTGTTGACCAGAATATCGATCCTGCCGGACCATTCGAGTACCTGGGATACGATACTGTCGATCGGCTCGAGACTGCCCAGATCGGCCTTGATGGCCAGGCTGTTGTCCGCGTCGTCGATCAATGCCAGCGTCTCGTCCATTCCGGATCGGCCCACGCAGGCTACTCTGGCACCGGCTTTTGCCAGCCCGATGGCGAAAGCCTGTCCCAGTCCGGTGTTGGCGCCCGTTACGATGGCTGTCTTGCCGTCGAGGCTGAACATGCCTTGTTGACTGCCGCTCATTTCAAATCCTCCATGGCCACGAAATCCATGTCATCAAAGTCCTGATTGTCGCCTGCCATCGACCAGATGAAGCCGTAGCGTCCGGTCCCGGTTCCACTGTGGATGGACCAGCCGGGTGAGAGTATCGCCTGTTGATCGGCGACTACCAGATGGCGCGTCTCCTGGGGCTCGCCCATCAAGTGGATGACTCGTGTCTTTTCAGCCATGTCGAAGTACAGGTACACCTCGGTACGTCGGTCATGGGTATGACAGGGCATGGTATTCCAGACGCTGCCGTCGGCGATGAGGGTCATACCCATGGTGAGTTGGCAGGATGTGCAGACATCCGGGTGAATGTACTGGCGCAGAACACGCACATTGGCATCGGACTGTGTGCCGAGTTCAATCAGATTGGCTTCATCCGCGGTGATCTTGCGGATCGGGTGTGCAGCGTGAGCCGGTGTGCTGATGAAATAGAAGCGTGCAGGATCATCGGCAGCGTCGCTTGCAAAGGACAGCTCGACACTGCCCATCGGCACATAAAGCGCGTCGGTACGCTGCAGATCGAATGTCTGGCCGTCTACCGTCACGCTGCCGGCACCGCCGATATTGAACACACCCAGTTCGCGTCGATCAAGAAAATTGGGCGAGCCGATCTGTTTGCTTGACTCAAGCGTCAGGCTGCTTGCTACCGGCATGGCGCCACCGACAACCGTGCGGTCCAGATGGCTGTAGGTCATACAGATTCTGCCTGATTCGAAGAGCTTCTCGATCAGGTAGGCGGCACGTAGCTCGCTGGTATCGAAGCGACGTGTTTCTGCGGGACTGCTGACTTGACGTATTTCCATTATCTGTACAGGTAGCCGGGTTGTTATCTACCGGATAGTGTACTGCGATACCGGCAGTGAAGTGCACAGCGCCGAAACGCTTTTCGACACTGCGCAGCTCGACTGTCAGTCCACTTCAGCTCAGATGCTCGCGGAAGAAAGCAACCGTGCGTTCTTCTGCAATGCCTGCCTGCTCTTCATTGAAGCGTGGGGTCGAGTTGTTGTGGAATCCGTGGTTGGTACCCGGATAGACGTGTCGCTCATAGGTGGCACCGGCATCCTTCAGTGCTGCCTCGAAATCAGGCCACATCGCATTGATGCGCTCATCGTTTTCGGCCGATTGAATGAGCAAGGGGGCGCTGATGCTGGCGACTTCCGAGCTCTCGGGTGCGGCGCCGTAGAAAGGGACGCCTGCTGAAAGATCATCGCCCATGTGCACGGCCAGCTTGTTGACGGTACCGCCACCCCAGCAGAAGCCGACGGCGCCCAGCTTGCCGCTGGAATCCTCGTGTGCCTTGAGGAAACGCGCGCTGTTGAGCATATCGGTTGTCAATGCGCCCTGGTCGAGGCCCTTCTGCAGTTCACGGCCCTTGTCATCATTGCCCGGATAGCCGCCCACGGGGTAGAGGCCATCGGGGGCCAGGGCCAGAAAGCCGAGAACGCCCAAGCGTCGGGCGACATCCTCTATATAGGGATTCAGGCCGCGGTTCTCGTGGATGACCAGCACGGACGGGAACGGACCATCGCCAGCCGGGCGAACCAGGTAGCCACGCATTTCACCCGAGGTGCCGCCTTCGGAAGGGTAGGTGACATAGCTGGGTGTGATACGTTCATCGGTAAACGAGATGGTTTGCGCTTCTGCATAGCGCGGCAGCAAGGCCTGCGCCATCGCCAGCCCCGAGACGCCGGCGACGGTGATGGCACCGCAGCGTTTCATGAATTCACGGCGATCCATGTATCCGTGACAGTATTCGTCGTAGAGATCGAATATGCGTTGATCGATGTGGATTGGTTGTTCGGTACTTGCGTCTTGCGAGGTAGGTGTGTCTGTACCCATGAGGGGAAGGCTCCATGATTCATTGACGGAAGAAGTCGAGGCACTGCAGGGCGTTCGAATGCTCGTCACTGTAATGAGTTCAATCAAACTGTGATCTGTTTTACATCAAGAGTATGCGACAGGTGAAATCGGTGTTGCAAACGGTTTGTCTGCGTTCTCTCGAGCCTCCTTGTTTTGACGGAAAAGTGGTATGTTTATTGGTATGACAAATACTCGTTCACGTCCAGAGGTGGCCATAGGGTTCACCTGTCGCAGGTACCCACGATGACACCATCGGCAAAGGGGCAGAAACCCAGACTGGCGGCTGAAATCGAGGAAGACCTGCGCAAGCAAATCCTCGCTGGCCAGACGCCTGTGGGTGAAAAGCTGGCCACCGAAAGGGCTCTGTGTACCCGTTATGGTGTCAGTCGCACCGTGATTCGCGAGGCCATCGCCGGGCTGCGAGCGGCGGGTCTGATCGAGTCGCGTCGTGGCAGTGGCCTCTATGTGCGGGCAGCCAGTGTTCAGGCACCACCCTGGCAATCCGGGATGCCGGAGATGCAGGCGGAGATCGGCGCCATCGTCGATACATTGGAGCTTCGTGCCGCGGTTGAGATCGAAGCGGCATTTCTGGCAGCCAATCGAGCATCACCGGGGCAGATTGCCAGAATCCGCAGCTGCCATCAGCGGTTTGCCGAGGCGGTGGAAGCGGCAGAAAAGACCGAGGAGGCCGATTACGCCTTTCACCAGGCGATTGCCGAGGCCACCAACAACAGTGCTTATCGCTCGTTTATGGAGTATCTGGGCAAGCGCACCATTCCGCGCGGCAAGTTGGGGCTGGACACCACCGGCGAGTCCTATCGGGCCTACCTGGTGGATATGCAGTCCGAGCATCTGGATATTCTGGAGGCGATTGAACGGCATCGCGCAGAGGATGCCCGGCAGGCCATGCAGGCTCATCTGTTGGGCAGTCTGGAGCGCTACCGCGCGCTGTCTCAGCCCTGAGTGCGGGCACGTGAGAAACTCACGACATAATTGGTATGACAACTATTGACAGTGTTCGAGTATTGGTAGTACATTTGCTGCATATTCAATCGTGCGGAATCGTCCATGTCTCCCGAACAGCTCAAACGCGTCCTGTCCAGCGGTCTGCTTTCATTTCCCGTCACGCATTTCGATGCTGCCGGCAGGGTCGATGAGGCATCGTACGCCCGGCATATCGACTGGCTGGACGGCTACGGTGCCGCAGCGTTGTTTGCGGGGGGCGGTACGGGAGAATTCTTTTCACTGCGCAAGGATGAACTCGTTCAGCTCGTCAAGACCGCCAAGAACGCGGCAAAGTCCACGCCGATACTATCAGGCTGCGGTTACGGTACAGCGATGGCTGTCGAGTTGGCAGGCGAGTTGCAGGCCGCCGGCGCTGACGGTTTGTTGTTGTTGCCACATTACCTGGTAGGTGCTTCTCAACAAGGTCTGTACGAACATGTGCGTCAGGTCTGCCAGTCCACTGATCTGGGGGTGGTGGTCTACAATCGCGACAACTCCATACTGCAAGCCGACACACTCGCACGTCTTGCCGACACTTGCCCGAATCTGGTCGGTTTCAAGGACGGTTCAGGGGATGTTGCGCTGGTTCGCCAGATCTGTGTGCAGATGGGTGAGAGGCTGGTTTACATCGGTGGCATGCCCACCGCCGAACTCTACGCGGATGCCTACAACGCCATTGGCGTCACGACCTATTCTTCGGCTGTCTTCAACTTTGTACCGGAGCTGGCTAACCGCTTCTACGCGGCATTGCGAGCAGGGGATGACGGGGTGACTCGTCAGCTCTTGCAGGAATTCTTCTACCCGCTGATGAAGATTCGGGATCGTGAGCCCGGCTATGCCGTATCCATCATCAAATCCGGCGCAAGGCTGGCAGGTTTCGATCCGGGGTGCGTTCGCTCTCCGCTGACCGATCTGCGAGCCGACGAGGAAGCCGAGCTGGCTGAATTGCTGAGCCGCGTCACCTGAGCCGCCACAGCTGAGGCGTATACCTCACCCGAGAGCAGTACCTCATCACCAGAAGTTGCATAAGCAGACGCCGAGTCAGGCGCATTCATTACGACACACAAGGAGAAACACCATGAAAAAACTGTCATTGGCAGTATTCACCACAGTTGCAACACTCAGTCTGGCCAGTGCTCCGGCCATGGCAGAGTACCCGGAACGGGATATCAGAGTTGTTGTTCCCTGGGGCGCAGGCGGTGGTACCGATGGTATCGTGCGCAAACTGACGACCATCGCCGAAGGGCAGATGAATACGTCCATGTATGTGGAGAACATCGAAGGTGGTATCAGTGCAACCGGTATCTCCGAGGTCATGAGTGCCCGGCCGGATGGATATACGATCGGCATGTTGACGTACGACAGTGTCATTACCGTGCCGTGGCAGGCCTTGTTGCCCAATTACAAACTGGATCGACTGGCGCTGATTGCTCGCGTGACCAGCGAGCCGGATGCTTTGATCGCGTCGACATCTTCATCCTATGAGAGCTTGTCGGACGTTGTAGACGCTGCGAAGGAGAATCCCGGCAAGGTGCGTATCGGCATGCAGAACATCGGTTCACGTCTGCACCTGGCCGCATTGCAGCTGCAACAGGAGACAGGTACGGAATTCAAACTGATTGCCTATCCGGGAGGTGCCGCCCAACAGAAGGAAGCCATGCTCAATGGTGAGGTCGAGCTGGTGACGACCAGTCTGGGTGATTTTTCCTCCTTGCTCAATGAAGGCAGTGCCCGTGGAATCGTGGAATTCTCCGATACGCCCAATCCAACCTACAGCGAGGTGCCAACCGCGGCGGACGAATCTCTGTCTCTGCGCATGGGAAGCTTCATCGTGGTGGCGGCACCTGCCGGTGTATCGGAAGAGGTGGTCAGCAAGATCGAAGCCGCGTACGAATACGCACTGGAAAGCGATGAGTTCCAGAGCTGGGTTGCCGATGTGGGTGTGACGCCAAACTGGTTGGGTAGCGACGAGGTTACTGCCTGGGCCAACGAAACACAGGCGGGTATCTTCAAGCAACTGGATGAACTGGTTGCCGATGGTGTCATTTCCAGGTAATCACCGAGGCGTATCCGGAGATCTCGCATGAACAGATCCAGAATATCTCGGTTGACGGGCATGGGAGCTCCGATGGTATTGCTTGTCCTGGCCATGGTCTATGGCCGGGAAGCGATGAGCATCAAGGCACAATTCGACGAAGGACTGGTGGGCCCGGCGTTCCTGCCGCTTTTGTTGACCGCGATCGTGGTTATTGGTCTGCTGGGTATCCTGTTCAGGCAGTGGCGTCAGTCATCTTCGGTAAACGGGGGGCATGGTGAAGCAAGTCAGGAGCAGGCCGTCCTGAAAGAACATCGGAAGCCTGCCTGTGTCATGCTTGCCGTGCTCGCCTACACACTGTTTTTCAAGACTCTCGGCTATGTGCTGGCAACCCTTCTGCTCGTGTTTGCCTTGCTTGCATTGTTTGGTCAGGAAGGTGAGTCCCGGACTCGCCGATCGATCCTGGCAGCGGGCATGACACTGATTTTCTACGTATTGTTCAGTGTGTGTTTCAGTGTTCGTCTGCCACTACTGCCGGGTGCCTTCTCATGAGCTTTGCTCAACAGGTGCTCGGAGGTTTCGACGAGGTCTTCCAGGCCTGGAACCTGCTGTTCATGGTGGGCGGGTTCCTGATCGGCACGTTCTTCGGTGCCGTACCGGGCCTGACATCCGTCCTGGCCATTGCCTTGTTGTTGCCGATCACCTATTCCATCGATGTGGTGCCGGCCTTGATCATGTGCGCCTCGATCTTCATGGCCGGGATGTACTCCGGCAGTATTACGGCCACCACGATCAACATCCCCGGTGCACCTTCATCGGTCATGACAGCGCTGGAAGGCAATCAGCTCATGCGTCAAGGCAAGGGGGCAAATGCACTGGGGCATGCCGCCCTGGGTTCCATGGTGGGCGGAACAGTTGGGGCCTTGCTGCTTATCCTGCTGATGCCGCTGGCAGCCGAGGCCACATTGCTCATTCGCACACCCGGCAAGTTTTCTCTGATTCTCTTTGCCATTGTGGTCATCGTTCTGGTGCAGCGCGATGATGCACTCAAGGCGATCGTGGCCACCGCGCTGGGAATGATGATTGCTACCGTGGGCATCGATGTCATGCAACCCATCCCGCGGATGAACTTCGGTACGGCCACCCTGGTGGAAGGAATCGACATGATGCCGATCATCATCGGGGTCTTTGCCATCACCGAATTGCTGATGCAGGCCAGGCCGGGTACGGATGATGTGTCCGCGCACAAGGTCAGGGAAGTCGCGAAGTCGATTCGTCGTCGGGATTTCATTCCGCCGCTTGCCGAGGTACGCCGCATTGGCTTCTTTGCCTATCTGAAGGCAGCCGTGATCGGTTATGGCATTGGCATCCTGCCGGGCGTGGGCGGCTCGATGGCAGCGTTCGTGGCCTACGCCGATGCGAAGCGCAGTTCGCGTTCCCCGGAAGAGTTCGGGCATGGAAGTCGCGAAGGCATTGCTGCTTCGGAGTCTGCCAACAATGCCATGTGTGGCGGCGCATTCGTGCCCATGCTGTCGTTTGGCATTCCGGGTGACCCGACGACAGCCATCGTACTCGGCGTTCTGGTCATCAACGGACTGCAGCCCGGTGCGAGACTCGTTACCCACCAGGCCGAGTTGATAGCGCCGATGTTCGCCTCGTTGCTGATCAGTGCGCTGGTATTGATTCCCCTGACTCTGTACCTGCTCGGCCCCTGGTTCATACGCATCGTTGCAATACCACGGGGAATCCTTTACGCGGGTATCGCCGTTGTCGCATTGGTGGGCAGCTATGTGGCAACCTACTCGCCGTTTCAGATGTTTCTGGCAGTGCTGTTCGGTGTCTTCGGCTATTTTCTGCGACGCGCCGGCTTCCCCGTCATATCCTTGCTGCTGGGCTTCATTCTAGGGCCCGATCTGGAGCTGTACCTGCGTCGCGCCCTGTCGTTGAACGATGGCGATGCCAGCATTTTCCTGAGCAGCCCGGACAGTCTCTTTTTTCTGGCTCTGGCGCTCTTGTTCATCTATCTCATGGAAATCAGGCCCCGGATTCGTTCACGGCAATCGGCAAGCAGATAATGGCTGCCAGGCCCGTAAGCTGCGACAATCGCAGTCATGACATCTGCAACGGGCCTGAGTATCGTAATCCTGGTGGTATCAGCCATCTGCTTGCTGCGCTGGCGTGCGGGCATCGCTCGTCGATGCCAGCCCGAAGAGCGCCCTGAACATCGCATCACGGTCGATACCCGCCTGGGGCGCGTTCTGACATCCTGGAATCAGGGGGTCGACGTCGACTCCGACCCCAACTCCGACTCCAACTCCGACTCGCTGTGTTTTCCGCTGGGCGATGCACGGGAGTCGTTTCTCAGCAGAATAGGGCTGGTGCAGTTTGCCGACCGTACCATCGATGCCCAGTACTATCTGTTCCACGATGATGAATCCGGACGCGCCTTGCTGGGAACGCTTATCGAGGCGGCCGAACGCGGGGTGCGGGTACGCCTGCTGCTTGACGATATCGACCTCAAGGGAAGGGATGCCTTGCTGGCAAGACTGGCAACCGATATCGAGAATCTGGAGATTCGCGTGTTCAACCCGCTTTACCTGCGTCACGCCAGAGTACTGGATTTTGTCCTCAGGTTTCCTCGTTCCAGCCGTCGCATGCACAACAAGTCATTGACGGTTGATTCGACCGCCTGCATTGTGGGCGGGCGCAATATCGGTGATGAATACTTCGGCGTTGATGCGCGTATCTCTTTCACCGATTACGATATGCTGGCTGCAGGCCGCGTGGCAGAAGAGGTGGTTGCCCAGTTCGAGGACTACTGGTACGGCGGTTTGTCTCTGGATTGCGCGCGTGTGGCCAGGCCGGCGGCTCACGAGCGCTACCAGACATGGTTGCAGGAAACCCGGCAATCCGCACAGCGCTTTGTGGAGGAGGCGAGTGACACAGAAACCTTGCCGCCTCATCAGTTCATTGAGCAACGACTGGATGCCAATCGGTGCGATACCGAGGTGCTGTGCGATCCTCCTGAAAAGGTGTTGAGCCGGCTGTTTGATACCGATGAAAGTCTGGCACCGAAGATCATGGAGCTGATGCTCTCAGCCCGTGAAACATTGCTGATTTCTTCGCCGTATCTGATTCCCGGTCGCTGGGGGATGGAGCTGTTTCGCACGCTACGCGAACGCGGTGTCGACGTCACTGTGCTGACCAATTCCTTCGCGGCCAATGATGTGCTGGCTGTCCATGCCGGTTACATCGACTACCGACAACAGATGGTCGAGCTGGGTATCAGCCTGCATGAATTCAAACCGGATATCGATCCGCAACGGCGGCACCTGAAGTTGCTGGGTTCCAGACGTTCAAGCCTGCATGCGAAAACCTTCATCATCGATCGTGAGCGACTCTTTGTCGGTTCATTCAATCTGGATCCGCGTTCCGCCATCCACAACACCGAAATGGGTATCGTGTTCGACAATGCCGCTCTGGCCTCCCGGCTGCATGGCTCTCTGACTGACAGGCTGGAAGAAATTGCCTATCATCTGAGTCTTGACAAGCACCAGCAGTTGCAGTGGGGCGATCGGTCGAATGCCGACGCTCCAGTCACGCATCAAACGGAGCCGAACACCACAGGCTGGCAAAGGGCCGGTGTCTATCTGATGACCTGGTTGCCGGTCGAATGGTTGTTGTAGACTGGGCAGGTCCGCAGCGGGAAGAATCCTCGCGCTGTTGCATGCAGAAACAATGTGGTGCTGGACAGCACCGTCGAGAATTTGAAATCGGGTGACGAAAGATGACTAACAAGGCAGAGCTGAGCAAGGCGATCGAGGCACTGCGTGCCGAAATCGACACCCTGGAAGACAGTGATGAGGAGACCAAGACGCATCTGGCGCAACTGGCCAGTCTCATGGAAGCGCAGCTGCACGGAAACGAGGTCACTGCCGATGTGTCCACGGCAGATTCGATGAAGGAGCTCATCGAGACCTATGAAGCCAGGTATCCGCGCGTCACGGCCATGGCCAATGATCTGATGACGCGGCTGGCCGCCATGGGAATCTAGAGGGGGCAATAGCGAGAACGGCCAGCTTCAGGAAGCTTGCTCGAGCCCGGCAGGACGGCAGGCTTCAGTCTCGAGTTAGCGTCGAGTATCGCCGTTGTGTCTGCTTTCGGTATTCTCGAGGCGTCATGGATTTGAGTTCTCTGAAATGCCTGTTGAAATTGGCGATATTGTGAAAACCGACTTCGTGACAGATATCGGTTACCGGTCGGGAGCCATCCCCGAGCAACTCGCAGGCGTGTGCGATACGGATGCGATTCAGATAGCGGTTGAAGTTCGAGCCGGTGGAGCGAGTGAAGAATCTGGAGAAGGCACTCTCGCTCATGCCGCTGAATCTGGACACGTCGGATAGACGCAGGTCCCTGGCATGGTTGGCGGCGATATAGCGGGTGATCCTGTCGATTTTTTCGTGTGACGAACCCGGGGGAAGCGACTCGGGCAGGTTGTTGCATAGAATACGATAGCGACTTTCCCTTGCCAGCATGCCCAGAAAATCGATCAGCAAGGCAATTCGCGTGATCTGATCGCTCTCGATCATGCGCTCGAAGAACGGCAGGGCGGCTGTGCTCAGGGATTCACGAAATTCCAGTCCGAGTCTGGAGCGCTTCAGCAGCGGCAGAAGAGCGGCAAGCTCGGGCGCATTGGCCGCCATGGATTCCACCAGATCGCGTCTGAACTGGACCACGAAGTCACGCAGTTCAAGCGTCTGCTTGGGTTGGACATCGCTCACCCAGTTGTGTGGTTGCATGGGGCCAAGCATGACCAGATGGCGGGCGGAAAACGGACCGACATGATCCCCGACAAACATCTGCCCATTGCCCTCGACAATCAGGTGCAGTTCATATTCATCATGACCGTGCCAGCGAACAAGAGGGCTTGGCAAGCCATGAGAGAAAGCCATGACGGAACGATCATCAACTATCCGAGGCTCGAGCTCAGGTGCAATGGGTGAATACAGATCAGTACTCATCTCTACAGGCGGCTCTCGGTAACGATCCGTACCACCATCATACACAGGCCAGCGATGATGGGATAGACAGAGCGTATCCTTGTAACATCGACTCCGATAAGCGCATGAACCCGTCTGTTGCGATAGCGCCGTGCGTTATCGCTCGGCGGATTGCAATCATTGGCCTTTGTTCAATGGCTGAGAGACGTCAGCTCGTGCAAATAATGCAAGTAGCGTTCAAGCGGTCAAATGCAGTCCGCATTCTCGAAAGGCTTCGCCTTTGGTCGGATCGAAGCAGGCAGGTCCTTGTGGCAATTCATGCTCCTGTCGATAGCGAGAGACCGTTTCTGCTGTCCACTCCAGAATCGGAGAGGCTTTCAACACGCCATTGGAGGCCGTGTGGAAGGTTGGCAGCGAATGTCGGTGCGCTGATTGATAGCGTCGGATGGAGCTGAGCCAGCCATCGGCCTGCAAGGTCCGGAGAGCGCGCTGAAAGGGTTCGATCTTGACTTCATGCGTGAATTCGGCATGATCCGGATCATCCAGAGCGGGGGGGAACGTGATCGTGTGATCCAGCGGTTCGAATCTCTTCAGATTGAGTTTCAGCGTCTGCGTCAGCTCCCTGGCAAACTCGCGCGTTGCCCGCGTGTTGTATCCGGTGTCCACCCAGACTACGGGGATATCGGCCTTGATCTGCGTCACCAGATGCAGAAAGACTGCAGATTCTTCCGAGAATTTGGTGCTGACGATGGGGTTTTGACAGTTCTCCAGAGCAACATGTATGGCATGTCGGGCCATGGCCAGTTGATGTCTGTAATTCAGCTCTTCTCTTGTATCACTGACCATCGTCTCTGTCGCTGTGTCTCATCGTGATTGAGTGAAGTATCGTTCAACAGCTGCAAGGGCTCCAAGACTTTCTGGTTATAAGCTTATGCCTGTCAGAGCGTTGGTCTGCAAACTGCTATGCTCCGTTTGCCAGTATCGTTGCAAGGCTATCCAGTACCATGGCACGGACTCTGTGATTGAGGACTCTACCAAGTGCGATTGATCGTTTTCACCGATTTGGATGGCACATTACTGGACCATGACACCTACGACTTCTCGCCGGCCTTGCCGGCGATCGAAGCGCTGCGCGCGCAAGGTATTCCGCTGATTCTGGCGTCCAGCAAGACGGGTGCCGAGATCGCTGATATCCGCTGCAGGATAGGGGTGCAGGACTGGCCTGCGATTGTCGAGAACGGTGCGGGCGAGTTGGCTCCCGGCAGTGAACCCTCTCTGGATTTCACGCACTACCTGCAGCTGCGTGCCATAGTGGATCAGATGCCGGAAGCGCTGCGGGCCCGGTTTCGCGGTTTCGGTGACATGAGTGTTGACGAAATCGTTGATGTCACCGGTCTGCCACCCGAATCAGCCGAACTGGCCAGGCAACGAGCCTACACGGAGCCGGGCCTGTTCAGCGGTAGCGAGGACGAGAAAAAGCGTTTCTGTGCCTTGCTCGAAGAACAGGGTGTACGTAGCCGCGATGGTGGACGTTTCCTGACGCTGTCTTTTGGGCGTACCAAAGCCGACGGATTACAGCGCATCGCCAGACGCTTCGGTGCGCAGCATACCATTGCACTGGGTGATGCACCCAACGATCGGGACATGTTGCTGGCGGCATCGCAAGCGGTTGTCATCCGCAATGAGCATGCACCGGAAATGGGCGTGATACCCGGAGCCTTGTATACACAGAATTCAGGTCCGGCTGCCTGGAACGAAGTGGTTCTTGCACTGCTAGACTCATCAGCTTGAAACAACAAGACAGCTAAAATGGCCGACTTTCATCAGAACGGGAACATCGCCCAGTTCCATAATCTTCGCAGCCAGTCCATCGAGGAGATGGTCTATGAGCTGGACAAGTTCACTCAGACTCGCCGTATCTCGTTGCTGTTGCCGTCGCTGTTCTCGGAACTGGAAGGCCCGGCCTTGCAACACATACTCGACGAGTTATCGCAGGTCAGTTACCTGAATCGCGTAGTCATAGGGCTCGACAGGGCGACCGAAAGGCAATACCGGATGGCGCAGTCCGTCTTCAACAGATTGCCGCAGCAGCACCAGGTCATCTGGAACGAATCCCCGCGGATGAAAGCCTTCTGGTCGAAACTGGAAGCGCTGGGAATTGGACCTGTCGAGGATGGCAAGGGCAAGAACGTCTGGACTTGTCTGGGCTACCTGCTGTCCTGTGCAGATACGGACATCATGGCGATCCATGATTGTGATATCACCACCTATGATCGAGAGATGCTGGCGCGGCTGGTCTATCCTGTTGCCAATCCCGCGTTTCCGTATCAATTGTCGAAAGGCTTCTATCCGCGGGTGGATGGCAGCAAATTGAACGGGCGGGTAACGCGTCTGCTCGTCAGTCCATTGCTGATTGCCTTGAAGAAGGTCATCGGCGATCATGATTACGTTGATTACCTGCGCAGCTTTCGCTATCCGCTTTCCGGCGAGTTTGCTCTGCGAGCACCCTTCCTGCCGGACATCCGCATACCCTCCGATTGGGGGCTGGAAATCGGTGTGCTGTCCGAAGCCCGGCGCAGCATGGCATCGCGAGCGATCTGTCAGGTCGAGATTGCAGACCGCTACGATCACAAGCATCAACCTGTCAGCCCCGAAGATGCGGAAGCAGGGCTGAACCGCATGTCGGTGGATATCTGCAAGGCCATCTTTCGCAAGCTGGCTACCGATGGCGTGGTCTTCACACCGAACGTGTTCCGTTCATTGAAGGCAACCTACTACCGCCGTGCGCTGGACATGGTGGAGATCTATGAGCACGATGCCATCATGAACGGCCTGTCTCTGGACCGACACTCGGAAGAAAAGTCCATTGAACTGTTTGCCGAGAACATCATGCGCGCCGGCCGGATCTTTCTCGATACCCCGCACGAGACACCTTTCATTCCCAACTGGAACCGGGTCAACGCTGCCGATCCGGATCTCTTGCCGGAGCTCAAGGCCATCGTTGCCGCTGACACCAGCGACTACAGTCCTATTCCGTTTGAGTCCGGTTCGTGATCCAGCGGCATTGATAGGGAGCGAGTGGAATCATCTCCTGCTCTTCGGTAATCGTCTCGCCGGAGAGCACATCCACCCAGTCTTCATCGGCAATGAGGTTCAATGCGTTGCCGCTGGCTTCCAGTGATTCGTTGCTGACATTGTGCAGGGCGAAGATCGACTGTGATCGATCAAGGGACTGGCGCCAGATGCCGAAGATGCGATCATCCAGTCTGAGCGTGAACTGCGTTGCATTGGGGTGAAAGGCCGGTTGCAAAGAACGCAGCAGCAGGCGCTGAGACAATGCGTCGAGAACCCGGCTATGCACGGAATCCTTGTCGCCGAGCTTGTCCAACAGGGTCGGGTAATCCCAGCGATGTCGGTTGATGGCGCGGTTCATCTGTCGCCTGGCCACACCGTCATGATCGTTGGCTGTGGCCAGCAGCGAATGGATATAGAACGCTGGCACACCTTCTAGTGACATGACGATGGTCTGCGACGTGAGAAAGCGTTCAATGTGATGTTCATCCGGCCCGGAGAAGGTCTGGCTGAGTGCATCGAAATAGGTACAGTTCAATTCGTAGATCGCTTCCGAGCCATCCTCGAGCCTGCGCATGGAAGCCTTGCCACCGGCATTCTTGACGGTCTGTACGAGTCGATCGATTTCGTCAGGCGGCAGCAGACCTTCAGCCGGGCGCATACCGATACCATCATGACTGGCGCTGAAGTTCAGATAGGAGCAACCCATCGGCGCCGGTGGCATGGACGCCTGCCACCGGTTCAGGAAGGTTGCCGTACCGGCCTGAAGTCCATGCAGAATCAGTGGCGGCAGCGGAAAGTTGTAGATCATGTGGGCTTCATCACCATGCCCGAAGTAGGACAGGTTCTCGGCCTTGGGCACATTGGTCTCGGTCAGCAGGATGATGTCCTCGTCTGCATGGTCGACCAGTGCGCGCAGCAGTTTGATGATCGCGTGAGTCTGCGGCAGATGAATCGACGTGGTGCCAGGTTCCTTCCAGATGAAGGCGACGGCATCCAGACGCAGGATACGCACGCCCATATCGATATGCAGACGCACGACGCGAAGTATTTCCAGCAGTACTTCCGGGTTCTTGAAGTTCAGATCAACCTGATCGTGACTGAAGGTGCACCAGACATGACGATTGCCGTTGGCGGTCTGTACTTCACGCAGCAGTGGCGTCGATCTGGGTCTGACGGTAGCGCTCAGATCGGTGTCTGGCGACGCTTCAAAGAAGAATTCGTCATAGGGCTTTTCCCCTCGCAGGTAGGCATTGAACCAGACTCCCTGACTGGAGACATGATTCAGCACCAGGTCGGACATCAGCGTGAAGTGCCTGGCTATGTTACGGATGTCATCCCAGGAGCCCAGCTGCGGGTTGACGGCGGTATAGTCGCTGACCGAAAAACCGTCATCGGAGGTGTAGGGGAAGAACGGCAGAATGTGCACACTGTTGATCAGGCCGTGCAGCTGTTCGAGCAGAAAATCACCAAGCAGGTCCAGCGGCTTGTGTTCACCGTCGATGAAACTGTCACCGTAGGTGATCAGTACCGAATCGCCTTGCGACCACTGCGAGTTTCCCGAGTCTCGCGTGATCTCTCGCGGCTCTTGTCCGGCGGGCCAGAATGCCGTCATGACCTGTCGGGTCAGTTCCTCATGGTCCCTCTCGGGGTAGATCTGTTGCAACAGGCGGGAAAGCTTTTCCTCAAGCACACGGTACCTCCAGAAACGAGCTGATGAGCGCGGTCATGAAAACAACTGCAGTTGGACTCCCGCATGAAACTTAGCACATAAGCGACGATTCCAGTTTTTCAAAGTCCCAGACGCAGACGCTGCTCACCCCTGGCTGGCACAGCGCAGCAGATCAGCACTTCGTCGTCCGCTGTCGTGGCCGCGGGAGAGCCCCGGTACGTGACCTTGCCGCTGATGAGGCGGGTGGTACAGCTGCCACAGCTGCCACGCCGACAGCCGTGATCGGGTGTCAGCCCGTTTGCCTCCGCCAGTTCCAGCAGGGTGGGACCTCCGCTCTGCCAGCGCTGTTCGATACCCGAGTCGACCAGTTGCACAAGTGTTTCCTCGGATTCGTCGGCTGCGATCATCGCGCTGTTATTTTTGATGTCCCCGTCGTCCGGCGCGTCTGCGGTGGCTGGAGATCGCCGAAGACTCGATGGACCGAAGCTCTCGGCCTGAATGCGATGGTCCGGGACACCCAGACTCCGTAGTTGTTCATAGAGTGCCTGCATGAAGCCGGATGGCCCGCACAGCAGGAAGTCATAATCATCCAGGGGTAGCAGGCTGCGCAGCATCTGCGAATCGATTCGACCCTGGCGATCAGGGTCATCGGTCGGTGTCTGGTCCGCCACAGGCTGGCTGAGGATGCGGTAGTAACGCAGCTGAGCATTGCTGTCTCGCTGCAATTCAAGAAACTCCTCGGCGAAAGCACGCTCCTCGCTGGTTCGGCAGGAATGCAGAATCGTCAGCCGACGTGCCTGTCCGCTGAGACGCGCGCGCTGTACCACCTCTCTGGCCATGGCGATCATCGGCGTAATACCTACGCCGGCCGCGAGCAGCACGGCGGGTCGTGTTTCCTCCGGGTCAAGCCAGAAGTCTCCGGCAGGCGCCTTGATCTCGATTCGACTACCGACATGCAGATGCTCGTGCAGATAGCTGGAGACCTTGCCTGACAATTCTCGTTTGACCGAGAAACGGTAGTGGTCATCACCGGGGGCGGATGACAGTGTGTAGCTGCGAACCAGGGGGCTGCTTTTGTCGTCCTGACTGACCCTTGCATGCAGATGCTGGCCAGCCCTGCCCGGAATCAGCCCATCACCATCATCAGGCTGCACATGAAAGGAACGGATGGTCGTGCTTTCGTCGACAATCCTGGTGACCTTGAATGCACGCCACTGATCCCGCAGAGCATCTTCGGCCAATGCCTTGTCCACCTGTTCCCAGCTACCGGTCATCAGACTGTTGGGTGAGTAGTCCATGAAGCTTGAACGAAAGGGAAGCGCATGGCGGGTACGCAGACCCTGACGACAGTGAAACCGCCAGCCTCGTTCAGCGCCCTTGAATCCGCGGATGGCTGGATCATTCTCGTCCAGCAGTTCGACCGACCCACTCAGCTGCAAGGTATCGCCACTGTCGAAATCGACGAATAACAGGCCGGCTCTGGGATTCACCAGAAAATTGCCCAGCGTATTAAAGAAGCGGTTGCCGGCGTAGTCGGGAATGGTCAGCGTGTCGCCTTCGACCTTGATGAATCCGGGCTGACCGCCACGGTGCGAAACATCCACGCCTTCTCTGTCCGGACGGTTTTCCAGGTCCACATGGCTGGCGACAAAGAAGGTATCAGACCGGGCCACGAGTGCAGAGGCGTCCGTGTCCAGCGATGACAGGGTCTCGACATGATGGTCAGGGGCTGGCGTACCGGGATCGCGGATGAAGTCGATGGTGCGTCGTTGGATGTATTGCGGGCAGTTGCCGAATGACTGATCCACCTCCAGCGCAAAGCCACCGCCAGAGATCTCCACGACATGGGTATTGACTCGATTGCGACGACGGCTTGCCGGCTCCAGTCCGAGCAAGCCGAGCCGTTTGCCTACCGCCAGAGAGCCTGCCAAGGGGTCCTGCGGCAGTGCGCTGGCGGAAATGTGTAGCCGAGTCGGATCGGGAGAGCTGATGAAGCCGGGCTTGCCTGACAGCAGAGACGCCCACGGATTGCCCTGTTCATCGACGCTGCCCACGATGATGAAGGGCAACTGTTCGTAGAACTCCCGATGTTGATCGGGCATGAAGTTCCGAATGGCCCGCCCTGCGGCAGAGGCCAGGGATTCACGGCTGCCGTAGCGAGTCTGCAACGCAAGTTCGCCTCGGTGGAAGGGTGAATCATCCGGTACTGTTATTGTTGTTGTCTTCATGTGAGCTCTCCCGTTCAAACGCCTTCTATCAGGCCAGCAGGCCCGCCTTGGTCGTGGGCATAGCCTTGAAGCCGTCCAGGGATTCGATGTTGGCCAGCCAGCGAAGAACCTCGGGGTATGCCTCCAGAGAGACATTGCCTTCCGGGGCGTGTGCGGTATAGCTGTACAAGGCGACATCGGCGATGCTTGGGGAGTCGCCGACCAGATAGCGGCGACCATTCAAATGTGAGTTGATACGTTCCAGGTAGCGGTGGGCGAGGGCATGCGTGGCCTCGACATCGAAGTTGGCACCGAATACCGTGTTGAGTCTGGCCGCGCAGGCGCCATAGGCCAACTCACCGGCGGCCAGGGTCAGGAATTTCTGTACTTCGGCTTCCTGTTGCGCTTCGCTCGGTAACCAGTCAGGCGCATATTGGCGGGCCAGATAGACCAGAATTGCATTGGAGTCTGAGACGGTGACGTCCCCGTCCTCGATGACCGGTACCTGACCTGCCGGGTTCATCGCCAGAAAAGCGGCCTGCTTGTGCTCACCGTTTGGCAGGTCTACCAATCTGATCTCATGTTCGATACCGGCCAGGTTGGCAAACAGCTCGACGCGATGAGAGTGGCCTGAGAGAGGGAAATGATGAATGCGAATGCTCATGATGAAAGGCTATGTCCACGTAGTGGTGGGTTGATTGACGAAACACGATAGTAGTGAGGTAGTGATACATGGACAATGACCGAATTTATGGAATGATAATGTACATTATGTAGACAATGAGTCAGGGGGGACCCTCATGGATACGATCGTGGGCATGCGCACCTTCGTGGCGGTGGCGTCAGAAGGGTCTTTCACGGCAGGTGCCAGGCGAATGGGTATCAGTACCAAGCTGGCCAGCAAGTACGTGCAGCAGCTGGAATCACGACTGGGGGCGCAACTGTTCAGTCGCACCACGCGTAGCGTTCACGTCACGGATACCGGACGTGCCTATCTCGAACGTTGTCTGCCCTTGCTCGACGAGTTCGACGAGCTGGAAGCACTGGTGCATGCCAGGCAATCCGAACTGGTGGGTGCCATCCGGTTGTCTGCGCCTACCGCCTTTGGCAGCAGCGCCTTGCCGGCCGCGCTGGCAACGTTTCAGAAGGCGCATCCCGGCGTGCGAATCGATCTGCAACTGTCGGACAACTGGGTGCATCTGGTCGAGGAGGGCTTCGACCTGGCAATCCGTTTCGGCAAACTGGAGGATTCCACACTCATCGCGCGCCCGCTGCTGGACATGCGGCTGGTAGTGGTGGCGTCACCGGACTATCTGCTGCGCGAGGGCGACCCTCAGCTACCGACCGAGTTGTCGAACCACAATTGCCTCGAGCAGGACATTGCGCTTGCTCCGGACATCTGGCACTTCATGATGGACGGCAAGCGTGTCCCGGTGCGTGTCAAGGGTTCGTTCCGTGCAAATTCCCCGCGTGCCATCGCCCATATGGCCGCTCAGGGGCTGGGGGTCGGCCGTTGTCCCAAGTACGTTGCCGATCCCTTCCTGCATTCAGGTGAGCTGCGTATCCTGTTCGAAACGCATGAAGCGAGCACCATCAAGCTGCAGGCGGTGTATCCCACGAGTCGACATCTGAGTGCCCGCATCCGAGCCTTGATCGATCATCTGGTCGCGCACTTTGCCGATACCGGTCGTCATTCGCGGCTGTCACCTCATGCATGAACTCGCTCCCCGCTCCTCGGTTCATCACGTGACAGCGGGTTCGTGGCAGGTGGTTCGCGCGCCCGTCATGATCCGAGTGCTTCAGACTGACTCGGCTGGCGGAGTCTTCGTCGGGTTGTCATGATCCTCAGTCAGGCACAGCGAATGGTCGGCCAGTACTTCCAGAATGCGGCAGTCTCCCGCCGTACCGCCTGCGCACTGATCCAGCATGCGTTGCAACTCTTCGCGAACAGTCTGCAGCCGCGCCAGCCGCTGATCGACTTCGTGCAGTTGCTGCTGCACGATGCCATCCACCGGCTCACAGCTCTCGGATGGCCTGTCGGCAAGACCCAGCAGCTGGCGAATCGCATCCAGCGTGAAGCCCAGTTCGCGCGCATGCCTGATGAAGCTCAGGCGTTGCACCGAGCTCTGGTCGAATCGTCTTTGTCCACCTTCGCTGCGCCCCAGCGGCTTGATGAGCCCGATCTGTTCGTAGTAGCGCACCGTTGGCACCTTCGTGTGGGTGAATCTACCCAGCTGACCAATTGAATACACCACTTTTTTCCCTCCGGGACTTGAAGCTCTAGTTACTGGAGATCCTATGATGCAGGTGTACCAAATGAAAGAGGTCCTGCATGAGTACATCTGGCAAATCGTCATCGGTCCCTGACGCAGCCGATTCCGGCAGTGGGTGTTGTGCATCGCCGATACCGGGCAAGCGTGCTGCGGCTTGCTGCGCGCCGCCACCCTCGTCCTGTTGTGCTGGGGCGGCAGGCAATCGCCAATCCAATGGCGATGGCAGATCAGATGAATCCAGCGCAAGGACCGGCGCCGAGGGACGCAGCTTCCAGGTATCGGGGCTCGATTGCGTGGAAGAGGTGCGCATTCTCGAACGCGCTGTCGGCCCGCTGATCGGTGGCAAGGAGCAGCTGGCATTCGATGTCCTGAACGGCCACATGACGCTGCTCGGTGAGACGGATACCGTCAGTGACAAGGCGATCTTCGATGCGGTCGCGGCCACGGGCATGAATGCAACACTGGTGGGTGATGAGGCGGCGACGCCTTCCTCTGGGCGGTGGAAAACCCGGCTGACGGTGCTCAGTGGTGTCTTCATCGTGTTCGGAATGCTGGTGCACGTGCTCTCCGCCGAGGCCCCCTTGAGCTGGGAAAGTGTGCTTCATGCTCACGCGGAGACGGGTATGCCTATGCTGGAAGTCATCGCCTGGTTGTGCGCGACCGCAGCCGGGACACGTCATGTCATCCCCAAGGCCTGGTATTCCCTGAAGACCCTGCGCCCTGACATGAACCTGCTGATGATGATTGCCGTCGTGGGAGCGATTGCCATCGGTGAGTTGTTCGAGGCTGCGACCGTGGCCTTTCTGTTTTCATTGTCCCTGACGCTGGAAAGCTGGAGTGTGGCTCGTGCGCGCAACGCCGTCGCGGCACTGCTGGAGCTGACGCCGTCCTCGGTTCGAATCATCGACGAGCAAGGGCAGGAGCGTGAGGCCAGACCCGCAGATGTAGCGCCAGGTACGCGTTTCGTCATTCGGGCAGGGGATCGTATAGCGCTTGATGGTGAAGTCATCGATGGTGCAGGATCGGTGGATCAGGCGCCCATCACCGGCGAAAGCGTACCGGTGCCGAAGGTGGCGGGTGATGAGGTATTTGCAGGTACGATCAATGGCGAAGGGACGCTGTTCGTGCGATCCAGCCGCGTGGCGCAGGATACCGTGCTGGCACGAATTACCCGCTCCATCGGCGATGCCTATGCCAAGCGTGCCGATGCAGAGCGTTGGGTGGATGAATTTGCGCGTCGCTACACCCCGACGGTCATGTCACTGGCCTTGCTGGTGTTGCTGGTGCCGCCCTTGCTGCTGGGAGCCGCCTGGCAGCCATGGATCTACAATGCCCTGGTTCTGCTGGTGATTGCCTGTCCCTGTGCCCTGGTGATTTCCACACCGGTATCGGTGGTCGCGGCGCTGGCCAGCGCGGCGCGTTCCGGCGTCTTGATCAAGGGCGGTACGTACGTGGAGTTGCCAGCAAGGCTGACTGCGCTGGCGCTGGACAAGACAGGTACCCTGACGCTCGGCCAGCCAGCGGTGCAGAAACTGGTGCCTCTCGATGGTCGACGTGAGGAGGACTTGTTGTCGGATGCTGCCGCTCTGGAATCGCGCAGTTCCCACCCCCTGGCTGCGGCGATTCTGAGCGCGGCCAGAGAACAGGGCATCACGGTGAAGCCAGCCACGGAAGTTGAGGTGCTGCCGGGGCGTGGGGTGCGTGGAACAATACAAGGCCGATCCTTGTGGATGGGGTCGGCGCGATTCGCCCGTGAGTCATCAAGCGAGGCTGGCAACGCTGTGCTGACGGATGCGCTGGACAGGCAGGTTGATCTCCTGGAGCAACAAGGCAATACGGTTGTGGTGGTGGGCTCCGGCCATCAGGCCATCGGTGTGCTGGCGCTTGCCGATGCGCTGCGTCCGGAGGCCAGAGCCGTGGTCGCCAGACTGCATGAGCAAGGGATCAGGGAAATCGTCATGCTGACCGGAGACAATGCCGCAACCGCGTCAGCCGTTGCCTCGGCTGTGGGTATCGATACGGTGCGGGCCGGCTTGCTGCCCGAAGACAAGGTGGCTGAAATCGAGGCCCTGGCCAGACGGCACAAGGTTGTCGCGATGATCGGTGACGGTGTGAACGATGCACCGGCAATGGCGCGCGCCAGTTTCGGCGTGGCCATGGGCGCGGTCGGCTCCGATGCGGCGATTGAAGCTGCCGATATTGCTCTGATGAGTGACGATCTGGAGCGCTTGCCGTGGTTGCTGGATCATTCACGGCGCACCCTGAACATCATCCGGCAGAACATCGTTTTTTCGCTGAGTGTCAAGGCCGCCTTCGTGATCATGACAGCGTTTGGTATTGCCACTCTCTGGGGCGCGATAGCCGCTGATGTCGGCGCCACATTATTGGTGGTCGGCAATGCCCTGAGATTGTTGCACGCCAAAGCGAGTGACAAAATCGTATCATTGTCATACGATAATGTACCAAACGGTTGATGCGCAAAACGTTGAATCCAGCAGAAGCGTTAACCCCATAACAAGAAGATCCAGAAGATCCAGTCAATTCCGGTTCAGCAGAAATGATGTCGTAGCCCTGTCACTGGCCCATGGCGAAGCCTGTGGCGGGCCGACGGAATCAACGGTGGTTCCTGCTCATCGAGTCATGAACGCTGTCTGTCTTGAAAACCGGAAGCCGTGCAAGACCACTTATTGGGCAATTCACCTGGATTGCCTCAACCCATGCCGTTGAAGACGGCGAGAAGGAGAGTACAACCATGAAAATCAGGAATCTGGCGAAGGCTGTTGCGCTTGCCTCTGCTGCGCTGGCGGTCGCCGGCTCGGCGAATGCAGCCAGGACACTGCAATTTGCTCATGTCTACGAAATCGCCACCCCGTATCACCAGGTCATGCTCAAGGCAGCCGAAGAGCTGGAGAAGCGCACCGAAGGCCGATACGACATGAAGGTTTTTCCGGCCTCGTCACTGGGCAAGGAGACAGCCATCAACGAAGGCCTGTCCCTGGGTACGGTCGATGTGATCTATACCGGCGTCGGCTTTGCCGCGAATGCCTATGGCCCTATCTCCATCAGCGACTACCCGTTCACCATGCGTGGACAGAAGCACTGGGAAGCCTATCGAGACAGCGATCTTTTCAGCGAGCTCGCGGAAGGCTACAAGAATGCGACCGGTAATGAGATCGTTGCGCTGACCTATTACGGTGCACGCCACGTCACGTCCAACAAACCGATACTGACACCGGCGGACATGGAGAACCTGAAGATTCGTGTTCCCAATGCACCTTCCTATCTGCTGTTTCCGGAAGCGACCGGTGCCAACCCCACGCCCATGGCGTTCTCCGAGGTCTACCTCGCTTTGCAACAGGGCGTTGTTGATGCGCAGGAAAACCCCTTGCCGACCATTCAATTCAAGAAGTTCTATGAGGTTCAGACCAATATCAACCTCACCGGACACATCACCAACTCACTGATCTCGGTCGTCTCCGGCAGCACGCTGGCCAGCATGGACGAGGCCGATCAGCGGATCCTGAAAGAGGTACTGCAGGAGGCAGCTCTGGACGCCACTGCACAGATCGTTCAGGCGGAAAATGAACTGGCTGACTGGTTCCGTGAGCAGGGCAATACCGTCAACGAGGTTGATCGTGCGCCGTTCATCGAGGCGGTACAACCCTATCTGGTCAGTGACGACATGCCCTGGCCCAGCGACGTCTACGAGCGTCTGCAGGCGATCGAGGACGCTCCCTGATCGCACGCCAATGCATCAAGGCTTCTTGATGTGATGTTACCCGCACCCGGCACAGCCTGCCGGGTGCGATTCCCCGCCCAGTGGAGTAAACCATGACCACACCCCCCGGCACCGAGCCAGACTCGGTGGATCTGGAGTCTGCCCAATTCGACGAGGTGAGCAACGACATCTCGGACGTGACATGGATGGACATTCCGGTACTGATCATCTTCTGGGTGCTTTTCTGTATCGTTGCCCTGCAGTTCTTCACACGCTACGTGCTGAACGATTCTCTGGCCTGGACCGAAGAGATTGCCAGGTTCTTTCTGATCTTCCTGGCCTTCGTCGGCTCGGTGACCTGTGTGCGCAAGGGATCGCATATCTATCTCGAATTCTTCTATCGCTATCTGCCGGTCAGCTTCATCAAGCCGATTGCGTTGTTCTGCGAAGTGGCCGTTGCGGTGTTCTTCTCGGCGGCGGGCTATTACTGCATCGGGCTGGCTCAACGTACGTTTTCACAACGCATGATTTCGGTCGATCTGCCCAAAGGCATTATCTACTGGGTGGTTGTCGTTGCCTGTTTCGCCATGGCACTGGTTGCCATCATCAACGTTTTCAAACTGGCCAGACGACCTGCTGCAGAAATAGCCGCAGAAAAGCTGGATCCTTCACATATGGCAGGCAACTGACATGGCCCTTACCCTGATGTTCGTGCTGCTGGCGATTCTGCTGATCGTTGGCGTGCCGGTTGCCGTCTCTCTCGCTGGTGCCTCTCTTGTCTATATATTGATTGAAGGCCGGCCCGCGGTTGTCATGATCCACACGATGATCAACGGCGTGGACAGCTTTCCCTTGCTGGCCATTCCCTTCTTCATCCTGGCCGGTCATCTGATGAACACGGCGGGTATCACCAACAAGATATTCGCCTTTGCCCGCGCCTTGGTGGGCTGGATGCATGGTGGGCTGGGTCATGTGAATGTCGGAGCCAGTGTCATCTTCGCCGGCATGTCCGGTGCGGCTGTGGCCGATGCCGGTGGTCTGGGAACCATTGAAATCAAGGCCATGCGCGATGCCGGGTACGACACCGATTTTTCCGTCGGCATCACCGCCGCGTCCTCAACCATCGGGCCGATCATTCCACCGTCTCTGCCTCTGGTCATCTACGGTGTCATGGCATCGGTATCGATTGGTGAGTTGTTCGCAGCCGGTCTTGTGCCGGGACTTCTGATGGCTGTGTCGCTGATGATCATGGTGGCCTGGTATTCTCGCCGGCGCAATTATCCGCGTGATGCCAGTTTCCAGTTGTCTCGTCTGGCTGCCACGTTCAAGTCGGCCTTCCTGCCATTGCTGACACCCCTGATCATCATCGGCGGCATCGTGTCGGGTGTCTTCACGCCCACCGAGTCTGCCGTGGCCGCAGTCGGCTATGCCTTGTTTCTCGGTCTGGTGGTCTATCGCACATTGACGCTGAAGCATCTGGTCCGGGTTTCCATGGACACCATCGAGACTTCGGCGGCCATTCTGATGATCGTGTCTGCCGCTTCCATTTTCGCCTACATTCTCACGGCCAATCAGGTTGCGGCCTCGTTGGGAGATTTCCTGCTGGGGATCTCGGACAACAAGAACGTACTGCTGTTGATCATGATGCTGTTGGTGCTGGCGATCGGTCTGTTCATGGAAACCATTGCCGCCATCACCATCCTGGTGCCGGTGTTGCTGCCCATCGCCAACCAGGTGGGTATCGATCCGGTACACCTGGGCATCATCGTGATCCTGAATCTCATGCTGGGTCTGTTGACCCCACCGGTGGGAATGGTGTTGTATGTGCTGTCGCAAGTGTCGGGGGTTCGCTTCGAACGATGTGTGACCGCCACGATGCCTTTTCTGGTGCCGTTGATCATCGTGCTGTTCATGGTGGTATTCATCCCGGATCTGGCGCTGTGGCTACCGACGATGTTCTATCGATAGGGCTTGCCGAGATAGCGTTTGAACAGACTGGGCGGTCGGTGTTAACGTCCAGTCTGGCGCAACTGTGATGCGATATCTCGGGAAGTTTTCATGACCAGTGACCCACTGCTGCAACCGTATGTCCTGAAGCACCTGACGCTGAAGAATCGCATCATGATCACCAGTCATGAGCCGGCCTATCCTGAGCAGGGAATGCCCAAGGAGCGCTATACGGCCTATCATGCTGAAAGGGCGAAGGCCGGTGTGGCCTTGACCATGACGGCAGGGTCAGCCGCAGTATCCAAGGACAGCCCACCGGTTTTCAACAATATTCTGGCCTATCAGGATGAAGTGGTTCCGTGGATTCGCAATCTGACTGACGCCTGTCATGAGCATGGGTGTGCGGTCATGATTCAGCTCACGCATCTTGGGCGTCGTACCGGGTGGAACAAGGGCGACTGGTTGCCGGTCATTTCACCCTCGCATCGACGGGAGCCGGCTCACCGGGCATTTCCCAAGAAGATCGAGGATTGGGACATCGAACGCGTGATCAGCGACTACGCCGATGCGGCCGAGCGCATGAAGGCCGGTGGCATGGATGGTATCGAGTTGCAAGCCTATGGGCATCTGATGGATCAGTTCTGGTCACCGATGACCAACACACTGGATGCGCCCTATGGTGGCGAATTGCAGAACCGGTTGCGGTTCACGATGCAGGTATTGCAGGCCATCCGCGATCGCGTCGGTACCGACTTCATCATCGGCATGCGCTACACCGCCGATGAAGCGAACAAGCAGGGTATTAGCGAAGAAGAAGGGCTGGAGATATCCCGGCTGTTGCGAGACAGCGGCATGGTTGATTTCCTGAATGTGATCCGTGGGCGGATCAGTCATGATGCAGAACTGACTGACGTGATCCCCATTCAGGGCATGCGCAGTTCACCCCATCTGGATTTTGCCGGCAGAGTTCGCAAGGAGACGGGGATGCCGACCTTCCATGCGGCGAAGATTGCCGATGTTGCCACGGCCAGGCATGCCATCGCCGAAGGTCTGCTGGACATGGTGGGCATGACCCGCGCGCACATTGCCGATCCTCATATCGTGCGCAAGATCGTCGCCGGTCGCGAGCACGACATCAGACCCTGCGTCGGTGCCAATTATTGTCTCGATCGAATCTATCAGGGTGGGGAAGCCTTGTGCCTGCATAACGCGGCAAGCGGTCGTGAACTGACCATGCCGCACGATATTCCGCGAGCGGCCGAAGCGAAGAAGGTTGTGGTCGTGGGGGCTGGGCCGGCGGGTCTGGAAGCGGCGCGAGTGGCCGGTGAACGCGGACACGAGGTGACGGTTCTCGAAGCCGCGCCTGAGGCCGGTGGCCAGATCCTGCTGACTGTCAGATCGAAACGTCGGCAGGACATGCGCGGAATTGTCGATTGGCGCCTGCAGCAATGCGAAGCGCTGGGTGTGCGGTTCAGATACAACGTCTACGCCGAAGCTGCCGAAGTCTGTGCAGAGAATCCGGATGTCGTCATCATTGCCACCGGTGGCTGGCCGGATACGCAAGTACTGGAAACCGGCAACCATCTGATCGTGTCCAGCTGGGATATCATCTCCGGCAGTGAGACGCCGGGAGAAAACGTGCTGGTATTCGACGACGCGGGCGACCATCCGGCGTTGCAGGCCGCTGAAGTCATTGCCAATACCGGTGCCAAGGTCGAGATCATGACACCCGATCGCAGTTTCTCACCCGATGTCATGGCGATGAATCTGGTTCCCTACATGCGCAGCCTGCAGGACAAGGATGTGACATTCACGGTTACTCGCAGGCTGATGGATGTGGAGCAGGAAGGTAACAAGTTGAAGGCGGTGATCGGCACGGACTACAGCGATTTTCGTGATCATCGGTATTACGATCAGGTCGTGATCAACCACGGCACACTGCCCATGGAAGACTTGTATTACGAGTTGAAACCACTGTCATCCAATCTTGGAGCTGTCGATCATGATGCGCTGATAGCCGGCCGGACGCAGGACGTGCCAGCCAATGCCGACGGTGCTTTCCAGTTGTACAGGATTGGTGATGCGGTATCCGCACGTAATACTCATGCCGCCATTTATGACGCATTGCGTCTGGTGAAGGCTATTTGAGCCTGTCATGAGCCGTGCTACGGGCTTGGCTTGCAATATCCCTGGCGCGGCTCGTGCCGACAGCTCGCGACAATCACGACAAGCACGACAAGCACGACAAGCACGACAAGCACGACAAGCACGACAAGCACGACAAGCACGACAAGCAGGCAGAGAGCAAGCCAGTCAGAAGCAGGGGTGCGACGCATGGATCCGTTGCAACAGAAAAACCAGTAAATATCCTTGATATTGGACAAAATCCAATATATGCTACGTTCCTGTCTGACGGGAGCCTATTGTGAGCACAACATTTCTCAACCATATTCAACAGCAACTGGTCGATATCGAATCGGCGGGCCTGCTGAAATCCGAACGGGCGATTGTCTCGGCCCAGTCCGGGCGCATATCCGTCACGGTTGACGGTGTACAGAAGGATTATGTCATCAATCTGTGCGCCAACAACTATCTGGGTCTGGCCAATCACCCGGACCTGATCAAAGCCGCCAAGGGGGCGATGGACGAGCATGGCTATGGCCTGGCCAGCGTGCGTTTCATCTGTGGCACCCAGGATATTCATCAGGAACTCGAAGCACGCCTTGCCAGCTTTCTGGGCAAGGACGACGCCATTCTGTTTGCCGCCTGCTTTGATGCCAATGGCGGCTTGTTCGAACCCTTGCTGGGGCCGGAAGATGCGATTGTTTCCGATTCACTGAATCATGCATCCATCATTGACGGGGTGCGCTTGTGCAAGGCGCAGCGCTACCGCTATCGCAACTCCGACATGGACGATCTGGAACTGCAACTGCGCACCGCCCGGGAGAAGGGTGCCCGTTTCATCATGATCGCCACCGACGGTGTTTTCTCGATGGATGGTTTCCTGGCAAAACTGCCTGAAATCACCGAGTTGGCGGAACGCTATGACGCCATGGTGATGGTGGATGATTGCCATTCCACCGGTTTCATGGGACCCGGCGGTCAGGGAACAGCAGCGCATTTCGGTGTCAATGACAAGATCGATGTGCTGACCGGTACACTTGGCAAGGCGCTCGGCGGCGCCATGGGAGGCTATATCGCCGGGCCGCAGGCCGTCATTGATCTGCTCCGCCAGCGTGCCCGACCCTACCTGTTTTCCAACTCCCTGGCACCCGCCATCGTCGTGGCCTCCATCGAAGCGCTGCGGTTGGTGGAGCAGGGTGACGAATTGCGCAAGACACTGTTCGACAATGCGCGCTATTGGCGTGACGGCCTGACTTCACTCGGCTTCACCCTGGCCCCCGGTGAGCATCCGATCATTCCCGTGATGCTCGGCGAGGCGCAACTGGCTCAGAATCTTGCGCGAGAGCTGTTCGAACGAGGTGTGTATGTCTCAGGCTTTTTCTTCCCGGTCGTGCCCAAAGGGGAGGCTCGTATCAGAACGCAGATGAGTGCTGCGCTGACAAAGGATGATCTGGACAAGGCATTGGCCGCGTTTGCAGACGCAGGCCGCAAGGTCGGGGTAACAGGGTCGTGAGTATCGAAGCCAACCGTATGAAGGCATTGGTCAAGGCGCAAGTGGCTGAAGGCCTGTGGATGCAGCAAGCCCCGGTGCCACAGATTGGTGCCAGTGATGTGCTGATCCGCGTCAACAAGACCGGTATCTGCGGCACTGATGTCCATATCTGGAAGTGGGATGACTGGGCGGCCAGGACCGTACCGGTGTCTCTGACCATCGGGCATGAATTTGCCGGTGAGATTGTCGAGATCGGCAGTCACGTTGAGGGTCTGTCGGTGGGTCAGCGTGTCAGTGGCGAGGGTCATCTGGTAGGCAGAAAATCGCGTCAGTCTCGCGCCGGAAAATTCCACCTTGATCCGCAGACACGAGGTATCGGTGTGCAGGAAAATGGCGCCTTCGCCAAGTACCTGCGTCTGGACGCCTTCAATGTGGTGCCACTGCCGGACGACATAAGCGATGAAATGGGTGCCATCCTGGACCCCCTGGGCAATGCGGTACACACGGCGCTGAGTTTCGATCTGATCAGTGAGGATGTGCTGATCACCGGTGCCGGCCCAATCGGAATCATGGCAGCCGCGGTCGCAAGGCATGCCGGTGCGCGCCATGTCGTGATCACCGATGTGAACGATGAGCGACTGGCGCTTGCCGCCACGGTTGCCGACGTGATCCCTGTCAATGTGGCCAGGGAAGACCTGAAGGATGTCTGTGCCAGATTGGGTCTGACAGAAGGTTTCGATGTCGGGCTGGAGATGTCGGGCAATCAGGTGGCACTGGATCAGATGGTGGAGTCACTGGTCATGGGTGGGCGTATCGCCATGCTGGGTATCCCACCCGGGAAAAGCCCGGTTGACTGGTCACGCATCGTGTTCAAGGCCTTGACGGTCAAGGGTGTTTATGGGCGAGAGATCTTCGAGACCTGGTACAAGATGATTGCCATGTTGCAAAACGGCCTGGATGTCTCGAAAGTCATTACCCATCGATTTCCGGCAGCACAGTTCGAGCAGGGCTTCGCTACCATGATGGGAGGTTCCAGCGGCAAGGTGGTGCTGGACTGGACCGACGTGTGAATGAGGATATATCGGCGCGCCTGGCAACGCGTCTGAAGGAAGCCAGAAAGTCCCGTAGCCTGAGCCTGGAGGCCCTGGCGCGGCTCTCGGGGGTCTCCCGCTCGATGCTGTCGCAGATCGAGCGGGCCGAGAGTAGTCCCACGGTTGCCATACTGTGGAATCTGACTCAGGCCTTGAATATCGATTTCTCCGGCTTGCTCGATGGCGGGCCAAAGGAGCGCAGTCCGATACGTGAAGTGATACGTGCGGATCAGACACCGGTCATTCATTCTCAGGGACAAGGTTGTAGAATAAGAATTCTCAGTGCCCCCGAGACGGTCGGGGAGACGGAGATCTATGATCTGGTGTTCGACGCCGATGGCGTGCTGGACAGCGAACCGCATCGTTCCGGTTGCATGGAAAACCTGACCGTGTTCAATGGCACACTGACGGTAACAGCCGATGGCGTTTCGGAGGTGCTCAACGAGGGCGATACGGTTCGCTATGTCGCCGATCGACCACATTCGATACGAGCAAATGGAACGGCGGGGCGGGCCTTGTTGATTGTCACCGGTTCATGACAGAGCCATCAAACAGTCTGAAGAGGAAGGCATGAAGACAATCGGTATCATCGGGGGCATGAGCTGGGAATCCTCGGCCTTGTATTACAAGGCCATCAACCAGGGAGTCTCCGAGTCCCTGGGTGGGCTGCATTCGGCATCGTTGATTCTGTACAGCGTCGACTTTGCGCAGATCGAGAAATTGCAGTATGCCGGGGACTGGGACGCTGCCGGCAGGCTGTTGAATCAGGCTGCGAAATCCTTGCAGGCGGCCGGTGCGGATTTTCTGGTGATTGCAACGAATACGATGCACAAGGTGGCCGACCGAGTCCTGGACGGTATCGAGCTGCCGTTGCTGCATATCGTGGACCCGACGGCAGAAGCACTGCTGCAGGCAGGTCACAAGCGGGTCGGTCTATTGGGCACCGGGTTCACGATGAGCGATGCGTTCTACAAGGGTCGCATGCAGCAGAAATTCGGACTGGACATCCTGGTGCCGGACGAATCCGATCAGGCTCTGGTACACCGCATCATCTATGAAGAACTGTGCCTGGGGAAGATCGAAGCAGCTTCCAGAGAGCTCTACCTGCAGGTGATTGATCGCTTGCGTGCTCGTGGGGCAGAGGCGGTCATCCTCGGCTGTACCGAAATCACACTGCTGATCGATCAGTCACACACGACGATGCCGTTGTTCGATACGACAGCGCTGCATGCGGCTGCGGCAGTTGCCAATTGTCTAAGCCACGATTGACGGTTGTTTGGCGAGCGAATACTTACAATGTCAGCGTACCGAAGTGCTCCACCAGAGCGTCGATGACCGTGCGAGTGGTTCGTGGCATATGTTCTCGCGAATGGTAGACGACATGAATGCCCATCGACTGGATCGGATAGTCTGGCAGCAGCTCGACAAGCTCTCCGGTCTGCAGGAAGGACCTGACAGCGTAGGTGGGTAGCATGGATACACCACAACCTGCAAGCGTTGCACGAAGCAGTGACCCTGAACCGTTGGCGCTGAAGTTGCCCGACACGGATACCGATTCCAGCGTGTCCTTGTTGCCGAGCCGCCAGATACCGTCTTCAAAATAGGAATAGGTCAGACAGTTCAGTCTGCTGAGGTCCTCAGGGCGTGTTGGTGCCGTAGTCGACTGGAGATAGGCAGGGCTTGCGCAGATCGTGGACTCGCAGTTTCCAAGCTTCCGCGAGATCAGGCTCGGATCGAGCTCCTGAGCGATTCTGATGGCCAGATCGATACGCTCTTCGATCAGGTCTACGCGTTGATCGGCGATATGCAAGTCGAGAACGATGGTCGGGTAGCGCTGATGAAGTGCCTTGACAAAGTCGGGCACAAGGATATCTTCGGCCACGAACTGCGAGCAACTGATTCGAATGACGCCGGCGGGCTCACTCGTGGAGCTGCTTGAAAGGGCAGCGAGTTCATCAGCTGTACGCAGCAACTGCCTGCAATGTTCCAGTACGGTTTCACCGCTGTTGGTCAGTGACAGTCGGCGGGTTGAGCGATGCAACAGGCGTGCATTGCTCCAGGTTTCCATCTCGTTCAGGTAGCGAGTCACCATTGAGCGCGACATATCGAGCACCTTGGCAGCCTCGATCATGCTGCCTCGCTCGACGATGGTGATAAATACCTCTGCGGCCGTAATGCGATCCACGTATATGTCCGATCTGTGCAACAAACTGTCCTGGATAGTAGGGTTTATTCCTCGATGTGTGCAACTTACAGTTGAGGCACTCAACAAACAGGAACAATTTCATGCACACTGGAATCAACGCAGCGCTGGCTGTTGCGCTGCTTGTCACGACATCGGCCTGTGCCAGTCTGGCCGGTCATTCATCGCTGCAGATCACCCCGTTCAAGGCTGGCGAGTCCAGCATCTTTCCGGTGTCGTCCAGTCTGATTGAAGGCCCGAACGAACTGCTGCTGGTGGATGCCCAGTTTCAGCGAAACGATGCACGGCAGCTGGTGGAGATGATCAAGGCCAAGGGCAAGCCACTGACCACGATATTCATCAGTCACGGTGATCCTGACTTTTACTTCGGTCTGGATGTGGTGACACGGGCATTTCCCGAGGCCGAGGTTCTCAGCAGCCCGGCTACACGAGAATACATACTGGCCAGCATGGAGCCGAAAAAGGACCATTGGGGACCCATACTGGCTGACAATGCTCCTGAAGAGCTGATTGTGCCTGATGCACTGAAAGGCAACAGTCTGGAAGTCGATGGTGAGGTCGTCAAGGTCATCGGCCTTGATGGATCAGACCCGAAACATACCTTTCTGTGGGTGCCTTCGGTGAAGACCATTGTCGGTGGAGTCTCGGTATTCGATGGCCTGCACGTGTGGATGGCGGACTCCCAGACTCCGGATGAACGCAGACAGTGGTTGCAGACGCTGGATAGCATGTTGGCACTTGAACCGGAAGTCGTCATCCCCGGTCATTACAATGCGGGTTCAACGAAGAATACGGACGCCATTGATTTCACGGCCCGGTACATTGCGGACTTCACGACCGCGGCGACTCAGGCTGCTGATTCGGCGGAACTGATATCACTGATGAAGCAACAGTACCCGGAGCTGGGTGGTCAATCCACTTTGGAACTGAGCGCCAAGGTAGCAACCGGAGAGATGACCTGGCCTTAGGTCAACTGCACAAGGCGGGGGCGGATATCCAGCGGCGCTGATATCCTGTGGATTCGGGCCGGGCAATCGCCAGGTCCGAACGTCAGCGATTTCGTGATGTAGTATTGTTTTGCTCGACATTTCTCAATCTTGCTGGACTTGCGATCATGAGTAACTGGAGAAGCCTGACAGGGGCACCAGCGCCTGGCAGTGTCATCTGTCATCGCGACGACATTCCTGTTGGAGGGTCCCTGTGTCTTCGTCTGGATGACTTCCCGGTCGTTGTGCTGCGTTCCGTTGATTCGATCAAGGCGTTCGTCAACGCCTGCCCGCACCAGTATCTGCCTCTGGATCACAAGGGGAGCAAGCTGCTATCCGCCGATGGGACAATCATTCGTTGTACCAGTCATGGGGCGGGGTTTTCCACGACTACCGGAGAGGGCGTGGAGGGACTGGGAATAGGCTCCAGTCTGGACAGCATTCCAGTCAGCCTGAAGGCTGACGGACAGGTGGTCATCCAGGAGGAGTAGCCACGCTGAAGCATCACCGGAGATGGCGCTGGCCGGTGATTGCTCTCGCCCGCATGGCAGGAGAGCATGCCAGGAGAGCATGAATGACGAGCGATTCAGATCAGATCGCTCATCTTCGCGGCGGCTTTCTTCAGATCCGGCAGCATGCCGTAGAGATCGTCCATGCTGATCCGGCTTGTCGGTCCGTGAATGGCGACGGCAGCTCTCAGCTCACCTTGTGCATCTCGTACCGGCACGGCAACCGCGACCAGACCCGTGATGAATTCCTGACGATCTTCCGCGTGACCTGCTCTGTGCGCCTCATCCAGACATTCGCGTAGCTGTTCTACATCGATAATCGTCTTGTCTGTCAAGCGAGTCAGTTCGATACGGCGCAACAGGTAGTTGCGTTTGATCGTGGGCATCATGGCCAGAAACAGTTTGCCGCTGGCGGTGCAGTGTATCGGGACGCTTTCGCCGACACCGATCGTCAGTCGCCATGGATGCCGCGTCTCTACGCGGTCCAGATAGAGCACCGACGAACCATTGAGTGTGGTGAAGTTGCAGGTTTCTCCCACCTTGTCGACCAGCTCGGACAATACCGCGTGGCGCAACTGGCTGACCGTGCCGTGGGTCAGGGTGTCAATGGCCAGCTTTTGCAAGGCAGGGCCGATCATGAACGTCTTTTCATGCACATCGTGCTTGATCATGCGCATCTCCAGTAATTGCTGACACATGCGATGAACGGTGGGTTTGGGCAGGTCCAGTTCGCTGGACAATTCTGCCAGAGGCACCGGCTGCGAACGCTCGGCCAGGTATTGGAGCACCATGAGAGTGCGTTCTGCCGAGCTGCTGGGTTTGATCGATTCCATGTTTTCCATGAATTTATTCGAGGGTAGGTATAAAAAATTTATTAATCGGAACGTTGCGTTCCAAAACAGAATAACTGTATACTTCCACCATAGCAACTAACCTGTGATAAACATTCATCAAAAGGTTATGCGCACTGTAATTGGGCAGTCTGTTGTCAGGAATGGTCTATGAATGCAAGTTACGATTACATTGTAGTTGGGGCAGGGTCAGCCGGTGCCGTACTCGCGGGCCGATTGAGTGAAGATCCTGCAGTCAAGGTGCTCCTGCTGGAGGCGGGCCCAAAGGACAATTCCTTCTGGATCCACTTGCCTATCGGCTATGGCAAGACCATGTGGAGCAAGAAATACAACTGGTGCTTCCACACCGAGCCCGATCCGGGCATGAACAATCGCAAGATCTACTGGCCCCGTGGCAAGACACTGGGTGGGTGCAGCTCCATCAATGGTCTCATCTACATCCGAGGTCAGCGAGAGGATTACGATCATTGGGCCGAGCTGGGAAACAGCGGCTGGTCATACGACGACTTGCTGCCTTATTTCATTCGTTCGGAAAGAAACCAGCGGGGAGCCAGTGAGTATCATGGCGCAGAGGGGCCCTTGTCGGTGTCCGACATCGGCGAAAAGAACCAGCTGATCGAAGCATTCATCGAGGGTGCCGTGGAGAACGGCGTGCCACGCACGGATGATTTCAATGGGGCGGCGCAGGAAGGCGCCGGTTACTACCAGTTGACCACCTGGAAAGGCTGGCGCTGGAGTACAGCGAAAGGCTATCTGAAGCCTGCGCGAAACCGTTCCAATCTGCACGTCGAGACCAATGCGCAGGCAACTGGCCTGATCATGGAAGGCAAACGAGCGGTCGGTGTGAAATACCGACAGGGCGGTACCATTCGAGAAGCACGTGCTTCGGGTGAAGTCTTGTTGTCGGCAGGAGCCCTGCAGTCTCCACAACTGCTGCAACTCTCGGGTATCGGTCCCGCAGCTGTATTGAAGGAACACGGTATCGACGTTCTTCACGATGCGCCCGGTGTGGGCGAAAACCTGCAGGATCATCTGCAGATCCGCGCTACCTACGAAGCGACAGTGCCCACCACCAATGATCAGTTGAATTCCTGGGCGGGTCAGGCAAAGCTTGGTATGCAGTGGTTGCTGCACCGCTCGGGACCACTGGCCGTGGGTATCAATCAGGGTGGCTGTTTCATGCGTGCCCTGCCGGATGAGGCGAAGACTCCCGATATACAGTTTCACGTGGCAACATTGTCTGCGGACATGGCAGGCGGCAGCGTACATCCGTTCTCCGGATTCACACTCTCTACCTGCCAGCTGCGGCCGGAGTCTCGCGGCCATGCCCATATACAATCCAGCGACCCTCTGATACCACCGGCCATGGTGCCCAATTATCTGTCTACCGATCTGGACAGACGAACCGCCATTGCCAGTCTCAAGGCCTCGCGTGCCATAGCCAATTCGAATGCCATGAGCCCCTTTGTCAAACGGGAAGTCAAGCCCGGCCCGGACGCCACTACTGACGAGGAGCTGCTGGAATTCAGTCGCAATCATGGCGCCACCATCTTCCACCCAACGGGCACCTGCAAGATGGGGATCGAAAGTGACCGGATGGCCGTCCTCGATGAACGTCTTCGAGTACGAGGCGTGCAGGGGCTCAGGGTCATCGATTGTTCCGCAATGCCGACTCTGGTGTCCGGCAATACCAATGCCCCGGCGGTCGCCATGGCCGAGAAGGCCGTGGACATGATCCTTGAAGATGCCAGACGATCCGCCGCAAGTGTCTCCGTCAATTCATCCAGGCAGACGGAATCAGAGTCTGCTCTCAGCCCCACCTGAGCGAACCGTTTCAGTTCGATGGCAAGTCGCCGGTAGCGATTCACCAGTCGCCACCGGTCATTACCACAAAGCCTGTCAACCATCAGGCGATAGAATAGGACAGATCACCATGAGCAAGAAAACACCACTTGATCGAAGAGGCTTCCTGAAGATAGCAGGGCGCTACGGCTATACCTCCGCGTTGCTCGCGGTTGCGGGTACAGTTGGTCCGCTGACACTGGAAGGTGTCGGCACGGCGGCCGCAGCCACCGCGGCTGAGCGGGACAAGAAGCCCCTGAAGACGCTGAAGTTCGGCGCCTCGGGCTTCAACGAACAGAATCTCAAGATTCAGGAATCCGGACAGCTCTGGTTTGCGCAGAAGCTGGAAGAGGCCAGTGACGGCGCACTGCAGATCGAATTCATCGGCAGCAACGCCATCTGCAATCAGCTCGATTGCGTCAAGAAGACCCAGCAGGGCATCGTCGATCTGTTCACCGCCAGTACGCAGAACTCTGCCGGCTCTGCGCCTTACTACAATGTGCTGGATTTCGCCTATATGTTCCCCAGCCGGGCGGCGCAGCACCATTTCTTCTATCACCCCAAGAGTGAGCAGCTGCTGCGTGAACCCATGCGACGTCTGCATAACATCCAGTTTCTGTACACGCATTGCGAGCTGCGTGGATTGATGATGGGCAAGAAGTTCGCGGACAAGCCGACGGTGACCAGTATCGATGAACTGGCCGGTACCAAGAACCGCGTTACCGGTACGCAGCTGGGCCGCATCGCCATGCAGCTGATGGACCTGAACCCGGTTCCCATCGCATGGGAAGAAACCCTCGATGGCCTGAAGCAGGGCCTGATCGATGGTGCCGAGACCTGGATGGGCGCTGCGGCCTACGCCAATATGTCTCCCGTGCTGTCGCAGGCAGTGGATCTGAAATTCTTCTGCGGTACCGAGCACACGGCAATGAACAACAAGACGTTCGAGTCATTGCCGGCAGACTTGCAGGATGTGGTCATGGAAACCTCGTTCGAAGCGCAGCAGTACACCCAGCGTGAACAGGAACGTGCTCTGGTCGAAGTGGTCGGGGCAGTCGACAACCCGCCTGCAGGTACGGTCTTCGGTGACAACGGCGTTCGGGTTGCCACACTGTCCGACGAGGAAATCCACAAGGCCGAGCAGATGTGTTCACCCGAGTATCGACCGGCTGAATGGGAACAGTGGCGCGAGCGACTGAACAAGATGTCTGGCGGATTGGATGTCTACAAGGAAATCTACGACATCGCACGCGAGATTCCCAAGGATATGGATGTCGCCTCCGTTGAAGCTCGTCGATGGTGGCAGGGATAAGTCTTCAGGAAGCTGAAGTGCCTTGACTCGTGCCGGTAGCCGTCAAGCTGCCGGTACGAGACTTCTCAGTCCGTTTACCCCAGGTGTCTGCAAATGAAATTCTTGATGGCCTGCCTCAGGTGGCTTGATCGAAACGTGGAGAGAGTGCTGATCCTGATCGCCTACTCTGCCATGGCCTTGATCATCGTCTATGCCGTGTTCGAACGCTTTGTGTTGAAGACACAAATCCCGTGGAGCTCCTCCATTCCCATTTATCTGTTTCTGTGGGTCACCTGGATCGGTTGTTCCTATAACGTGCGCAAGCGCACGCACCTTGTCTTCAACGACATTCGCCTTCGTCTTCCGTACGCCTTGCAGTATGCCTGCATGTGGCTCGATGCCATCCTGTGGCTGGTCTTCGCATCCATTGTCGTGTACTTCACCATCGAACAGACAAAACTGGTGCAGATGAACTTTGCGATCGTGCAGGGAACGGACAACATCATGCAGTGGTGGTTCTACCTGGCAACGCCGGTGGCATGGATGCTGTTGATGGTGCGCGTCATTCAGAACCTGATCGACGATATCAAACGCTTCAAGTCTCGCGAAGAGTTCCTCGTGGACATTCAGTCAATCGGCAAGGCCTAGGAGAAATTCATGGATCAGGGAATGTTAATAGGACTGGTGTCGTTGGGCGTCCTGCTGTTGTTCTTGATCGGTGTGCCCATCTTTCTGGTCATCGGTTTCTGGGTAGTCGGTGTTTCGATCATCATCGATTTCACCCTGGCCAACATCGGTTTTACCTTGTTCGAAGGCCTGAACTTCTTCGGTCTCCTGTCATTGCCATTGTTCATTCTCACCGGGGATCTCATCGCCGCGGCCGGGATAGCAAAACGTCTGGCAGATTTTGCCCACTCCTGCCTGAGCTGGATGCGCGGTGGACTCGGCCTGGCAACCATCGGTTCCTGCGGACTGTTTGCGGCCATCTCCGGTTCGAATTCGGCAACCACGGCAACCATTGGCGGCATCATGCATCCCGTGCTCGAAAAGGATGGCTATGACTCGCGCTTTGCGGCGGCGACTGCGGCGGCCGGGGGTACGGTGGGAATTATCATACCGCCGTCCATCATATTCATCGTCTACGGCTTTCTGATGAATCTGTCCATATCGGACCTGTTCGTGGCTGGCATTCTGCCGGGAATACTGATGGTTTTCGCCATGCAGGCCGTTTGCTGGTACCTGGCAAAGAAGCATGGCTGGGGTTCGGTCGAACCGCTCAGCATGAAACGCATACTGCGCACCGGTCGTCTGGCCTATCTCGGTTTTTTCGCGATCTTCATCGTCATCTACGGTATCTATTCGGGAATCTTCTCGCCAACCGAAGCGGCTGCGATCACGGTTGGTTTCTGTCTCCTGGCGGGCTTGCTGCTGACCCGTGAAATCAGCTTTCGGCAGTTGCCCGATATCCTCCTGCGTTCGGGGCAGCTCACCGGCATGCTGGCGCCCATGATTGCCATTTCGATCGTCATGCAGCAGGTGTTCGGTCTGTTGGGTGCGGCGGAGGCGGTGGCCAACTTCGTGGCCTGGTTCGGAGACAGTGAGGTTGTGGTATTGCTGGTCTGCATGGCCATAGTCATGGCGGCAGGTTGTATTCTCGAGAGCCTGCCGGTGACCGTCATATTCGCGCCCATCCTGGCACCCATTGCCATGGCTCATGGCGTGGATCCGGTGCACTTCAGCGTGATCTTTCTGGTGGGTGCTGCAATAGGCTTCATCACACCACCTTTCGGGCTCAATCTGTTTGTCGCCAGTGGCACAACCGGTATTCCGTATTCGAAGATCGTACCCTTCGCTTTGATGTATCTTTCGGGCTTGCTGATTGCCTGGATGTTGATTGCCTTTGTACCGTGGTTCTCACTGGCCATGATCCCCGAAATCGGCTAGCCGGGCCCGGGGTTCCAAGACTGGATGGAAAAGGACCGATGGATCGGTCTCATAGATTCGATTTTCTCGCGGCTTCTGCCAAATTCAAAAACACTCAAGACAAGTCGAGGTATTACCCATGAAGATGACAACCGAAGAAGCCTTCGTAAAGGTTCTGCAGCGTCACGGTATCGAGCATGCCTTCGGCATCATCGGTTCCGCCATGATGCCCATTTCAGATCTGTTCCCGGCTGCGGGTATCAAGTTCTGGGATTGCGCGCATGAGTGCAACGCCGGCATGAGTGCTGATGGCTACACACGTGCCACTGGCAAGATGTCCATGGCAATTGCGCAGAATGGCCCGGGCATCACCAATTTTGTCACACCGGTGAAAACTGCCTACTGGAACCACACCCCGCTGTTGCTGGTAACGCCGCAGGCTGCCAACAAGACCATCGGTCAGGGGGGCTTTCAGGAAATCGAGCAGATGGCACTGTTCGAAGACATGGTGGCCTATCAGGAAGAGGTGCGTGATCCATCACGTATCGCTGAAGTTCTGAACCGGGTCATCCAGCAGGCTCATCGTCTGGCAGGTCCTGCACAGATCAACATTCCTCGCGACTACTGGACTCAGGTCATCGATATCGAACTGCCGCAGGTGGTCAGAATCGAGCGTCCTCGTGGTGGAGAAAGCGCCATCGCCGAAGCGGCCAGCCTGCTGTCCAACGCGAAATTTCCTGTCATCCTCAATGGCGCCGGTGTAGTGCTGGCTGGTGGTATCGAGGCTTCGGCCAGACTGGCCGAGAAGCTCGACTCTCCGGTCTGCTGCAACTATCAGCACAACGATGCTTTCCCGGGTAGCCATCCTCTGTCCATGGGTCCGCTGGGATACAACGGTTCCAAGGCTGCAATGGAAATCATTGCCAAGGCTGATGTCGTGCTGGCGCTGGGAACACGTCTGAATCCGTTCTCCACCTTGCCGGGCTACGGAATCGACTACTGGCCGAAGGATGCCAAGCTGATCCAGGTTGATATCAATGCCGATCGAATCGGACTGACAAAGCCTGTAACCGTAGCCATTCAGGGGGATGCCAAGCGCGTTGCCGAGCAATTGCTGAGCGAACTGTCTGCCGGCGCTGGTGACAACAATCGTGATGAGAGACGTTCGCTGGTCGATCAGACCAAGAAGCGTTGGGCTCAGGAACTGGTGTCCATGGAGCACGAAGATGATGATCCGGGCACTGACTGGAACGAGCGTGCACGCAACCGCGATCCAGAGCGCATGTCGCCACGTAATGCCTGGTTGGCAATCCGTGATGCAATGCCTGAAGATGCCATCATCTCCAGTGATATCGGAAACAACTGTGCCATCGGCAATGCCTATCCGACTTTCGAGCAAGGGCGCAAGTATCTCTCGCCAGGTCTGTTCGGACCGTGTGGTTATGGTTTTCCCGCGATTCTCGGTGCGAAGATCGGCTGCCCTGATGTGCCAGTCATCGGTTTTGCCGGCGATGGGGCATTCGGTATCTCCATGAACGAGATGACGGCCTGTGGTCGTGATGACTGGCCAGCCATTACCATGGTCATCTTTCGCAACTATCAGTGGGGTGCGGAAAAGCGCAACACCACGCTCTGGTTCGAAGACAACTTCGTCGGTACGGAGCTGGACCTGCAGGTGAGTTACGCAAAGATTGCCGAGGCCTGTGGCTTGAAGGGTATTCAGGTATTCACCACTGAATCGCTGACCGAGACCCTGCAGAGCGCCGTGAAGGATCAGATGGAAAATGGCGTTACAACCTTCATCGAGGTCATTCTCAATCAGGAACTGGGCGAACCCTTCCGACGCGACGCCATGAAGAAGCCTGTGTCTGTTGCAGGAATCGATGCGGCCGACATGCAAGTCCAGCAACCGAGCTGACATTGAGCGCTTTCTCTCCAAAGGTGTGGGCCGAACAGCAGTTCGGCCCGCTGGAACAGCTCGGTCAGGGTATTGCGGTGTCGGTGGTCATTGGCATCTGCGCGCAATTCCTGTCCGAGCACTATGGCGCACCAGCGATGCTGATGGCCCTGTTGCTCGGTATCGCGTTCAACTTTCTTTCTGAAGAGGGACGTTGTGCGGCAGGTATCGGCTTCACGGCCAGAACGGTATTGCGCATGGGCGTGGCCCTGCTGGGTGCGAGAATCAGCGTCGAGCTGCTGATAGGCCTGGGTTGGGAACTGATACTGCTGGTCATCCTCGGTGTGGCGGCCACCATTGCGTTTGCATTGCTGGGTGCCAAAGTTCTGGGCCGCGGCTGGCGCTTTGCCTTGCTGACCGGTGGTTCGGTGGCGATCTGCGGTGCGTCAGCTGCCATGGCCATTGCCGCTGTGCTGCCGAAGAATGAACATTCTGAGCGTAATCTGCTGTTCACGGTCTTGAGTGTCACGGTACTGAGTACCATTGCGATGATTGCCTATCCGCTTGTCGCTCAGTCCTTCGGGCTGGATGATCGGGCCATCGGTGTATTCCTGGGCGGTACCATTCATGATGTGGCGCAGGTTGTCGGTGCCGGTTTCTCGGTGTCCGAATCGGCCGGTGAAACCGCCACGCTGGTGAAGCTGATTCGCGTCAGCATGCTGGCTCCGGTGGTATTGATCATGGCGCTGGTCTTCAGGGGAATGCATATCGAGAACGAAGGGTCGGAGCAGTCAGCGTCACGGCCGCCTCTGGTTCCGACGTTTGTTGTCGCCTTTCTGATATTCGCCACCTTGAATTCCATCGGCCTGATTCCGGATGTGGTGTCAGCGTTTCTGAGCGATGTATCACGATGGGCCCTGTTGATCGCAATTGCCGCGGTCGGCATGAAGTCTTCGATGAAGACGATCTTCAATGTCGGTGGCCAAGCCATCATGCTTATCGTGGCCGAAACGGTATTTCTGGGTGTTTTCATTCTGATTGGATTGGCGTATCTGCAATGAGTATTGTCGAGTCACTGAAGGATCAGGCCAGGGCGAACGCTCAGCGTATCGTCCTGTCCGAGGGGGAAGATCCACGCATCGTCGAAGGCGCAGTCAGAGCGCAGGCTGACGGTATCGCCATTCCCGTGCTGCTGGGTAATGCAAGCCGTGTTGAGGCCCTGCTGAAATCCTTCGGTGGCTCTGCTGATCGATGCCAGATCATCGATCCTGCCACCTCGGACAAGACTGCCGAGTATGCACAGGCCTATCACGAGCTGAGATCGCACAAGGGTATGGATGCGGCCACCGCCGAGCGGGACATGCACAGCAATCCTCTGGTGCATGCAGCGATGATGGTACGGCAGGCAGATGCCGATGCCACCATTGGTGGTGCAGTGCATACCACGGGTGACACGGTCAGAGCCGCCTTGCAGATCATCGGCAAGGCGCCGGGCGTCAGTACGGTTTCCAGCTTCTTTCTGATGCTGATGGCGCAGACAGATCAGGATGAGGCTCGAACGCTGTTGTTTGCCGATTGTGCGCTGTTGGTGCAACCTTCGGTAGAGGAGTTGGCTCAGATTGCGGTGTCGTCGGCGGAGTCCTGCCGGGCATTGACGGGGCAGGAACCTCGCGTGGCGATGTTGTCATTTTCTACCGCTGGCAGTGCGCGTCATCCGCGGGTGACGGAAGTGGCCAGTGCAACAGCTCGCGTTCGTGAGCTGGCACCGAGTTTACTGGTAGACGGTGAATTGCAATTCGACGCAGCTTTCGTACCGCAGGTGGCTGCCACCAAGGCACCGGATTCACCGCTGGCAGGCAGGGCCAATGTGATGGTATTTCCGAGTCTCGAGGCAGGCAATATCGGTTACAAGATTGCTCAACGCATTGGGGGGGCTGATGCCATCGGCCCCATACTGCAAGGTCTGGCCAGGCCGGCAAATGACCTCTCTCGCGGCTGTTCGGCAGATGATGTCTACAAATTGATGGCGGTGACCAGCGTGCAGGCTCTGGCTGTCTGAGTGCCTGTTCGGGTTTTGCGCACAATCTGCCGTTTGATGCGGTTGTGCCGCCAGTGTGGCGCGTGGCGCTGCTGAACGATAGCAGAGCTCGGGGTACGCCTAGCGGGCATGCTCAGTGTGGCGCCTCATAGCGAGGCTCTTCGAATCCCTTGTCCGGTGATTCCACCGGTTTCGGAAGCGTCTGTCGCTCGATCATGCGGCGCACTCTGGGTGGTTCAGAGCCCTGGTGCAAGGCATGGAGCCGATCGGAGATGCCTGAATCGGAGACGGTGCGTCGCTGGTTGTGGCGTATGTATTCGACCCAGGTTGCCACATAGTATTTCTCCGTCCAGATGTTGGGTGTTTCCAGGTCGCGCAATAGTGACCAGCGGCGTGCACCATCGCGTAATCTGACGCGTCGTCGCGCTGACATGGCATCCAGAAAAACGGGTATGTCCTCCTCTGCAATATCGAAGTCCACCGTGACCATGATGGGACCCGTACGCTGTGTCAGTTGTACGGCGAGCGTCGGTTCGATGAATCTGTTCAGCGGGTCCAGGTTCAGACGATCGAACTCCGGCAGGGGGAGTCGGTATCCGATCAGGCTACCGAGTACGAGGGTGATCGCTGAAATCAGCAGCGCATTCTGCAAGCCATGTTGCTCGGCAATCAGGCCCCATATCCAGCTACCGGCCGCCATGCCTCCGGCGTTGCCTGTCATGTAGAAGGACAAGGCTCGTCCAACCACCCAGCGAGGTGTCGAAAGCTGCAATGACACATTCAGCAGCGCATTGGTCGTGACCCAACAGGCACCGCAGGTCAATAGAGCCAGTGCAGCCAGCAGCATGTTCGGCGCAACCGACAACAGCAGGACACCCAGGGCCATGCAGGCAAAGGTGCTGCGCACGATGGTCTCGTTGTTGAAGGCGGCACGTACTCTGGCGTTGTTGAGTGCACCACCGACTGCACCGAGTCCGAACAGGCCGAGCAGAAAGCCGTAGGTGGATGCGCTGCCGTCGAGCATGTCACGGGCGACCAGTGGCAGCAATGCCAGAACCGAGACGCCGGTGACGCCGAACAGAAAGCCGCGCAGAATGATTCGCAGGAGATTGGGGGAGAGACCGACGTAGCGTATACCGGCGGCTGCCGCATGTGCAAATCGCTCACGGGGCAGCGTGCGTTCCACGGGGGGGCGGGTCCACAAGGCCAGAGCCAGAATCATTGCCAGATAGCTGAGTGCGTTCACACTGAATGCTGCCGTGGCACCTGCAGCCACGATGATGAGTCCGCCCAGGGCAGGACCGACACTGCGCATCAGATTGAAGGACATGCCATTGGCCATGACTGCCGCCGGTACCTGTTCACGAGGCACGATGTCACCTACCGATGCCTGCCATGACGGATTGTTGAGTGCGGTTCCGCAGCCAATCAGGAAGGTGAAGACAAGCAATGACCAGGGCGTCAGCACGCCGAAGAAGGTCGCCAGTGTCAGTCCTACCGACACGACGAACATCAAGGTCTGAGCCACCATCATGATACGTCGCCTGTCGTAGTTGTCGGCAAGAACACCGGCCACCAGGGACAGGACCATGATCGGCAAGGTGGTCGACGCTGTCACCAGCGCCACCATGTGCTCCGAGTCGGTCAGGGTCGTCATGGTCCAGCCCGCGGCCACTGCCTGGATCAAGCCGCCGAGGTTCGAGATCAGGGTGGCAAACCACAATGAGCGGAATACCGGATTGGCAAACGGTGCCAGTGCGGAGGGTTTTTCGTTGGGCGTGCTGAGGGACTGCGATGAGTCTGGTGAGTCAGCTTCCTTGTGCATGGCGTGCTGCGGATAGTCCTGGCTGTGGTGACGAAGTGCCACGGAGGTGGCACCAGCGTCAGCTACTGTAGCAAGTCACAGTCAAGTAATACAGTGCAGATTGTTCGGTGAATCCGTATTGACCAGCGGCTGAAGTCCACGATGAGTTGGTGGTGAACGTTTGTCCGTGAAAACTGCTTTCACGAAAGAAACCAGTTTGGTATAACAAAACTGAAGAAGGTTTGATACGATAGCGATCGAGAGTTGTACTGGATATTCAAAAATATGCTTGTATATCAGATTGAAAAGCCTGTCCGAGGGAAGGTGTTTCTGACGCAGAGTAAAGATCATTGGGTACTGCTCAGGTAATCGATGAGTATTTGGTATAACGAAAAATGACAGGGGCGTGAATCAGGTGAACCGCTGAACAATCAGTGGAATGCTGTGCTGCGCACATTCGATTGAAAGGGGCACGCCTTCATCCGTGTCAGTCAGTTCTAGCCACAACCAGGGAGTACATCACCATGAAGCGCTTTCTCACACTGATTCTTGTCTTGACCTTGGGTCATGTCTCGTTGGCAACAGCGCAGGACTCGATCACGCTGGGACTATCGGTAGATCAATTGTTCGAGAGTCGAGTCGGGGTCAACAATGCGATAAAGGCCGAAGCCGAGAAGCGTGGTTACGCTTTGATCGAGGTGGTTGCCGACGGCGACGCGCAAACGCAGAACCAGCAGATTCAATCGTTGATCACACAGGGGGTGGATGCAATCCTGGTATGTGCAGTTGATCAGAACACCATTGAACGCGCCCTGATGGCCGCTCAACGTGCGGGTATCCCGGTAGTCGCCTATGATCGCGATCTGCCTGCCAGCCGTGTGGTAGCTGCCTTCGTCGGACCTGACTCACTGTCGGATGGACGTGAAGCCGGTGCATACACTGCGGAACAGTTGAAAGCCGTGGAAGGTGAAAAGGTCATCGTCGAGTTGATTGGCGCGCTCAATGATCAGAACGGTATTGATCGAAGCAAGGGATTTCGCGAAGAACTGGCATCGCTCGACAACGTCAAGCTGATTGAGGTGCCTACTGATTGGGATTCGGCGCGAGCGCTTTCCGGCACGCAGAACGCCTTCCAGGCCAACGCCAGGGTGCATGCTGTCTACGCCGCAACGGATACGCACGTACCTGCCGTGGAAACCGTACTGGCCGATCTGGGACTGTTGAAGAAGGTTGGCGAAGACGGGCATGTGGTCGTGACCGGTGTCAATGGCTCCAATGATGGCTACCAGGCTGTTGCAAACGGCACGGCTGATGGCATTGTCGTCATGGATCTGGATGCTACCGGACAGACGGCCGTGGAATTGGCGAGTCGCCTGCTGAATGGCGATGCAGTTGATCGGGTCAACGTGATCAGCGGGAACTTCTACACCACGGACAACATCGAGTCGAACAAGGACACCATCTGGGGAGCCAGGTAGGCTGTTTCAGAAAGTCGTGAGCACAGGGGCGGGCAGACACTGCCGGCCCGCCTTTCACTATCGAGTATCCAGCCATGATCAAGGCACTGTCAGAATCGGTGCAAACCCGGCCGGTCGCACCGGTTCTGATTGCGCTGTTCATCGGCTTTTCCCTGTTTTCCCCCTATTTTCTGACCACCGGGAACATGGAAGCGCTGCTGACCGCGAATTCGGTAGTGCTGATTGCATCGGTAGGCATGACCCTGGTGTTTCTGCTGGGGGGGATCGACCTGTCGATCTCCACGGTAATCAGTGTCAGTGCCGTTGTCTCGGGTCTCGTCATGGCGGGGACCGGCAGTATCTGGTGGGGAGCAATGGCAGCGATGTCGGTAGGACTGAGCGTGGGTCTGGTCAACGGCTTGTTGATCGGCCTGCTCGGCCTGACGCCTTTCATCACGACCATGGCGACGCAGCTGATCGCTCGTGGAGTCGCATTCGTGCTGTCCAAGGGAATAGCGGTGCAGGGCACACCTTATGGCATGCTGGACTTCGGGTTCCTCACCTTTCACGGCATACCGGCGGTGACGTTGACTGCGCTTCTGGTGGTTGCCGTCTGCATGCTGCTGCTGACGCTGACTGACTGGGGGCGGCATGTGATGCTGATCGGCAGCAATCGCAACGCCGCACGGTATTCCGGCATCAATGTTCGATGGGTGGAAGTCAGCGTCTACAGTGTTTCCGGACTGCTTGGCGGAATCGCAGGCTTCATCAGTATCGCAACACTCGGTAATGCAATTCCGGGGGTGGGCGATACCCTGTTGTTGATCATCATCGGTGCGGTGGTGTTGGGCGGTACCACCATGGAGGGTGGCGAAGGATCGATTGGCCGCACGGTACTCGGGGTAGGGCTGCTGGCGGTGCTGATCAGCGGACTCAATCTGCTGGGTATCCCGTTCTACGACCAGTTGATCATACAGGGACTTCTGATTTTTCTCGGCACCTGGTTGGCCATGAAACTGAGCGCACGGAGGCACTAGATGTTGCAAGACAAGGCTCACCCCTTGCTGTCAGTCAGAAACCTGACGAAGTCGTTCTCCGGCAAGCTTGTGGTGGCAGGAATCTCGTTCGATCTGTACCCGGGGCAGGTGATTGGCCTGGTGGGGGAGAATGGCGCTGGGAAATCGACAAGCAAGAACATGTTGTGTGGTTTGCTCGAACCGACCGACGGTCAGATTCTGGTCAATGGCCAGACTGTGGAGAGCAATGAGGGCCACGCTCATGGTATCTCCGCCGTTCACCAGGAGCTGAGTCTGTTCGGCTCTCTGACGGTTGCCGAGAATATGTGTATCGGCGCCCTGCCGGGTAGCAGGCTGCGGGTTGATTGGCAGCAGATGCAATGCATTGCGCGCGAGCAGCTGAATTTCCTGGGTATGGACATTGATCCGGATGCCGCGGTTTTCTCGCTCGGCGCGGGTCAACAGCAGATTGTCGAGATTGGCAAGGCCCTGTTGCATGCGGACAAGGTTCTGATACTGGATGAGCCCACGACCTCCTTGACCGCGCTCGAGCGTGAGAAGCTGTTTCGAATTCTCGACAAGCTCAAGGAACGTGGCATGGCCATCATCTTCATCTCGCATTTCCTGGAAGAGATCTATCGCGTCTGTGACAGCTATATCGTGTTGCGTGATGGTCATCAGGTTGCCGGTGGTGCGCTTGCGGGTGTTTCCCGGCGCAAGCTTGAAGCCCTGATGGTCGGACGCGCACTGGAGGAATCCGCGGATCACGGTGATGTGAGCGACACGGGGACGGAGGCCTTGAGGGTCGAACACCTTGATTCTGCCGATTGCAGAGACATTTCGTTTGCGGTACGGCACGGGGAAGTGGTGGGAATTGCCGGTCTGATGGGGGCAGGGCGCACCGAAATGGCAGAAGCTCTGTTCGGACTGCGCCCGTCCACGGGTTCAGTGCACGTGCAGGGTGCATTGCTGACAGAGCGATCGGTGGCTGCAATGAAGGCGCTGGATGTGTGCTATCTACCCGAGGATCGGCGTAACAACGGACTCTTTCTCAACAGGCCCGTGCGTGAGAATCTGTCTGCTGCGGCCATTTCCCGTTTCATCAGGCGCAGGTTGCTGAAACTCGGTTTTGCGGGCGAACGTCTTGCTACCCAGACCTTTTCCAGAGCAATGGGAATCAGTATTCCCCATATCGATGTGAAGGTGGATGCACTCAGTGGCGGTAATCAGCAGAAGGTGTTGCTGGGTCGTTGGTTGGCCAGTGAGCCGAAGGTATTGATTCTGGATGAGCCGACCAAGGGGGTGGATATCGGGGCAAAATTCGATATTCACAATCGCATCGGAGAAATCGCTCGCGCAGGTGCCGCCATTGTTGTCATCTCTTCCGACTTGCCCGAGTTACTGCAAGTGTCACACCGCATACTGGTCATGCGCAAGGGGCGCATCGTGGGTGAATTCAGACGTGATCAGTTCGATTCGGTGAAAATCATCTCTCTTGCGGCCAGTACGGGAGAGGAAGGGCTTGCGACATGAAGACCTTCTCTGGTGACGCATTGACGCGGCAGAAATGGCTGCCGATCGCTATCGCCAATGCCGTGTTCAGTGTGCTGCTTGCCTTTGCATCGCCCGCCTTTCTCAGTCTGGCCAACTTCCAGTCCATGCTGGTGCAATCAGCGGTTACCGCCATCATGGCCGTTGGAATGACCTTCATCATCATCACGGCGGGCATCGATATATCGATGGGTGCCATCCTGTTCTTCAGTTCGGCACTGTTCGCACAGTTGATGATCGATACACAGAGCTATCTGCTGGCATTTGCAGCTGCCCTGTGTTGTGCCACCTTGCTCGGTGGCATCAATGGTCTGCTGGTCGTACGATTTCGCATGTCCCCGCTGATCACCACGCTGGCAACCTACTCGATATATCGAGGCATGGCCATTCACATGACAGGCGCCCAGAATATTCCCGTGCCGCGAGAGATGGGTTTCCTGGGTAATGGTCGCGTATTCGGTGTGCCGGTGCCCATACTGATTCTGCTTGTCATCGTGGTGGCAGGCGTCTATGTGCTCAATCATACGCGTCTCGGCGTGTACGCCAGGGCGATGGGAAGCTCCACTCGTTCGGCCCGCGAGTCCAATCTGCCAACCGCTCCGGTGACGATCATGGTGTACGCCATTGGTGGCTTCGTGACTGGTGTGGCTGCTCTGATTCTGCTGGCGAGAGTTGGCGGCTTGCAGTCGGGCATCGGTATCGGTATCGAGTTCACGGTCATCGCCGCGGTCATTCTCGGCGGAACCAAGCTCACCGGTGGCAGTGGTACGGTCATCGGCAGTGTTTTCGGCGCTTTCTTTCTCGTGCTTATCGAAAACGGCCTCAACCTGATGAATGCATCGCCCTACATCTATGACATCGTTCGTGGAACCGTGCTGCTGGCAGCGGTCATGGTCGATCGCCTGTCAGTCAGGCGTCAGCAAAAGGCGCTGCTGGCCGTGAAAGCTGCGAGGTTCGACCAGCCGCAATCAGTTGGCTCGACGACGTGATCGGGGTATGTCGGTGTTCTGCTGCTCGATGAACTTCAGCAACTCCGGAAACGCGGTCAGCTGTTCGACTTCCCGCTCCAGAGGGCCCAGATGTTCGATCATGGCAGACACGGCGGCATCGGGATCACTGTTGCTGATGCAGTCGACGATCTTGCGATGTGCCTTCATCACGCGTTTGCCGTGTTGCAGCTGGTATTCGCGCTTGAGGTGGCGGATCCGGTAAACCTCCGACTGAGTCCGTCGTAGCACATCCCAGACACCGCCAACGCCGGCAATGCGGAAAATGGACTCGTGCAGTTTTTCATCGAGCACGAAGAATCTGGAGTAGTCATTGTCCTCCAGGGCTTCTGCCTGCAAATCGATTATATCGTTCAGGTTTTCGTTCGACTGATAGTTGGAGAACCGTTCGGCTGCGCGCCGAGCGGAACCGATTTCGAGTTGCAGCCGGATGAAGCAGGCTTCGATATAGGTGCTGATCCTGACCGGTGTCACATAGGTGCCGCTTTTGGGTACCACGTAGACCAGTCCGGCCTCTTCGAGCCTGATCAGTGCTTCACGCACGGGCGTGCGACTTGCATTGAGCGCCTCGGACAACTCCTTTTCAGACAGCAGCTGCCCGGGAAGCAGGCGCGTCGTGATGATCAATTCCCAGAGGATTCGGTGAATCTGGTTGACCATGCTGTCGTCACTGGTCAGCGAGACGTCTTCGAACAGATCCGAGAAGAGCTGGAAGTTTGCTGATGATTTGGTTCTGGCCATGCCGCTCGGTAGACGTCTATGTCTATATTTACAGGTGTTTCAGGATAACAGAATAAGCAATAGCTGAACGAGACAGCTACTGCTCATCCGTAACGCCTTGTGTCACTTTCGATTGCCTGCATGGCACGGTTTTCTACCCGATGGCCTCGGCTGATGTTGAGCTCATGCGCAATGGCCATGGTATGCAGCTTGGTGCAGGCGACTCAGTTGTTGTCGGTATCCGGCTGTGCCAGAGGCTTGCGAATGGCAAGAAAGTAGATGAAGACCAGGGTCAGAACCAGAAAGAACATGCTGTCCGGATTGGTGAAGAAGGTCATCGGATTGCCCTGCGACAGGGTCAATGAGCGCCTCAGAAACTCCTCGAGATTGGGTCCCAGTATGAAACCGAGCAGCAAGGTGATCACGGGAAAGCCGCGTTTGCGCAAGTGATAGGCGAGAATGCCCATGGCCAGAGTCATCATCATCTGGAACGTGGAGAAAGTGGCCACGTAACTGCCGACAACCGAGAGGAGTCCGATAGCGGCATACAGTACATCCTTGCGTATGGATACGATGCGGATGAAGAATGGCCCCAACAGGTACAGCGTCAGCGGAATGAGCACGACAGCGCTGAACAGCAAGGCTGCCAGCATCGGCGCAATGAGGCCTGCCTGGTCGGTCATCAACTGTGGACCCGGCTGGATGCCGTTGATGACGAGTACGCCAAGGACGATGGCAGTAATGGGGTCACCGGGAATGCCGAAGGTCAGCATGGGAACGAGCGCACCGCCACAGACGGCGTTGTTGGCGCTCTCGGCAGCGGCGATGCCCTGGGGGTTACCCTTGCCGAACGTCTGTGGTTGCCTTGAGGTCCGCACGGTCTCGATATAGGCCAGAAACCCACCCATGGAGCCACCGGCTCCCGGTAGAGTGCCCACGGCATAGCCGATGAGGCTGGAACGCAGATAGCAGGTGAAACCCACTTTTCTGATGTCCGACCAGGGCGGCAGGAAATCCCGTCGCCTGACCTTGGGCATGGTCTTCACCGCTTCTCGAAGATGCTGAGCCTGACGTGCAAGGTCGGTCTGCGTGAGAATTTCACTGACGGCAAAGGCGCCAATGATCACGGGCATCAATTCGATGCCGGATGTCAGATCGGCAAGACCAAAGGTAAAGCGCGTGACGGGTACCATGGTATCCAGACCGATGGTGGCAAGCATGAGGCCGAGGCAGGCAGCCATTGCACCCTTGACGACATTGCCGCGCTGGGCAATCACGATGACGATCATGGCAAACAACAGCAGGGAGAATTTACCCGTCGTCTTTACCAGCAGTGACAAGTCCGCGATGACCGGTGCCAGCAGAATCAGCAGCAGCGCTCCGACGGCACCGCCGAACATGGACGCGATGGCTGCATGACCCAGAGCCAGAGCACCCTTGCCGTTCTTGTGCATCGGATAACCATCCAGAGCTGTCATCATGGAAGATGGAGCGCCCGGAATATTGATGGTGATGGCAGTGATACTGCCACCACACATGCCAGCCATGTAGATGCTTGCACAGGCCATCAGGGCCGTTGTGACATCGAGACTGTAGGTCAGTGGCAGCAGCAATGCCAATGCAAGGGTGGCCGTCAGTCCGGGAATGGCAGCGAATACCGTGCCGATCAGAAATCCACAGACAACGTAGGTCAGAGTCAGAGGATCCAGCAGTTGAGAAAAGCTGGCCAGTACCAGTTGAACGAATTCCACGATCAGCTCCACAATCCGGGCAGGCGAACATTGAATGCCTGCGTGAACAACAGATAGGCGCCCAGTGAGGTGGCCAGTGCCATCAGGAATTTGACGGGCAATGCGTGCCGGTCAGAAAAGATCAGGATGATGGCCAGCACGTAGGGGGTTGCCGAGAACAGATAGCCGATCTGCTGGAAAACGGCGATGAAAAGCGCTGTCGAGATTGCGATCAGCAACACGCGATAGCGGGCGATACCGCTTGTGGAATCGGCCTTTTCAGCAGGCTGTGTCTCTCGCCAGGATCGCCACACCAGAATGACGCTGAGTACGACGCCCAGACAACCGAGAATCGACGGGAAAAAGGACGGTGACAGCCTTCCATCGACCACAGAGGGGCCCAGACTTCTGGCGCTGATGAGATAGCCTGACGAGAAAATCAGCAAAAGAAGCGGAAAAAACGACTTTTTCATACTCTGCATTGTCTGTCCCATGAAGATCTGTCACGAGGGAGTGGGATAGGCCGCCACCGTTTGGTGGCGACCCTGTTACCGGTACAGTCTCTTCAGAGACCCAGTTCGTCCATGACACCAAAGGTCGTGGACTGCAGTGAATCCACCCAGCCCTGCACTTCTGATGCACCCAGCCAGCTGGGTGTCACACCAACCTGGATGATCCAGCTCTGGAATTCCTCACTGTCGTAAGCTGTCTTGTAGATGGATTCGAGACTGGCAATGACATCGTCGGGAGTCTTGGCAGGGGCTGCCAGCACAATGAAGCTACCGGTTTCCAGATCGATGCCCTTTTCACTGATTGGCGGTACATCGGGGTAGGATGGGTTCTGCTCGGATGAGAGTTCGATCACGCCGGCAACGTCACCCGATTCGATGATGCCGTTGAAATCTCCCAGACTGGAGATGGCGGCCACGATCTCGCCGGAGAGGAGGGCCTCGGTTTCTGCACTGGAAGAGCCGGGATAGGCGATGACATTGAATTCCACGCCAGCCGCTTCCTGAAGTCGCTGCACGGCCAGGTAGGGGCCGGAGCCTTCCGGAGCCACGCCGATGCGTACGGTGCCCGGGTCTGCCTTGGCTGCAGCAATCAGTTCTTCATAGGTGGAAATGCCGGAGTTCGTGGACACCACGATGGCATCGGCCTCCTTGGTGATCCGGGCGATGTAGCGCATGTTGTCCAGAGAGTATCCGGGGACCATTTCGCCACGCGGCAGTGTGATGATGCTGTCGTAGGTCAGTGCAGCAATGGTATGGCCATCGGGTCGTGCCTTGCTCATCTGCATGAGGCCAGTTGCGGTAACCGCACCGCCGATGTTTTCGACGAAGATGGACTTGTCGATTTCCTGTTCGGCGATGCTGTTGATCTTTCTCGAGATGCCGTCGACGCCACCACCGGCAGGCCAGGGCACGATGTAGCGAATATCGCGAGTGGGGAAGTCAGCAGCGATGGTGCTACCGGTGACAGCCATCAGCATGGCGATCATGCTCAGCTTGCTCAGCATTTTCTTCTTGATCATTTTTCGGTATTGCTCCTTGGTAGTGACTCTTGCGAGCGGGGTTCGCGTTGAGGTCGTGCGTGGTCCGAACGTTGTTGTGGTCAATCGTGTAGAGATGGAAGCGATATCATGTATACTAGATTGCGTAAACAAGCATACCATTATGAGAATTCAGTGCAAGTTTTCTGAACAACCGAAGCCGTTGCCCGATCTTTCGCGCTCGCAGGAGGATCCGGTAGCCCGATAATCCGAACCTAGTCGAAACCTATGAATACTCTTTCAAGTGAAACCCGGGATAAATTGTCGGGAGTCAGTGCCGCCACCTTGTGTACCGCCTTGTACAAGCGCGGTCTGCGCAATCAGACGCTTCAGGATGTGCATCCCCTGCGCGCTGGTCGTGGCAACATGATCGGTCCGGCCTATACGCTGAGGTACATACCCGCGCGTGAAGATCTGAATCAGCTCGAGGTGTTCAGGGACCCGGAACATCCGCAAAGACTGGGCGTGGAAAGCTGCCCGGAAGGCTCAGTCATGATCATGGATAGTCGCAAGGATGCCAGAGCAGCCTCTGCCGGCAGTATTCTGGTGACGCGTCTGATGGTCAGAGGGGCGGCGGGAGTCGTGACAGACGGTGGCTTTCGCGACAGCGTCGAAATCGCCGGTCTGGACATACCGGCCTATCACCAGCGTCCGTCTTCACCAACCAATCTCACCTTGCACCAGGCGCTTGATCTCGATGTTCCCATCGCCTGTGGCGACGTGGCTGTCTGGCCCGGCGATATCGTGTTCGGCGATGATGAAGCGGTTGTCATCATACCGGCGGGCATCGTTGACGAGGTCGCTGCAGAGGCGGTGGAGATGACCAGTTTCGAGGATTTCGTGACCGAGCGTGTAGCTGCCGGTGCCAGTATTCGTGGTTTGTATCCAGCGACCGATCCAGCCACCCTGGAGCTGTTTGCCGCATGGCGCAAGGAGAACAATCGCTGAACAAAAAGGCCGCTTCAGCCAGCCTGTGGGTATGGACAGGCTGGCGTCCTGCGGTCTCGATGTGTCGAAGAGGGCGATCGAGCGTGGACGGTGATGTCACCTGCTACCGTGTGTCCCGATTCATCAACTCTCGACAACAATACGGATATTGCCACTGCGCTCCAGTACGTTGACCGATACGTCATGACGGTGCCGACCGCAGATGAGATCGACAGACGCCTCGCCCAGCGTTAACCCGCGAATATGCAGTGAATCGAGAAACCCCGGTAGCCGTGGGCGACAAAGCGTTACCCTGGCAGCCGCTGCATCGATGCGAATGCCGAGCGTGGCGCCGATCAGGGCAAAGGCGGTGGAACTGGCCCAGGCTTGCGGTGCGCAGGCCGAGGGGTAGCGGACCGGGCCTGTCGGCGAGTCGCTGCGTTCGAAGCCGCAATAGAGTTCGGGTAGACGGTGCAGGCTGGTGAATAAGGAACTGTCGAACAGCGCTGTCAGCAACTGCAGTGTCTCCTTGCGAAAGCCGTACCGTTCGAAGCCCATGGCAATGATGCCGTTGTCGTGCGGCCATATCGAGCCGTTGTGGTAGGACATCGGGTTATAACGCCGCTCACGAGCGTCGAGCGTACGGATGCCCCAGCCAGAGAAGGAATCTGCCGACATTAGGGTGTCTACCACGCAACGGGCCCGTTCCGGGGAGGCAATACCCGCAAACAGCGCGTGCCCTGCGTTTGAAGAGCGAACCTTGCAGGCACGTTTGTCGCCATCAAGCGCGAGCACATAGGTACCGAGTTCATTGCTCCAGAATGTCTCCTCGAAACGATGCCTGAGCTCCTCGGATTGATCACGCAGTGTACGGGCCTGTTCCTCGTAGCCCAGTTCACTGGCAATGCGCGCCGCCGCCAGTCGTGCCATGTAGGCGTAGGCCTGTACCTCGACAAGCGCGATGGCGCCTTCGGCAAGCCGCCCATCGGCATGGGAGATGGCGTCGTCGGAATCCTTCCATCCCTGATTTACCAGCCCATTCTGTGTGTGCCGTTCATATTCGATGAAGCCGTCGCCGTCGATATCGCCATGATTGTCCATCCAGCCGAGCGCAGCGTCGATGTTCGGCCAGAGGTGTTCGAGAAAGGCCAGGTCTCCAGTGCGCTGGAACCAGGCGCCGGCGAGTACGATGAATAACGGCGTGGCATCGACGGTGCCGTAGTAGCGAGCGAAAGGTACTTCTCCCAGCTCGGCCATCTCGCAGGCGCGCGTCTCGTGAAGAATCTTTCCCGGTTCTGCTTCGCGCGACACGTCGTGCTCGCTGGCCTGGGTCGCAGCGAGGTAGGCAAGAACACCGCGCGCGATGGACGGATCACACCAGAGGCACTGCAAGGCCGTCACCAATGCATCGCGACCGAAAGGGGTGCTGAACCAGGGGATACCGGCCACGGGGTAGGAACCGTGCTCGGTATCGCTGACCAGCATATAGGTATCTGCGGCCGAGCGATTGAGCCACTCGGTGAACAGTTCGTTCGAGCTGCCGAGAACGGCAGCGTTTGCCCGCCTCGCGTTGCGGGCCTGGTGGGCGGCGGCGACTGCTTCATCGAATGACCGGGCGCTGGCTGGAGGACCCGGCACGTCAGAGCAGTCGACAGTGATGTAGAAGGTGCGACTCTCCCCGGGGCCAAGCGAGAGGGTATAGACCACACTCGTGGGTGAAAGCAGCTCGGGAAGCGGGTCAAACGTGATACGGCTTGTGCGCGTGCGCTCGTCGAGTCCTTGATAAGACAGGGTCACACAACCATCAACTACTTCGACTGGCAAACGTTTGCCGCGCAGCGGACGATGGGCACCACGCACTTCGAAGATGTCGGCAAAGTCGGCGTCGTGTATGTACTGTATCGAGAACCCGACTTCGTCGCGTGAGTGATTGGTGATCTGCAGCCGTTCGAGACAGGCATCGCGCCACAGCAGTCGGCGGCGCGACAGGTGCAGTGTTTGCGACTTGATGTGTCTTTCATTACCGGCACCGAATTCGGGGTTGCTGAGTTCGCAGCGCAGCAACATGTCATCGCGCCCGACGCTTGAACTCAGTGGGACCGGTCGGAGATGGTTGATACGAAGCTCCGCATGGGAAAGGTGGCGAGTATCACGAAAGAACAATCCTGCCGTTCCGTCAGGCTCGGCAATGATGTCGCCGTGCGCGTCGAAGACAGCGAAAGTCTCGCCTTCCTTGAGTACCGTTTGTTCTGTATCCATGTTTGGTTTGTCCTCAGACAGGCCTGTTGGACGCGGCGAAGTAGAGACCAGGCTCAGGTCTGGTCTTCGCTCTCGAGCTCTTCGGTCTGGGGATTCGACGCTCTTCGACCATGCCCGGATGGCTGTACGCTCACCCCCGGAGGCGCCTCCCTGTTCACTTGGCTCATGGCCTGTTTGATGACGCTGGAAACCGTACTCGTCATCGTCGGTAGGGGCCCCGCTGCCGCCGGGATGTGCTCCCTTGCACCGCTGTGGTTTTGCTGCGTCGCCATCAAGTGCTCGTAGAGTTCCACATAGTCGCTTGTCATTCGCCGTACCGAAAAACGACGGTCGAAGACGTCTCGTATCGCCCGTCGGTCGAGCTCCGCTACGCGTTTTACTGCGGCAACGGCGGACGGTACGTCCTCCACGATGAACCCGGTCACGCCTTCATCGATGACCTCAGGCACGGAGCCGGCACGAAAGGCGATGACGGGTGTACCGCAGGCCATCGATTCGATCATGACCAGGCCGAAGGGCTCCGGCCAGTCGATCGGAAACAGCATGGCAAGTGCACCGCCCAGAAATTCACCCTTTTCCGATTCAGTGATCTCGCCGACGAATTCCACGCCCGGATCATCGAGCATCGGTTTGACGACCGTATCGAACCACTCCTGATCGACCGGGTCGATCTTCGCGGCGAGTCGTATGCGAAGTCCGGCTTCGCGGGCGATGCGGATAGCGAGGTCGGGCCGTTTTTCGGGTGTCATTCGGCCGAGAAAGACAACATGGTCACCACCGTCCGGGTCGTAGGGAAGATGTGAGTCCGGAACGCCGTGGTAGATCGTCTGCTGCCAGTTCATCCACGGTACCGGTTCACGTTGGGCATCGGATATCGACACCAGCGGCACGTCCGTGAATTCGTGGTAGAGCGGCATGACGTCGGGTATGTTCAGACGTCCGTGCAGGGTAGTCACACTCGGGATGGGATGACGGCGTGCAAGCGGGAAGTGCAGGAAATCGTGGTGAAAGTGAATGATATCGTAGTCGTCCGCCTCGGCCATCACCTTCTCTATGGCGAGTAGATGGTAGGGCGTTGGTCGCGGCTGTGACGGATCGAACCGGAGCGCTCGCGGGCATACCGGGCGCAGCCGCGCAAGCGTTGACGAGTCGCCGCTGGCATACAAGGTGACATCGTGTCCATCGGAAACCAGTGCGTCGGTAAGGTAGGACACGATACGTTCAGTGCCGCCGTAGAGTTTGGGCGGAACACTTTCGATCAATGGTGAAACCTGTGCTATTCGCATGATTTATTCCTTCCGTGTGAAGAATCCATTGACGAAAATTTTATGGCCAGTACCAGAAAAAATGAAGACTTTCTGGCTTTCCTGCAATGAAAAGATGTTTGGTAAAGACGGCAGAAATACAGGCGTCCATGCGACTGAAGCGATAGGGTCTTGTTCTTCTGAATACAGCCATGGAAGAGTACACTGACAATTCAGGCGACAGCGACAGCGACAGCGACAGCGACAGCGACAGCGATAGCGATAGCGATAGCGATAGCGATAGCGATAGCGAAGGAGGCATTCCAGTGAAAAAAGCACAGTCACTTCGGCTTGGTATCGTCGGTGGTCTCGGAGCGCTTGCCGGTGCCGATCTGCTCTATCGCATCGTTCAGGAAACCCCCATCAAGTCAGAGGGTGATCATCGGGAACTCGTTTTCGAACAGAAACCGATGCGCGAACCTTTGTCGCCGATGGATCGGAATTACAGCCCGACTCACCGCAAGCTCCATGTGTTCGATACCTTGTCGCGCATGGAACGAGAAGGGTGTAGCGCTGCGCTGTTGCCCTGTTTCATCACGCATTGTTTTCTCTCGGAGCTGGAGGACGAACTGAACCTCAAGCTGATCAACATGACGGATGCCATCAGGGAGGCTGTTGACGGGCTTGATGCCCGGCACGACACCATCGGCGTCATCACGACTCCCTATGTACGCAGAAACGCGCTGTTTCAGACCCTGTTTGGTAACAAAAGACGCGTTGTCTTTCCAACGGAAGCATTGGAGATTGCAGTCATGCAGTCCATCTATGGGGAGACGGGTTTCAAGTCAGGGCATCGCGGGCCTGAGATAGTTTCGCCAGTCAACGCGGCGTTGCACAATCTGTCTGAACAGGGTGCCACGGTATTCGTACCGGGCTTGACCGAACTGCCATTGTTGTTCGATCAGCTGCAATTTGCGCCATCGATGACGGCAGTCAATACCGCAACAGTCTACGCAAGGCATGCGCTGGCACTGACCGAAGCCGGCAACAGGCGCAGGTTCAAGGTCGGTGTCGTCGGTGGCGTCGGTCCCGCGGCAACGGTTGACTTCATGTCCAAACTGGTCAACGGTACGGACGCCGCTCGCGATCAGGATCATGTAAAGGTACTGGTTGAACAGAATCCGCAGATACCCGATCGCACCGAGAATCTGGTGGGGGCTGGTACGGACCCTACTGTTGCCTTGTATTCAACCTGTAAGAAACTCGAACGAGGTGGTGCCGACATTATCGCCATTCCCTGCAATACGGCTCATGCCTATCTCAACCGCATCCAGCGTCATCTGGATGTGCCGATCATCAGCATTCTCTCGGCAACAAGCGATGCCATCAGAGAGATGTCGCCGCGCATAAAGACAGTGGGTATTCTGGCAACCAACGGTACCATCCACAGTGGCCTCTACCAGGAAGCACTGGATGAGGCGGGGCTTGAATACCTCCTTCCGGATGAAAACCATCAGGCCCTGGTGATGGATTCGATCTATGGTCGTGAAGGCGTGAAGGCAGGCTTTACCGAGGGGCTTTGCCGGCAACAGATTCTGCAGGCTTTCGAACACCTGGTGAAAAACGGTGCCGAGGCGATCATTCTGGGGTGTACGGAACTGCCATTGATCGTCTCAGGTAACCGCGAGTCACTGGGTGCCATTCCCGTCGACCCCACCGATGTACTGGCGCGCAAGTGCGTTCAGCTTGCTCGAGAATACGGGCGATAGACGGATCATGGATGATCGGAGTAGATGGCGTGGCCGGCTACGTGTTTGGCGTAGACGAACCATCGTTCTGGCATGGCTGGCACTGCTGGCCGGAAACTCTGCCACGGCCGCGACCTACACCTTGCACGACGATGACAGTTCGCTGATCGGCGCCTTGCAGCGTATCACGGCCGAGGAAGGCGATATGCTGATTGATCTGGCGCCCCGATATGACCTTGGCCAGGATGAATTGCTGCTGGCCAACCCTGACAAGGCGCGCTGGATCCCGATAGGTGGACAGACGGTGCTGCTGCCCACTCGCCATGTGTTGCCACAGTCGCCACGTTCGGGTGTGATCGTCAATCTGCCGGAACGGCGACTGTACTGGTTCGTCCCGCAGCGTTCTGGCAGTCGTCAGCAGGTCGTGACGTTTCCCGTCAGTGTCGGCAAGCTTGACTGGTCAACGCCCGTAACAGTGGCTCAGGTGGTCTCGCGCAAGGAGAATCCTCCCTGGTATCCACCCGCTTCGATTCGCGAAGAGGCAGCGGAGCGGGGAATCGCCTTGCCGGATGTGGTGCCTGCAGGACCAGCCAATCCGCTGGGCAGGCATGCCTTGTATCTGAACCTGCCCGGCTATCTCATTCACGGTACCAACAACCCCTCGGCCATCGGGCTGCGCGTGACGCACGGCTGTATCCGTCTGTACCCTGAAGATGTGGAGTTTCTGTACCGCCTCCTACCAGAGTCAACCACGGTCACGATGGTGGATCAGCCGGTCAAGGTGGGGTGGCAGGGCAACAATCTGTACGTGGAGGTACACCCGCCACTTGAGGAAAGCCACATGAGCGAGGATGAACAATTGGTGCAAGCCATGGCGCTGGTCAGGGACGCCATGACTGTTCATCCGGACATCAGGCTGAAAACCTGGTTGATCAGGCGAGCCGTTCAGCGCAGGGATGGCATACCGGTGTCGGTGACCAGCAGTTCCATGGATTCATCATGGTAAACCGCAGGCCAGGGACACCGGGTGCGCCTATTTCAGAGATTGATTGCCGAGCAGTGTATCCAGTCGGGTGTTCATCTGTTCCAGCATGGAGCGGGTGGCGCTGGCATCACTGCTGGCAGACTCCGAGGAACGCTTGACCTCATCCAGGCTCTGTTGCAGGTCTCTTGAGAGACGCAAGGCCTCGGCAGAATCCGTACTGGCCTGTTCGACCTGAGTCGAGAGTCTGTCAACCTCAGTCTTCAGTGATTCCAGCGCACTCTGGCTGGCACATCCGCTGATAAGCAGCATGACAGACAGAGGCAGATAGCGATATTTCCCTGATGGCAACATTGATGGTCTCCTTGCAACAATGAATACACATGGAATGCTGCATCAAATCGATTGCATGAATCTTGAGCCAGATCAATGCTGCCATTTTTCATGAACGGGACTGTCTGACGTTATGGAAAGCAGGCAGGTCAGCCATGGTGACTATATTTCTCCCGCATAGTGGCAGAGCACATCGGCACCGTTGATGGTCTTGCGTTCGGGAACTTCGCTCAGGCACAGTTCGGTGGCATGTGGACAGCGAGCCGCGAATCGGCAACCTGTGCCGCTTGCCGTTCCGTCCTTGAGCTTGACGCGTCCGCGCTTCCTGTTTCTTGCGCGAGGGTCCGGTACGGGAACGGCGCTCAGCAAGGCCCGAGTGTAAGGGTGACGAGGATTGTTGAACAGTTCATCGGTACTGGCCAGTTCGACGATCTGCCCGAGATACATCACGGCGATGCGATCACAGATGTGTTCCACGACGGCCAGGTCGTGGGCAATGAACACATAGGTCAGGTCGAATTGCTCTTGCAGATCCTGAAGCAGATTCAGCGTCTGTGCCTGAATGGACACATCCAGCGCAGATACCGCTTCATCGGCGATGATGAGCTCAGGTTTCGTGGCCAGTGCACGGGCGATACCCAGTCGTTGCCGTTGCCCGCCAGAAAACGCATTCGGGTAGCGCAGCAGGTATTCCGGTCGCAGCCCCACCTTTTCCAGCAAATCTGCCACACGGTCGGACAGGTCCTTGCCGCTGAGATTCTCCGACTTTCGCAAACATTGGCCGACGATTTCAAGCACTCTCAGACGCGGATTCAGAGACGACTGGGGGTCTTGGAACACCATGCGGAGATCTCGCCAGACGGCACGCAGCTCGGCCGCATCGCAGCTGGTCAGCTCCACGGCACCTCGGCTTTTCCGGTTGAAAGTCACCGTGCCGCTACTAGGGTCGAGAATGCGCATGATGCATCGACCCAGGGTCGTCTTGCCACTGCCGCTTTCACCGACGATACCCAGGGTCTCGCCGCGATAGACGTCGAAGCTTGCGTTGTCCACCGCCTTGACGATGTCGGTCTGTTCTCCGAAGAAGCCGCCGCCACTGACGAACTGCATGTTCAGCTTGTCGACTTGCAGTATGGTATCAGTCATGGATGCTCTCCCGTGAATGCAGGAAACAGGCAACCTGAGTCTCTCCGTGCTGCACCAGAGCCGGTTCCTGCCTGTCGCAGATAGAGGGCATGTAGCTGTCGCATCGTGTGCGGAAACTGCAGCCAGAGGGTGTTGCCAGGGGGTGTGGCACCATGCCTCGGATGGCAGGCAGGCGTTCTCGACGAGTCACACCGATACGAGGTACGGAGTCGAGCAAGGCGCGAGTATAGGGATGCTGCGGGTTTTCAAAGATGGAATAGACATCGCTCTTCTCCACCACCTTTCCCATGTACATGACAGCCACATCCTCTGCCACCTCGGCAACGACACCAAGGTCGTGGGTGATCAGCATGACTCCCATCTCCAGCTCCTCCTTGAGTTCGTCTATCAGATCCAGTATTTGAGCCTGAGTGGTCACGTCCAGTGCCGTGGTCGGTTCATCGGCAATCAGCAACCGTGGTCTGCAGCTCAATGCCATGGCGATCATCGCTCGCTGGCGCATGCCACCCGAGAGTTCAAAGGGGTAGGCATTGAATCTCTCGGCAGGCTTCGGTATGCCAACCTTGTCCAGCAGTTCTATCGCGGTTTCTCGCGCTTCGGCTTTGGAGATGTTCCTGTGCAGCAGAATGGTCTCGGTGATCTGTTTGCCGATGCGGGTGATCGGGCCCAGAGAGGACATCGGTTCCTGGAATATCATCGCGATATCGTCACCGCGCACCGATCTGAGTTCGCGGGAACCCGGGCGCACGGCGGCCAGGTCCACCGTTCTGCCATCGGCTGAACGATAGACGATGCTGCCGTCGGTGATCCGTCCGGGGGCATCGACAATTCGCAGAATGGAGCGAGCCAGTATCGACTTGCCGCAACCGCTTTCACCGAGCACGCAAAGCGTGCGATTGCTGTGGATGTTCAGGTCGACTCCGTTGACGGCCTTGACTACGCCGTCATCGGTAAAGAACTGCGTTTTCAGACCGGATATCTCCAGCAAGGGTGGCCCCTCACTCTGGCTGATGGCCGGTGCGCTGTTGTCAATGGGCATGGGGGTCGGCTGCATCACGTAGTCCGTCTCCTAGAAAATTCAGTGCCAGTACCGCGGTCACGATCATCGTGGCCGGCGCGATCAGAAGCCAGGGGGCTTCGATGATGGTTCGAACATTCTGTGCCTCCTTGAGCAAGGTGCCCCAGGACACCACCGGTGGCTGCAGACCGACGCCGAGGAAGGACAAGGACGTTTCCGCAAGAATCATCAGCGGCACGGCGAGTGTCAGAGAGGCAATGATATGGCTGGAAAAGGACGGCACCATGTGTTTCCGGATAACCTCCATGTCACTCAGGCCATCGAGTCTTGCGGCGATGATGAAATCTTCATGGCGCAGCGACAGGAATTTTCCGCGGACCTCGCGAGCCAGACTGGTCCAGCCGATCATCGATACGATCAGTGTCACCACGAAGTAGGTTTTCAGTGGTGGCCAGTCCAGTGGTATGGCAGCGGCCAGCCCCATCCAGAGCGGGATGGTGGGAATCGAGCGAATGAACTCGATGAGGCGCTGTATCAGGTTATCCACCCAGCCGCCGAAGAAACCCGAGATGCCTCCAAGCGTGACGCCGATGACAAGAGACACGATGACGCCGACCAGGCCGATGGACATCGATACTCGGGTGCCGATGATGATACGGCTCATGATGTCTCGACCGAGCCGATCAGCTCCCATGAAATAGACCGTGTCCCGCGGGTTGACAGGTCCGAAGAAATGTCTGTTGGTGGAAAACAGGCCAAGCACCTTGTATTCGTAGCCCTTGACGAAGAATCCCAGCGGAATGATCTTCTCTTCATCCACGGCAAAGACTCGCCGCATCGCAACCTTGTCCACTTCCAGTTTCAGCCCTTTTGCGTGTAGTTGAAAGCGGGAAGAGCCATCTTCGTCCGGTGCAAACAGGTGAATACCCATGGGCGGTGCGAAGGCCCTGCGCGTACTGGTTTCGTGAATATCGGACGTGGTCAAAAACTCGCCGAAGATGGCCATGAGGTAGATCAGGCCAACGATGTAGAGGCTGACATAGGCAATGCGGTGCCGCTTGAACTTTCGCCAGGTCAGTGCCAGCGGGCTCAACAGAACCGGTGCTGCTACCTCGTCCTCGGCTGGCACGGTGCTGTCTGTCGTTAAGGTGTTCATTGGTAGCGAATCCTCGGGTCGATCCAGGCCAGCAGAAGGTCGGAGATCAACGTTCCTATCACCGTGAGAAGGCTGACGATCAGAATGAGAGAGCCGGCCAGATACATGTCCTGAACCAGCAGTGCGCGTAGCAGCAGAGGACCGGTGGTAGGCAGATTCATGACCACCGCAACGATGATCTCGCCCGAAACGAGGCTCGGCAGTATCCAGCCTATGGTCGAGATGAATGGATTCAGTGCAACCCGCACCGGGTATTTCATCAGCAGCTGGAACTCGGACATTCCCTTCGCTCTGGCTGTTGCCACATAAGGGCGGTAAAGCTCATCGAGCAGGTTGGCTCGCATGATACGAATCAGCGCAGCAGCACCAGACGTACCGACCACGACAATCGGCATCCAGATATGCTGCAGGAGATTGATGAACTTGGCCTGGCTCCACGGCTCGCCGATGTATTCGGGGCTGACCAGCCCGCCGACACTTTGCCCGAAATACTTGAAGGACACATACATCATCAGCAGCGCCAGCAGAAAGTTGGGTACTGCCAGACCGATGAAGCCGAAGAAGGTGGCCGTGTAGTCTCCGAATGAATACTTCCTGACAGCCGAATAGATACCGATGGGCAGGGCCGTGATCCAGATGAACAGCAATGTCAGCATCGAAATGCCGAACGTCCAGCCGAGTCGATCCCAGATCAGATCCGTGACAAGCACATTCTTCTCGAACGAGATGCCGAAATTGCCATGCAGCAGGATGCCTTTCATCCATTTGTAGTACTGCACGTACATAGGCTGGCCAAGACCGTATTGTTGCCTCAGCGTTTCCACCACCGCCGTGTTGTCGGAACCGGATTCACCCATGTCTGCTGCCAGTGAATCCAGGTAGTCTCCAGGTGGCAGCTGGATGATGACGAAGGTGACTATCGACACCAGAAACAGCGTAGGGATCATGTACATGATCCTGCGCAAGCAGAACCCCATCATTGCTTGTTACCTCTGAGGTGAATGAAGAGATGCAACCTGAGGCGAGCAGTTGACACGGTTTTCAGGACGCAGAAGACCATGGCAACAATCCGTGGCGGTGCCAGACAGACAGCTTCAGGCTGGATTGACATGCGCGTCCGGGGAAACAGGCCCGGACGCGCGTTACCCGACGAAGTGTCAGGGCAGGTTGGCACCACCTTCGAAATACATCTGAGCGGTGTAGGGCGCTGGAAACCACAGTTGACCGGCGATGGGCAGAGGCTCCGGAACGTTGCGCACGTTGTTCCGTGCGATACCGAAAACCGGATCATTCTGTACCAGGCCGATTGTGAAGAACTGCTCCATCGACATGTCCAGTACCTTCTGCATTCTGGCTTTCATGTCTTCCGGGGTGCCGGCAGCCTTGACCTCGTTGTAGGCCGTGAAGATATCCTTGACGGCTTGTGGTGGTTCGGAGCCCGTTGTATTGTCCACACCCCATTGTGCCCACTCGCGGGCCCAGCTGACCGAGTTGCCCACTATCGGTACATAGCAGATGGGCGTGGTATACGCATCAGCCTGTCCGCCTGAGCAATTCCACAGATAGGCATCCTGCTCGTTGGCGGTATGCAAGGCAATCAGGCGAGAACGGTCAGTCGCTCGCACCTGGATGTCGAGGCCGACATCGGCAGCGTAGTTGGCAATCAGCTCCATGGCATCGGGGTACTGCAGGCCGAAGACATCCGCCACCAGAAAAACCAGTGTGAAACGCTTGCCGTCAGGCCCCAGTCGAAAGCCTTCTTCATCACGCTTGTCCAGTCCAGCCATGTCAAGATGCTTGTTGGCCAGTTCCTGATCGAACTCGGTGTACTGCTTGGCATACCATTCCTTGTACAGTTCAGAACCTTCGCGAGGTGCTGTCTGTGCTGCAGTGGCTGCTCCGAAATACAGAAGATCGATGATCTCCTGGCGATCAACCGCATGACTCAGGCCGATACGGAAATCCTTGTTGTTGATCACCTCACGCTTGACGGGGTCAGTGTGGTTCAGATTGAGCATCAGGATCATGATGTTCGCTGGCAGATCGCCCACATCGAAGAAGCGGTACTGGCCACGTTCCATGTTGTCGGTCAGTGATGCCTTGTTCGAAGGACGGCCAAGATGACGCAACATGTAGTCGATCTCGCCATTGAACGCCTTGAGAAGGATGGTTTCGACATCCTCTACCTGGTCATAGGTGATTCGGTCCATATAGGGCAGCTGTTGTCCCTTTTCATCGACCTTGTAGTAGTAGGGGTTGCGTTCGGCAACCACGCGATCCGTTGAACCGTAGGCGTTTTTCAGGTGCCAGGCATGCAATGTAGGCCGATCCGGGTTCTGCCAGAAAAGCGGCGTGTCCATCGGGCCGGCCTTGAGATTGAACAGCTGAATCCAGTCAGCGGCAGCCGGATCTGCTTCGACCATGGTCTGCACATCAGGATTGTACTTTTCGTGGAACTGACTGAGATAATGCTTGGGGTAGGCAGTCGGGTGATAACCGAATCCGTAAGCCATGTTCTGTATGAACAGACCATTGGCTGTGCCGAAATCGAACTCAACGGTGTAGTCATCGATCTTGTTGACCTTGACCGGGCCTTCAGGTCCGACGAAGGTGGAGTCCATATTGGGGGTCAGGTCGGGGTTGGTGAAGACATCCTCGTACCAGAACATGATGTCGTCTGCGCTGAAGGGCTCGCCGTCAGACCAGCGCATGCCCTCTCGCAGGTGGAAGGTGAATGTCGAGGCGTCGTCGGACACGTCCCAGCTTTTGGCAATATTGGGTCTGACTTCGGTCCACTGGGGATCCCATCGGACCATGTTGTCGCTACCGATGGTTCGTACCATATTGTGCTGGTCGCCGCCGCCCAGAATGGCTCGTCGCAGGGTTCCGCCGTACTCCCCGGCCTGTTCGACGACATCCATGATGAGTGGCTCCTTGGGTAGTCGTTCGTCGACCGGAGGCAGTGTACCGGCCTCGACCTGTTCATCAAGCATGGGCGCTTGTTCGTAGGCCATCGCCGGCAGGGTGCTTGCGATGGTCAGGCAGATGCCGGCAACACCTTTGCCCAGATAATCTGGAATCTTGTTGTAGGTTTTCATGGCTCCTCTTCGGGTTGGTGATTGTTCTGGTACTACCAATTGGTGACGGATCCATCCGGTCGCCGTAGATGTGGTGGTTCCACGTGGGCTGCTTCCTGCTTGCTGATGGCTTCTTCATTGACCTCCACGCCAAGTCCGGGGCCATCAGGTACAACATAGACAGGTCCCTCCAGCTGGACCTGTTGGGGGAAGATGTCGGGGTCGTGAAAACCCAGTTGCTCGACCGACGACTGCCGGGTTTCCAGCCAGGCGAAGTTGGCAACGGCTGCTGCCATGTGAACTGTCGCCGCGGTACAGATGGGGCCTAGCGGGTTGTGCGGCATGATGTCCACATAGTGGCTTTCACTCCAGCCTGCCACTTTCATCGCTTCGGTGAACCCACCGATGTTGCAGATATCGATTCTCATGTATTGCGTCAGCCCTCGTTCCAGATAGGGCAGTGCCTGCCATTTCGAGGAAAATTCCTCACCGATGGCAAACGGTATCTGTGTCAATGTGCGCAGACTCTGGTAGGCCTCGGGTGATTCATCTCGAATGGGTTCCTCGATGTAGTCCACTGTTCCTCGAGGCAGCATGTTGCAGAAGCTGGCGGCCTCGGCGACCGAAAGGCGATGATGCAAGTCGATTCCCAGGCACAGGCCCGGCCCGAACTCCTTGCGAATGCGAATCAACTCTTCTGCGGCGATGGTCAGTGAGGCGCGAGGGTTGAAGATCTCGCCGGTCTCGAAACCCGAAGAATTGATGCGGATACTGTCCCAGCCGGATTCAACCAGAATACCGGCATTGGCAACCGTTTCATCGATATCCTTGCCGGTGCAGCAACCGAATGTCGGGATGATATCTCGCTGCTTGCCCCCCAGTAGCTGGTAGACAGGTACGCCAAGGCGTTTGCCCAGAATATCGTAGAGTGCGATATCCACGGCCGACATCGCTGCGGTGAGTACACGACCGCCTTCGAAATACTGGCTGCGGTAGGACTCCTGCCAGATACGCGAGATACGGCGCGAATCCTGGCCTATCAGAAACGAGGCGAAATGTCTGATGGTGGCAGCAACGGATTCTTCGCGAGCGGACAGACCTGATTCACCCCAGCCGACGATCCCGTCTTCGGTGGTTACCTTGATCAGTAGCTGGTTGCGAATTCCGACTCTTGCCAGTATCGGTTCGATGGATGCAATCTTCGTCATGGATATTGTCCGTTCAGTGAGTTAGTGCCAGCCGACACGGGGGGCTGCTGGAACCTGGTCGTCGGGTCTGGAATGAATCATTGCCATCAGATCTGCCCGTGTACCGGTGTGGCCGGTATCGTTGAACAGATTGTGCATCTCGCAAGGGTCTTCCTGCATGTCGTAGAGTTCGCCGGTGTCTGTAAGAAGATCGACTGACAGGCGATATCGGCGGCTGCGCACGGTCCTCAGATCCATGGCAATTCCGCTGCGCGTTTCATCCACCTCCCATTCACTCAGGGCGAAGTCACGGCTGTCGTCGCCTGACAGGAGCCCCTGTAATGATGTGCCGTTGTCGGGGCTGACGTCCATCCCGCACATCTGGGACAGTGTGGCGCGAATGTCCAGTGTGGATATCGGATCATCCACGCACTTGCCCGCCGGAATGCCCGGTCCGCTCATGACATAGGGCACCCGCAGCAGGCCGTCGTAGAGCATCGGTCCCTTGAGCAGCAATCCATGATCGCCCAGCCATTCTCCGTGATCGCTAGTGAATATGATGATGGTATTGTCCCGCTCGCCGCAGTTCTCGAGAGCTTCCAGAATGCGACCTATCTGATGATCGATGGCCGAGATCATGCCGTAGTACACGGCCGTGATGTCGCGCAGTTGCGTTTCCGTCAATTCGGACGACTGCCCCCAATCCTGTCCGCCTTGCGCATGAGGGCGTTTCTGATTCCGGCGAATCGGACTGTCCAGAAAGGCGCGGTGCCACCAGGTGCGCTTGTCCAGATCCAGTTCTCTGCAGGCTGCGATATCCACCTCATCAGGGTGGTACATGCCCGACCAGGGCGCAGGTGCCAGAAACGGTGGGTGTGGGTCAGGGAAGGACACCCAGGTGAAAAGTGCAGCGGCCGAGTCATTGACTGCCCTCGAGTTGATGAGGTCGACCGTGCGGTCTCCTACCCAGGGCGTGGAGTGCCACTGGTTTTCCAGAGCCGATCTCCAGACTTGCATATGTGTTGTATCTGCCAGTGCCGCCGGGTTGGCATGAAGCTTGGCTCTTTCCCAGCGTTCACCCCCTTTGTTGTCCGAGTTCAGGTAGTTTTCGTAATGCAGGGTATGAGGCGGGTTTTTCCAAGCGCAGTGGTGGTGGGGCCTTAGTAGTAGTTCCACTGTTTCAAAGCCGAAGTAGGGGCCGCCCCAGTCTTCGTCGTAGCGGTCGACGCTGTTGTAGCACTCGGCAAGTCCGGTGGCTTCGAAGGTTTCATGGGTGGACAGATGTGCCTTGCCGATGAACTGCGTGTCGTATCCCGCCTGTGCGAATATTCCGCCCAGACCTTCCTTGCCATAGCGCTCTTCCAGATTGCGACCATTGTCGCGCACGCCATGCGAGTAGGGCAGCTTGCCGGTGAGGATCGAGGCGCGCGCCGCCTGACACATGGGATGCGGTGTGATGCAGGTGGAAAATCGTGTGCCCGTCCGGGCCAGACTGTCTATATGAGGAGTCTGTACACCACGGCTGTCGTAACCCACGCAATCACCGCGTTGCTGATCCGTGGTGATCAGTATGACGTTCGGCGGCCGGGTGCTGCCCTTCGCGTCGTCATCATTCATGGACGAAAAGCCCACTTGCAGACTGGCAAGATTGAGTAACCATGGGCTTGCAAACCTCGTTTGTTGATCATCACGGTGATAATGTATCATGAAACTAGTGAAATAATATACGAAATGATCGTCATGAGCGATTGTTCTTGATCAACTGGCCAGTGAACTGGTCAAATACGCACATGGAAACGAACATGAAATTCAGCTTCAGCGGCGGTGCCAATGAGGGCGATGACACAAGCTCGCTCTACGAGGCCGTACTCAATGACATCTCGACAGGTGAACTGGAGGGTGGGCAGCGCCTCAAGGTGGCCGAGCTGGCCAGGCGTTACGGTGTCAGTACAAGTCCGGTGCGTGAAGTGCTTCGACGCATGCAAGGTGAGGGCTACGTCGATATCAGCCCCAACCGAGGGGCCACGATTCGCAAGGGGGACGCCAACACGATCCAGAATATCTTCGAGATCCTGGAATTGCTGGAACCCTACTTCGTCTCCTGGTTTGCCGAATTCGCACCGCCGGAGCTGATCGATGAGATGGAAGAGATCCAGGCACAGATCGAGCAGGTGCCGATAGCCCAGCTGTCAACCTTTCGCAAGCTCGATGCTGAATTCCACTGGATCATGTGCAAGCGTCACTACAATCATCAGGCCGCGGACACCTGGCGCAAACTTCGCCGTGCACTGAATGTGCATGGTGCCAAACTCAGCATCAAGGTTCCCCGGCATGAGGCCATCATTGCCGAACATCGCATGCTGATAGACGCACTGCGGCGTAACGATGTCGAAGAATCGGTACGAGTCATTCGTCTGCACACACAGGGCTCTTTCGTGCAGATGTCGCAGCAGATGCGCGTTCTGGGAATGACTTCCTGACTCCTGCTGTACTCGGCCTGACCATCGTCCGTCGGGCAGAGTGCACTCAGAAGAGGGTCTGCCTCAAGGGCGTTGTCAATGGCAGCGTCCAGTTGGTCACGGGTTCATTCCTGTCAATTGCGGTCAGGTCTACCCGGTTGTTGATCAGGCTTGCAGGCGGACGATCGTTCAATGAGCAGTTTGCCTGCGCATAGACCTTGAGCTCCTGATCGGCCGTGGCCCGATGATGCTCTTCCAGAAACTGCGCAAACTGCCAGATCAGATCCGGCAGGCAGGACAGGGTGCGAACCTGTCGAGGATTGAGATGATCCGCAGGATCAACCACCGTGCGCTTGCCCGCTTCATCAACGACGATGAACCGTGCCGACCCCTGCTTCGAGCGCAGTTTCATGCGCCAGCTGAACTGGTGGCCGTCTTCATTCCAGGCCACGTTGCCGGGGGCTGCGAAATGGCGTAACGGTACAGCTATCTGCAGCAACAGCCAGATGCTGATTCCGCTGACGATCAGGAGCGATACGCCGCGAGCCCCAGCGCCGTCTGAACCACGGGCAGGCGGGGTTGAAATGGCCGGTCTCGTGATGGCGTTCCAGAAGGGTTTCGGAGTGGACGCTCGCCGTGCCTGCCACCAGCGAGCGACCTGGCGCGGCCAATCCGGATCGAACAGCAACAGGGTCGCGGCCAGGGTCATGAACGGGAAGATGCCGATATCGAACACCATGGCATTGGTCAGGTGGAAGAAGGCGTAGAGACAGAATACGGCCAGGCGCGTGCGACGCCAGAGCAGTAGCGGCGCGCCAATCAGGTGTAGCGCGATGGCACCATAGCTGGCTGCTGCAATGCCCCAATCCTGAGTGAGAAACTGGAAGATGGCGGCTTCATCCTGACTGCGACGAGTCATCCACAAGCGCATGGGTTCGAGGTTCAGCCAGTCGTGGTTGATCTTGACGAAGCCGGCATAGAGCAGAATGATTTCCAGCTGTGCGCACAGCCAGAAGCGGCTCCAGTTGGGCACGGTTTCCGAGCGTATGGCAGCGTTGCGCCACGCGTCGACCGACCACAGGCGGTTGGCAGGGGCGAAACACAGGATGACGCAGATCAGAATCACCATGTAGAAGTGATTCAGATACAGCGACTGGTCCAGAAGGAAATGCCAGGTGAACAGGAGCGTGCAGGCAAGCATGGACAATCGGTAGAAAGTGCCGGTGATCACACCGATAGCGGCCACCCCCAGCAAGGCATAGCTGAGCCGGAACCAGGGTTCCGTCGGTACGCTGACCCACTCGAAGAACGGGTACTTGAACAGCAGATCGGTGTCCCGGTACATGCAGTCCAGGCAGAGAAATACGCCATAGTTGACTGCCTCGAACAGCAACATGGCGCCGAACATCATGCGAAACACGGCGAGTGATGCGGTATCCACTTGCCGGAATAGAAACCGGTGTATCAACACCTTCACTCCGTCAATCGTCAGGTGCTGATTGTTGCATGAGTTGCCCGTGCCTGGGTAGCCGACACATCGCGCCATTGCGCATCAGGCAGCTCAGCACCTTTGATATCAGTATGTGGCTCTGCCGCCGGAGAGGTCGAATACCGATCCGGTGGTGAATGAGTTTTCTGCAGAGGCCATCCACAGGATCATGCTGCTGATCTCTTCGACAGTCACGAATCGGCCCCTGGGAATCTTCGATAGCATGTAGTCGATGAATTCCTGACTGACCTGATCCAGAATGCGTGTTTGCGCGGTTGCCGGGGTCACGCAATTGACCGCAATGTCCTGTGCGGCCAGCTCCTTGCCCAGAGATTTGGTCAGGGCGATGACGGCAGCCTTCGATGCCGAGTAGGCAGAGGCATTGGGGTTGCCTTCCTTGCCGGCAATGGAGGCGACATTGACGATCCTGCCATAGCCGCGTTCCATCATGCCCGGTGTGAGCACCTTGCAGGTATGGAAGGTGCCATCGAGGTTGACTGACTGCACCTTGCGCCACATCTGTTCGTCGTACTCGGCCAGGGTGCTGGTGGGGCCGGCAATGCCGGCGCTGTTGATCAGGATGTCAACGCCTGCAAACGCCTGTTCGGTTATCAGGCGGGCCTTCTCCACGTCTTGCAGCTTGCTGACATCCACCTGCACCCATTTGACGCATTCGGGCGGGAGCTGGCTGACAGAGGGCTCGGGCGATGAGATATCCAGGTCCCAGATGGCAACCCTTGCCCCCGAGCTGACCAGTCGACGCGCAACGGCGGCTCCGATGCCGTTGCAACCTCCGGTGACAACCGCAACGCGGTTCGAGTAGTCGTAGGTATTCATCGCGTCTTGCCCTCTTGTTGTTGCGCCCACCAGGTGTTTGCCAGCGGCTTGCCTCTTACGTAGGCATCGGTGCCAAGTTCATCACTGATACGCAGGCACTCGTTCCATTTGGCCATGCGCTCGGAGCGGGTCATGGACCCCACCTTCAATTGACCTGCATCGAGTCCGACGGCCAGATGGCAGATCGTGACATCTTCGGTTTCACCGGATCGGGCCGAGACAATGCCGCGGTAGCCGTGTTCGCGGGCTGCTGCCAGGCAGGCCAGAGACTCGGTGATGGTGCCTGACTGATTGACCTTGACGAGAACGGCATTGCAGGCGCCCCGCTCAGCCGCCTCATGCACCAGGTCGGCATTGGTGACCAGATAATCGTCGCCGATGATCTGCACGCGGTGGCCGAATTCGCGCGTGAATGCGATGACGCCTTCGGGATCATCCTCTGCCAGCGGGTCTTCTATCGAGGCAATCGGGTAATCGTCCAACCAGCGCCCCAGCAGGGCAATCATCTCTTCGCGGTCGAGCTCGCGATCCTCCAGAGCCAGGCGGTAGCGGCCTTTGCTGCCGAATTCGGACGCGGCGATATCCAGGGATATGACCACGCGATCACCGGGTTTTTCGCCGACATCCTCGATGGCTCCGATCAGCGTCTCCAGCGCTTGTTCGTTACTGTCGAACACTGGCCACCAGCCGCCTTCATCGGCGACACCGACATTGCCGCTTCTGGCTTTCATGCGAGCGCCGGCCGCTCGATAGATCTCCGAGGTGACTTCCATGACCTCATCGAAGGAAGCAGCCCCCGGAACCATGACCATGAAATCCTGAACATCCACACGACGTCCCGCATGCGCACCACCACCGAATATCTGGATTTCGGGCAAGGGCAGTGAGGGTGTCTGTCCATTGCAGTCGGCGATATGCCGCCACAAGGGTTTGCCGGCGGATGCGGCCGCTGCGTGCAATACGGCCATCGAAGTGGCCACCATCGCGTTTCCACCCAGGGTGGATTTGTACGCGCTGCCATCCAGCGCGACAAGCCTGGCATCGATAGTCGCCTGGTCGCTGGCGTCCATGCCCTGCAATTCGGCGGCAAGCTGCCGGTTGACGTTGCCGACTGCGTTCTGCACGTCCATGCCGCCGAGCCTTGAGCCTCCGTCGCGCAGGTCCATGGCCTCGCGGCGTCCTCTGGATGCACCCGCGGGTGCCATGGCTCGACCACGAGATCCATCGGCCAGTACGGCCTCCACTTCGACGGTTGGATTGCCTCGACTGTCCCAGACGCGTCTGGCTGTGAGGGTGGACAGAGTGGTATCGCTCATGATGTCGTTTTCATCGAGTCAGCTTCCAGTAATCGTCTCAGGGTTTGCGGCGGGTGTTCGATCAAGGCAAGCGCACAGGCCCGGACTTGCGCTCTGACGTCCTGCTCAAGATACTCAACCGGTGACTTGCCGTCGATACGGGCCAGCATCAGTGCCGGTAGCAATCGGGTGACGCGCCGTTCAAGATCATGTGCCTCTTCCCAACAGACGTGTGAGGCGTAGCCATCCCAGAAGTGCAGCACTGCCTGACGAAGATCCTGTCTGGATTGCGGCAGATGGAATGACTTGAGAATCAGGTGATTGAGTGCGAATGCGACGTCGAACGACGGATCGCCCATCGTGGCGCATTCAGCGTCGAGTATCACGGGCTTGTCGTCACGCACAAGGATGTTCTTGGGGCTGACATCACCGTGAACCAGTACCCGGCGTGATGCTGCCAGCTGGTCTGCCAGTGTATTCAGTGTGCCGGCAATGTCGTTGTGTTGTCTCGCGGTGAAACGCAGATAGGGTTCCAGTCGCAGGGATTCGAAGTCGGTCGTATTGTCGAAGTGCGTGCGATCGAACTGCGCACTCGTGGAGGCTGCGTGTATGCGACCGAGGGTGTCGGCCACTCCGGCGGCCACGCCCTCGACCGGGCGACCGTTGAGCAAACTGGTTTTCCATGGAAGGATATCGGGACCGTCGAGATACTCCATGGCGAAACCGTTTTCCTTCTCGCTCCAGCCATGCAGCGCCGGAACGGCACCGGGTGCCACTCTGCCGGCGAACTGCAACCAGGCGAACTCCGCCTTGCTGCGATGCACCGGTGCAAACCAGTCTTCCTGCACTTTCAGCTTTTCGAGCGCGAACTTGACGCAGACAGTCTGATCGGCATGGGAGACTGCCGCAATGTCGGACGCCACTCCGCCGGTCAGGCGACGAATGGTATGCACCTCGGCGGGCTGACACAGACCGAGTGAGCCCATGAGGTCGCGGCAGCGTTGTTCGAATTCGATCATGTCAGCCAACCTGTACGCTGGTGATGTTCACGTGAACATATTGTGTGAAATAGTTGAGGATGTCAACCCGGATTGTGAAAGAATGAACATTGATATCGGGTGGTAGAGGAGCGGGCCGTGCGAGTCACGATCAAGTCCATCGCAAGAGATCTCGGCATCTCGCACATGACGGTCTCCAGGGCATTGTCCGGTAGCGAACATGTCAGCGCCGATACGCGCAAGAAGATCTGTGAATACGCCGAGCAGGTGGGGTATGTCCGGAGTTCGGCCGCCAGCGCCATGCGAGGTGATCCCACCGCCATTGTCGGTTTGTTGTTGCCCAATATCGTCAACGACTTCTATTCCCGCTTTGCCAACGCCTTGAGTCTACTGTGTGCAGAGGCCGGGTTCGACCTGGTCATTCACCTGACCGGTGATGACATGAAGCAGGAGCGCAAGTGTCTGATGCGTCTGCAAGCCTTGCAGGCGCGTATCGTGTTGCTCGTGCCTGCGCCGAGGCATGCGGGAGAGGCGCCTTATGCGGCAAAGGGTCTTGAGCTGATCAATCTGATTCGGAGTGTCGACGACGAGAGCTGCATGGGCGAGCTGATGATTCAGGATGAACAGGCGATCAGGCAGGCTGTGTCTCATCTGGCCGGAATCGGGTGTCGGCGCATAGCCTACATCGGAGGCGGTGAGACCTTGTCGTCGGGTCGTCAGCGTTTCCAGGCATTCTCCAGAGGCCTTTCGGAGAACGCTATCGAGCGTCATGAACAGCTTGTTTTCACCGGCGATCCGGATCAGGAGGTGGGGTACCGCTGTGCGCTGTCCTTGCTCGACGGGGGTGGAGAGCCAGACGCCGTGGTCTGTGGTGGCTTCGAACTGTCAAACGGTGCTCTGCATGCCTGTCTGGAGCGCAATGTCGAGATGCCGGGGCAACTGGCTTTCGTCGGTTATGGCGACCCGGCGTTCTATCAATGGATAGCCGGTGGGGTGTCCACGGTTTCCCTGTCAGCGCATGAGGTCGCCTGCCGTGCCATCGAGATGATCGGTGGTAGCCGGTCGGGCAGGAACGATAACCATCAACGCGTGCCGGCCAAGTTCCTGCCCCGACACTCAGCCTGAACAGTGCCATGCCCGATCTGCTCGGGCATGGCCGAGGCTCACTGGTCGTGACTTTCGCGGTACAGCTTCTGCAGGGCCTGGACGCAGTGCCTGCGGCTCAGTCGCCCTTGCAGGAAGTCTGAAACCGTGTGGCTGGCAAGATTCTGAAAGGCGGTGTATCCGGAATATCGGGGGCGAACCCATGCCGCATTCAAGGTGGAATAGGTATTGATCATGAAGTCGTTGCACAGGCGGTTGGTGGCTTGATCGCTCCAGGCCACAGCATTGCCGGGCTGCCCACCTTCCTTGACCCAGTCGCTGGTCTGGCATTCGGCGCTGGCTATATGGAACGCGAAAGCCACGGCGGCCTCCTTGTGCTCGGAAGAGGCGGATACGGCAATACCACTTCCACCCAGTACCGTACCGCTGACGCCACCACCGGCGGCATCCGCCACATCGGTGAATAGCAGCGTGTGTGGCCGGAAACCTTCCTGCGCGTAATTGATGTATCCGTAGGCATGCGGACAATAGACCGGGCCCTTGTCCTGTGTGCTCATGATCTCGTAGACATCGATGGGGTCCATGTCGAAACACGCTGGTCGTACCAGGCTCGTCAGTTCGGCAAGCTGTTCCAGCGCTGTGGCGATATCCTCGTCGGCCATGAGCTTTTCAGGGTCGGTGGCCACGAGCGAACCGCGATTGCGGGCCAGCCATAACAGGGCCATCAGACCATGGGGGGGTCTGAGGGGCAGGATGATCTTGCCGGCGCTGGCCAACAACATGACTTGCTCCCAGGTATGCGGTACCTGGTCGAGTCGATCGGGACGGTAGCTGGCAACCGGTGATGCTGAATCCATGGGCAGTGCCCATTGACCTCCATGCATTGCATAGGAATCGAACGAAGGTCCGGCACTCTGATTCTGCAGCGTCTGCAGTTGCTGACTGCGATCGCAAGCCGTCAGATCGAGCAGCAGGTTCTCGCGGACCGCTTCGCCCAGGTGTGGATGATCGATGATGATCAGGTCGTGATTGCTGCACACTTCGCGCAGTGGCTGACTTTCAAAATCCTGAAGCGGGCGGGTACTCCAGGAAATGCTGACTCCCGGGTTCTCTTTCTCGTAGTGATCTGAAGCGGCCAACAGCGGTTTCTTGCCACGAGCATGATTCCAGGTCATTCCACGTACATGCGTCTGCCTGTGTTCTGTCATTGGATTTCCGTGAAGCTGAGTCGGATGTCCGGGATGCGAGTCCGGTCGGACCAAGTATGAAACAGTAATTTGCAAATGAATGAAACACCGTTCTCGTACAGACTCTTGAGAACAGGCAGCAGCAAAGTCGTGTACCAGGCGCTACGATCGGAGTTGCTGCGCTGCAGCAATTTCTTCGCTGATGTTTACGTCATGTTCAGATCTGTTCCAGCTGGCCAACACCGTCGGCGATGAACTTGATACCCAGCAGGCCGAACAAGGCGCCGAAGATCAGTTCGATCTTGCCGGCTACCCGGTTGTATCCGCGTATGGCAAGCGGTGTCGAGAAGAGAACGGCATAGCTGCCGTAGATCAGGAATGCCGATGTGGCACCAACTGGCGCAAACGCCAGCACACCGGATGGTGGCAGGCCCGAGCCGGACAGAAAGGCGGTGACCGCTGCCCACATCAGCGCAGCCTTGGGATTGGTCAGTACGACCAGCAAGCCACGGCGCCAGGCGGAGGCCAGAGTCAAATGGCGGCTACTGCGATCCGGTTGAGCATCACTGTTCCGTCGAGACGAACGCAGCGCCTTGAAGGCGACGTACAGGAAGTACAGTCCGCCTACGAAATGCAGAGTGATGCCTGCCAGCGGATGAGCCTGGAACAAAGCCGATATGCCCAGTGCGAATGCACTGACCCAGATCAGGACACCGGAGGCGATGCCGGCGGCCACGCACAGCGCCGTGCTGCGGCTCTGGCTCAGAGCCGCATTGGTGACGGCCAGGAAGTTGGGGCCGGGAGATAGTTGAGCGGCTATGGTGGCAGCCAGGGCCGCGAGAAAAACAGACAACATTGAACGGTTCTCCGGAATGGTTGGCGCGTGGGGCGTACCCTGCCATCGCTGACAGGGACGCCCTGAGCGTACGGGCGTGGAAACGTCAGGGTCAAGCGGATTCGCCGACGTCAGGAGGCTACGATGCGTGTTCCAGTGACAACAGGGCGACATCGATCAGGCGCTTGCTGTCATCGCTCAGACCAGTCAGTGGCAGGCGCACTGTATCAGCGCACAAGCCTCGACTGGCGCAGGCGTATTTGATTCCGGCCGGGCTGGGTTCATGGAACAGCGCTTCGTGCAAGGGCATGAGTTGACGCTGAATATCTCTGGCTGTCTGAAAGTCATTGTCCCTGCAGGCGCGCTGCATCCGGGCACACTGCACGGGGGCAATATTGGCCGTGACCGAGATGCAACCGTTCCCACCGGCGGCATTGTAGGCCACGGCGGTGGCGTCCTCACCAGAGAGATAGCTGAAGGGCGTGCTGATCTTCATCTGCTCCAGAGCCGGACGTGTCAGGTCACGAGTAGCATCCTTGACGCCGACCACGGTGGGCAGGGTTGCCAGCCTTGCCATGTCATGAGCGCTGATATCGACGGTGGTGCGCGGTGGAATGTTGTAAACGATGATCGGCAGGTCGTTGCTCCGGGATAAAGCTTCGAAGTGTCGGTAGATGCCTTCCGCGCTTGGGCGGTTGTAGTACCCGGTGACATGCAATGCACCATCGGCACCTTGCTGCCGGGCATGGTCGTGAAATTCGAGGGCTTCTCGAGTATTGTTGGAGCCGCAACCGGCAATGACGGGAATCCTCCCTCGGGCTTCATCCACCACGATACGAATGATATCGCGATGTTCCTGTGCGCTCAGAACCGGCGATTCTCCGGTGGTGCCGGCAGGCACCAGACCCTCACTGCCTTGTTCCACGTGCCAGTTGACCAGGCGGCGAAGTGCGGGTTCATCCAGCATTCCGTCCGACGTCATGGGGGTGATCAATGCGACCAAAGAACCTTCAAACATGATGATTTCTCGTGTTGAAGGCGGACTTGGACGGACTACCGAGAAACGATGCAATTCCGGAAGCCGCCAAGGCCGCCGGAGTTGTACTGTCAGTGTGGAGTTACCGGGATCGAGGCGCGCGCAGTTTCACTGCGGGTTTGAGCGAGCCCGGTTTTGAGACAGTGTATGGGGAGTTCAGGGTGTTCATGCGCGACAGAGATTGATGTATCTGCCGGCGCTTGTCAAGTCGTCTGCAGAAGGCTGATATCTGCATCCTGCCTTGCCGTCGTCAGCCGTGCGCATCACGGGTCTGTCTGGTCGACATTGTCGGTGAAAGACAGGCTGCGGCACGCATTTCTCGGGCGAGTCGCTTCAAGCCACTGTCGTACACGGGCGACGGGGTCATGGTGTTGCGCGACATCAGTGACCACGCACACCGAATCGGCCCCGTGTTCGAAGGCACCGGCAGCCCGTTCGGGCGTGAATCCGCCGATGGCAACAAGCGGTGTATTGCCGATCGAGTCTTTCCAGCGCTGCAGTTTTTCCAGGCCCTGAGGCCGCCACGGCATCTTCTTCAACAAGGTCGCATAGATGGGGCCGAGCGCGATGTAGTCGGGTGCGTGTGATCGGGCGATCGCCAGTTCTGCACGGTCGTGAGTACTGATGCCGAATCGGATACCAGCCTGGCGCAGGGTGTCGGTCTCTGCGCCCTGCAGATCTTCCTGACCCAGGTGTACCGCGCGACAGCCTTCGTCCAGTGCCAGTTTCCAGTAGTCGTTGATGATCAGGGTTGCGCCGACATGCTCACACAGTTCCCGGGCTTCTCGTATCTGCCGCCGACAGTCGATCTCGCTGGTGTCCTTCATGCGCAGTTGCACGCAACGTACGCCTGCATCGAGAAATTCGGCAAGCTGGCGGGTGTCGCCAACGATCAGGTAGAAGCGTTGCAGCATGGCTAGAGATCTCGGAAAGGGGTGCCCAGAACGGGGGTGGAGGGGGCGGCCATGTCTCGTGGCATCATCGGGTCGGACTGCCAGGCAGTGCGTCCGCACTCCACCGCCAGTGCAAAGGCACGGGCCATGGCCACAGGGTCACCGGCACGGGCCACTGCCGTATTGAGCAGAACCGCATCGTAGCCAAGCTCCATGGCTGCCGCCGCATGGGACGGCAGACCGATCCCGGCGTCGACCACCAGCGGCACGTCGGGAAAATGCGCGCGCAGCGAACTCAGGGCGTAGGGGTTGTTCAGTCCGCGACCACTTCCGATCGGTGCGCCCCATGGCATGAGTACGCGGCAGCCGGCATCGAGCAGTCGATCGGCCACGACCAGGTCGTCAGTGGTATAGGGAAAGACCTGGAAGCCGTCGTCGGACAGTATGCGGGCGGCTTCCACGAGTCCGAACACATCAGGTTGCAAGGTGTCATCCTCGCCGATGACCTCCAGTTTTATCCAGGGCGTGCCAAACAGTTCGCGCGCCATGTGAGCGGTATTGACAGCCTCCTTCACTCCACGGCAACCGGCGGTGTTGGGTAGTACGCGGACCTTGGCGGACTGGATAAGCGACCAGAAGGCCTGGCCGGATTTTTCGGTACTGGACTCGCGCCTGAGCGAGACGGTGACTATCTCGGTGCGCGAAGCACTGATGGCATCGAGCATGATCTGCGGCGAAGGATACAAGGATGTCCCCAGCAGCAGGCGAGAATCGATGTCCACATCATAGAATGAAAGAGCCATCTGTTCAGCCTCCCGACATGGGGGCGATGATATCCACTGAATCATCGGCAGACAGGGTGAATTCGCGGCGCTCGCCGATCGGTACGAATTCCTGGTTGACTGCAGTTGCCACCGTGGAAGGCCCGTGTCCCAGATCCTCCAGCAGCTCCTGCAGGGTGCGGCAATCCACCTGCTGCTCCTCGCCGTTAATCCGAATTCTCATCTACCACTTCCTCGTCAGCTATTCCATCCAGTACCAGTGCGGCGGCTCGTTGCGCCATCGCTGGTGCACACAGAAAGCCGTGTCGGTACAGACCATTGATATGAACCGTTCTGCCACGACGTCGCAGCCGTGGCAGGTTGTCGGTGAAGGCCGGGCGAACATCGGTACCGATCTCGATGATGGCCGCATCTGCGAAACCGGCATGCAGGGCATAGGCACTGGAGAGCAGCTCCATGACCGAACGTGCGCTGGCCAGAGAACGATCATCACTCTCGATCATGGTGGCGCCGACCATGAAGCGATGATTTGCTCTTGGCACGATGTAGATCGGGTGTCTGGGATGCAGCAGGCGAATCGGGCGATGCAGTGTGATCTCCCGGGTCTCGAGAATCAGCATTTCTCCCTTGACGCCTCTCAGGTCTTCGAGACTGTCGCGTGCGGCCAGGCCACGGCAGTCGATGCGCCATCCCGTGTTCGGGGCACGGGCAAGTTCCGCCGCGCTCAGTCGACGGTTGAATTCGACCGTGAACCGCTCGTTCTGACTCAAGGACTCCAGCAAGCCATTGAGCGTTTTCCGCGGATCCAGATGCGCCTCTTCGGCATAGTGCAAGCCCCTGTCGAAGCGATCACCGATATCCGGTTCCATGGTCTGCAACTGCTCGCGATCCACCTGTAGGTAATCCACTGTGCGTCGTGCAAATTGCTCGAAATCGGCGCGATCCCGTCGCGAGGCCAGCACCAGGGAGCCTGCCTGCTCGATGCATTTGCTGTGCTTCTGCCAGTACGCCAGACTCTCCAGGCCGAGCCGGAAGATCAGGGGTTCTGCGCTCTCGCTTTCGCACCAGGGTGCCAGCATGCCGCCGGCCCACCAGGAGCAGCAGCTCTCGTCAAGCGCGTCACTGGCGGCAATGAGATGCACCCGGCAGCCGCGTTCAAGGAAAGCCTGCGCAGCGCACAGACCGGCCACACCAGCACCAATGATTTCGACATCGGTGCTCATCAGCGACAATCCAGCCCCATCTGCCAGAAGTCGATTTCCAGACGCGTGGCATCATCGAAGGTGCGGCTCAGCGCCTGTACCCGGGTCTCACCCAGCTGCGCCATGCTGATGGCGTCACAGGCCTGCCGGTGAGCCTCGGCCACTTGCTGATACTCCTCACTGGCATACATCTGCACCCAGTCTGCGTAGGGGTTGCCCTCTGTGACCAGAAACGGTTGTGTCTGCAGCCAGTTCGCCACGGCGGCGTAGCCCATGATGCAAGGCGCCAGGGCCACGTTCAGGTCCAGCAGATCCCCGGCCATGCCGCGCTCGAGCACGTAGCGCGTATAGGCCATGTTCGGCGTTGATTCGACAGTCTCCTCCAGCGCTTGTCTGCTTATTCCGAATGTCTCGCAGTAGCCGATATGCAGTCCCAGTTCGATGTCGATGATTCCGTGCAGTGAGCGCTGTGCCTGCCTGAGTTCATCCAGAGTGCGGCTCTTGTACGCCGCCAGACCGAAGGCCCGGGCAAAGTGGATCAGAAACAGGTAATCCTGCTTCAGATAGTGCTCGAAACACGCCTTGGGTAGTGTACCGGCCGCCAGCTGGCGTACGAAGTCGTGCTGAATGTAGCGCTGCCAGTGTGTTTCGCTGGCTGCAATCAGGTGTTGTGTCAGGGTCTGCTCTGTCATCGTCCCGCTTCGTAGGTGTAGCTGTTCAGTTCCGGCGTCGAGTCGATCAGGCCTTGGGACTGCATGAAGGCTGCAAAGTCGATGTAGCGCTGACGATCAAGCGCTGCCGGCCGTAGTGCAAGCCTGGGCAGTGTATCGCGCCAGGCCCGGCGATTCAGTTCGTTGTCCAGTACATCCGGGTTTGAATCGCGGAATATCTCCCAGGCCTCGTCGGGGTGGTTGATGATGAAAATGGTGGAGCGTTCGATGGCTTTGAGGAAGGGTTGCATCCAGGGGCTGTCCAGCGATTCGGTGTTGGCGATCAGAATCAGTTCATCGAAGGCCGGCACGCCGTGCTCCTCGGGGTAGAAAGCGCGGCCCGGGTGGTCTTCGATATCCAGCTGGTTGAGTTCGAAGTTCCGGTAAGCGCCGATCACGGCGTCGACCTGGCCGGTGATCAATGCCGGCGAAAGGGAGAAGTTGACATTGACCAGTTCGATGTCATCCAGTGTCAGGGAGACGGTTTCCAGCATGGCCTTGAGCAGGGCATCCTCGAACCCGCCCACGGAAAAACCGACCTTGCGACCCTTCAGCGACTGCAGGGAATCGATGGGTCCATCAGCCAGCACCACAAGAGAATTCAGCGGTGTGGATACCAGCGTACCGAAGCGTGACAGTGGCAAGCCTTCGGCGACCTGTACATGCAATTGTGGCTGGTAGCTGATGGCTATGTCTGCCTTGCCAGCGGCAACCATCTTCGGCGGCAGAGAGGGGTCGGCCGGTTCGATCAATTCCACCTCGAGCCCTTCTTCGGCGAAGTAGCCCTTTTCGCGGGCGACAACCAACGCAGCGTGATCGGGGTTGGTGAACCAGTCCAGCAATACGGTGACCGGTTCAGCGGCCAGGGCGCTGCCGCTGAACAGCAGGCTGGCGACAAGCAGTCTTAATCGTTGCATGAGATCAATGGGCTTCGGTTTGGGTGATGGTGGAATTGCTGGAATCGGGCAGCCAATAGAGGCATCGATCCAGCAGACGATTGACAAGGGAATAGAGCAGATAGGCGAGCAGGCACAGGCACAGCAGTGCGGCGAACATCAGGTCTGTCTGCATGCGTCCGTTAGCCTGCAGCATCAGATAGCCAAGACCCTGACTGGAGCCTACCCATTCGCCAACAACGGCACCGATAGGTGCTACCGAGGTGGCTACTCGAATGCCAGAGGCCATCGAGGGAAGGGCTGCCGGCAGGCGAATCTGCAGAAGAATGGTTGTCGGACTTGCATTCATCGTGGCGGCCAGATCGAGCATGGCAGCACTGGTGTGACGCAATCCATCAAAGGTGGCTGCCACCACGGGAAAATAGATGATCAGCACAGCCATGACCACCTTCGACCCCAGTCCGTAGCCGAACCACAGCGTCAGCAAGGGGGCCAGCGCGAATACGGGCAGTGACTGACTGATGACCATGACGGGCAGCAGCCAGCGCCTGAGCCGCCTGGAGGTGCTCAATACCACGGCGCTGACGACGCCGAGTAAACAGCCGATCACCAGGCCGCTCACGATCTCAAACGCCGTGATGGCGGTATGCAGGCCCAGAAGCTGGATCTGGCTGAACAGGGTTTTCAGGATGGCAAAAGGGGCGGGCAGCAGAAAGTGAGGAATGCCGCTGACGGTGACCAGCAATTGCCAGAGTAGCACTATCAGGGAGCCGCCGATGAGGAAGGCGGGCACACGAGGCCGTGTCGATTGGCTTGCTGTTTTCATTCAGGCCGGCACCGGTGTTCGCCTGCCGTCCTTCATGAACTGCCAGACAGCCGGTAGCAGAGTGGCAATTTCCGCGTGATCGATGGCTCGCTGTGGCTGCGTCTCGAGGGGCATGGACTGTATGCTGGATGGAGATCCGGGCTCAAGTACATGCAGTACATGCGACAGCCGCAGAGCCTCCATCGGATCATGAGTTACCAGCAGAACGGTACGCCCTTGAAGTAGCTCGAAAGACAAGCCTTGAAGTTCGTCACGGGTAATGGCATCGAGTCGGCTGAAGGGTTCGTCCATCAGCACGATGTCGCGCTTTTCCAGCAGGGTGCGGGCCAGAGCCACCCGTTGGCGCATTCCGCCGGAGAGTACTGCTGGCAGCGCATCTGCCCATGGGCTCAGGCCTACCTTGTCGAGTAGCTCGTCGACTTGCGCATCGGATTCCTGCGCCTTTTCCGCGCGCAGCCTCGGGCCCAGCTGCACATTCTGCCGGGCGGTCAACCACGGCAACAGGCCATCGTCCTGCGCCATGTAGGCGATGCGGGCGCGAAGTGCTTCACCTGTCTGGCTGTACACTCTGCCACTGTCCGGTTGCTGAAGTCCGGCAATGATCCTGAGAAGGCTGGATTTACCGATGCCGCTGCGGCCAAGAACACTGTGCCATTGGCCGCCTTCCAGGTGAACGGAGAGCTTCTGGAAGACGCAATGTTCGCCCAGTGCCAGGCTGACCTCGTCCAGCGTGATGCCGGCAGCGTTGGTCACGGCTGCGACCACATGGCGTGGAAGTGGTGCACGGGGCCATGACCGGAGCCGATATCCAGGCTGTCTGCCTGCGCGATGGCTTCATGCACATAGCGCTCTGCGGCTTCCACAGCGTCGGGCACGCCCATACCTCTGGCTATCAGTGCCGTGATGGCCGATGACAATGTGCAACCCGTACCGTGCGTATTGCGTGTCTGTATGCGAGGCTGTGTAAACCGGTGCAGTTCTCCTTCGTACAGAAGGATATCGGTGCTGTCTGCCGAGTGCAGATGCCCGCCCTTCAGCAGGACGCTGTCACTGCCAAGACTGGCGAGCTTCTGCGCCTGATCCTGCATCTCTGACAAGGAGCTTGCCTCAGGCTCACCCAGCAGCAGCGCCGCTTCGGGGATATTCGGGGTAATCAGAGTGGCTCGTGGAAAGAGATGGTAGCGCAGGGCGTCGATGGCCTCGGCGTGCAGAAGGGTATCCCCGCTCTTGGCCACCATGACCGGGTCGAGTACGACCGGGATAGACGCATGTTCGGCCAGAACGTCGCTGATCGTCTCGATGATCTGCACATTGGCCAGCATGCCGATCTTGATGGCATCGATTCGGATATCGGACAAGACCGTGTCCAGTTGCTGTCTGACAAATTGCGCGGGCACCTCGTGAATGCCGGCAACCGAGCAGGTATTCTGCGCGGTCAATGCGGTGATGGTGGAAGCGCCGTAGACGCCCAACGCGCTGAAGGCCTTGAGGTCTGCCTGAATACCGGCGCCGCCACCGGAGTCGGAGCCTGCCACGGTCATGGCAGTGGAGACGGTGTCGGATACCGGGTATTGCGCGTCAGTGGTGTCGGCAGGCTTCATGATTTTCTCCGCGGATAACCACCGGGAGAAAACGGACTCATGCAGGGGAAATCGCTCGTATTCCCGTGACTTGAATCCCTTCGTCGGCATTATCCGCATCAGGTTCAGCGGGATCGCGCAGTCATCTGCGACATCTCAGCCGGACACACACCATTCGTGTCTGTTCAGCACCCCGTCAAGTGAGGCGCAGGTTATCACGCGCCAGGTGAATTGACCAGTTGCGTTGCACAAAAGTTGTTTGCGGTAGCCAAAGCGAAGCAATGCTCACCCGGACTCTGCAAGCTTGCAGTATTGTTGGAAAGGCTGAATAATTGATCCATTCAATATGTATGTTATTTCAGTGTTCCGCACTGGAGACGAACCGTGAAACTGACCAGTTACACCAACTATGCGCTCAGGACCTTGCAACTGGCCGCCGTGCACCATCCCGCTCTGGTCAGAGTCGAGGATGTTGCCAGCATTCACTCTCTGGCGAAACCGCATGTGCGCAAGGTGGTTCATGAGCTGGGTCGCGCCGGTTTGCTGGAAACCCAACGCGGCAGAAACGGCGGTTTCCGGCTTGCTCTCCCGGCCGAATCCATTGTGGTAGGGGATGTTGTCAGACTCACTGAAGTCAGCCTCGACGTGGTGGAGTGTTTCAACCCCGAAACCAATACCTGCCCCCTGATTGGTGTGTGCAAGTTGTCACGGGCCATGCAACAGGCAACCGCCGCCTTCATGAGTGTGCTGGATGATCTGACACTGGCCGACATCAGCTCCAACCGAGTGCAACTGCTCAACCGCATCGCACCGCTGCATGCCATGGATGAGATGTCTTTCGGCCGAGTGCCCGCCTCGAGCAAGGACCGACAGTAGGCAAACAGGCGCCGATGTCGTCGTTCGTGCAATAAGCACTATTCAAAGTAGATGTTTACGGTGACATTGTCACCGAACTCTGCGCGGATTCGGAGCTATGCTTCGCATCCAGCTGCCGCGAGCTCAAGTGAGCTGCTGCAGCAGTCGAACATCCATTCAATACTCTGGAGTCATGCAAGAAGATGATCACTGAATTCACGCCCATTGCATCCCTGATGGGGGGGCTTCTGATCGGTCTGGCGGCCGTGCTTCTGATGCTCCTGCTGGGGCGCATCCTGGGCGCCACCGGCATTCTCTCCGGGGCTCTCATGCCCGAAAAGCTCGATGACTGGGCGTGGCGTGTTGCCATGTTGCTGGGCATGTTCAGCGGCCCCTGGCTGTATCGATTGTTCGCCGGTGAGCTGCCGGAGATCAGTGTGCCTTCTTCGCCGATGATGTTGCTGGTGGGTGGTTTGCTGGTCGGCGTGGGTGTCACCCTGGGCAGTGGCTGCACATCGGGTCATGGCGTGTGCGGACTGGCACGTGGTTCATTTCGGTCCTTCGCCGCGGTGGCCTTGTTCATGACAAGCACCGTGGTGACGGTTTTCGTCACACGGCACCTTCTCGGAGTCTGATCATGAAGCTTCTTGTTTCCTATCTGGTGGGCCTGATTTTCGGTCTGGGCATTTCCCTGTCCGGTATGGCCAATCCGGCCAAGGTCATCAATTTCTTCGATATAGCCGGCGCCTGGGACCCCAGTCTGGCGTTCGTGATGGGCGGTGCCGTGCTGGTCACCTTCATCGGTTATCGCTGGGCATTCAAACGTGCTCGCCCGATCATGGGAGAAACGTTCCAGCTACCGGGCAAGACCCGTGTCGATCGGCAACTGGCCAGTGGTGCCATCATTTTCGGTATTGGTTGGGGACTGGCAGGCTTCTGTCCCGGTGGCGCATTGCCGGTACTGGGTACGGGCCTGTCGGAGGTCTGGTTGTTTTCTGCGGCTCTGATCGGCGGCATCGTATTGACCCGCCTGGTGCTGTCGGCCATCAACGGCGCGACGCGAAGTGGCAAGGTCTCGAACATCAATGAAGTGATCAACGGGAGTAACTCATGAATCAATATTCCGTAGACCTGAACGTCAAGCCGGATGTCACGGCGTTTTTCGATCAGGCGACCAATACCATCAGCTATGTTGTCAAGGATCCGCAGTCCAGCGCATGTGCCGTAGTGGATTCGGTTCTGGATATCGACTATGCCTCAGGCAGGCTGACCTACGATAATGCCGACAGGATCATCGCCTTCATCCGGGAAAACGATCTGCAGCTGGAATGGTTGATCGAGACACATGTGCATGCCGACCATCTCTCCGCGGCGCCGTACATCCAGCAGCAAGTGGGCGGCAAGATCGGCATAGGTTCGAATATCACGGTGGTTCAGGATACCTTTGGCAAGGTATTCAACGAAGGGTGCGAGTTCCAGCGGGATGGCAGTCAGTTCGATGCGCTGTTCGAAGACGGGGACACCTACCACATAGGCAATTTGCACGCATTCGTCATCGCAACGCCCGGCCACACGCCTGCGTGCATGTCGCATGTCATCGGCAATGCGAGTTTCGTTGGTGACACCTTGTTCATGCCCGATGGCGGTTCTGCCCGCGCCGACTTTCCCGGTGGTGATGCGGGCGTATTGTATGAGTCGATCCAGAAGTTGTTGATGCTTCCCGACGACATGCGTCTGTTCATGTGCCATGACTATGCGCCGAATGGTCGCGAGATTCAGTGGGAAACCACCGTGGGTGCGGAGAAAGCCGGCAATATCCACGTGGGCGCCGGCAAGAGCAAGGACGAGTTCGTGAAGTTCCGTACGGAGCGAGACGCGCAACTGGATATGCCCAGATTGATCATTCCCTCTCTTCAGGTGAACATGCGCGCCGGTGACATTCCCGAAGATGCCGATGGCAACCTGATGCTCAAGGTTCCACTCAACAAGCTCTGATACTCACCCGATCACCAGACACTCATCCAAGGATAGACATCTATGGACGTCAAGACCATTTCCGACAAGCTCTCTTTGAGCGAGCAACTTCAGGTTGCCGATATTGACCGCCTGCACGAACTCGGCTACCGGTCCATCATCTGCAACAGGCCCGATGGAGAAGCCGCCGATCAGCCCACTTTCGAGGAGATTCGTGCCGAGGCTGAAAAATACGGTCTGGAGATACGCTATCTGCCTGTGGTTCCCGGGCAAGTCAGTGATGAGAATGTCGAGAGCTTTGCACAGGCGATGCGCGAACTGCCCAAGCCGACAATGGCCTATTGCCGCACCGGAACTCGCTCCGCCACCCTGTGGTCGCTGGGTCAGGCACGCACGCAATCGGTTCCCGAGATCCTGGCTGCCGCCAAGGCAGCCGGGTACGACATGTCCGGGGTGGTACGAAGGTTGGCCAACGGGGGTGTCACACCTACCGACAAGGCCGATGGATCCTACGATGTCGTGATCGTCGGCGCTGGGGCTGCCGGGATTGCCGTGGCATCCAGCCTTCTCAAGCGGCAGGCGGATCTGCAAGTCGCTCTGATCGATCCGGCCGACATTCATTATTATCAGCCCGGCTGGACCATGGTCGGGGGTGGCATCTTCGAACCCGAGGAGACAGCCAAGACCATGGGGTCGCTGATACCTGCCGGTGTGCAGTGGTTGAAAACAGCGGTCACCGCCTTCGAGCCGCAAAGCGATTCCATCATTCTTGAAGGTTGCCGGGTGATCAAGTACAAGAGGCTGATCGTCTGCCCGGGCATCAAGCTGGACTGGAACAGGATAGAAGGTCTGACCGAGACACTTGGGCGCAACGGTGTCACTTCGAACTACCGCTATGATCTGGCGCCCTATACCTGGTCGCTGGTGCAATCCTTGAAATCGGGCAAGGCGATATTCACGCAGCCTCCCATGCCCATCAAATGCGCCGGTGCGCCACAGAAGGCCATGTATCTGTCGGCCGATCACTGGTACCGCAGCGGCGTGCTGAAGGATATCGACATCGATTTCAACAACGCTGGTGGTGTGTTGTTCGGCGTCAAGGATTACGTGCCGGCACTGCAGAAGTATGTCGATCGCTACAACGCTTCCCTGAACTTCTTCCACAATCTGGTTGCCGTGGACGGTGAGGCAGGCAAGGCCTGGTTCGATGTGAGTGACGGTGACAATCCGGTGAAGCGCATCGAGACCAAATTCGACATGATGCATGTCTGTCCCCCGCAGTGTGCGCCTGAATTCATCAGTGCCTCGCCCCTGGCTGATGCTGCCGGTTGGGTTGATGTCGAGCAGACAACCCTGAGACACAAGACTTACGAGAATATCTGGTCGTTGGGTGATGCGACCAATGCGCCCAATGCCAAGACCGCTGCCGCGGCCCGCAAGCAAGCACCGGTAGTAGCGGCCAATGTCATCGCCGATATTGCTGGAAAATCGCCTGTGGCGTCCTACGACGGTTACGGCTCCTGTCCATTGACGGTGGAACGCGGCAAGATCGTTCTGGCCGAGTTCGGTTATGGCGGTACGATGCTACCCAGTTTTCCGAAATGGCTGGTCGATGGCACACAACCGTCACGACTGGCCTGGTTGCTCAAGGAAAGGTTGCTGCCGCCCATCTACTGGAAAGCGATGCTTCGTGGTCGTGAATGGATGGCAGAGCCTGCTTCCTTGCAGGACTCCGCCAAGTGAAGAAAGGCTCGATTGCAAGCTATTTCCCCTGTCTGGAGTGGGGCGGGGCGTATGGGCGCGACGTTCTGATCAATGACTTGCTGGCGGCAGTGATCGTCACGATCATGCTGATCCCGCAGTCATTGGCCTACGCCATGCTGGCCGGTTTGCCGCCGGAGGCCGGTTTGTACGCGTCGATCGTGCCGATACTGTTGTATACCGTGTTCGGCACCAGCCGGACACTGGCCGTCGGGCCGGTGGCGGTGGTGTCACTGATGACTGCGACAGCTGTCGGTACCGTTGTTCAGAACACGGGAGTGGACTACGCCACAGCTGCGCTGACACTGGCTGGTCTGTCCGGGGTGATGCTGGTTGCCATGGGGCTATTTCGGCTGGGTTTTCTGGCCAATTTCCTGTCCCATCCCGTCATTGCCGGCTTCATCACGGCATCAGCCATCATCATCGCAGCCAGTCAGTTGAAGCATGTCATGGGTGTGTCGGCGGGTGGGCATAATCTGTTCGATCTGCTGATCTCACTGGGAAGTCAGCTGGGAGCGATCAACTGGATAACACTGGTGCTGGGCGTGGTATCAACCGCGTTTCTGTTCTGGTGCCGAAAAGGGCTCAAGGCCTTGCTGCTGAGGCTCGGGCTTGGCGCGAAAATGGCGGAGGCACTGGCTCGTACCGGTCCGGTGCTGGCCGTTGTTGCTACAACACTTCTGGTCTGGGCGTTCAGGCTCGATACCCATGGTGTCAGTGTGGTCGGTGTGGTGCCGCAATCCTTGCCCCCGCTGACCTGGCCGAGTTTCTCGCCCGAGCTGCTGAAAGAGCTGTTGATACCTGCGCTGCTGATATCCGTCATCGGCTTTGTCGAATCCATATCGGTTGCACAGACGCTGGCCGCCAAACGGCGCCAACGTATTCGCCCTGATCAGGAACTGATCGGCCTGGGGGCTGCCAATGTGGGGGCGGCGCTTACGGGAGGATTCCCGGTGACCGGTGGCTTTTCACGTTCTGTTGTCAATTTCGATGCCGGTGCCGAGACACCTGCAGCCGGCGCCATGACGGCCGTGATGCTGGCGATCGCGGCATTGATGCTGACACCGCTCATTCACTACCTGCCCAATGCCACTCTGGCAGCGACCATCATCGTGGCGGTCTTCTCGCTGGTGGATTTCGGTATTCTCAAGCGCAGCTGGTCCTATTCCAGAGCGGATTTCACGGCAGTGTTCATCACCATGGCTGTCACGCTCGCCATCGGTGTGGAAGCGGGTGTCAGTGCCGGTGTGCTTGCCTCGGTAGCCTTGTTTCTTTACAAGACCTCGCGCCCACATGTCGCTGAAGTGGGTCTGGTGCCGGGCACTCAGCATTTTCGCAATATCAATCGTCATCGGGTGTTGACAGATCCGTCGCTGGTCACGATCAGAGTCGATGAGAGTCTGTATTTTGCCAATGCGCGTTATCTGGAAGACTATATCTACGATCGTATTGTCTCCAGTGAAAACACGCGGCATCTGGTGTTGATGTGTTCAGCCGTCAACGAGATCGACATGAGCGCTCTCGAGTCGCTGGAAGCCATCAATCATCGACTCAAGGATATTGACATCTGCATGCACCTGACCGAGGTCAAGGGGCCTGTCATGGACAGATTGCAGCAATCACACTTTCTGGACGAGCTGACCGGGCAGGTCTTTCTGTCGCAGTATGAAGCCGTGCAGCAATTGACACCTGCCGTGTTGACCCTGGACAGAGAAGAGGCGGCCGCCTGATACGGAGGCTGGGCGGTATGGATGCTGCCCGAGAAGGATGTTGCTGAGACGGGTGTTGCTGAGAAGGGCGTTGCTGAGAAGGGTGAAGAGTGTTGTCGAGAGGGGTGCTGCCGACAGAGATATGACAAGACGCGTTCACCACTCAGGCTGCACCGCTTCAAAATATACCACCATTGCAAAAAAGCGCGTCTCGATGCAGGCTCCGACATCCAGAACACGCAGGTCTTTCTCCTGACATGAGTCACCAGGTAGGAGGGAGCGGGTGACTCTATCCTGGCAGTTGGGAAACCAGTCGTTGAGAGATGGCTTGTTGCCGGTCCTGTGTCCGTGCAAATACGAGATATCACGGTACAAGGCCCTGATAATGCTATAAATACAGGATGGAATCTCTCGACAACTTGACGGCTTTGCAACTCCTGGAGGAGTTGACCGAAGCTCTGGGTAACCTGGTCCGCACGATTCGTCGTCATTGCACGGGCGTGGTTGTCTATGAGCTGCCCACCGTCGATGCCGAGGACATCGTGCCGACACATATCGATGTGCAGAGATGGGGAAATCCGGAAACGGTTGACGCCCATGCACTCGACCTGGCCTGCGATGCATTCACACGGCTATCGATGTCGGCTGGCCAGAAGAGCACGACAACCTATCGACTACCCGGCGTGATCTGTGTGTCGCAGGATCTGAGTGAGTCGGTGGCCGCATTGAACACCCTCAAGGATCAACTGCACAAGCATCTGGTGAAGGCTTACCCCGACACGGTCGCTCGTAGCCGTGCATGCAAACGACTGTTTCCCGGTATACACATGAATCATGTCTATCGCCACTTGCACATCGTTCCAGAGAACATCTCACGCCTGAACCTGACTTGGCAATGTCAGACGCCGGCCGATGTCTGGATCACACCCGCCGAGGCCATAGCCTTGTGTGAGACGGCAATCGAAGAGGAGAAGCGCAGAGTGAAGTCAGGCACGCCCGACAAGGACCGGCTACAGGCACTGGAGATCAGCTTGCAGTACTTCAGTACTCTGCCGGTGCCTGTCGAGCTGACCGAGGAAGACCTGTTGGGTCCGGAGCCTTGCGCAATCCCGTATCAGCTTGTGCGTCGCAATTATGTGAGACCGCATCCCCGTGCACAATTATTCGATCCGCTGGAAAAGGCTAGTGCCTTGTATACCCATGCGGCCAATCTGCCCTTGATCCGTCTACCGTCACCGGTTTCCCTGAGCGTCCGTGATCTCAAGGACTATGAGGCGGGACAATCCCGCAAACGATCCGATACCAAGAGAGGCTTCGAGGAAATCAGCTACGCGCTGCACATCTACGGTGGGATACCCACCGTAGACAACTACCTGCGGCGGCTCAAACTGTTGGAGAGCGCCAGGCGCCGCAAGGTCAAAGGCACAGCAGCCTAGAACAGACTAAAGCAGCATGGGCCTGGTTCGTGCTGCCTGGACTGAGTTCTCGTTATATGGATCGGGTTCGTGCTGCCTTGGACCGAGCTTGTGATTATTGGTCGGGAAAGTCACTGGCAAGCTGGCAGTGCGCACAGCATTTCATAGAGAAGGTTGGCAGCGATGAGCGCTGTATTGCCGCTCGGATCATAGGGGGGAGAGACCTCGACCAGGTCGGCACCTACCAGATTCAGACCGGCACACCCTCTGACAATCTCATAGGCCTGCCAGATCGTGAGGCCCCCGGGTTCGACAGTGCCGGTGCCGGGTGCGAAAGCGGGATCGAGGCTGTCGATATCGAAACTCAGGTAGACCGGTGCATCGCGGATTGTCTGTCTCACCTCCTGCATGAGAGGAGCCAGCGACTGATGCCAGCATTGTTCGGCCTGAACCACGGTCCATCCCTTGTTTCTTCCCCAGTCGAAATCATCCGGAGAGTAGCCCGTTGTGCGAAGGCCGATCTGATAGACCCGGTCGTTCAGCAGGCAGCCGTCTTCCCAGGCGCGACGAAACGGGCAACCATGAGCCACGGTTTCACCGAACATTTCCTCGTTCGTGTCGGCATGTGCATCGACATGGATCAGGGCTACCGGGCCGTGTCTATCCTTGATGGCGCGAAGAATCGGCCAGGTCAGCGTGTGGTCCCCTCCCAGTGTCAGTGGGATGGTGCCGTGCGACAGTATTTCACGATAATGGGCATCGATGATGTCGACACTTTTCTTCAGGTCGAAGGTGTTGATGGGTACATCGCCGATATCGGCCACCTGCATCCGCTGGAACGGTGCGGCACCGGTAGCCATGTTGAAGGGTCGGATCATGCGACTCTCGTCTCTGATCTGGCGAGGTCCGAGCCGGGTACCGGGTCTGTTGGATGTCCCGATGTCCATCGGAATGCCAACGAAGCAGGCATCAAGGCCTGCTGCGGATAGAGCCGATGGCAGGCGCATCATGGTAGCCGGTCCGCCGAAGCGGGGCATGGTGTTGCCGCTCAGCGGCTGGTTGAATGAGTCAGTCATGCATCAATCGGGGATGGTGGCGCGCTTCGCTGTGTTATCGAGTAGCCAATCGGCAATACGTGGCCAGATTTCGCGCGCTGATGAACGCGAACTGACCAGTCTTGCATGGCTGTAGTTTTCACTATAACCGCCCTGAACACCACATTCCAGCCATGTTTTCCTGTCGCTGGGCAACAAGGATTGCAGACTTCTGCACGCGCCTGTCGGTGCGATGAACCAGTCCCCGCTGCCAGCCAGAGTCAGGATCGGAAGATGCTTCAGGTTGTGTAGTTGGCTCAAGGTCCTGCTGTAGTCGAGCCCGTCTGTGCCTGTCCATTGCCCGCTCAGATTCCAGCCATACCACTGCAGCATGACGGCAGCGTTCTCATTGTCCGGACCCAGCTTGAGTGCTCTGGCCGGCACATGACCGAGCAGGCGAGTCAGCGCGGAAAATCCTCTCAGTATCAGCCGATGCGATGGCAGTTCTCCGGCCTGGCAGGCCTGGCTGGCAAGCAGGGTCAGCGATTGAAGTTTGTCGAGCGTTTCCGGCTGCCTTGCCATGGTCATCAGTGGGGCAAGGCCACCACCGCTGTGGCCTACCCAGTGCACCTTGCTACCGCTGGTGTCGTGCACGAACTGTAGCGCGGCACGTGTGCCGGACAGAAACAGTGTTTCGAAATCGGCCGGGGGCTCTACCGAGTTGCTTTGTCCATGACCTTCAAAGTCTATCAGCCAGCAATCGAAACCACGACTGGCCAGATAGCGTGCCAGACCTCCACAGGTCCGATGGTTGGAGAAAGTGCCGTGGGCCAGCAGGACCGGGTCGCCCACGGCAGCCTTGCCGTCACCTGTTCGAAGGCCAATGCGATGAAGTGCAAGAGTGGATCCACGATCACTTGTGATCGTGAATCGACTTGTCACGTGGTCAGTCAATGGCGTTGATCGGGATGTTCTTCAACGATCTCACGTCCTTGTTGCTGCTGCGTATCTCGGCCAATCGCTTGCTGGCTATCAGTGACTGGAACATCGGTATATAGTACTGCCCGGTGCCCGAGAAGTGTAGAACCTCATCATCCTTGCGCAGCCAATGGCGAGCTTCCAGTGCCTCCCAGACGCTAGCGAAGCTCTCCAGAATATTCTCGCCGAATACCTGTTGATAGGCGGCAGTATCGATTTTCATGGTCTGCATGGACTGAAACAACCAGGCAAGCTTGACATCCTCATGCTGGTAGATGAAGCCTCGTTCTACCGGAAATTCTCCGCGATCGAGTTTGGCGCAGTAGTCTTTCAGAGAGGTCTGGTTCATGTATATCCAGCTACGGCTGTCTGCGCTCAGGCTGTTGACATGGAAGTTGACCGCAGCAAAGCCGATGCCGCATACCTGTCTGATCTCGTTGACCTTGCCATCGTCCTGCTGCACGAACTCATGCATATTGTGTTCATAGTCGTATGAGCTGAGGCGTGCCGATTCTTCATCGGTGGGTCGTCTGCGCCAGTCGTAGACCGTGACCTGCTCGAATCCGGCGCCGCGGAGAAACTCGTTGGCTGCATGGTACATTTCGATATTGTCGGTGATCTCCGGTAGCAGTTTGCGCTGCGCCGGCGCCGAGAAATTGCTGCGACCGGCAATATTGAGTTCGTAGTGGGTGATGTGATGAACGCCCGCATCCACCGCTCTTTGCAGATCAGTGAGCATGTCCTGGAGAGTCTGTTCGGGCCAGCCGTAGATCAGGTCGACGCTATTGGCCAGATCGTACTTGTGGCACAGTTCCAGCGACTGGTGCACCTGCTGCAGTTTCTGGTGTCGTCCGCTGTAACCGATCAGCTTGTCGTTGAATTGCTGAACACCGATGCTCACCCGGTTGAATCCGGCTTCCTTCATGGCGCGTATCTTGGGTTCACTGAACAGCTGCGGGATTCCTTCAAGGGTGATCTCGATGTCGCGGGGAACGCCGCCGTACAGCTTGTCGACCATGTGCATCAGTTGAGGGTAGTGCTCGGGCCGATACAGATTGGGGGTGCCTCCACCGAAGTAGATGCTGGCGAGCTTGTCCTCGCCATAGTAGGGCTTGTAGAGTTCGAATTCCTTATCCAGATAACCCAGGTAGGCTTCCACACCACGGTTGCCTTCGTAGTCTTCGCTGGGGAACAGGCAGAATCCACAGCGAGCGGGTTTGGTCTTGATACAGAACGGCGTCCCGACGTACAGATTGACATCGAAAGAAGTGTCGCGTGAACAGGCAGCACGTTCCTCGAGCAACAGGCTCGGTGGAGATGAAAGTGGTTTCCAGTGCAGTGGGGAAGGGTGGCCGTGCAGAACCTTGTTGGATTGTCTTCTGAACTCCTCACGATCCAGGAATTCATCGACTTCTGTCTTGCCAGGTGCGGGTACAGGCTTGTGAGTGCTGCTCATCAACTGTCTCTCGTATCGCAGGTCCAGCTGCTGGTGCGCAATTTTTTGCTTATCCTTTTGTCTAGGATTACTATCGAGAGATAGATCGTCAAGACGACGATATGTTAATAACTGTTAAATACTTTAATAGCTTGCGTTTGATCAGCGAAATGTTGTAGAAAATATAGTAGGCGATTCGAGACGCTCATGCGGGTATCAATGCTGTATTGATGGGCTCGAGTGCTCGAGTGCTCGATGCTCGATGCTCGATGCTCGATGCTCGATGCTCGGTATTCAGTTTTCGGTGACCGGTATCCAGTACTCGGGGACCTGTACTCGGTGTTCGCTGATCGTTATCTGCGCAGAACGCAGAATGCCGAATGCCGAATGCCGATCGTTATTCTTCGATCGGCGCACGCTGACGATGTACGGATATGGCCCTCTCAGGCGGCACGGTTCAGTGACCAATCCATACCGGTCAGCGCCGGGATCTGGTCCGCTGTAACCGGTCGGCTGAACAGATACCCTTGTACATAGGGGCAGCCGTTGTCACGCAGAAATTGCAGCTGCTGCGTCGTTTCCACGCCCTCGGCCACGAGCTCGTAGCCCAGGCCCAGAGAGAGCTCGATGATGCTTTTCACCATGAACTGCGCTGCAGGGTCTTCGGCGATGCCATCGATGAACGATTTGTCGATCTTTAGTGTGTCGACTTCGAGTTTGCCCAGCACCGACAAGGAAGAATAGCCTGTACCAAAGTCATCGATGGCGACGCGTACACCCTTGTGTCTCAGTCGACGACAGATTCGGGTATGCACCTCGGGGTCACGGCTGAGGCTTTCGGTGATCTCGATCTCGACATCCTGAAAATTCACGTGGTTCTCGGTGAGCGTTTCGAAAACGAAATCGCAGAAGCCCTCGGCTACCAGGTGGTCGCCGGATATGTTGACGGCCATGCCGAGATGAATATTCATGTCATTCCAGCGGCTCATCTGTGCGCTGGCGTTCACGAGAACCCACTCACCGATTTCCTTGATCATGCCGACCCGCTCCGCAGTCGAGATGAACAGGTCTGGAGGAATCATTCCTCTCTCGGGGTGACGCCAGCGTATCAGGGCTTCCACCCCGGTCATGGTATTTTTCAGGATATCGAATTTGGGTTGATACCAGAGTTCGAATTCCTGTCGTTGCAATGCCTGGCGAAGGTCTGCCTCAAGCCGAACCCGCTCGCGATTGTCGATCGCCATCCTTTCATCGTAGAAGGCGTAGTTGTGCTTGCCCGACTGCTTGATGGTATACATCGCCATGTCGGCGCACTTGACAAGGTCGTCGGCGTTTTGTGCATTGTCCGGAAAAAGCGCAACCCCGACACTCATGCGCGGGTGAATGCGATGGTTCCCCAGCTGTACGATCTGGTTGCAGTACTCGAGGCACTGCAGGGCGGTATTGGCCGCGTCCTGACGCTCGTTGATATTCCTCATCAGAAGGCAGAACTCATCACCACCAAGACGTGCCGCCATATCGCCGCGTTGTGCCAGAGAGCTCAGGTATGCGGAGAAATGAATCAGGTATTGATCACCGCACTCATGGCCATAGGAGTCGTTGACACCCTTGAAGTCATCCAGGTCGACATAGATGATCGCGAATTGCTGATGGCGCAATCTGGCCAGAGCAAATTCTGCGTCCAGATGCTCATGAAAATGCGCCCGATTGGCAAGGCCTGACAGCTCGTCGTAGTAGGCCATGCTGTAGATCTTCTGTTCAGCCGACTTGATGTCGGTCACGTCCTGTACTGTGCCCAGCAGAAAGGTCTTGTCATCGGAGTCGGCAAGCAGCTTGAGAACCTGTCGCATATGACGCCGGTCGCCGGTCATGTTGTCCGAGGTGCGAAATTCGACCTCGGCGTTGTTGCCCGTCTTGATCACCTGCGTGCAGGCATGCTGCATTTTCAGCAAGTCATCCGGATGAATCAATGAGAAGCAATCCTTGATTTCCACCGTTGTCTGCTGGAAGCCCAGCATCAATGTGAGATGGTTCGACAGATCCACGGTTCTGGAATTGAGATCCCACTGCCAGTAGCCAAGGCGCGCCATCTGTTCGGTGGTGCGGATCAGGGTCAGGTTCGTCTCTTGCGAGTCTTGGCGCAGCCTGAGCAAGTCCATGTAGTTCTTTCCCACGCCTTTTCCGCAGGCAAGCAGAAAACCGAAGATGAAGGCGCTGAACAGGGAGAGCTCGATCGAAAAGCCGTCGCCCTCGAGCCATAGTCGGGTAATCACGGAGACAAACAGGCAACCCTGGAAGATATTGCTCAGTGTGCGATCGTAGGGCAGGGACGCCAGAGCACCGGCGGCCACGCCACCGAGCATCAGAACCAGCAACACCTGATGGGCGTCATTGTTGACGGGAAACAGCATCCACATCGACAGTGCCCAGGCAACAGCCGAGGCAATGGCGCCTGTCCTGAACCGGATCGTCCAGTGCCTGACGTCTGCCTGTGCGGCGGCAGGGGCTCGAAGAAACAGGTGGCAGTCCGCAGCTCGGAGCAGATAGACGGCGGACAACAGGATGAACCATGTCCACACCGCTGCCTGTGACGCTGCCAGAGATCTGAAATAGAACATCGCCACGATGGCGGCCAGCAGAGAACCAACCACTGAAAATCGGGTGGCTTTGTACAACAGTTCATTCTGCTTGTGTCTTATGGCCTCCCTTCTGGCCGCGGTCGTACTACCCATGAAATCAGTGCTCGAAAAACCTACGCCTCAGCAGCCTCCATGGATTTTCCTGCCGAGCGCTTGTAGCTCGTTGAACGGCAGTGCGGGGCAAGACTTTAGTGCGATTGCCGATATTCGGCGACTGCCGGGGTATTGACAGCCGTCCACGGCCGGTCGTGCGCACCGAAGTACGCCGCCTGGGCTCAGCCTGGACTCGCGAATAAAATATCAACTGATGTGCACATTCGTCACCAATATCTGATATCTTAGATTGAACCTTAGATATATGTGAGTCGAAAATACAAGGTGCCCGTCTCAAAAATCACAGATTTGCCGGTGCTCAGTCCGATCAGCAGCTTGCTGGAGGAAGTCGAGCTGGAGCAAGGGCAGGGACTGGTAACGCAGATTTACGACGTCCTCCTGCAATTGATCGTCTCGATCCGCCTGTTGCCAGGGCAGTTGATCACGGAGAAGGAGATCGCCGAGGCACTCAATGCCAGCAAGACACCCGTGCGCGAAGCCTTGATCAGGCTGGAGGAAACCGGGCTGGTCAGCGTGGTTCCGAAGAGTGGCACCTACGTCGCCCCGATACGCATCAATACCTATATCGAAGCGTGCTTCATTCGTCTGCAGCTCGAGATCGGCGCGGTGCGTCGTGCGGCTGCCTTTCATACCAATATGCGGGCTCAGGAGCAGCTGGACGACATCATCGCGCAGCAATCCGAGGCTCTGGACAAGGAAGACTTTGCCGGCTTCTTTCTGCTGGATGATCGGCTGCATAGAGCCTTCTTCGAGATGGCGGGTGTCACGGGGGCGTGGTCTGTTGTCAAGCGTACGCAAAGCGAAATACACCGAATCCGGCAGCTGAAGCATCGCTTCAGGATCAACAGGCGATCGGGTGTTCTCAGTGATCACAAGGCGATCGTTGAAGCCATCCGCAGCGGCGATGAAGACGAAGCCCAGAATGCACTGGTTCGTCACATCGGCTCTCTGGAAGGTGAGCTTCAGGAGCTTTCGGCATTGCCCGAATTGCTGGCATTCATAGAAACGTCCGGTCTTGCCAGGCCGGGAAGTCGAACCACGAGAATGTAAGAAAACCGGATTCGTGCGGTGCGCAGCACAACGTCAGCCGGATCACTCAGGAGGTGAATAGTGTCACAGGTAGTTCTGGAAAAGATCGTCAAGCGATACGCGGAGGTCGATGTCGTTCACGGCATTGATCTGACAGTGGACTCCAAGGAGTTCGTTGTGCTGGTGGGCCCGTCGGGCTGCGGAAAGTCGACGACGTTGCGCATGATAGCCGGCCTCGAGGAAATTTCGGACGGTACGCTGTCCATCGGAGATCGTGTGGTCAATGACGTCGCGCCAAAGGATCGCGATGTTGCCATGGTATTCCAGAACTATGCACTCTATCCCCATCTGAACGTGGCAGAGAACATCGCCTTCGGTTTGAGAATACGCAAGGTGGACAAGGCGGAAATCACGCGCTCTGTCAATGAAGTTGCCGAGATTCTGGGCTTGACAAACTACCTTGAGAGAAAACCTGCCGACCTGTCGGGCGGTCAGCGACAGCGGGTTGCGATGGGCCGGGCCATCGTACGTCATCCGGAAGTGTTTCTCTTCGATGAGCCCTTGTCGAATCTCGACGCCCAGCTCAGAACCCAGATGCGTGCCGAAATCAAGCGACTGCATTCGCGTCTGGGTGTCACCAGCATCTACGTCACGCACGATCAGGTAGAAGCGATGACGCTGGCCGATCGGATCGTGGTGATGAGTGCCGGCCGTATCGAACAGATCGGTACGCCCATGGAACTGTTCATGAATCCGGTCAATCGCTTTGTTGCCGGCTTCATCGGTTCGCCGCCCATGAATCAGGTGAAGGCAACCATCGCCGATGGCGCAGACGGCTCTGTCGCCAGAATATCGGACACGGTCAGTATTCCCCTGTCGAGGGCAGAAGGGCTGGCGGCTGCGAACGGTCAATCCGTGATCGTCGGTATCCGGCCGGAAGATGTGCTGCTGGAAGCCTCGGGTGGCGAACCCTCGGTACCCCTGGATGTGAATCTCATCGAACCACTGGGCTCGGAAGCACTGATTCACGCCAGTGTCGGTGGAGAACCCTTCGTCATCAAGACCCCGACACATGGCGACATCTCTCACCTCAATGACATCAAGCAGTTTCATGTGGATGTGAGTCGTGTGAAGATCTTCGACGAAAAAAGTGGCTCGGCGCTCTACCAAGCCGACAAGGCAGTGGGGTAGCGCGATGAAGAATTCATCACGAACCAGCTCGCTGATACAGCATTTCAAGCGAGAGTGGCAGATCTACCTGTTGCTGGCACCGCTGGTCATCTGGTTTCTGCTGTTCCTGTACAAGCCGATGTACGGCTTGCAGATAGCGTTCAAGGATTTCAGCCTGTTCAAGGGAGTGGACGCCAGTCCCTGGGTGGGACTGGAACACTTCCGGACGCTGTTCGACAGCGACATGTTCATTCGCGCCATCAAGAACACGTTCATCATCAGTTTCCTGAATCTGCTGATCGGTTTTCCGACCCCGATCATCCTGGCTCTGATGTTCAATGAAATTGCACAGGGAAAGTTCAGAAAGAGCTTGCAGACCATCGTGTATCTACCGCACTTCATTTCGCTGGTCATCATCGCCGGTATCGTCATCAACATCTTCTCGCCGTCAACCGGTGTGGTCAATCTCCTGCTGCAGAAGCTTGGCTTCGAACCCATCTACTTTCTGACTCAACCCGAATGGTTCCGACCCATTTTCATCGGCTCAGGTATCTGGCAGGAAGCGGGTTTCCAGTCTATCGTCTACCTGGCAGCCATTGCCGGGGTCAGCCCGTCCTTGTATGAAAGTGCGGTTGTCGATGGCGCCAGCCGCTGGCAGATGATGTGGAAGATCACACTGCCATGCATTCTGCCCACCATCATCATCATGCTGATCATTCGCATCGGCAATCTGCTGGAAGTCGGTTTCGAGCTGATCATCCTGTTGTATCAACCCTCCACGTTCCAGACGGCAGATGTCATCAACACCTTCATCTATCGTCAGGGTCTGGTGGGTAATCAATACGATGTTGCCGCCGCAGCCGGTCTGTTCAACGCAGTCGTTGCCTTCGTTCTCGTCATGGCAGCGAACACGATCAGCCGTCGGCTGACGCGTACTTCACTCTGGTAGGAGAGATAACAATGCAAAACATGAATCTCTACTCCCGAGGCGACAAGCTGTTTGTCAGGATAAACATCTTCCTGCTGACCCTGTTCGCGCTGAGTACGCTGTATCCGTTCATCTATATCGCCGCGGTATCGTTCAGTTCCGGCTCGGCCGTAACAGCCGGTGACGTGATCTACCGTCCCATCGACCTGACCCTGGCAGCCTATAAATACGTGTGGAACGAGTCCCAGTTCTGGGTTTCGTACATGAATACCTTCATCTATACGGTATTCGGCACCATCGTCAGCCTGTTGATCATCATCCCGGGTGCCTATGCCTTGTCCAGGCCTCAGTTGATCGGACGTCGTTTCTTCAACCTGTTCGTGGCGTTTACCCTGTGGTTCAATGCCGGACTCATCCCGTTCTTTCTGAACATGAGGGATCTGGGACTGCTGGACAGTTACTTCGGCATCATCATCGGTTTTGCCTGTAATGCCTTCAATGTCATCTTGCTGCGTAACTTCTTCGAGGGCATACCGCAGTCTTTCGAGGAAGCTGCGAGAATGGACGGAGCCAACGACTTCCAGGTTCTATGGAAGGTCTATATCCCGCTGTCCAAACCTGCCATCGCCACTGTTGCATTGTTTTGCATTGTGTCCCGCTGGAACGGCTTCTTCTGGGCCATGATCCTGTTGCGTGACGAAGGCAAGATTCCCTTGCAGGTATTTCTGCGTCAGACCATTGTTTCGCTGACCAGTGATGAGGAGTTCGGCAGCACCTTGCTCGAAGCGGCCTATTCATACGAGACGGTGACGGCCGCGATCATCGTTGCATCGATCATTCCTGTGTTGTTCATCTATCCATTCCTGCAGAAGTATTTCAACAAGGGAATATTGCTGGGAGGCGTGAAGGAATGATCACCATTACCACACCAGAAGCACTACCCGAAGATCACTACAAACGGAGGAATCCATGAGAGCGATGAAACTACCACTGGCGCTTGCCATAGCGTCCACCATGGGGCTGTCTGCCCCTCTCCTGGCAGCCGATGAGGACTATCGTATCGTCGATAAGCCGCTGACTCTGACAATCCATTTCCACTCGGGCGACAAGATCGTGTACGACAACGAGTGGCCGGTCGAGAAGAGGGCCGCAGAGCTCACCGGCATCCAGCTCGACGGCGTGGCTTCCATGGCTACCCAGAAAAGTGCTGACGCATTCAACCTGATGATTGCATCGGGCGATCTGGCCGATATCGTCGGCGGAAACCGCCTGAAGGACGGCTTCAATCAGTATGGTCAAGAGGGTGCCTTTCTGCCTCTGAATGATCTGATCGACGAGCACGCGCCGAACATCAAGGCCTTTTTCGAATCGCGGCCCGACATCAAGTCGGCGATCAGTGCAGCGGACGGCAATATCTATTACATCCCGTATCTTCCGGAGGGGGACTTCGGGCGCATGTATTTCATTCGGCAGGACTGGCTGGATATTCTGGAGCTGGAAACCCCGACAACCGTCGATGAGCTGTACGAAGTGCTCACGGCTTTCCGCAACGACGATCCGAATGGCAACGGCAAGAAGGATGAGGTTCCGTTCCTGTCGCGTGACTGGGAGGAGATCGTTCGACTGGTCATCCTGTGGGATGCCAGAACCACCGGCTCCGACACCTTCCATGACTACTACGTCAAGGATGGCAAGGTCGTTCACGGCTATACCGAGGAAGAGTACAAGACTGGCATGAAGAATCTGGCCAAGTGGTATCAGGAAGGCCTGATCGATCCGGAATTCTTCACGCGCGGCAAGCGCTCTCGCGAGGTACTTTTCGGAGACAACCTGGGTGGGATGACGCATGACTGGTATCCGTCAACGACCAGTTTCAACGTGTCACTGGCTGACAAGGTACCCGGCTTCAACCTCAAGGCGATGCCGCCTCCGGCCAGTCCATCCGGCAGACAGCTCGAAGAGCACCGGGTCATTCCGGTCAAGCCCGATGGCTGGGCCATCAGCTACTCCAACGAGCATCCGGTGGAAACCATCAAGTACTTTGATTTCTGGTTCACCGAGCTGGGCCGACGTCTGTCCAACTTCGGTGTCGAAGGCGAACATTACGACCTGGTCGATGGCAAGGCCATCTACAAGCCTGAAATCCTGAACGCCTCAGATCCGGTCAATGCACAGATGTGGAATATCGGCGCACAGATTCCTCGAGGATTTCCGCAGGATTTCGAGTATCAGGCTCAATGGACCAATGAAATGGGTCTGGAGAGTATCGCGCTGTATGAAGCCGGTGACTATCTGACAGAGCAGTTTCTGGGCGTGTCGATGAACCCTGAAGAGCAGAATGTCTATGACAAGTATCAGGGCAATCTGCTGACCTACATGCTGGAGATGCAGCAGATCTGGATCCTCGGCACTGAAGATGTCGAAGCGGGTTGGGACAAGTATCAGGAGCAGCTCGACAAGCTGGGTTACAACAAGATCATCGAGGTCATGCAGGCGGCCTACGATCGCCAATACGGAAGCTGACAAGCAGCAGCCAGCGGCCCATCCCGAGACAAGGGGTGGGCCGTGTGATTCAAAACATTCAAAGGGAATAGTGTCCAATGTCATTACGTGTGTCCGAGAGTGGTGATTCCACCAAGCCAGAGCTTGCCTATCTGGATGAACCAGCGGCGGGCGGGCTGACCATCAGCTACAGACCACAGGCCGGCGACCGGATAACGGAAAATCCACCGCGATTCAGCTGGCTGCCGGTTCTGGATGAAGACGCACGCTACGTCTTGCGCATTTCCCGCAGCGAGCAGTTTGCCGATGCCGAGACCACGCTCTACACGAATATTCCCCTGAATTTCCACACACCGGACAAGGCTCTGGCTCCTGGCGATTACGTCTGGTCCTATGCCGAATGGTCTGCCGATGCCGGTGCACCCATCAGTCAATGGAGCAAGACACGCACGTTTCGCGTTGAAGAGGAACTGCCGCAGACGCCACTGCCTGCTCGGGATGTGCGTTATGCGCAGGTGAGTGCAAGCCATCCGCGTCTATGGCTGAATCCGGATTCCCTGGCCAGTTTTCGCAGCGAAGTCAATCAGGATGCGTCCTATTGCGGCTGGGACACGTTCTTCAGGCAGTCCGTGCAGCCCTGGATGGAACGCGAGATCCTGAGCGAACCCTTGCCTTATCCGAACAACCAGCGTACGCCACCGGTGTGGCGCAAGACCTACATCGATTGCCAGGAAGTGCTGTATGCCATCCGTCATCTGGCCATTGGCGGCAAGGTTCTCGAAGACGAGCAGATGCTCGAACGAGCCAAGGCCTGGCTGCTGGAAGCCTCCTCATGGAACCCCGATGGGACGACCTCCAGAGCCTACACCGATGAGTGGGCCTTCAGGATCAACCTGGCACTGGCCTGGGGGTACGATTGGCTGCACGATCAACTCGATGAAGACGAACGCCTGCTGGTGCGCAAGGCCTTGCTGGCGCGTACCCGGCAGATCGCCGTGCACGTCATGCAGCAATCCAACATCCATCTCTTTCCGTTCGACAGCCATGCGGTTCGCTCGGTATCAGCAGTGCTCGTTCCGGCTTGCCTGGCCATGTTGCACGAAGAACCGGAGGCTCGCGAATGGCTGGATTACAGTGTCGAATTCCTGTTCACGGTGTACTCACCCTGGGGGGACGCTGACGGTGGTTGGGCCGAAGGGCCGCACTACTGGATGACGGGCATGGCGTATCTCATCGATGCCGCCAATCTGCTGAAGAGCGCTACCGGGCTTGATATCTATCAGCGACCCTTCTTCCAGAAAACCGGGGATTTTCCGCTTTACACAAAGGCACCGGATACGCGGCGTTGCACGTTCGGGGACGATTCGACCATGGGTGACCTGCCATGCCTGAAAGTCGGTTACAACCTCAGGCAGTTTGCCGGCGTCACCGGTAACGGTGCCTATCAATGGTATTTCGAAGAGATACTTCGAAATGATCCGGGTACCGAAATGGAATTCTACAACTATGGCTGGTGGGATCTGCGTTTTGACGACATGGTCTACCGACATGATTTTCCCGTTGTGGAAGCCAGGGCTCCGGCCGAGGATGACGTCCTTCGCTGGTTCAAGGGTATCGGTTGGGTTGCGCTGCAAGTGAGCATGGATGATCCGGACAAGCACATCCAGTTCGTCATGAAATCCAGCCCTTATGGTTCTGTCAGTCACAGTCATGGCGATCAGAATGCCTTCGTATTCTCGGCCTGCGGGGAAGATCTGGCCATCCAGTCGGGCTATTACGTTGCCTTCAACAGCTCGATGCATCAGAGTTGGCGGCGGCAGACTCGCTCCAAGAACGCCATCCTGATCAATGGGAAAGGGCAGTACGCGGACAAGGACAAGGCCAGGAACATGCGGGCTTCCGGCGCGATCGAATTTGCCACGACACACGAAGACCACATCCACATTCGCGGCAATGCCACGGCCGCCTATGCGTCATTGAGTCCGGAGGTGACCAGTGTGCTGCGCGATGTGTACTTTGTGCGCAATCAGTATTTCGTCATCGTGGATAGCATCGATGCCGATTCGCCCGTCAGTATCGATTGGTTGCTGCACACCAACGAGCCACTGCAACTGGGCAAGAACTCCTTCCGGTATTCGGGCCAACGAGCCGGCTTCTACGGACAGGTGCTGTGGTCGGAAGCAGGTGCGCCGACACTGCAACAGCAGCCTGCCTTTGAAGGGGTCGATCCAACCGAAATCGAAGGCCTGCCCGTCAGCTCACAGCTGAGTGTCAGCTACCCTGAATCGCGGCGACACCGGATTGCAACCTTGTTGGTTCCTTATCCGATCAGTCAGCCACGACGCGTGTTTCATTTCCTTGACGACCAGGGCTACGATTGCGATCTGTACTTCACCGATGCCGATGACCATTCATTCAAGGTCACCGTGCAGAAGCTGGCCAAGGCATAGAACGATCAACCGCAGGGCCGGGCCCGGGCAGTGCACACCGTCACTGCCCGGGCCCGGCCCGTCCGGCTGCCATTCAATCAGGCGGGTTCAGGCAGTCGTATCCCCGCGAAACGGCAAGCCTGCACTCAGGATTTCGGTTTGACGTTCTCTGCGTCATACAAGGCGCGGTAGCCCACGGCCTCCACCGTGACGGGGTACTGCTCGCCGAAGTACTCGATCAACAGGGAACGTCCTTCCTGGCAGTATTCGCTGGGCAGATAGCCCAGGGCAATGTTCTTGCCTAGCGAGGGGCCGTAAGCGATGCTGGTGGTGTAGGAGCGTCGGCCCAGTTCATCCTGCAGTACGGCATCCGTTTCAGGGTCGATGATGGGGCAGGTGCCCACCGGGTAGCGGGCGACTCCCTGAGCATCCTTGTTGTCTGTCAGGGTCAGTGTGCACAGATAGGCAGGCTGCCTTTCCCGTTCTCGTTGTTCCAGATAGGCGGCCTTTCCATGGAAATCGGCGGCCTTGACCTTGGGGCGAGCCAGACCCGCTTCGTACAGATTGTAGTCTGTCAGCAGATCGGCATTCTGCAGTCGCAGGCTCTTTTCCAGACGCCTGCTGTTGGCATAGGTTTCCACGCCAACGGGCGTGACACCCACGGCGGCCAGTGCATCCCAGACCGCCAGGCCGTCCTCATAGGCGAAATGCAGTTCCCATCCTTGCTCGCCAACGTAGGAAATGCGAAAGGCGCTGATTTCAACCTCGCCGATGTGCAAGGTCCTGACGGCTGCGAACGGAAAGTTCTCCTGTGAGACGGCATCGGGATCCGAGATGACTTTCTGCAGAGTCGTGCGAGCGTTCGGCCCCCACAGGCCTAGGCAAGAGAAATCTTCGGTACGGTCCTCGATGCTGACGTCGGTATAGCCATGATCCTGGCTGATACGCTGCATCCAGATGAAGTCCCGGTTGCCTGAATCACCCCCGTCGATGACGCGAAAATGATCCTCAGCCAGCCGGATCACGGTGAGGTCTGCACGCACGCCTCCGGCATGATCGATGAAGTGGGTATAGACACCCTTGCCAACCGGCGTATCGCCACCCACCTTCGCCACGCACAGGTATTCCATCAATGCCTCGGCATCGGTGCCGGAGACATCATAGAGCGCAAAATGCGACAGGTTGACCATGCCGACATCGTCGGACAACTGCAGATGCTCGGCATTGGACACTCGCCAGAAATGTCGATTGTCCCATTCCGCCTCGCGTACCGGCACACGGTCGCCAAATTTCTCCAGCAGGTGCTCGTTGCTGGCGTAGCCGTGGGCGCGTTCCCAGCCAGCGGCTTCCATGAAATGGGCGCCGAGTGCCTTTTCCCGTTCGTGGAACGGGCTGCGGCGAATACCACGGCCCTTGGAATAGGGTTCGCGATTGTGGACTGCCGGATTGTAGATCTTGAACGCCGATTCGTAGCAGCGATCATGGATGTACTGCTCTTCCTGCTGAAACGGATAATAGCGGGCCACGTCGACACCGAAATGATCCAGTTCGGTACGACCATCAGTCATCCAGTCTGCGATGAGCTTGCCGGTTCCCGGTCCGTCCTTCACCCAGACGGACACGGCGTACCACAGACCACGAACCTTGGCGGATTCACCCAGGGAGGGGCCGCCGTCGGCCGTGACCTGTAGCAGGCCGTTGAACGATCGCTTCTCGTCAAAGCCCAGTTCACCCAGAATGGGCGTCAGTTCCATCGCCCGTTCCAGTGGCTCCATGATCTGCTCCATTTCAAGATCTCTCTGAGACGGCGACAGGCGCGCTTCCTCCTTCTCCTGCAGATCGCGCGGATGGCACATGCGAGGTTCCTTTTCCTCGTAGTAGCCCCATTCGATCATGCCGCCTTCCGCAGTTCGTGGGTCGCCGGTATCGCGAAGATAGGCTGAATTGCCCTGATCGCGCAGCAATGGCCAACCGATTTCCTTGCCGGTGCCAGCGAATTCATCGTAGGGGCCGAACCAGAGCAGTGGGTGATCGACCGGCATCACAGGCAGGTCTTCGCCGGCCATCTGTGCAATCAGTCGGCCCCACAAGCCGGCGCAGACAACCACGTAGTCTGCCTTGATGTACCCGCGACTGGTCTCTACACCGACAATGCGGCCTGCTTGTATGTCCAGGCCGGTTGCCGATGTATTGGCAAAGGTGGTGAGCTTGCCGGTCTTTTCGCATTCTTCCACCAGTTCGCCGGCCACCACTTGCGAACGGGGTATCACGAGCCCCGCATCGGGATCCCACAGGGCACCCTGAATGACATCTTCTTCCAGAAGTGGCATGCGCTGCTTTGCCTCACTGGCGCTGATCATGGTGGCTCGTGTGCCGAACGCCTTGCCCGAGGCCACCTTGCGCTGCAGTTCGAGCATGCGCTCGTCATCGTCGATACGTGCCACTTCCAGACCGCCGACCTTGGCGTAGTGACCTCTCTTTTCATAGAAGTCGATGCTGTACAGGGTGGTATGGCAGGTCATCTGATCGTGCGCGGTGGCATAGCAGAAGTCCGATGCATGGGCGGTGGAGCCGATATCGGTCGGAATGGCGGATTTATCGATGCCGACAATGTCGCTCCAACCGCGTTCAATCAGGTGGTGTGCGACCGAGGCCCCGACGATCCCACCCTGACCGATGATGACAACCGACGCCTTTTCTGGAAATCTAGCCATTAGCAATAAACTCGAAGTGCACAATTTGTTATTAAGCGACCATAGTAAAGCCGACAACCGGTCAACTCACTGTCATGATTGCGACACTCACCATCGCCAAGCTGCCCTCGGGGGACTGGCTCCGACTGTGGGTGATCTTCAGGCTTGGTCGAAGCGCCGGGGTACGCTGCACGGCAGGGGGCTGAATACAAACCGACCGGAGGCATGGGTCAGACACTTGTCTGGTTGCGAGGACTGCGCTGGCTTCAGCGGTGTGTCGATCAGCGTTCACGGCTACAACTTGCTGAAAACACTGGCTATACAGTAGGAAATCCTACTATATTTGAGTGGGTTTTTGCGGTTGACACTGCCTGTATATACAGGATATCTTCAGGCCGAATTCATCAACCTGTACAGGTGGTCGGATGACCCCGGAATCCGTCAAGGCTCTGTTCGATCTGCATGGCTGCACCGCCATGGTGACCGGAGCCAGCCGAGGTATCGGCCAGGCCCTGGCCACGGGGCTGGCTGCGGCTGGCGCCGATCTCATCGTCACGGCGCGCTCGAGGGATTCCCTGCAGGCGGTATCGAGTTCCATCGAGTCGCTGGGGCGTCGTTCCCACGCCTATGCACTGGACGTCAGCAATGGCGAGTCCATCGAGAATTTCTTCAGCACACTGGAGGCTGATGGACTCAGTGCCAATGTACTCGTCAACAATGCAGGCATCGAACAGGTGTGTCCGTCGGAGGATGTGGATGAGCAGCTCTGGGACAGCATCAGCAACACGAACCTGAAAGGCGCATTCTTTGTCGCGCAGCGTTTCGCGCGGGCACTGCTGGCTGTGCAGAAGCCGGGCAGTATCATCAACATGGGCTCGCTGACATCCGCTGTCGGGGTGCCGGGAGCCACGGCCTACACCAGTAGCAAGAGCGGTGTGCTCGGTATGACACGAGCCCTGAGTACCGAGTGGTCAGGCCGAGGCATCCGAGTCAATGCCATGGGCCCCGGCTATTTTCGGACAGCCTTGACCGAACAGTTCTATCAGGACGATCAGTGGCAGGAGGCCATGTTGTCGAAGATTCCCATGCAGCGCTTCGGCAATCTGGATGATCTGGTGGGGCTGGGGGTGTTTCTGGCAGGCAATGCTTCTGCCTACGTCAGCGGGCAGATTTTCTATGTGGATGGCGGTTACCTTGCCGCAATCTGAATCCGGTCAATGCTGATGAATATGCCCAGACGAGCGATGAGGACACTCTGTCATGAATGATCCGGCACCTTTGTACGTCAAGGTAAAGCGCCATATCACGGATGCCATCAGTGCAGGTCAATACCTGCCGGGTGCAAAGCTGCCCTCGGAAAGCGATCTGGTCGAGGCACTGGATGTCTCCAGAATGACGGTCAACCGAGCCTTGCGGGAACTGACGCGCGATGGGCTGATTACTCGACTACAGGGTGTGGGCTCGTTCGTCAGCAGCGCTCGCCCCATGACATCGCTGGTCGAACTCAAGGACATACGCGATTTCGTGCTGGAGCAGGGGGCGGACTACTCCTGCAAGGTGCTGAGTGCGGAAAGACGGCTGGCCACCCGCCGTGTGAGTGAGCTGCTGGAAGTGAAAAGAGGTTCGCAGATACTGCACGTGGCCATCCTGCATTACTCGGATGGTGCGCCAATGCAATTGGAGCGCCGCTTCGTTCGGGAAGACTTTTCTCCGGATCTTCTCAAGCAGGATCTGCAGGCGACCTCCACCTTCCGGTATTTCCAGTCCATCGCACCGGTGTCCGAACTGGAGCAGGTGGTCGAGGCATGCACACCCGATGCACAGGAACGTCGATGGCTGAAACTGGAGGAGGGTCAACCGCTGCTGAAGATAAGGCGGCGTACCTGGGTTGGCCCCCGAATTGTGACGCTGGGCTACTTTTCGCATCCCGGGGATCAATTTCGTGTGACCGTCAGGCTCTGTCCCGGCGATCTGGTGCGTTGATACCGGATATTTCCTGTATCTTGTATATACAAGAGAGGGTGGGTAAACTTTCCTACCTTGAGACAGACATTCACCGTCAGAGCCGGGAGTTATGAGCACTGCTGACAACATGGTCGAGATCAGGCAGGTGTCCAGAGCATTCGACAAGACCGTCGCGGTCAATCGTGCCAATCTGACGCTGGCGCAAGGCGACTTTCTGACCATCGTCGGCCCCAGCGGTTGCGGCAAGACAACCTTGCTGCGAATGATCGCAGGCTTCGACGAACCCACCGAAGGCCATATACTGATCAAGGGTCAGAATGTCGAATCGGTTCCGGCCTACCAACGATCCATCGGTATGGTCTTTCAGAAGCTGGCCTTGTTCCCGCACATGAGCGCAGCAGACAATGTCGCCTTCCCGCTGCGCATGCGACGTTTCAATCCGGCGTTGATACCGGAGCTGGTCGAAAAGTACCTGGATCTGGTCAAGCTGGGTCATCTCGCCAATCGCCGACCTCACCAATTGTCGGGCGGGCAGCAGCAACGCGTGGCGATTGCTCGTGCCCTGTCCTTCAATCCTGATCTGCTGCTGCTCGATGAACCCTTGTCCGCACTGGACAAGAAACTGCGAGAGGAGATGCAGCTGGAATTCAGGCGAATTCAGCAAGAGCTGGGGGTGACCACCATCAATGTGACCCATGATCAACGTGAAGCGCTGGTCATGTCCGATCACATGATTGTCATGGATGAGGGCGTGATACAGCAATCGAATACACCCCGGGAAATCTACAGCAGGCCCGGCAATCGTTTCGTGGCCGGTTTCCTCGGCGTCACATCGATGTTCAAGGGATCGGTCGTGGCGATCGAGAACGGCGCGTTGTCGGTTGAGCTGGGCACTGTGACGCTGTTGGCTCGTGGCAACGAGCAGTTGTTTTCAGTCGGAGATGTCATCGACTGCGCCTTGCGCGCAGAACAGATCGCACTGATCGACACGGAGGATTCCCGATACGACAACTCGGTGTCGGGCCTTGTGCGGCAGCGCATCTATGAGGGTGACCGGATGGTGTATGAGGTGCAGGTTGAGGACACGGGCGGCTCGTCCGTGTATGTGTTCGATCATGACCCCGGAAAGAACGGCGAACATGACGTTGGCGCGAGCGTGCGTCTGGGCTGGAATGCCGAGGTGTTCTATGCGTTTCCTGTTGTTGAAAAGCGTGTCTTGTAAAACATTGATCAGTGGATCGTGATGAAGAACAGACAAGTAGTGAAGAACGTACAGCGACGTACCGTGATGAAAGCGGGTGCTGCGGCTGCCGGAGCATTGGCATTTCCTTCCTTGCTCAGAGCCAACGACAAACCCTCGGAGCTGATCGTTCGTGCCTGGGGTGGCGCCTGGGGCGATGCGCTCAAGGCCGGGGTGGCCGACCCGTTCACTGCCGCTACCGGTATCAAGGTGCGCCTGGATTTCACCGAAGACAATGAAATCAAGCCGAAGATCTGGTCTGCCGTCGATCAGGGACGCATTCCACCGATTCACGTCAACTGGGACACGTCCACCAACGCCACGATATCCGCTCTGAGAGGTGTCACGGTGGATCTGAGCGATCTGTCGAACCTCGACGGGCTGCTGCCGCTGGCCAGGCCTGCAGGCCTGGAAGGCTACCCGCTGGTCAATACCTACGCGTATGTCTATGTGTGCGCCTATCGCCCGGAAGCATTCCCGGACGGTGCGCCCACCTCCTGGAAGACAATGCTGGATCCGAAATACAAGGGACGAATAGCCCTGTATGACGATGGTATCGGGTTCAACCCCATTGCGGTGATTGCCGGTGGAGGAACCTTTGAGGACATTCCGGACAACATGGAGCCGGGTTATGAGTTCTACCGGCAGTTGAAGGCGAATGAGCCGCTGCTGGGGGAGGACTCCGACTTCACGACGTGGTTTCAGAACGGCGAGATAGACCTGGCTTGCACGATCTCGGTGAATGCCAGAGCAGCGCGGCAGAATGGAATCGATGTGCAGTGGACCGTGCCGGAAGAAGGATGCAAGGTTGACACCGATGGTCTGTGGATTCCCAAGGGCTTGCCCGAAAACGAGGAATACTGGGCCAAGGAGTTCGTGAACTTCGCGTTGTCCAGAGAGGCGCAGGAGAAATGGTGTTCGCTACTCGGACTGCCTCCTGTCTTCCCGGGCATCGCACCTCCGGAAGATCTGGTGGGAGACCCGTCCTACCCGACAGAGCCTGAAGATTTCGCCAGACTGGTCAGTGTGCCATCACCGATTCTGGTGGAGAACCAGCCAAAGTGGTTTGCCCGGTTCAACGAGATTTTCCAGGGTTGATTCCATCCTTCGGCCGACCTCGTTTCTTTTTCGAGGTCGGCCTGTTGCCAAGAGTGAATGACTGACTTGCCCAAACGTACTCTGGACAGACTGCCACTACGGTGGGTCCTGATGGACAAGATCGAGGCCTTCGCAAGCCTCGTGTGGCCTGCGAAATGTCATCGCACAACCGGCTGGTTGTTCCTGACACCGGCGCTGCTGCTGGTCGGTATACTGCTGATCGGGCTGGGATACATGCTCGAGTACAGTCTGCATGAACTGGACTTGTCTAGCTATCGACTGAAGGATGCCTATACGCTGGGGAATTACCGGTATCTGCTGGAACAACCCGTCTATCTGCAAGTGCTGCTACGAACCCTGCTGGCCGCATCGGTGGTCACGCTGGCGACCCTGACACTGGCCTTTCCGTACGCCTATGTGATGGTCAGAACGTCGTCATCTGCCTGGCGAAAGTTTCTGCTGGTGTCTCTGTTTCTGCCGTTTTTCATCGGGCAGGTGGTGCGCGCCTATGGCTGGCTGATCATTCTGGGCAAGGAAGGTATCATCAACAGTGCGCTGATGTCGCTGGGCTTGCCTGCCATGGATCTGATCTACAACTACGGTGCAGTTGTGTTCGGTCTGGTGCAATACATGCTGCCTTTCGCCGTGTTGCTGATCGTACCGGCCATCACGGCCATCGGAGAGGACATCGAACTGGCTGCAGAGAGCCTCGGGGCCAATTGGCTCAGGGCCTTCTGGCACGTGGTACTCCCCATGGCGCGGCCAGGTCTGGTGGGCGCTGGCATAGTCGTGTTCACGCTGACCATGACCGATTTCGCGATGCCTGAAATTCTCGGTGGCGGTACCACGGATTTCATCGCCAGCGCGATCTACGATAGTTTCTTCCAGCTTTCCAACTCCGGACTGGGTGCGGCCTTGTCGATCGTTCTCGTCACCCTGGGCAGTATTCTGGTGGCAATCGTTTTCCGGATCACTGGCGCTGGTACATTGAGTATCCGGCAATGACTCATCACGCAAACCTGAAGAGTTCGCTGAGGCCCTGCCGAGGAACAGCATGCAGCTGATACCGTCGAAAAAGTGGGTGCTGGGCAGTCTGGTTGCGTTCAGCCTGATTACCCTGAGCCTGCCTACCATCATCATCATCGGTGCCTCTTTTACCTCCGGTGAGATCATTCAGTTCCCGCCCGAAGGCTTCTCCTTGCGCTGGTACCGGCAGCTGTGGGAAATGGATGATTTCAGGAGTGCATTCGTGCGTACCTTCCAGGTGTCTGCCATCTGTACGCTGTTGGCCATACCGGTCGGTACTCTGGCAGCCCTGGCAAGCGTACGATATCGCATGCGCTTCCAGCGGAGCATACAGGTCTACCTCCTGCTGCCGTTCACCATCCCTCTGGTGGTGTCGGGTATTGCAATGATGATCTTCTTCGGGGAAATCCGCATACTGGGGCAGTTGTGGCCGGTTGGCGTGGCACTGTGCCTGATCAATCTGCCCTTCATGATCTGGTCGGTCAGTTCGACGGTCAACGGTCTGGATCCGGAGCTGGAGAATGCAGCCCACAGCTGTGGTGCACCGCCGGTACAGACCTTCTTCGCGGTGACCGTGCCGGCCGTCATGCCCGGCATCATCACCGGCGCCTTGCTGATGTTCATCCTGGCCTTCAATGAGTTTCTTGTCAGTCTGTTTCTCACCGATGCACGAACCGTGACCCTGCCGGTGCAGATCTACAACTCCATTCGCAGCGTCATCACCCCGGATCTGGCAGCTGTGTCGGTCGTCTACATTCTGGTGGCCCTGCTGGCAGTCTGGTTGCTTGATCGCCTGGTCGGACTCGATATCTTCCTGAAATCACGATAAACCGCCTCACACCGTCATGAACATCACTTTCCATCAGTACGCCTCGCTCGACGATGAACAGAAGGCTGCCTTGCTGCAACGTACCGAGGGGGACCTCGGGCCTTTTCTGGAGAAGGTGATTCCCATCATCCAGGCTGTGCGTGACGAGGGTGATGAGGCTCTGGCGCGTTTTGCCAGGGAGTTCGATCGTTCACCAGTGGAGCCGGATGCCATTGCAGCGAGCTCTGAAGACTTTGATCGGGCCTTCGATGCGCTTGATCGGGACTTCATCGAGATTCTTGAATTCAACAGCGACAATGTCCGCCGCTTCCATGAAGCACAGATGCCCGAACAGATGTGGATGAAGGAGATGCATCCCGGAGTCTTTGCCGGGGAGAAGGTCGAGCCGATCAGTTCGGTGGCCTGTTATGTGCCGCGAGGCAAGGGCTCGTTTCCCAGTGTTGTCATGATGACGGCGATTCCTGCCGTGGTGGCCGGGGTGCCCGAACCGATCATCATCACGCCGCCCGGACCCGATGGCAAGGTTGATGCCGCTACCCTGGTCGCGGCCAGAATCGCCGGGGTAGAGCAGGTGTACAAATGCGGTGGTGCACAAGGGGTAGCGGCTGTTGCCTACGGTACACAGACCGTGCCGCGCTGCCGCAAGATCGTCGGACCCGGCAGTCCCTGGGTCGTTGCTGCAAAACGTGTCCTGGCCGATCGTCTGGACCCAGGCCCACCTGCGGGGCCCAGCGAATCCATCATTCTGGCCGACGAGAGTGCCAATGGTCGTGTGGCGGCACTCGATCTGCTGATCGAGTCCGAGCACGGTCCGGACAGTTCTGCGTACCTGGTGACCTCATCTCGCACGGTGGCCGAGGCGGCAATGGCTGCCATTCCGGGCTACTGGGAACAGATGAGTGCGCAACGCGTCGAATTCTCGTCGACCGTTCTGTGCGGTCCGCGTGGTGGCGTCATCCTCACTGACACCCTGCAAGAGGCCATCGATTTCGTCAACGAGTATGCGCCCGAACACCTGCAGGTGCATTCGAAGGAGCCTCATGACTACCTGGGCGCGATACGCAATGCGGGTGAAATCCTTCTGGGCGAACACACCCCCATCTGCATTGGCAACTTCACCCTGGGGCCCAATGCGGTGCTGCCCACGAATGCATCAGCTCACACTCGCTCTCCGCTGGGTGTGCACGATTACCTGAAGCTGGTGTCCATCGGCCATGTCACGCGAAAGGGCTATGACACGCTGGCACCCTATGCCAGGAAGATGGCTCGTTACGAAGGCTTCGATGCACACGAGAATGCGGTGTCAGACATGCGTACTGCCGCATTCGACTCACAGTAGTTGACAGGCTCGGTGCCATGATAAACACCAGCGCGGATGCCGGGAAAGAAGCGATCAGGGAAACCAGCAGCGAGACGAATAGCGAGACGAATAGCCTTGTGGACGGGGTGGCGAGTCCATTGAGCCGCATCAGACAGCTGGCTCGGCATCCACAGACTCTGCCAGAGGCCGAGACAGGCATGGTGGCGCTACTGCATGGCAAGTTCGCGTTCAGGGTGGTACCCGGCAGCCTGCGCTTCGACACCGACAATGCGCTTGCCCTGAATTCATTGCGCGCTGAATTCAGGACCGCGGATGGTGAACACCTGTTTCTCAAGTGCCACCATGAAGAAGGCGAGGCTGACCGGGTAGGCGAGTACTACCGCTCGGGCATTCTCGAGGAGGCAGGCTTTCCCATCGACAAGGCGTTGTATCAGTCCTCCACGGTTGGTGAGCAACTGGTGATCTATCGCTATCGTGATCGTCGCCTGTATCCGGAACTGCACAGTGTCGCGCGCGATATCGAGTCCACTGGCTGTAAACCTGCGGACATGGAAGCGGTGGTACAGGCCTTTGAGTGCTTTCAGCAACAGTTGGGGAACCGCTACCTTGACAGTCTTCACCTGGCCACCCCGGCGCAGATCAGTGAGGAGGCGGTACACGGCTTGTATCACCGGCGTCTGGTGGACAGTGAGCACGATGCCGAGTTCGGAGGGCGTATCCGGGAATTCTATCTGGGGCGGCAGGTGGCGTTGCCCGATGGCAGCAGTTTGCCGTTCGAGGAGTTCTGGCATCTGCACTGGCGTATCAATGGACAGATGCACAACGTGAGCATGCACGACGCCTTGTTGCGAGCTCGGCGACTGCTGGCCCCGACACCTGCAGATGCCATGGCTGCGGTGACCGCGCACGGCGATGATCATACCGGCAACCTCTTGTACGATCCGCACAAGGGCTCGGGCGATGCCATCAGCTATTTCGATCCGGCCTTTGCCGGCAATCACATACCGGCACTGTTGGCACCCTGCAAGTCGCTGTACCATGTCTGCTACGCTCATCCGAACATGCTCTACGATCCGGCTGAATTGCGGGTGGGCCTGTCAATGAGGGTCGAGGATGGTGTGCTGCAGATAGAGCACGATTGGCAACTGACCCCGTTACGTCAGCAATTTCTGAGCTCGCAGATCACTCATGTCTGGCAACCCTTGCTGAAGGCGCTGAAACACAGAGACATGCTGCCAGCCCTGTGGCAGGAAACGATTGGTGCCGCGCTGCTGTGCTGCCCGCTGCTATGCAAGAATCTGTTGGCAGGGGCCGGTGCGCCGAATCCCCTGACGCCTGATGCTTCCTTGCTGACGTTCTCGATAGCCATGCAACTGGCTGATGGTCAGTTCGTGGAGCAGTTGTATCCCTGAGACGAATCAGGTCAGAAAGTGTACGCCGGATAGAATGAACACGGCGATGAACAGCGTTTCGGCGACGATCAGCATGATGGCCTGCGAACCGACGTCCAGAATACGGCGTAGTGAGGTTTTCATGCCCACGGCAGCGATGGCGGTCAACAGAGACCAGCGAGACAGGTCGTTCAGAAAGCTGCCAAGTGATTCGGGAATGAGGTGGAGTGAGTTGATTCCGGCAAGCAGCAGAAAGCCCAGCACGAATCCGGGGATCAGCGGCGGACGCTTCATGTCTTCCAGAGAATCCGATTCACCACGCATGCGGATGACAAGCGCGAAGATCAGGACAACCGGAGCCAGCATGCTGACACGAATCAGCTTGACGAGTGTGGCGGTCTCGCCGGTCTGTTCGGAGACGGAGAATCCGGCGCCAACGACCTGAGCAACATCATGGATGGTACCGCCGAGAAAGACACCGGTCTGCATCAGGTCCAGACCCAGTGTCTGGGTGATGATGGGATAGGCAATCATTGCGATGGTGCTGAGGACAGTCACCCCCAGTACCGTGAACAACAGATTGCGTTCGGAGTGTTCGTTGGCAGGCAGGACGGCGGCGATGGCCATGGCTGCAGATGCCCCGCAGATAGCCACTGCACCTCCGGTGAGAAGACCCAGACGCCAGCCACGACCCAGTACAGCGGCACCGCCGAGGCCGAAGAGGATTGTCAGAATGACGCCTATCACGGTCAGCGATATCATGGACGGTCCGAGCCCGATCAGCAGATCAATACTGATTCTGACGCCGAGCAAGGCGACACCGAAACGCAGCACGGTGCGAGCCGTGAATTCGATACCCTTGACGCAAACGCCTTCCTCCGCCAGAAAATGGAAGGCTATGCCCAGGAGCAGGGCCATCAACATGGCGGGTGCGCCATAGTGTTCGGACAGGAATTGCGCCGTTACCGCGATGACCACCGAGACGCACAATCCCTGGCCGACACCACCCAGACGAGTTGTCACCGCATCGAGTCGAGAGCTGATACCGGCTTGCAATTGCATGTTCGTATTATCCATGGCAATAAGATGAAGAGCTCGTGTGAGAGTGCCCGGGAGCCATTGGATGGCTCCCGGGCTCGGGCCGTTATCAGGACGGTTGCTGAGGACGCATGTCGGCGGCGTTGATGCCGGCAACCGACACAGGGGCCTTCATGGCGTCACGGCGGAAGGGCTCACCGAGTTCCTGATTCAGGACAACTTCGATGAACGTCGTGACATTACCGTTCATCTGTTCTTCCACCGCTGTGGTCAGCGCAGCTGAAAGCTCATCGGTGTTGAACACCTTGACACCCTTCAGACCACAAGCTTCGGCGATCTTGGCGTAGTCCACCTGAGTGTCCAGTTCCGTGCCGACGAAATTATCCTTGTACCAGAGCGTGGTGTTGCGCTTTTCGGCGCCCCACTGGTAGTTGCGGAAGATCACCATGGTGATGGCTGGCCAGTCATCACGACCACAGGCCGTCATCTCGTTCATCGAGATACCAAAAGCGCCATCTCCTGCGAAACCGACGACTGGCACGTCGGGGCAGCCGATCTTGGCGCCGAGAATAGCCGGCAATCCGTAGCCGCAAGGTCCGAACAGGCCGGGAGCCAGATACTTGCGACCTTTCTCGAATGTGGGATAGGCGTTACCAATGGCGCAGTTGTTGCCGATGTCGCTCGAGATGATGACGTCTTCGGGCAGGGAGTCACGGATTGCAAGCCAGGCATTGCGCGGCGACATGCGATCAGGATTGCGTTCGCGCGCACGCTCGTTCCAGGTGATACCTTCGTCGTTGTCCTCTTCGTGTTCCATCGACACCAGTTCCTGAGCCCAGCGATCCTTCGTGTGCTTGATCTCGGCCCGACGTTCGCTGCGACCGGCGTCGCCGGCACTGCTGCTCAGTTGGCCAAGGATCTCTGTGGCCACGTTTCTTGCATCGCCTTGGATGGCAACCGTGACCGGCTTGGTCAGGCCGATACGGTCCGAGTTGATGTCGACCTGAATGAGCTTGGCATCCTTCGGCCAGTAGTCGATGCCATAGCCAGGCAGCGTGGAGAAGGGGTTCAGACGGGTGCCCAGTGCCAGTACCACATCGGCTTTCGCGATCAGTTCCATGGCAGCCTTGGAACCGTTGTAGCCCAGTGGACCGACGGAGAGTTCATGCGAACCCGGAAATGCATCGTTATGCTGATAGTTGCAGCAAACTGGCGCATCCAGTTTCTCTGCCAGTTGGCGAGAGGCATCGATGGCACCGCCAATGACAACTCCGGCACCGTTGAGGATGACCGGGAATTTCGCTTCGGAGAGCAGGGCAGCGGCTTGAGCGATGGCATCGGCGCCACCTCTGGGTCGTTCGAGACGCACGATCTGAGGCAGCTCGATATCGATGACCTGAGTCCAGTAGTCGCGAGGGATGTTGATCTGGGCCGGGCCGCACAGGCGCCAGGCCTGTTCGATAACGCGATTCAGAACTTCGGCGACCCGCGAAGGATCACGCACCTCTTCCTGATAGGCAACCATGTCCTCGAACAGGGCCATCTGCTGGATTTCCTGGAAACCACCCTGGCCAATGGTCTTGTTGGCTGCCTGAGGTGTGACCAGCAACATTGGCGTGTGATTCCAATAAGCTGTCTTTATGGGGGTGACGAAATTGGTTATGCCAGGGCCGTTTTGCGCAATGGCCATGGACATCTTGCCGGATGCCCGGGTGTAGCCGTCAGCGCTCATTCCCGCGTTGCATTCGTGCGCGCAGTCCCAGAACTTGATACCCGCTGCTGGAAACAGGTCTGAGATTGGCATCATGGCCGAACCGATTATGCCGAATGCATGTTCGATCCCATGCATCTGCAGTACCTTGATGAAGGCTTCTTCTGTTGTCATTTTCATGGAGTTGCGTCCTCAGAGTATTTCGTCTTGCAGGTGGTAGTAAACGTACATGAACCTCTGGCCCAGACGTCTGAACGGTGTCAGCACGCCGTGACTGGGCAAGGGGGATGTGAAGATGGGCAGGTCGAGGCCCTTGTTCTCGCCCGCAACCAGCTGCGCCATGCGGCGTCCGGCCTGTGCGGAGTACATGACACCATTGCCGCCATAGCCCATGGCGTAGTAGATGGTCTGTTTCGGATCGGGTTGATAGATTCTGGGCATCATGTCGTGGCTGACATCGACCCAGCCCCACCATGAATAATCCAGATCGATACCTTCAAGCGCCGGGAATTTCCGGTAAAGGCCCCGCTGCAGCAGTTCCAGGTGTTTCGGATTCTCGGCATCCTTGCCGGTAACGGCGCTGCGACTGCCAATCTGTACCCGGCCGTCCGGCAGGTAACGATAGTAGTGTCGCAGGGTGCGGGTATCGGTCAAGGGTGAGCAGGTCTGGAAACCGCAGGCCTCTTTCTCGTCATCACTCAGCGGTCGAGTCACGATGGAATTGGACAGAATCGGCATCAGTCTGTTCTTGGTACGATTGCTCAGCCCCGGGGGGGTATAGCCCGCCGTAGCCAGCGCTACCGACCGGGCACGAACAGTTCCACCGGGCGTTTTCAGATGATGCACACCGTCCACGGTTCGCCATCCCATGACCGGACTGCCGGTATGAATGGTTGCGCCGAGCTTGCGTGCCATGTTCTGGTAGCCGAAAGCCAGTTTTGCTGCATGGATGGAGACGCCATCCGGTTCCCAGAGTGCGCCGGCTGCTTCCTGATCCTTGACGTGCTTTTCGTGCAGCTCTTCGCGGGAAATCATGCGTGAGCCATAGCCGAAGGTATCGTTGAGAAGCTGACATTCCTTCTCCAGTTTCGATAGTACGCCGGGTTTGTGGGCAATATAGAAATGACCACCTTCCTGGGGTTCGCAGTCGAATTCACCACAGCCGATCAGATCACGGAACAATTCGAAACCTTCGCTGACTTCAGCGTGCATCTTGCGAGCAACATCCACACCCCAGCGCTCTATCCACTGTGAACGCTTGAGTCTTCCGGAGGAAATCTGTGCCTGACCACCGTTGCGGGTCGAACAACCCCAGGCAACGGTATTGGCTTCCAGCACAGCAGCCTTGATACCGAATTCCTTTGCCAGGTGAATGGCACAGGATAGTCCGGTATAGCCGGAACCGACAATGGCGACATCCACATCCATGTCTCCGGACACGGGGCCGTCATCTTCCGGTGGCTCTCCGGCGGTGCCTATCCAGTAGGTGGGGGCGTAGTCACGGTTGTGGCCGGGACCGGCGTCGACGAGCGGGTCGTAGTGTGGATCGTAGCTGGATTTTGGCCAGTGTTTCCGACGTAATGAATCAGTCATGGCGGCAGCATTCCTGCGAAAGTAGGGGTGGTATCAGGGCTTTTGCAGTGGACGGTCCTTGCGCAGCGCCTGTTTGACGATGATCTTGCCGTCACGCAAGGTGAAGAGATCTGCACCCTGAGCCTCGACCCGTGAACCGTCGGCATTGGTCCCGGAGAATGTCCATTCGGAGACGGCACGGTCACCGTGTACGAAATGGCCGTGGTGGTCCCACCTGGCGTCCTTCATGTTGGCCCAGACAGCGCTGAAGGCGCTGGCAATGGCGTCCTTTCCTTCGATCTTCGAGCCATAGACCTCGGGTCCACCGACGGTGTAGAACACGCAGTCATCAGCGAAACAGGTCATGACACCGTCTATATCGTGGCGGTTGAAAGCGTCGAATGTGGCAGCAAGATCGGCTGCTGTGAGTTCGTTTGACATCGTCTTTGTTTTCTCCAGGGGGCTCGAGATGCAATGTGCAGCTCGCTTGGCGGTGGATATTAGGGGGACTTGACTGAACATGTACGTACCAGCGAAAACGCTTGGGTGGAGCCAGTGCTGATTCCAGCCTCGAAGGCTGTGGTACCAGACAATAGCCAGGCAAGGACGGCGTGCGGGTACTTGCCGTGATTGATGAACCAAAGCGGTGCAATGAATGCCAAAGTTGCACTTTTGCTGTTCATTGTGTCCCGGTCCTTGGGCCAGCTCGACCCTGTGTCTGAGTCCAATGGCAAAGTCTTGTGGACCTGTATCGCGATAGGGGTTACAAATGGTGGGTCGAATTCCGAGCGTCAACTGGCTGAGCTGTTTCAGCGCAGGCGCTCACATTCACTATCGGCAAAACCGTCAAGCGTTTTCGTCAGGATCCACAGAAGTTCATGGCATCGCTACTGTCCGCAGTAGTCAAGCCTGTAGACAGTCGGTACCCGAAATCGCCTCACCTTCCCTGGAGAAACAGTCATGAAGTTGTTCTCGAAACTTGCCATTGCGGCATTCACAGCCACCTTGTTTGCAGCCCCTGCAAGCGCGAAGAATTTCAAGATCGCCGTCGGCGATAGCGGTGGCAGCAGCCAGGAGGCCACGGGTCTCGGCTTCATCTCCGCACTCGAGGAGCTCTCCGGTGGCAAGCACACTGCCACGCTGTTTCTGAACGGTCAGTTGGGCTCAGAGCAGGATACGGTCAATGAAGCGGCCATTGGTACACTGGACATGTCCTTGCTGGCAATCAACAATGTCACGCCTTTCTCACCGACCGTCGGCGTATTCAGTCTGCCGTATGTCATTCTCAGCCTGGAAGATGCAGAGAAGCTGACGCAGGGTCCCATCGGTGCGGAGCTGACCGAGAACACCATCGAAGATGCAGGTGTCAGGATCATCGCCTGGACCTATACCGGGTTCCGCCGTCTGACCAACTCCAAGAAGCCCGTGAAATCGGTTGCCGATCTGCAGGGTCTGGTCATTCGTGTGCCGAAGAACGAGATCATGATCGACACCTACAAGTCCTGGGGTATCAGCCCGACACCCATGGCCTGGTCAGAGACTTTCGCAGGACTGCAGACCAAAGTGGTTGATGGTCAGGATAATCCCTACACCACCATCAATGCGATGAAGTTCTACGAAGTACAGAAGTACGTGACCAACATCCGCTACATCTTCTCGATCGAACCGCTGGTCATCTCCGAACAGGTGTTCCAGGAACTTTCGGCGGAAGATCAGGAGATCGTTCTCAAGGCCGGTGAAGCCGCTACACAGGCATCAGCGACCTTCCTGCGCGAGAAAGAAGCCGAGATCAAGGAGATCCTGATCGAGAAAGGCATGCAGATCGATGATCCGGAAAACGATGAGGCAGAATTCATCGAGCTGGCTACCAAGGCGGTATGGCCCAAGTTCTATGAAAGCATCGGCGGCATCGAAAAGCTCAATGCCGTACTGGCAGAAATCGGTCGCGAGCCGGTTTCCGAATAAGTCAGGTCAACGAATGATGCGAGAGCGCCGGCCTGTGCCAGCGCTCTCGCTGTTCAATCGGCACTTGACGCTGCAGCTGACTATCTGGCCGGCCTTGCGCAAGCCATCTGTAACAATGCAACTGCGAACCCGACAGGAGATGTAATGGACAGACTCTGGATTATCGTCGATAACCTGGAAAGTTATCTTTGCCGTGCCTTGCTCGCGACCTTTGTCTGCCTGCTATTTCTGCAGGTGGTGGTCAGAACACTGTTTGATTTCTCGTTCTCATGGCTGGAGGAATTGACGGTCTACATGTTCGTCTGGTTCGTGTTCTTCGGTGCCAGCTATGCCGCCAAGATGGCAGCTCACAACCGGGTCACCTTCCAGTTCAAGTTTCTGCCCGCGGGTGCCATCAAGTACATCGAGGCCTTTGCAGATCTTTTCTGGATAGCCTTCAACGTGGTCTTCATCTATCTCTCCATCGATTTCATCTTCAACAAGATGAACAAGTTCCAGTCATCCCAGACCATGGGCTTTCACCTGAGCTGGGTCTACATCGTCCTGCCGATCGCGTTTTCCCTGATGACGTTCAGGGTGCTGCAGGTCAACTACAAGAAACTGATTCTCAAGCAGGACATGCGCGATCCGGATGCCATCGATCTGGACGAAGTGGAATCGGAAATCAAACGCGGCGAAAGCTGACCCGGAATCAATCAGGAATACTCGGCAATGGAAAGTGAAATCATTCTGATCCTGTTCGGATCATTTCTGGCACTGCTGTTCATCGGCGCGCCCATCACCGTCGCACTGGGTGTCTCGACGCTCATCTCATTCATCTATCTGGGCGACAATCCGATCAAGTTCGTGCAGATTGCGTTTACCTCGGTGGGGTCCTTCCCACTGATGGCACTACCGGCATTCATTCTGGCCGGCGCCTTGATGGAAGCTGCCGGGCTTTCTCGGCGGCTGATCAATGTCGCGGAGAGCTTTGCCGGTCCGTTTACCGGGGGCATGTCTGCGGCCGCGGTCGTTGCCTGCCTGTTCTTCGGTGCCATCTCCGGCTCCGGTCCAGCCACAACGGCAGCCGTGGGCATGCTGATGATTCCGGCAATGATCGAACGTGGTTACAGCAAGGGCTACGCATCAGCCATCACCGCCTCCTCAGGTGGTCTGGGCATCGTGATTCCACCATCCATACCAATGATCATCTTCGGCATTGCCGCGCTCGGCATGCCACCTCCGCCAGCGGCGGTTGAAGAATTCGGTACCTTCCAGACAGTGTCCATTCCGAAACTGTTCATTGCAGGCTTTCTGCCTGCGTTTCTGATCGCCGGCAGTCTGCTGATCATGAACTACTTCCTGTCGAAGAAGCACGGCTACAAGGGCACCACCGAAGGCTGGTCATCCAGGCAGATCTGGTGCGAGTTGTATCGCGGCTTCTGGGCGCTCATGGCGCCGGTTGTCATTCTCGGTGGAATCTATTCCGGCTTCTTCACGCCGACCGAGGCGGCTATCGTTGCGATTTTCTATACCTTGATAGTCGGCACCTTCATCTATCGCGAGATGAGTTGGAAGAAGCTGTTCACGGCGCTGGAGACGACCACCTGGCTGACAGGACGAGTATTGCTGATCATGTTCACGGCAACGGTCTTCGGACGCTTGCTGGTCGAGAACCAGATTCCCGCTGTCATTGCCGAAAGCATGTTGTCGTTTACCAGCAATCTCTATGTGATATGGACATTGATCATCCTGTTTCTGCTGTTCGTTGGCATGTTCATGGAAACGCTGGCCACCATTCTCATTCTGGTGCCGGTCATGTTGCCGGTAGCCTACAGCGTCGGTATCGATCCCATACACTTCGGCGTTGTCATGATCTGTACGCTGGGCATCGGTTTTCAGACGCCACCGTTGGGAGAAAACCTGTTCATCGCCTCGGGTATCTCGAAAATATCCATCGAGGAGATTTCGCTCAAGGCCTTGCCGTTTGCCGCAGTCAATACCGCTGCCATCTTCATCATCGCGTTCTTTCCGCAGATATCACTGTGGTTGCCACGAGTTTTCGGCTACTGAGTCTACCCCAGAGGTCATTTCACCATGAGTACTTCCATTTCGAGGATGTTGTTCACGACCGACCTGTCCGTGAACTCGACCTATGCTCTGCATCAGGCCGTGGATCTTGCCAAGGCCACCGGGGCGCGTATCCACATCCTGCATGTCGCTGAACCCATGAGTGAAGATGCAAGGATCACGCTGCGGATGTTCATCCAGGACGAAAGTGCCCGTGAGGCAGCCCTGCAGACGCGTAAGCAGAGTATCGAGCAGGAGCTGGCAGACAGGCAGGAACGATTCTGGTCAGCGTTGCCGGAAGACAAACAGCAGATAAGGCAACAGGTCGAGAAGGTTGACGTGGTAGAGGGGCATCCGGCAGAGGTGATCTTGCGTCGCTCGAAAGAGCTGGGCTGCGATCTGATCGTGCTTGGTGCACACAGCCACGGTTTTTCCCAGACCTTTCTGGGGTCCACCGCCAAGCGCGTGTTGCGTCGGGCCACGATCCCGACGCTGGTCGTTCCTTATCGTTCTGAATGAGCGCTTTACATGAAACAGTACACTAGTACTGCCTGATCACGAAGTGTTTGCGGGTCTCTTCGATCACTTCCCAGTAGCCCCTGAAGCCATTGGGGATCAGGAAGGCATCACCCGTCTTGTAGGTATTGCTTTCACCGGATTCGCTGATCAGTCGGCAGTGGCCGTAGATGATGTAGCAGAACTCGTCGCGGTCGGTGAAGGCGTGCCATTTGCCGGGCGTACTCGTCCAGCTGCCTGCCAGCAGGGCCTTGTCCTCACTCTCGAAGTGCATCTGCGTTTCATGCTGCGGGTCGCCGTCGACGACCCTGTCCGGCAGATCTGCCAGGCGGCGTCTGGAGGTGCTTGCTGGCGGGTTGGAGAAGGATATGACGTTGATATCGGACATGCCGGGTTTTGCTCCGCTTGATCTGTGTTGGCGTTGTTCCCGCTATTGTATTGTATTCTGCAGTGTCATGATGCTCCGACGCTCGCTTTCATCAAGCCACACTGCATGCCCGGGGCGATGAGAAAAGCAATCAGTTGTCCAGTGAGTAGGGCATCAGCTCGCGGCTGTTCTGATTGATGGTCAGCGCACGTTTCAGCGGCGGCAAAGCGCGTTGAATGCAGTGCTCACGTTCGCAGATGCGACAGGAGATGCCGATGGGTTCGAAGTTCTCCAGGGGTTGTCCGGCAAAGTTGTCGCTATAGACGAACTCGTCCTTGAAGCGATACTCGCAACCCAGAGCCAGCGCATATTGCTGAGTGGGGTCCTTGAAGCCCCCGGTGGGTTTGTCGACGGTGCAGGCCAGACACAGGTATTGCACGCCATCGGGTGTTTCGGCAAGCTGGCGAATGATCCGTCCGGGAGTTTCGAATGCCCGGTGTGCGTTCCATAGCGGACAGGCTGAACCGAAGCGGGCAAACTGCAGCTTGGTCGCACTGTGGCGTTTCGTGATATTGCCGGCTCGATCGAGTCTTGCGAAGAAGATCGGCACGCCGGGCAGGCCGGGTCTCTGCAGCGTGCTCAGGCGGTGGGAGACTTGTTCGAGACTGGTCTGGAAGCGATCAGCCATATCCACCAGATCGTGGCGCAGCTCGCGCGCTGCCTTCTGGAAGCGTGTGTAGGGCATCAGCAAGGCACCGGCGAAGTAGTTGGCCAGACCAATGCGGCAGACCTTGTCAGCCTCGGCGTTGCCGAAAGCCGCTTTCGCGATGAGCTTGTCCATCGTGTCGGCCTGCTCCAGCAATGCGATCTGGTGCGCCATCTGGAAAGCGCGCGTGGATGCCGGATGCCTCCGGTTCAGATGCAGTTGCCGGGTCTCGGGATCGAAGGTCCGGATGATTTCGTTGTTCGACAGGTCGATGCCGATGCTGACCTTGTGGCGACCTTTCAGGTGCTCCATCAGCAATTGGTCGCGGTCACCGGCACCGAAGTCGAACAGGCTTTCCGACAGGGTTTCTGCGGCCATGTCCAGTTCATGAACATAGTTGTCATTGAAATGGAAGTAGTCACGTACCTGCTCGTAGGAGGTCGCCTGAACGATTACCCCGGCACGGGTGATGGTGTCATCCAGTTCGGCCAGCTGGTCATTGGCGCGGCGCAGCGCCTGATGCATGGAGACCAGCGCCATGGCCACGCCGGGGGAGTTCTGACTGGCCAGTCGCAACTCTCGGCTGGACGGCGTCTTGTCCTTGAACAGGGGGTCGGCGAAGACTTCCGTCAGGGTCGCCAGCAGGCGATCACTGTCCTGTCGGGACAGACTGGCGATATCGACTGAGAAATGCTCTGCCAGCCCCATTAGCACGGTCGCCGTTGCATGCCTCTGATTGTTTTCCAGCTGATTCAGGTAACTGGTTGAAATTCCCAGTCTTTCCGCAAATCGAGCCTGAGTCAGGCGATGTTCTTCACGCAGAACGCGTAATTTTTCGCCAATGAAGAGTTTGTGACCACGCATTACACAAGTTTACTATTTGTAAAGTGTGTTTTGCAATATTAACAACGAGACGCCTTAATACTGTTGTCATCTTCATGGAAAGTTGCAATGGTAGGCGGATACCAACAAGGAGAGAGTGCGATGAATGCCATCACCCAAGAGCTGGAGAACCGCCGGGCAAAAGCTCGCCTGGGAGGTGGACAGCCCCGCATCGACAAACAGCATGCTAAAGGCAAGCTGACGGCACGCGAACGCCTTGATGTCCTGCTCGATGACGAGTCCTTCGAGGAGTACGACATGTACAAGACGCACCGGTGCACCGATTTCGGCATGGCTGAGGATCAGCCACCGGGCGATGGTGTCATCACCGGCTGGGGAACGATCAACGGTCGACCCGTCTATGTGTTCTCTCAGGATTTCACGGTCTTCGGCGGCTCACTGTCGGAGACTCATGCAGAGAAGATCTGCAAGATCATGGATCTTGCCGTGCAGAATGGCGTGCCGGTCATCGGTCTGAATGATTCGGGCGGCGCGCGCATCCAGGAAGGCGTTGCCTCGCTCGGCGGCTACGCGGAAGTGTTCTACCGCAACGTGCAGGCGTCGGGTGTGATTCCGCAGATTTCCGTGATCATGGGGCCATGCGCAGGCGGTGCGGTGTATTCGCCGGCCATGACCGATTTCATCTTCATGGTCAGGGACACCAGCCACATGTTCGTCACGGGTCCGGATGTCGTGAAGACCGTGACCAACGAACTGGTGACCGCCGAGGAACTGGGCGGCGCCACGACGCATACGAAAACCTCATCCGTGGCCGATGGCGCCTACGACAACGATATCGACACCTTGCTGGAGATACGTCGGCTGTACGACTACCTGCCACAATCGAGCCATTCTCCGGCTCCGGTTCTCGCCACCTCCGACCCCTTCGATCGCCTGGAGCCTGCGCTTGACACGCTGATACCGGATGACTCGAGCAAGGCCTATGACATGCACGAGGCCATACGCAGCATTGCCGACGAAGGGGATTTCTTCGAAATCCAGGCCGCCCACGCCGGCAATATCCTGTGTGGCTTCATCCGCATCAATGGCGAGAGTATCGGTGTGGTGGCCAACCAGCCCATGGTGCTGGCCGGTTGTCTGGATATCCAGAGTGCTCGCAAGGCGGCCCGGTTTGTACGCTTCTGCGACGCCTTCAACGTACCCCTGCTGACACTGGTGGATGTGCCGGGGTTTCTGCCGGGTACGGCGCAGGAGTATGGCGGCATCATCAAGCACGGCGCGAAGCTGCTGTTTGCCTACGCCGAAGCCACGGTGCCAAAGGTGACCGTCATTCTGCGAAAGGCCTACGGAGGGGCCTACGACGTCATGGCGTCCAAGCATATCCGTGCCGACGTGAACTACGCCTGGCCTACAGCCGAGATTGCTGTCATGGGCGCCAAGGGAGCCACCGAAATCCTGTATCGCAGTGAGCTGGGTGATCCGGAGAAGATCGCGCAGCGAACGCTCGACTACGAGGAGCGATTCGCCAACCCCTTCATCGCGGCGCAGCGTGGATTCATCGACGAAGTCATTCAGCCGCATTCGACACGCCGCCGAGTGGGTCGGGCGTTCGAGTTGCTGAAGAACAAGTCGGTCGCACGACCTGACAGAAAGCACGACAACATTCCACTGTGAGGCAAAAAACCATGTTTTCAAAGATACTTGTTGCCAACCGTGGCGAAATTGCCTGTCGTGTCTTCACCACAGCCAGACGCATGGGCATCGGGACTGTCGCCATCCACTCGGATGTGGATGCCGAAGCGCTGCATGTGAAATCAGCAGATGAGGCTGTCGGTATCGGTGGAAAGACCGCCGCCGAGAGTTACCTCGATATCGACAAGGTCATTGACGCCTGCCGGCAAAGCGGCGCTGACGCGGTCCATCCCGGCTATGGTTTTCTGTCGGAGAACGCAGAATTCTCGGAAAGACTGGCCAAGGAGGGCATTACCTTCATCGGTCCGTCGGCCAGCGCCATCCTGTGCATGGGCGACAAGATCACGTCGAAGAAGCTGTCAGCGGAAGCCGGTGTCAATACGGTGCCAGGCTTCATGGGCATCATCGAGGATGCAGAGCAGTGTGTGAAGATCTCCGCCGATATCGGTTATCCGGTGATGATCAAGGCCAGTGCTGGCGGCGGTGGCAAAGGCATGCGTATCGCCTGGAACGATGATGAGGCACGCGAAGGTTTCAACCGCTCACGATCCGAAGCGAAGTCCTCCTTTGGCGACGACCGCATATTCGTGGAAAAATTCATCACGCAACCCCGGCATATAGAGATACAGGTGATGGCTGACAGCCACGGCAACTGCATCTATCTGGGCGAACGCGAATGCTCCATTCAGCGACGCAATCAGAAGGTGGTGGAAGAGGCACCGTCACCCTTTCTCGATGAGGCAACCCGAAAGGCCATGGGGGATCAGGCCGTTGCTCTGGCGCGTGCAGTCGATTATGTCAGTGCCGGCACCGTCGAGTTCATTGTCGACAGTCAGAAACAGTTCTACTTTCTCGAGATGAACACACGGCTGCAGGTAGAGCATCCTGTCACCGAGTTGATAACCGGGGTGGATCTTGTCGAGCAGATGATCCGTGTCGCTGCCGGGCAGAAGCTCGAGATCACGCAGGGCGATGTCAAGTTGACTGGCTGGGCTATCGAGAGCCGTCTGTATGCGGAAGATCCCAAACGCAACTTCCTGCCATCCATCGGACGCCTGTCCAGATACCGGCCACCGCAGACGCTGACGACGGCAGATCATGTCGTCCGTAACGATACCGGTGTGGAAGAAGGTGGGGAAATCTCGATGTACTACGACCCCATGATCGCCAAGCTGTGCACCTGGTCGACAACTCGTGAGGCAGCCATTGACGACATGTCACGCGCGCTGGACCAGTTCGATCTGAGTGGCGTTGGCAACAATCTGCAATTCCTGTCATCGATCATGAAGCATCCGCGCTTTCGTGCCGGTGACTTGAGCACGGCCTTCATCGACGAAGAGTACCCGGAAGGGTTTCACGACTCGGATCCGGAAGGGGATACCCTGGCGTTGTTTGCCGTGGCGGCCGCAGTCATCGCACATCGATCGCAACGCGCCCCCGACGCGGGGCAAGGCTCTGCGGTATTGCGTGGCAAGCAGGCAAGCGAATCGAGCGATATCGTTGCCATCATCGGCCAGACGCACAATCACCTGACTGTCACGCCCGACGCGGGTATGTTGAATCTGCAGGATGAATCGGGCAAGCGTATGTTGGCCGAGACCTCCTGGACGCCTGGCCAGAGCGTTGCCACGATACGCATCGATGGCCGGGAATACGACTTCAAGCTCTCGCCCCGGGTGGCAGCGATCGGAATCGAACATGGCGGTTTTCTGGTAAAGGCCCAGGTGCTGAGCCCGCGCAAGGCAGAGTTGGCCGGCTTGATGCCCGTCAAGGCGCCGGCAGACCTGTCGAAGTTTCTGCTGTGTCCCATGCCGGGCCTGGTCACGACTCTCATGGTGGCCGAAGGCGATACGGTCGAACCCGGACAGGCGCTTGCCATTGTCGAGGCCATGAAGATGGAGAATGTCCTGCAGGCAGAAAAAGCCGGTGTTGTGGCAAGAATTCCAGTGGCTGCAGGTGATAGTCTGATGGTGGATGACATCATCATGGAGTTCGAGACATGAGCGACGCTAAAGATCGCTGGAATGAAATCGCCCAACGCGAGTTGAAGGATCGCCCGCTGGAATCCATCACCACGCAGACGCCGGAAGGTATCAGCATCAAGCCTCTGTATACCGCAGAGGATTGTCCCGAGGAGGCTGCCGATGCCTTGCCGGGTATCGCACCATTCGTGCGTGGTGTTCGCGGCACGATGTACACGGGCAGACCGTGGACGATTCGCCAGTATGCCGGCTTTTCGACGGCAGAAGAATCCAATGCCTTCTATCGCAAGAATCTGGCGGCCGGGCAGAAAGGTCTGTCCGTGGCCTTCGATCTGGCAACCCATCGCGGTTACGACAGTGATCACGAGCGGGTTGTCGGCGATGTCGGCAAGGCGGGTGTGGCCATCGACAGCGTGGAGGACATGAAGATACTGTTCGACGGCATTCCACTGGACGAGATGTCGGTGTCGATGACCATGAACGGCGCGGTACTACCGGTACTGGCCATGTTCATCGTGGCTGGTGAGGAGCAAGGTGTGGATCGCAGTGTGCTCAGTGGCACGGTGCAGAACGATGTGCTCAAGGAGTTCATGGTGCGCAACACCTACATCTATCCGCCAGAGCCGTCGATGCGCATCGTCGCCGATATCATCGAGTACACCTCGAAGGAAATGCCGCGTTTCAATTCGATATCCATTTCGGGGTATCACATGCAGGAGGCCGGTGCGAACCTGGCACAGGAGCTGGCATACACCCTGGCAGACGGCATGGAATACGTGCGGGCCGCACAGTCCAAGGGCCTGGATATCGACGCATTTGCCGGGCGTTTGTCCTTCTTCTTCTGCATCGGCATGGACTTCTTCATGGAGGTGTCCAAATTGCGGGCAGCCCGGGCGCTGTGGGCGCGGATCATGACCGATCTGGGGGCGCAGAAGGAAAGCTCGAAACTGCTGCGCACACATTGTCAGACTTCCGGCGTCTCACTGACCGAGCAGGATCCCTACAACAATGTGGTCAGAACCGCTTACGAGGCGCTGGCGGCCGTGCTGGGAGGCACGCAGTCATTGCATACCAACTCCTTTGACGAAGCGATTGCGCTGCCAACCGAACAATCTGCCCGGATAGCGCGCAATACCCAGCTCATACTGCAGCACGAGACCGGCGTGACGCGAACGGTGGATCCGCTGGGCGGCTCCTACTACGTTGAATCACTGACGAGCGAGCTGATGGACCAGGCCTGGGAGATGATCCAGGAAATCGAATCCTACGGTGGCATGACCAAGGCCTTGCTCGATGGATTGCCGAAGCGACGTATCGAAGAGGCGGCAACCGGTCGGCAGGCTCGGGTAGACAAGGGCGATGATGTCATCGTCGGCGTCAATCGTTTCCGGCTCGAGGAAGAGAGTCCGATCGATGTGCATCAGGTGGACAACACCTCTGTGCGCCGTCAACAGATCGAGCGACTCAAGCAGGTTCGTCTGAGCCGCGACAGCAAGGCCTGCACGGCTGCCCTGGAGCAGCTGACCGAGATCGCCGGCTCTGGTCAGGGTAACCTGCTGGAAGCGGCGGTCGGGGCCGCTCGAGAGCGCGCAACGCTGGGTGAGATTTCCGATGCGCTGGAAGTGGCATTCGGACGTCACCAGGCGAAGGCGGAAGTGGTTTCCGGTATCTACGCCAGTCAGAGTGAAGACTCGGCTGAGTATGTGAACGTGAAGCGCCGCATTGCGGATTTCCAGAGTTCACAGGGTCGTGCGCCTCACTTGCTGGTTGCCAAGATGGGGCAGGATGGCCACGACAGGGGTGCCAAGGTCATCGCTTCCTCGTTTGGTGATATCGGATTCAAGGTAGGCATGTCTGAACTGTTCATGACGCCAGAGGAAGTGGCCGCCCTGTGTGTCGATCAGAATGTGGATGTGGTGGGTGTGTCCAGCCTTGCCGGAGGCCATCAGACGCTCATCCCGAAACTGATCGATCTGTTGGCCGAGCAGGGTCGCGATGATATCAAGGTGGTCTGTGGAGGGGTCATTCCCGAGCAGGATTACGAGGCGCTGCGTGAGGCAGGCGTTGCCGAGATCTTCGGCCCCGGGACCAATGTGATCGATGCGGCCAATGCCGTGTTGGGGCAGATTCTGGGCGAGCGTCGCAATCGCTGAGCCAGCGGTCGAGTCGGCAGTAGCGGCAGAAGTGTCGTCACTGCCTGCCAGTACCGGAAAAGGTTGGCTCCCTTTCCGGCAGTGAAAACAAGAGATAAGTCCGTTTCAGGCAGTCGAGTCATGAAGTCGCGTTTGTAGACAGTCATCCGAGCGGACCGGATGCCGTCCTGTAAAACCCGCGTTGAGCTGTCGCAAGAGGCACTCGACCGAATGAGGAGAGAAGTCATGAGCAGTCACGAAGAGGTGCTTCGTCGTTCACTGGAGAACCCGGAGGAATTCTGGGCAGAACAGGCTGAGGCTGTGCACTGGTACAGGAAATGGGACAAGGTGCTCGACAGTAGTGAGGCGCCGTTGTACCGCTGGTTTTCAGGTGGGCAACTCAATACCTGTTACAACGCACTGGACATTCACGTCGAGCAGGGGCGTGGCGAGAATACAGCGCTGATCTACGACAGTCCGGTCACCGATACTCAGCGTCGCTACAGCTACTCGGAGCTTCGGGACAGGGTTGCAAAACTGGCTGGAGCCATGCAGGAGCGCGGCGTCGGTGTCGGCGATCGCGTCATCATCTACATGCCCATGATTCCCGAAGCTGTCATGGCGATGCTGGCCTGTGCTCGTCTGGGGGCCATCCATTCGGTCGTGTTCGGCGGCTTTGCCGCCAACGAGCTGGCCGTGAGGATCGATGATGCCAAGCCGAAGATGATCCTCAGCGCCTCCTGCGGTATCGAGGGTAGCCGCATCATTGCCTATAAGCCCCTGCTGGATGCAGCCATCGATACGGCCACACACAAGCCCGATCGCTGTTTCGTACTGCAACGAGAGCAGTTGGCAGCATCCATGGATGAAGCCAGAGACGATGACTGGCAGAGTGTGGTCGATGCCGCATCTCCCTGCGACTGTGTGCCGCTTGAGGCCACCGACCCACTGTATATCCTCTACACATCCGGCACCACCGGACAACCCAAGGGCGTGGTCAGGGATAACGGCGGGCATGCCGTGGCGCTCAAGTGGAGCATGAAGAACATCTACAACATGCAACCCGGGGAGGTCTTCTGGGCTGCCTCCGACGTTGGCTGGGTGGTCGGTCATTCCTATATTGCCTACGCACCGCTGCTGTACGGTTGTACTACTCTGGTCTATGAAGGCAAGCCGGTAGGCACGCCTGACCCCGGTGCCTTCTGGCGGGTCATTGCCGACCATGATGTACGCACCTTGTTCACGGCGCCAACGGCTTTCCGGGCCATTCGCAAGGAAGATCCCGAAGCCGTGCATCTGTCACGATACGATACGAGCGGATTGCGCGCGCTGTTCCTGGCTGGTGAGCGCTGTGACCCGGATACCTTGTCCTGGGCTCAGCAGACTCTGGGCATTCCGGTCATCGATCACTGGTGGCAAACGGAAACCGGTTGGGCCATCGCCGCCAATTGTCTCGGGCTGGAGGAACTGCCGGTCAAGCCCGGTTCACCATCTCGCGCCGTGCCAGGTTATGACGTGCGCATTCTGGATGAGGCCGGCGGTCCGGTAGCGGCCGGCGACATGGGCAGCATTGCCATCAAGCTGCCCTTGCCACCGGGCTGTCTGCCAACGCTGTGGCAGAACGATGAACGCTACAAGCAGGCCTATCTCACCACCTATCCCGGCTATTACCTCACCGGGGATGCCGGTTTCATGGATGAGGATGGCTACCTCTACATCATGAGTCGCACCGATGATGTCATCAATGTGGCAGGTCATCGACTTTCCACGGGTGCCATGGAAGAGGTGCTGGCCTCGCATCCGGACGTCGCAGAATGTGCCGTCATCGGGCCGCATTGCCCACTGAAGGGACAGGCTCCATTGGGGCTCGTCGTGTTGAAGGCCGGGGTGGATCGCGCAGACGCAGACGTGGTGCGGGAGCTGATCCAGCTGGTTCGTGACAAGATCGGACCGGTTGCCGCCTTCAAGGATGCGGTGGTGGTGGAGCGTCTGCCCAAGACGCGTTCGGGCAAAGTGCTGCGTGCCACGATGAAGCAACTGGCCAATGGTGAGGACTACAAGGTCCCACCGACGATCGATGATCCGGAAATTCTTGGCGAGCTGGCGCGTTCACTCGATCCCATCGGATACCCTCGACACTAACGCAAGGCCTGGCAGGCGTCGGCGGCTCGGGCCGGCGCCCTCGGCAACCAGGGGTGCTTTTCACGCAGCACTGATGGGTTGATCGGGCAAGGCCATTCGGTCCGATTCGCCGTGTGTCTGGCGTTTTCGGGATATCCTAGGGGGCTATCATCGATCGTCCATCAATCAAGCATCATGAAGCACGCCAGGGCCGAGAGCCTGTCATCTCGATCGTCAGCAGACAGCGAGGGTGTTGTACTGTCGATCGACAGTGTCACTCGACGTTTCGGCAGCAAACCGGCCGTTGATCGTCTTTCCCTGTTGACTGAACCGGGAGAGTGTATTGTCGTGCTGGGTGCCTCGGGCTGCGGCAAGAGTACGCTGCTACGGATGGTCGCCGGATTGGACAGGCCCGATGAGGGCAGTATCAGGCTCGACGATGCCATCGTCTCCGATAGCCGCACCTTCATGCCCACCGAAGAGCGTGGCGTTGGCGTCGTGTTCCAGTCCTATGCCCTGTGGCCGCATATGGATGTGGCCGCACATGCTCGCTTTCCCCTGGATGCGGCGGGTATCGGCGGAGAGACGGCTCGACGTCGGGTTGCAGAAGCGCTGGAAATGGTCGGTTTGCAGGATCTGGCCAGTCGACGTCCCGCCGAACTCTCGGGAGGGCAACGACAACGCGTGGCGCTGGCGCGATGTCTTGCTCAATCGGCGCGACTGATCCTCATGGATGAGCCTCTGGCCAATCTCGACCCGCATCTGCGGGGCACCATGGAGCAGGAAATCGATCGGGTGCGACGCGACACGGGTGCAACCCTGTTGTACATCACGCATGATCAGCGCGAAGCGATGGCGCTGGCAGATCGCATCGCGGTCATGGATGGCGGCCGCCTGTTGCAGCTCTCGACCCCCGAGCAGTTGTACAGAGAGCCTGTCAATCGCGCGGTTGCCGGCTTTATCGGCTCCGGCAGCTTTCTCGAGGCTGATGTACTGGGCCGGCACCGCGATTCCGTGGCGCTGGTGGATGTGGCAATACTCGGGCAAAAGCTGACGGCGCGGGCGGCCCGTCTGCCTGAGTCGGCACGCGTGCACCTGCTGGTAAGGCCTGAGGATATCCGCATAGGCAGGCCGGACGACGCGGATGTCCTGTTCAGCGCGCGCGTCGTTTCGAGCATCTATCGAGGTGATCACCATGAGGTCGGCCTGCAGTTGGCAGACGGACAATCACTGCGTGCGAAGCACTCGCCAGGCCTGGAATCGGGTGTGGAGGTGGGTGTGCAGATAGGCGACGCGTGGCTCGTGGACGACAGCCTCGACCCGGCTGCTCGGTAATCGCGTTTACGTCCTTGAGGATTTGGCAGACACGTTGATAAGCGCCGTTTGTCAGGCCCACGGTACGACCCCGACAGGTAACCTTTTCCCAAGCAGTCGCAGCATCAGCATGATCACGATGGTGGCGAGAATGACCAGCACGGACATGGAGGCTGCCAGAGTTGTATATCCGCCATCCTCGTAATTGAAGATGACGGTACCGATCGTCTCGTTCCCACTGGACCAGAGCAGGGCCGATACGGTTATTTCATTGTAGGCTGTCAGAAAGACAAGTATTGCACCCGAGACGGCCGGGCCTGCGAGCAAGGGGGCCTGGATGCGAGTCAGTCTGCGCAGGTAGCTTGCGCCATTGACTCTGGCTGCATCGTCCATTGCTTCATCAAGCTGGCTGGAGGCGCTGACGACGGGTTTCAGGCCGATCGCCAGAAACACAGCCACATAGGCAAGGCCTATCAGGGCGAGGGTGTTGTACAGAGAGACATCGAACAGGGGTAGAGGCCTCAGAAAAACGAGTATGAAGGCCACTGACATGACAATACCGGGTACTGCATAGCTCAGATCTGCCTGTATGGCGGATGCCGTCGCCAGACGCCGCTGCCAGCCAGACGGACGAGTCAGCGTGAATGCCAGCGGAATGGCTATCAGGGCGATGCACAACGCCGCAAGCGATGCTACCAGTGTCGAATTTCCGAAGGCACGCAAGGTGACCGATTGCTCGAACAGCACCGCGATGAAATGCGAGAAAGTCAGACTGTCCGCCGTCAGGGCAACGCCATAGGTCGGCACCAGCGCCGAGCTCAGCAGTGAGAGCAGGGGGAACCCCAGGGCGATCATCACGAACCCCCAGAGCAGGCATTCTGCCAGGGTGGGTCTGCCACGATGGCTTCGGTGCACCTGATGGATGGTCGCACCGGCGTTGGGAATCGTCTGTCTGGCGCGCGCCAGACACCACCAGGAAAACAGGACCAGCAGCAGGGCCAACAGGGCCAGGATAGTGGCAATCGCGGCCACCTCGCCCAGTACATCAGGACCAAAGCTCGCCAGCTTCTGCCAGATCAGGACTGGCAGCGTGGTGTAGCGTGCCGGTACACCGACCAGTGCGTTGATGCCGAAGTTGCCCAGGGCTGCAATGAAGGACAAGCTGGCAGCGGCGATCATCGACGGTGCCAGCAATGGCAGTACGATACGGCGCAGTGTCAGAAACGGCGATGCGCCGGATACGCGAGATGCCTCGAGCAGATCTGCCGGCAAGGCGCGCAGACTGGATTGCACGATGATCAGCACCAGGGGAAAATGCTGCAAGGCCAGAAGGGTGATCAGTCCTCCAACGGTATGCACCGGGTTCTGTGCGCCGGCAACCGGAGAGATCCCGAGCCAACTCAGTACACTGCTGCTCGGTCCCAGTGCCTGTGTCCAGGCAATGGCCGTGACATGCGGTGGAATCATCATCGGCAGGAGCAACAGGAATACCAGCAATGCGCGCCCGCGCAAAGAGGCCAGTGCCAGGGTGAGGGCGATACACGTGCCCAGCAGGGTTGCCAGCACGGCGGATGCGGCGGCACTGAACAACGAGTGTTGCAAGGCCCTGAGAACCCTGGCCTGCTCCATGGCTGCGAAGACGCCTTCGACGCCGTGGCTCAGCAGGGCCGCCAGTGGCAGCCCACACAGGGCGGTCAGTATCAATGCCAGCAGCAGCGGAGCGACTCGCTCCGCACTGCCGGCAGCGGTGAGCTTGATCAACCGCCAAACAGGTCCATGAATTGTTCCTTGTTCGCACGATCATCGCGCAGCGCGGTTTCCGGCTCGAACGGCATCAGGGTGATGCTGTCGCGGGGCGGGAATCCAGCCGGTACGGCAACATCAGGGTGAGCTGGCAGATAGCCCATGTCGGAAGCCAGTTGCTGACCTTCCGTTGAGAGCAGGAACTGCACGAAGGCGCGTGCCGCCTCCGGGTTCCGAGCCGTGCTCATGATGGCTACCGGTTCCGTGACTGCCGAAACACCTTCTTCGGGGAACACGAAGCTCACTGGCGCACCATCAGCCTGATTCCTGATGGGCAGGAAATCAACCACGAAACCGTACAGTTTGTCACCGCCGGCAACGGCCTTGTAGACGCCGCCATTGCCACCATCTGCCAGGGCCTTCTGGTCGGCAAGCCCGGCATAGTAATCCCAGCCCAGGTCCGGGTTGCCGGTCAGTGTTGCCATATGAATAGTGGCAGCGCCGGAGGTCAGCGGCGAGGGCATGGCGATCTGCCCGTTGGCTTCACTCTTCAGTAGATCCTTCCAGCTGACGGGTTTCATCGGAGCAGCATCATTGACAATGATGCCGGTGGTGATCAGCTTCGTGGAGAACCAGTGGCCCTCATCATCCATCAGCGAGGCATCATAGTCGGAGGTGTCAAGCTCCGGATAGGCCAACAGATGTCCGTCACTCTCCAGAGATTCCATGTTCACGCTGTCGGCAATCAGCAGCACATCCGGTCGTGGATCACCGGCAGCAATCTCTGATCGCAGTTTGGCCATGACCTTGGTGGTGCCATCGCGGAACCATTCGACCTCGACATCCGGATGTTTTGCGGTAAAGGCATCAACCGTTGCCTGTGCATCAGCGTTTGGTTGTGACGTGTAGAGAACCAGTTTGCCTTCGGCTGCGGCCAGTGCCGTGGTGGCAGACAAGGAGGTGACAATGGCAGTAGCCAGTGATGCCGCGACAAGCGACAGACGATGGAAACGAGTCATGAACGGGTTTGATGGCAGATAGCGAAAGATAACGACGTATTGTCAACGACGGATATGACAGACCTGTGTCAGCGCCGACGCTTCTGCTCAACGATAACATTGCAGAGCGACTTGCAGATCATCGGATGCTCCGAATCAGTGCATGCGGGAAAATGGCAACATCCTCTCCGGCTGCCTTGTTCAGATCACATCAGTGGGCAAGGCCCCTCTGGACTTGCACTCACGCAGCACGAAGTTGCTTCGAGTCTCGCGGACCAGTCCGGTTGAGAGCAACCGTTTCATGATGAAACGTTCCAGACCGGCGGGAGAGCGCGCGACGACCTTCAGCATGAAATCATGATCCCCGGTAATCGAACAGCATTCGATGATCTGATCATTGGTTTCGACAATATGCAGAAAGTCCCTGACCTGCTGTTCGCTGTGATCCTTCAAGGCGATATGGATATAGGCCATGGCATGCAGGCCCATGGCGCCGGAATCGAGAATCGCCTGATAGCCCAGTATCAGGCCGCTATCCTGCAGCTGGCGAACGCGACGCCAGCATTGGGTGGAGGAGCTGTTGACACGATCGGCAAGATCTTGCATTGATAGCTTTCCATCCTTCTGCAGCTCGGCCAGTATCGTTTTGTCCAGCGTGTCCATGGTGCCTCCCGCAAGTGTGATGAGTGGAGGTCTGAATGTAACGTGAAAAATGCATTCTCGGAATGTATATTTCTGAAACCAGGAAATTCTGAAACAAAGATGACGATATCAGCGCGAATCGCCCTGAATCCGAAATGAGTTTGCAAGCGCGGATCTCCATAATCTGTTGCAGGAGGACTCACCATGACAAAGACAACGCAGTACGTCGCCAAGGTTCCCGATGCCCGGGGACATATCGATTATTCATCCGAGGAGAATCAGGTTTGGGCGGATCTGTACGCCGCTCAACGCCGCCGCGTCGACCACTATTGCGCGGCAGAGTATTTGCAGGGTCTGGGCAAGGTTGGGTTGAGTGCCGAACAGGTGCCTTCCTGTGTCGAGGTGAGCGAGACACTGTCCGCGTTGACCGGCTGGAAGGTGCAGCCTGTACCGGCTCTGATCGGCTTCAGTCAATTCTTCAGCATGCTGGCCAACCGTACCTTTCCCGCGGCATCCTTCATTCGAGATCGCCAGCATTTCGATTACATCGAAGAGCCTGATATCTTTCATGAATTGTTCGGCCATACGCCATTGCTGGCTGATCAGCGATTTGCCGATTTCTCCGAATTCATCGGAGAGGCAGGGATGCGGGCAGCGCCCGAGGATTATGCCTGGTTGATCCGACTCTACTGGTTCACGATCGAGTTCGGCCTGACCCGGGAGAATGGCAGCTACAAGGTGCTGGGGTCAGGGCTTGCATCTTCGCCTACCGAACTGGTCTACAGTGTGGAAAGTGACACGCCCGAGCGCAGGCCTTTCGACGTCATCGATATACTGAGAACGCCCTACCGCATAGACATACATCAACCCATCTATTTCGTGCTGGAGCATTGCGATGAACTGTTTGCGGCCACTGAACGTGATCTGCTGGCCGACATCGCAACGGCACGACAGCTCGGTTTGCACGCCCCCGTCTATTCACCTGTTACCAAAAGCGCCTGGAGAAGCTCATGTCGAACAAGAATCTGTCAGACCATCACTGCAAGCCGTGTAATGGGGAGCTTCCGGCACTCTCCGCCAGCGAGGCTGCTGTACTTGCCGCGAAGATCGATCCTCAGTGGCAGGTAAGCAGAAGCGGCGATGCCATTCGAAGACGCTTTACCTTCAAGGGGTATGCCAAGGCGGTCTATCTGGCGAATCTGTGTTCGTGGCTGGCAGACAAGGAGGGGCATCATCCGGATATCGCATTCGGTTGGGGATATTGCGAAGTCACCCTGACCACGCATGACCTGGGTGGATTGTCCGAAAATGATTTCGTCTGGGCCGCTCGGCTCGACGCCATGCTGGACTAGAATGGCGTGGCGATTCCCCCGAGTGGCAAATCGCTAGGTAAACAGACGCTTCTGCGATAGTCTTGATTCTCTGGCCGGCACGATGGGTCGTGATGAGCCATATGCTCATGACGAATCGTCGAAAGGCTTGTCGTCAAACATGTCGGTCCGGACCTGTTGCCACAGAGGGTGATATGCCAGCAGACGAATCAGACGAGGCTCGTTTTTCCAGTGCCGATATCGGGGCCCTTGCACATCTGTACCGGGGCGAGATGTACCGCAGCAAGATCTGGCGGACACGGCTGGACATGACAACCAACTGGGCCGTTGTCACCAGCGGTATTGCCCTATCGGTGACCTTCAGCAGTCGGGAGGCCTCGCCGCTGCCGATCGTGCTTGTTTCACTGTTGCTCGGTGTGTTTCTGGTGTTCGAGGGACGCCGATACCGTTTCTTCGATATATGGCGTACGCGGGTTCGCGTGTTCGAGAACCACTTCTATGGGCCCATACTTCGGGGCCAGGGAATCAATGTCGACAACGGCTGGAATGAAGTCATTGCCAACGACTATGAATCCCTGAATTTTCACATCAGCCTGCTGGAGGCCATGGGGCGACGCCTGCGCCGGAACTACAGCTGGATATTCGCCATACAGGCCATCAGCTACGGTGGCAAGCTTGCAATTCATCCCGTCCCGCTGGCTTCGCTGGATGAATTATGGGCGCGTGCGGCAGTCGGCCCCATAGATGGCCGCTACGTCCTGCTGGCAGGCGCGCTCTGGTATCTGTCACTCATCGCGCTGGCGCTGGGTACCTTGCGTGGTCAGAAGGCTGTCGGTCGTGCTCAATCGCTGGAGCACCGTAATGGTGATCGCATGCGCAAGCTTGCCAGATGATCACCTTGTAGAATATCGGGAGCGACGCAACCGCTGAGGCGTTCAGCGATTGTCGCACCCGTAGCCGGAATCTTCCAGCTTCATCAGGGACAGGCGCAGGCTTGCGTCGAGTCGCCAGATGTGTCTTCGGTCAAGCCGGTCCAGTACAATGAGCAGAATCCGGAAGGCAATCGTGTGTCTATCGATTTACCGGCAAGGAGATGGGAAGAGCGCATCTGTGCATGGCGTGGCCCTGAGTATTCGAATACGCCAATGAGGTAGGGAACAGTGTGGAAATACGTGGCCGGCGGGCTGATCGTGCTAGTCGGATCAGGCACCTATTGGTGGCAGGCAGGAGAATCGATACCTCTGGTGGAGGTCGTGCCGGTGGAGCGGGGCAGCATCGATTCGCGGCTGCAACTGACCGGCAAGGTCATCAATGATCGTACGGTAACGCTGACGGCATTGCTCGATGGCGAAATAATGGCCATCCGTGCGCGAGAGGGCGATGTCGTCGAGGCCGGTACGGTACTGGCTGAACTTGATTCGCGACAAGCGCTTGCCTTGCTTGACAAGGCGCAGGCAGAAGTGGTTCTGCAGCAACAGGCTGTGGATGCCGCAACCCGGAATTTCGAGCGTACCCAACGCTTGTTCGGCGTTGGAGATGCATCCGAACAGGAGCAGGATGACAGCCTGGACAAGAAGCTGGCGGCGCAGGCATCGCTGCAGGCTGCACAGGCAACGCTGACGCTCAATCAATTGCGTTATGACAACGCCCTGATCAAGTCGCCGTATGATGGCACGGTGATTCAGCAGAGCGCTGAGACCGGCCAGTGGCTGGAGGCCGGTCAGCCTCTGTTCACCGTTGTGGCAACGGAAGGCATCGTGATCGAGGCCCCCGTCAGCGCCACCGACTGGCCGCGGCTGAGCGTCGGGCAGAGAGTCGAGTTGTCGTTGGAAGACAGTCCTGACACGAGCTGGCAGAGCGAAGTGAGCTGGATTGCACCCACGGTCATCGAAGATGAATCGGACGGCAATACCGTGGCTGTACGCCTGCCACCCGGCGATGCAGCCCCCGACTTGCTACTCGGTCAGGAAGTGGATGTGGACCTGGTCTTCGAGCGAGTCGACGATGCACTGATCGTACCCATCAGACTCTTGACTGAACAGCCGTCCGGGGACTTCAGCGCGTATGTTCTGGAGGACGGCAAGGCCAGTTTGCGTACCGTCGAACTGGGCCTGTCCGGCTTGAACGAGGCGGAAGTGGTCGATGGCCTTGCAGAGGGAGAGCAGCTGATCGTCTCCAGCGGCGAGGTTCTGCACGCCGGGCAGACAGTGAAGGTGATGCCATGACGAAGACGCAGCGGGCCTGTCCAGGCCCTGCGACGGGCGTCAGCCTGTCTGGCTCATGATCACCTTGTCGACTGTCTGTAAATCGTTCAGAACCGGCAATGTGGTGGTCGATGTCCTGCACGGTATCGACCTGCACATCGAGGCCGGTGAGTTCCTTGCGATCATGGGGCCTTCCGGGTCTGGCAAGAGCACTCTACTGAATCTGATTGCCTGTCTGGATGTGGTTGATAGCGGCGACTACCGGTTTGGCAAGCAGCGGATTGACGAGCTGGACAGTGACGGACTTGCAGCATTGCGACGGCAGCGCATTGGTTTCGTTTTCCAGAATTTCAATCTGATACCGCAGTTCAGCGCGCTGCGCAATGTTGAGCTACCCCTTGTCTATGCCGGTGTCAACCGTACGCAACGGCGGGAAAGGGCGCTGGCAAGGCTGGAGAGTGTGGGCCTGGAGGCGCGCGTATCACACAAACCGGTGGAGCTCTCGGGTGGCCAGCAACAACGGGTTGCCATTGCACGAGCACTTGTCAACGATCCGGACGTGATCATCGCGGATGAACCTACCGGTAGCCTGGATAGCGAAACCGGTCTGGATATCATGGCCTTGTTCAGCAGCTTGCATGCGCAGGGAAAGACGATCGTCATGGTGACTCACGAACAGGAGATTGCCGACTTCGCCGCTCGCATCGTTCGCCTGAAGGATGGCCGCATCGTGGATGACACGAAGATCGACAAGGTGCAGCTTCCGGCCGCTGGGAGCCATGTCGACGATACTGCTGCCGGGAAGGGCACGGCATGAACCGTTTTCTCGACAGTCTGCTGCAAGCCAGGGATGCCCTGTTCGATCACAAGCTTCGCACGGCATTGAGCGTCCTGGGTATCACCATCGGCATCGCCGCCGTCATGGCGGTGAGTACCATCAGCAAGGGTGGCAATCATGTCATCTATTCAGAGCTGGAAACATTCGGTCTCAATTCTGTCTGGGTATATCGCGACCGTCATGGTGAGAACCGTGGGCGCACGCAACGGGCAGGCAGCGGTATTGTCACTCGTGATTTTCTTCGTCTGCAATTGGAGGCTGAAGAGTTGGGGGTCAGGCACATGACCCCCGTCGTGTATCCGCCCGGTCGTTGGCAAGCCAGTCAGAGTCGGCGCAGCAGCGATGCGCAGGTTCTGGGCGTGGGGCGTGATTACCCGGCTATCGTCAACGATGAGCTTGCCGAGGGGCGGCTTTTCACCTCACTGGATATCCGTGAACGCCGACCGGTAGCCCTGGTGGCACCGTCGATTGTGGAGCGTGTTCTGGATGACAGTCGGGAAGCTGCCGGCCAGACCATCAGGCTCGACGGTCGCCGATTCATGGTAATCGGTGTGCTGGCGTCGAAGAGTCGAGACTTTTTGTCCAGCATCGGTTCGGCAGGCGGTCAGAACGCGAATGATCGCGTCATAATCCCTTATACAACACTGCAGGCGATGACGGGAAGCAAGGACATCGGCAACCTGCAGCTGGAAGTCGAGCGGTTCGATGAGGCTGCCCTGGTGGCCGAACGGGTCAAGCAGCGCCTTCTGCAGCGACACCCGGATGGTTTCAGCTACAGTTCCGAGACGATGGCAAGCTATATCGTGACGACCAACAGAATACTGGGCGGCGTGGCTGTCATCGGGATTGTCGCTGCATCCATTTCGTTGTTGGTTGGCGGTATGGGAATCATGAACATGATGGGCACATCGGTGCTGGAGCGTACCCGTGAAATCGGCGTCAGGAAAGCCATCGGTGCAACCGAGCGAGATATTCTGCTGCAGTTTCTGCTCGAAGCTGGTCTGATCAGCATTACCGGAGGAATACTGGGTTTGCTGATTGGCGGTCTGGCCAGCGTCGCCCTGGCTCTGGTGACGGGTTTCCCCGTCATGCCATCGCCCTTGAGCATCATCGGTGCACTGGTGACGTCGATCCTGGTGGGTGTGCTCTCAGGTTACCTGCCCGCTCGTAGAGCGGCCCGGATGAAGCCGGTGGATGCGTTGAATACGCAGTAGCGGCAGCAGCAGGACAGGCATGCTGCAGGTTTCTCGCTCTTGTCATGCTTTTACGCAGTGCGCGACACGCGATACGCGACATAGGATTACGTGCCTACGTGCCTACGTGGCGGACTCGGAATCAGACAGCAACGGCTCCTCGGCGGGCGTTTCCTCGAATGACGTGCTCAGCAAGGTCCTGATGGATTCCATGGGCAATGCACTGGCTGTTTCCGCCGGCAGCATGGCATCGCTGAAGAACTCGTCGGGCAGTCGCTGAAGAAGCGCTTCGTCGGATGAGAAGATGTGCATGGGCACATGTGCATTGGGTGCCCAGCCGGAAATGATGCTGGCGGGTTGATGATCACCCATCACGATGATCAGTGCATCATCGGCATATCGGGCCAGATATTCGCCAACCAGCTTCAGGTTCTGGTCCACGGAGATACCATAGGCCTTGCGCACAGGTTCGGCTCTGGCCCAGCTGTAGCGTTCCCCGAAACGTTGAGTGCCATCGAACACGCTACCGTCGTCGATTTTCTCCCAGGGTTGATGGACCGGCAGCGGGCCCCAGGGTGCGTGAGAATCAAGAAGACCGATATGGGCCATCAGGGGCGCCTCGGCCGTTGCCCGAACCTTTCGCTCGAAGGCGGTGAGTGTGTATTGATCGGGCATTGTCACGAAGCCGAAATCCTTGCCCTGATAATCCAGCGCGTCATGATCGAAGAATCGGTCAACCTGGTACCAGGCGCCTTCAACCCAGGCGGACTTCACGACCGGCAGTACCACCGATGTTGTCCATCCGGCCTGCCGGAACAATTGCGGGAGCGATTTTCTGTCGGAGCTGATCAGCCGATCAAAGCGCGCATGATTGCCCAGTCTCAGTCCGGACGCTACCGTGGCATGCGCCAGCCAGCTGCGTCCACCGCGTATCGGTGAGTCCACCCAGGCACTCCTGACATGCAGACCGGCGCTGAGCGTCTCACCTTGAACGGCCTGCAGTCTGGCGTCTGCCAGATCGCGAAACTGCGGATCATCAACGAAAGAACGACCGTAGGATTCAACATAGATGATGATCACATCGCGGCCCTGCAGAGCGGAGAAATCAGGTTCCCGGCCTGACAGTTCATCCACCTGCAAGAGGCGGCTGAACTGTTTCTGATCGCGGATGGCCCATTGCGTGTACTGAACGCGTTCGACCAGTTCATCAGCCAGCACCCAATGCGTTTTCAAGGAGGGCACGAAGCGACCGGGTCCGCCCGCTGTTGCCATGGCGCTGAGCAAGGGGACACAGCACACAATCGCCAATGAACGGCGCCACGGTCGGTTCAGCCCGTTCAGGCAGCCCAGTCCTCGGTACAGCAGGATGGCCAGAGCTACCAGTATCACCAGGCCAGCCAGGGACAGGCCGATAGCCTGAGACAAGCCGATCGTATCCGAGGTCAGTGTCCAGCCTTGCTGAATGAGGTGCCATTCGGCCAATGGGTTGAAGGCACGTCCAAAGGCTGCCCGAGAGATCAGGTCACCGAGCCGGAGCAGCAACAGGCACAGTACCGCGGCCGTGACCAGCAGCCTGAGAACCGTGGAGAGGGCCCTGTTCGTCAGTAACAGCAGCAATACGATCACGGGGACATCCAGAGGCAGCTGTTGCCAATGCGACCGTGTGAACTGATCCGGGTGTCCAGGTAGCACCAGCAACATGAACAGCAGGCAGACTGTCAACAGCGAATAGAGCGCTGCACGCCGATGGACGTTGTCCGACGGAACGGTTTGGGTTTGTGGCATGTTCAGGCGCTGTTGAGCTGTGATGACGGAGACGCGGACTGAAGGCTCGGACCGCAAGAATCGCGATTGGTTTGATCCGAGCCTGTTTCCGGTCGTCACTCACGGCAACTGACAGTGCTGAATGCGAAGTGTTTCTCAGTCATGGCCAGCCAGGCTTGCCATTGTTGAACGTCTCAGGTGTCAAGCGCCATCTGGGTGCGGCCAAGCTCTGTCAGGTCATCGAGGGTTGCTCGGCCCTCGAAATCCACTTCGTAGTCTTCGGCCGCGAAATCCGGCGCGCTGCGTCCGCTGATGAAGCTGGATGCCTGGCGCAGAGCGTAGGCCCGGTTCTTGGCGCAAGCCGGGCTTGCACCGATGTAGATGACATTGGCGTAATCCTTGCCGTGATGCTCGTTGCCGACGGCATGGACCACATCAGGATGCCACCAGACGGTGTCTCCCGGGCCGACTGTCTGAATCGGTACGATACCCGGCATCAGATCGGGGTGCCAGTGCGCATCCACCCCCAGTGCGCGTCCGGGTCTGGCCAGACAGAGTTCATTCTCGGGTACGTCCTGCTGCAGGGCACGCAGCAAGAGGTAGGCGATGCCCTTGGCGATCGGCAACAGCTCAAGCGTACCGTCTCCGGGTCCCTGTTCGGTCAGCGCAGTCCAACCCTGGAAGGTGCGGAACATCGAACTCACGGCCGGGGACGCGTATTCGCGGGTTTGTGTGCGGTAGGCTGCCCGCCAGGGGTCGTAGGCATCCAGCTCGCCGGCGAAAATGCTGGCATAGATTTTCTGGAAAGCAGGATCCACCCAGCGTTCGTAGGAACCGGCGTCGATATGGGGCGACAGGCCTAGAGTTGTATCACCGGGTGCACGTCGTCGAGTGCGGTCTGCGTAGGCGTAGTCCAGATCCGGGTCGAACTCCGGTCCTGCCGGGGCATCGATATCCCACAATCCATTCAGAAATCGCTTGGTTTGTGCCATGGACTCTGCCTGGCGGGCCATGACCTGTGGTCGCGACCAGTACACGCCATAGATCTGCGGCCGGGCATCCTTGAGATCGCCAAAATAGTCGTCCAGTCCGGCTTTTTCGCGCGCTCGATCCAGATAGTTGTTGGTAGACAGGTATTCGCCGAGCTCCTGATTCCAGTCTTCAGCCTGCTGGCGTGCGAAAACGTCTCTGACGATGACGCAACCTCGTTGTCGAATGGCAGCGATGTCGCTTTTGCTCACCGAGTTGTCCCGCACCGCGGCGTGCGAGATCTCGGGGACTACCGCTGCCGTTCGCGCCTGTGTGTCTACCACTTCATCGACGCTTCTGCGTATCTCGTCGCGTACGTGTGCAAAGGCTTTTTCGACGTCGTTGTACTGTGAAAGGTCCTGTTTTGTCTGACTGATGTATCCGTCGATATCCATGCTTGCGTTGTTCCTCCAGAGTTCATGTTCGAGTGTTGGTCTTGCCGGTGTCTGTCAGCCGGTACCGTGGTTCCGGTTCGATCAATACACTGAGTTCCCCGGGCGGCGGCCTGTCTTCCAGCAATCGTATGAGAGTCTCCCCGAGTAGACGGCCGGTTGCATCGATATCCTCGTAGAAGGAGTCGATCGACGGCGTCATGTGGTCCAGTGTTGCAGAGGTCTGCTTGGCGATGACATCGATATCCACCGTGGGCGCCAGGCCAGCATCACGAATGCCGGCCATGGCGGCAATGGCCGCCATCTCACCGGCGCAGACAATGCCGTCGGGACATCGCTCGGACTGGCACAGACGTGCCACTGTCCTGCGCAGATCATTCAGCGGTGTTTCAAGATTGGGTGGGTCGTCGATCTCGATGGACTGCAAGGCATTGCGTGTGACGATGCGACTGAAGCCATTGAGCAGATGCGTCTGGTAGGTCAGGCTGGCGGGTGCGCCGATAAGCATGAGGCAACGACGGCCCCGTTGTACCAGCCGTGTGGTTGCCGCTTCGGCGAAATGCTCGTTGTTGAAATCCACCGAGGCATGCTGCGTTGCCAGCTCGGTGCGACCATGGGTCACGAATGGAAAATCGTTCTCGAGCAGATAACGAACGCGCAGATCCTGGGGAGCGGTGCGAGACAGCACGATGCCATCGGCCCGCTGGTTCTCGACAATGGAGCGCACAACCGACAGTTCATCGTGGTGGCGGACATCGGGGGTTGCGGACAATTCGTAGCCATTGTCCCGGCAAATCTCTCCCAGCCCGGAAATGATCGATGCCGTGTATCCGGTGATCTCCCCCTGAGGGGCCAGCAGAAGACTCAGCGTGTGTGTGCGGCCAGTGCGCAGTCCGCGACCGGCGCGATCCGGCACATAGCCCAGCTCGTCGGCAACCTGCCGGACGCGCTGGCGAGTGGCGAGCGCTATGTCGCTGCGATTGTTCAGTGCGCGCGAGACAGTGGTGACTGCCAGCCCGCAGGCCTGGGCGACCGTGCGCAGGGTCGGTCGGTCCCGACGGGTGTTGTTCGAAGATCTGGAGGTCTGTCTGGGCATGACTGCATCATATCTGTAACGTTACAGATGTCAATTGGAAAATGGCAGATCGCTTTGACTATGGCGGTTTGTATCGTTACTATTCTGCGTAGGCAATGTTGATTGCCACACCACGAGGAGACCAGAAAAATGAGATTGACCACTATTGCCGCGAGTGTTGCACTCGCTGCAGGTTTGAGTAGTGCCGTTTCAAGCGCCGTTGCAGCCGATGTGGAAGTACTGCACTGGTGGACATCGGGCGGAGAGGCCGCGGCGCTGGACGTTCTGAAACAGGATCTTGAAACCCAGGGTGTTGGCTGGCAGGACATGCCGGTCGCCGGCGGCGGGGGCGAGGCTGCGATGACGACTCTGCGAGCGCGCGTCACGGCAGGCAATGCGCCCACAGCCGTTCAGATGCTCGGCTTCGATATCACCGATTGGGCCAATGAGGGCGTTCTGGCCAACCTGAATTCGGTTGCTGAAGACGAGAACTGGGATGCTGTCGTGCCTACCGCCTTGCAGGCATTTTCCAAGCATGACGGGAACTGGATCGCAGCGCCGGTCAATGTGCATTCAACCAACTGGGTCTGGATCAGCAAGTCGGCTCTGGATGAAGCCGGCGGCAAGGCGCCCGAGAGCTGGGAAGAGCTGGTTGCCGTGCTGGATGCCATGAAGGAAAACGGAATCACGCCGCTGGCTCACGGCGGTCAGCCCTGGCAGGATGCAACGATCTTCGATGCCGTCGTGCTGTCCATGGGCAATGATTTCTACAAGCAGTCCATGATCGACCTCGACATGGATGCGCTGTCAGGTGAAACGATGGTTGAAGTTTTCGAACGCATGGAAACCTTGCGCTCCTACGTCGACGACAATTTCTCAGGCCGCGACTGGAACCTGGCTTCCGCCATGGTCATCGAAGGCAAGGCCGGCATGCAGATGATGGGTGACTGGGCCAAGGGTGAATTCCTGAAAGCGGGGCAGACGCCCGGAGAAGACTTTCTGTGCATCCGCTTTCCGGGTACTCAGGGGTCGGTCACGTTCAATTCCGATCAGTTCGCCATGTTCGGTCAGGAAGGTGACGCTGATGCTCAACAGAAGATGGCAGCCGCCATACTCAGCCCGGAATTCCAGTCGGCGTTCAATGTCGTGAAGGGATCGGTTCCTGCGCGTACCGATGTGTCGGATGGCGATTTCGACGACTGTGGCAAGAAAGGCATGAAGGATCTGGCTGAAGCCAATGAAGCGGGTAGCCTGTTCGGTTCCATGGCGCATGGTCATGCGGCTCCGGCGGCGGTCAAGAATGCGGTTTACGATGTCGTGACCCAGCATTTCAACGGTGGTCTGAGCAATGAAGAGGCTGCTGAAGAACTCGCGAACGCTGTCGACGCCGTACTGTAGTTCGGCTGACGCCACACGGCAGGCAATGCACGGATCACGGTCCGTGCATTGCCGATGCCAGCCAGCTATATCGGCCATGGCCGGCACTTGCACCGCGCTGCCTTGTGCACGGTGTTGTCGGTCAGCGCCTTTGTCCACCACCTCCTGATTGAATGATCCCCATGAAAGAGCGTTTGCAGCTCTGGGTGCCCAAGCTGGTACTCGGACCGAGTTTCCTGCTGATCCTGTTCTTCGTATACGGGTTCATTCTGTACACCGGCTACCTGTCGGTCTCCGACTCGCGCATGTTGCCCTCCTACGGTTTCGTCGGTCTGGAGAACTACGAAAAACTGTGGGGCTTGCGCCACTGGACAGGTTCCCTGAAGAACCTGGCCATTTTCGGTTCCCTGTACATCGTGATATGCAGCGTGCTGGGTCTGATGCTGGCGATTCTGCTGGATCAGAAGATTCGGGCCGAAGGTGTCCTGCGCCCCATCTATCTCTATCCCATGGCGCTGTCGTTCATCGTCACAGGTACCGCCTGGAAATGGTTTCTCGATCCGGGCATCGGTCTTGAGCAGACCATGCATTCCTGGGGCTGGACGAGTTTCGAGTTCGACTGGATCAAGAGCCGAAGCAACGCCATCTACACAGTGGTCATCGCGGCGGTGTGGCAGAGCTCCGGGTTCGTCATGGCCATGTTTCTGGCAGGGCTCCGCGGCGTCGATCCGGATATCATTCGTGCCGCGGAGATTGACGGTGCATCACGGGCTCGCATCTATCGCCGAATCATCATCCCCATGATGCGGCCTGTCTTCCTGTCGGCCTTTGTCGTACTTGCGCATCTGGCCATCAAGTCCTATGACCTGGTCGTCGCCCTGACAGGTGGAGGTCCCGGCAAGGCAACCGAGCTGCCGGCGACCTTCATGTATTCCTACACCTTCAGTCGTAATCTGATGGGTATCGGCGCAGCATCGGCCATCATCATGCTGATCATGATCTTCTCCATCATCGTGCCTTATCTGTATTCCGAACTGCGTGCGGACAAGCAATCATGAGTGAGAGTACCTCCGATACCATGAGTGGCGCGATACAGCATTCAAGCCAGGGCAAGCGCATGACACCTGCCCGCATCCTGCTGTACGCAGTGCTCGTTCTGTTTGCCATCTACTATCTGCTGCCGCTGTACGTCATGCTGGTGAATTCCTTCAAGCCACTGGAGGAGATACGCGGTGGTGACATGCTTGCACTTCCGCAGACCTGGACTCTCGCGCCATGGCAAAGCGCCTGGTCGACGGCCCAGATCGGTGTGCAGGCCACCGGCTTGAAACCGTATTTCATGAATTCGATCGCCATGGTCATACCCGCGGTCTTGCTGTCGACCATTCTGGGTGCCTTGAACGGCTATGTGCTTACCAAATGGCGTTTCCGGGGCGATGGCATCGTATTCGGTCTGTTGCTGCTGTCCTGCTTCATTCCGTTTCAGATCGTACTCATTCCGATGGCTCGCATGCTCGGCATACTGGGCCTGGCGGGTACGACTTCCGGCCTGGTGCTGGTGCATCTGGTCTATGGGCTCGGTTTTACAACCCTGTTCTTCCGCAACTACTACGCAGCGTTTCCAACCGAACTGGTACGGGCAGCGCAGATCGATGGTGCCGGTTTCTTTCGCATCTTCGGCCGAATACTGCTGCCGTCCTCGGGCCCGATCATCGTGGTTTCCGTTATCTGGCAGTTCACCAATATCTGGAATGACTTCCTGTTCGGGGCCAGTTTTGCCGACGTGGATTCGGTACCGATGACAGTGGCCCTGAACAACCTTGTCAGCTCATCCACAGGCGTCAAGGAGTACAACGTGCATTTCGCCGGAGCGGTATTGGCCGCTCTGCCAACGCTGGTTGTCTATATCGTCTCCGGACGGTACTTCGTGCGTGGCCTGATGGCGGGTGCCGTCAAGGGCTGATCGAGAAAACCTGGATGAATACAATGAACAAGACAAGCCAACACTTTCTCGAGATCGATTCACTGAGCAAGCAGTTCGCCGGCGTCGATGCCTTGAAGGACGTATCCATCGACGTGGAAGAAGGAGGCTTTCTGGTGTTGATCGGCCCGTCGGGCTGCGGCAAGTCGACGCTGCTCAACATGCTGGCAGGGTTCGAACCCGCAACCTCCGGCGATATACGCATAGCCGGTAGATCCATAGCGGATCTGCACCCATCCAAACGGGATATCGCCATGGTGTTCCAGTCCTACGCCCTGTATCCGAATATGACGGTGGCGGGAAACATCGGTTTCGGCATGGAAACCCGTGGGGTGCCAAAGGCTGAGCGACTCCGCAAGATCGATGAGGTTGCGGCCATCCTGCAGATCGAGCCCTTGCTCAAGCGCAAGCCGGCGCAGCTCTCGGGCGGGCAGCGTCAACGAGTGGCCATGGGCCGAGCGCTGGTCAGAGACCCGCAGGCTTTCCTGTTCGACGAGCCTCTGTCCAATCTCGATGCGCGGTTGCGGGTGGACATGCGAGCGGAGATAAAGAAGTTGCATGCACGTCTGGGTACCACGATCGTCTATGTCACCCACGATCAGATCGAAGCGATGACGCTGGCCACGAAGATTGCAGTTCTCAAGCACGGTGAAGTGCAACAGGTGGGCACGCCCGATGATATCTATCACCGACCAGCCAATACCTTCGTTGCCGATTTCATGGGCTCGCCTGCCATGAATCGCGTCACTGGGCATCTACAGCAAAGCGATGGCACGCTGAAGTTGTCCTTTGGTGATTACTCACTCGATCTCCACGAGCCCAGTGCTGCTCTGCAAGAGAGGGCGCGAACGCAACCCATCATCGATTTCGGCATTCGTGCCGAAAACGTCAATGACAGTCGCGATGACGCCATGACCTCGACAGGCAGCTCCACATTACCTTTGACGATCGAGTTGGTCGAACCAACCGGATCGGATACCTTTATCGGTACGCGTGATGGCGATGCGCACTTCACGGCGCGTGTCGCGAACTATCTGCATCCACGTCCCGGCGAGCGGATCAACCTCAATTTCGACATGAGCAAGGCGCACTTCTTCGACACGGAGTCGGGTGTGCGGGTGGAATAAACGCAGACGCGTCGGCGAATAGAGTCTACGTTCTGCGTTCTGCGTTCTGCGTTCCGGTTCAACATCCAGGGCAACTTCCCGCCGTCGAGGAAAACATCATGAGTACAGAGCCACTACGAATCGGTCTTGTCGGCTATGGCCTGGCCGGCAAGGTATTCCATACGCCGTTGTATGCGGAAGCTGGCGTTCAGCTGGTTGCTGTAGCCTCCTCGGATGCCGACAAGGTCCGGGCCGATCATCCGGACGTGCGCGTTCATGCGGATGCCGCTGGCTTGATGGCTGATGCGCAGGTCGAACTTGTCGTGCTGGCCTCGCCCAGTTTCACGCATGCACCGCTGATGCTCGAGGCCCTGGCAGCCGGCAAGCATGTACTCAGTGACAAGCCTTTCACGGCAACCGTGGCCGAGGCCGACACCGTCATTGCCGCAGCCCGCTCGGCCAGTCGCATTGCCACGTGCTATCAGAACCGTCGCTACGATGCAGATTTCCTGACCCTTCAGGACCTGATTGCACAAGGGCGCCTGGGTGAAGTCGTGCATTACGAGTCGCATTATGACCGGTTCAACCCTCAGCCACGGGATCGCTGGCAGGAACAGGATCGCCCGGGAGTGGGCTTGCACTACGACCTGGGTGCTCACCTGATAGATCAGGCTCTGGTTCTGTTCGGCTTGCCTGACTGGGTGCAGGCCGATGTGCAGCGGCAACGCGAAGGCTCGGCCATCATCGACAATTTTCAGGTTCGCATGGGCAAGGGGCGATGTCGTATCGAACTTGGTGCTGGCATGCTGGTAGTCGACAACAGTCTGCGTTATCGCGTGCATGGTACTGGCGGCTCCTGGTGCAAGCACCACGTCGATCCGCAGGAAGATCAGTTGAGGTATCTGGATATCGGCCCGCAGGACGAGCGTTATGGCTGGGAAGCGGAATCCCATCTGGGCACCCTGAGTGAGATGAAGGAGGGACAGGTGCACACCAGCCGCACCGCAGCCCGACGTGGTGACTGGCCCAGGTTCTATCGGGAACTGAGTCTGGCGATCCGGCAGGGAACACCACCGCCGGTTCTGGCGGAAGAGGCCCGCGATGTCATAGCGGTGATCGAAGCCATGCTTGAATCGTCCCGAACAGGCTGCAGAATAAATCTATCAGGGTGAGGTGACCAGAGTTTGATCGGCACAGGAACATCATGGCCTGCCTGCCTGCCTGCCTGCCTGCCTGCCTGCCTGCCTGCCTGCCTGACCGCCTGACCGCCTGACCGCCTGACCGCCTGACCGCTTGGGTGCCTGGGTGCTTGGGTGCTTGGGTGCTTGGGTGCCTGTATGTCCGGATGTCTGTATGTCCAGATGCCCAGATGCCCAGATGCCCAGATGCCCGGTTGTGTGAATGCCGTGAAACGCGTGTTAACAGGCTGCCGGCATCGCGCATGACATGAAATTGTCAAATGCGCGATAATGCGCAGCTTGTGCGCGTAGATGATCATGCATGTCAATGGATAAATGGGCAGAACTTCGTACCGCCTATCAGGTTGCCAAACTGGGTACGGTCAGTGCGGCTGCCGAAGCGCTGGGTTTTCACCGCGCTACCGTGAATCGCCATATCGATGTACTTGAGCAGGAGATGGGTGATCGGATATTCATCCGACACGCCAAAGGCTACACGCTGACCGAGCTGGGTGAGGATGTGCTGGACGTGGCGCAGAAGACCGAGGCGCTCATCAATGACCTGGCTGGCAGGGTTCAGGGGCGCAAGGCTCAGCTGGAAGGCGAAGTCAAGCTGGCCATTCTGGTACCGTTCGCTGACCTCGTCATGCCATCGATCATCGAATTTCGACGCTTGAATCCGCATTGTCGCGTGTGCGTGACTGCCACGGAGAATCTGGCCAAACTTGAATACGGCGAAGCTCATGTGGCGCTGCGAGCCGGCACCCGACCGGAGCACCCCGATTATGTCGTACGGGAGTTCATGCGAGTGTCATTCAATCTCTATGCGCATGACAGCTATGTGCGCAGGCATGGAATCCCGGAAGACATCAACGAGCTGGAGGGACACCACTTTGTGGCGCCGGACCCCTTGCCGCCCAGAGCACCATTTGCTGACTGGGTGGATCAGCATGTCAAGGATGAACAGATTGCGTTGAGCTCCAATAATTTCCACGTCAGTAATGAAGCGATAGCAGCGGGCCTTGGAATCGGCGTCATGAGTGAGCTGGAGGCGGCGAGTCGCGGTAATCTTCACCGAATTCTGCCGCAGAAGAACATATGGACAGTGACGATCTGGCAGGTCACGCACGTGGATCTGCACCGCACTGAGAAGGTGCAGGCGCTGCTGACCTGTATCCGGGATCACCTCAGCATCAAGGCGCGCAAATACGCCTTGTAAGTGTGGCGAGCGGCTCCATATTGGGCCGCTGTGCACAGCGTTGGATCACGGATGCCGTACCGGTCAGACACGATTCATTCAGTCAAGCCGCGTTGCCGAACTACGAGTGCAGCAGGATATGACTTGTATTGCGCTCCTGAGCGCCTCCTGTTGCAGGAACGCGCACAGCGTGCGCACTCGATCGGCATACGGATCGTGTAGTGGCTGACATAATCGCGTCACTTGTGGTTTTGTGCATCCATGAAGATTTTTCATCCGGTTAGCCTCAATCTGTCCGTTCCGCAACAATACAAGCCCCGACAAAGCCCCATCGCGTTATGAATCCTACTGACACCTCCTTCCCGCGTGCCCCTCAAGTGCTGGCCCGTTCGATCCTTCTGGCATTGCTGAGCGCAAGCCCGGCAGTGGTACTGGCGCAGAACAATGCACCACCTCCAGCGGCCGTGAGTGTGGTCCAGGTGCAGCCGGAGCAAGTCATGCTCACGGCGACACTGCCAGGTCGCGTGGTGGCCGCTGCGGTTGCCGAGGTCAGACCCCAGGTCAACGGCATCATCACGGAGAGAAATTTCACTGAAGGCAGTGCGGTGGAGCAGGGAGATGTTCTCTACAAGATCGATTCTGCCACCTATGAAGCAACTGTCGCCCAGGCACGTGCAGCCGTAGCCCAGGCGCAGGCGCAATCCAAGGCGGCAGAGCGTGAGGCTGATCGCATACAGGAACTCAAGCAACGCAATGTGTCCACACAGCGAGAGCTGGACGAAGCCATTGCGGCCCGCGACGTCGCCGCCGCGGCCATTGCCGTTGCCGAGGCTCAATTGAAGTCGGCTGAAATCGAACTGGAACGTACCACCATCGTGGCACCATTAAGCGGTGAGATCGGTCTGGCCATGGCAACTCAGGGGGCCCTGGTGACTGCCGGGCAGGCATCGCCGCTGGCAACGATTCGCAATATCGACACGGTGTATGTGGACGTGACCGCTTCTGCCTCGCGGGTTCTCGAGTTTCGGAAAAACAATCTGGACGAGGATTGGCGCAATTCCGAACGCAAGGTCGTGCTGCATCTGGCGGACGGTGAAGTCTATCCGGAAGAAGGTCTCCTGACGGCTGCCGAGCCTCAGGTGAACATGCAGACGGGTGTGGTCGTTCTGCGCATGCAGTTTCCCAATCCGGATCAACTGCTGCTACCCGGTACCTACGTAAAGGTGGACCTGCAGACCGATCAGATCGATAACGCCTTCGTGGTGCCGCAACAGGCGGTCAGTCGTGACCGACAGGGGAGGCCGACCGCGTTGGTCGTCAACGAACAGAATGTGGTCGAATTGCGCCAGCTGGACATCGTTCAGGCATCAGGCAATGACTGGATCGTGAACGGTGGTCTAGCAGCGGGTGAGAGAATCATCATTGAAGGCAGTCAGAAAGCGGCGCCGGGCTCGACAGTTCAGGCTGAGCTGCTGGACGACAGCGCAGCCGAGGCCGTTCCGGAGAACGCGCCGGACGCGGACGCCGCGGCTGAAGCCCCCGCGGACGATGCGGAAGCCGCGCAATAGTCCATTGGTCTGACAAGGGGCAAGCCAGCTTGCCTCTCTTCCTCTCCTGAACTCGCCTACGATACTGCCAGAGAACACTTATGGCTCGTTTTTTCATCGATCGCCCGATATTTGCCTGGGTACTCTCCATTCTCCTGATGGGGGTGGGGGTCATATCCGTACTCAACCTGCCCATCGCACAGTACCCGCAGATTGCCCCGCCAACGGTCAGCGTCTCCGCGTCCTACCCCGGCGCCTCAGCCGAAACAGTGGCCAATACGGTCACTCAGGTCATCGAGCAGCAGATGACCGGGCTGGACGGGATGCGTTACTTTTCCTCCAGTTCGACGTCTGCCGGCACAGCCAATGTCACACTGACCTTCGAGACCGGTACTGACGCGGATATCGCTCAGGTACAGGTCCAGAACAAGCTGGCAAAGGCAACCGCCTTGCTGCCGGAAACGGTGCAGCGTCTGGGGCTGACCGTCGAGAAATCATCCAGTGGCTTTCTCATGGTCGTGGCTCTCGTGTCTGAGGATGACACCCTCGGAGCTGCGGATCTGTCCGATTATGTGTCGAGCAATCTCATTGATGAAATCAGTCGCATCGATGGTGTGGGCAGTGTGCAATTGTTCGGCTCCCCCTATGCCATGCGCATCTGGCTGGATCCCTCTCTGCTGGCAGCCTACGAGCTGACCACCAGCGATGTCGTTGCCGCCATCAGCGCGGAGAACACGCAGATTGCAGCCGGCGCTTTCGGCGCGCGACCTTCTGAAGAGGGGCAACAGCTTAACGCTACGGTTACGGCGCAATCGCTGCTGCAGACTCCCGAAGACTTTCGCCAGGTAGTGTTGAAGGCCGAAACCGATGGTGGTCTGGTTCTGCTCGATGATGTTGCCCGAGTCGAGATCGGCTCAGAGGATTATTCAACCATTCCCCGTTACAAGCGTCAGGCGGCATCGGGTTTTGCCATCAGTCTGGCTACCGGTGCCAATGCACTGGATACCGCTGTTGCAGTAGAGGAACGAGTCAAGGAACTGTCAGCCTTCTTTCCGCAAGGCGTTGAATACGTGGTGCCTTACAACACGGCGCCGTTCGTCCGGATCTCCATCGAAGAGGTCGTACAGACACTGATCGAGGCCATCGCGCTGGTGTTTCTTGTCATGCTGGTGTTCCTGCAGAACTTTCGCGCCACACTCATTCCCACACTGGCCATACCGGTGGTACTGCTGGGTACCTTCGGTATCCTGGCGGTGGCAGGGTTCTCGATCAATACGCTGACCATGCTTGCCATGGTGCTGGCAATCGGCTTGCTGGTGGATGACGCCATCGTTGTGGTCGAGAACGTCGAGCGCATCATGGAGGAGGAAGGGCTCAATCCATTGGAGGCCACACGCAAATCGATGGATCAGGTGTCCAGTTCCCTGATCGGTATCGCGGTCGTCATCTCTGCGGTATTTGTGCCGATGGCGTTCTTCGGTGGTTCGACAGGCGTCATCTACAAGCAGTTTGCCATCACGATCGTATCGGCCATGGTGCTGTCGGTATTCGTGGCCCTGACACTGACCCCGGCCCTGTGTGCAACCCTGCTGAAGGCGCCGGAGGAAGGCCGGAAGAAGAGCCGAATATTCGGCCCGTTCAATCGTGGTTTCGATGGCGCGCAAAGCCGTTACACCAAGAGCGTCGGCTGGATAACACGACGTCCGGTTCGCATGGGTATCATCTATCTGCTGCTGGCAGGCGGCATGGCCCTGCTGTTTCTGCGAACGCCCACCGGCTTCCTGCCGGATGAAGATCAGGGCATCCTGTTCACGCTGATCCAGACGCCCAGCGGATCCACGGCCGAACGCACTCTGGAATCGTTGAAGAAGGTAGAAGACTATTACCTTGACCAGGAAAGCGATTCGGTGGAAGCGGTATTCGGCGTGGTGGGATTCAGCTTTGCCGGGCAGGGTCAGAACATGGGTCTGGTCTTCGTCAATCTGAAGGACTGGTCTGAACGCACCAGCCCGTCGCAGAATGTACAGGCCATTGCCGGCCGAGCGTTTGGTGCCTTGTCCCAGGTCAAGGATGCTTTCGTCTTCCCCGTGGTACCACCCTCGGTCATCGAGCTGGGTAATGTATCGGGCTTCGACATGTTCCTGCAGGGACGCGGCGGGCAAAGCCACGAGCAACTGCTGGACGCACGTAACCAGTTGCTGGGCGCCATGGCGCAGAGTCCGTTGATCGCATCGGCCAGGCCCAATGGTCTGGAAGATGCTGCGCAGTTCAATCTCGATCTGGACTGGCGTCGTGCCGGCGCACTGGGTGTGACCGCCAGCGATGTCAGTCAGTTACTGACAACCGCCTGGTCGGGCAGTTACGTCAATGACTTTCTCGACCAGGGACGTATCAAGAAGGTCTATGTACAGGGCGAGGCCGAATCGCGCTCCAATCCGACCGACTTCGATCTGTGGCGAGTCAGGAACGCGACCGGCGGACTGGTGCCCTTGTCAGAGTTTTCCACCGGTAACTGGAATTTCGGTCCGCAGGGTGTATCGCGTTACAACGGCATTCCCGCCATGCAGATCCAGGGTTCTCCCGCGCCGGGTGTGAGCACCGGTGAGGCGCTGGCCGAGATAGAGCGACTGGCGCAGAGCCTGCCTGAAGGGTTCAGCGTCGCCTGGACTGGGCTGTCGCTGGAAGAGCAGGCTTCGGGTAGTCAGGCGCCTCTGCTGTTCGCACTGGCACTGGCTGTGGTATTCCTGTCCCTCGCAGCGCTTTACGAGAGCTGGAGTATCCCCTTTGCCGTCATGCTGGCCATGCCGATCGGTATCTTCGGTGCGTTGGTGGGGGCTCAACTGGGTGGTTTCGACAACGGCGTGTTCTTCCAGATCGGTTTGCTGGCGGTCATGGGACTGACCGGCAAGAACGCCATCCTGATCGTGGAGTTCGCCAAGGAACGACGAGCAGAGGGCATGGAACTCTACGAGGCCGTATCCGAAGCGGCAAGACAACGGTTCCGCCCGATACTGATGACGTCCATTGCCTTCTCTCTGGGTGTTCTGCCGCTGGTACTGAGTAGTGGAGCGGGCTCTGGTGGACGTACCGCGATTGGCTCGGGTGTGCTTGGTGGCACGATTTCAGCAACGGTTTTGGGCATCCTCTTCGTACCGTTGTTCTTCGTGATCGTGTCTCGCCTGACCGGCAAGAGCAAAAGCTAGAGCAGCGTGGAGACCGAGGGCCTTTCCATACGTCTGGAAAGGCGCTTGCCTTTTCTGAATCAGACTTACCTGGTATTCGATTTCCGATGACACCTATATCCCTTTTCGTCAGGCATCAACTCAATGGCTCTGCGAGCAAGGCACGCTTGTTGGCAGTGACGCTTCTGGCTGCACCGCTTCTATGGAGCGGCAATGCGTCGGCGGCCGGTCTGAAGGAAGTCTATGAGATGGCAGCGCAGTACGACGCGGAATATTCGGCTGCACAATACGATCTCCAGGCGGCCAGAGAATCCCTGCCACTGGCACGTTCCACGTTCAGGCCGCAGGCGACCTTTGTCGGTGAGGCGGGTCTTGGCACTCTGGCTGATGACGGTGAGGCTGGCTACGGCGAGACGTCGCTTGCACTGTCGTTGAGTCAGTCATTGTTCAATCGCGCCAACAGCAAACTGGTGGATCAGGCCGAGATCGGTGTTCTGCAGGCCGAAGCGCAGTACGCGGCGTTGGGGCAGGCGTTGATCCTGCGCGTTGCCAATGCCTATTTCGATGTTCTCAGAGCCGAGGCCAATCTCGAATTCAGCCAGTCCGAGCTGGAAGCCATCGAACGTCAGCTGGAACAGGCTGAAGGGCGCTACGAGGTCGGACTGGTACCTGTGACCGATGTGCGGACGGCTCAGGCACAACGCGATCTGGCGGTGGCACAGGAAATCGATGCACGCAATCAGCTGTCGACGGCCAGGGAGGCCTTGTTGCTGATCAGTGGTGCTGATCCCGAGAATCTTGCCACCCTGGCCGATGACCTGCCTCTGCAGTCACCGGATCCTGCGAATGTGGACAATTGGGTGGATCTGGCCCGTGAACAGAATCTCGAACTGGTCATTGCACGTTATGCCAGAGACAGCAGTGAGGCGCAGCTGGCCTTCCAGCGTGCGGGACGTTACCCGACACTGGACCTGGTTGGAACGGCTGCATCGACGAAGACCGACAGTGTCAGCAGCTCTGATGCCGATGTTGCCGAGATCATGCTGCAACTGAATGTTCCCTTGCTGACCGGTGGTCGAATCAAGGCGCAGGTGGCCCAGGCTCGCGCCGAGTCACTGTCAGCCGGCGAGCAGGTGCTGGCGCAGGAGCGTGCCACCACGCAGCAGACCAGAGACGGTTACCGGGGCGTGCAGGCGTCGATCAGTCGCGTCAAGGCCCTGCGTCAGGCGCTGGTGTCCACTCAGCAATCGGCAGAGGCAACCGAGGCAGGCTTTCGAGCCGGTACGCGTACATCTGTCGAGGTACTGCAGGCGCTGCGCGACACCTTCAGTGCCCGTTCGGATTACGCCAGTGCGCGCTATGACTACATTCTCAACAGGCTCAATCTGCAGGCTGCGGCCGGCACACTGTCTGAAGCCGATATCGAAGCCATCGATCGCTACCTGCTTGAAGACGCTGATTGATCACGGTAGCGCTCATCGCCTGAGGGTCGATCGACCGTCAAGGGTCGTCAGGTCGAACGACCTGAAGGTCAGATGCGTCTCGAGAAGCGCTGCTATGCAGCAGCAGCCTCGGCTACCGCCTCGAGACGCTCATCCTCGAAACGCTCATCGCGCTTGAAGAAGACGTAGTACAACACAGGAGCGGCAATGAGTGTCAGCACCGATCCGAATGCAAGACCTGCCATGATGGTTACCGACATGGACACGAAGAAGGCATCTCCCAGCAACGGGACCATGCCCAGTATCGTGGTGGCTGCTGCCAGAACCACGGGCCTGAAGCGGGAAACGGATGCCGATACCACCGCTTCCTTGAGCTGAATGCCGTCGGCACGAACGATGTCGATTTCTTCCACCAGCACGATGCCGTTCTTGATCAGCATACCCGCCAGACTGAGCAGTCCGAGCAATGCCGTGAAACTGAACGGCAAACCGGTCGCCAACAGGCCGATCACGACACCGGTTACTGCCATGGGCACCAGCAGCCATATCACCAGAGGTTGTCTCAAGGCATTGAACAGAAGAATGGATATGATGACCATGATCAGCAGTGCAACGGGAAGCTGTTGTGCCAGAGAGCGTTGAGCGTCTCCCGAGTCCTCGTATTCACCCCCCCATTCGATACGGTATCCCGGGGGCAATGCCATCGATTCCACAGCATCCTTGATCTGCGCGTGTACGGCTGCGGCAGTCGTATCCAGTGCGATATCGGCTGACACGGTCAAGGTGGGCACACGGCCGCGGCGGTGTACCAGGGTATTCTGTATCTCGTAGTCGAAACCATCGATCACCTGTCCCAGCGGGATGGCGACATCCGATGAGTTCGACTGCGTCATGTGATCGATGAGTCGGTAGGGCGTATTTCTGGGAGCCCTGACAATGATGGGAATCTGTCGTTCATCGTCACGATAGACACCGGCGTACACGCCATCGGTGGCGAATCGCAAGGTTTGTGCAACGGAATCCCGCGTCACCCCCGCGGTCTGTGCACGATCTTCGGCGTAGACCGGCCGTATGACCAATTCCTGTTCGTGCCAGTCTGTACGCATGCCTGTGAACTGCTCGGATGAAGCCTGCATGATTCGGGCAGCTGTGCTTCCCAGGTCCCTCAATACCGCAAAGTCCGGCCCGGAGATACGAAGTTGTATGGGATCACCACCACCGGGCCCGAAGACCAGCCGCTTGGTACGAAACTCGCCATCGATGAGCCGGGATTTGCCGAAGTCTTCCAGGTCCTTCTGCAACTGTGGAATGGCATCGAGACTTTGAGTGCGTACGATCAGGTGACCGTAACTGGCGTTGGCTCGCTGAATCGGATAGGTGAGCATGAACCGGGATGCGCCGTTACCCACGAACGCGGTGACCGAGACGACATCGTCTCTGGCCATCAACCAGTCTTCGACCTGTTGCAGATCGGCGGAGGTTTTGCTGATGTCCGTGCCCTGAGCCATCTTGTAGTGAACAAAGAACAGGGGCGTATTGGAGTCCGGAAAGAACTGCTGCTTGACCTGGGTGAATCCTGCAAAGGAGGCGATCGTGATCAATATCAGTGCCGGAATGACCAGCCAGCGAATCTTCAGCGAAGCCCGCAGAATGGCGGCATAGCTGCGGAAAACCGCGCCGGTATAGGCCTCATCGTTGCCACTGGTATCCTGTTTGAAGAAGTAATGACCGAACAGGGGCGTTACCGTCACGGCCAGCAACCAGGACAACAGCAGAGAGGTGCCAATGACGGCGAACAGAGAGAACAGGAACTCTCCGGTGGCGTTGGAGCTCAGGCCGATGGCGGCGAAGGACATGATGCCGATAACGGTCGCTCCCAGCAGTGGAATCTGGGTTTTCGATGCGGCCTCGTCGGCAGCGTCTCGCGAGTTGCGTCCACGGTGCATGGCAGTCTGCATGCCCTCGGCCACCACGATTGCATTGTCCACCAGCATACCCATCGCGATGATCAAGGCACCGAGTGAAATGCGCTCCATCTCGATGGCGAACAGCTTCATGAAGAGCAGGGTACCCAGTACCGTCAACAGCAGTGTGCTTCCGACGACAACCGCCGCACGCCAGCCCATGAACAGGGCAAGGACGATGACCACGATGCCGACCGACATCGCCAGGTTGACCAGGAAGGCGTTGGAAGCTTCTTCCACGACAGTATGCTGCTGATAGACAGGCTCTATCTGTACCCCGTAGGGAATGTCCGCCCACAGCTCCTTGAGTCGTTGGTCGACGCGCTTGCCCACTTCCACGATGTTCTCGGTCGGCAGTCCTGCCACGCCAATGGTGAACGCTTCGGCACCATTGAAGCGAATCATGATCGAGGGGTCCTCCACACGCTTGCGCACCACCGAGGATATGTCGTTGAGCCCGATGACCTGTCCGGCAACCCCCAGCGACAGGCTGGCAATATCATCGACGCTGTCCGATCCGGTCGGGGCCTGGATGATGACATCGTCGACTTCACCGGCAGATACCACGGAGTTGGATTGGGCGATGGCGTTCAGAAACGCTGCAGGTGGAATGTTCTGGTTGGCGATCAAGGCCAGATTGGGCTCGACGAAAATGGCCTCCTCCGGAAGGCCGGCCAGGTCCACGTCGGCAACACCGGGCACCGCCAGCAACTCTCGTCGGAGAAAGGTGCCCAGATCATGCAATTCGCCATCGTCGAAGCCCTGGGCCATGACTGCGAAATACAAGCCGAATACATCGCCGAAACTGTCGTTCACATAAGGCGTGGAGACACCCGCGGGCAGACTCAGTGACGCATCGGAGATATGCGCTCGCAGGCGTGTCCAGATGCCCTTGAGTTCGGGACCCTTGATCTCGGGCTTGATCTCCACCTCGATCAGTGACTGCCCGGGTGTGTTGATCGAGACGATCTCATCCACCTCGGCCAGTTTCTGGATGGCACTCTCCAGTGGTTCCGAGACTTCCAGAGCCACCTGTTCAGCCGAGGCTCCGGGGTATTGCGTGACGATCGCCGCTGTCTTGATGGTGAAGGCCGGATCCTCGAGCCGCCCCAGGGAGAAGAAGCTCCAGATGCCGCCGATCAGGCAGATCAGGATGAACAGCCAGGTGAAGATGGGCTTGTCGATACTCGTGCGAGCAATATTCATGATGAAGCCGGCCCGGGTCAGAATGAGGTGAATCGGCGTACGGTCTGCCCATCGCTCAGTTCATCGACGCCGGAGGCCACGATCTCCTTGCCGGATTCGATACCACTGAGAATCTGTATCTCGCCACCGGCATTGACACCGATCTCGACCGGCACCTTGGCGACTTGCAGCTGATCACCCGATGTTTCCACCTGCATGACGGCCGTGCTTCCATCATGGTTCTTGAAAATGGCAGTGGCGGGAACCGTGATACCACCGGGGACACCCTGGATTCGTCCGATGACGGTGACGGACGCACCCGGAAACAGCAGCAGGCCCTCGGGAGGTTTCATGCCCAGAGACAGACGAAATGTCTGACCGACCTGTGAGGCCTCCGCATCCACCTCTCGAAACTCCACAGGGTAGACCTCGTCACTGGCTGGAAAGATGGCTGTGAATTCCAGGTTCGGATCATTGCCCACCACCTGGAACAGGATCTCGGGTATATCGATTTCGATTCTGAGCTCCGACAGGTCGTGCAGGCGAGCCACGGGTGTGCCGGCACTGATGGTCGTGAAATTGGCCACCGAGCGTCGGGCAACAACGGCGTCGAAGGGGGCTGTCAATGTGGCGTGCTCAAGCGCAAACTCGGCATCCCTCACCGTAACCGCTGCAATCGTCGACGCCGTACGCGCATCGTCGAGGGCAGCTCTGGTCGCCCCGTTGCCTTGCAGACGCTGCAGACGGCTGAGGGTACGGTCCGCCTGTTGCTTGCTGGCCTGAGCCCGATCCAGCGCCAGTTCGAAAGGTTCCTGATCCAGCGTCGCCACTAGGTCGCCCTTGCGCATGCGGGCACCCTCGATCGCCGGAAACTCGACCAGCTGTCCGGCCACCTGAAAGGCCAGATCGACCGTTTGTCGAGCCACCACGCGCCCGAAAAACGAACGTTCGATGCTCTGGTCATTGCTCGGCAGAGTCATGACCTTGACAGGCTTGGGGGCGGTGGGTGTTTCCTGCGCCCCAGCCGTGGCCGTCATCAGCGATATCGACAACAGCAGCGAGGCCAGCCGGAGCATTCCGGGAGCACCAGAACCCGTCCGATGGCTCGCAAGGCGAGTCAGGCCGCCGAGTCGGGAGCGGGAGCATTGCATCCTGGCTGTATTGACCCAGGGGTGCCGGCAGGTATCACGGGCCATCGGGTAGTCTGTTTTCATGGGTGTTCCGTGGACGGTTGCTTGGCGATCATTCTCGACAGAAAGCGCTTTCATCAAACCGGGTCGACTGTCAGTGATGCCACTGTTGAACAGGGTAGCGGCCGTTTCCCGTTTGCGTTGATATCGGCCGCGGAACAGCTCTCTGGTGACCACCGACAGGCAGGAAAGCGCTCGGCTCCGATGGTACTGGCGTTTGCTGTCCTTCGGTGACCACGACAGTTATTCGCGGCCGGGAGAGACCCGCCTGGCGAGACATGACGTATCATCAATACAAGCCCGTAATAGGGTCCTCCCACCGGCTATGCGAAAACCTTTTTTGTGAACGAATTATCTTGCCTGGGGTTGCGAACCCTCGCGACAGACAATGCCAGAAAATATCTGTCAGCCTTGCTCGTCAGTCTGTGTCTCAATGGATACAGTCATGCGCAGGAGGGTCAGACGGTTGAGGGCGTGCCGGGCGATGAAGTGCCTCGATACTTCACGTTCATCTTCGAGAATGACATCTTCGTGGGTGAGGACAATGGTTACACCAATGGGCTCGGCATGACCTTCGGCAAGGGGCCTTTTCGCGAATTCAACGAGGACACGCTTCCGCGCTGGTTGCTGCCCCTGATCTCCGATAGCTACCTCAATCGTGGTGAGGGCGTTCGCCGGGGGGTGGCGCATACCTTTTTCCAGCGCACATGCAGACCCCTCAGGACATCACGCTGTCCGAGCCTGCCGATGGCGACCTGCCTTATGCCGGATTGCTGGGCTGGATCGGTACGTTCTACAAATACGATGAGATTCGCTCCGATCAATTTTCCATTGTGGCCGGGATCGTCGGTCCGGCCTCACTGGCGGAGCAGGGGCAGTCGATCATCCACGGTGCAACCGGTTCGGATCAGCCTGAAGGCTGGGACACTCAGCTGAAGAACGAACCGGTGGGCAGGGTCGAGGCCATGCGGGTGCAGAAACTGGGCCGATTCGGTGAGGGCCCTCGCAAGTGGGACATCCTCGGGATCGCCAGTGCAGGCCTGGGCACACTGCAGTCAGGTATCGGGGCCGGCTTTGCGGTACGCTGGGGGTCCAATCTGGATTACACCCATTCCACCTTTTCCCTGGAGGCGAATCGACAGGTCAACTCACTGGCGATTCGAGAATCCAATGGCTTCTACGTATACGCCGGTGCCAGGGCCGATGTGTTCTTCAATGATGTCCTGGTGCAGGGGAATACCTTCACAGATAGTTTTTCCGCCGAATTGGAACATCTGCAGGATCAATTCTCGGCAGGCGTTGTCTGGAGCATGGGCAAACTGGCCTACGTCTTTCAACTGTCCACCTTCAGTTCACGCACGGAATTCACTGATGAACGAGAAAAGTATGGTGCCCTGAGCGTGACCTTTCGCTACTGATGCACGCCGTGCTGCTGGTCTGTTGCTGAACGGCCGATGATCGTGGTGCTCACTGGTGCAAGGCCGCGGTGTCCTGCAGGTAGAACTGCCTCATCAAATCATAGATCTCCGGATAGGCCGCTATCAGATCCGCCGGAGTTTCGAAGAACACTTCGCTGAGAACGGCGAAGAATTCGGCCGGATCAGTCGCACCATAGCGATCCAGTCCCGGTTTGGGGTGTTGTCTGAAGTCCTCGAAGGCATCATTCATCACTTGCGACCATACGCCCGGATTCATGCCGTGCTGCATGGGCGGAAAACCGTTGGCACGCCCGTTCAGCATATCCAGCTTGTGAACAAATTCATGGATCACGACGTTGTGGCCATCCAGCCAGCCGGCATGTTCGGCATCGGACCAGGACAGTATCACCGGACCGCGTAGCCAGGCTTCGCCACTGAGATGCCGACTACCCGAATGCGTGACGCCGAATTCGTCAACGGTGGTGCTATCGCGTCTGAAGGCGCCCGGATAGATGACGATTTCGGACCAGCCGGCGTACCATTCCAGACCAAGATTGAGAATGGGCAGGCAGGCCTGCAGTGAAATGGATCGGCGCATGGCGTCGGTAATCACGAACTCATTGGGCCCGCTGAAATTCTTCGCGTGCAGGAACAGCGTGGACAATTCGAACAGTCTGGATTTCTGCTTCTCGCTCAGACGCTGCAGCAAGGGCAGCCGTGCGGCTGTCTCGTGCCAATCGGCGGGCGAGTGGGGACTTTTGGCGAGTATCCTCGCTCTTTGCCACTGCCGGAAAAACTCGAACATGCCAATCTGATCCCGTTGTCGTGCAATTCACAGGAAGTGTTGGCGTAAACCGGTATTGCAAGGCCTGTCGCCCCTGCCGGAAGGGGGGATGCTGCAAATGTGTGCAAACGCGATTTGCTAATCGACCAGCCGGTGCAGGGAGTCTACTCCGTCGGGTAGTCGCGTCCGGCACGGGCGCGGTAGGCCGGCAAGGACAGGCCACGTATCAGACCCAGAGCGCGAACAGCGAAGCAGGTCATGACACCGCAGAATTCCGGCACCAGATAAGGCAGCTGTACATACGTCGCCAGGCAGGCATAGACCAGCGCACCGGCGAGTGCGGCTGTGGCATATATCTCATGGCGCAGGATAAGCGGAATCTCGCCACACAGGACATCGCGAATGAGTCCACCGAACGTGGCGGTGGACAAGCCCATGACGATTGCGATGGTGGTGCCGAAGCCAGAACTGATGGCCAGTTTGGCGCCCAGGACGCTGAACAGGCTAAGACCAATGGCATCGGCCCATAGCAATACGCGGTAGCGATATTCAACGAAGGGTGCGATGAAATAGATGAGCATGGCGACTGCAATGCACAGCCAGACAAAATGTGGCTGATCAACCCAGAAAACGGGCAGCCCCAGAAGCAGGTCACGCAAGGTGCCTCCTCCGATGCCGGTTACGATGGCAACAAGGGCAAACCCGACAGGGTCAAGACACTTGCGGGATGCGACAAGTGCGCCACTGACCGCAAATACAGCCACGCCGGCAAGATCCAGCCATATCAGGATCTGGTCAATCGTTTGAGCAATAGTATTGATGAGCCGGTACTCTTTTGACAGATGAGAGGACTGTCGAGCCTGATCGCGGATGAAAGGGGAATGTTACGCACGCTGCCTTCGTCGCCGCGACCGGTCTGACAGTCGGTCAGGGAACTTCCGCGCGCGAGTATACCGTTTTCATCGCCCTCGTATGGTCTGTGCGGCAGGCCCCGACTACCGGATCGGGGCCTGTCCTTGATGCACAGAGACTGCGTCAGATGGCCTGGAGAACGTCTTCGGCGCTGATCGGCAGATGTCGGACCCGAGCGCCGACTGCGTTGAAGATCGCATTGGCAATCGCCGGTGCAATCGGTGTCGTGCCCGGCTCACCCAAACCGACCGGCACTTCCTGACTGTCGATGAAATCGATTTCCAGCTCCGGCGTATCGATCATGCGCAAGGGCGTATAGGTATTGAGATTGCGAGCCTTGACGTTCCCGTTCTCGATTTCGGTACCTTCGTGCAGCGCCATCGACAGACCCCAGAGCGCCGCACCTTCGCACTGAGCGTGAGCACCGTCAGGATCCACAATCGTTCCACAATCGAGCACCAGCCAGATTTTCTGCACATCCACGTTTCCGCTGCTGCGATCCACGTGTACCTGAACCGCCGCCGCCGTCCAGGTCGGCATGTCGCGAGACTGTCCGAAGGTAGTTGCAATACCAATGGCTGTATCGTCTTCGAGATCACTGCGCGCAGGGTCGGCAATTTCCTTCAAGCGTTGCAGCACGGCTGCCTGGCGTTTCGCTCCACCTACCGAATTCGGAGACGAGCCCGCATTGATACCCTCGGCAGTCAGATGTTCAAGTCGAAAGGTCAACGGGTCCTTGCCCAGCTTGTGAGCTGTTTCATCCATGAAGCTCTCCAGGGCAAAATTGGTCCAGCCGGGACCAACGGAACGTAACCAGCCCGGACGAAAGGTCTTGTTGGCAAGGTCATTGGATATCGCACGCACCCGGTGAGCACCCACTGAATACCAGTGGTCAGCGCCATCAATGGCAAAGGGGTCATAGGCCACGTCATTCACGCCCTTGGGCATGAAGGAGGGGACCATGACGCCAGTGGGCCAGCCGGCAGCGGCGTGGTGTTCCATGGCCGTGATATTCCGGTCGCTATCGAAGGCCATGCGAAGCTTCTGTACGCTGGGCGAGCGGGGACTGTCGAACTGTGCATCCTGTTCGCGAAACAAGACAAGTTTGACGGGTTTGCCATCCAGCGCCTTCGACGCCAGTGCAGCCGGAACCGCGTAGTCACCGTTCAGACGCCGCCCGAAACCCCCGCCGAGCATGTAGGTGCGCATGATGATGTTGGAGCTGTCCTCACCCAGCGCTTTCGACAAGGTGGGCAAGATCAGAGACTGCCACTGATTTCCCGTGTGTATTTCCCACACACCATCAGCGTTACGCAGTGCTGTTGCATTGACCGGTTCCAGTTGAAAATGCAACACGGTTGATGTGGTGTACTCAGCCTCCAGCGTGTCGCTGGCCTCGGCAAAGACCTCTCCTGTTTCGGTGTTGCCAGTGTCGAGGATGGCACCGGTGGAGTCGTCCTCGATCAGACTGCGCGAGTGCGCCTGAATATCGGCTTCGGACACATTGGCGGTGTCTCCGGCATTCCAGCTGACCTTGACCTTGTCGGCAGCCCACTTGGCAGCCATCAGCGATTCACCGATCACGATCACCCAGCCAGGCACCGTATCCGACGGGTCTTCGATCGTCAGCGTCTTAACATAGCCCTTGATTACTCCAGCCTCACTGTCGTCTACCGATTCCACCGTGGAACCCAGACGCGTCGGTGGCAGCAGTGGCACCCCGTAGACCATGCCGTCGATCTTTGCATCGAGCCCGTAGATGGCCTCACCATTGGTCTTGCCGGCAATGTCCAGTGCCTTGACATCCTTGCCAACCAGTCGCAGGTCGCCATGTGGTTTGAGCGGCAACTGCTCCAGCTCGTCCTCGGTGAAGCTACGGGACAGACCGGCCTCTACCAGCTCGCCGTAGCTGATACGGTTGCCCGCGCCACTGACCATGCCCTCCCGGGCAGTGCACTGTTCAGGGCTGATACCCCAGCGCGTCGCTGCGGCATCGATCAGGGCCGTTCGGCCGGCCGCACCAGCCTTGCGGTATACCGGCCAGCTTTGCCAGACCGACCAGCTTCCACCGGTGACCATGGTGCCCCATTTCTCGTCTGTGTCGACGTGGGTGATGTGTACATTCTTCCAGTCCACTTCCAGTTCATCGGCCAGTATCCTGGCGATGGCAGTGCCCACATGCTGACCCATCTCCGCGCGGATGATGTTCACATTGACTTGACCCTCGGTGTCGATCCAGTACCAGAGTGTCGGTTCGAACGGGCGACCCTGCGCATCGATGGGTACGCCGTCAGCGACTTCAGGATCCATGGCAGCGCGTGCGGCCAATGGAAAACCGAACAGGGCGCCTGTGGCCGCCATGGATATCAGAAACCCGCGACGTGTCATGTCCGGCTGCGAGCTGCTTTTGCGTTGCAGTTTGTCGATGATCATTCGCTGATTGTCTCTTTGTTGGCGGCAGCGGCCTGACGAACAGCGCTACGAATTCTCGGGTAGGTCATGCAACGACACAGATTGCCGGTCATGACGGCATCAATGTCTTCATCGCTGGGGTCGGGAATATCCTTGAGCAGGGCCGCTGCCTGCATGATCTGGCCTGACTGACAGTAGCCGCACTGCGGTACCCGCAAGTCGTTCCAGGCAATTTGCACCGGGTGTTGTCCATCGCTGTTCAAGCCTTCGATGGTCGTGATGTCAGTGCCTTCAATGGCTGACAAGGGGGTGATGCAGGAACGGGTTGCCCGGCCCCCGACGTGCACCGTGCAGGCACCGCACATACCGATACCGCAGCCAAACTTCGTGCCGGTGAGGCCTATCTCGTCTCGAATGGCCCACAACAGGGGGGTGGACGGCTCAGCGTCGATGCTGACGTCGCGGCCGTTGATCCTGAAATTTATCATTTTTCTTGCTGTCCTGATCAATGTGTACGTAGTGTCGAAACCGCGTCAGCCAGGTTCGGCCACTCGCTCTTGTCGGTTCGTGTGCGACGCAGGTAAGAGGCGATGGAGGCAACTTCCTGATCGCTCAGGGCGCTGGCAAAGCCGGGCATGACAATGCCGGGCAAGCCTTCTTCATTGCCGACACCGTGCAGAATCACCTGGATAAGATTGTCTGGCTCTTGCATGCGTGTAGCTGAGTTCACACCCAGATCCGGACGCCCCAGTTCGATCTGCTCACCGTTGTAGTGGCACGATGCACAAGCGGTCAGGTAGAGCTGTTCTCCCTGATCCTGGCGATAGGTCTTCTCGGGCCTGCCACTGGCAAGACTGGCTGCAATGATGTCGTCCGTGTTCTCTTCCGGGCTGCCATCCGTGCTTGACTCACCGGTCAAATCGCTGAGATAGAGACCAATGGCCTGCAGGTCGCTGTCGGGCAGTTCGCGCAGACCGGCATGCACGACAGGTCCCATGGGGCCTGCTGCCACGCCATGAGCGCGCGTACCACCGGTTTTCAGGTAGTCGCTGTAATCGCTGGCCGTCCAGCGGATTGCAGCCGAATTCTTTTCGTTCAACGCCGGCGCAACCCAGCGGTCGATGGCGGCTCCATCGAAGCTTGCGCTCTCTATTTCCGCACCAAGTGCATTACGCGGCGTATGACAGGCCGCGCAGTGCGTGACCCCTTCGACCAGATAGGCTCCACGATTCCATTGCTCGGACATCTCAGGAGAGCTCTCGAATCGTCCGGTATCGACGAACAGCATCTTCCAGCCAGCCTGAAGAATGCGTTGATTCAGCGGGAAGGGAATCTCGTTCTCCTTCTGGGTGGATGCCACGGGTGGCACTTCACTCATGATGTACGCGTAGATGTCGTCGACATCCTCATCACTCATCAGCGTGAAATGGTTGTACGGGAAACCCGGAAACAGGTGCCTGCCTTCACGGTCCACACCCTCGTGCATGGCACGTCGGAAGGCTTGCGCAGACCAGTTACCGATGCCGGAGTCCGGATCCGGGCTTATGTTGGTCGAATACAGCGTGCCGAATCCGGTCGCCATCGGATAATTTCCGGCCCAGGGCTGTCCGTCATCGGCCGTATGACAAGTGGCGCAGTAGCCGGCGGCGGCGAGGATCCGACCCCGTTCCACCGATTCGGCATCGAAGTCACCGTGACTCTCGACTGTGACCTCGTCGATCTCCGGGTAATAGGCGTAGACGGCGAAAGCACCCGCCGCCAGCACCGCCACGGCCGACGTGGCGATAAGAATGGGTTTGATCATTGGGTCAGTGTTCCCTGATTATGCAGTTGGATAGTGCCGGTCTGGCGTGGATACCGGCTGGCGTTTCAGGACAGCTGCGGTGCTGGCTGCGCCGTTCGCCTGGACGCGATTGTCGACGAGCACTGCAACAGGGGAACGTGATTGAAAGATCTACAGGGTCATGATTCGAGGCGGCGGACGTCCGATGTCAGTGAGGGTGATCATCATCCTGATCAGGCGATGCGGCAAAGTGGTCGAATGTGATGATGATTTCCCCGACACGAAAGCCGAACTTGCGCATGACGGCTCGATTCATGAGGACATCATTCTGCAGGTACATCCAGTCATCGAGTTGCACACCCAGTGTCTTGCCCTTGTAGGGTATGTTCAGCGTGTACTGCCAGTTCAGCGCATTGCCCCGGCTGACCCCCTGCGCAGTGCCGTCGACATCGGCGGCTGTTCCGGTATATCGGCCTTCCTCTTCACGTGCGATGCGCCAGATGCGTTGGCTTTTCTCGCCGTCGTTGAATTCGAAATCTTCCGTCAGTGTCAGAGTCTGCTCGGTCTCGTCCCATACCCCCACTATCGCCACTTCGAAGTAACGTATTGGCTGTCCCCCGCGGTCGAGCACGATGCCATGCGCGCGCGTGTTGCCAAGGAAGTATTCTTCAACCAGAAAGTCCTGAGCGGTCACTGGAATCGAGTCGATCTTCATCGTGCTACAGGCGCTGGCGAGAAGCAGGACAATTGCCATGACGACAGCGCTTCGATGACTCCTTGGCGAGACTTGCATCACACATTCTCCGCATTTCCGCCGATGAGCTTGTTTCTGATGTCAGGGCGAGAGGTCTGCGGCGATAGCCAGATCGACAGGAAGGAGATCGAGAATTCGCGATCTTCGATACCTCCGATCGGCTGTCCGTTATGCAGGAAGCGGTTATTGCCCTGCGCATCGACTTCGATACGCAGCGTGTCCTGTTGCCTGATGTCTGGCCACAGGCCCTCCAGCCTCGACAACCAGGGACCGATCTTCTGCTCGGGAACGCCCAGTTTCTGCCACTGATCGCCCGTTGCCCTGATCAGGTCTTCCTTGTCTATGTCGCGGTGGTAGACGATCTCGAGTGCCTGGGGGAATTGGTCGGATTCGTACTGGCCATCGTCCGTGAGCAAGGTCACGTTGTAGAGTTTGAAGAATGCCCAGCGCATGTCACTGCTGCCGACCGGAATCCAGGATTGCTGGCTGGCGGTAGCCGGCGTGGCGGCGCTCAAAAGCATTGCAATGCAGAGCAGGATGTACTTCATTGGTGTGTTCTCCGGTTCAACGCAGACCGTATGGTTCTAATGGCTCCGGTGGCTGAAAGCCGAGCATTGCCTTGTACTGACCCTACGAAGATTGCAGCCAGGCAGATTAGCGCGTCCTCTTTTCATGCACATTTGTCTGGCACGCTTTCAAGGACAGGAGCGCCCTTCCGGTGTTTTCGTCAGCCGCACTGTTCACGACAGGCATCTGCCCGACGACAGTGTTCCGATTCCTGGTCCGATGAAGGCCAGACTGGCTGATTTGTACAGGGTAGCTGCCTTGGCAGCTACGCTGGGAGTAACCCACGCTGCGCGGCAGGAGGCACTTCCGGGTCCTCCTGCACGAAAGAACTGATAGATTGACAATCTTGTCGCCTTGCCTGCTCAGTCACGATACTGAACAGGCTCTCCCAATAACCGACATCAGGAAACTGAAGACATGAAACCAGCCACTCGTTGGATCACCATCCTTGCCGCTGCGTCGTTGAGCGCCTGTGCAACAAGCACGCCGGAAGCGCCGGACACCAGCATGAGTTTCTTCATCACCAGCGCCAATCCGGGCAAGGGTGCAGACCTGGGTGGTCTGGCGGGCGCCGATGCCTATTGTGCAGAGTTGGCAGAGTCTGTGGGTGTCACAGGCAAGACCTGGAAAGCCTACCTGTCGTCCAGCGAAGAAGATGCGCGAGATCGGATCGGATCCGGCCCCTGGTACAACGCCAACGGTGTCATGGTCGCATCCAGTGTCGAGGATCTGCTCAGCGACAGCAACAATCTGACCAAGCAGACGGCCGTCAACGAAAGTGGTGAAGTCGTCAATGGGCGCGGGGACGAGCCAAACCGTCATGATATTCTCACCGGTTCGGCAGCCAATGGACGCTCCACAGGGAGTACCTGTGATGACTGGACGAGCAGTACAGAGGGCAGTGCAACCGTCGGCCACCACGACAGGACCGGTGGTGGTGATGACCCCACTTCCTGGAGTTCCGCGCACGGTTCGAGGGGTTGCAGTATCGACGCGTTGCAAGGTACGGGTGGTGATGGGCTTTTCTACTGTTTCGCCCAGTAGTCTTTACTGAGCACCGCCGCTGACTCAAAGGCTTGCCGATGGCTGCCCGGTTACCGTTGATGGGCCGGGTGGCTCGGGTGCTCGGGTGCTCGGATCGCCGGATCGCCGGATCGCCGGTAAGCTACTGGTCAGAGGCGGGTTCCCATTACAAGCATGGCGATGCACCACCGACGCCATGAAGCAGACCATGCTGGTTCACGATGTTGCTGGCTGTGTCTGTTCGGCGTCGATGGTCAGATTGCTCAGGTCGTCTATCACGTAGATGTCCAGCGGCTCTCCGCGGCCGCGGACATGAACCGTGTGTCTTGGCCATGCGGGGTTGCTCAGGCCAGCCTGGCGTAGCGCCTGCGCCGAGACAATGAGTTCAGTCCTGTAATCCTTGGTCAGTGCTTCCAGTCTGGCCGCGATGTTGATGTTGTCCCCCAGTGCTGACACGGTCGGTGCGTCGGGCGGTCCCATTGTGCCCACGATGGCATCGCCACAATGAATGCCGATACCGACCCTCAAGGGTTCTTCCAGTTCCTCGGCCAACCACTGATTGAGTTGTGTCATTCGCGCCTGTATCTGCACGGCACCTTCGACGGCCTGACGACAGCCTCGCGCCAGATCGCCGTCCAGACCATACAAGGCCATCAGTCCGTCCCCGTTGAATGTCGCGTAGTGGCCACCAGTCGCCCGTAGCGCTTCATCCAGTTGTATGAAGAACTGATTGAGTATGAAGACAACATCGTAGGGAAGCTTCTGTTCTCCCAGTCGAGTGGAGCCGCGCAAGTCGACGAACATGCAGGCAATCTTCTGTTCATGGCCCATGACACCGGCGGAAACTCTGGCTGCCGGTGCCGACATGTCTGCGTGCAGCAAGGGCGTGATGGTGATGTTCCCGTGAGGCTTGAGTTGGCAGGCAAGTCTGACATTGGGGTCGGCCCTGACTCGCTGCAGAGCGCGACGCTCCAGTTCCTCGGGTTCCGGGAGGTTCTGTTCGGTGTCGATAAGACGCACGCGGCAGGTGGTACAGCGACCACGTCCACCGCAGATGGCCGTGTGTGAAATGCCAGCCTCACGCAAGGTCTCGAGAACTGTCTGGCCCTTTCGTGCCGGGAGCTGCTTGCCGCTGGGTGTATGAGAGACGATATAGCCGCCGCGCTTCCTGTCGCCGAAGGAACGCAGGGCACGCAGGAGCAGAACGCCTACAAGCAACAAGGCGAACAACCAGAGCAATGTCTTCTCGGTGTACTGAAGCAGTTGCAGATCAGCCGGATCGACCTGGTTCAGGGCTTCGCGCACTTTCAGCAAGGCTGGCGTGTCTGCAGGTAGTTGCAGGCTTTCCAGCCCCGCGCGCAGAAAGCCGAGACCCGCGAGAAGTGGAATGATCAGGCAGAGTGGATAGAGAACGGCGACCCATCGACTGTAACTCGGCTTGTGACGCAGCCAGTAGTGAATGCCTATCGACATGTGTGTCCAGGCAAGCGCGAGCAGAATGTACTGCCGGACAACACCGGACGGCCTGCTCCACAGCCCCGAGACAACCGAGGTGTAGTTTCTGCTGATGTCGAGTAATTCGTAAGTACCACGAGTTCCGGCTACATGGGCGAGCAGCAATATCGGCATGGCCAGGGCCATGGCGAACTGCACGAGATTCCACACGGGCATACGCAGGCTACGGCGGCGGTACAGCGAGACGAACATCAGGCCGATGTGTACCGTGAATGCCGTGTACAACAGCAGCAGAGTGATGGGGAATGACCAGAAGCCTGCCAGTACGCTACCCAGAGCGTCCATGGCTTCCAGAGAGAAGATGCCCAGACTGGCATTGAGCAGGTGCAGGATCAGAAAGAAGGCAATGACCAGCCCGCTGGAGATACGCAGCAGGTGTTCCTGTTTCGAGTTCACTGACTCTCCTGCATGGCAATGATCTCGTGCACGGTTTATCGACAGGTATGCCGTCAATGATGCCAGATTGCAGGACGCAGTGGTTGGCATGTCGGTTCCAGCCGATGCCTGGCGTTCAGAGTCAACCCGTGCTCTGGGCTATACAAAGCATTGATGAGGAAGCATGCCGAGTTGGTCTTGTCATGATCAAATCATGCAGGCCTGTTTATGGGGAACGTATTGAAAGAACACGCGGGTGAAGTGTCACTGATCCGATTCTTGATTCATCCTGTATGAGTCGGTGCAGACAGGTTGGTGGCATGGGCAGCAAGGTTGTCGCGGCGTCCCTGCAGGATGGCTCGATGATTGCGACCAGCGTGTTGTCAGGGCAGACTGCGAGTGTCAGTTGTGGTATCGCCTTTCCGGGTGAATGCCATGAGCTCGAATCAGTGCATGATGCTCCTGCAGGGTGCACAGGTTACAGCAGGTGTATCGGGTGTTTAGCATGGGGTGCATGCTGCCGTTACATGCAACTGATTCCTTGCGCCAAGTACCATTTTCAAGGCAAGGCAGGTTAAGATATGCCCTGTCACATCCAAGCGCAGCTCGATTCCGCCGCGGGTCGTGCAGCATCAACACACCACGATTTACCATGAGGAGCATCTCTTTGCCAATCTGGGATCCAGTGCTGCGTTGCTCTACCTACCGAGGCGAGCAACCATGAGTTCGGTAACCATCGACAAGGGTCTTGATCTGCCTCTCGACGGCAAGCCCGAACAGAAGATTCACGACGCAAACCCAGTGTCCAGAGTGGCATTGACAGGCCGGGACTACATCGGATTGCGTCCGACCATGGCAGTGGCAGAGGGGGACCATGTGACTCTCGGTCAGCCACTGTTTTCCGCCAAACACGATGCGGCCGTCAAATTCACGGCGCCCGGTTCAGGTGTCGTGGAGTCCATTCACAGGGGTGCACGCCGGGTACTGCAATCGGTTGTCATCAAGCTCGATACGGAAGAGGAAAGCCCGACGCTGATCGACGCCGTGTCTCCGGATGAACTGTTCAAGCTCGATTCGCAGTTCGTGCGCGAAACGCTGTGCAGCACCGGTCTGTGGACAGCGTTCAAGACGCGGCCCTACAGCAAGATCCCTCACTCGGAATCGACAGCCGACGCGATCTTCGTCACCGCCATGGACACCAATCCGCTGGCGGCAGATCCACAAGTCATCATTGCCGAACAGGCAGACGACTTCTGTCATGGTCTGCAGGTGCTGACTCTGTTGACGCCCGGAAAAGTCCATGTCTGCAAGGCACCCGGTGCCAATGTACCGGTACCAGACAACAAGCCCTCAACGCATGGCGACGGCATACACAGCAGCGAATTCGCGGGTCCACATCCGGCCGGTCTGCCGGGCACACACATACATCATCTGCATCCGGTCGACGGTAGCCGAATGGTCTGGCATCTGGGCTACCAGGATGTCATCGCCATCGGCAAGCTGTTCACGACCGGCAAGCTCTGGACCGAACGCGTCATTGCGCTCGCCGGCCCGGTTGTCCTGAAGCCGAGACTGTTACGTACCCGTATAGGAGCCAGTACGGAAGAGCTGATAGTCGATGCTCTGGAGAAAACAGAGTGCCGGATCATCACGGGCTCTGTGCTGTCCGGTCGGCGCGCCGCGAATCACACTGCCTATCTGGGTCGCTACCACACACAGATCTCTGTGCTCGCCGAGGGCAGGAAACGTGAGTTGCTGGGTTGGATAAATCCGTCCAGCAGCAAGTTTTCCATCACCAATGTGCTGTTGTCCAGTTTCAAGAGAGACAGTGCGGACTTCGAGTTTCACACATCAACCAACGGCAGTCCCCGGGCCATGGTGCCAACCGGCAACTACGAGCGCGTGATGCCCCTGGATATCCTGCCCACGCAATTGCTGCGTTCGCTGCTGGTCAGCGATACGGACATGGCACAGAAACTGGGTTGTCTGGAACTCGACGAGGAGGATCTTGCGCTATGCGCCTTCGTATGCTCCGGCAAATACGATTACGGTCCAGTGCTGCGCAGTAACCTCGAACAAATCGAGAAGGAAGGCTAATACTATGTCATCAATGCGACGCTGGCTGGACCGCGTACATCCGCTCTTCGCGAAGGGCGGGCAGTACGAGAAGTACTATGCCTTGTACGAGATGGTGGATACATTCCTGTATACGCCGTCGGATGTCACCCGAACCTCACCGCATGTGCGTGATGCCATCGACCTGAAGCGGGTGATGAGCTATGTCGTTCTCGCCACAATACCCTGCATCCTTGCCGGCTTGTGGAATGTGGGTTATCAGGCAAATCTCGCCATGGCCGACATGGGGGTTGCCAACGCCGAAGGTTGGCGTGGTGCTGTACTTGGCTTGTTGGGTGTGGATTACGACCCATCGAGTCTTTATGACAGCTTTCTGCATGGCCTCATGTACTTTCTGCCCATTTACATCGTCACGCTGGCGGCTGGCGGGTTCTGGGAAGTCACCTTCGCCGCCGTGCGCAATCACGAAGTCAACGAAGGTTTCCTTGTCACCTCCATGCTCTATGCGCTGATACTGCCTCCGACCGTGCCATTGTGGCAAGCGGCTCTGGGTATCTCCTTCGGTGTGGTGATCGGCAAGGAAGTATTCGGCGGAACCGGCAAGAATTTCCTGAATCCGGCACTGACTGGGCGAGCCTTCCTGTTCTTTGCGTATCCGGCTCAGATGTCGGGTGATGCTGTCTGGACGGCTGTGGACGGGTTCAGTGGTGCCACGGCTCTGAGCCTGGGGGCACAGGGCGGAATGGACGCAATTCGCGAAGGTGGTATCGAGTGGATGGATGCCTTCTTCGGTTCCATTCAGGGTTCCATCGGAGCCACGTCGACATTGGCCTGCTTGCTGGGAGCGGCCTTCCTCATCTATACCCGGATCGCATCCTGGCGAATCATCTTCGGTGTATTTCTGGGAATGGTCGGTACCAGTCTGCTGCTGAATCTCATCGGTAGTGATACCAATCCGATGTTCGGCATGCCGTGGTACTGGCATCTGGTCGTGGGTGGTTTCGCGTTCGGCATGGTCTTCATGGCTACTGATCCTGTCAGTGCATCGATGACAAACACCGGTCGCTGGATCTTCGGAGGCTTGATCGGTTTCATGACCGTGATCATCCGGGTGGTCAACCCGGCCTATCCAGAGGGCATCATGCTGGCGATCCTGTTCGCCAACCTGATAGCGCCGCTCATTGACTACGGCGTCGTTCAGGCCAATATCCGTCGTCGCATGAGACGCACAGGGGTGGCAAGTTGAGTAATCCAATCGATAAATCGCCAGAGGAAAAACAGGGCGCTCCAGACCCACAACAAGTGGTAAGGCGCGATGATCTGGCAGCGGGCAAGCAGCCCCCACCAGGCAACGGTCTGATGGCACGCTTCAAGTCTGTCATGGCTCTGCCCAATGACAGCACCAAGAAGACACTGGCCGTGGCTGTGGTCATGTGTCTGGCCTGTTCCATCGTGGTCGCCGGTGCTGCTGTCATGCTGCGGCCGCTGCAATCGGCCAACGCCGCACTCGATCGCAAGCGCAACATTCTGGCGGTTGCCGGGCTGTTGCAGCCCGGTCAGGATGTCGAGGAGGCATTCGCCAATGTGCAGCGACGCATGGTCGACCTGGAAACAGGGGAGTTCACCGACAAGTTCATGGACGTGGAATACGACCAGTACGTGGCGGCGCGAGACCCGGAGCTGAGCGTTGCCATTCCCGGCGACGAGGATATTGCCGGCATCGGTCGCAAGGCTCGCTATTCCGAGGTGTATCTCGTGGGTGAAGGCGATGACTTCACCCAGATCATCCTGCCGGTCAACGGACTGGGTCTCTGGTCAACGCTCTACGGCTTTGTTTCACTGGACCAGGATCTGAAGACCATTCAGGGTTTGAAGTTCTACGATCACGCCGAGACACCGGGTCTGGGTGGTGAGGTTGACAACCTGGATTGGCAGGCGCAGTGGAAAGGCAAGCTTGCCTATGACGATTCGGGCGAAGTCCGGATACAGGTCATCAAGGGCGTCGTTGACGAGAATTCAGCCGATGCGGCCTTCAGTGTCGACGGCCTGGCCGGTGCATCCCTGACCAGTCGTGGTGTTTCGCAGTTACTGCGTTTCTGGCTCGACGAGCAGGGCTTCGGGACTTTCCTCGAGAACCTCAGACAGCAAGGGGCATGATGATGGACGCGGATACCAAAAAAGTCGTCTTCGACCCATTGGTCGACAACAATCCGATCACGCTGCAGATTCTGGGCATCTGTTCAGCGCTGGCTGTCACCACCACACTGGCAGCGTCTCTGCTGATGGCGGTAGCGCTGACCACCGTGGTTGCCTGTTCGAACGCATCGATATCCCTGATACGCAATCATGTGCCCTCGAGCATTCGAATCATCGTACAGATGACCATCATTGCGTCCCTGGTCATCGTGGTCGATCAGCTATTGAAGGCGTTTGCGTACGATGTGGCCAAATCCCTGTCGGTGTTTGTCGGCTTGATCATCACCAACTGCATCGTTCTTGGTCGTGCGGAAGCCTTCGCGATGAAGAATCCTCCCATGATCAGCATGCTCGATGGCCTGGGTAACGGTCTGGGCTACAGCCTGGTACTGATCGTGGTCGGCACCGTTCGTGAGCTGTTCGGGTCGGGCACCTTGCTGGGCTACACCATTCTGCCGTCCGTCAACGATGGCGGCTGGTACTACACCAATGGCATGATGCTGCTTCCACCCAGTGCCTTCTTCATCATCGGTCTGATGATCTGGGGAATTCGTAGCTGGAAGACGGCGCAGATCGAAAAGGCCGAATTCCGCATCAGCGATGCACACAGCTCGGAGGTTCTCTGATGGAGGCGTTGCTAAGCCTTTTCGTCAAGTCGATATTCATCGAGAATCTGGCGTTATCCTTCTTTCTGGGAATGTGCACATTCCTGGCGGTTTCGAAGAACATCGGAACAGCCATGGGACTGGGTACGGCTGTCATCTTCGTACAGGCCATCACCGTACCAGCCAATAACCTGCTGTATCAGTTCATGCTCAGTGATGGTGCTCTGGCATGGATGGGTTTGCCGGACGTCGACCTGAGCTTTCTGGGTCTTATCTGCTACATCGGCGTCATTGCTGCACTGGTACAGATACTGGAAATGCTGCTCGACAAGTACTTCCCGGCCTTGTACAACGCACTGGGCGTATTCCTGCCACTGATCACCGTCAACTGCGCGATTCTGGGTGGCTCTCTGTTCATGGTAGAGCGTGATTACGGGTTCAGCGAAAGTGTGGTCTACGGCGTGGGCAGTGGTGCCGGCTGGGCCTTGGCCATCACGGCGCTGGCCGGAATTCGGGAAAAACTCAAATACAGCGATGTTCCGGCTGGTCTGCAAGGTCTGGGCATCACCTTTATCACCGCTGGCCTGATGTCTCTGGGTTTCATGGCATTTTCGGGTATTCAGCTATGAAGCCTGCGCGACTGCACAAGAAAAACATGAATCTGACTGAATTCGGACACACGGGAGCGTGCTGTCATGCTTGAGATCATTCTGGGAGTTGTCCTTTTCACCATCATCCTGCTGGTGCTGGTCGGCATCATTCTCGGTGCCAAGTCGAAGCTGGTTGCCACCGGTAACGTCGATGTGCTGATCAATGGTGAGAAGACCATTGCGACGCCTGTCGGATCGAAACTGCTCGGTGCGTTGGCGGATGCCGAGTTGTATGTGGCTTCTGCCTGTGGCGGTGGCGGCACATGCGGTCAATGCAAGGTGCGTGTGCTCGAGGGAGGTGGTTCCATACTGCCCACCGAGACGGGTCATATCAACAAGCGCGAAGCGGCCGAAGGTGGGCGCCTGTCCTGTCAGCTGACTGTCAAGCAGGACATGAAGATCGAAGTGCCTGAAGAGGTCTTCGGTGTGCGCAAGTGGGATTGCACCGTTCGCTCCAACGACAACGTCGCAACGTTCATCAAGGAACTGGTTCTGGAATTGCCGAAAGGTGAGTCCGTGCCGTTCAAGGCCGGTGGTTACATACAGATCGAGTGTCCGCCTCATCACGTAAAGTACAGTGAGTTCGACGTGGCGGATAAATTTCGCGAAGACTGGGATCGATTCAACCTGTGGCGGATCGAGTCCAAGGTATCCGAGCCTGTCATGCGTGCCTATTCCATGGCCAATTATCCGGAAGAAGAGGGGATCATCATGCTCAATGTCCGGATTGCTTCGCCACCACCCAGCATGATCGATGAAGTTCCGGCGGGCGAGATGTCTTCCTGGATATTCAATCTCAAGCCCGGTGACAAGGCGACCATCTCGGGGCCTTATGGTGAGTTCTTTGCAAAGGAGACGAAGAACGAGATGGTATTCATCGGTGGTGGTGCAGGCATGGCACCCATGCGATCACACATTTTCGATCAGCTGATGCGTGTGCACACCGATCGCAAGATCAGTTTCTGGTACGGAGCACGAAGCCTGAGAGAGACCTTTTACGCGGATCATTTCGACAGGTTGCAGGCCGAGAACGAGAATTTCGAATGGCATCTGGCTCTGTCCGACCCCTTGCCGGAAGATGACTGGACCGGGTATACCGGCTTCATTCACAATGTGCTGTTAGAGAATTACCTGAAGAATCACCCCACACCCGAAGACTGCGAGTTCTACATGTGCGGACCACCGATGATGAATGCCGCGGTGATCGACATGCTCCACGAACTGGGTGTGGAAGACGAAAACATCATGCTTGACGACTTCGGCGGCTGAGTCGATTACGGAGCAAATGAGAACTATGAACAGACGCAGCTTTTTGAAGTCTTCCATGTTGATCGGTGGTGGCATCCTGTTACCGGCAGGTGTCTTGTCACTGGTTGGTCGTAGCGGCACAGCCAGCACGCCGGACCTCGCGGGGTTCGACGGCCTGGTCATGGGGACGGGCTACAGTGTCCGTCTCGGCGGCGCCGCGAAAGAGGGACTGGAGCAACAGGTGCTCTCGGTACTTCGTGACGTTGATACCCATATGTCCACCTGGAAAGCCGATTCGGAATTGTCGCGCTTGAACAGAAGCGTGGACGGCGACTGGCAGGAAATGACACCGGCCACTACCCGAGTCATTGCACAGGCCATGTCGACCAGCGAAAGTACCCACGGTGCTTTTGATGCCACTGTAGGTCCCCTGGTGGATCTGTGGGGATTCGGTGCCGGCAGCAGCTCGAGCAATGGTGTTCGCGGACAGCGTCCGGGGGTTCAGTCCATCAGTCAGACCATGGCTCGTATCGGTCATGAGTACATCGACGTCGACCTGCAGGCCAATGCGGTCAGAAAGCGCAAATCGGATATCGAACTGGATCTCTCGGGTATCGCGAAAGGCCATGCAGTGGATCGCGTGGCGGCCGTACTTGACGCCAATGGCATCGAAAGCTATCTGATCGAGGTGGGTGGCGAGCTGGCTGCCAGAGGGCGCAAACCCGATGGCAGTGCGTGGAAGGTCGCCATCGAGAAGCCGGAGGCGGGACGACGTGATGTCTTCCGTGTCATCGAGCTGGAGAATCGCGCAATAGCGACATCGGGCGATTATCGGAATTTCTTTGACGACGGTGGGCAGCGTTATTCTCACGCCATCGATCCACGAACCGGACAACCGGTCCACAACGGGCTGGCCTCTGTCAGTGTCGTGGCCGATACCACCATGGCAGCCGATGCCTTGTCGACATCCCTGATGATCATGGGGGCTGATGAAGCCATGGCATTTGCCGAACAGCATGATGTTGCCGCGCAGCTGATCCTGAAGTCAGGTTCATCACTGGCAGAGCGACACAGTTCAGCCTTCGAAGCGCTTTACGGCTGATTATCACGATCGTCTGGAGAGACTTATGGTGTCAATGTTCCTGGTCACGTTCGGCATTATGGCTCTGGCGATTGCCGGAATGGCCATCGGTGTCATATTCGGTCGTACACCCATCGCCGGTAGTTGTGGCGGCCTCAACGCGGTCAACGGTTCCGGTGCCTGCCAGAGCTGCTCGCGACCGTGCAGCAGCAAACGTGCAGCCGCCATGGCCAAGGGAGGATTCTGATGCTTCGCTCCGTCAAGGTCAGTGATTACATGGCAGCCAGTCTGGTGACCTTCAGTCCGGAAACGGAGATGCGTCTTGCGATCAGTCAGTTGGTCGAGAAACGCATCTCCGGTGCTCCGGTGGTTGACGATCATGGCAATCTGGTAGGCATCCTGTCTGAACAGGATTGCATGAAGGTCGCCTTGAGCTCTGGCTATCACGACGATTATGCAGGTCTGGTGAAAGACTACATGAGCAAGCAGGTGACCACGATCGATGCCGACACCAGCATTCTGACACTGGCGCAGATGTTCATCGACTCTCCTTTCCGTCGCTACCCTGTCATGCAGAACAATCGCCTTGTGGGGCAGGTCAGCCGACGGGATGTGCTGCGCGCGCTGGAAGCCATTTCCTGAGTGACGCGCAGCTTGAACGAGAGCCTCGGGCGATGATCAGACACTGCGTGTTCATTCGCTTCGGCGATGATGTGGAATCTGCTCATCGACAATCCTTGTTCCAGCAGCTCGAGGCGCTTCAATCGCGTCTCGAGGGCATTCTGGCATTTCACGGCGGCGTCAATGTCAGTCCCGAGACCGGTATGGACAAGGGCTTTGCCGATGGATTCATGATCGACTTCGCCAGTGTGGAGGCGCGAGATGCTTATCTCGAGGATGAGGCGCATCAGGCCATTGGCGCTCAGCTGGTGGCGGCGGCAGTCGATGGTGCGAACGGCATACTGGTCTACGACATGGAGATAGACACCGGTCTCGCTTAGGATCACGGCCGACGATGGTCTGATCCGTTTGAAGGTCCTACGTACACCACCGGCGCTGAAGAAAGAACGTTTCCGACCGCTTTCTGCGACAGCTTGCCGGATCCGCGCAAGCAACCCTTCTGTGATGGCTGCCTCTGCTGCCAATGGTGAGGGCACAAGGCCAGCCACGAATCACCCTTGCTGCCTGCAAGGCCGCCAGTGCACGCTTCCGGTATTCGGCCACGATTATCCTGATTCCCTCTGCATGGCGAATGTGTCATTCGAGTGCTCGGCGCGACGGTGTCAAGATCAACAGGCAGTGCAAATACCGATAGCCTGATGGGTGTTATAAACTCGTGCTGGCAAAAGCAGGGTGACTACTTCTATACTGCAACCGTTCACGACATGATACGGACAGTGCCATGGGTACCCCGATATCGACTTATACAACTGAAGGTGATGGTTTGATTCAACGACTAGGAATGGCCGCCTGTGTGGCAGTGACGCTGTTCAGTTCACAGGTGGCTCTTGCGCAGGAAGCCGCCATCTATAGTGGCGCAGACCGCATTCACCCGGTCTGGGCAAAACAGGCAATGGTTGCCGTGCAGGAAGAAGTGGCAGCCCGTATCGGCCTGGATATACTGGCTGATGGGGGAAACGCCGTCGATGCGAGTGTAGCGGTGGCGTTTGCCCTGGCCGTTACGCTACCCAGAGCGGGTAATCTCGGCGGCGGTGGTTTCATGATGATTCATGATGCAGAGAGCGGGGAGACCAAGGCGATCGATTATCGAGAGATGGCCCCTGCCAGTGCGACCCGCGACATGTATCTTGATGAAAACGGCGACGCGGTTTCCAACCTGTCACGCTTTCACGGGCTTGCCGTGGGTGTTCCCGGCACGGTTGCCGGCATGCAGGCAGCACTGGAGGCCTATGGCACCATGAGTCTTGCCGATGTCATACAGCCGGCAATCACCCTGGCGGAAGAAGGCATCAAGGTGACCGGGGATCTGGCTGACAGTCTCAAGGGTCTTGAAAAGAGATTGAAGTCCTGGAACTCCTCTGCGGCGATCTTCTACAAGGCGGATGGCAGTTTCTACGAACCGGGTGAGACTCTGAAGCAACCGGATCTGGCGGTCACACTCAAACGCATCGCGCAATCGGGTCCAGACGGATTCTACAAGGGTGATACAGCCATGAAGATTGCCGATGCCGTACAGAAAGCCGGCGGCGGCATGACTGTCGAGGATCTGGCCAATTACAAGGTAGAGATACGAGAGCCCGTCACTGGCGATTATCGCGGCTATGAAATAGTCAGCATGCCACCTCCCAGTTCCGGTGGTACCCATATCATTCAGATACTCAATACACTGGAAGGCTACCCACTGGGCTATCTGGGTCATAATTCTGCCGAGACCATTCACTTGATGGCAGAAGCCATGAAGCGCGCGTATGCAGACCGTTCCGAATACCTTGGCGATCCGGATTTCGTGGATGTACCCGTGGCCGAGCTCACCTCGAAGGCCTACGCAGAGGCCACGCGCAAGGAGATCAGTCTCAATGCCGCGACACCGTCCGCCACCATTGCCCCTGCGGATCTGGCACCCTACGAGAGTAACGAGACCACGCATTTTTCCATCGTCGACAAGGACGGCAATGCCGTGTCCAACACGTACACCATCAACTTCTCCTACGGCTCGGGTATGGTTGCCAATGGTACCGGCGTACTCATGAACAACGAGATGGATGATTTTTCCGCCAAACCCGGTGTGCCGAATGGCTACGGTCTGATCGGCGGTGATGCCAATGCCGTTGAGGCTGGAAAACGCCCCTTGTCCTCCATGAGCCCGACCATCGTTCTCAAGGATGGTGAGGTGTATCTGGTCACGGGTAGTCCGGGTGGCGCCAGAATCATCACGACTACCCTGCAGTTGATCGTGAACATGGTCGACCACGGCATGAATATCGCGGAGGCTACTGTGGCTCCTCGTATACATCATCAGTGGCTACCCGAGGAGTTGCGAATCGAAGAAGGCATCAGCCGCGATACCGTTTCCTTGCTGGAAGCCAAGGGCCATCGGGTGATCGAGAAGAATGTCATGGGCTCCACTCAATCCATTCACGTGGATGCCGAGAAGGATCTCCTGTTCGGTTTCTCCGATCCCCGGCGTGCGGGTGCAGCAACGCTCGGCTACTGAGCCGGTAAGCAGTTGCAGTAGACCAGGGGGCGACACCGGTGCCGCGCGTCGCCCCCCTTGCCTGTCGGCACATCTGCAGGTTCAGATGGTGTGGCAAGTCTGTGCCAGAGCTGCATCGTCAGTACGAAACAGTACTGGCACCTTGACCTCGACTCCAGGAGTACCCGCTGATGTCCACAATAGCCGCCATTCTCACAGGCCTGATAGCGATTCTGCATCTCTATATCCTGTGGTTCGAAATGTTTCACTGGACAACGCGCGGTCCTCGTGTGTTTGATGCCTTTCCCCGGGAGTTGTTCGAACCCACCAGGGTCATGGCCGCCAATCAGGGGCTCTATAACGGCTTTCTGGCGGCGGGTCTGCTCTGGTCACTGTTTATCCAGGATCCTGATTGGCAGAAGAACGTTGCCATCTGCTTTCTGTTGTTCGTGCTCGTTGCCGGTCTCTATGGTTGGCGAACGGTGTCAGCAAAAATACTCTATGTGCAGGTCATTCCAGCCGTTCTGGCTCTGGGGGCGGTCATTTTCGGGTAATGCCGTTACATGGCGCTCTGATCACGGCATGTAACAGGTTCTAAAATACACCTGTTTGTAACCATGACCGGTTCCGGGTTACGCGTGTTCATCGCATCATGTCGTCATGGACATGAGCATGATTACCGACAGGAACAAGCCAGAGTTGCGTGAAGCGTGTTCAACGAACGATGCCGCGTTGGATTGCCACATCCGCAAGATACGCGAGCTCGAACATCAACGCGAGACGCTTGCTCGAAGAAATGTCTTTCTGACGGTGTTGAGTCAGACGATATTGAAACTCATGCATCAACGCTCCTTGAGCGACCTGCTGCAGCATATGGTTGACCAGATCGTCGATCATACAGCCTGTAACGGTGCCTACATCCACATGGTGCATGAGACTGGCGACACCCTCGATATCGTGGCGGCAAGAGGCCATCTGAGTGACAGCGTGCTGGGCAAGAGCCGTCAGCATGGAGAAGGGCTGTCCGCGAGGTGCTGGGACACGGGTGAGCTGCAATTTGCCAGTGACTACCTGCGCCACGAATCCTGCATTCTGGATCTGACCACGACTTTCCAGGCTTGCGCCATACCACTGCTCAGCGCGGGGCAGATTGATGGGGTGATTCTGGTCACAGCGCAACGTGATACGGACGATCTTCGTCAGCAATTGCCCATGCTCGAGGAAATCGCAAAGATTGCTTCGGCAGCGATCTGGCAAACTCGTCAGACGGAGGTGACATCCCTGGCGTTGAAGCGCTCGAATGCGCTGAGTGAATTGAGCAGGCTCTTTGGCAATGCGGTCGACCTGGACAAGGTGATGAGGGAAATGTGCACCACGGTGATGGATGTCTTTGACGTCGCGCGCATCGACACCGTGCAGGTAAGAAGGGACGGTTCTCTCACTGCGAGACCAGAATGGTGCATGGCTGAGGATGATGCGGGTGAGGTCGGGAAGCTGGCATCGATCCTGGTCGAGCAAGGTTTGTGTCGGTGGGCGGCAGACAACAAGGCGGTTGCATTCAGCGGACGACTGGACGCCGACGAACGCGAGTCGGAGGAAGTACACCGCTTCCGCAAGACGGCAGGCCTGGGGTGCGTTGTGTGTATACCGGTCTCGGTGGGCAAGGACATGATGGGCGTCCTGCAGCTGCATCGCTCGTACGAGAGGCGGGATTTCGACACGAATGAAATCAACGCCTTCCTGTCCATCGCCAGTCAGATATCAGCCACTATCGAGCGTATGAAGCTCCTGGGTACCATTCGCTATCAGGCCATGCATGACAGGTCTACCTGCTTGCCGAATCGTCGCTATTTCGAGCAGACACTGAACGAACTGATACAGACAGGGCGAGATGGCACTGCCGGAGCCGCCGTGTTGTATATGGACCTGGACGGGTTCAAATACATCAATGACACCCACGGCCACGCCATGGGAGACCAGGTTCTTCGCATCGTGTCGAAACGATTCGATACTGCGCTGGGTGATGAGTGTTTCCTGGCTCGGGTAGGTGGCGACGAATTCGCCGCCATCATACCGGCCATCGAGAACGAGGACAGTGCAACTGCGATAGCGGAGAGAGTCATCGCCTCCTTGTCCGAGGCAATCAATGTAGAGGGCTTCTTGCTGAAGATCGGTGCCAGCGCCGGCCTCAGCTTTTTCCCGCAGGATGGCCAGACGACCGATGAGTTACTGGACAAGGCCGATGAGGCCATGTATCAGGCCAAGAGTCAGGGGGCAGGCAGTGTGCAGACCTTCAATGAGGTCCTGGCCTTGTCAGCCAGGCACAAGGCGCGATTGCAGCTTGATCTGAAGAAAGCGATCCACGATGAACAGTTTCATCTTGTATTTCAACCCAAGGTCTGTGTGGGGCAGGGGCGGGTGAACAATGTGGAAGCACTCATCCGCTGGAACCATCCCGAGAAAGGAGAGATCTCGCCAAGGGACTTCATCCCCGTCGCCGAGGAGACCGGTCTGATTGCGCAGATCGGCGCCTGGGTGCTGGAAGAAACCTGTCGGGAGATTGCATCATGGTCAAGAAAGGGGCACAGGAACATCCGGGTAGCCGTGAATGTGTCTTCTGCCCAGTTCATGTTGACAGACTTCGTCGATCAGCTTCTGTCGACCTTGCAGCGGTATGGCGTCGACGCCAATTGCCTGGAGCTGGAATTGACGGAGAGTGTCGTCCTGTACGACATCAAGTCTGTCGTCTCAAGCCTGCATCGTTTGCGTGAGCAGGGTGTACGCATTGCCATCGATGATTTCGGGACCGGCTACTCCTCCCTGAGCTATCTGCATGAGTTGCCCGTGGACGTTCTGAAGATAGACCGTGCCTTCATCTCACAACTGGATGGGGTCAATGATCGGAAATCCCTGGTCAATATCATCATATTGATGGCTGCAGGACTCGACCTGGAAACGGTGGTCGAGGGTGTGGAGGGGCCCGAAGAGCTGGCGATTGTCAGTCGACTGGGATGCGACTATGTTCAAGGGTACTACTATTCCAGGCCTGTCACCTCGCATGAGCTGCCTGGCGTGATTGATCGGATAGAGGGGCGCGGAAATGTACGGATGCGCACCGGCTGAAGCGGACCGGATTGAGACAGGGTTGTTTTCATCAGAGCCGCAGGCCACTTTCCCTGTCGAATAGCGATGCACGAAGCGGATCGATACCGATGAGCAGCCGATCGTTCTTGCGCACCTGAGCCTGGCCCGTCATGCGGATCTGGAACGCGGTGCCTTCGAGCCTGGTATGCACCAGGGTATCCGCTCCCATGGGTTCCACCATGTCGACTACCACCTGGGTGGTGACCGTGGCCTCATTCAGATCCTTGCCTGTCACTATGTGTTCAGGGCGGATGCCGATCATGGCACTGCAGTCAGCGCACTGCCCGTGGATGAACGGGTAGTCTGCCAGAGGGAGCTCCAGATGACCACGCAGGAACGAGCGTCCGAGCAGCTCACCGTCAAGGAAGTTCATGGATGGTGTTCCGATGAAGTCTGCGACGTAGCGATTGACCGGTCGATTGTAGATGTCGTCGGGGGTGCCTGTTTGCACGATCTTTCCCTCCTTCAGAATTGCAATGCGATCTGCCAGTGTCATGGCTTCGATCTGGTCATGCGTCACATAGATCATGGTATTGCCATGTTCCAGGTGAAGTCTCTTGATTTCAACACGGAGCTTGGCACGTAGTTTTGCGTCGAGGTTGGACAATGGTTCATCGAACAGGAAGACATCTGCATCACGCACAAGAGCACGTCCAATGGCAACCCGCTGGCGTTGCCCACCGGAGAGCGCTGCCGGTTTTCGCTTCAGTAGTGGCTCGATTTGCAGTAATCCGGCGATATGCCGAACACGTCGGTCTATTTCGATCTTGTCAACGCCGGCATTACGCAGACCGAAGCTCAGATTCTTCTCTACACTCATCTGCGGATACAAGGCATAGGATTGGAATACCATGCCGATACCGCGTGCCGAAGGTTCGTCCCAGGTGACATTTCTGCCGTTGATATGAATCTGCCCGGCATCGGGTTCAACCAGTCCGGCGATACAGTTGAGCAAAGTGGACTTTCCGCAGCCGGAGGAACCGAGCAACACCATGAACTCACCCTTCATCACCTCAAGATTCAGGTCTTGCAGCACTCTGGCCGAGGAATACCGCAGGTCGAGCCCCTTGATTTCAACTGATGGCATGGGCGATCAGCCTTTCACAGCACCGGCTGTAATTCCGCGCATGAACAGCTTTCCCGAGGCTATGTAGATGATCAGGGGTACCCCTGCGGTGAGCAGCGCTGCTGCCATGTTGACGTTGTATTCCTTAACGCCCCGAACCGAATTCACGATGTTGTTGAGTTGCACAGTCATGGGATAATTTTCAGGTTTTGTGTAGATGACCCCGAACAGGAAGTCATTCCAGATGCCGGTAACCTGCAGAATCGTGGCTACCACGATAATGGGCAGAGACATGGGCAGCATGATCTGGAAGTAGATCTGCCAGAAGCCGGCGCCATCCACGCGTGCAGCCCTGAACAGCTCTTCGGGTACGGAGGTAAAGTAGTTTCGAAAGAGCAGGGTGAGTATCGGCATGCCGAATACCGTATGTACCAGAACAAGCCCTGTCAGCGAACCGTACAGACCCATTTCACGCAACAGGATCACCAGCGGGTAGATCATTACCTGATAGGGAATGAACGCACCGATGATCAGTATGGTGAAGAACAGGTCGGCTCCTCGAAAGCGCCAATTGGCCAGTACATAGCCGTTGATGGATGCAATGGCAACGGACAGTATCGTGGAGGGGATCAGAATACGCACAGAGTTCCAGAAACCTCGCGAGAGGCCATCGCAGTCAAGGCCGGTACAGGCACTTGACCATGCCTTGACCCAGGGCTGAAAGGTGATATCCACCGGTGGTGAGAAGATATTGCCGATGCGAATCTCCGGCATTCCCTTGAGTGAGGTCACGATCATGACGTACAGTGGGAACAGGTAATACAAGGCGATGACCAACAGCGTGCCGTAGATCATGACGTTACGCCGGGAGAAGCCGCTGGATGGTCTCGGACCATCCGGCACGCGCTGTCCGTCACTGCACCAGTCGCTCATTGATTTGTCAGGCATGTCGTCGCTTCCGGCCGAACTCCAGATAGGCCAGAGGAATGATGACAACGACAACGGTCAGCAACATCATGGTCGAGGCGGCGAACGCCTGGCCCAGATTCTGGTTCATGAACATCATGTCGTAGACATACTTCGCCGGTATTTCGGATGCCAGCGCTGGTCCGCCGCCCGTCGAGGCCAGAATCAGATCGTAGAGTTTGATCAGGCTGGAGCCGAGAATCACCAGAGTCGTGATCAGTACAGATCGCATCATCGGGATGATGATGAATACATAGGTTTTCCACGTGGGGATGCCATCGATCCGAGCCGCTTTCCAGATATCGTCATCGATGGTACGCAGTCCGGCCAGCATGAGACACATGATCAGGCCGCTACTCTGCCAGAGGCCGGCAATCAACACGCCGTAGATGACGATGTCGGGGTTGTACAGAGGATCGAATGTGAAGCTGTCGTAGCCCAGAGCGCGAATGAACCTCTGTACACCGAATTCCGGATTCAGAATCCACTGCCAGACAAGACCTGTGACCACGAAGCTGAGCGCGAACGGATAGAGCAGAATGGAGCGAAACGTGTTTTCATAGCGGATCTTCTGATCCAGCAAGGCTGCCAGCAGAAAACCGACAAGAAGCGAGAGAGTCAGCGCAAGGAAGCTGTATATGGCCAGGTTCTCGATGGAGATCAGCCAGCGTCGGCTACTCCACAAGCGTTCGTACTGGTCCAGACCCACCCAGCTGGTTCGCGGCATCAGACCTGAACGGGTAAACGAGTAAACGACTGTCCAGACAGAGCACCCGAGAAAGACAACCGTGGCCGTGAGAACCATGGGGATGGTGGCGACTCTGGCCGACAGGTTTCTGATAGGCTTCCCGGAGCGGGTCGGTGCATTCGTTGTCATCTACGTCGCCTCAGTCGGTGATAGGCAAGAATGGTCGCCGGTCGTGCTTCGGAATTGCCGTGAGTCTGGTCGATCCAGGCATCAGTCTGCGTTGCGTACGATTTCCACGAATCGTTCTTGTGCGTCGTCTATATCAATATCATGATCATTGAAGAATTCTGCAAACAGGTCATTCAACTGATTGTTGGTATCCGGACTCAATAGCTGATTGTTGTCAGGCACGGTGTTACCGGATTCGAGAATGTCGAGCCCCTTGCGCATGCAATCGTTCGCTGCCTGCTGATCGACATCGCTGCGTACCGGCAAGGATCCCTTCTTGAGATTGAAGGCAATCTGGGTTTCCGGTTTGAGCATCGTTGCCGCGAGGACGCCCTGAGCTTTGGACTTCTCGGCGTCGTTCAGGACCGGGAAGTAGAATGCATCACCTGAAGTGGATATGATCGGGTTGATTCCGAGCCCTGGCAAGCATGTATAGTCAACGCCCGCGACCAGGCCGGCTATCTGGAGTTCGCTTTGTACCCAGTCCCCCATGATCTGGCCTCCCGCCTTGCCGGTAATGACGAGATTGCTTGCCAGGTTCCAGTCTTGCACCTTAGTGTTTCTCGACAGGCGACGTGCATCATCAGCCGCCTCGAAAACGCGTCTGATAGCCGGCCCGGCTGCCACTTCGGCGTCGTGATTCGCGTAGACCCGCTCGTAGACTTCCTTGCCGGCCACGGCAATCAGAATGACATTGAACGTGCCGGCGCTCTGCCAGGACTGTTGTCCCATGGCCAGCGGGATCTTGCCGGCAGCTTCCAGGTCGTCGGCTGCAGCAACAAACTCATACCAGTTGCTCGGCACCGGAATGCCGGCATCTTCGAATGCCTTGTGTGATAGCCACAACCATTGCCATGAGTGAATGTTGACCGGTGCGCAATAGATACGGCCATCCACGGTACAGGCGTCCAGCAGTGACAAGGGGCGCACCGTCGTTCTCCAGCCTTCAGCGTCCGCGATATCGGTCATGTCGCGCATCAGGCCGGCCTCGACCAGTTCCTCGGCCTGCCTGCCGTGATTGAATTGCGTCGCGGCCATGGGGTTGCCGCCAGTGATGCGACTGACCATCAAGGGTCTCGCGATACCGCCGGAGCCTCCGATGGCTGCATCAAGCCAGGTGTTGCCGGTGGCATTAAAAGCCCTGGCCATCTCGGCAACCGCTGCAGCCTCGCCTTCGGAGGTCCACCAGTGACTGACCTCGAGCTCGGTGGCAGAGGCAGGCACGGCAGCGACAGAGATCAGTGACAGCAGGATTCCACGAATGGATCGCATGCAATTGGCTTCTCGTGTGAGTTATCTAAATCGATATAGTACGATGCTATAATGATCTGCATTACCAGATCAAGTAATATTGTTCTGCGTGTCGTAAGCTTGCCGGTAGAATCCACCGGCTGTGCTTGAACGCGTGTCGGAACGCAGATGAGCGCACAGCCGCGACAGAGTCCAGGCGCCATTGAGCCACAAAGACCAGAATCAGAAACCGCCTTCGAGGGGCAGAGAAAAGCCGACCCTGAAGACCATCGCCAAACTCAGCGGGTTTGCCGTGCCCACTGTGTCACGCGCGTTGAGCGATGCACCTGATATCGGCAAGGACACGAAAAAGACCGTTCGCCGCATCGCCGAGGAAATAGGCTATGTGCCCAACAGGGCCGGATTGCGATTGCGGACAGGCACAAGCGATATCATCAGTCTGGTCATCCCGGCTGAATGTGATGGCATGAACAAGACCGCACAACTGATATCGGGCCTGACGACGCAATTGCGCGATACCCGCTACCATCTCAATATCGTGCCCTGGTTCGTTGGTGAGGATGATGCCATGAAGCCGGTGCGTCATATCGTCGAGAGTGGCGCCGCCGATGCCATTATCCTCAATGCCACCATGCCACAGGATCCGCGGGTTGCCTATCTGATGGAGAGAGAATTCCCCTTCGCGACGCATGGACGAACGAACTGGGCGGACCAGCACCCGTACTTCGATTACGACAACGCAGAATTTGCCAGAATCGGCATAAGACAACTGGTGGATCGAGGTCGCAAGCATGTCTTCGCCGTGTTGCCACCGAAGGATCAGTTCTACGGCCTTTTCATGATCGAGGGTATACGGCGGGAAATTGACGAGATTGGTGGCGCAGTGCGTATCTGCGAGTCAGCACACAGTGACTCGCCCGGTGTCGATATCCGGGACCATATCGTGGATGCCCTGTCCCGCAACCCTGATATCGATGCCATACTCTGCGGGTCATCGATTGCCAGCATGGCGGCTGTGGATGCCATCGAATCGGCGTTTCCGGAGCGCAGCCCACACATCGATATATTCGGCAAGCAATCCACGCCCTTCACACGGCTGTTTCGCAAGGAGATCCTGACGATGCCGGAAGACGTTCACGTCGCCGGTCAGTTTCTGGCTCGGGCCGTCTTGCGTGCGATTGCGGATCCACGCTCGCCGCCCTTGCAGCAACTGGACGTGCCGGTGGATGTGCTGGACGGAGGAAAGCTGCGAGTGCGCTCCTGAGCGCTCGGCGGAGGCGTCGAGCCGGGGCCGGTATCAGCTGATGGCCGAGGCTTCACTGTCAAACAGCTGGATGATGGCAGCGGCCAGGGCGTCCACACCATAGGGTTTCTGTAGTACCGGAAAGTCACTCTGGAAATCATCGGACAACATGGACTCGCTGAAACCGGAGGTCAGCAGGATTCTGCAGCGACTGTCTGCCTGCAGCATCTTCTCGGCTACCTCGTAACCGCTGATGCCGTCTTCCAGGGCAACGTCGCAGAACAACATGTCGTGATGATGTCCGGCCCTGATATGATCGAATGCCTGAGCGCCCGAACCGATACTGGTGACGCGCATTCCCAGGCCTGTCATTCGCGCCTCAGTCAATTTCAGCACCTGCTGATTGTCATCCACGATCAGTACCGACAGGTTCCGTCGCTTCAGGTTCTCTCGAAGGTGCTGTCTGTGCGATGTGTGAGCCTTCGTCACAGGCGGTGTGGAAGGCGCGATGCTTTCTGTGCCGGTCTGGACGTGTCGAGGCAGGTACAGCGAGATCGAGGTGCCCGAGCCGAGAGTGGATTCCGCAATCACGTCACCGCCGGATTGTCTGGTGAAACCGAACAGTGAGGCAAGGCCAAGTCCCGTACCCTTGCCCGGCTCCTTGGTGGTGAAGAAGGGTTCGAACATCCGCGACAGCGTTTCGCGGTCAATTCCGTTTCCGGTATCAGTCACACTGAGACAGACATAATCGCCGGGGCTGACATTCAACCTCTGCCGGGCAGGGGTACTGATCGTGGCATTGCAGGTTCGTATGCGTATCGTGCCACCGCGCGGCATGGCATCACGGGCGTTGATGGCCAGATTGATTACCGCATTTTCGATCTCGCTACGATCGGTTCGAACATCCCAGAGATCTGCATCGAGATCGGATGTCACGGATACCCGGCCAGTGAGGGAGGCCTTCAGGACTGACAGCGCCTCGATGACCAGTCGGTTCAGATTGACGACTGAAGGTTCAAGCGGGCTTCTCCTGGCAAATGCCAGCAATCGTCGAGTGAGTCTGGCCCCCATTTCCGCAGCGCTTTCTGCCTCTGCGATATGCAACCGTTGAACCTTGTCCTCCACGGCATTCGACAGGAATTCCAGCCGTCCGGATATGATGTTCAACAGATTGTTGAAATCGTGGGCGACGCCGCCGGACAGCCTGCCGATGGCATCGAATTTCTGCGCCTGACGCAGGCTTTCCTCGGCAGAGATGCGACTGGTGACATCCTCGACGATGCCGATGCAGTGAGTGGCCTTTCCCGAATTGTCTCGTATATACGACAGGGACAACTCCGCCGCATAACTGCTGGAATTCTTCCGGTAACAGGTCAGATTGTATTGATGCAGCGGTTGAGGAGCTCGAGTGGACCAGGGTTGGTATTCCGGTCCGTCGGCGTAGGTACTGCCGATGAAGACCTCCGGCCCGCGACCGATCAACTCCGCAGTCTGATACCCGGTGATGGTCGTCATAGCGGTGTTCGCGTACAGCAGACAGCCACTTTCCTGTGACAGGATGAATACGCCGACATCCAGTACTTCGATGGCGCGATCACGAAGCAGTAGATCCTGCATGCGTCGTCGCCTTTCGGTTGTATCCTGAGCAATCAAGGCGAAATAGGGCGGGGTCTCGTCTGGTACGTAATACAGACGTGTCTCCGTCGGGTACTGGCTGCCGTCCTTTCGCCTGTGCGTCGTCTCGACCACGGTGCCGGACAGGCGATTGATGCTGACGCCGTCGAGCAATTCCAATGGAAACGTCTTCTCGAAATCGATTATCGTCTCACGCAATGTCAGCTTCTCTGCATCGGCCTTGTTATAGCCCAGATTGGTTCTGGCCGTCTTGTTCATCATCGTGATGCGGAAGGTTGCGGGCTCTACGACGTAGACTTCATGGTCTGTCTCTTCCACGAGGTGTGACAGCTGCCGATGATCCGCTATTGTCTTCTCGTGCCTGAGCTTCAGTTCGAGAAGTTCGGATAGTTCGTTGAACACCAGGACGGCACCCTGAGGTGCTTCGCGTCGATCAGTCAAGGCAGTCAGTCGGCAAGAGATGGAGGCGCCGGAGTCGTCCTGATGCAAGGTGGTGATAGTGCTTCGGCTCAAGCGATCATAGCCTTTCATCGCCTGTCTGATCGCCTCGTGAAAGCGCAAGACCGCAGTGGTGTCAGTGGCAGAGCCTGACTTGCGCACATCCTCGACAGTACAACCTCTGACCTTGCCGATGGTCCAGCCGGTCTTGCGTTCGGCGGCCTTGTTCATGAACTGAATGGTGCCATCGACACCAAACGTGATGACGCCGTCATCAAGTGAGCTCAGGGTTGTTTCGATCCGATTGTTCTCCCGCTTCAGCAGCCCATTGGCGTCTCGCAGGTGTGAAATGCTTGTCTTGAGCTTTTGCCGCATATCATCGATGGAGCGAGATAGCTCGCCCACCTCATTCGCAGCGTCGTTCTTGATGGGCAGAGAGAATTGTCCCGCAGCTACCTGCCTGGCATCGCTGGTCAGACTCTTCAATGGCTTGACGATCAACTGGACAAATACCAGCGTCAGTGCACTTCCCACCAGCAGTACAGCGACAGTCAGGGCGAGCAGTAGCGTGGTTTCCTTGCCGGCCGAAGCAAGAAATCCCGTCGAAGGCAGGAAGGCGACCATGCGCCAGTCAGCTCCGAGCTCGCTCCCGATGGGAATGATGAACAGATGGTCGTCCGTGTCCGAGCTGCTGACCAGCGAAGGTAGGGGCTCGTCATCGACACCGTGGGCTGCGGACGAACCGGCAAGTGCGTCCAACGCCGTGCGAATACGAGGGTCCGGATTGGTGTTGTCTCGCTGTATGCTTGCAGCAGGATCGAGCTTGATCATCTCCGAGGCACCCAGCAGCTGATGGTTTCCATCGAACAGAAAGACACTGCCTCCCTCGTCGAAGACAAGCGTTTTCAGAAAATGATCAAGATGTCTCCATGAAAGGTTCAGTGCCACGACACCGGCGAGTGTGCCGTTGTCGTCCAGCACCGAAACTGATCGGATTGGAAGCCGGCGACCGGTGTCGGCTGCAGAGTCTGCATCAGACCAGACGGGGGCGCCATTGGCCATGATTGCCTGACGATACCAGGCCGTATTCCGTGGATCCTGTTTGTCCAATTTGCGCAGTGTCGAACCCAGGGTCCCGTTCTCTCTCAGTGCGCGTTCAAGCCCGATGAAGTCCGTATCAGGCCCACCCGAGATGACAGTGGGATAAGGGTCGCCGTCCTGCGGGTAGGACAAACGGCTGCTCATGAAGTGACCACTTGCGCTGACAACGTGGATGTCGCTCTTCAATGCAGAATCTGCATTGATGGTCTGTTCCCACAGAAAACGGCTGAGAGTTTCAGGTCTGTCAATACGGGTTCTGCCGGCTTGCAGTGATAGCGCCGTGTTTCTGATCGTACGATCGGCAATGCCGAGAAAATGACCCGTTCTGGTTTGCAGGGACTGCGCCGAGTGCCTGGCCGACTGCTCCGACATGGAGCTCATGATGCGATCTGCAAAATAGAGTGAAATGATCGCTATCGCCGAAATGCAACAGAGCAGGATCACGGCAAAGGCGATTACCAGAAGCCTGGTCAGCGGTACGTTTTCCAACCGTCTCAATATCGAATCCATCGGCACCTTCATCCCGTTACCCCGATCTCGATAGCGTCAAGTCATCCGTATCGAATACTGCAATGTCAGGTCTGTATACCGGGTATACCGAAAAAACCGTGCCCCTGTTCGACCCGTGACACCGGCGTCTATCAGACCCCTTCGATACCATCGCCATCCGTTGCATTACGAACTGTACACCATTGTGACCCGCTTGAACGCGCTGCAATCGAGGCGGAAAGGGACCGCTGCAGCGCTTGCGTGAAAGGTCAGGCCGCTCCGATGAAAGCGGGGAAGACGATGGATGGCAGCTGTTCTGTGCCTGTTACCGGCAATCTGCGATCTTGTGCAGAAAATGTAACCTGAAGGTCAATTTCAACGGCCTGTTTCATACTCAAAAGGCTTGTCGCAGCCATGCCGATGTGCTGTGCATTGGCATTGGCTGCGATGATCCTCATCTCTCCTGTCAACAGGTAAAAATTGCAATTTTCCGGAGATCCGTGATCCTCGCGCTGCACGTCGGCAAGATACGCCTGTCGATTCGAACAAGAGCACTCATGCATGGATAACCGCAAGATTACCGGTCTGGTAGCCATCGGGCTGGGCGCTGCCGCAGCAGTCCTGATCACACGAGAGCTGACGGGTGACAGCGCGCGGCGAGACAGGTTGTCTGACACTCTGCATCAAGGGGCTGGCAAGATCCGCAAGACCAGCGAGGAGCTGCTTCACGAAGGAGAGGAGCAGGTCAATACCTGGCGGGATAATGTCAATGCCTTGCGCGCGTCCATGGCGAAGGGCGTACAGCCGCCACGTGATGAAAACCGGGCCAGGGATTTCATCGACAAGCACGAGTCCGCGATGGTCGCCTTCATGACCAGTGTGTTGGTCAAGGGTTTTTCCAGCTACATGCAGTGGCGCAGTCTTGAAAGGGCGCGCGCAGACTCAGGCAACAAGCACTCGACCGGAAGCGGTGGAGAGAGAGCGCCGGCTGACATGACGGTTGCCGAGTTGCGAAAGGAAGCTGCGCAGCAGAATATCGATGGTCGCTCCAACATGAACAAGCAGGAGCTGGTGTCGGCACTCGAGGAGTAGCGACGCATCTATAGGGTTTCAGCACGCGAGCAATAACGATTTACGGAACTGGTGTATTGTTGTGGTGTGAACGATGAATTGAATCGGAGCACCCTTGGCTGAATCCTTCGCGCTGAACCGCTATCTGTCCGCGCATTGGCAGGGAAGACAGCCGCTCTTCTGGTCATTCTGGATCAACCTGGTGGCTATCCGGGTGCTCGTCTTCGCGCTACAGAATTTGCTCGCTCCACTGGAAGATCAGGATCACCATCAATGGCGTCTGGCCGTCTATACAGCGGCCTTTCTGTTTCATGTCGTCCTGCTCTGTTGGCAAGTGGTGGGAGTGGTCCGCGCCGCGGACCGGCACTTCGGCGAGAACGGCAACATGGCGTTGGTCTGGGGAGCGCAGCTGGGAGCAACGTTGACGGTCATTCTCAGTGCTGTCTACCTGCTGGGTGCGATCCAGATGACCCAACGCCGTAACGAGGTCGACGTGATACCCGAGATCGCTACGCTCACTCAGCCGACGAACGCATCGATATCGGTGTCCCTGTCCGGTGACAGCTTGCTGATCGACGGCGATATCGAGCCGGGAATGACGCGACGAGTCGAGCGCTACCTGCTGGATCATGCGTCCGTCACTCAGGTGCATCTGAACAGCAACGGGGGCAATATCTTCGAGGCACGGGGTCTGTACCGACTATTCTTCACGAAGAGTCTGAATACCCATGTGGACAACCTGTGCGCCTCGGCCTGCACCACGGCCTATGTCGGCGGCGTCAGGCGCACGGCCGGGAACGGTGCGCGCTTCGGCTTTCATCAGTACCGCATGGATCTGTCCCGGGCGGTGATCGTGACATCGGCAGCTGACGAGCAGCGGGTGGACGAGACCTTGTTCCTCGAAGCCGGTGCGAGCGCCGCCTTCGTGTCGCGGATGTTCGATACCCGCGCCGAGCAGATGTGGTGGCCCTCGGTTGATTATCTGCGAACCCACGGTGTTGTTCACGGAACACGTTGATACGTGCTCATCGATATCCCTGTCCGGGTGAGCCCTTGGGTAGAATGCGCAAACGATACTTTTGCGGTTCTCGGCAGCGGGACCGTCTTGCTTAGGGAAAGAGACCGATATCAATGAGCGATGATGCTTTCGACCCGGCACAGGATGGTGCCAGAATGTCATTCAGGAACGACATGAGTTATGGAGACTATCTGGAAATGGATAGTCTCGTGGCCGCGCAGAAGCCGCAGTCGGATGCCCACGACGAAATGCTGTTCATCATTCAACACCAGACGTCGGAGCTTTGGATGCGCCTGATCCTGCATGAGCTGTCTGCGGCGCGACTGGCCATCACTCGTCAGGAGCATAGCCAGGCCTTCAAGATGCTGACTCGCGTGGCGCGGATTTTCGAACAGCTCAACAATGCATGGGATGTACTGCGCACCATGACACCCAGTGAATACACCTTGTTCCGAGACTCTCTCGGTAACTCCTCCGGCTTCCAGTCGCACCAGTACCGATTGATCGAATTCATGCTCGGCAATCGCAATCAGCAGATGCTGAAAGTGCATCAGCACCGCGAAGAGCTTCACGCCAGGCTGCTGGCGGAACTCGAGCAGCCGAGTCTGTACCATGTGGCGCTGCGTGCACTGGAACGGGAACTTGATATCACTTTTCCACCGGCATGCTTTCGGCTGGGTCAACCACATCAGCACAGTGACGCCATCATGGAAGCCTGGGCCTGTATCTACAAGTCTCCGGAGAAGCACTGGGCGCAATACGAATTGGCCGAGAAGCTGGTTGATCTGGAAGACTATTTTCGTCGCTGGCGTTTCAACCATGTGACAACAGTGGAGCGCATCATCGGCTTCAAGCGAGGAACGGGTGGGACCAGTGGCGTGAAGTACCTCAGGCGCATGCTCGAAGTCGAACTCTTTCCGGAATTGTGGAATGTCCGCGGTTCACTGTAGATCTGCCGACCGAAGAGCACCGTGTCCCATCATGTGCTTCTCGGTAAACCACTGGCTTTCGTTGTTCGGCAACTGCCAGCAGTCGATGAGATGATCATACCGGGCAGGGCAAAGCTGCCCGGCAATCAGGAGGGTTAGACCAGACCATGAATACCGCATTACCCAGGAAAGAGCTGTTCGACCTGCCAGACGGGCTCATCTATCTGGATGGCAACTCACTCGGACCGCTCCCGAGATCCGTCGCGGCGACCGTATCGCGCGTGGTCACCGAGCAATGGGGGACACAGTTGATACGAGGCTGGAACCAATCCCGCTGGATGCAGCAACCGGGTCGAGTCGGGGATATTGTCGCGGGGCTGCTGGGAGCGCCGGACGGCAGCGTCATGATGGGCGACACCCTGTCCATCAAGGTCTTCCAGGCATTGGCGGCCTCGTTGCCATTGCGCCCGGATCGCCGTGTCATCCTGTCGGACACGGGAAATTTCCCGACAGATCTGTACATGGCGCAGGGTCTGGTGGAATCTCTTGGGCAGGGGCACGAGCTGCGCGTGGTAGAGCCCGAGGCGGTGGAAGCTGCCATCGATGACTCCGTGGCCGTCGTCATGCTGACCCATGTCGACTATCGTACGGGTCGCCTGCACGATATGGATGGGATCACGGCGTTGACGCATCAGGTCGGTGCCATCAGCCTGTGGGATCTGGCGCATAGCGCAGGCGCCGTTCCTCTGGATCTGACAGCAACGGGCTGCGAGTATGCGGTCGGTTGTACCTACAAGTACCTCAATGGTGGTCCCGGATCTCCTGCTTTCATCTACGTGCGGCCGGACATGATCGAGCTCACGCGGCCGGCATTGGCGGGATGGATGGGGCATGCTGCGCCCTTCGCCTTCGACCCGCGCTACCAACCGGCGATGTCGATCGAACGCATGCGCGTCGGCACGCAGCCTGTTATCCAGACAAGTGCGCTGGAGGCTGCGCTGGAAGTCTGGGAGGGAGTGGACATGCAGGACATTCGCGATGCCAGCATTCAGCTGTCAGAGCGCTTCATCAAGGAGGTGGAAGCGCGTTGCCCTGAATTGAGACTGGCCAGCCCGCGCGCTGCGGCGCAACGCGGCTCGCAGGTATCGTTTGCGCATGAACACGGTTACGCCGTGATGCAGGCGCTGATTGACGCCGGTGTTATCGGGGACTTTCGTGCACCCGATATCATGCGCTTCGGGTTTACGCCTCTGTATCTCGATGAGGATGACGTGATCAGGGCCGCGTCGATCCTGCAGGAAATCCTGGCGGATCGACGCTGGGACGAGCCTCGCTATCGTGTCGTGAATGCCGTGACCTGAAACGCACGGGAAAGTAGACAGACTCGGAGTGACGAGCCTGTTTCGGCGTCGACCAGCTGCGGTTTCAGCAGCTTATCCGGCGGATCATACCGGTGAATCCAGCGCCTGTTGTTCCTGCCCTTCGATGATCGGCTTGATGAAGATCTCGACCCGGCGATTCAGTGCGCGGTGCTCTGCCGTATCGTTGGCGTAACGGGGTTCACTCTCGCCACGCCCTTCGGTGCGTATCCGGCGGATATCCACACCTTCCGCGTTCAGATACATGGCGACCGACCTGGCGCGCTCCTTGGACAAGGTGATGTTGTAGGATTCCGAACCGACACTGTCGGTATACCCGATGACATGCAGAAGCGTGCGATCGTACTTGGACAGCAAGGTGGCCAGTTTGTCCAGAGCGGGGTAGAACGCAGGCTTCAGTGCCGACTTGTCGAAGTCGAAAGAGGCTTCGCTGCTGAGACTGACCTTGAGCGTTTCGTCCTGCAGTCGCTCTATCTCGATCTGCTGGTTACGACGCTCCTGCTCGAGAGCCGCTTCAAGTTCCTTTTGCTGATTGTCCTGGTAGGCACCGACCGAGCCTCCGGCCACGGCACCAATGACGCCACCCAGAATGGCCCCGTTGTCGTGATCCAGCTGGTGCCCGATGACGGCGCCTGCCAATGCACCGAATGCAGCGCCCTGTTTTGCCCTCCGATCCGGGTCGTCTGTGGCACAGGATGCCAGCACGGCCGAGGACAGCAGGGCTGCGATCGGTAATTTGATGAATGTCGAATGGATGGTTGTCTTCATGTTGATATGTCAGAACGGTTAAGGCGAAAAATGTCGGACCGCACATCGAATCGGCTCACGCCGATCGTTTGAACCGGAACACATCGCTATTGTGTAGTGAGTGCTCGAGAATGCAATGGTTCCTCGTGAGCCTGCAATGCCGGAATACTGCAATGCAGTATCCCTTGCCGGTGAGTCTGTCGGTGCCCGCTCTATGGCGTGCGAGCAGTTGATCGGTCCCGGAGCCGTTTCATGGGACATTGGCCGGGTCTGCTGTCGGGGTGCCCCCTGTTGGCGAGTTCCGATGTCAGCGTGACCTGCGGCTTGCGAGTTCCGATTAATTCAGTGTTCGGGTCTGTACGCGGAAACTCTGTGGCGTTACAGTGAGTACACAATGACATACCACCTGGAGAGTAGTGATGAGTGAAGACCATCTACGCAAGGAAGCTCTGGATTATCACCGGCTGCCAACGGCCGGCAAGATTGCATTGGCCCCGACGAAAGCCCTGACGACTCAGCACGATCTGTCGCTGGCGTATTCGCCGGGCGTGGCCTATGCGTGTACGGCGATCGAGGAAGATCCCTTGCAGGCTGCGCACTTGACCTCGCGTGCCAATCTGGTCGCCGTCATCACGAACGGTACTGCGGTACTGGGTCTGGGCAATATAGGCGCGCTGGCCAGCAAACCCGTCATGGAAGGCAAGGGCTGCCTGTTCAAGAAGTTTGCGGGCATAGACGTGTTCGATATCGAAGTGGCAGAAACCGACCCGGACAAATTCATCGAGGTGGTAGCGGCTCTGGAGCCGACCTTCGGCGGGATCAATCTGGAAGACATCAAGGCACCAGATTGCTTTCGTATCGAAAAGGCGTTGCGTGAACGCATGAAGATCCCCGTGTTTCATGATGATCAGCACGGTACCGCCATCGTCACGGCAGCCGCCGTCAGCAATGCCTTGCAATACGTGGGCAAGGATATCGGGCAAGTGCGTCTGGTGGCCTCGGGGGCCGGTGCTGCGTCTCTGGCCTGCCTCGATCTGCTGGTCAGCCTCGGCCTGAAGCGTGAGAATGTCCTGTTGTGCGATTCTCGCGGTGTGGTCTATGAGGGGCGAGAGAATGTCGATGAGAGCAAGATCCGGTTCATGCAGAACACGGGTCTTCGCACCTTGTCCGATGCCGTTGCCGACGCCGACATCTTTCTCGGCCTGTCCAAAGGCGGCGCACTGACGGCGGACATGCTCAAGTCCATGGCAGGCAGCCCCATCGTCCTGGCGATGGCCAATCCGGAGCCGGAGATTCGGCCGGAACTGGCCAAGCAGGTCAGACCCGATTGCCTGATCGGAACCGGGCGATCCGATTATCCCAATCAGGTAAACAATTCATTGTGCTTTCCCTTCATCTTCCGTGGTGCGCTGGATGTGGGGGCAACGCAGATCAATGAAGCCATGAAGGTAGCTGCGGTCAACGCTCTGGCAGCCATTGCCCATGCCGAGACGTCCGAAATCGTGGCTCAGGCCTATGGCGAGCCAACACCGCCATTCGGTCCGGACTATCTGATTCCACGCGCCTTCGATCCGCGCCTGATCACTCAGATATCGCCGGCCGTGGCCAAAGCGGCAATGGAGACAGGCGTGGCCACGCAGCCGATCGCCGACCTGGAAGCGTATCGCAATGAGCTATCACAATTCGTCTATGAGTCCAGCTCGCCCATGCAACCGGTGTTCCTGGCCGCGAAGAACAACCCGAAGCGTGTCATCTACGCAGAGGGTGAGGATGAGCGAGTGCTTCGAGCCGCTCAGGTAGCCGTGGATGAGGGAATCGCGCACCCGGTCCTGATCGGTCGAACCGATGTCATTGCCTCCAGGATAGAACGCCTCGGACTGCGGCTGAAGGCCGATATCAATTACGAGTGCGTCAACGTGCTGGATGATCCGCGCTATCGGGAGGTCTGGAGCGAGTATTACGAGCTGTGCAAGCGCCAGGGTGTCACCAGGGAAAGAGCCAAGGAGGAGACACGAACCCGAACCACATTGATCGGTTGCATGCTGTTGCATCGCGGAGACGCCGATGCGCTGTTGTGCGGCACCACCGGGCACTATGCCGAGCACCTGGACTACGTCAGCAAGATCATCGGCAGGAAGGAAGGGGTCAAGACCCTCGCAGAATTGCAGATGGTGCTGCTGGCGGAAAGGCAGTTGTTCATCTGCGATACGCAGGTCAATGATCACCCCACTGCGGAGCAGCTGGCCGAGATCACCCTGCTGGCCGCTGAGGAGGTCAGCCGCTTCGGCATCACACCCAGTGTTGCATTGTTGTCAAGATCGAGTTTCGGCAGCTCGCACTATGCCTCTGCGCAGAAGGTCAGAGACGCCATGGAGCTGATCACTCAGCGTCGTCCGGATCTCGAGATAGAGGGCGAGATGCGAGCGGATCAGGCCTTGTCTGCGGTCATCAGGGAACGCGATTTTCCGGATTCCCGATTGACAAGCAATGCCAATGTACTGGTCATGCCCAATGTCGACGCGGCAAACATCACCTACAACGCACTACGGGTGGTCAGCAGCGGGGTGACCATGGGGGGAATCCTGCTCGGGGCTGCCAAGTCGGTGCACATCATGTCCTCCTCATCAACGGTCAGACGTATCGTGAACATGTCGGCTCTGGCATCGGTTGATGCAGCGGCTCATGAATAGTCTCGGGCAGTGATGTCAACCGAAGATCGCATGATGCGTTGATACCTGTAACGACCCGCCTGTCGGGTCTTCACGCAGGAGTGTTCAGCAATGCCGGATCTTTCGTTCTTCATCCCGCCCCTTGTTCCGTCAGAGTGGCTCCGCCTGGGGCTGCTCTATATGCATCTGTTGTCTTGTGCCTTCGCGCTTGCCCTTGTTCTGAGCGCAGACTGGCGTATTCTCAAGGGCCGATTCACCAGGGAGTCTCTGCACAGAACAGCCAACAGTACCACCGTAGCGCTCGGGCTCCTGTGGGTGACGGGTGGGGCGATCATCTTTCACGATACCGGCTTCGACCCGGCTGTGATCGACTCGCTTGCCAAGTTGCAGTTGAAGCTTGTCGTGGTCATTGCGTTGACCATCAATGGCTTGTTGCTGCATTTCGTCTCCTTTCCACTGGTCACATCACGGCGCAGGCTGAGTATCGCGGAAGCCATGGTGCTGAGTATCACGGGCACCATCAGCAGCAGTCACGTAAGCGGTGCATCGACCACAGTATTGCCTACGCAGCCTGACACCTGAACAGTACCCCCTCGTCAACAACGAGGAGA
>CANLNQ010000005.1 GCA_947492525.1 uncultured Granulosicoccus sp.
AACGAGCGTTCACGTTGAACCGGAATCAGTGTTCACGTTCGCCCAGAACGACTGTTCACGTTGCGCCGGAATATGCAATAGCCATAGCCATAGCCATAGCCATAGCCATAGCCATAGCCATAGCCATAGCCATAGCCATAGCCATAGCCATAGCGAGCTGGAGCGTCAAGCGCGAAGCGTCGTATCGCAGGCATCCGTCTGTTGACCGCCGTGAATGGGATGCGTCCCTGGTTCGAATACTAAAGACCAGTTTTTCTCGTGATTTTGCGGTCGATAAGCGCATTCAGGGTGCTGAAGCAGTTGATTATATTATTAAAATCAGTAGCTTATGGTGGTCCGACCCGTGGGGTATTGGCTGTTGTGGCGGGCGGTGGGGGTGGGGGTGATGGCGGGGTGGGTGGTGTAGTGGGTGTCGAGCAGGGGGAGGGCGGCGGTGTTGGGGGTGGCGTATCGGGTGAAGCGCGCAATGGCGGCGCCGGCTTCGGCACTGAGCAGGAAATCAAGCAGGGCGTAGGCGTGGTCGATCTCGGGTGCACCCCTGGGGATGCACAAGGCGTCCTCCCACAATAGCCCTCCCTCTTCGGGCAACACGAAGGCAAGGTCATCGTCCTGCTCCATGGCGCGCATGATGTCGGTATTCCACTCCATGGCCATATCCACCTCACCCGACAGCAGCAGATCCTGTCCATTGTCAGGTGCGAAGATGAGGGAACCCGAATCCGCACCTTCCAGTAGGCGCCGGGCTGCGTCCAGGTTGGCTTCACTCAAATCGTTCAGCGATTTGCCGAGAGCCTTGATGGCCAGGCGGGTCACGATGGCCCGGTCGCGCAGCAGGGCCACACGGTGGTTTTCCCGTGGGGCGTCGAACAGGTCCCGCCAGGTCTGCGGTGCCCTGGCGACCGCCGACTTGCGATAGCCGATGCCGACACAGCCCCACAGATACGGCAGGCTGAACTGCCGGCCCGGGTCAAATGGCGGGTCAAGAAAGAAGGGGTCGATATTCTTCAGATTCGGAATTCTGTCATGCTCCAGCGGCAGCAGCATGTCGGCCGCCCGCATGCGCTCCACATTGGCATTACCCGGCACGATCAGGTCAAAACCGGGATTGTGCCCACGCAATCGAGCATACAGTTCTTCATCGCTGGTGAAGATGTCGTGTCGGGCGGTGATCCCTGATGACCGGTGAAAGTCATCCAGCGTCTCCGGCGGAAGATAATCGGGCCAGTTGTACAAGCTGACCTGAGCGGAGTCGGTCTGCGCCGATGCGCAAAGCACGGGCACCGACAGGCCCAGCGCACCCGCCCTCGCCAGGAATCGACGCCGACTCGGCAAGGCAACCGCCGGTACTGCGCGACTGCTCCTCAACTGCGCCGGCGCCGTTGAACGATACGGTCCACCAGTGTCACGCCATCGAGATAACTGGTGGAATGGCAACCCAGCCATTGGCTGCCTTCCTCCGGTAGCAGTCGACCCACGGTAGTCTCGGCATAGCCTTGCGTATCAAGCCTGTCGATACGGTGCAGATTGATGCCGTAGCCATAGCGTCTGGCGCCGAACTGGCTCGGGCGGTACAAGCCGCGGCCATCCCGGATGATCGAACCGGCCATGCGCGCGCGATCCACGCCGGTAATCACCGGGTTCATCGGGTGCGCATGCCAGGGGCCGGTAACGTGCTGCGCATGGTACAGATGCAGTTCATCGCGGGCATTGACCGACGGGTGCGACATGCCATTGGTGAACATCCACCAGAGCTCGCCATCGAAGTGCACCGTCGATGCCGCCAGATTCACATCGCTGAGCACATCCTGCACCTTGACCCATTGGTCGGGGAAACGCTGAGCCTTGTATAACGGTACGGACCGGTGAGATGCGTTTTCGGGAATCATGTAGGTGTCATTGTCGTCACTGAAGACGAAGGGGTAGGACAGATGCTGATCGCCCTCCAGGACGTTCACGATATCTTCCAGCCGTCCATCGTCGGTCAGCCTGGCAGCCAGCAGATGACCGTTGTCGGCGTCGAGCGCCTTTTCCTCGAAAAAGACGTAGAGATCATCGCCGTGCCGATGCAGGTGCGGATCGGCCCACCAGGTCATGTCCGGCGAATCGATGGTGATGAAGTCGCCTACCGAGCCATTGGCCAGAGCGTTCAGCTGGTTGCTGTTCTCCAGACTGTCGCCGGACTGGATTTCAGGTGCAGGCTGGAACAGGGCATCCGGCCCATCGTTGCGAAATGCCAGCTGCCACTGCTCGTACCAGAAGCGGTGCCGAATGCGCTCGACGCTGTGGTACCACCATAAAGAGAGCGCGAGGCCCAGTCTGCGTGTGCCGGATATCGCGGCTGGCAGGTATTCGTGGTGTTGTAGGGTCTCGGCACGGTCGTGGGCGGCACGCACCTCCGGATCGATGACATGTTCGGCCAGTGGTGGTGAATCCGTATACTCGGTGCTGACCGGATCGCAGCCTTGCGCTAGCCAGTTGACCCTGGCATCGATCACCGACGGGAGGCTGAACCAGGCCGCGCGACTCAGGTCGGTCAACGAAAAGCTCTGCCTGGGCAAGGCGTGACTGGCAATACGCCGAGTCAGTATTTCACGGCTGTCATTCGCCCGTTGGTGGGACCACAGGTGAACCCAGGTCAGCGGCTCCTGCTGCAACAAGGCGTCTTCGATACGAGCGTCCAGAGTCTCCACATGAGCATCCCAGACCGGTACCGATGTGGGAGGCCAGAGATCTTCGGGTAGCGGAGAACGAGTCAGCTTGAGCACGATACTGGCAGCATCCAGTGAAGGGCGACAGTTCCGGGCACTCAGCAGCTCAGTGGACTCGGCGCTGGCCATCGATTCCCGCAACCAGGGGTCGTCCGAAAGCAGAGGCTTGTCAATCTGCTCGTTCAGCAACTTCGTGGCGAGTCGTCCAGGCCATCGCGTGGAGCCAGACGTGGAAACGGTATCCGACACCCGGGCCATCGAGGCGCCTGCGGGCTCGGGGGCGCTTGCCAGGCTCTTGGCAGACTGCTCGTCAGACTCCTGCACGACGAGGGTCAACTGTACCCTGTCACGGGCTTCCAACCTGGTAATCAGCTGATTGACCCAACGCTCCGGTGTCGGTGTATCAATGATCGCAATAACCGACAGAACCGCTTGCATTCATGAGTGACTCGATTGGCAATCACGCCATTATAAGCAGCTGTCAGGCTCAGGTTGCACACTCTGAACAGACTGGCTCGGCAAAATCGCCAATTGGAACGATCTGTCTCGAAAATGGCACTGAGCACTGAGCACTGAGCACTGAGCACTGAGCACTGAGCACTGAGCATCGAGTATCGAGTATCGAGTATCGAGTATCAGGCATCAGGCATCAGGCATCAGGCATCAGGCATCAGGCATCAGGCATCAGGCATCAGGAGCCAAGCTTCAGGAGCCAAGCTTCAGGAGCCAAGCTTCAGGTTCCAGCCTGCAACGCCTTCACGCTCGACGCACGCGTCGCCGGCGCGCCGGCCTTGACGCCCGCGCTTCCGGCAAGGGAACCACCTTGCCAAGTTCCGGAAAGGAGGCCGTCTTGTGTGGGAACGCCATGGCCTCCACGAAGTGCTGCTGAAAATCGGCTTCCACCGCGGTCTCCACCTTTTCGATACTGCGAACCACCTGCTCGATCTCGCGACGCGCATCCTGATCCAGCAAGGCCATCAATGCACCGGTACCGGCGGCATTGCCGGCCGAGCCCACCTGAGCAAGGTCGCAATCCGGAATCAGTCCCAGAATCATGGCGTACTTGACGTCGATATGACTGCCGAAGGCGCCTGCCAGGCGGATGCGTTCGACTTTCTCGACCCCCAGGCGATCCATCAGCAGCCGGATACCGGCGTACAGAGCGGCCTTGGCCAGCTGGATCTGCCGCACATCGTTCTGCGTGATCCTGATGGTGACATCTCCTGGTTGCCTGCTTTCATGCAAGAGGTAGGAGAAGGTCCGGTCGGTGGCCTGAATGCGCGGATTACGTGAGGCCAATTCACCGTTGACAACCCCGTCGGCGTCGATAATGCCGGTGAGGAACATCTCGGCGACCACTTCGATGATCCCTGATCCACAGATTCCCGTGACGCCAACGGAGGCATTGTCGCTGGCAAAACCCTGATCGTCGGACCAGGTATCACTGCCGATGACGCTGAAGCGCGGTTCCAGCGTCTCGGGGTCGATGCGCACCCGTTCGATGGCACCCGGGGCTGCCCGCTGACCACCACTGATCTGCGCACCTTCGAACGCCGGGCCGGTAGGACTGGAGCAGGCTACCAGGCGATGCCTGTTGCCCAGCACGATCTCCGCATTGGTGCCGACATCAACCAGCAGCGTCATTGCATCCTGCGTCTGTGGCGATTCTGACAAGACCACGCCGGACGTATCGGCACCGACATGCCCGGCAACGCAGGGCAGCAGATAGGCCTTGGCCAGCGGATGAACCCGGATTCCCATTTCGTCGGCATTGAGCTGCATGGATTCATCGGTGGCAAGTGCGAAGGGTGCACCGCCGAGTTCGACCGGATTGATGCCCAGCAGGAGATGGTGCATGACCGGGTTGGCGACGAAGCACAGCTCGAGAATGTCTTCGGGCAGGATGCCCGAGACCGTGCTGACGGCTCGCAGCAGATCATTGATGGCACCGATGACCGCATCGGTCATCTCGGCATCACCCCCCGGATTCATCATCACATAGGACACGCGACTCATGAGATCTTCACCGAAGCGGATCTGCGGGTTCATGGCGCCATTACTGGCCAGCACCTGACCACTGCTCAGGTCGCACAGGTGGGCGGCAATGGTGGTGGAACCCACATCGATGGCCATGCCGTAAACCGCCTCCTTGAACCCCGGCCATACGCCCAGTATGTCCCCGGTTTCGTGAACCGCCACGGTCACCTGCCAGTCCCCCTTGCGCAGCGCCTGTTGCAACTCGCGCACGATGAAAAGACCGGCATTGAGCTGCGTCAATCCCCATTCAATGGTGAGGGCCTGCTTGAGGCGGCGCAGATCACCGGAGGGGTCGTGCATGTCCGGCTGCTGGACATCCACGACGTACAGTTTGACGGCAGGATTGACCGTGATGTCGGCGCGATCGAGATCCTTGCGGATGACCTGACGATGTACCTGGCTGTCGGGCGGGATGTCTATGACCAGATTGCCCTGGATGGTCGCCTGGCAGCCGAGTCGCCGGCCGTCGACAAACGCGCCATTGATACGCTGATAGCGGGCTTCCACCCGTGTTGCGTCGCTCAGATGATCGGGGCGGGAGACGATGTTGTGCTTGGAGAATTCACCGTTGGCGCACTGGACCTGACAACGACCGCACAGACCCCGGCCGCCGCAGACCGAATCCAGATCGACGCCGAGTTCACGGGCGGCCTGCAGTACGCTCGTACCCAGGGCAAAGCTGCCGCGTTTGCCGCTGGGGGTGAACACGACCATGGCCTGGTCAATCATCCAATGCTCTCCTCATCCACTCGTCTGGCAACATCTTCAGCCGCGGCGCCGTCGGGTAACGCGACGACCGCGAGCCCCGTCCGTTCCGGCAACCGGCTCTGCGCGGTACTTGCGAATCCAGGCCAGACAATCAGGATCGTTGCCCATCAGTACGTCGGCTGCCATGACCGACCGCATGACTTCTTCATGGCAGGGATTGGTGATGGCCGAGGTCATGCCGGCGCTGATGGCCATGGACAGGAACGCACCATTGATGCCGTTGCGTTCGGGCAGACCAAAGCTGATGTTGGAGGCACCGCAAGTGGTATTGCAACCCAGTTCATCGCGGATTCTGCCCAGAATATCGAAGACCTGGCGACCGGCAAAACGCATTGCACCAATGGGCATGACCAGCGGGTCGATCACTACATCGGAGGCGGGAATGCCGTGGTCGCTGGCACGTTCAACAATCTTCTTCGCCACCTTGAAACGCTCATTGGGGTCTTCCGAGATACCGGTTTCATCGTTGGAGATGGCGACCACGGCCGCCTTGTGGCGAGCCACCAGCGGCAGTACTCGTTCCAGTACTTCGTCTTCGCCGGTGACGGAATTCACCAGGGCCTTGCCCTGGTAGACAGCCAGTCCGGCCTCCAGAGCCTCGATGATGGATGAATCGATGGACAGGGGCACGTCGGTGATCGATTGCACCAGGGTGATGGCCTTGGCCAGCAGAGCCGGCTCATCGGCCAATGGAATACCGGCGTTGACATCCAGCATCTGCGCGCCGGCGGCAACCTGCGCCAGGGCATCGGCCTCCACGCGACTGTAGTCACCGGCCTTCATCTCCTCGGCCAGTATCTTGCGGCCGGTGGGATTGATGCGTTCGCCGATGATGGTAAACGGATGATCCGAACCGATGATGTGCTCGCGAGTGGCTGAACTGATGATGGTGTCGGTCATTGCATGTTTTCCATATGTTGCTGGACGGTGGCATCGCCGTCGTAGGCGCTGGGATGCCAGGGGGTTCGGCCTTCGAGGACGCCGGCACGGGTAACGATCTCGGGCACAGCGTGTTCCTGTCGGTATGCCATGACATGTACCCCGTGAACACCTTTGATATCGCGGATTTCCTGGATCAGATCGACACAGAGTTGCAATCCCTCGGCCTTCTGGTTCTCCGCACCCTCAAGCCGTTTGATGATGCTGTCCGGGATATGCACCCCTGGCACATTGCTGCGAATCCACTGCGCCGAACGCGCCGAGGCGAGCGGGCCGACACCGATGATGAGGAATACCTTCTCGTCCAGTCCCATGTCACGAACACGGCTCATGTACTCTTTCAGGCGTGGAATGTCGTAGCAGTACTGCGTCTGCACGAACTGCGCACCGGCGGCAATCTTCTTGGCCAGTCGCAAGGGGCGCCAGTCGAACGGGGCGACAAAGGGGTTGGCCGCAGCGCCGAGAAAGACATGGGGCGGATGATCCAGTTTGCGGCCACTTTGAAAGGTGGCCTCGTCGCGCATTGTGCGGGCAATCTCCAGCAGGGACATGCAATCGAGATCGAACACCGGTTTGGCTTCGGGATGGTCGCCGGTCTGCACGCCATCACCGGAAAGGCACAGCATGTTGCATACGCCCATGGCAGCGCCGCCGAGAATGTCGCCCTGGATGGCAATACGATTCTTGTCGCGGCAGGAAATCTGCTGGATCAGGGCATAGCCGAGCCGCGTCAACAGTGCGCAGACGGCCAGGGAGCCCATGTGACAGTGCGCGCCACTGCCATCGGTGGCATTGATGGCATCCACGTAGCCATCGAATAGCGACGCTCTTTCATAAACAGCGGCAGGGTCGGCACTGTCCGGTGGTGCCAGTTCGCTGGTGACCACGAAATGGCCGGCACGCAGGGTGCGTTCCAGACGACCGGGCGAGCTGTGTCCGGGCAGAAGCGGCAGTGGGTAGCCGGGGACCGGCTCGTCTTCGAAGCCTTTCTTCATTCTCTGTCTTCACCCGCGGTGGTGCCATGCTTGCGTGAAAGTTGCGAACTGGTGTCCGCAATCAATTGCGATGAGTCACTGTGGGCAGTACGTGCAATATCGGCAGTATCGGCCAGTTCAGCGGTTTTCATGCGCATGACGCGAAGCCAGGAGGAATGCCCCTTGAGACGGTGATCGACCGCGAACTGAACCGTGGCAATCTGCGCACCGTTCTGCATGTTTGCCGCTCCCTGCCAGCCCTCCACCCAGACACAGCGCATCTCCGGTTTGACTTCGCAGAAGCCACCTTCGCGTACGCCGCCACAAGGACCGTTGCGAATGCTCTTGGGACAGTTCATCGGGCAGGACATACCGGTGCTGCTGAGCACGCATTGTCCACACATCTGGCAGTCGAACAGGGCGCCCTTGACCACTTTCTCGACGGCAGCCACCGGTTTTTCCAGTCGCGAATGGCCGATGCGGCTGACGGCCGGTGCGATGCCCAGCAGGCAACGCTCCATCAGCTGATAGGTTGCCTCCAGAGCACGGGAGTGTCGTACGGACCAGCGTCTGAGCCAGTACATGCGGCGTCAGTTGCCGATGCCGGGAGAGCCGGGTACAGGCTCTGCAGGGGCGGAGGACTGCTCGCTTTGTCGGATTTCCTCGCGAGACATACCCAGATGCGCAGCCACGCCCTTGACCTTGGTCAGCGCTTCCAGTGTCTGTTCATCGAAGGATTCGACCAGCGCTGCTGCTGCCTGCTCGGCTTCCTGCTGCAGTTGATCGCTGCAGGGGCTGCGTTCGCGACGCCAGTCTTCCATATAGGCATCACTGGAACCTTTGCCGGCACGCATTGCGGCGCGGTCGATGGCTTCCTGAAAACGACTGGGCAGCATGACCTTGGCCGTCTTGCGACCGGCCTTGGCTGTCACCTGAGAGGGAATGTCGCGCCAGTAGATCTTGATGAGTTCGGGCATGTGATTCACCAGATGATGCAAGTGGGATGGAGCAGGAAGACGTGGGCCGGAGAAGGCCCCTGGTTCACGCCTTCATGACTCATCGACTGGGTACCGCCGTCAAGCGGATGGTGTTCATGGCATGCGTGAACGGCTGCAGCCCGGTGTGATGAATGACCAGCGGCAAACCGAGTGAGGCCGCTGCCTTGTTCGCCATGGTTTCACGATCATTCTGTGTGGCATCCTGAGCCAGGTACATCACGCGTGTGTAGTGCTCGAAATACTGGCCCAGCAGCTCGGGGTAACGGGTGATCCCCAGGCCGTCGAGTATCAGGCGATCGAAGTTGTCGACCAGATAGTCGGTCAGATAGAAGGTGCCCAGCTCATCATCGGCCATGGCATCGAACACCTGACGACCTGCCAGAAAGCTGTAGCAGTGATCACCCGGCAAGCGGGCAATGCCGTAGTGCTCGAGCACGGCGTCCAGCTGCCCCCCCGTGCCACAATCTCCGTAGGCAACCAGGATCTGCCGATAACGCCCCAGCGCAGCTTCGATCTTCTGCTGAACAGCGGGTGCAATCCTTTGAGGCGTGTTGTGCCACTGCGCCGGCAGGCACTGGATATCGAATTGATCGAAGTGGCTGGCGCGAGTAACCGCCACCAGCTCATGGGCAATGGCACCGCAGGCGATCACCAGTGTCCTGTCCGACACCGCATCGCCGTTGTGAGCATCATTCCCGCTGTCGTTGTCTGCTTCAATCATGCGCCTCGACTCCCGGCCGGCCTGTCTCAGTCGTCGCGACGAACTGCGTCAGCGAGCCTGTCGTCGTTCCGCCACCAATGCCTTGGCTGTTTCCACGGCCACAGCGGCATCTCGACAGTAGGCATCGGCGCCGACGGCATCACCGAACTCTTCATTCAGCGGAGCACCGCCGACCAGCACGATGTAGTCATCGCGCAGGCCCTGTTCCTTCATGGTATCGATGACCACCTTCATGTACGGCATGGTGGTGGTGAGAAGCGCTGACATGCCCAGAATATCCGGCTGATGTTCTTCCAGCGCCGCCAGATAATTCTCCACCGGGTTGTTGATGCCGATATCGATCACTTCAAAGCCGGCGCCTTCGAGCATCATGCCGACCAGGTTCTTGCCGATGTCGTGGATATCGCCCTTGACGGTACCGATCACCACCTTGCCGATGGACTCGGCGCCGGTCTCGGCCAGCAGAGGGCGCAGGATGCCCATGCCACCCTTCATGGCATTGGCTGCCATCAGGACCTCGGGGACGAAGAGGATGCCATCGCGGAAATCGATACCCACGATGCGCATGCCTTCCACCAGCGCGTCGTTGAGAACCTTGTCGGGAGTCCAGCCACGTTCGAGCAGGATATCGGTGCCTTCCATGATCTCTTCCTTGAGACCGTTGTACAGATCATCGTGCATCTGCTCGATCAGCTCGTCATCATTGAGCTCAGCGAGGATGATGTCTTCTTCGTCATCGAAATTGTCTGAATCTGCCATGGGTCGTCGCTACTCGCCTGTTGTTGGCTTCATGGTAACTACCTGTATCGGCAACGAGCCTGCCAACAATGCCTCAGTGACGACTCATAACTGATCGATTCGCGACACTTTCCATTCTGGCGGCAGGTAACATCCTCCCCGGCCAAGCAAGTCTTGCGTTATATCGCTGCCCGGCGCCGAGCGCTTCAGCGTCCCTTGAATTCAGGTTTGCGCTTGTTCAGGAATGCGTCGACACCTTCCTTGAAATCGTCGGTCTGACTGGCGGCCTGCTGATAGTCACGCTCCAGGTTCAGCTGATCATCCAGCGTGCGGGTCTGTGACAGACGCAACAGTTGCTTTGTGTAGAACAGTCCGGTGGTCGCCTGACGGGACAGGCGCTGCGCCAGCTCCCGCGTCTCTTCCAGCAGCTTGTCGTCATCCACGCACCGCCAGATCATGCCCATCTGCTCGGCCTGTTCAGCTGATACAGGTTCGCCCGTCATGCACAGCGCCGTTGCCTTGGCCAGGCCGATCAGACGCGGCAGAGTCCAGGTGCCGCCGCCATCGGGCACCAGGCCCAGCTGGCTGAAGGACTGAATGAAGCGGGCGGAGCGTGCCGCCAGCACGATGTCGCAGGCCAGGGCCATATTGGCAGCGGCTCCCGCCGCAACGCCGTTGACGCAGGCAATGACGGGAATGTGCAGCGTCGTCAGGCTGCGAATCAGGGGGTTGTAGTTGGTCTCGACCACGTCACCGAGTGCCGAAAGGTCCAGATCTGCCAGATCCTGACCGGCAGAAAACCCACGGCCGGCACCGGTGATGACCAGACAGCGGACATCCGGAGAATGCTGAATGCGGCTGATCACTTCTCGCACCTCGGCATGCATGCCATTGGTGAAGGTGTTGAGCTTGTCGGGTCTGTCGAGTGTCAGCCAGAGGACAGCTTCCTCCTGATGCAGTTGGATCGACTGAAAGTCACCATCGAGTTTCATGAGGCAGGTATCCGCTGTTGGTCGACTGAGGCCTTATTCGAAGCCCTTGGGCTTGGCAGAGCGGAACAGACTGGCAATCAGTACCAGAATGAAGGCTCCGAACAAGGCTCTGATGAGGTAGTCATGACCACCGCTCAGAGTGGGTGCCTGACCGATGATGTAGGGGAAAACGGCACCCAGTGCGGCACCGATGACACCCAGCAGCATGTTCACGATGAAGACCACGCCTCGGCTGCGAAGCAGGACACCGGCGATGGTGCCGAACACGATGCCGATCAGCAGGATCAGGACGAAGTTTTCTATGGACAAGCGGGGTGCCTCCTTGTTGTGTCGGGTTTCGGGTCGCCCACAGGCTTATACCATGAGCCAGAGGTCGCTCGACTATCACCTGCGAAACAAGACCATTGTTCACAGTATAGTTCAGCACAGTGCAGGACTGAGTCCCGGACTGCTCGCGCGTCGGGGCTCAGTCTGCCTGTCTGTCTGTCTGTCTGTCTGTCTGTCTGTCTGTCTGTCAGCTCGCCAGTGGTCTGTCCGATCGCAGCAGGCGGTGAACCTCGTTGACGGCCAGCGACAGCATGGCGAAATCGACCGACGCGCTGGCTTTCAGCTCTGTCATCAGGGTCTCGTACTGGGCGGTTGCCGTACCGTGTTGACTGGCCCAGCCCTCGACGCGTTCTGCCGCCGGCAGGGTGGCATCGGTCACACTCACCACCTCGGCGCACAGATGCCGCTGCTGGTAGTGCAGGTCGCCGCGAAGCTCGGCCGTGGCCAGTTTGTGCCAGTGCGAGGTCACGACCAGATTGCCGATGCGCTCTCGCAACCAGCTCAGTTCCAGATGCTGACCGAGGGCAAAATAGACGGCGGCTACATCCGGTACCGGCTGCTTGAGTGAACGCGCGATCTCGACGATGTCCAGTGAGGAAGACAGTGGCACCACCTGCGCAACCGCGGCTGCCGTTTCGGGCGGAGCACCCGCCTCGATGAAATGCGAGATGCGTTGATCCAGCGTTTCCTGCTCGGCGCTGGAGAGGCAGTCCGGCATGGCCTTGACCAGCTCATCCAGTCCGGAGCGGAAATGCTCGACCAGACCGTGAATGTTGCTGCCGGTCTTGCGGGTGCGTATCAGCCAGTGGGTGGCGCGCTCGACCAGTCCGCGAACCAGGATCTGCATGCGGTACTGCTCTGCCGCATCGATCTGGTTGTCCAGTGCCTCGATGGAATCCCACAGTGCCGGCAATCGGAAGATGTGCTTGACGATGACGAAGGCGGCGCCCACATCAGCCGTGGTGGCATTGAGCTCTACCTGCATGCGGAAGGCAAAGGTGGGTCCCAGGCGGTTGACCACATCGTTGGTGACGATGGTGGCGATGATTTCCGGGCGCAGTCGGTGTTGCAGTACCTGTTCGCGCTGGCCGTCGCGCAGAGCGCTCGGGAAGTAGTCGAGCAGTACAGTTTCGAGCGATGGATCGGCAGAAAAATCGGCTGCCATCAGTTCATCGAACATGACCATCTTGCTGTAGGACACCAGCACCGCCAGTTCAGGACGGACCAGGCCGCGTTCATTGGCCAGACGGTCGGCGATTTCCTCCGATTCGGGCAGGTACTCGATGCTGCGATCAAGGCGTCCGATGGATTCCAGATGCTGCATGAAGCGTGACTGTTCGGTCAGCGCCTGTGGACCGTCCACCACGCACAGATCGATGCACTGGGTCTGCAGATAGTTGTCCCGCAGTACGTGCAGGGCGACATCATCGGTCATGGATTCCAGCAACTGGTCGCGCTGCTTGATCGTCATGTCGTCGCTGGCGACCACGGCATTGGCCAGTATCTTTATATTCACCTCGTGGTCAGAACAATCGACGCCGGCCGAGTTGTCGATGGCATCGGTGTAGATCAGACCGCCTTTCTGTGCAAACTCGATACGACCGCGCTGGGTAAAGCCGAGATTGCCGCCTTCGCCCACCACTCTGGCACGCAATTGCCCACCGTTGATGCGCAAGCCGTCATTGGCGCGATCTGCCGCATCGGCATGCGTCTCGGAGGCCGCCTTCACGTAGGTGCCGATACCGCCGTTCCACAGAAGATCGACCGGTGCCTGAAGAATGACCGATATCAGCGCCGTGGGGGTCAGACTGGTTTCCTCGGTGCCCAGAACCTGCTGGGCTTCGGGGGATAGTGGAATCTGCTTGGCCTGGCGCGAGAAGATGCCGCCACCGCGTGAGATCAGTTCACTGTTGTAGTCCGTCCAGCTGGAGCGAGGCAGATTGAACAGTCGTTGTCGCTCGGCAAAGGTCGCGGCAGCATCCGGATCGGGGTCGATGAAGATATGCATGTGATTGAAGGCCGCCACCAGTTTCAGGTGCGGCGAGAGCAGCATGCCGTTGCCGAAGACATCGCCTGCCATGTCACCAATGCCCACGGCGGTGAATTCATCCTGTTGCGTATTGATTCCCAGGTTGCGGAAATGGCGCTTGACCGATTCCCAGGCACCCCGGGCCGTGATGCCCATCTTCTTGTGATCGTACCCGACCGAACCACCCGATGCGAACGCATCGCCAAGCCAGAATCCGTACTTGATGGCAACGGCATTGGCGTAGTCCGAGAAGGTCGCCGTACCCTTGTCGGCAGCCACGACCAGATAGGGGTCATCGCCGTCGTAACGCACCACTTGCGGCGGCGGCAGTACCTTCGAGCCATCCAGGTTGTCCGTGATGTCGAGCAGGCCGCTGAGGAAAGTACGGTAGCAATCGACCACGACTTCCATCATGGCGTCGCGCTCGGCGGGCAGGCTTGCCTTGACGTAGAAGCCGCCCTTGGAACCCACAGGCACGATGACCGCGTTCTTGACCATCTGAGCCTTCATCAGGCCCAGTACCTCGGTGCGGTAGTCTTCACGTCTGTCTGACCAGCGCAGACCGCCGCGGGCGACCGGGCCTCCGCGAAGGTGGATGCCTTCCACCTTGGAGGAGTATACGAATACCTCAACCATGGGACGCGGAAGAGGCAAGTCCGGCACCGCCTTGGAATCCAGTTTGAACGACAGATACTCGCGCAGTTCACCGTTGTCGTCGGTGCGATAGGCGTTGGTGCGCAGGGTAGCCAGAATGACATTGCGATAGGCGCGCAGTATGCGATCCTCGTCGAGGCTGACAATGTTGTCCAGCTCGATATCGATGCGTTCCAGCAGCGCTGTTGCGTCGTTGCTCGAGCCATCCTCGGCGCGGGGTTTGAAACGGGTTTCGAACAGCTCCACCAGCAGCCGGGTGATCGTGGCATTGGCGATGAGGCTGTCGATCATGTAGCTCTGGGAGAAGGGCACATTGATCTGCAGCAGGTATTTGCACAATGCCCGCAGGATCACGACCTGTCGCCAGTCGAGGCTGGCATCGAGCATCAGGCGGTTGAAGCCGTCGTTCTCGACATCGCCTCGCCAGATATGATCAAAGGCTGTCTGTATACGCTTGGCCGAGTCGTCAACACTGTCGCTCTCTGCGCTGTCGGATTGCGGTACCGTCTGCTTCACGGTGAATTCATGAATCCAGACCATGGACGCGTCATGACGGCGTACTTCGAAGGGGTGCTCTGACTCCACGCGCAGCCCCATGTTCTCGATGACCGGAATGACATCGGACAGGGACACCGGCTGGTGCTTGGAGAACAGCTTGAAGTTGATGGTGCCGCTGTCAGCCACGATGTGCCGGTAGAAGCTCATGACCGGGGCATCCTCCGGCACATGTTCCTCGATGAAATCGATGTCGGCGGCAGCCGCTCTGGCGGAATAGTCTTCTCGGTAGCTGGAGGGGAAAGCCGCGGCATAACGCCGGAACAGGCGTATGGCCGTGACTTCGTCATGGTTTTCGCGCAGCGTGGACTCGAGTCTGTCGGTCCAGGTAATGGCTGCCTGACGAATGCGTTGCTCGATGGCATTCCAGTCGATGTCTCGCAGGAATGGCGGGTTTTTCTGAATCACGAAATGCAGGCGTGCCAGTGCCGACTCGGATGAAAAGCGCGTGTCGAAGCCTGCACTGATACCGTCGATATGTGTCGCCAGTATCTGCTCGATGGTCAGGCGCAGATCCCGGCTATACCCATCGCGAGGGATATACACCAGGCAATTGCTGAAGCGCCCGAGCGGGTCGGTGGAACTGAACAGCCTGACTTGCTGGCGTTCCTGCAAGGCCACGATGCCGCTGGCCATCTTCAGCAGCTCATTGCTGCGTGTCTGCATCAGCATGGCGCGTGGCAGGCCGCGCAAGGTGGCGGCAATCGCCTTGCCATCGTGGGAGTCGGCTGTGGTGCCGGAGGCGTTGATGACTCGCTCGACCCGTTCGCGCATCCAGGGAATGTTCCTGACGGCCTCGTTCTGCAGACCACTGATGAACACACCCACAATGCAGTTGACGTGAGTCAGTCGGCCATGACTGTCGCGCTGTGCATGCATGACCAGATCAGCCGGTTCATTGCGTATGACCGGTGAGACATGACCGGCCTTGCAGACCACGGGGGCATCATCGGCGAAGGCTCTTTCCAGTGTCTGTCCGTCGAGCCCGTCAGGCATCAGGTCATGAGTGCTCCAGGCTTCCACATCGGTAGCGCCGCGCAGTACACCCAGCGGTTCATGCAAGGTGTTGAAACCATCGTCCGCCTGGATGCGGGCAAAGCCCAGACAGGCAAACTGACGCTCGTCCAGCCATCGCACGAATTCTGCCTGTTCAGCGTCCTGCACCAGATCGGCTATGGAATGCAGCTGCTGGCGGATACCGTCGGCATCGTGCTGGATCAGGGCCAGTACGTTGAACACATCGTCAATCAATTGACGAATGGCCGGCTGATCGCTTTCGGTGATGGCATCGATCTCGATGTGAATCAATGATTCCTTGTGCGAGGCGTCAGACTTGTGGTTCTCGTCCAGTCCCTGCCATTGCCCCTTGTCGTCCCTGAGTACATTCAGGATAGGGTGAATGATGCGATGAACCGTGTGTCCCTGCCGGTCCAGGCCTGCGTGCAAGGAGGAAACAAGCCAGGGCTGATCACAGGCCACGATCTGGATGATGGTGTGGGCCGAATGCCAACCATGGCTATCGAAAGCCGGGTTGAACACCGTGTTGCGTTGCTTCTCGACGCTGTGACCACGCGCCAGCTGCCAGTGGTCCAGCGCGGTGCCGGCCAGGTCATCGACCCCCAGCTGCGCAAGTTCATCGGTGGGTACATGCTTGAAGTAGGCCGGAATGAATTCCGTCAGCTGAGCCTTCTGCTTGGCATCGAGCGATTTGGGTAACGCCTCCAGAACTGCTGCTATCAGGGCTTGGTGAGTCAGCATTACTTCGTTGGAAACTGTCTGCTTGTCGGCCATGCGTGCCGTGCTCCTTGAGGTTAGCCGAAGAGTATCATTGACTCAGTGCTCTGATAAAGACCGCGGCGCGCTATTTCAGTGCAATCATGTATAACCGGCCACTGGCCATGAACATGCAAGTGCAGTGCTAGAGTTGCCGATATAACGAACAAGAATCTACTGATCAGTCAAGAAAGGACAAGCATGCAACTTCGTCGCCTATTTACCGTTGTCGTTACCTGCCTGATGCTCAGTGCGTGCGTCAGTGTGCAAACAACCAAGTCCGGGGCCATCGGTCTGGATCGTGTGCAGAAGATGTCTCTGCTGATCTCCGAAGAAGAACTGGAGCAGGGTGCCATCGCCTCCTATGCGCAGATCATCGGAGAGGCGAAGGAGGGAGGGAATCTGAACAGTGACGCCAACATGACGCGCCGGGTGCGCGCTGTGGCAGACAGACTCATCCCGACAGTGGGCACCTTTCGCGAGGATGCTCTGGACTGGAACTGGGAGGTGAATGTCATCGAGTCGGATCAGCTCAACGCCTGGGCCATGCCCGGTGGCAAGATCGCTTTCTACTCGGGCATCATCGAGCAATTGCAACTGACCGACGCCGAGATCGCCGCGATCATGGGGCACGAGATTGCCCATGCGCTGCGCGAGCATTCTCGCGAACGAGCCTCGGAGCAGGCCAACAAGGCGGTGGTGTTGCAGATACTCAGCGCGGCCACGTCCACCGGCGAGACCACGCAGGCGGTGGCCGATCAGATCTACACCTATCTGCGAGGCCTGCCCAACAGTCGCTTGCATGAAACCGAGTCGGATCGCATGGGCGTCGAACTGATGGCGCGTGCCGGTTACGATCCGCGCGCTGCCATTTCGGTGTGGGAGAAAATGGCGCAGGTCTCCGGCGGCGGTGGCCCCGAGTTCCTGTCCACCCACCCCTCCAACGAAACTCGTATCAAGGATCTGACCGACTACGCCGAACGGGTCATGCCCTTGTATCAGAGTGCCAGCTGAGTAGCAGGGCGACGCCCCGCCAGAGCGTTTTGATGTGCGTCGGCGGGGCGAGGGCGAGTCGGTCTTCTGCTTGAGCCCGTCTGAATGAGCAAGCCCGGTCTGGATGTTTCAGGCCGGTTGGACCATTCATCCCGGGCGGATCACTCACTCTGACTGAATGATCCAGCTCGCCAGGGATCATTCAGTCTGGTCGATGATGATTCATCCCGGTCAGACCACGCCGCCCAGACTGGCTGCCATGATGGTCAGCGCGCCCAGCAGAACCACGGCAGCGGCCCCGATGGACACGGTATTGCCTGCCGAAGCGCCGTGCGAGCGCGCCGGTAGCCATACCAGCAGATAGCCCATCAATATACCGACCACGACCCCACCGAAATGCCCCGCAAAGGAGATGCCGGGGACCAGCAGCGGCAAGGCCAGGTTGAGAATCACAAGGCCGAATACGGGAGACTGGCGCAGCGCGATTCCGCGTTCGTGCAGAGCCATGCCCATGGCACCGGCAAGCCCCAGCACTGCACCTGACGCGCCCAGTGTCGGTTGATCCCATGCAAACAGCATGACGCCCAGGGCGCCGCCAATCAGGGCTCCCAGATACATCAGGCTGAACCGCAGGCTGCCGTAAGCGCGTTCCAGATGGGGCCCCAGCATGAACAGCAGATACATGTTGAAGCCGACATGAAGCAGGCTTCCATGTAGAAAGCCCGAGCTGATCAGCCGCCACCATTGCCCGCCCTGTACGGCAGGGCCATACAGGAGACCGGAATTGGTGATCAGGTTGCCGGTGGACATCTGTGCCAGGTACAGGCCGATGTTGATGACTATCAGGGTCAGCGAGACCGGACAGCCGCGTGGAATGGCAGGTAGATTAAGCAAAGCGCTCGGCCACCTCTGTCATCTGTTCACGGCTCAGACGAGCCCCCATCTGCTGCACCAGCAAGGTGGCAGCGTAACCGGCCAGCTCTCCGCACAGGGCGAAGGGCATGTTGTTGGTCAGGCCGTGCAGAAAGGCACCGGCGTAGATATCGCCAGCCCCGTTGGTGTCCAGGGCATGCACCTTCCTGGCGGGTATGTCGTACAGCCTTTCACCGTCGTATACCAGAGCGCCCTGGGGGCCGCGCGTCATGGCGAACTGGCGAGCGATGCCTTTCATGCCCTCCACGCATTCCTCGATACTGGAAGCGCCGAACATCAAGCGTGCTTCCTCTTCGTTGCTGAAGACCATGTCCAGCCCATCGCCGATGATCTCCTGTAGCCCGTCCTTGAAGAAATTCACCATATTGGCATCGGACAGAGTCAGTGAGGTCTTCACGCCGTTGGCCTGAGCGACTTCACGTGCCTTGACGGCGGCCGCGCGCGCATTCTTCTCCGGGACCAGGTAACCCTCGATATAGACGTACTGCGAATCGCAGATGGCGCGCTCGTCCAGTTCGGTAACGCTGATCTCGCGCGTGATGCCCAGAAAGGTATTCATGCTGCGCTCGGCATCGGGGGTGACCATGACGATGCATTTGCCGGTGTGGCCGTGGGCCAGAGCGTCGCGATCCAGATTGGTCTTCACGCCGCTGGCGGTCAGGTCGTCGAGAAAGTAGGCGCCGGTGACATCGTCTGCCACCTTGCAGGAGTAGTAGGCGGAGGAACCCAGCTGGGCTGCAGCCGTGATGGTATTGGCCGCCGATCCACCACCGCAGGGTCTGGAATGCAGGTCGGCCAGCTTGTCCAGAAGCTGATGATGACGCTCTTCCTCGATCAGGGTCATGAGCCCCTTGTCGATTTCCAGCTCGTCAAGAAGGCTGTCGGGCACCTCGTATTCGAGGTCAACCAGTGCATTTCCGACGCCATAGACGTGATACTGAGGCATGAATAGTCCACAAACAATGATAGGAGGGTGGATTATCGCTGTTCGCGCACCAGATAACTACTTTACAATTGCGGCTTTTGCCCGTTGAGGTCTTCATGCGCACTCACCCCTGTGGGGCTATTACCCTGGAACAACTCGATTCGACCGTCACTTTCTGCGGTTGGGTTCATCGTCGGCGAGACCATGGCGGGGTGATCTTCATCGACCTGCGAGACCATACCGGTCTTGTTCAGGTCGTCTTCGACCCCGACCGGGCCGAGACCTTCGCCTTTGCCGAAGAGGTTCGCAACGAATTCGTGCTGCGCATCACCGGCAAGGTGCGGCATCGCCCCGAAGGCACCGTCAATCCGGACATGACGACCGGTGAAATCGAAGTGCTTGGTTACGAACTGGAAATATTGAATCGGGCGGCCACACCGCCGTTCCAGCTCGACGACAACAATGTGTCTGAAGAGAATCGCCTGCGTTACCGTTACATCGACATGCGCCGGCCGGAAATGCAGGAACGCCTGCGTCTGCGCGCTCGCGTCATTCGTCAGCTGCGCAATGCGCTGGAAGACGACGGTTTCATCGAAGTGGAAACCCCGATGCTAACGCGTGCCACACCCGAAGGTGCCCGCGACTATCTGGTGCCCAGCCGCAACCATCCCGGTGAGTTCTACGCGCTGCCGCAGTCACCGCAGCTGTTCAAGCAATTGCTGATGATGGGCGGCATCGATCGCTACTACCAGGTGGCTCGCTGCTTCCGCGACGAGGATCTGCGTGCGGATCGTCAGCCCGAGTTCTCGCAGCTGGATATCGAGATGTCCTTCATCGACGAGGACACCATCATGGGGTCGATGGAAAACATGATGAAGGTGCTGTTCAAGGACGTACTGGATGTCGATCTGGGCAACGGTGAGGACTTCCCGCGCATGAGCTATGCCGAAGCCATGTCCGTGTATGGTTCCGACAAGCCGGATCTGCGCATCCCGCTGGTGCTGACCGAGTTGTCCGATCTGGTGGAAGGCGTGGATTTCAAGGTCTTTGCCGAGCCTGCGAAGAACCCCAAGGGGCGAGTGGCTGCATTGCGCGTGCCCGGTGGCAACAAGCTCACGCGCAAGGAAATCGATGGCTTTACCGACTTCGTTGGTCGTTACGGGGCGAAGGGACTGGCCTACATCAAGTGCAATGACATCGCCAAGGGCGCTGAGGGGCTGCAGTCGCCCATCGTCAAGTTCTTTCCGGAAGACGTGCTCACGGCCATCATCGAGCGCACCGGAGCGGTCGACGGCGATCTGATCTTCTTCGGCGCCGACAAGACAGAGGTGGTCGAGGCCGCCCTGGGTGCCCTGCGCATCGAGGTGGCGAAGAAGCTGGACATGGTTGAAGACGCCTGGCGTCCGCTGTGGGTCGTGGACTTTCCGATGTTCGAATTCGACGAGCGTGAAAAGCGCTGGCAGGCATTGCATCATCCCTTCACTTCACCATCGGCCGAGACCATTGACGAATGGCAGGCGCAACTGGATGAGGACCCGGGCAAGGTGCTGTCACGCGCCTATGACATGGTGCTCAATGGTACCGAACTGGGTGGCGGCTCCATCCGTATCCACAACACCGAGATGCAGCAGAAAGCCCTCGATGTACTGGGGATCGGTGAACAGGAAGCCACCGACAAGTTCGGCTTCCTGCTCGATGCCTTGAAGTACGGTGCACCACCACACGGTGGTATCGCCTTCGGTCTGGATCGCCTGGTCATGTTGATGTGCGATGCGGAGAGCATCCGTGACGTCATGGCCTTCCCGAAGACGCAGAGCGCCAGCTGTCTGCTGACCAGTGCACCGAGTGCCGTGTCGGATCAGCAGATGAAGGATCTGCACCTGCGCACACGCGCTCGTGCCAGCACCGCGCCCGATGCCGGATAGACCCACCGGTTCTGACTGGGGGTCTGATGACTCCCGGCCATCGGTGCAGGACAAGGACGCTGTCGGCGAGGGTCGTGCCGACAATGTTCTTGCGATGGCACGGCAGGGCACTTCTGCCGGGAGTCCGAGTCGGTCATCGACGGGCTCCCACTCGGGAAGCGGGGAGGCAGTGAGTGCCCTGTTCAAACGTCCGGAGTCTGTTCTGGTGGTGATCTACACCACCGATCTGGATGTGTTGCTGATCCGTCGCCAGAATCCGTCGCATTTCTGGCAATCCGTCACGGGTAGCCTGGAGGCCGGAGAAACCCCGGCAGAGGCTGCGGTTCGCGAGCTGGCTGAAGAGACCGGTATCGTGGCTGCAGTGAACGATCACGCCACCAGTCGAAGTTTTCCGATTGCTGCGGCCTGGCGCAGGCGTTACGCGCCCGGCGTCACCGAGAATCTGGAGCACGAATTCAGTGTGCAGCTGCCAGCGCGGTGCACCGTGGTACTGGATCCGAACGAGCATGTCGAGTACTGCTGGTTGCCGCTGGTCGAGGCCATTGCCAAAGTCTCATCGCGCACGAATCGTGCAGCCCTGCAGGCCATTCTCAAGGCCGAAGGTTGAACGCGATGGCACGACTGGCAAAGCCTGCCCCCGACCAGGTGACCGTGCTGGTGCATGGCATCTGGATGCAGGGCGTGATGATGCGACTCATGGGCAAGATGCTGGAGGCCCGCGGCTTCCGTACGCATTCGGTCAGTTACGATTTCCTGAACAACACCCCCGAGCAGAATGCGGACTCGCTATACCGGGAGATCGGTGAACTGGGTGCGCGCCGCATCAATCTGGTCGGGCACAGTCTTGGCGGCATCGTGATATTGCATCTGCTGCATCGCTATCCGGATATCGATATCGACAAGGTCGTGTTGATCGGCTCGCCGGTACGGGGCAGCTACGTCGCAAGGCGTGTGTATGAAACCCGGATGTTGCGACCGCTGCTGGGGCGCAGCATCGAGAAGGGATTGCTGGGCGGGGCGCCGGAATTTGCCTGCAGACGGCCGCTGGGCATCATCACCGGTAGCGGCAATCTGGGACTCAGCGCGCTGTTGTATCCCACCGGCGATGACAGCGACGGGGTGGTTCGCGAAAGCGAGACCTTGATTGACAACGCAACCGATCGGGTGTGCCTGCCGCTGTCGCATTCCACCATGATCTTCTCGCGTGAATGTACTGACTATGTAGCGCGGTTTCTGCGTCTGGGTCGCTTCCGCGAATGATCGTCGAGGCCGGAGAAATGCACGTCCGGCGCAGCTGTTGAAACGGACTGGCAGCTCTACTGTAGGAGCTCTTGCATGTCCCTGGCGTCTTTTAAGGTGTCTTGGTTGGTCAACAGGGGGTCAAATGCGCGACAATAGGCGTCTTACATCATGAATTACATCCAACAAGAGGCAGTCAATGGCCGGACATAGTAAATGGGCCAATATCCAGCATCGCAAGGGTAAGCAAGACGCCAAGCGCGGCAAGTTGTTCACCAAGTTCATCCGCGAGATCAATATCGCGGCCAGGATGGGCGGTTCCGACCTGGGATCCAACCCGCGCCTGCGCCTGGCGGTGGACAAGGCCCTGAGCGGCAACATGACCAAGGACACCATCGAACGTGCCATCAAGAAAGGTGCGGGCGAGCTCGACGATGTGTCCTACGAGGAAAATCGCTACGAAGGCTATGGCGTGAACGGTGTGGCCATCATGGTCGACACCATGACCGACAACCGCAACCGGACCGTCTCCGAAGTCAAGCACGCCTTCACCAAGTACGGCGGCAACATGGGCACTCAGGGCTCGGTGTCCTATCTGTTCGAAAAGCAGGGCATCCTCAATTATCCCGCCGGCACGGACGAAGACACGATCATGGAAGCGGCGCTGGAAGCAGGTGCCGATGACATCATCACCAATGACGACGGGTCCATCGATGTGCTGACCACCGAAGAGGTGTTCATGGACGTCAAGGAAGCGCTGGTGGAGGCCGAACTGGTGCCCGAGCATTCCGAAGTCACGATGCGTGCGGCCACCGAGGTGGAACTGGACGTGGAGCAGGGCGAGAAGCTGATCAAGCTGATCGATGCGCTGGAAGATCTGGACGACGTGCAGGATGTCTACACCAATGCCGACATCCCGCCCGAGTCCTACGGTGACGGCGCGTCCAGCTGATGCCACTGGACAGCCATTGCCTGTGAGTAGCCCCCGTAGCAATGGGCTGGTTCGTGTTCTGGGAATCGATCCCGGCTCGGTCATCACCGGCTATGGCCTGATCGAATCCGACGGGGCTCGCAGTTTTCACCTGGCGCATGGGCATATCCGCGTCAAGGGCGACTCCTTCGCCGAGCGGCTGGGGCATATCCATTCGGCGCTGGGCGATATCATCACCGAATGGCAGCCGCAGGAAGTGGCCATCGAGCAGGTGTTTCTCAGCAACAACGCGATGTCGGCGCTGAAGCTGGGGCAGGCGCGAGGGGCGGCCATCACCGCCGCCGTCTCACGGCAGCTGACGGTGTCGGAATACGCACCGCGACTGGTCAAGAAAGTGGTTACGGGTTCGGGTGCTGCCGACAAGAAGCAGGTGCAGACCATGGTCAGGGCACTGCTGCATATCGTATCAACGGTGCAGGTGGATGCGGCCGATGGACTGGCCATTGCCATCTGCCATGCGCATTCGCGCAAGATCCCCGGCGGAGAGGTACTGCTGCCACAGAGAAAACGTGTTCGAGGAAGAGGTCTGAGGCGATGATTGGTCGGCTGACGGGTGTGTTGCTGGAGAAGAACCCACCTGCCTTGCTGGTGGATGTGCAAGGCGTCGGATACGAGGTGGATGTGCCCATGTCCACCTTCTATGCGCTGCCGGCACAAGGCGAGGCCGTGGCGCTGTTCACGCATATGGTGGTGCGCGAGGATGCGCAGTTGCTCTATGGTTTCGGGACTCGTACCGAGCGGGTTCTGTTCCGTGCCTTGCTGAAGGTCAATGGCGTCGGCGCCAAGGTGGCCCTGGCCATCCTCTCCGGGCTCAGTACCGATGAATTTCTGGCCTGTATTGCCGGCAAGGATGTCACGGCACTGGTACGGGTGCCGGGAATCGGCAAGAAGACAGCCGAGCGGCTGCTGGTGGAATTGCAGGACAAGGTGGATACGCTGGGGGTCGGCAGTGCCTCACCCAGTGGTGCGCTGCCGCTGGATGATGATCCCACGGCGCGAGAGCAGGCCGAGGAGGCACTGGTGGCGCTGGGCTACAAGCCGGCCGAGGCCAATCGCCTGCTCGACAAGAACAGCGAGACGGGACAGAGCGTCGAGCAGATGATTCGGGCGGCGCTGCGAGGCGCAGCGCGCTAGATGTCGAACGCTTGGCAGGCACCGCGACGATGTGGCATCTGCGTAACATCCGAGCGCGAAGAAGCGACTTTTTCACGGCACGATCACCGGAGTACCCGATATGGCCGATCCTGAACGACTGATCACAGCCGATGCACACCAGGAAGATGCGCAGGAACGGGCCATGCGGCCCAAGATGCTGGCTGACTATCACGGCCAGCGCGCCGTGGCCGAGCAGATGGACCTGTTCATCTCGGCGGCAAAGATGCGCAGCGAAGCCCTGGATCATGTGCTGGTATTCGGCCCTCCCGGGCTGGGCAAGACAACCCTGGCCAACATCATCGCCAATGAGCTGGACGTGCGTATTCTGCATACCTCCGGACCGGTACTGGAACGCCCCGGCGATCTGGCCGCGATCCTGACCAATCTGGAGGCCAATGATGTGCTGTTCATCGACGAGATTCATCGCATGAGCGCTCTGGTGGAAGAGGTGTTGTACCCGGCCATGGAGGACTACCAGATCGACATCATGACCGGCGAGGGCGTCAGCGCACGCTCCTTCAAGATCGATCTGCCGCCCTTCACCCTGGTCGGGGCAACCACGCGAGCGGGTCTGCTCAGCTCGCCACTGCGGGATCGATTCGGTATCGTGCAGCGCCTGGAATTCTACGAGGTGGATGATCTTGCCGGCATCGTTGCCCGTTCCGCACGTCTGCTGGATGTCGCCATCGATGAGCAGGGCTGTGTGGAGATCGCCCGCCGTTCGCGCGGCACGCCGCGTATCGCCAACCGCTTGCTGCGCCGCGTGCGCGATTTTGCCGATGTCCGTGCCGACGGACGTGTCGATGCGCAGATCGCCGATCAGGCCCTGAATCTGCTGAATGTGGATCGACTGGGTCTGGACAATATGGACCGGCGTCTGTTGAACGCCATCATCCACAAGTTCGGCGGCGGACCTGTGGGTGTGGACAACCTCGGGGCGGCCCTGTCGGAGGAGACCGGTACGCTCGAAGAGGTGGTCGAACCCTACCTCATTCAGCAGGGCTTGCTGATGCGCACACCGCGTGGCCGGGTGGTGACCCCCCATACCTACCGGCACTTCGGTCTGCAGCAGCCGGTCACGGAAGGAGGCTGAAGCCTGTCACGGCAAGTGACCCCTGAAATATCGGTGCCGGGGCCGGTTTCGGGTATAGTCGCGCTGCAGCGCTGCCGAAGACATATCGTGGTGGCGAGTTTGCCGACAGTTCATGGCTGTAAGCTGTCAGGTTGCTGTATTTTCTCACTTTCCTCTGCAATACTTTCGCATGTCGCAATTTTCACTACCGATTCGGGTTTACATCGAAGATACCGATGCCGGTGGCATCGTGTACTACGCCAACTATCTGCGCTTCATGGAAAGGGCACGAACCGAATGGCTCAGAGAATGTGGAATCGAACTGGACGTCTGGCAACACGAAAAACGGCGTCTGTTCGTCGTGCGTTCGGTGCAGGTCGATTATCTGGCGCCTGCACGCTTCAACGATCAGCTGACGGTCACCGCCACGCTGAAATCCATGCGCTCAGCCAGCGTGGTGTGTGAACAGAAGGTCATGCGCGGCGATACCGTGTTGACCAGTTCGACAGTCGGCCTGGTATGCGTGGATGCCGACAAGTTTGCAGCCTGTGCCATTCCAACCGAGATCAGAGAGGCCATCTCCCGTGAATTCTGACATGTCCATCATGCACCTGGTGCTCGGAGCGAGTCCGATCGTGCAAGGGGTTCTGATCATTCTCGTCATGGCCTCGGTGTTGTCCTGGGCGCTGATTCTGGGCAAGTCCCGCCAGCTGCGTCGAGCCCGACGCATGGCCGAGGATTTCGAGCAGGATTTCTGGGGTTCTTCCGATATTTCCGGCACCTATTCGAAACTGACCATGCGCCGTGGCACGCTCGACGGTATGGAACGCATATTCGAAGCCGGTTTTTCCGAGTTCGGCCGTCTGCGTCGCAAGACCGACAACGATGAGATCATCATGGACGGATCGGGTCGCGCCATGCGTATCGCCGTGTCGCGCGAGGCCGACATCATCGAAAATCACCTGCCGTTTCTGGCCACCGTGGGTTCCATCAGTCCTTATATCGGTCTGTTCGGGACGGTATGGGGCATCATGAATTCCTTCACGGCGCTGGGCAATGTGCAGCAGGCCACCTTGGCGATGGTGGCTCCGGGGATCGCCGAAGCGCTGATTGCAACGGCCGTTGGCCTGTTTGCAGCCATTCCGGCGGTACTGTTCTACAACCGCTTTGCCAACGAGGTGGATCGTCTGCTCAGTCGCTATGAGAACTTTGCCGAAGAGTTCTCCACCGTATTGCAACGACAAGCCATTCGTCGTTTCAGCGGTGAAACGGAACCGTCCTAGTGAGAGCCGTTCGCCCCATTCGCGCCGAGCGCCGCAAGCGGCGTCTGGTCGCCGAAATCAACGTGGTGCCCTACATCGATGTCATGCTGGTGTTGCTGGTGATCTTCATGATCACGGCGCCCCTGCTGCAAACCGGGGTGGAGATCGATCTGCCGGATGCGGCAGCAACACCCATTGCCGATGCCGGTGAGGCGCAGGAACCGCTGATCCTGTCGGTGAACAGTCAGGGGGAATGGTATCTGAACGTCGGGGAGACACCGGATCAGCCCCTGGCGCGCGAAGAGGTGCAACGTCTGGCCAGCGCCGTGCTGCGGCTCAACCCCGACCGACGTGTACTGGTGGCAGGAGACGCCGCCATAGACTATGGTCAGATCATGCAAGCGATGGTGACTCTGCAGTTGTCAGGGGCACCAGAAATTGGTTTGATGTCTGATCCGGAGCGGTAGCCAACACTCGTCATGAACATGCTGCACGCTGAAAACTCGATAGCTCTTCGGATCGCAACGCAGCCACGGCTGCATCGGTCGGGCTGAGGTTCATGCTAGAGCTCATCCGCCGCTATCCGCTTGCCATCGTGCTGTCCGTGCTGTTGCACGGCGCGCTGGTGGCTGCTCTGGTCATCCAGATCAACAAGGAACCGGAGTCTGTCGGCATCGAGCAGAGCGATGAGGCGCCGATCCAGGCGGTGGCCGTCAGTGAGGAGGACATCGAGGCGGAAGTGCAGCGTCTGCAGGAGCTCGAAGAGCGCAAGGCGCAGCAGGCACTGGAAGAGCAACAGGCTCTGGAATCCACCGTTGCAGCTCTGGAAGAGGCGCGCGCGGCTGCCGAAGAACGCCTGAAGGAAGCAGAAGAGCTGACAGAACAGCAGCGCGCGGCCTCCGAAGAGGAAAAACAGCGTATCGAGAGCCTGCAGGATCAGGCCAGTGAGCTGGAGCGCCAGCGCGAGTTGCAGCAAGCGCGGGCCGAAAAAGAGCAGGCCGAGCTGGAGACGCTGCGACAACAGGAGGCCAATCTGAGCGAACGCCAGGTGCTCGAACGCGAGGCCATGCTCGAGCGTTTGCGGCAGGAACGGCTGCGTGAGGAAGAACGCATCAGTGCGGCGCAGAAGCAGCTCGAGGAAGAGACACGGCGCATCGAGCAGGCGCGGCAGAAAGCCGACGAGGAACGGGAGCGACTGGCCGAGGTTCAACGCAATGCCGAGGAGCGTAATCGCCAGCTGCAGGAAGAGGCCCGCCTGGCAGCCGAAGAGAAGGCACGACTGGAAGAACAAGCGCGGTTGGCTGAACAGGAGAAGGCGCGTCTGGAAGAAGAAGCTCGCCTGGCCGAGCAGGAACGCCAGGAGGCTCTGAAGGCCGCCAGCGAGGCCAAGGCCGAGCGTGAGCGCATCGAGCAGGAGCGCATTGCGGCCGAGGAGGCTGAAAGACGCGCCGCCGCCGAGCGGGAGCGGGAAGAGGCCGCTGCCGAGAAGCAACGGCTGGAAGAGGAACTGGCAGCGGCTCAGGCCGAGCAGGCTCGTCTGGCCGAGGAAGCCGCTGAGCGAGAGGCTCAGGAAGAAGCGGCGCGTCTGGCCGAAGAGCAACGCATCGCTGAGGAGCAGGCTGCCGCAGAGGCTGAAGCTGAAAGAGTGGCTGAAGAGGCACGCATTGCGGCCGAAGAGCAGGCTGAAGCCGAACGTCAGGCCGAGGCTGAGCGAGTGGCTGCCGAGGAACAGGCTGAAGCTGAACGAGTGGCCGAAGCTGAGCGAGTGGCTGCCGAGGAACAGGCTGAAGCCGAACGAGTGGCCGAAGCTGAACGAGTGGCTGCCGAGGAGCAGGCTGAAGCCGAACGAGTGGCCGAGGCGGAGCGAGTGGCTGCCGAGGAACAGGCTGAAGCCGAGCGTCAGGCCGAGGCTGAGCGTATAGCTGCCGAAGAACAGGCTGAAGCCGAGCGAGTGGCCACCGAGAAGGCTGCTGCGGCCAAGGCAGAGCAGGAGAGAATTGCCGCCGAAGAGAAGGCCGAGGCGGATCGCCAGGCAGAACAGGCGCGCCGTGAGGCTGCTGCACGGGAAGCCGAGCTGGCCGAAGAAGCCGCCAGAATCGCGGCTGCCGCTTCGGAAGAAAATACAAGATTGGCTCAGCAGCAACAGCGGGAACTTCTTCGTCTGCGCAATCTCTATTTCAACTCGATCAGACAGCGGGTCGAGCGCAGCTGGCGTAAACCCCCCGGCACTACCGGCAAGGTGGATTGCACTGTGAGCGTATTGCAATCTGTTGGCGGGGAAGTGCTGAAGGTGTCCGTCGATACGTGCGAAGGAGGCAGTGCTGCCTTGAGAAAATCGGTTGAAAATGCCGTATTGGCAGCCTCTCCCTTGCCGGCTGCACCCGATCCGAAGCTGTTCGATCGACGCCTGAGATTCTATTTTCGGCCCGATTGACGGCGCGCTGGCGGTATACGGCGGTCATGACCGCAAGTCCGTTGACTTTTGGGGTTAATTACCATTTGAACTACCCTTGACTATGTAAGTTGGGCGGATGGTTTAGGATTCCACGTGACACGACGAACCTTGGACACTGATGATTTGTATTTCAAAGCGCGTATGAGCGGATTTCTGTCGACATTGCAGACCCTGAAGCCTTCAGCTCGCGGACTCGTCCATGCACTGCTGCGTGGCCGATTCGGCAGTTTGTTGCCTACTGCTGCCAGGCGGCATCTCAGCGCCCTGTCGAGCGCCCTGGTGTCGGTTCTGCTGCTGTTCAGTGTGATGAGCAGCCCGGCCCGGGCGGTCATCGAGATCGAGATCACGCAGGGCGGCGAGAATGCCATTCCCATTGCCATCGTGCCGTTCGGCTGGTCGGGCAGTGGCGAGGCGCCGGAGGATATCGCAGGTATTGTCGATGCCGATCTGCAGCGTAGTGGCAATTTTGCACCGTTGAACCGTCAGGATCTGGTTGCCAACCCGGTCAGCGGCGATGTGCCCCGATACGCCAACTGGCGCTTGTCCGGTGCGGATTTTCTGTTGATCGGCGGTATCAAACCGTCGGCGACATCAGCCGGTGGTTACGTGGTGGAGTTTCAGCTCTACGATGTATTGCAGCAATCATTGATGACAGGCTTCAGCTTCCAGGTGACCGATCAGACGCTGCGCAGTGCCGCTCACCAGATTTCCGACGAAGTGTATGAAGAAATTCTGGGCATCCCCGGCGCCTTCAACACCCAGATAGCCTTCGTCTCGGTCTCCGGTGTCGTGGGCGATCGCACCTATCAACTGCAGTTGGCTGATGCCGATGGGGAAAACCCGCAAGCCATGCTGACTTCACCGCGGCCCATTCTCTCTCCCGCCTGGGCGCCGGATGGTATCCGCATAGCCTACGTCTCCTTCGAGAATCGAACGCAGTCAGCCATCTATGTACAGGACAGAGAGCAGGGCAGCCGGGTCAAGGTCATTTCCCGCGCCGGCATCAACGGCGCGCCAAGCTGGTCGCCCGATGGCACGCGTCTAGCCGTGACACTGTCCTTTGAAGGAAATCCTGACATCTATATCCTGCAGATCGATTCAGGTGAGTTGCGCAGAGTCACCGACAGTGATGCGATAGATACCGAGCCGGTCTGGCTGGATGATGACAATCTGGTCTTCACCTCCGATCGAAGCGGCGGACCTCAGCTGTACGAGGTATCGGCCCGTGGTGGCCGTGCCAGCCGCCTGACCTTCGAAGGCAATTACAACACCAGTGCAACCGTGTCACCCGATGGTTCCACGGTGGCTTTCGTGCACGGTGCCGGCAGCGGCTTTCAGATCGGCATGATCGATCGATCCTCGGGTCTGTTCCAGACACTGACTCAAGGTACGCTGGACGAGTCACCGAGTTTTTCTCCCAACGGGCAGATGATCATCTACGCGACCGAAAAGAACGGCCGTGGCACGCTGGGTGCCGTATCGCTGGATGGCAGCGTGGTACAGAGCCTGTCACTGGACGATGGCGGGTCGGTTCGCGAGCCTGCCTGGTCGCCGTATTCCGAGTAATCAGATTTCAACGAGAGCAAGTCAATGAAGAGATTTCAATTTCTCATCGTCGCGATGGCAGGGCTGGCACTCAGTGCCTGTGGTTCGAACCCCAGTCGGGCTCCCGAGCTGGTGGACGTGGATACGCCAGCGGTGGTGCAGCCGGTCACGATCGATGGGGTTCAGGATATATCGCAGGTCGATCCCAATTCGATTGCGGGGCGGGCCCCCATGGAGCGCGTCATCTATTTCGACTACGACAAATCCGAACTGCGGCCTGAATTCCTGGATATCGTGGCGCAGCACGGTCGCTACCTGGCGCAGAACCCGGATGGTCGGGTTCGCCTGGAAGGGCACACCGATGAGCGCGGTTCACGCGAATACAATATCGCCCTGGGTGAGCGCCGAGCCATGACCATTGCGCGGATGTTGCAGCTGCAGGGCGTCAGCTCCGCGCAGACGCGCACCGTCTCCTACGGTGAGGAACTGCCGGTGGACGATGGCCATAACAGCGATGCCTGGGCCAAGAACCGGCGGGTGAATATCATTTACGAATCCGCCATCCCCAATTGATAGTCAGTCAGCGCGTCCAGACTCTCGGCCCATGATGGGCCGTGTTCCTGCCACCAGAGGATGAAGGAATACCACACCGATGCTCGATACCAGCTCCGTTTCTGACGTTTTCGCCTCCCTTGCCAGCCGCCAGCCTGTGCTGGCTGCCAATAGCCGTTTGACGGCGAAGCCGCGTTGGGCAGTCGCTGCCTGTTTGCTGCTGATCAGTGCCACGGCCGTGGCTCAGGAGAAGCCGACGCTCAACAATCTGGACAGTCGGATCGATCGGATCGAACGGATCATGGATCAGTCCCTGCTGGAGCAATTGCAGCGCGTTGATAATCTGCAGCAGGAAATTCGGGGTCTGCGCGGCGAGATCGAGAGTCTCAACTACGAAATCGAGACACTGACCAAGCGCAACGCGGATCTGTATGCCGATACCGACCGACGTATCACGGACCTTGAAGAAGCGCGAGATTCCCTGGATCTGCTCGGTGGTGATGGTCTTGCAGGCAGTCTTCTGGATGAAACCGCCGGTGGTGGTCTCGATGAGACGGCCATTGCACCCGCGGGCGTGTTTGTGGCCGAAGACGGCGTTGCCGTACCGTTTGCCAACGACGCTGATTTTGGTGATGGCCCACGACCACCGACCGGCGCGTTGCGCGATACCGCAACGCAGGCTGAAAAGGCCGGTTACACCCGTGCCTATGACCTTCTGGCCCGGGGCCAGAATGATAGCGCCGTGGCCTCCTTCGACGACTTTCTGAAGAAGTATCCTGATGGGCCGTATTCGGACAATGCCTGGTACTGGCAGGGTGAGGCGATGTATGCCCAGCGCAAGTTCGAAGATGCCTTGCGCAACTTCGGCGTTGTGGTCAATTCTTTTCCTGACAGTACAAAGGTACCGGACGCCAGGTTGAAGATCGGCTTCGCTCTGTACGAGCAAGGCGAGTACCAGCAGGCCCGCACCATATTGACTGGGGTTCAGGAGGACTATCCGGGACGCTCTGCAGCCGTGCTGGCGAGAAAGCGTCTGCAAAAAATGGATAGAGAAGGGCTTTAGTATCCCCCCAAGACTAAATTTTGCGTTATCATTGTCCGCTCGATACGTAGCGCAGCAATCACGTATCACACGGTCGCCCAGACCGTAGCAGTACCGGGGGGCGTTAGCTCAGTTGGTAGAGCATCTGACTTTTAATCAGGTGGTCGCTGGTTCGAACCCAGCACGCCCCACCATTCTCCTGCTGATATCTCTCAGTCTTTCGCTGCCACAGCGATTCCTGCTCCTCTGAATGCTCGAGCCTGCGGGATCAATTTCTCGATAACTCTCCGTTGTCCGCCTGGCCATTCAACGGTGGTTCTGCCTGTGTCCAGGGTCTGCGTGCTCTGTGCATGAACCGATCACTGCCGAGTGGCTGGCGTAAGTGCCTTGAACCGCCTTCGCTGCCATTTAGGCTAGCCGGGCTTCGGCATCATTGTGGTTCCGGCACAATGCTGACAGAGTGCTGGCATGAACACGGAAGTACAACGAAAGCTGACGACCATTCTTGCCGCAGATGCGGCAGGTTTCAGTCGTGCCATGGATCTGGATGAGCTCAGTACTCTCGAAGCCCTGCGGGCCGCGCGTCGTGTCTTTGCCAGGTTCATCGAACGTCATCATGGCCGGGTCGTCAACACCGCCGGTGATGGACTGATCGCGGAATTTCCGTCGGTGGTTGAAGCCGTTCAGTGTGCCATCGAAGTCCAGAATGAGCTTCAGATCGATGCTCGCGGTCAATCAGGGGCTTTGCGTTTTCGTATCGGCATTCATCTGGGTGATGTGATGATCGATGGTGACGACCTGCTCGGGGAGGGGGTCAATCTTGCGTCAAGGCTGGAGTCCATGGCCGAACCGGGCGGTGTGTTGATCTCTCGACAGGTCTACGATCAGGTTCAGAAGAAGCTTTCTGTCGGCTTCGAGTATCTGGGGGAGAAGCGGCCGAAGAACTTTGTCGACGATGTGTCGGTCTATCGCATCTCTCTGGGCAGAAACAAGCTCCGTTCCGCACTCGACTGGCGCAAGGCGGAACCGGAGCAACCGTCGACATCGGTACCACGTGCTTCGACTGATCGGCGAGAACGTCTGTTACGCCACGGCAGACTGCTGGCTGCACTCTGGGTGGTGTTATTGCTGATCGACATTGCCAGTGGACGCCCGTTCTGGGCTCATTGGCCGGGTCTGGTCATGGCGGTGTTTCTGGCGATGGAGGCGGCACCCTTGTTTGTCAGTGGCTGGCTCAGGCTGGCCTTTGTTCGTGCAGGCGTTCTCCTCGCAGGCTTGTTACTCGTCAATCTGTTTACCTGGTCGGGTTATCTGTGGGTGCTCTGGCCGGCCGCCGTGCTGGTGCTGGCTGAACTGCTTCGTCGGTTGATTGCCGGATACCGGTGAATTGTCCGTGACTCGCTTCGTCGCGGTTCAGCTACTGCCGGGTAGCAATGCTTCTCGACTCGTTCGCGCTTGTCGTCGTGCCCAGCGGCCGTTTGCGCTCAGCTGAGCGGCGGATTCTCCAGTGCCTCGCGCAGAAATTCCAGAGCACTGCGTGTCTGATGTCTGGTAGCGGCGCCTCCCAGGCACAGACGGAAGGCCTCGGGCGGTTGTCCGTGCATGACGAACACATCGCTGGCAACTGCACCCAGAGCGTGACCGCGCATCCAGTCGACAATGCGATGCCTTGTCCAGGGCGCGGGTGGACGGACCCAGCAATGAAAGGCCTCGGGATGGGCGTCGAAACTGCCGGCCGGCAGAATGTCGCGAGCCAACTGCTGACGCAGTATGGATTCACTGCGAATCTGATGCAGGATGTCGTCGCTGACGCCGGTTTCGATCCAGCGTGTGGCCAATCGCGTCGTCAGGGGTGACACCATGACATTGGTGACCTTCAACAATTTGTCGATGCTGCCAGCGGGTGCATCCGGTGGCACGATGACATAGGCCACACGCAAACCGGCGCCCAGGGATTTGGCCAGGCTTGCAACATAATAGACTCGCTCCGGTGCCAGCATGGCGAGGGTGGACGGGGCCTCGGTAGGCAGATAGCCATAGGCATCATCCTCGATGATGGTGATCCCGTGCCGACGGCACACATCGACCAGTTCAGCGCGACGGCGCGAGGAGATCGTGCCGGCAGTTGGATTGCGCACATCCGGATTGGTATAGAAAACTGTCACCTTTTCCCGGCGAGCCCAGTCATCCAGTTCAGCAGGATCAGGCCCTTCCTTGTCATCACTGAGCCCTCTCAGGTTCAGCTCGAGAAGCTCACATAATCCGCGGATGCCGGGATAGGTAATGTTCTCGCAGCAGACCGTATCGCCAGGTCTTGTGTTCGTCCGCAGGATAGCCAGCATGGCGGCGTGGGTTCCGGGGGTGACCAGCACCTGCTCGGATCTGGCCTCGATGCCGCGTCGGGCAACCCAGCGAAGCGCAGCAGCCTTGTCCTCTGCCGACCCACTGCAGGATTGATAGCGCATCAGTGATCGAAACTCTTCCCCGACATCGTTCCAGATCTCCTTCAACCGTGCCTGCAAGACAGGATTGTCCGATTCGGGAGCCTGATTCATCGAACGATCCGACAGATCGCGGCGCTGCGCTCGGGTGCTGTGAGAGTCTGCCTGTGCGAGCACCTCGGTGCCGGAACCCACACGAGTCCGGATCAGACCGCGCGACTGAGCTTCACGATAGCCGCGGGCGATGGTGGAAAAATTCATCTGCAGCTGCTCAGCCAGCATGCGCTGGCTGGGCAAGCGGTCGCCGGGGTTCAGACGTCCGGTGGACAGATCGCGAGCGATGCTGTCCGCCAGCGACAAATAGGCTGGACGGTTGTCATCAAGCTGCGGAAGCCAGTCAGTCATACGGCTCACAATAGGGCATCAGCCTTTTTACCGGAATTCGTCCACCATAGTGTCTCGTCATGTTCCTGAACGTCATATCACTTGTATTGTCCAGGACATGTTGTATGTCTCACACAGAAGATACCTGCAGTTCCCGGTTGCGCTCACTGATGCATGTCGAGATATAGTCTGCATCACGCGCAACGCCGGAGAAACGTCCGGATCCCCAGGTCACCATCCACGGCAGGCCCAGTACCCATAGTCCATCGATTCTGCGAGAACCGCCACGCCAGTGCGCGATCTGGTTCTGCTCATCAAAGGCCGGGACATCAAGCCAGGGGTAGTCGCTGCTGAAGCCGGTCGCCCAGATGACGGCGGCCAGTCTTTCAGGCTGTTCTGCCCGCAGGCTGATCTGGCTGTTTCCGCCCTGCGGCTGAAAACAGGGGACGTAGGGGTCTTCCGTGACGGCGTCGATTCCATTGCTGGCAATCCATTTGTCGATTTCCTGCTTGATGCGTTCTGCCGACGCATCGGCCGCATCCAGGTTGGATGGCATGGAGTCGTCGAAGTGCAGATGATCATCGCTCAGCCCTGTCAGTCTGCCATGCAGTTGCATGCCCTCCTGGGCGAAACGGCGCAGGTCGATTTCGCGACCGCCGTCGCGACCCGTCATGTAGTGGTTGGTCTTGTGTCGGACTGCCTCTCCCAGCGGATGCTCATCCACCGTGATGTCGTAGTGGCCCATGTCCACCAGCCAGGCGGTGACATCGCGTCCGCGGTAGCGTCGGGGCGCACGCGGGGCGCTGCCCACTGCCAGATGAACACGACGTCCGGCGAGGTGCAGGTCTTCGGCAATCTGGCAGCCCGACTGTCCGCTGCCGACAATCAAGATGTCTCCCTCGGGGATCTGTTCCGGATTCCTGTAGGTGGAAGAATGCAACTGCAGTACATGATCCGGAAACTCACTGTTCAGTTCAGGTAGTCTGGGCTGGTGGTAAGCACCGGTAGCCACGATGACATCAGCGGCTATGTAGCGTTCATCGCCTGCCAGAACCTCGAATCCGAGCTCGTGCTGGCAGACCTTGTGAACCGGGGTGTACTCCAGCAAGGGTGGTGAAAAATGCCTGCGGTAGGCTTCGATGTAGCGAATGATCTCGTCGCGAACCATGAAGCCGTCCGGGTCCGTACCACCGTATTCTTCGGTATAGGAAAAACCCGGCAAGGTGCATTGCCAGTTGGGCGTGACCAGGCAGAAGGTGTCCCAGCGTTGATCGCGCCAGGCATTGGCGACCGTATTGCGCTCGAACACGATATGTTCGATGCCGCGTTGTTTCAGGCACCAGCTGGCGGCGAGTCCTGACTGGCTGCCACCGATGACAACAACGGGAATATGATGAGTTTTCACGAGTTGATCCTCAGTATGTGTACCGATCCGGCTGGTTGTTCGGCAGCCTGTCGATTGATGTGTTCTTTCTGGTCGCTGGCCGCGCTGCAGGCATAGCCGTATCTGGCTCGCACCCGTTCACTGGCCTCGGATAACGCGCTATCACAGCGACTGACGAAGTCGGCAAGTGGGTAGTCCTTGCCGGATTCCAGGTATTGCAGTATCACGGTGGACGGTGAATAGCAGGACTCGACACTCTGGTCGGGCCAGCGAATCTCGAAACGGACTTCCGGCATGATCAAATACTCCCGTGAGAGTTGGACGTGAATCGGGATGGTGTGCCAACGGCGGCAGCGCAACCGGTCAATGGTGCATCGGAGAGATTGCGGACCACCGCGCGGCTGTCCGCCTGTTGTATTGCCAATTCCTGTGAGGCATCGATGTTGCCGATGCTTCTGGCGGAAATATCGCGAGCGGTGAAATGTGCCAGCACCGGCGCGACATTCTCAGGCTTCACGGCCAGTAGATAGCCGAAGCTGGGAAAGGTGCAGAGCCATTGCTCGAGCGGGTAATCCTCCGGCTTCTGTATCGCATCGATATCCAGTGTGATGCCGACGCGTGAACTCTCGGCAAACAGCGCACAGGTACCGACGATTCCGCCCTGGCTGATATCCTTGGCAGCCTTGCACAGGCCGGATTCAGCCAGGGTCGGCATCAATTCCATATCGGCGCGTATTCGTTCAGGAGGCGCGTCGCTGGCGGCATCCCAGAATGGCCAGGGGGCGTGCTGCCTGCCGCGCAGATCGATTGCGGCGATCAGCTGATCGCCCGCCTGTGCATCGAAGCTTGTCAACAAGCGGGAGGCAAAACCCTGAACGGCAACAGAGATGGCTGTGTGCGGGGCTTGCAGATTGGCGTGTCCTCCCACCACAGGAACACCGGTCAATGCCGAGGCCGCACGCAAGCCCGCCAGAATGGCTCTGGCCTTGTCCGCATCCTCTGCCCACAGGGCATCGACGACAGCTGTCGCCCGACCTCCCATGGCCTGTATGTCTGATACATTGACCCACAACGAAGAGAAACCGGCGAACCAGGGCATCTGTTCCACGAATGCGGGCAGCATGGCTTCGCAGGCCAGCAGATTCCAGCCATTGTCGACCCGGATGGCAGCCGCATCGTCACCGACCCGAATGGCGTCTGCGTCGCTGATGCCGAGAGCGTCCACGACTGGCTGGATATCTTCCTTGCCGATCAGTCCGGCGCTCTCCGCCAGTCGTTGTGCCAGCGCCTGCAGTGCCGTGGAAGGTGCGCTCATGCGACCGCCGCCGTGCGGCGCTCCAGGCACAATGCGCCATCATTAACTGCCGGATAGTGAGCGAGATCCGCCTCCATGAGGTGATGAGGCTTGCCATGCAATGTCATTTCACCCAGAGATTGCCAATGCAGCCGTTGGAACAGCAGTACATTGGCCGACTGCACATGTGCCAGAAAACGTGTACATCCACGAGCGTGGGCCGTGGATACCGCCAGGCGAATCAGCGAGGTTCCCAGACCCGCCTGGCGACGATACTCACGGCACACGGCCAGGCGCGATCCCCACCATTCACCCTCGGTGCCGGCAGGATGAATGCGCACGGTGCCGATGACCCTGTCATCCTCGCCGAGCAAGCGTGACACGGCCACGATGGGTGTTGCCACATCATCGATGTCATCACGGTCGTCGTTGGTGAAGATGCCTTGTTCGCTGCAGAATACATCCCGACGCAGTTGTGCCGCGGCCGCCTGCTGCCAGGGCTGAGTGGCGATGCAAACGCGGTGCGTCGGTGACACATAGGGTTGGAATGGCTCGTACATCAGCAGGCCTCCGCGGGAGCCGCTTTCGCGGATTTTTCGTAGGTGGACAGACTGGAGCAGGCGCCGCAGCGGCCACAGCCGGCCTTGATCGAGTCGCGGGTCATGCCCGCTTCATTCAGCATTTCGCCCAGGGGTTGCAGTATGTCGTGCATGAAGGCGGGCTGAGGGGCAGGGTGATCTTCCAGTGGTGTACCGGCGATGGGCACGAACGGGACGACAAAGGGGTAGACGCCGATGTCGATCAGGGTGCGGCTCATGGCCAGTATCTCCTCGGTCGAATCACCCAGGCCGGCCAGGATGTAGCTCGATACCTGACCGTGCCCGAACACGGGAACAGCTGCCTTGAAAGCCTCTAGATAGCGCTCTACCGACACTTCTGCCTTGCCCGGCATGATCGCTTCACGCACCGATGGGCTGACCGCTTCCATGTGCATGCCCAGCGCATCCACACCCGAATCCCGCAACTTCTGGAACCAGGCATCATCATCGGGTGGTTCGCACTGCGCCTGTATGGGAAGGTCAACCGCCGCCTTGACCGCGGCGGCGGACTCTGCCAGTACTGCCGCACCGCGATCGGTGCGGTTGGGTGTGCCCGTGGTCATGACCATGTGCCTGACGCCGTCGAGCTCCACGGCGGCCTTGGCCACCTCTGCCAGTTGCGCCGGTGTCTTGTGAGCAACGGTTCTACCGGCAGCCAGTGACTGGCCAATGGAGCAGAAGCGGCAGGTCTTGCGGCGGCTTTCGTAGCGGATGCAGTTCTGCAGAACGGTGGTGGCGAGCACGTCGGTGCCATGCAGCAGGGCTATCTGCTTGTAGGGAATGCCATCGGCGGTCTCCAGGTCGTAGAATTTCGGGTTGACCGGAAAACTGACCGTTCCCACCCGACGGCCGTCCTTTTCCACGACGCTGCTGCCATCTGCATCCGGAGCCAGCGCCGTATAGGGTGAGGCAAAGGCGCTGGCGGTATGCACCGGAGCCATGATGGTGACCCCGTTGACGACGAGGCCCTTGTGATCGGAAGGCCCGGCGCCGCCCCGACGACTGGGGGCGCCAGCGTTGGGATCAACCAGACGTAGCCCGTAGGACTGGAGTTCGTTGATCAGTGTCTGCGGGTTCATGGTGATCGCGTCTTGAGTCATCGTCTGAGTTCCTGTCTGAGTGTTGATTGCTGGCGTGCGACAAGCTTTTGGGCGAGCTGTCGATCAGCAGGCTGAGCAGCTCGGGTCGCGCGTAGTGGCCAACGGAATCCATCATGCGTTTGCGCTTGGTACACAGCGCCAGATCCATATCGGCGATGACCAGGCCTTCACCGCTTTTGAGTGGCTCCGCCAGATGGACGCCTTCGGGTGACACGATGGCCGAGCAGCTGCCGCCGGACAATGCCTTGTGAAAGCTGCCGCCGGGATCGATGAAGGACTTCTGTTCTTCCGTCAGCCATCCCGTGGCATTGATGACGAAGCTGGCAGCTTCCAGTGCGTGCTGGCGAATGGCAACTTCCATCTGATCAGCGAACACTGCGCCCACCATGGAGCCGGGGAACTGTGCAACATGGATCTGCTCATGCTGCGTCATCAGCGCGAAACGCGCCAAAGGGTTGAAGTGTTCCCAACAGGCCAGAGCGCCGAGGCGGCCCGCCTTTGTGGGCACAACCTTCAGTCCGGACCCGTCACCCTGTCCCCAGATCATGCGCTCATGATAGGTCGGCGTGATCTTGCGACGTTTCAGTACCAGGGAGCCGTCAGCGTCGAATACCAGCTGGGTGTTGTACAGCGTGCCGTGGTCCCGCTCGTTGACACCGGCGACGATCACCATGGCATGCCGTCTGGCAGCCTCTGCAAGGGCGGCGGTTTCCGGGCCGGGGACGACAATGGCCTGCTCGTACAGCGCCAGATGCTTCTTGCCGATACTGACCGCAGGCTCGATGAACGAGAAGTACGGGTAGTAGGGCAGGAAGGTCTCGGGGAAGGCAATGACGTCCACCCCCTGTGCCGCGGCGTCATCGACACAGCCGAGCACTTTTTCCAGCGTGCCGCCCGGCGTGTCGAGTACCGGAGAGAGCTGCGCTGCGGCAGCTCTGACCGGTTCCTGTCGGACTACAGTGTCCATGTGTCCAGAATGAATGCGCCGTCGCGACGGTGCAACAGAACCAGATCCAGAACATCCTGTGGAGCAATGGGCGTTATGCCTTCCTGCAGAGACGGTTCGCCGTGGCCGTACAGTGCCTGCAGGGCAAAGCGACAGGCATAGACCTTGCCGCCTTCGTCCATGAATGCCTTCAGCTGCGCACTGAAGTTCTGATGGCCGGGGAAAGCCTCGTCGCCCAGTTTGGGGAAGCCGCGTATGATGCCCAGTGTGACACCCGGTCCGTACAGCAGAATGGACGTTTCGAATCCCTTGCGAATGAGGCGCTTGCCCTGCAGCATGTTGACAAGTCCGATGGATCCTTCAAAGGCGACGGTGTGAAAGGTGATCAAGGCTTTCTCGCCCGGTTCGGCTTGAACATCCTCGAACACCTTTTCTTCGTAGTTCACCAGTGAATCGCCGATCTGGTGTTTTGGGTAGGTCACTTCTGGCATGGTCAAAGTCTCCGAATGATTGTCAAGGCAGATGCTGAAATACAACATCCGGTATCGCGTGTCAGGGCTCGATTCGTATTCGTGCTGCCGTGAAACGACAAGCCGCGTCGACGCGATACAGGGAGGGTTATGCGGGTTTCCATGCCATCCGGAAATTTGCACTCTTTGCACTCAATTGAGTGATACGATGCACTCATTCGATGATGTCAACCTGGCAATCAAGGCGGGGTGCGGGTTTTTCCGCTGCACTCTGGTGGAACGCTGATGGGTGTCCCTGCACGGTTAATGTGCCGTTGGCAAGACGAGGGACAGTTGCTCGATGACTGATGTCTTCCGGACTTTTCTCTTCGCTTGAGCGCTTGATCGGGCAGGCTGGAGTGGTGTATTTCGCTCATGAGGGACAGCAGTTGTATTTCAAGGCCTGTGCGCAGACAATGAAAGATCCTGTTGAGCGTCTATGCCTGCACATGTGCCAGTCTCCCTGAGGGGGATGCATGCCCCGTACGAGACGCCGCCTGTGAATGCCATCATGATCACTTCGAGAACCCGATTCAGCGCGCTGTGTCTGGCCGTGTGCCTGCTGGCTGTGCTGTCAAAAGGTCTGTTGTCAATCGACGGTGCAACATACGTCGCAGCACCATTGCTGTTGGCCTACATTGCCATCAATCTTGGCCATACCTCCGTCGTTGTCAGAGTCTTCTTCGCCATATCCGTCTTGTTGATGGTGTCCTCTGCTGTGACACGAGTGTCTGCCGATGACATTCTGGCGGGGCTTGACCGGATGTTGTACCTGGGTTCACTGCTCAGCGCGCTGGGGTTCATGCGAGTGGTCGCTGCACAGGATGCGCATTTTGCACGTGCCGGTCGATTCCTGTCGTCGCAGCCGCCGGCGAGGCGCTACGTTTCCATGTACCTGGGCGGACACGTGTTCACCACCCTGTTGAACATGGGCGGGCTTGGCTTGCTGGTAGAAACCGTTGTCTCGGCCATGCAGCGTCGCCGGGCAAGCATGAGCGAGGTCGTCTTTCAGCTTCGCGAGCGCCGCATCGTATCAGCCATCATGCGCGGCTTCGGCACGATTGCCTTCTGGACGCCCTTCGGCGTAGCCTTGAACAGCATGTTGCTGGTGTTCACCGATCTGCACTGGGCAGATGTGGCCCCCTACGGCCTGTTGTTCGCGCTGCTGGCCCTGGCGCTCGGCTGGGCGATGGATGGTGTCGAACGTCGGCTGAAGCCGCTGAGCCCACCGCCACGAGTCGATCCTGCAGAGCCTGGCGATCAGAGCTCGACGCTGATTGTGGTCCTGCATGTATTGGTGTTGGGTGCCGCCATCTTCATTCTGGATACCCTGTTGCCCGTCAGCTTTCAGCTGGTTCTGCTGTTTGCCGTACCGATCTACGCGCTGTTGTGGATAAGCGCTCTGCAAGGGCGCGGCGGTGTGCACATCCTCACCGGAAAGTTCGTGGAGCGCGCGCCAACGTTTGTCACCGAAATAGGGGTGTTTTCGCTGGCCGGACTGATCGGGCCGATGATGGTGGCGCTGATCCCCGATGCTCTCCTGGATCCGGTATCTGCCGCCTTGGGCAATCATTCAATCGCTCTGGCCTTGCTCCTCATGTGGACGACCGTTGCTGCTGGCGTAGTGGGTATTCACCCCATCATTTCCGTCATCGTGCTCGGTGAGCTGGTGGTTCGCAATGGCGGCATATCGGAGCTGGCGGCCATTCTGGCCCTGCTGGCTGGCTGGGCGAGTGCTGTCACTCTGGCACCTTTCGCTACCACCGCCGTGTTTGTCGGACGCCTGACCGGGCGAGGGGTATGGCGCGTGACATGGGGCTGGAACGGACTCTACAGTCTGGCCTTGCTGGTTCTGTTCTCTGCATTGCTAGCCGCTGGTCTGTCGTTCGGCATTCTCTAGATTTCCGATCGATCCTCTGGTGTTGCAGCGGGTCGCGGTCACTCTCCCCAGGCACTGCCTGTCTTTTCAATCACAGATATTGTTCTGTTGGTTCAATGTGTGTATCATCCGCATAGTGAAATTCAATTCCGCATATTAGAATTAAGGAGAGGGCGAATGGCACAGCAGCAAACTATGGGATTGCGTATCAAACGGGGTGTAGTTGCCACGAGCCTGGCGGCGCTGTTAGCCGGCAGTGGTGTAGTCAGTGCTCAAACGACACTGATTGCCGGCGAGGCGGGGCCCAATCGGGGCGCGCGTGCTGCGGCCTTGCAGTCCTTTGCTGACGAGGTTGCCGAACGCTCAGACGGTGACGTGAAGATCGACATCCAGTGGGGTGGGGCCCTGTTCAAGGCAGGCGCAGCCTATCAATCCATCGGCAACGGGGTGGCCGATCTGGGAACCATCATCGGTGTGTACTTCCCGCAGGAGATGCTGGGCTATGGCATTGCCGATCTGCCTTTGGAGAACCCGGATGCATGGGTCGGTATGCGAGCCACCGATGAGCTGATGCGCAGCAGCCCTTCGTTGCAGGAAAATCTGGCTGACAGCAACCTGGTGTATATCGGCACCTTCACCACGTCTGCCGTTCATATCGGCTGCCAGGGAACCACCATCCGTTCTACCGAGGATATCGATGGGCTGAAAGTGCGTGGCGTCGGTGCCTATGGCGATACCTTCAAGGACTTCGGCGCGAATATGGTGAGCCTTTCCATCTACGATGCCTATCAGGCCCTGGATTCCGGACTCATTGATTGCTCACAGGGCTATTCCTACGCAGTAGCAGCCCTGAAACAGCAGGAGGTAATGGACAGCTATACCTTGTTGAACTGGGGCCAGGTGGGGGCACTTGGCATATTCATGAACAAGGAGATTTACGATTCTCTGTCTGAGGAAGTTCAGAACACGCTGAACGAGTCGGGTCGCGCCATGGCGGATACTCTCGGTGAGCTGATCACGATCGACAACGACAAGGCGGTGAAAACCCTGCAGGACGCCGGCGCGGAAATCGTCGAGCTGCCGGCAGAAGAGCGAATGAAGCTGGTGGAGAAGGGCAAACCGTATATCGATCAATGGGTCGAGCGGGCTGATTCCATCGGTTTTGATGGAGCAGCCTTGTTGGCGCAATACCGCGGATTGATCGACAAGTACACGGCCGAGCGCGACCAGCAGGGCTATCCCTGGAATCGAGACTGATAGCCCCCGACTTCTACCGGAATCAGGCAGGCCATGCTGCAGAGAATCGAAAAGTTGTTGCTGGAGCTGGCGGTGCTCGCCGTGCTTGCACTGGGTCTGCTGATCAGTGCAAGTGTGGTACTTCGAGTATTCTTCAACTCGGGCATTCCGGATACCATCGTGATGGTGCGCGAACTGATGGTGGCTGCCATCCTGTTGCCTCTGGCGGCGGCAACGTCAGCTCGTGCCCATATCGTCGTCGAATTTCTGACCAACCAGTTTCCGGCGCGTGTCCAGGGGTGGTTCGTGGTGTTCGGAACGGGGTTTGGTGTACTGGCACTGGCTCCGCTGATATACGCAGGTTGGAACGAGACCGTGCATTCCCTGCAAAGCGGTGCCTTTTATTTCGGGCAGCTGAATCTGCCCAAATGGCCAGGACATCTGATCTTCCTGATCGGCATTTCCTTTTGCTGGCTGCGCCTGCTGCTGCTGGTCATCGCAGATCTGAAGCAATTGCGCGCCGGCTTGCCGGTTGCCGATACGCAGGCAACAGCGCCTTCACACGACACTGCATCTCGGGGTGAACACTGATGGATGGCACGCTGGTCGGTCTCATCGCATTCGCCTCCGTCATTGCCCTGCTGGCAGTACGCGTACCGATCGCCTTCGCTCTGGCCGGGGTGGCGACGGCCGGTACCTTCGTGATGTTCGCCTTTCGCACAGGTACTTTCATGGGGGAGCGAGCAGTACGGTCCACCACCTCACTTGTCTATTCGAATTCCTTCGACCTGATTCATTCCTACGATCTGTCGATGATTCCGCTGTTCATCGCACTGGGGCATATTGCCTACCGAGCCGACATCACCACCCGCATCTATCACGCCGCCCGGGTCTGGCTGGTGAGTATTCCGGGTGGGGTTGCCATGGCCTCGGTTGTGGGATGTGGTGGCTTCTCCGCCATTACCGGGTCCTCCATTGCCTGTGCATCAACCATGGGGCGTATCTGCTCTCCGGAGATGTTGCGCATGGGTTATGACAAGAGACTGGCCACGGCCAGTGTGGCTGCCGGCGGTACGCTCGGGTCTCTGATCCCACCCTCGGTGCTGTTCATCATCTACGGCATCTTCACCGAAACATCCATCAGCAAGCTGTTTCTGGCAGGCATCCTGCCGGGCATTCTCACGTTGCTGGGTTTCCTGCTCGTGATCTATCTCTGGGTGCGACGTGATCCGGCAGCGGCACCACCGTTCAATGGCGTGATCACTCGGGCAGAGCGTGTCGAAGCCGCGATTCAGGCCTGGCCAGCCGTGGCTTTGTTCGTCATCATCATCGGCGGCATCTACGGTGGGTTCTTCACGGCAACCGAGGCAGCGGCGGTATGCGTGTCAGCGACGATCATCATCGGCTTTGCGCAGCGCAAGCTGGATATCAAGGGGCTGTTCGAGGCCTTGCGGGAAACCTGCATTCAAACCGCCAGCATATTTCTGATTGCCGCGGCTGCCAAGATCTTCGTCGCCTTCATAGCCTTGACCGGTGTCGCACCCGCCATAGTGGAGTTTGTCACTGCCGCGGACTTGTCCAGTTTCTATCTGCTGCTGTCCATCGCCATCATCTACCTTGTGCTGGGAATGTTCCTGGACCCCATCGGCATCATGGTGTTGACTCTGCCCCTGATGATTCCGTTGATCGATTCGTATGGCTTCGACCTCATCTGGTTCGGTGTGGTCGTCATCAAGCTTCTGGAGATCGGGCTGATCACGCCGCCGGTTGGATTGAATGTCTTTGTCATTGCCAATGTGGTTGGCAAGGACGTATCGAGCGAAACCATCTTTGCCGGTATCCTGCGGTTCCTGGCAATCGATGTCATCGTGCTGTTCTGCATCATTGCCTTTCCGATCATCTCGCTGTTGATTCCAGGAACAATGTCATGAGCAGTGGTATACCTCCAGAGAAAGACCGTCGTTTTGCAACTACCCTGGCAAGAGGGCTCAGTGTGCTTCGTGCCTTTCGCGCAACGGATGATGGGCTGGGCAACGCAGAAATTGCCGAACGCACCAATCTGCCCAAATCCACCGTGTCGCGTCTGACCTTCACGCTGCAATCGCTGGGATATCTCAATCATCTTGGCCGGGGAGACCGCTATCGCCCGGGGCCGGCCTTGCTGGCATTGGGTCATCTTGCCAACGCATCTATGTCGTTTGTCGATGTTTCCGCACCCATCATGCAAAGGCTGGCGGACGAGACCGGCACCCTGAGTCTGCTGGCTGTACGAGACGGTTCGAAGCTGCTGTTGGTCAAGACCTGGCGGCCGGCGGATGTCTCTTCGCTGTGGCTGGAAGTCGGTCATCGACTGCCATTTGATGGATCCTCATCCGGGTATGCCTTGCTGGCAGCACTGTCCGAAGAACGCTTTGACGATGTCATCGATCAGATAGAGGGTGATTCGTCTTTCACCGATGAAAGAGCACAACAGATACGTGATGACGCAGCCAATCAGCTGCTGACAACGGGCTTTGTCGTGGCAGATCCGGCAGAGTACTTCACGCCCAACATCCACGCGGTATCGGTACCGTTTCATCCGCGCGATCTGGGCGAGCCAGTGGTGTTCAGTTGCGGGGCCGTGCCGAAGGATCTCACGATGGCGCGCTTGCGCAAGAGTGTTGGTCCGGCCTTGAAGGCAAGCGTCAACGAACTCGAGCGAATCATGGGAATGAGCCCCGGGATGCCGGAGTCAGGAATGTGAAGACAGAAGCAGCGATGAATGAAGTATTATCCTATGAGCGCGAGAATCGGCTGGTGCTCATCACCATTGCCAACCCGCCGGTCAATGCTCTGTCACAACAGGTTCGTGCCGGTCTGCTGGCCGCCATCGACAAGTTTGCCATGGATGAGTCCGCGGACATTGCAATCATCATTGGCAATGGACGTCTGTTCATTGGAGGCGCCGATATCTCGGAATTCGGAAAACCGCCACTCGAACCGCGTCTGCCCGATGTCATCAACCGCGTGGAAGCCTGTGAAAAACCGGTGTTGGCAGCCATACATGGCACGGCGCTTGGCGGTGGCCTGGAAGTGGCATTGGGTGCTCACTACCGTATAGCACAAGGCGGAGCAAAGCTCGGCTTGCCGGAAGTCAGGCTTGGCCTGCTGCCGGGCGCTGGTGGTACTCAGCGGCTGCCTCGCCTTACCGGCGTGGACCAGGCACTGAACATGATCACCAGCGGAACACCGCTCACGGCCGAGCAGGCGCTGGAACACGGCCTGGTGGATCGCGTGGACACACAAGGCGACATCAGGCGGGCAGCCCTGCTTTTCGCACGGGAACTTCAGGTGGAAAATGCTCCCGTGCGTCGTACCGGTGCGCTGCCGCGTCCGACCGCCGATGCCGTATTACTGCAACAGTGGCGAGAACGTCTGGAACACCGTGCACGCGGTGAGGTGGCTGCACTATCGGCCCTGGAAGCTGTGGAGGCGGCAACCCGAACAGAGCTGGGCGAGGGCCTTGTCACCGAACGCAAGCTGTTTCTCGCTCTGATGCAGACGCCGCAGCGAGCGGGGTTGATACATGCCTTCTTCGCCGAAAGAGCTGTCGGTAAACTGGCTGAGCTGCGTGATGCAAATCCGCTTCCTGTCGAGCACGTTGGTGTTGTGGGTGGAGGTACCATGGGTGCCGGTATTGCCACGGCGGCATTGCTCAGTGACTTCGACGTAACGCTGGTCGAGCGTGACGAAGGCGCCGCTGCCAGGGCGCGCGATACCATTGCGACGTATCTGACTGCGGCAGTCAAGCGTGGCAAGCTGGATGAGACCGCGTGCCAGGCCATTCTGGAAGAGCGATTGCAGACAGTCGATGACTACAGCAGGTTGGCACATGCCGACCTGATCATCGAGGCAGTCTTCGAGAGCATGGATGTCAAGAAGACCGTTTTCAGGACGCTCGATGACGTGGCACGGCCAGGCGCCATTCTCGCCACCAATACTTCCTATCTGGATATCAACGAGATTGCTTCGGCCACCAATCGTCCCGAGTCAGTAATCGGGCTGCATTTCTTTTCGCCTGCGCATGTCATGAAACTGCTGGAAGTAGTGGTGGCCGACAGAACATCGCCTGAACTGGTCGCTACCGCATTCGCGCTTGCCAGACGGCTGGGCAAGACGGCAGTGCGGGCCGGTGTCTGTGATGGCTTCATCGGCAACCGTCTGCTGAGTCACTACCGCGCGGCGGCTGATCACATGCTTCTCGATGGTGCCTCTCCGTATCAGGTTGATCGGGCTCTGCGGGCCTATGGCTTCGCCATGGGGCCTTATGCCGTTGCCGACCTGGCAGGGCTTGATATCGGTTATGCCACGCGCCAGCGCAGGGCCGCCGAACGCCACCCCCGTGAACGCTATCCTGCCTGGGCAGACGAGCTGTACCACCAGGGGCGGCTGGGACAGAAAACCGGAAAAGGCTATTACCGGTATCCGGAAGGAAGCCGCCAGGGGCTTGAAGACCCTGCAGTGGAGAAGCTGATTGCAGCAACACGCGAACAGGCGGGAGTCACGCCGCGCAGCTTCACGGACCGGGAAATCGTGGATCGCTACATGGCAGCCATGGTGAATGAAGCCGCTCGCATAATCGAGGAAGGCATTGCCCAGCGTCCGCTGGATATCGACGTGGTTCTGGTTCATGGCTATGGATTTCCGCGTTGGCGTGGCGGGCCGATGCATGCGGCTGATCAGCGCGGTCTGGCCAGTATTCTTGCCGACATCCACAGATACGCCGAAGAGGATGATCACTTCTGGCGGCCAGCGCCTCTGCTGACACAGTTGGTCGAACAGGATCGGCAGTTCAACAGTCTCAACCACTCCTGAACAGAATCAGTCACATGTCAAAAGCTGTCATTGTATCCGTGGCCAGAACGCCCATCGGCAAGGCACACCGAGGATCGTTCAACATGACTCATGGTGCAACCATGGCCGGCCACGTTGCCGCAGAGTGCGTCAGACGAGCGGGCATCGATCCGGAACTCATCGAAGACAGCGTCTGGGGTTGTGGCTATCCCGAGTATGTCACCGGCGGCAATATTGCGCGGCAGGCCGTTATTCGAGCAGGGCTGCCAGTGAGTATTGCCGGCACAACCGTCAACCGCTTCTGTGCCAGTGGTCTGCAGGCCATCGCCATGGCTGCGCACATGATCAATGGCGAAGGAGCCAGAGCTGCATTGGCTGGAGGAGTGGAGAGCATCTCGATGGTGCAGCCTCCGCCGAGGCATTCACGTGAGGGCTGGATCGAGCAGAACAAACCCGAGCTCTATCTGCCGATGATTGAAACCGCGGATATCGTCGCTGCGCGTTATGGCATCAGTCGTGAGTCTCAGGATGCTCTGGCCTTGCAGAGTCAGCAGCGTACGGCTGCTGCTCAGGCAGCGGGCCGATTCGATGCTGAAATCGTGCCCATGGATGTCACCATGGCGTTGACAGACAAGCAAAGCGGTGAGGTGTCCGAACAGGCTCATACGATCACGAAGGATGAATGCAATCGTGCAACGACAACACTTGAAGCCTTGCAGACACTGAAGCCGGTTCGCGGTGAAGGACAATTCATCACGGCCGGCAATGCCTCGCAACTCAGCGATGGGGCTTCAGCCTTGATGCTGATGGATGCCACCGAGGCAGAACGCCTCGGCCTTGACGCATTGGGTGCCTTCCGCGGTTTTGCGGTCGCAGGTTGTGAGCCGGATGAAATGGGCATAGGGCCGGTGTTCGCGGTACCTCGACTACTTGAACGCCACGGACTGTCCGTCAGCGATATCGATCTGTGGGAACTGAACGAGGCGTTTGCCAGCCAGGCTCTTTACTGTCGCGATACTCTGGGTATCGACCCTGACATCTGCAATGTGGATGGGGGCTCCATTTCTGTAGGCCACCCCTTCGGCATGACCGGTGCTCGAATGGCCAGTCATCTTCTGCTGGAGGGTCATCGACGGGGATCAAGGCTTGGCGTCGTCACCATGTGCATTGGCGGCGGTCAGGGTGCGGCCGGACTGTTTGAAATCTACTGAAAGCTGGAGCTGAGCATGGATCTGAACTACACCACCGAGCAGCTTGCCTTTCGTCAGGAAGTGCGCGCCTTTCTTCAGGCGAATCTGCCACAGAGCCTGTCGGACAAAGTGAAGTACGGCAAGACCCTGACGAAATCCGAGCACGAGCAATGGCATGCGATTCTCCACAAGCAGGGCTGGCTGGCGAGTAACTGGCCCGTGCAATACGGGGGAACCGGCTGGGACTCCGTGCATCGACATCTGTTCGAAGAGGAGCTGACGCGCGCCAGTGCGCCTCGAATCGTACCGTTCGGTCTGGCCATGCTGGGGCCAGTGTTGCAGGAATTCGGATCGGACGAGCAGAAGGAGTACTACCTGCCAAGAATACTCAACGGAGAGCACTGGTGGTGTCAGGGTTATTCAGAACCTGGTGCAGGTTCCGACCTGGCCTCGCTCAAGACGACGGCCGAGTTCGATGGCGAACACTATATTGTCAATGGACAGAAGACCTGGACCACATTGGGTCAACACGCCAACATGATCTTCTGCCTGGTACGCACTGCAAAGGAGGGCAAGCCACAGGAGGGTATCTCCTTTCTGCTGATAGACATGCGTAGCGAAGGCGTGACACTTCGGCCTATCGTGCTGATAGATGGCGAGCCCGAAGTCAATGAGGTTTTCTTCGACAATGTCAAAGTGCCTGCGAAGAATCTGGTGGGTGAACAGAACAAGGGCTGGACCTATGCCAAGTATCTGTTGACTCATGAGAGAACCAATATCGCCGGTGTCGGATTCGCTGTAGCCGGGCTTGCGAGTCTGAAGCGCATTGCGCGCACGGAGATGTACAAGGGGCGACCATTGATAGAAAACCCGCACTTCGCTGCGCGGATTGCCCGCGTGGAGATTGATCTGATGGCCATGTCCACCACCAATCTGCGAGTGATATCGCAAGCGGCAGCAGGCAAGGCACCTGGCGCTGAAAGTTCCATGCTGAAGATCAAGGGATCCGTGATTCGCCAGGAGATCAACTCCCTGGCGCGCTCGGCCATCGGGCCATACGCCATGCCTTTTGTCTCCGAAGATCTCGATCCGGGCAGTAATGATCTGCCGATCGGACCCGAGCATGCGACATCGGTCACTGCTACCTATTTCAACAATCGCAAGCTGTCCATCTACGGTGGCTCCAATGAGATCCAGCGCAGCATCATCAGCAAATCCCTGCTCGAACTGTAGAGGACGAGGCCATGAATTTCGATCTGACCGATGAACGCCAGATGTTGCAAGACTCGATGCGACGCTATCTGAACGACAGTTATTCCAACGAAAAGATCAGATCTCTGGCTGACAGTGAAGCCGGGTTCTGTCGTGACAACTGGGCAGGGCTTGCCGACCTGGGTGTCATCGGTGCTCTTTTCGATGAAACCGATGGTGGCTTTGGCGGCGCGGGTTTCGATATTGCCCTTGTGTTCGAGGAACTGGGGCGGGTAGGCGCGGTGGAGCCATTGCTCGATACGGCCGTGCTCGGTGGCGGGATTCTGGCAACACTGGGCACCGATACGCAGAAGGCGCATATCGAATCCATCATGGAGGGCTCTTTGCAGCTGGCAATGGCTCATGGCGAACCGCAGAGTCGTTACGAATTGGCCCGAGTCAGCACCCGCGCCAGACTTGTCGATGGACGCTATGAACTGGATGGTCAGAAATCAGTCGTGGTCAATGCCGCCACGGCCGATTATTTCATCGTCAGTGCGCGTACCGGGGAAGACACGGCATCGCCGAAGGGCATCAGTCTGTTCCTCGTGCCTGCCGATGCACAAGGCATCAGTCTGCAGGATTACCCATTGACTTCAGGAGGGCGGGCTGCGGAACTCATGCTGGACAAGGTAGAAGTTGCTGCAACGGCTTTGCTGGGACATGAAGGCGAGGGACATGAGGCGCTCGAACTTGCCCATGCTCGGGCAACGGTTGCCATTTGTGCCGAGGCCCTGGGATTGATGGAAGCGATTCGCACTCTGACCACAGACTATCTGAAGATTCGCAAGCAATTCGGCAAGCCGATCGGCAAGTTCCAGGTATTGCAACACCGCATGGCGGACATGCTGATCGAGATCGAACAGGCACGTTCTGCCGTGATCAACCTGGCAGGCCATGTGGAAGCTAGCCGTGATGAACGGGAAAAACACGTCAGTGCTACCAAGAACCTTGTCGGCATGGTTGGCAAACTGGTGGCAGAGGAGAGCATTCAATTGCACGGAGGGATCGGCATGACGGAAGAATACGAGCTGGGACATCTGGCCAAACGTCTCATCATGGTGGATCATCGACTGGGTGATTCGACGCATCACCTTGAACGGTTCATCGAACTGGCTGTGGCTTGAGAGAGGGCACTGCCATGACAACACTTGCCTGGTGTGAAGACCTCGGAGATCGCCTGCTGGTCGTCAATGCCAATACGTCCAGGCGCAATGCGCTGTCGCCGGATTTCTATCGTGTTCTGCAGCAGGCGCTGGAGCTGGCGGCCGCCACACCTCGCATTGTCGCCGTCATCATCCGTGGCGAAGGAAACTATTTCTGTGCGGGTGGCAACCTTCGCCTGCTTGCCGAGCGCCGGACGCTTGCAAGGGCTGACAGATTGCAGAAGATCGAGGATCTGCATGATGTCGTGCGTGCAGTCCTGAATTGCCCCAAACCGGTAATAGCCGCCGTGGAAGGGGGGGCGGCTGGAGCAGGTGTGTCACTGGCCTTTGCCTGCGACTTCATCATTGCCGAGGAAGCGTCGACATTCAGCATCGCTTATGTCAAGGCAGGTCTGGTACCCGATGGTGGTCTGACCAGTACCCTGTCGGCACAGCTTCCGCGGGCTCTGCTCATGCGAATGGCCTTGTTGGGAGAGGCTGTGGAGGCTCGGCAGTTGCACGAATTGGGTGCCATCACGCAAATCGTGGATACCGCTACGACCCTGGATGCTGCCCATGCGCTTGCCGACAGACTCGCTGCCGGAGCCAGTGGGGCTCAGGGTAGTATCAAGGCACTGGTCAATCACGCCAGTCATGCCACGTTGATGGAACAGATGGATGCCGAGCGTGACGCCATGGTCGATGCCATCGTCTCACCAGAGGCGGTTGAAGGCATGAGCGCATTTCTGGAAAAACGGACACCGGATTTCCGGCAGTTGCGAGACCGGTCATGACGGAGAACATGATCGATCACGTGTTCGACACGCCCGTCACTCGTCTTTTCGGTTGTCGGCTACCTATTGTCGCCGGTGGCCTCATGTGGCTATCCAATGCCGAATACGTTGCCGCCGGTGCCAGGGCTGGGATCATGTCGTTCATCACGGCTGCAAGCTTTCCCGATCCTGACAAGCTTCGCCATGAAATCCGGACTTGTCGCTCGCTGTGCGGCGATCTGCCATTCGGGGTCAATGTCTCCATGCTGCCCAAACTGGTGGAAGGTGAGCGGATCGCGGACACGTTTCGCCTGATTGCCGATGAAGGCATCCGCTTTGTCGAAACGTCAGGTCGCAATCCGCAGCAATTCCTGCCGATGTTGAAGGAGGCGGGCATCACGGTTCTGCACAAGGTGCCCAGTGTTCGCTATGCCGTCAAGGCGCAATCGGTCGGTGTCGACATGGTGTCCATCGTGGGCGCCGAATGCGGCGGACATCCGGGCCTGGACCTGGTGGGCAGTATGGTCAATCAGGCATTGGCCGAGCGCCAGCTGGAGATCCCGTTCCTGATCGGTGGCGGTATCGGAGCGGGCAGTCAGATCATCTCGGCTCTGGCTTCCGGCGCTGCGGGCGTCGTCATTGGAACCCGCTTTCTGACCGCCGAGGAGATACCGGCACATCGCGACTACAAGCAGGCACTGATTGCCGCAACCGAGCGCGATACGGCGTTGACGATGAGCACTGTGCGCAACACGGTCCGCACATTGCGCAACGAGACGACAGACACGGTGCAGGCACTGGAAATCGCTGACCCGGACGTTGGCATAGAAGCCCTGTTGCCCCATGTTTCCGGCGCCATCGGCCGGCGGGCCTACGAGACCGGAGACGTCAGCAAAGGCATGCTGTCTGCCGGCCAGTCACTGGGTCTGGTTGATGATATGGCGCCCTTGTCGACGCTGGTTTCACAGTTGGAGCAAGAGGCACAAACGGCACTTGAACGATTGTATTTTCGCGCAGCCGACCACCAGGCCACCATTGCGAGCTCATCACGATGACCCTACACCAGCCACGGATTCATCACCTCGTCGAAGAACACGCGGCCCGGAATCCGGATTCGGATGCCATCGTGGACTCGAACGGGGATGTGTACAGCTATGCACGGTATCTGGCCGCCATCAGTGAGGCGGGCGGTATCTTGCGCGATTGCGGCGTGCGTGCCGGAGATCGTGTGGTTCTGGTTGCCGAGAATTGCATGACCACCGCGGTATTCATATTCGCTGCAAGCTCTGTAGGTGCCTGTGCTGTTCCTGTCAATGCGCGCATGACTGCAGTTGAGATCAAGCGTGTCACCGATCACGCCGATCCACGCATCACGCTGTTCACCACGGGAGTCTCGCCGGAGGCTGGCAGTCACGCAGTAGCGGCTGACGCCAGCCCGTATGTCAGCGGGTTCGGACAATTTGCCATCGCGATCAACAAGGCCTGTGGTCCGCCGAACCACGACGCACAGTGTACGGCCGTGATTCTCTATACCACGGGTACCACCGGTCAGCCCAAGGGGGTGATGCTGACACATGGCAATCTGCGCTTCGCGGCCAGGGCATCAGCGCAATTGCGTTCTCTGGTGGCAGAGGATCGCATCTACGGTGTCTTGCCGCTGACGCATGTCTTCGGTCTTGCCTCCATGCTGATGGCGGCCAGCTATTCGGGGGCATCCGTACAGCTCGAAACGCGTTTTCATCCGCAGAACGTGCATGCAGCATTGACTGACCGCGTCACGGTATTCCCGGGTGTACCGCAGATGCATGCCCTGGTGATGCAATACGCCAATGAGCAAGGTCTTGTACATCTGGGGGACAGTGCGCTGCGCTACGTCTCTTCTGGCGCCGCACCTCTGGATCCTGCCTGGAAGCGCAAGGCCGAGACCTTCTATGGCCTGGCGTTGCAGAACGGGTATGGCATGACAGAAAGTACGGCCGGTATCTGTGGTACTCGCAATGCCATTGGCACATCTGACACCAGTGTGGGTCCTGCACTGCCCGGTATCGAGATCGGGCTGGACAGATCAGTCGGTGCCACGGCAGACGACGGCACAGGTGAGATTCTGACGCGAGGTCCTCATGTCATGAAAGGTTACTTCAAGAACCCGGAAGAGACTGCCAGAGTGCTCGACGCTGAAGGCTGGCTGCGCACCGGAGACTTGGGGAAAATCGATGATTGCGGTAATCTGCACGTGGTGGGGCGCTACAAGGAGCTGATCATTCGCGGTGGTTTCAATGTCTATCCGCCTGAGGTGGAAACTGCGCTGAACGATTCTCCCGACGTCATTCAGTCTGCCGTGATAGGTCGCAAGAGCGATGCTGGCGACGAAGAGATTCTGGCATTTGTCCAGTGCGTGGACCCTGAACGAATGGACACCGTGGCGTTGGCAAACTTCGTGTCTGAACGCTTGGTCAGCTATAAACGTCCTTCGCGTATCATTGCAACCACGCAGCTACCCGCTGCTGCGACCGGAAAGATACTCAAGCACCGCTTGTTGTCCACCTTCGCTGAACAACTTGATCCATCCGAACCCAAGGTCTGATTGAGATGACACAAGACATGACAGGAAAGGGGCCCAGTCTGGGCTCGTTCGACTGGGCAGACGCCTTCCGGCTGGATCGTCAGCTCACTGAAGACGAACGCATGCTGCGTGATGCTGCCGGGATTTTTGCCCAGGAGCAGCTGCAGCCGCGCGTGCTTGAAGCGAATCGCCAGGAAAGTGCAGACCCCGGGCTGTTTCGTGAAATGGGCGATGCAGGCCTGTTGGGGGTGACCATTCCGGAACAGTACGGTGGTCTGGGTGCCTCCTACGTGACCTATGGTCTTATTGCCCGCGAGGTGGAGCGTGTCGACAGCGGTTACCGCTCCATGATGAGCGTCCAGTCTTCGCTGGTGATGTACCCCATTCACGCCTATGGGTCGGAGGAGCAGCGGCAGAAGTACTTGCCAAAACTGGTCAGCGGCGAATTCATCGGCTGTTTCGGACTGACCGAACCCGACGCCGGTTCCGATCCGGCGGGCATGAAAACCACGGCGAAGAAGACGGCTGATGGCTATGTTCTGAACGGGTCCAAGATGTGGATCTCCAATGCGCCCTTTGCCGATGTCTTCGTCGTCTGGGCGAAGTCCGATGCGCACGATGGAAAGATTCGGGGTTTCATTCTGGAAAAGGGGATGGAGGGCCTGTCTGCACCGAAGATCAGCGGCAAGTTGTCACTACGCGCCTCTACCACCGGTGAAATCGTCATGAAGGATGTCGCGGTGAGCGACGACGCCTTGCTGCCGAATATCGAAGGCCTCAAGGGACCTTTCGGTTGTCTCAACCGTGCCCGCTACGGCATTGCCTGGGGTGTACTGGGAGCTGCAGAGTTCTGCTTTCATGCGGCGCGCCAGTACGGCCTGGATCGCAAGCAGTTCGGCAAGCCACTGGCGCAGACCCAATTGTTCCAGAAAAAGCTGGCCGATATGGAAACCGAGATCTCTCTGGGTCTGCAGGGCGCACTGCGGGTAGGGCAGCTGATGGACGAGGGTCAGGCGGCACCGGAGATGATCTCGATCATCAAGCGCAACAACTGTGGCAAGGCGCTGGAGATTGCCCGCCTTGCTCGAGACATGCACGGCGGCAATGGCATCTCCGACGAATTTCATGTCATGCGTCATATGGTGAACCTGGAAACGGTGAATACCTATGAAGGTACCCATGATGTTCATGCGCTGATTCTCGGTCGCGCCATCACCGGCCTGCAGGCATTCTTCTGATGAGCGAGGATGCGGCAGCGGGTGTCATCACCAATGAGACTGGTGCTCAGCGACTGCTGGGCTATGTGCTGGATGTGGGACAGGGGGACGGCTGTGCCCGGTGTTATCTGACCTTGGGCGAGCAGCATCTGAATCGTCATTCCGTGTTGCACGGTGGTATTGCAACGACCATGCTCGACAATGCACTCGGGGCCACGGCCAGTCTGACCGTCGACGACAGCGGCCGAGCGCCTTTCATGACACTATCGCTCAATACCCACTTTCTGGCTCCGGCGCGTCTCGGTGCAGAGCTGGTCGCCACAGGGCGTCTCGTAGGCGGCGGCAGTGCCGTGAAATTCGTGGACGGTGAACTTGTGGATGCAGACGGTACACTCATCGCCACGGCAAGCGGCGTGTTCAAGCGGGTGCCAACCCACCGACTGTCTGAATCATGAAACAGGCTGGCTCCATGGGGCAACTGCTATAGTCATGAGCCAGTAACATGACACAACGGTCCTGTCATTGCTTACTGGCCCCTGTTCATCGATAAGGAGTTGGCTTGCGTTTGAAAGCACTGGAACTCAGAATTCCACCAGCGGTGGTGGCCCTGATCGCCGCAATCGGTATCTGGTGGCTGGCGGGATGGGCGAGCTCACTGAGTAGTGACATACCATTCAGAAAACCCCTTGCCGCGCTACTCATTGCCGCTGGTTTTGTTGCTGGATTCGCCGGAATCTTCACCTTCCGTGTCGCCCATACCACGGTTGATCCTCGGCATCCGGGTGCAGCGAGGGTGCTCGTGACGGGCGGGATCTATCGCTACACTCGCAACCCCATGTATGTCGGCATCGTTCTGGTGCTGCTTGCCTGGGTTGTATTTCTGGGCAATATCCTCTCGCTGCTCATGGTCGCGCTGTTCGTGGTCTATCTGAATCGATTTCAGATCATCCCGGAAGAGCGCGCCCTGGCGGAGAATTTCGGCGAACAATTCCTGCAATATCAGAAGCGGGTGCGGCGCTGGATCTGACGGCCTTGCAGGTTGGCCCCTCTAGTGTGAAAAGCAATTCAAGACATCTATCGGTGCCATGGCGAGCCGCAGTGCCGTGTCACCCGGATACCGTCGTTGCCAGCGCTTAGCGCCTGTCGCAGGGGTGTTGGTATACGATCTCGGCCAGCGACGGGGAGTCCACGAATACATTGCGGTTTCCCTGTACGGTGGCGATGACCTCATGTCTGCGTCGTTCTTCCGAGGAGACCGGGTCGGCGCAATGCCAATCGAGCAAGGTAGGCAATGGGCCAAGCTGATTGCCTGCCGAGTCGGCATCGGCTGCCAGTACAAGATCAGGCAGGCCGGCATCAGCGGGTAGGCCGGTATCCCCTTCATAACGCACATCCATGTAGAACAGCACGCGGGCTATGTCGCCCTTCACCTCGTCCGGCGGTTCCCAGGTGGTCGGTCCGACTCGGCACTGGCTGCATTCCCGGTGGGGCTGCGTCGCCATTCCGAACATCTTGTTTCCACGGGATGAATTGACCGTGCGATCCGCAGGAACCAGATTGTGCAGGTCCCGGTCTGCGGGTGTGGCTTTCAATCCGAAGGAGCGGGGCCACAGATGCTCACGGTTCCAGTAGTCGGGTTCGGCCTGGTCTGCACCTGAGGCGCGCTGGTCTTGGCGTACGGTGCGACGCGTATAGAACAGCGTCATCTCGTTGCGTGAGCTGGCCGCGCTCTGCGCAAGAACTTCCCACTCCCGGGAGCGGGGTAGCCAGCGCTGTTGAGCCATCTTCTGATGCAGATGCAGGCGCAATGCGTCAGCCTGTTGCCTTGCAAGCTCAGCGTCTTTCTGTCTGGCGGCCTCGGTGCCGACTCCGGAGGGCGCATCCTGTGACGCATCCGGATTGGAACTGCAGGCTGTCAGGTACAGCAGAGCAACGGCCAACAGGGTTGTGTGCCGTACCAGACGAGGGGGCAGAGGATTACTCATGCCTGTGCCTTTAGCGCTGAGGGAAGAGTCATGCCTCTGAGGGTTCTCGAAACTTGCACATTTGGGCGCTGCCGGGTCGATCGGGAAACAGGATAATACGCGGAGTCTGCACGAATTCTTTCAACGGTTGCCAGTAATTCGTGCCGGTCGCCTTACCGGAGTTCCCCGTGCATTGCCTGCAAGGGATCACTGCGCATTTCTGATTCTTGTCCCTGTTATTGGCAGCATGATGCAGCTTTTCCACGAAACAGCGGTATGTATAATCACTCTGTGAAAGATTCTGACACCGTGATCGCTTTGTACGAAAAGCAGACCGAACAGCCATCATCAATGGTGGACTCGTTTGCTTCGTTTGCTTCGTTTGCTTCGTTTGCTTCGTTTGCTTCGTTTGCTTCGTTTGCTTCGTTTGCTTCGTGTGCTTCGTGTGCTTCGTGTGCTTCGTGTGCTTCGTGTGCTTCGTGTGCTTCGTGTGTCTCGTGTGTCTCGTGTGTCTCGTGTGTCTCGTGTGTCTCGTTCGCGTGAAGTCGATGGTCAAGGCATTTGCTGGTAGTGTTGGATGCCTGCATGTTGTCATGCTGCTGGTGGCTCTGAGTCTGTCCGGCTGCATCACCTATGGCGATATCGAAAACCTGCCGCAATCCGGTGAGCAGCAGGGCAACGGTTATTCTGTCGGCAACTCCCAGAGTGACTTGCCGGTCAGTGACACCGCCATTCTGCTTGCGTTTTCGGGCGGCGGAACCCGGGCAGCGGCGCTGGCCTACGGCGTACTGAAAGAGCTCAGGGATACACCAGTACCGGGGGAAGACGAAGTTCAGCGTCTGCTGGACAATGTGCGCGGCATCAGTGCGGTGTCCGGCGGCAGCTTCACGGCAGCCTATTATGGATTGAACGGGGATGACACCTTCAACCATTTCGAAACGGATTTCCTGCGTCGTGATATCGCAACACCGCTGCTGCGAAACCTGTGGAACCCGCTTCACTGGTTCAGCCATCGCGGAAGAACAGACTATGCCGTGGACTATTACGACAAGACGGTCTTCAAGGGAGCAACCTTTGCTGACCTGAAGCGTCGGAATGGTCCGATGATTCTGATCAATGCCTCGGACCTGGGGCATGGCGTGCATTTCACCTTCGCACAGGAATACTTCGATCTGCTGTGCTCGGATCTGTCCAGCTTCCCCATCGCGCGAGCGGTTGCGGCATCGTCGGCGGTGCCTCTGGTTTTTCACCCGGTCGTCTTGAAGCGCTATGGCTACTGCGGAATCGGATTTGCGCCGCTGAAGGAGTCACTTGCGGAAAAAGCCGCTGGTGATGCCGAACTGGCATTGTTGCTGAATGGGCTAGGTAGCTACGAAGAGCAGGAAGGCGAATCCTTCGTTCATCTGGTGGACGGCGGCATTACCGACAACCTCGGTCTACGGGCCGTCTACGAGATGTTTGCACTGGCCGGAAGTGCACCGGCTTTCTTCACCCGGCTGCAACGTGACCCGCCGGAACGTATTGTGGTGATTTCCGTGAACGCCAGCATTCGCCAGGTCTTTTCAATGAACAAGAGTAACCGGCGTCCTTCGGTGACGGAAACCATGCTGGCAATGAGCGATCTGCAACTCAGGCGCTACGATGCCACGACACAGAATCTGATCAAGGCCAGCCTGAAGCGATGGACTGATGAATTGTCCAGCGAAGGTCATTCGGTGAAAAGCTGGTTCATTGAACTCGATTTCAACGATGTCGATGATGCCACGGTACGAGAGCAGCTCAATGCCATTCCCACCACGATGACACTGAGCGACGAGCAGGTTGATCTGCTGATCGAATCCGGGCAGCAGATATTGAGCGAGAACGTGAATTTTCAGGAAGTCCTGCAGGACATGCAGTCTCGGCAGTGACACGAACTGCCGGACTTCTCGAGCGTGACTCTCAGCTGGGGTGATCGAGGCCGGTCTTGTTGCGCAGCGCTTCAAATCCCACGATGACATCCATCAGCTCTTCGGTTATCTGTGTCTGTCTTGCGCTTCGTGTCTGATCTGCCAGCAACTGGAGCTGATCGTCAACGGCGCGTTCTGCCTGTTGCATGCGGGCAAGGCGCGCCGCATTCTCGGCGGCCATGGCCTCGGCCGCTGCGCGGTACACCCCGGCAAAGAGAAAGTGCCGTACCAGTGATGCGAAGAGCGTATCGGCCGATTCACGCATCCAGGGAAGGCTGTTGGACTCATAGGGCCGTTGCTGCAGTTCGCTGATCAGTGCCGGTGACAGTGGCAGTAGCCGTTCATCCTGTACGTCATGTTCCCCGGTTTTCAGGCGTGAGGTATACACCAGTTCGATGCTGGCAGTACCCCCGGGCATATCGCCTCTGAGGCTGTCGACCTGCGTGACGAGCTCACCGGCGAGGCGTGCCAGTCCGTCGGCGTTGGCAGGAGTGAACAACACATCGCTCACCGCGATGCCCAGCCGTTCCAGCGTATCAGCTGTTCTGGATCCGATGCAGACAATCCGGTAGTGCCGCGTTCTGTCCTGTTCAATCGATGCGGCAATCTTGTCGGCAATACGCTCGTTGTAGTTCCCGCAAAGGCCATGGTCCGAGCCGAAGGCCAGTAGAATGCGGGCAGTTGCCGCGGCACTTGTCGTATCGATCGTACCTGCGTTGTGCAGGATAGCCTGCATGCCGTCAAGGATGACCGCCTGATAGCTTTCAATGGAGCGGGCGGCGCGTTCATACGGCGTTGCATTGATGGCGGACAAGGTCTTCATCGTGTGGACCACGCTTCGGATCCCCTGCATGGAGCGTATCTGATGCTCCAGGTTTTCCAGTGTCTGCGTCATGACGGCAAACCCGCCTGATACGACGCCGGCATCGATGGCGCGTTGCCTTGCATCACGAGATCGTGGCAGCCGCTGGCTGCGCAGTCCGCTTGATCAGGTCATTGGCCAGGGCGAGAAGCTGCGCCTGCTCGTCATCATCCAGTGCTTCATCACGGGCCAGCTTGTCCTCCAGGGTTGCCGTGTCAGCGGTGGTGGTCAGTTGCTGTGCGGCGTTGATCAGTGCCGCGATCCGTAATTCGTCAAGGTCATCGAATGCTCCCTCAAGCGCGCCTGTCAGCAGTGTCAGCTGCGCCAACCTTCCTTGCGGCCGGCGCTCGGGCTGACGCAAGGCGGCGCGAACAGCCGAACCGCGTTTCAAACGGCTGCGCGTATCATCATCCAGCCGTGTGCCAAAGCGTGCAAAATCCTCCAGCTCTTCGAATTGCGAGAGTGTGACGCGAAGGTTGCCGGCAATGGCACGAAAGGCCTTCGACTGCGCCTTGCTGCCGACTCGTGACACCGAAACTCCCGGATCAACAGCCGGAAACTGGTTCTTTCTGACCAACCGTGGTGACAGATAGATCTGTCCATCGGTGATGGAGATGAGGTTGGTCGGGATGTAGGCTGACAGGTTCTCGGCCTCTGTCTGCAGGATGGGCAGGGCAGTGATCGAACCACCACCGATGCTTTCCGCAAACTGACCGGCTCGTTCGAGCAAGCGTGCATGTACGTAGAAGATATCGCCGGGAAAGGCCTCACGGCCGGGTGGTCTTCTCAATAGCAGAGACAGTTCGCGGTAGGCGCGGGCGTGATGGGTCAGGTCATCGAAGATGATCAGCACATCGCGGCCCTCGGCTGCAAAGCCCTCTGCAATTCGCATGGCCGCATAGGGCGCCACATAGGCCAGGCCCGGTGCGTGTTCGTCACCGACGCTCATGACCACACTGCGAGACATCATCTCGCCTTCCTGCAAGGCTTGAATGACGCGGGCAACGGCGTCTCCGCGCTGCCCGATGGCGCAGTAGATGCACACGACCTCTGTCTGCTTCTGGTTGAGCATGGTATCGATGGCCAGTGAGGTCTTGCCCGTCTGTCGATCGCCGATGATCAGCTCACGTTGACCGAGCCCGACGGGCACGCTGGCATCGACCGCCGTGATACCGGTTGCCAGTGGGCGAGTGACAGGGGATCGGTGCAGAATGGCTGGTGCGCTGGCTTCCATCGGCTTTGATTCGGCCTTGATGGCAGCTTCGCCATCGAGCGGGTTTCCCAGTGCATCGATGACGCGGCCCAGTAGCGCCTCTCCGACGGGGACACTGGTAACCTTGCCGGTACGGCGTACCTCGGCACCCAGTGAAATATCCTCAGCGTTGCCCAACAGAGCAACGCCCAGTCTGTCGGGATCCAGGTCCAGAACCAGCCCCATGATGCCATTGGGAAACTGCAGCATCTCGTTGGCCAGCGCCCGGTTGAGGCCACTGACAACGGCAATGCCGGCCCCCAGTTGTTCCACGACACCCACTTCATCCACTCTCGGAGTCGGGCTCTGTGCAGAGAGCAGCGCCGATAGCATGTCCGATGGAGAGGCGTTCACGGTTGTCGGTCCTCGTGTGCGGATCCCTGCTCCTGCGGCGGTACTGGCGGGTCGCCGGCACCCGGAGAGGATGAGTGGGTGTCTGAAGTCAGTGTTGTCGGCAACTGCGCTTCAAGCGCTTTCACGTAGGTATCCACGGTCCACTCCAGCTGCGATGAACCGAACTGGACCCGGGCACCCGGTGACTGCTGTTCATCTTCCTCGAATCGAAGTTTGCAGCCGGGCCACAAGGCGTCGGTGGATGTGCGGATGCGCTGTCTGGCTGGTTCCGACAGGCAATTGCGGGTTGTCAGTATCAGTTCTGCAGGCGGTTCGTCCGAGGGGGCATCTGCGCTTGCCCGCTGCTGCTTCATGCTGCTCAGAGCATGCAGCACCAGGCGCTCTTCCAGAGTCTCGTCGCTCAGGTCCGCCAAGGCCTTGTTGACGACATCCAGGATGGCCGTTGCCGACATCTGATGAAGTTCATCGATGTAGTCGCGAGCCTGTCTTTGCTGTTGCTGCCTTGCTGCAGCCTGTTCCTGCCGAATCCGCTCGCGCGTCTGGCCGAGCAATGTGTCGCGTTCCGTCTGCGCTTCCTGTCGGGCTTGTTCCAGAGCCGTGGTTCTGTCCTGCTGCAAGGACACCAGTTGCTGCTGGTAATCCGCCTTGGTGCTCTCGGCGTTTTCCCGGATGCGGGCGGCTTCACCCATTTTCTCGGCGATTTCCGATTCTCGCGCATCGATCCCGTCCAGTATCGGACGGTAGAGGAATCGTTTCAACAGCCACACCAGCACCAGAAAGTTGACCAGTTGCGCAGCTACGGTGATCCAGTCAATCGACATGACAATCCTGCTCCCGGTGCCTTGGTGACACGATCAGTTCGCCGCGACGGCAGCAGCCTCTAGCGCCGCATTCCAGAAAGGGTTGCCGAACAGCAGGATCATGGCGACCACGAAGCAGTAGATGGCAGTGGACTCGATCATGGCCAGACTGACGAACAGCGTACGCGTCAGCGTGGACCCTGCATCGGGTTGCTGGGCAATGGCGCTCAATGCCGCTGCCGCTGTGCGACCTTCTCCCAGTGCGGGGCCGATGGCACCGAAGGAGACTGTCAGACCTGCGGTGAATATGGAAAACATGGCGATCAGACCTGCGTCAGTCATGCTCTTTATCTCGGTTGTCTTGTTGGTCGGAAGGGGCAGGTGATTCAACAGACTTGGCAGAGCTGTTGGAATCGAATGCCGATGCGATGTACACGGTTGCGAGAATGGCGAAGATATAGGCCTGTATGACGCCAGTGAGCAAACCGAGCATATCCATCAGCACGGGAAAGAAGAAGGGGGCGATGCTGAGCAGTATTGCAACGATCACCGCGCCGCTCATGATGTTGCCGTACAGGCGAACGGCCAGTGATATGCCTCTCGAGAGCTCACTGACAATATTGAACGGCAGCATGATGGGTGAAGGCTGTGCATAGGTTTTCAGGTAGCCCAGGATGCCGATGCGGGAAATGCCGAACAGCGGTACAGCGACCAGTACGGCCAGCGCCAGGGCCGTGGTGGTGGACAGAGATGCGGTCGGCGTATGAAAACCGGGTATGACAGTCATCAGGTTAGCGGTAACGATGAACAGGAACAGGGTGCCGGAGAAGTACACGATCAATGTGGTCGGACCCTGAGCGATCTCGCGAATCTGGGACTCGATGCCCTTCACGACCACTTCGAGTGTGGTTCGCCAGCGATCGGGTGGGACATCAGGCTTCAGATGTCGTGTGATCAGGGCTGCGCCGCCGGTCAACAGGGCCATGATGATCCAGGTATTGACGATCGTGGCATTCACACCGAAGCTGCCGATGTGGAAGTAGATCAGCGTGTCGGGCGTCAGATCCATCAGCAACGTTCCCGGGCAAGTTGCTGGCGTGTACGCAAGATGGCGACGGTGCGCACCAGCAGGAATGCAGCGCCGTAGGCGGTGGCAGCCCAGGCACCGACCTGGACAGCCAGCAACCAGCCACCGAGCAACAGCAGCGAGATTCTGAGCAATGCGCTCAGTGCAAGCAGGGATGTTCGGGCGGAGGATGTCAGTGCATGGCGGATGCTCATGGACAGTCCGGCAAAGTAGGCGATCCCGACCAGGGTTCCGGCTGCTGCACCACTTGCCAGCGAACTTCCCTGACTGGCCAGGAGATCGATCAAGGTATTCATCGTCTGTTGCGCTCCTTTTCCATCCACGACCAGGCGATGAGTATGCCCAGCGCCAAACCGCCCAGAATCAGGGCGATGGTCCACGAAATGTCTGACTGGGTCGTCTTGTCCAGCCACACTCCCAGAAAGGCTCCCAATACGGTAGGCAGCGCGACTGACCAGCCGATCATGCCGAAGACGCTGACGCCACGTAGCGGGCTTTCCACCGGGTGCTTTCTGGCTTCCTGCATGCGTCTGGCCTGCTGCCCGATCTTCTCCGGACTCTTGTCGCCTTGCCTTGCCATGATGATTACAGGGCCCCGCGTTGCAGTTTGCTGAAGCGACGAACCATGTCCGCCTCCAGTCGCGACAGCGCCGAGCGAGCGACTCGTTCGGTATCGGTGAGTTCGAGAAAGTTCTGCGTGACCTGCTCATGCAATTGCGACAGGCTGTCACCCTTGATGCCACGATGGGTGATGATACTGACCTGGTTCGCGCGCTTGACCAGCATGCCCTCATCGATACCGAAGTACAGTTCGTCGCCCGCTGAATCGATGACGGCCAGTACGGAAGGAACGAGATCGGACAGGTAATCCACATGATTGGGCAGAATGCCGAAGCTGCCGGCGCTGGCTGTCGCGTTGAGCCGGCTGATGTCTCCCTCATACAGGATACCCAGCGGTAACTGGATGATCAGGTGCATGCTGTCATGGCGGCTCATGAGGCGCGAGCCTCGATCTCGGCCAGGGTGCCTGCCATGTAGTAGGCGCTCTCGGGGAGCGGGAATTCGGTTTGCGACAATAGCGTTTCGCAGCCCTGCAGCGTGTCCTCGAGTGACACCGGTGCTGCCGTTCGAGTCTCGCGACTGCCAACAGTGGCGAACGGTTGGGTAAGAAAACGTTCCAGGCGTCTTGCCCGACCGACGACGGCTCTGTCATGGGCCGACAATTCCTCGATACCGAGCATGGCGATGATATCCCGCAGCTCGTCATACTCTGCCAGCGTACGACGGACTTCGCGCGCAATATCGTAATGTCGCTGGCCCACGACGGCAGGGGTCAGCATGATTGAATTGGATGCCAGCGGGTCGATGGCAGGGTACAGGCCCTGGCTGGCACGCTTTCGTGAGAGCACCACCGATGCGGTCAGATGAGAGAAGATGTGTACCGCAGCGGGATCGGTCAGATCATCCGCGGGCACATACACCGCCTGAATGGACGTGATGGAGCCGTTGTGCGTCGAGGCGATGCGTTCCTGCAATGCGCCAAGTTCGGTGGCAAGCGTGGGTTGATAGCCCACTCGTGATGGCATGCGCCCCAGCAATCCGGATACCTCGGAGCCTGCCTGAACGAATCGGTAGATGTTGTCGACCAGCAGCAAGACATCCTGGTGGCGTTCATCACGAAAGTACTCGGCGATGGCCAGAGCTGCATTGCCGATGCGAAAGCGCACACCGGGTGCTTCGTTCATCTGTCCGAACATCATCACGGTGTTGTCGCGAACGCCGGCGTCACCCATGTCGCGATAGAGCTCTTCGGCTTCGCGCGATCGTTCACCGATGCCGCAGAACAGGCTTACGCCGTGGTACTGCTTGATGGTGTTGTTGATCAGTTCGGTCAGCAGCACCGTCTTGCCGACGCCTGCACCACCGAACAAGCCCGTCTTGCCGCCGCGCTGTATGGGGGCCAGCAGGTCAATGGCCTTGATGCCGGTTTCCAGAATCTCGGTGGCCCTGACCCTTTCCTGCAGCGTTGGTGGCTTCTGATGAATCGAGCGGCGGGACTGGCTGACCGGTTCAGGCAATTCATCGAGCGGCTCCCCGAACAGGTTGAGCATACGTCCCAGAACCGCATCACCCACTGGCACCTGAATGGGGGCACCCGTGTCACGAACCTCGGCGCCCAGCCCGAGTCCTTGTGTGCTGTGCAAGGCCATGCACTGCACCACGCCATTACGGGGGGATGTGGCTACCTCCATCGGCAGGCTGCCGGCATACAACAGATTGTTGAGTCTGGGGGCTTCGTCGTCGAACTGCACATCCACCACGCCACCGTGAATGGACACGACCTTGCCCGAACAGATGCTCTCTTGCGTTTGCGGCTTCATGGTATGCAGGATACGAATGAAGCCGCCGGTCGCCTATTGTGGGTTTCCGTAGTCGTTCAGGATAATCTTGCGGGTGACCGCATGACGCCAATGAACCCGCCGGAGATCAGGGGTTCAGGCGCCCATTCTCAGCGGCGTCCTGAACGATCTGGCGCGCGGTGTTGCCAGCCAGAAGCAGCTCAGGGCCAGCGGTGCCGCTATCATCATGACGATCGCCATGGGCAGGGCGTCTTGCTCGCCCGCCAGGCCAACCAGCGGCGAGGCGATGCCACCGAGGATGAATTGCAGTGCACCCAGTACGGCAGAGGCCGTCCCCGCTTCCTCTTTTGCCTGGGCAATCGCCAGCGCGCTGGCATTGCCGAGGATCATGCCGATCGGTGCCACGACCATGAAAATGGCCGGTGCCAGCAACCAGGGGCCGGCCCCTGTCAGTACGCAGAGCAATACCAGCAACGCGCTTATCTGGATGATGCCCAGACCGTAGAGTGTGAGGCGCCGTGGTCCAACTCGCTCCACCAGCCATGCGGACAGTACACCGCCCAGAATCATGGCACCGGCGTTGATGCCGAATGCGATGGAATAGGCTGTCGCCGAGAACCCGAGGATGTTCTGGTACACGAACGGTGAGGCCGCAATGTAGCTGAACAGCACCATGAAGGTGAAGCCGACCGTCAGGATGTAGCCGATGTAGCTGCGGTTACCTGCCAGAATCCGTGTCTTGGCCCAGAGCTCGGTGACCCCGCCAGTAGTGCGTTTCTCTTCCGGCAGACTCTCTTGAATGAAGAACAACACGCCTGCCAGTGCGATCAGTGACAACAGGGCCACCACGGCGAAGATGGCACGCCAGCCTGCAACTGCGACAATACCGGTACCGACGATAGGGGCCAGAACCGGCGCCAGTCCACCGATGATCATCATCAACTGAAACAGCCGGGCAGACGTCACTTCATCCGTAGTGGAATCGGAAATGATGGCGCGAGCCAGAACCACGCCAGCCGCCCCGCCAATCCCCTGTAACGCCCGTAAAATCATCAACGTATGAGCATCGGGTGTCACGACGCACAGGGCGCCGGCCACGACCGCCAGGCTTGTGCCGATGATCAAAGGTTTGCGTCGTCCGTACCGGTCGGACAAGGGGCCGAACAGCAGCTGTCCGAGTGCCAGTGCCACAAGAAAGGCTGTCAGTGTCAGCTGTACTTCGGTAGCGCTGGCTCCCAGATCTCTGGAAAGCAGCGGAAATCCGGGCAGGTACATATCGGTTGCCAAGGGCGCTACAGCGGAGAGCAGCGCCAGAATGGCAATGGCGTACAAGGTCAAGGGTTTGATTGCCGAGTCTGTCTGAATGGTGTTCATCGTTTACGTATCGTTGCTGCTTCAGTGTTGGGTGTCTGGCCCGGTATCCGTCCACCGAGCGCCTGTCTCAGTTCTGCAGTCAGTTCGGCAAGCAGCTGTGCCTTTTCCTGACCGATGGCGGTATCAATGCATGCGTCCATGGCTTCCCAGTTGCGATGGATGGCCTCCAGCTGTGATCGACCTGCGTCGCTCAGGCTCAGTACATCGCTGCGACGCTCGTCCGGATGACGGCTGCGCTGGATCAGTCCACGTTTTTCCAGTCGGCTGACCATCGTGCTCATGCTGCCGGCAGAGATACCGAACTCCCGCGTCAACTCGACCTGAGAGGCACTGCCCATGCGCTCCAGTGCGTCCAGCACGCGAGCCTGTCGTGGCCGAATGTCGAGTGGTAGCAGATTCTCGCGCAGCCTTTCATCCAGAAGGTGGCTGGCGTGGAGCAGGGAGTGAAAGCGGTAGTCGTCGGGTGTGTTCATGACGGGAGATGATGCTCAATAATGCTTTGCATGCAAACTGTTGCAATGGAAACTATCCAGATACGTGGATTCATCAATGGACCGAGCCGTTGCCAGTTGAAACAGCCGCAAGGAGCCTGACCGACCGAGGCCAGTGGGTGTGCGCTTTACGGGTAGACGCCATTCGCCGGGATCGTCGGAGCATCGCCGTCTTTGTTCGAAACTACCTTCACGGTGGCAGGGTCGAATGCACTTTCTCAGGTCGCCCGCCTTGTCATGGTGCAGTTCATGAAAGTGGTTGTTGGCCATGAGGGGCTCGGTAGCGGGTTCTGGCACGTAGATTCAGTCGGATACTTTCATTCTTATGCAACTGACTTTCGATTCTTGTTGATTGTTTGGCCGATGCGTTGTGCGCATGATGTCGTCACGTTCCGGACAGACTGGTAGAGAGCATGACAACACGATTCAGCAGACGCACGATGATGAAGAGCGCCGCCGGCATGGCCGCCGCGCTGGCCATGCCGTCCATCGTGAAGGCTCAGGGCAGCAAGCGCTACGACGGCAAGACGGTTCGACTACTGACATGGTCTGACGACACAGGGTTGGCCGTCCTGAACCACATTGCCAAACCGTTTGAAGAGGCGACCGGTGCCAAGGTGATCGCCGATCGCACGGGCAGCACCTCCGAGATGGTGGCCAAGTTGCGTGCCGCCGGTGACCGTCCTCAGTACGATGTCATCACATTGGCAGGCGTGGGGGGTGTCACCCTGGCCGCGGACGGGTTGCTGGCGAAGCCGGATCTGAACCAGCTTCCCAACCTTGAACAGGTGGATCCACAGTTTCGCACCGGGGCCGATGGACACGGCATAGGCTATCTGTTGTGGACCGGTGGCATGATCTACAACACGAAAACATTCAGTGAACCTCCGGTCAGTTACGCTCAGATGTGGGACGAGAGCGTCGAGAGCCGGCTGTTTCTGCCACCGGCCACCTGGACCGATGCGCTCGATACGATTTTTGCAACCTCGGTGATGCTCGGTGGCGATGGCAGAGATGACGATGCGGCGTTTGCCAAACTGGCGGAACTGCGTGATCGGCTGCTGACCTTTGGCGAGAATCCGACACAACTGGTGGAGCTGTTCCGCTCCAATGCGCTGGATATCGGCGGTGTCTACGCCCCGGCGTTCTTTGCCAAGGAGTTGGCCAATCCCGAGCAATCCAACATGGGGGCAACCTATGATCTGGAAGAGGGCTTCTTCGCCGATCTCATGTATACCATCATGCCCAAGTCGCACCCGGGTGATGATGATGTGGTCCATGCCTTCATCAACTACACGCTGGATGCGGGTGTACAGGGTGTCATGGCAGAGGCAGTGCTGAACGGGCCGGTGAATACACAGGCGGTGATGTCTGAAGCCGCTCGGACCAGCCCTTTCATCATCAAGCCTGAGCAATTGTCCGACAAGGCCGTCGTCCACGACAAGAATTTCATCGCCTCGGTTCGTGAAGACTGGATCAAACGGTATACACAGACCCTGTCTTGAGGCATGTCGGTGCCAGCGCATGAACAGACACTTCAGAGCCTGATGAGGCATCAGTCCGCTGCGCGTGTGAGACGTTGGCGTCCAGATTCGGCATTGTGGCTATTGTGCCTGCCGGCATTGTTGATCATCACGCCCTTTCTGGTGGCCTGCCTGTATATGCTTCGCTTCTCGGTGTCCGCAGACACCGGGAGCATCAATGGCTTTTCCCTCCAGGCGTATGCCGAGCTGGCACAACCGTACTTCCTGCGATCGCTCTGGCTGACGCTGAAGCTGGCTGCCAGCAGTACCGTGATCGTGTTGATGCTGGCCGTTCCGCTGGCGATGGTTATCGTCACCACGCGCTCTGCGTCCTGGCGGCGTCTCATGACCGTGGTCGTGTTGCTGCCGATGATCCTGAATCTGTTGATTCAATCCTATGGCTGGATTCTGCTGTTGGGGCCTGCCGGTGTCATCAATACAACCCTGTTGCAGCTGGGTATGGTCGAGCGCCCGTTGATTCTGCTCTTCAATGAAAAGGGTGTGCTGCTGGGCCTGGTACAGACGTCGCTGCCGCTGGCCGTGTTCCCCCTGATGAGTTCGATGCGCGCTGTCTCGCAGGAATATCTGGAGGCTGCCAGCGGGCTGGGTGCGAGTCACTGGCGTTCATTTGTCGACATCACCCTGCCGTTGCTGAAGCCCGGCTTGATCGGCGCCGGATCCATCGTCTTTGCCTTCAATGCCAGCGCATTTGCCGTACCCCTGCTGCTGGGCGGACGTCGCGTGCGCATGCTGGGGCTTGCCATTCGCGACATGATTTCGCCATTGTTCAACTGGTCCGGCGCGGCCGCCGGAGGCATGGTGCTGATTCTGATCATTACTCTGGTGCTGGTGCTGTCGACCTGGCTGGTATCACGCAGCGATGTGCGGGGTGGGTCATGAGTCGCGTGGGTTTGTTGCCTGGAGAAGGAGGAGGCAGCTACCGCTTGGTGGTCTGTGTGCTTGCCGGAATCGGTATCGTCATAGCGGCGGCCCCCGTGGTGATCATATTCATCATGTCATTCTCTGCCGCGGAGACATCCAGCTTCCCACCGAGCGAACTGTCACTTCGCTGGTACGAGTCTGCATTGGCGCTGTTCAGGAGCGATGAATCCTCGGGTTCACAGGCCGTGGGTGCAGCGCTGATCAGCAGTCTGCAGGTCGCTCTGGTGGTCATGGTATTGTCCGTGACCGCCTGTATTCCTCTGGCTTATGCGCTGGTGCGGGGGCGAAGACGTCTGCGGCAAGGCATGGAACTGCTGTTCACCTTGCCTCTGGTGTTTCCGCTGGTCATGCTCGGCATCGCCTTTCTCCTGCTGGCCGAAAGCCTGCGCTGGGAGCTTGGCCTATGGCGCCTGGTGATTCCTCATCTGGCCCTGGTCGTGCCGTTCGTGCTGCGCAATTGCATGAGTGCCATGCAGAGCATATCCCGGGAAACCGAAGAGGCTGCCATCTCACTGGGTGCATCACCGCTGCGGGCAGGTATCGACATCGTCGTGCCGCTGATGAAGCCCGGTATCCTCGCAGGTCTGATCTTCGCTTTCATCATCTCCTTCAATGAATTCACGATCACCTTCTTCATGTACACCATCGACCAGAGCACGCTGCCCATCTGGATGTACAGTCGTACGGTGTCATCACTGGACCCGTCAACGCTGGCCTTGTCGGTCTTCATCATCCTGATCGATCTGGTGATGATCATCGCCATCGACAAGATCATCGCGGGCCGAGCCAGTCTCTTCTGATGAACAAGGACAACAACTGAGCCATGGGTATCGACTTGCGTATTGCTGGTGTGTCAAAACACTTCGGCGAGTTCCAGGCCCTGAAAGGTATCGATCTGGATATCGAACAAGGCTCCTTCGTGTGCCTGCTCGGCCCCTCGGGCTGTGGCAAGACAACCTTGTTGCGCATCATTGCAGGCTTCGAGCGAGCCAGTGCCGGGCAGCTGTTGCTCAACGGATCCGACATCTCCGCAGTACCGCCTCACAAGCGTGACTTTGGCATGGTGTTTCAATCACTGGCCTTGTTTCCGCACATGAGTGTTGCCGAGAACATCGCCTACGGTCTGAAGTTTCGGGGCGTGACTGGCGTCAAGCGGGATGATCGTGTGGCTGAACTACTCGATGTGATCTCCTTGCCGGCCATAGCCGATCGTCCTGTCTCATCACTCTCGGGAGGTCAACGCCAGCGTGTTGCCATAGCGCGTGCTCTGGCGGTACAGCCACGCCTGTTTCTGCTGGATGAACCTTTGTCCGCGCTGGATGCGCAGTTGCGCGATGCCATGCAGATCGAGCTTCGCCAGTTGCAACAGCAGTTCGGGGTGACCACCATACTGGTCACCCATGACCAGACAGAGGCGATGATGCTGGCAGACAAGCTGGTCGTGATGAAAGGTGGGGAAGTCTGTCAACAGGGCGCACCGCAGGAAATCTACTCGCAACCTGCCACGGCGTTCACGGCACAGTTTCTCGGTGCCTCCAACATTCTGGATGCCATCGCTTCTGATCAGGGAATAGTGCAGCTGTTCGGTGCCGATACCGTCTTCAGCACAGAGGAGGCACCCGGGACGGCATTGAAGCTGTCGGTACGAGCCGAGAACGTGATACTTGATCGTGCGCCTCATCCCTCTGGCGGGCCATGCGCAGAGGTTGAATTCATCCGCAATCTGGGGGCCAGTACTGAAATACTGGTGAAAAACGGTGCGACCACCGTGAGAGTGCGTTTGTCTTCACGCGATTCGATTTTGCGTACGCTTGCGATTGGCGAGCGCGTTGCGTTGCAGTTCGATCCGGAAGGCTGTGTTGTGTTCAGAGCAGACGCCGATTAGACAAACAGTTCCGGTTTCGCCAAGGGCGAGCCTGAAATACCGGGAGCAGAACCCTGTTCACGCTTGCAATGACGCCGCCCATACCATCGGCATGAGCGACGTGTTGCCGGCCATGGCGCTACAGCGGTTTCAATGATGGACTGAACTGCATGACGCTGAGAATCTCGAACAGCATCTGCGCACCGTTCTGAGCGGTGTTAGTTGTCGGATCGTAGGCGGGGGCGACTTCTACCACATCACCGCCGATGATATCCAGGCCCTTCATGCCTCGAATGAGTGTCATGGCCTCGCGCGTTGTCAGGCCCCCCACCTCGGGAGTGCCGGTGCCGGGGGCAAAGGCCGGGTCGAGGCTGTCGATGTCGAAGGAGAGATAGGTGGGGCCATCTCCAACCGTTTCTCGAGCCAGTGAGATGATGTCCTGTAGCTTGTGCTCGCTGATGTCCCGGGCTTGTACGATGGTCATGCCCGAGATCTCCGAGAATTCCCAGATATAGCCGGCTGCACCCCGTATCCCGATCTGGATGGTGCGTTCCGGATCCAGTACACCATCGAGCACGGCATTGCGAAACGGTCCACCGTGGTGAAACTTCTCACCTTCGTATGAACCTGCCGTATCGCAGTGGGCGTCGATATGAATCATGCCCACAGCGCCCTGCCGACCCACGGCTCTCAGGGCAGGGTGGCTGACGGAGTGATCACCGCCGACCATCAACGGTGCGACTCCCGCATCGATCAGCCGTCCGATGTGCGACTCGATATCCCGATGGCTTTGCTGCAGATCGAAACGGCTTTGAAAGGGAACGTCGCCGATATCGGCGACCCGCATCTCATGGATCGGCGCACAGTCCAGTGCGTCATTGTAAGGGCCGACTCTTTCGATGCTCCTCAATGCGCGTGGTCCGAAGCGTGCTCCGTTACGGTTGGTAACGCCCAGATCCATTGGCGCGCCAAACAAGGCAATCTGGAGCTCCTGCCACTCGGCGCCATTCAGGTCGAGCAGGGGGGCATCGAGCAGGGAAGGGATGCCAGCGTAGGGTGCTGGTCGACGCCCACCCGAGGAGAATATCCTGTCGGCGATTTCCCGGTTTCTCGGGGTGAACATGTCAGCGCCGTCACAACCGTCGAAACGATCCTTGAGCGCAGTCAGCTTTGCGGGAGTCCAGGTCACGGTGTTTCCTTTGTTTCCAGTTCATTCAAGCGAAATCGATATGGCTCGCAGCTTAGACTCGATATGGCTAGAATAAAATGAGTCATTATCCAACGAATGTTTGATCAGATTGCAACAATAGAGCCGTCTGCATCAACGAGGTAATTCACATGGCACGGCGCAAGAATGTCTTTACCGGACAGGTCAGTGATCTGGACCTGCGGTTGATCAGAGTGTTTCAGACCGTGGTCGAGTGTGGCGGTCTGTCGGCGGCGCAGACCGTTCTCAATGTGGGGTGCTCGACCATCTCCAAGCAACTGACCGACCTGGAAACGCGCCTTGGCATGCGTTTGTGTCACCGGGGGCGTAGCGGATTCTATCTGACTCAGCAAGGTCTTCAGGTGCTCACCTATGCCAGGGAGTTGATGAGTGCAACCGAGGAATTCAAGCGAGGCATCTCGACGATCAACGACCGACTGGTGGGGCAGATCGAGATTGGCGTTATCGACTATTCCATTTCAGACGACAATTGCCCGCTGATCACCGCGATAAAGACGTATCGGGAGTTGGCGCCCGGAGTATCCGCCAACCTGACCATCGGTACGCCGAGCGAGCTGGAGCGCGGTGTCATCGATGGCAAGCTGCACATCGTCATCATCCCTGACTATCAACGGCTTACCGGTCTGCAGTACAGCCGTCTCTATGAAGAGGAGGTAGGCTTGTATTGTGGAGGATCACACCCGATGGCGCTGGCGCTGCGCGAGGGGCGTGAACTGACCGAGGATGAAGTCTGCCAGTATGAGCTGGTCTACCGGGGCTATTATGAGGGGGAGAATGTGCGTAGTCGCAAGCACAAGTTTCCGATGGGCAGTACGGCCTACCAGACGGAAGCCGTATTGGCGCTGGTGAAGAGTGGCGTCTTTCTCGGCTATTATCCCACCCATTGCAACCAGTTCATGGGGGACATCAACATGGAGATACTGCCTGAGGTATTCCGCTACAAGGCATCCATCTGTATGGTGTACCGCTCCAACCGCAGCCAATCAACCATCCTGCAGGATTTCATCGGCCTGTTGGGTGATATTGCTCGACAAACAGCATGATAGAGCCTTGAAGGGAGAACAAGACCATGGTAGATCAGACAACACTGGTGACGTATCTGGCCATTCTGCTGGGTTTTGTTCTGATACCCGGTCCTGCTGTATTGCTGACCCTGGCGCGGGCATCGGCATCCGGTACAAAAGTCGGACTGGCGACCGGGCTGGGCATCGCTGTCGGCGATCTGATCCATACCGTGCTCGCTGTGGTGGGGATCTCGGCCGTGGTACTGGCCTCGGCAACACTGTTCACCCTGGTGAAGTATCTCGGTGCGCTGTATCTGGTGTACCTGGGCATACGGGCCATGCGTGAGAAAGTCGACAACAGCCCGCTGAGCGACAGGCAGTCCCTGTCAACGCAACTGGCGTTTCGGCAGGCTGTTCTGGCTGAAGTACTGAATCCGAAGTCTGCCATGTTCTTTCTTGCTTTCCTGCCGCAGTTCGTGAACCCGGACACCGGCACCGTCTGGCTGCAGTTGACGGAGCTTGGCATCCTGTTCGTGTTGCTGGGGTTCATGACCAATGTCGCTGTTGCCTTCAGCGCAGGGCACCTGGGTGGGTATCTGCGCCGTACACCGGTCATCGCGCGCTGGCAGGGCAAGTTCGTCGGTAGCATCTACTGCGCATTGGGGGTGCGTGTCGCGCTGCAGGAACGATAGAAGATGTTGTCTTCACGAGCGCCGATGGGTCGGACATAGCGGAAATCAAAAAATGTCGTGATGAGGAATCTGGCCTCTTTCACGGGCACCGTTGGCAACGAGCCTTTATTGCTCGCTGAGCTACATCATCCGCTCTTCTCGGCTGCGGTGTTGCTCTTTCGGCAACTGCTCGCTGCCGTTTGGATAATTCCGCCGCAGATTCAGAGTGTCTATATTGGTGCACTCTCATTCAACGGATGGTGTCTTGATGTCACAGCCACTTGGTGTAGTCGAAAGTCGTTTGCAGGAACTGGGTCTGGTACTGCCCCTGCCACCGAAGCCGATAGGTAATTATCTTCCCGCGGTGGAAGTGGGTAACATGCTTTACGTATCCGGCACTCTGGGCACCATTCGCGATGAGAATGACAATGACATCATGCCCATCAAGGGCAAGCTGGGTGCGGAGCTGACCATCGAGCAAGGCTATCAGTCGGCGAAGTACATGGCCCTGAACCATCTGGCCCTGATGAAAAAGGTCATCGGTGATCTTGATCGCATTGAGCGCATCGTCAAGATGGTCGGCTACGTCAACTCAGCGCCGGGCTTTACCGAAGCACATCTGGTGCTCAATGGCGCTTCCGATCTTTATGTGCAGGTGTTCGGTGAAGAACGTGGCAAGCATGCCAGAGCTGCACTGTTTCAGAATGAGCTGGGACTGGATGCTCCCATCGAAGCGGAAATGACCGTATTGCTGAAATCCTGAACCAGCCTCTACACGGTCCAGGCCGACTGCGCTTTCTCCAGGGCCTCCTTGTCCAGCTGCTGCCATTTGGTGAATTGTTCCTGCGCACACTCGGAAAAGGACAGGGCGGCTGGCGACAGTGACCTTCGTTTGCGGTAGGCTATGGAAAGATTGCGATTCGCAAATGCCTTGCATTCGAGATTCACCGGTACCAGCTCTGCGCCCAGCAACTCCGAATAGGCTGCCTGTACCGGCATGAAGACCACGCAGTTGTTCATATGGGCCAGCTTTCTCAGGAAGTTCAGCTGGTTGCTGACCATGCGCGGCGCAACGATGGCCTTTTCGCGTTTCGCCGCTCGCCTCAACAACTGGCTGATGCCGAAGCGACTATCGGGAAGCACGTGGTCATAGTTCAACAGTTGTTTCAGAGACACCGGCGTGCCACAAGCCAGCGGATGCCGCGAAGGCACGAATGCATGCAGCGGTTGTCTGTAATCGGCAATGATTTCTATGGCATCGTGGTGCGCATGATCGTAGACAAAGCCGACGTCCGACTCGTATCGCTCCAGAGAGTCCACAGTTGCATCTCTGGACATGATGGCAACTTCGATGCGCACGTCTGGAAACATCTCTGCATACCGGGTCAGAACGTCGGGCAGAAAGTGCTCGGTGATCCCTTCCACGGTGGCGACACGGATGGTGCCCCGGTACATATTGCGAAGCTCATCAATGTCTGATCGCACCAGCAAGACTTGTGCATCGATCTTCTGACCATGAATACGCAGCCGTTCCCCCGCGGCGGTCAGTGTGACACCATCGGATCGACGCTCCAGAAGAGTGCAGTCCAGTTCGTGTTCCAGTGCAGAGATCTGACGACTGATCGCGGAGGCGGCGACATGCAATCTTTCTGATGCGCGTCGTATCGACTGGCATTTCGCGACCTCGAGAAAATATCTTAAGGCATTGAGATTCATAGGAAAAAGTGAAGTTCCGAGGATGGCTCTGGCTAGCTGATAATAGACCTGTCGTTGCCGAAAAGGCAACGCGACCATCGCAAGTTGTTACTACCACCTTGTCAGAGACCAAGGGATACTCGATGTCAACTTCTGCAGCATCGCTGGTCCAGTGGCGCGGCAGGAGCAACTGGGTGGGGCAGTCAGGATGGCGATCTCAGCCTGCCAGTTCACGATTTCGATGTTCACCGAATTCATTCTCGATGCGGCCTCCGGCGGCGTTGCAGCAAACCTGAAAGTGGAGAAGCTCTACCATGAAACTCAGACACAACCTTTCATCGATCGCACTTGCCCTGGTGTTGGCGGGGACAGCGCATGCCGATACCATCGAGTTGAAACTGGGCCATACCGGTGCGCCGACTCATCATTACCAGACCATCTCGCAGATGTTCGCCGATGAAGTCGAGGCGCGAACCGATGGCAACATCAAGATCACCGTGTACCCCGCCGATCAACTCGGCAAGCAGCTGGAAGCGGTCGAAGGCACCATGATCGGTACCCAGGACATCTTTCTGGTATCCGATACCGTGCTGTCCAACTGGGTGCCGGACATGGGCATTCTGAACCTGCCTTTCCTGTTCTCTTCTCTGGATGAAGTGCATGAGGTGCTGGAGGGGCCGGTTGGCGACAAGCTGGAAGCGAAGATGCAGGGCACGGGTGCAGAAGTCATCGGCTGGTGGATGGGTGGATTGCGAAATGTCACCAACAACGAAAAGCCGATTACCGTGCCCGCTGATCTGACAGACCTGAAGATTCGTGTACCCGAAGGTGAAGTGTTCGTCGAGACCTTCAAGGCCATGGGCGCCAAACCTGTGGTCATCTCCTTCGGCGAGTTGTACACGGCCTTGCAACTGGGTACGGCCGACGCTCAGGAGAACCCTCCGGCACACATCCTGACGCAGAAGTTCTACGAAGTGCAGGCCTATACCTCGCGAACAGCCCATATCTATCTGGGCTCGCCGCTGATCATGAACAGCGACAAGCTGGCCTCCATCCCGGAAGAATATCGCGCCATACTGCTGGACACGGCCACGGAGATGGCCGCGATACACCTGAAGATGGTCAATGATCTGGAAGATACACAATGGGAAGAACTGGCTGAGTTGGGTAACCAGATCAATGACGTGGATACCGCCCCATTCAAGGCCGCGGTTGCACCCGTCATCGAACAATTCAAGGGCAAGCTGGACGCCGAGCTGATCAGCGAGATACAGACTACGCTGTCGAAGTAGGAGTCGTGCTCGATGGCCTGGTCTGATCGCATACAGTCGAAGAGCAGAATGCACATGGCGAGAAAATTGATCGATCTTCTGGAAACGGGGCTGCAGGGTCTGGCGGGTTTCTGTCTCGCTCTGGTCTTCCTGCTCGTCACCGCCCAGGTACTTGGACGATTCGTTTTCAACATCTCGTTGGCCACCGCCAGCGAGCTGTCGATCTACGCCATGATCTGGTCGATCTTTCTGGGTGCAACCGTGGCCTTTCGCAGCAAGAAGCACATTGCCATGAGTTTCTTCAAGGACAGGGCCGGAGAGCAGGCAGGGCGAGTGATCAATGTCTTCGTGGTGCTCTGTCTTGCCCTGTTTCTCGGCATCATCGCCGTGAAGGGATATGATCTGACGCTCAGAGCCATGCGTCAGATGTCTCCGGCCGCAGGTCTGCCTGTCGGTTACGTTGCCATGGCCATGCCGATCTGTTCGGCGCTGGCGCTCATCTTCCTGCTGGAAGAGCTTGTCGATCAGTTCAGGAAGGCATAGAACCATGACCGAGATATTGTTTGCCGTCTTCTTTGTCTTGCTGCTTCTCGGTGTGCCCATTGCGTTTTCGCTGGGTCTGGCTTCGGTGGCAGCCTTGTATTTCGCCAGTTCAATTCCCTTGATCATACTGCCGCAGAAGCTGTTCAATGGTTTGAACAGCTTTCCCTTTCTCGCCATTCCCCTGTTTCTGCTGGCGGGCAATATCATGGCTGCCGCTCAGATTTCCGAACGGCTGGTCAAGCTGTCCGGCTTGCTGCTCGGCCGCTACCCGGGAGGGCTGGCGCAGATGTCCACGGGTGCCTCGGCATTCTTTGGTGCCATATCAGGATCCGCACCGGCGACTACATCGGCCATTGGTTCCATCATGATTCCCTCCATGATCAAGCGTGGCTATCCGGCGCCATTGTCGGGGGCCATCGTGGCCTCATCCGGAGCCCTCGGACTGATCATTCCGCCGAGCCTGACGATGGTCGTGTATGGCGCCATTGCCGAAGTTTCCATCGGTGATCTGTTCATTGCCGGCATCGTGCCCGGTCTGATGATTGCCCTGGCGTTGGGCCTCGTCAACTATCTGATCGCAAGACGCAATAATTTTGGACAGCTGGAGCAACTGGATCGGGCGGAGAAGATCAAGGTTGTGCGCGAGAGCGGTCTTGCCTTGTTGATGCCACTGATCATCCTGGGTGGCATCTATGGCGGAATCTTCACACCGACGGAATCTGCCGCTGTTGCCTGCCTGTATGGCTTGATCGTCGGCATGTGTGTCTATCGGTCCATCGGTATTCGCCAGCTGGGGCCGCTGTTCGTGCAGACGGCCATCAGCTCTGCGGTGGTGATGTATCTGATGGGTACTGCCAACGCATTCTCCTACATCATCACCAGCGAGCAGATCCCGCAGGCCATAGCCGCCCAGATACTGGATTACACCAGTGTCACCATGCTCATCATGTTACTGGTCATGCTTCTGCTCCTGGTTGCCGGCACCTTCCTCGATAACGTGGCGGCTCTGGTATTGCTGGTACCGACCCTGGGTATGCTGGTGGCACAAAGCGGTATCGATCCGGTCTACTTTGGTGTGTTTACCGTGGTGGCGTTGGCGGTGGGGAATTTCACACCACCGGTGGGGTTGAACCTGTTCATCGCATCCGGGTTGTCGGGCAGCAGTATCGAGGCAACCTCGCGCAGTGTGCTTCCCTATATCGCCGCCTATGTGGCCATATTGCTGGTATTGATCCTGCTCCCCGGCATACCATTACTGTTGCTCTAGTGTACTGTTTCATACGAAGCGTTCATTCAGCGAGTGGCGCCTTGAATAGCGGCTTTCGAACCGCTCTGAATGAACGCTTTGTATGAAGCAGTACACTAGCAAAATGAAGATGAACTCCATGACGACTGCCAGCGACATAGCTCGATTGCTCCATGACGGCGAGAAGACAGCCGTGGATCTGATCACGGACTTGTTGTCGACGATACGTAACCATGCTGATCAGTCGATCTTCATCAGCGTGACTGAAGAACAGGCGTTGCGCGACGCTCGGGCGAGTGATGAGCGCCGAGCTCTGGGGCGGCTTCTGGGGCCCTGGGATGGTGTACCCATGGCCTGGAAGGATCTGTTCGATACGCGGGGCGACACCACCACGGCCGGTTCTCGCGTCTATGCCCATGCGGATGCTGCGCAATACGATGCGGCCGTTGTCGCAGCCTGTCGTCAACAGGGACTGATCTCGCTGGGCAAGACCAATCTGTCTGAATTTGCCTATTCGGGTCTGGGCCTGAATCCTCACTATGGAACGCCGGTCAATCCCTCATCCGATGATGAAGCTCGTGCACCAGGCGGCTCGTCGTCGGGTTCGGCTGTCGCCGTTGCCGCCGGACTCGTACCGATTGCAGTGGGTACCGACACGGCAGGGTCGGTTCGCGTTCCGGCAAGCTTCTGCGGCATCACCGGCTACAAGGCCAGTCAGAGTCGGTATGCCTCTGAGGGTATCTATCCCTTGTCGCGTAGCCTGGATTCGGTCGGCCTCTTCGCCCAGGACATGAACGATATCATCATGCTGGACGGTTTCATGCGCGGGTGCGCTCCTGAACAGCAGAGGGTTCAGGATATGTCAGAGTTGTCGTTCCTGATTCCGGACAATGTCGTGTTCGACCAGGTCGAGGACGATGTGCTGGCGTGTTTTGAAGAAACCGTCAGGGTGCTGCAGAACGCCGGTGCGAGAATTCGAAGAGAGCCGTTTCCCATTCTGGATGAAGTGGGGCAACTGTTTCGACAGCACGGCACGCTGACGGTGGCGGAAGCGGCCACCTTGCATCAGGCATTATTGGCGAGCCCGGCTGCGGAGCAGATGGACCAGCGGGTGCGTGAGCGCATGGGCACGGCATCCGACTTTACCGCTCAGGATTACATCCATCTGCAATGGGCCAGGGAACGCCTGCAAAAGCAGACAGCAGACACATTGGGTGACACCTTGTTGTTGTTTCCCACAACCGTCATCACGGCGCCGAGCATTGCGGCACTGGAAGCCGATGATGAGCTTTTCAAACAGGTCAACCTGCTGACACTCAGGAATACCATGCCGGGCAATTATCTGGGAACCCCCGGTGTCAGCCTGAAGATTGGTGAGGATGGGAAAGGCTTGCCCATCGGCGCTCTGGTATCGGCGGCTGTGGATCAGGATGATCGCTTGCTGACGGCTGCCCTGGCCGTTCAGAAGGTACTGGGCTGAGAGGAGAGAAGCGTTCCATCCTCTTCAGGCGTTAACTCAGACTAGCGAACAAACGGCGTTTCTCGTCTGGCAGGTTTTCAGTCCTTCTTTCTGGATAGGTCTGTTCATCGCACGGATGGCATTTTCAATCAGGGCTTGCCTGAATGCTCTGCGGATTCATGGGCCCGCCATCAACGGAGCGACGTCGTGCGGCTCGTGTCCTGACTGATGTATCGATCAGCCATTCGCGCATGACATCGAGCAACTGCTGCTTCATCGGAGCCGCTTCCGGATCATCCCAGAGATTGCGTTTTTCACCCGGATCCTTCACCAGATCGAATAGCTGCCCACAGCTGAGTCCCTTGAAATGAACCAGCTTGTGGGTGGTCGAACGCACCATGGTCAGATACTCGGCGCCGGTCAGATTGACGTCTCCACCCTGTTCACAGAAAACATGCGTGCGACCGTCAAACGGCTCTTCGTTCAGGGCCGGGTTCAGAGACTCGGCTTCAAAGCTCGGATCCGGCGTCAGGCCGGCCCATTCCAGAATGGTAGGACCCAGGTCGAACAGTTGAACCAGTTCGGATACATCACGGCCTCCGCTGAAGCGACCGGGTGCGCTGATGATCAGGGGAACACGTGTCACCTCGTCATAGGGGGCCCACTTCTGACTCAAGCCATGATCACCCAGGCAGTCTCCGTGATCCGATGCAAAGACAATGATGGTGTTGTCGAGACGACCACGGGCCTCCAGAGTATCGAGTATCTGGCCGACTTCACGATCGATCATCTCGACATTGGCGCAATAGTAGGCACGCATGCGGTGCAGTTGCTCAGGCGTGGGGTTGAGGCTCCAGGCAACCGAGTCGTGGTCGACTTCGACATCATGCAGTCGCTTTTCGGTAAACACCGGTGGCAGATTGGCCAGGTCTTCCTCGGTGACTTCCGGCAGTGGAATGTCTCGATCCATATAGCGTTCGATGTATTCCGGCGTCGGATCATAAGGTGGGTGAGGTCCGGGAAACCCCACAACCATGAACAGGGGCTTCTCGACAGGCTTGCTCTCCAGCCACCAGCGTGCCATGCGACCGACAAAGACATCTGAATGCAGCTCTTCCGGCAGTTCCCACGGGAATGCGCCCAGACGTTCGTGATAGTCCTCTCGCTGACGGTATTGCTCTCGCTGCTGCTTTTTCAGGCCGTGCGAGGCCAGCGCCTTGTCCCATTCATCGAAGTAATAACGGCCTTCCAGAAAACGATCCTTGTTCTCGACGACGTAGCGCTCATCGAAGCCCGCCGGCGCGTCATAGGGAATGGTGTGCATCTTGCCGATGTTGACGGTCTGATAGCCAGATTCCTGCAAGCGTGACACCCAAGTCCTGTTCCAGGCCTGACCATTGGCATGAACACCGTTGCTGTGGGGGTAGTAGCCGGTGAACACGCTGGCTCGACACGGCACGCAGCTGGGAGCGGTGACATGGCACTGGGAGAAGTTCACGCCACGATGGGCGAGGCGATCCAGATTCGGTGTGTCCACATGATGGGCACCCAGCGCATTGATGGTGTCATAGCGTTGCTGGTCGGTCATGATGACCACAATATCGGGTTTGTCTGTCTTGTCAGTCATACTTGTCACTTGGGGTTGAGGTAGTCAGAGTTGCAGATCGAAGAAGCGCTCTTCCATCACGTCGATGTGGCCTTGCATGGCCGTTGATGCCGCTTCCGGCAGGCGTCGTTCGAGCGCCCGGTGAATCACGCGGTGGTCACTGATGGAGCGACGGCGGTTGGCGGTACTGCGGGTCTGGTCATACCAGCGAATCCACATTGTGGTTGTACGCTGCTGCCACAGATGGCCGACGAATTGTTCGAGCAGGCGATTGCCCGAAGCCTTGGCGATCAGATGATGGAACTCGGCATCGGCACGGTCGAAGCGCGGAACATCATCGAGTGTGGATTCCATGGTTTCGATGCAGCGACCGATCTGCAATATCTCGGCGTCAGTGGCGCGGGTAGCCGCCAGATACGCGGTCTGGGCTTCGATGAGTCGCCGCGATTCGAGAATCTCGGATGGGCTGGTGTCATCCACGGTGGGGGTGGCGTCACTGGCATTCTGTCGAACGTTCTCACCCAGGACGAAAACACCTGAACCCACGCGAATCTCTACCAGACCCATCAGCTCCAGCGCCAGCACGGCCTCACGCACCGTGGTACGACTGACGCTGAGGGTCGAGGCCAGTTCGCGCTCGGGTGGCAGACGCTGACCGGCGCTGAACTCGCCGTCGGTAATGCGCCTGGCCAGGTCTCTGGCGATCTGCACATAGCGACGCTCATCAGGTTCGGCCTTGCTGAGGACAATACCGGAGGCAGGTTTCATGTACTTGGTTCCTGGTGTGTGTTGTGCCGGCGGCGGGCAAGCTGTCCCATGATAAGCGGCCACAGCAGCGTCAGAAGTGCCACAAACAGAAATGACATGGCATAGGGGCGGGCGAGTATCTCTGCCACGTTGCCATCGGACATCATCAGAGATCCACGCAATTGTTCCTCGGCAATGGGGCTCAGTACAAAGCCGATAACGAAGGGGCCCAGCGGCACCCTGGCCAGCTCCAGTCCCAGACCGATCACTCCGAAGGCCACCATGACCCAGACATCGGTGAAGTTGTTGTTGACGGCGTAGGAGCCGACGACGCAGAAGACAAGGATGGTACTCAGCAGCCAGGCTCGAGGTACCTGGGAGATGGCGGCGATGTAGCGCACGGCGTTCCACATCAGGAACAGCATGATGATGTTGGCTACCAGATAGGCGGCGATGATGCCGTAGGCCACTTCCGGAGCGTTCTGGAACAGCAGAGGGCCGGGTTGAAGACTGTGGATGGTCAGCGCACCAATTAGAATGGCTTCAGTGACACTGCCGGGAATTCCCATGGTGATCAGTGGAATGAGGGCACCACCGATGGAGGCATTGTTGGCGGTTTCTCCGGCTACCACTCCCGGTTCATGACCGGTACCGAATTTCTCCGGCGACCGTGAGAGTTGTCGGGTGGTGGTGTAGGAGACGAGTGCAGCAATGTTGGCACCGATACCCGGTAACAGGCCTATCCAGGTGCCGATGACGGAAGAGCGCAACATGTTCGGTCCGAATGTCTTCAGATCCTTGAACTGTACTGGCAGATTTTTCTTCGGCAGATTGATCGGGGCCGAGGCCTTGATGGGGGCGGCCGACTCGCGCAGGATCTGGCTGATGGCAAAAGCCCCGATCAGTACTGGCAGCAGACCGAAACCGGACAGCAGCGCATCCATATCGAAAGTCAGGCGTGCCCGGCCAATGGAGTTGTCGATGCCCGGTAGCGCGAAGGCCATGCCCAGTGCCGCGGCCATCAAACCCTTGACCAGTGAGCCCTGTGTCAGTGAAGCCAGCATCACCAGTGCCATCATGACCAGAGCAAAGTATTCCCAGGGACCGAACTGCAGAGCAAACCTTGCCAGCGTTGGTGACATGCCTGCCAGAAAGATCCAGGAAATGATGCCGCCGACAACCGATGCCATGATGCCCAGTGCCAGCGCGCGTTCCGGTTGACCCTTCTGAGCCATCGGGTAGCCATCAAAAGTGGTGACGATGGAAGCCGGAGTGCCGGGCATCCGCAGCAGAATGGCGGTGATCAGCCCACCTGAGATACCACCCACATACTGGCCGATCAGCAGGGTGATCGCATTGACCGAGTCCATGTGAAAGGTCAATGGCAAGGTCAGGGCGATCAGCATCGATGCCGTCAGGCCGGGGATGGCGCCAACCACGATCCCCAGTGCTGTACCCAGAAAAAGGAACAGCAGATTATCGATCTGGAACAGAGTGATGAAAGCGTCAAGCATGTTCGAAATTCCAGGACAGGTTCATGGTGTCAGCCGAGATCGACATACAGGAAGCGTGTCATGACCAGAAAGAGCCCAGCGGCCAGTAGCAGGCCGAACAGGGCAAACTTCCACATTGCCTGCAGACGCTGTGGAGACAGGACCGTGCCAACCAGGGTCACGAAAGCCGCTGTGACGGGAATGAAGGGCCATTGCAGGATGTCCAGTGCAACGATGTACAGAATCAGGCAGGTAAAGACGCAGATGCCGCGTAGCTGCCCGGTAAGGGCGGATTCATCGGTATCGCGATCCTTTGCCGGATTGACCACGGAACTACCATCTGCGGCGCCGTCTGTCTCATCCGAGCCGTGACGGCTGCTCTGTTTGTATCGGAGTTGCACTATTGCCTTGATCGCAATGATCATGGCAAAGAAGACCAGCACTCCACCGAGAATCCTCGGCAGAGCTGCCGAACCCATGGGCTCGAAGCGTGGAGGCGGTAGCGTCGAGGCACCGACGAACAACAGCCCGGCGCCTGCCAGAACGGCAAGCACCAGAGCCAGATCTACCCATGCAGGATGCAGACGCATTTACTTGATGCTGTCCGCAACCGGCTTCAGCGCTGCCAGTGTCTTCTTCGCATCGGCCATGGCTGATTCACCATCCATCCAGTAGGCTTCCAGTGTATTGGCGTTGAAGTACTCGACGATCTCGGGATCAGCGATGGCTTTTTCCAGTGCCGCCGCCAGCTGCGCAACCACATCATCCGGAGTGTCTGCCGGTACCAGCCACCAGTTGGGGTTGGCCCAGCTGACATCCAGGCCCAGTTCGCTTGCAGTGGGTACATCCGGAAGATCCGGCAGGCGATCACGGCCAAAGTACACCAGTGCCTTCAGACCTTCGCCCTGGCCGATGAATTCTGATGCAGCGAACAGAGAGATGTCGGCATTGCCGCCGAGCAGAAGACGCAGCCGATCAGCGCCACTGGGTGCGGTCACATAGCGGGTCTCGAAACCCGCTTCATTGGCAAGCATGGCACCGACAAAATGCGGGATGGTGCCAATGCCGACTGCTTCGACCAGGCTGCGTGGTTCGGCTTCCAAGGCATCGATCAGTTCCTGCAGGGTGTTGTAGGGGGAGTCCTCGCGTACCGCCCAGACCGGGCTGCCGCCACCGGTGTATCCGACAGACTTGAAGTCATCGAGTGTGAAGTCACCCAGCTGCATGGCAATGGAGATCAGCAGCTGATGATGCCAGTGAACCGCTGTGTGACCATCGGCATCGCCACGACGCATCTGGTTCACGGCATTGGCGCCAGCGCCACCATCGGCGTTCATGACAACCATGGGTTGAGACAACCAGCCCTTTTCCTGAATCTTTTCGCCCAGTAGACGAGCGACCGTGTCGGTACGGCCACCAGGCTTGAAGGGGACGATGACGCGGATCGGTTTGCTGGGGAAGCTGCCTTCATCGGCGAGTGAGAGTGTGGCGGTGCCGCTCAGGGAGGTGGCCAGCAATGCGCCAACGGCAAGCTTGAAGGCAGCCCTGCGAGACACTCTGCGAACCGCTTTGCCAGCCTGGTGTAGCGCATGGGGATGGCCTGCCGGGTCGGTGTGGTGTGTACGTCGGATCACGTTGGAGATTCCTCTTTTCGATAGTGGCTGGACCAAAATAACCACTAAACGCTAAATTGTCTAGACCAATATGATTTGAGCGAGTGATATGGTCAGCAATGCGATGCCGCGAACAGGAGGATTACCACCTGTTCTTGAGTGTTTGCGAGAATGGTCGAGAGTTGTCTAGAGCTATCTAGAGCTATCTAGAGCTGTCGAGAGCTGTCGAGAGCTGTCGAGAGCTGTCGAGAGCTGTCGAGAGCGGTCGAGAGCTGTCGAGAGCTGTCGAGAGCGGTCGAGAGCGCTGGGCGCTGTGTTGATGGAACGCGTCAGAAGCCAACAGCGAAGCCGATCAGGATCATGTGCGAGACCTGTCCGGTACTCCCGATTCCGTAGCCGAGGTCAGAGCCCTGTTCAGCGGCTCACCATTAGACCCAGGGCATCGAGTTTCTCGTTGGACAGATAGCCATAACGGTTGACCCACATGTTGCCTTCACTGGCTTCCCAGGCAGCTTGTGCTCGACGAACGACATCCGTGCAAGGGCCATAGGCATGCGTGAAGGCATAGACCGGACAATCACTGGCCTGTTGTCTGGCTGTGGCAATCTTGCGTGCGATGTTGCCGGCAGACGCGGTGTGATTTTCATCGGGTTCGGGATACGTGAAGCCACGCTCAGCGGGCGGTGGGTCATCGCAGATGTCCAGAGCCGTTACCAGAGCCTCGGCAACCTCTGCTGCAGATGCCTTGCCGGCAGACATGGACCTGGCATAGCCGGCTGCGATCATTGGCCAGTGCATGGTGTAGAGCTTGACACCAATGCCTTGAACCACTTTGCTGGCGGCTGAGAAGTCGAATCCTGACAACAGATTGAACGGCGGGGGAAATGCCTGAGGCACCAGATCGAAGGCTGCCGGTAGTGCCTTGCGATATTGCTGGATGATGGACAATGAGAGCTGCCGGCGAAGTCGTAGCAGGTCGAGCATGCCGGGGTAACGATTCAGCATGACATCAAGGCTGTCCTTGTCCAGATAGCTGATATTGCTCAACAGCCTGGCATCGAGGTTCCGTGTCAGTCTTGCTTGCAGCGCCGTTGCATCGTGACGCATGCGCTCGATATCCAGATCCATTTCTCCGGCAACCTGCAGTGCATATGGAGAAAAGTCGAAAAACAATGCGTGAAAGTCATAGGGCGGATACTCCGGCCAGTCCAGCCGTATGCCAGCAAGTCCGGGGTAGGCGCGTGCCAGGTCCTGCATCATGGCTTCGCCATAGGCGATGACGTCGGGAGCGGCCAGAGAAGCATTGCTGTCGACACGGCTCGGTCCGGGTTGATCGTCCGGGCCCAGACACACATCGAGCGGTGCAGGACCACCGAACTGAACCCGGTATCCGGGTGGTATGGCCGATTGCACCTGAAACCAGACTTTGATACCACGCGCGGAAGCTGCCGCGATGAGATCCTGCACCACATGACCCTCAAGCTCGGTCAGATCATCGGGTACCGGGGGCTTGTAGGTGGTGGACTGGTACAGCGACTGATCAGGATGGAAGCTGGGGGCCGTGCGAACCGTCAGCTCCCGCCTTCCCCAGAGTTCCCGGTCCAGCAGTCTTACCTTGCCGGCACCGCCATCCACGGGTGGTTCTCGCGTACCCTTGCTGTCGGCTGCCATGACATAGGGGCTGGTGGCGATGTCCGTCACGTTGGCCTCTTGCAGACGATCCAGTAGCTTGTCGATACCTTCCGATTGCGCCCATTCCGGGAGTACCGTGATGCCGAAAGTCATGCTGTTTCTCCTTGCTGATCGATTCTGGACGAGTGGGTGTTTCTGGCAGAGCACGCGGCCCTATACGGATGCGGAGATCCTGCTGATAGCTTCGTCGCCTTCGTCGAGTCTCTCGACCGCAACGCGTTCGCCCTCGCATACCCGTATGGTCAGTGCGTTCAGCGCGGGTAATAGCTCATTCAGGGATTGCAGGCCATCAAAGGCTGCACTGGCGTCGAAGTCGATCTGATGACTGACACGTTGGACAGTCTGCGGATTGGCAGACAATTTGATCGTAGGGGCGATGGCACTACCGTATGGGTTGCCATGACCAGTGGTGAAACAGACCAGTTGTGCGCTGGATGCAATCATGGAAGTGATCGACTCTGGAGAAAGAGCCGGTGTATCCATCAGGTACAAACCAGCCAGCTCGGGTAGTGGTTCGGCCTGTGCAAGTGCACCGGCAATGCTACTGGTGCCACCCTTGGCTATGGCTCCTCGCGACTTTTCGACCAGTGTGGTGATGCCGCCAGCATGATTCTGCGGGCCCGGATTGCCCCGTGTCAGGTCCTCCCCGGCCGCCCGGGCAATATCATGTCTTTCAATCACCAGTCTCTGCAGGCGTTGTGCGATGTTGTTGTTCCGGCATCGCTGATAGAGTTCCCGTTCGGCTCCGCTCCATTCGACGGTTTCACTGAAGACGACAGCGCCGCCGAGTCTGACCAGTTCATCGGCCAGTTTCCCGCATAGAGGATTGCTGACCATGCCTGATGAGGCATCCGAGTGGCCACATTCCATCGCGATGGCCAGGGTACTTGTCGCGCAGCTCTGGCGCTCGACGAGAGCGAGTTGCTGCTGCAACTCGTTACCGGCTGCAATGGCAAGTGCAACCAGAGAGACGGTGTCCTCGCCGCACTCCTGCAGAGAAAACCCCCTGCAGAGACGATGGTGCTCGCTGATGATGGACTGGTAGCGCTGACGCATGTTGCGATCGGCGGCGAGTACCACGACTCCACCGACATTGGGGTGACAGGCCAGCTGGGTCAGCAGTCGATCATGGAGCTTCCGGTCGGCTCCGAGTTGGCCACGGCCATACGGGGAGCTGACCAGCTGGCTGCCGGGCAGGGCAGATTTCACCTTGCGGGCACCTGCCGCATTCAGACCGCAGACCGACAGGATCAGCAGATGATTGCGTATGCCCGGTCGTCCGCTGCTGCGATGAAACCCGAAAAACGTGCTCGGCAGAGGCTGCTGTTCGCACATGCCGTCTGTCGGTGTTGCGGTTACCGACAACGCCGCAGTGTCAGTCGTCTTGACTGGCTTCGTCGAGACGATCGGCAGAATGTCGGCAGCGGTGGTTTCCAGGTCTCTCAGATTATGCAGGTGGGCGTGATCTCCGGCATCGATCCTGTGTCTGGCCAGCGCTATGGGTACACCGTATTTCAAGACAGCGTCACCCTCGCCAATGTCTGTCAGAGCGACCTTGTGGCCCAGGGGCGTTGCCTGCCGAATTGCCGGCACCTGCGCGATGGATTCGGTCATCTGCAGCTGGGGTATTTCCCCTTTGTCGTGATCGCGCAGAAGACAGATCACATTGTCATCCGGGTGCAGCCTTACTGCCGAGATACGGTCAAGTGCCGGACTCATGGCTCGTCGATACCTTGCGCGGTATCGCTGACCAGCATGTCGCTCAGGCCCTCGATATCCGGTTCGACACCCAATCCCGGGCCTGTGGGCAGCTGGAACAGGCCGTTCTCGAGCGTGATGCTGCCTCCGGCAAGAGCAAGCTGCAGGGGATTCTCCGAACTATCGACCTCCAGCAGTCCGTCGCCTCCGACTGCACTGAGCAGGTGTGCCGATGCCAGCAGTCCGATGCCGCCGCCGAGATAGTGTGGGCAGTACCGCCGACCCTTCGCCAGTGCCAGGCTGGCAATGCGATGGCCGCCGGAGAGTCCTCCCCATTTGCATATGTCCGGTTGCAACACTGTCAGGTCGCCTGCCTGGATGGCATTGCTGAATGTCTCGTCATCTCGCATGTTCTCGCCACCGGCCAATGGCGTCTGCGCCTGTCTGGCCAATGTGTTCCAGTCTCTGGCGTTGGCGTCTACCGGTAGCGGCTCTTCGAGCCAGGCAAGTGAGAGTGAGTCCAGTTGCTGGCAGCGCTGCAATGCCGTGGCCAGATCCCAGGCCTGATTGGCATCGGCCATGAGCTTTTCGTCGGCTTGCAATCCCTGTGCACAGGCTTGCAGTTGTGGCAGGCCGTCATCATCGCCATAGCCGATCCGCTGCTTGAAGTGACGAAAGCCCAGCGCCCGCATGCGCAAGACCTGTGTCTCATGCAGCGCTGCACTGATACCACTGGCATAGGCACCCACCGGGCGCAACTCTCCACCCAGTTCGACAGCCAGTGGCACACCCTTGCGTCTGGCTCGCAGATCATGCACAGCAATGTCAACGGCAGCGGCCAGCTGCCTTATCGGACCGGGCTCGCCCGCCTGCAACGCCAGGCGATGCAGCTGCTGCTCCACATGACGGCTTGGCTCGGGGTGGTCCACCCGCATGTTTGACAGTACGGCAGGCAAGACATTGGCGGCCAGTTCAGCTCGATAGAAGTCGCCACCCGGGGGGAAATTGCACCAGACTTCTCCCCAGCCATGAGCCCCCTGATCATCTTCGAGGCGAATCAGCAGTGCCGGGCGGGCCCGTACAGGTCCCATGGTCGTGATGATCGGATCACTCAGTCGATGACGCAGATGCAGCACCTGTAGTGATGTGAATCGATTGCCTGTCATGGTTTGTTACGTCGTGTTGGTTGGTTTGCCTGCAGCTGGTTCATGTCCGCCTCCAGTGACCAGAGATGGGCGTTCTCCGGCTCGGTATGGGCCGCCCAGCGACCCAGCAGGTCCTTGCGTTGGCGGCGTTGGCGCATCCTGATCTTGATTTCGTCCGGATCCCAGCTCGCCAGCAGCGTCTCCAGCATGGCTTTCAGGCGCTGTTGTTGCTCGGTTTTCCCGGCAAGGTTGAACCGTTCTTCGGGATCATTGGCAAGATCGAACAGTAGCGGCGGGTAGCCGTGGTAGTAATGCAACTTGAAATCGCCTTCACGCAGCATGCGCTGCTGCACCGCCATGCCGCCGGTCCAGGCCGGTACCTCATCGGTGCAGTACTCACTGAAGGTGCGATCGAGCCATTCACCGGACTCACCCGTCAGCAATGGCCAGAAACTCTTGCCGTCAGCCTGAGGCAGGGGATCCGCACCCAGTGCATCGATCATGGTCTGCGACAGATCGGTCAGGTTCACCACGGCTGACTGCCGCTCTCCTGCCGGCAATGTACCGGGCATGGACATGATCAGCGGCACCTTGACCGACTCTTCAAAGAAGGTGTGTTTCCACCACAGACCGCGCTCGCCCACGTGATCACCGTGATCAGAGGCATAGACAACCAGCGTATTGCGATCCAGACCAGTGTCGCTCAGCGTCTGCAGAATCCGTCCGATCATCTCGTCCATGGTGGAGACCAGGCCCCAGTAGGCGGCGCGAGCCAGCCGTGCCTGCTCCGGCCCCCCCCGGTCGATGCCGCGATTTCCACGCCACCAGTGAATCCAGGGGTGTTCCTCATTTGCAGCGGGTGTCTCGATGGCAATATCAGGCAGTGTGTCGAGGTAGTATTCGACCCAGTCACGGCTCGCCACATAGGGCGCGTGGGGCAGCATCAATCCTGCGGTCAGACTGAATGCGTCACGGGAGTCTTCCGGCGTCTCGGCTATCTCCTGCAGGGCGCGAATGGTGGCATCGGCAACCTGCTCGTCCTTGACCTGGTAAGCCGATTGACCGGCTCCGCAGGCCAACAGACTTTCCGGCGTCGGGTCGTTGGCATTTTCCAGTACACCCATGGAGTGGCGCTTGACGCCTGCCCAGTTGGGGCTGTGATCACCGATCAATCTCGTCGAGTAGCCGTGCAGCTGATCCGGCCCCATGGCATGCATGCGCCCGATCAGCTGGCTGCGATAACCGGCGGCACCCAGTGCATGTAGCCAGGTCGGTCTGTCGGATGCCAGGTAGTCGTCATTGGTCCAGCATTCCTGGCGATGCGGATGGCAGGCTGTCAGCGCTGACATGCGGCTCGGCACACAGACCGGGGAAGGACAATAGCAATTGTCGAAGGTGACCCCCCGACTTGCCAGACGATCCAGAGCCGGTGTCTTGACCGTGGCGTCGCCATAGCAGCCGGACACCCGCTGCGCATGCTGATCCGAAAACAGGAACAGCAGATTGGGTTTACGCGTTGGCACGACGTCGGCGCCAGTCGTTGTACAGAGGCCAGACTAGCAGCACGACCGCTGCCAGCGTGAAGGCGAGCGAGAAGGGACGGGTGAACATAGGTGTGATATCACCGGCGGTCATCATCAGGCCGCTGCGCAGTTTCTCCTCGCCCAGTGGTGCCAGCACGAAGCCGATCACGAACGGCCCGAGTGGAATCTTCGCTCTTTCCAGCAGAAAACCGATGACGCCAAAGCCGAGCATGACCCAGATGTCGAACATGGTGTTGTTCAGCGCATAGGAGCCGACCACACAGAAAACGATGACCACCGGCAGCACATAGCTGCGCGGCAGGTAGATCAGTTTAGCGATGTAGCGTACCGAGGAGGTCATCATCAACCACATCACGATGTTGGCCAGCAGGCAGGTCGCGATGATGCCCCAGACTATATCGGCGTTGGTCAGGAACAGGGTAGGCCCCGGCTGGATGGAATGGATGGTCAGTGCACCGATCAGAATCGCATCAATGACGCTGCCGGGGATGCCCATGGCAATCAGTGGAATGAGCGCACCCCCGACGGTGGCATTGTTGGCAGCCTCGGAGGCAATGATGCCTTCTTCGGATCCCTTGCCGAATTCCTCCGGGGTCTTGGAGATGTTCTTGGCCGCAGTATAGGCAACGACAGAGCCGATGGATGCACCGATCCCCGGCAATATGCCAATCCAGGTACCGATGAAGGAAGAGCGGATCATGTTGACGGCATGGCGGCGCAGATCGGCCAGACTCATCAGTACCCCACGCGAATCGACCCTGGAATTCTGCGAGACCTTGCCGATATCGAGGGCGTCTGCAATGATCTGACTGACGGCAAAGGTGCCGATCAATACCGGCAGCAGTTGCAGGCCGCCATTGAGTACATACCAGTCGAAGGTGAGCCTGGGCATGCCGCTGGCCGGGTCGACTCCGGGCATGGAAATCAGCATGCCCAGCAGGCCGGAAATGAGGCCCTTGACCAGACTGCCCTCACTCACTGATGCAATCAGCACCATGGCCATCATGATCAATGAGAAGTATTCGAATGGGCCGAAGCGTGTCGCCAGAATGGACAATGGCTGGGTGATGGTCAGCAAGACCACCCAGGCGATGAGGCCACCGACGAAGGAGGCTGTGATACCCAGCCCCAGCGCTCTCCCGGGCCGCCCGGAACGGGCCATTGGGTAACCGTCAAAGGTGGTCATGACCGCTGCCGGTGTACCCGGCATGCGCATCAGGGTGGCCGTGATGAGTCCGCCGCTGATGGCACCGACATACATCGATACCAGCAGCACCACGGCATTGAACGGCGTCATGTAGAAGGTCAGTGGTAGCGTCAGGGCAATGAGCATGGCACCGGTCAGGCCGGGAATGGCGCCGACGACAATGCCGAGCCCGGTACCCAGCAGCAGCATCAACAGGGCGTGGGTCGAGAGTATCTGCTGAATGGCAATGAAGAGCGCGTTCAGGTCCATGGGAGTGCTTGGTCCTCGAAAAAAGGGATCGTCCCGTCAGTGCGATGATCTAGACCGGCAGATCGACAACGAAGACCCGGGTGAACAGGAATTCGATACCGAAACCGAAAAGGGCAGCCGTGATGGTGGCTGGTAACAGGCTGTGCCTGCGGAATCGGTTGAGTGTCATGATCAGCAGCAACAGAAAGGCAAAGGTCAGTACGCCGAAGGAGAGCTTGCCCAGTTGCAGCAAAGCAACATAGGCGAGGGTGCCACCGAGGATGTAGATGGCGTTCCAGGGCGATCTGCCGATCAACTCATCGCGCACATGATGTGCAAGAGAGTGGTGGCGTCGAATCTTGATGATGGCCTTGACCATGACGATCAGACAGCACCCGATAACGATACCGGCAGTTGCCTGCGGTACCGGTGCCGAGCCGAGCGGTTCGAAACTGCCCGGAGGCAGTTTCGCCGCTTGCCATAGAATCAGGGCACAAATGATGATGATCAGCGAGCAGACGCCGATCTCAGCGATGGTTCGCTGTTCCATGGTGTTGACCTTCCTTACTTCTGGGCTGCGAGTCTGGCGATGGGTTCTATGCGGTCCCAGGTGGCCTGCAGTTCCTCGAGCATCTCCTCTCCGGTGACGATGCCGTTGGCAAATCCGTTCTTGACCAGATAGTCCTGATAGGTGTCGGTCTGTGTGGCCTTCTCGATGGCGGCAGCGAATCCGTCTATGGCCTCCTGAGGCGTGTCCTTGGGGGCAAAGAACCAGGATTTGATACAGAAGTTCACGTCATAGCCCAGTTCCTGCGTGGTGGGGACATCAGGCAGGCCGGAGAAGCGTTCGCTGCCGGTATAGGCCAGAGGTTTGATCTGTGAATCCGGATTCTCCGAGCCGTCCGGCAGGCGAGTGAACTTGGTGACTTCGGCTCCGGAGAGTACCGTGACTGCCGTCTGTGCGCCGGTCAGGGCGGTGTAGTTGGCTGTGCCGCCGCCAATCTGCACGAAACGGAATTTGGCACCCGGCGTGGTTTCCTGCAGCATCAGTCCACCCATGTGGTTGATGGCGCCAAGGTTCGCCCCGAATATCAGGGAGTCGGGCTTGTCTTTTGCCTGATCGAGCAATTGCTCCAGGCTGTCGATACCGGAGTCTTTCCTGACCATCGGCATCAGGCAGAATTCGCCAACCGATGCTACCGGAGCGAAGTCCTTCCAGCCGAAATCCAGTGCACCGCTGCCTTGACCCCCCATGAGTGCCAGGTGAATCAGCAGAAAGTTGTAGCCATCCGGTTTGGCTTCCATGACGCGGCGGGCGCCGATGGAGTAGTGACCGCCGACATTGACGATAGTGACCGGATGCGGCAGAGCTTCGGATTCCTTGATACCGGCCTGCACGACACGCCCCATCTGGTCGGATGAACCTCCGGCCTTGAATGGGACTATCAGCTTGATCGGTTTCTCTGGCCACTCGGCCTGCACAGTTCCGGTGGTAGCGATGAGCATGGCTGCTGCCATCGCACTCAGCAGGTATCGAAATCGAAGCATGGTGTTCCTCGCAATGTGATTATAAGTATATGGTTATGGTGTGGTCTCCATTTCCTCTTGAATGTTATAATGCACGCGTCGGTTCAGTCAACTTGTAAAGTCTCGATGACAGCCTTGACCTCTTCCAGCAGATCTTCGACGGCAGTCATCGGCTCCTGGTCACTACGCAAGGTCACACCGCCAAGTCGTTCCGGAAGCGCTTTCTCCATGACCACGGCACGAATATCCGGGTAGGCGTTGAGATGGGTCTGTGAAAGGAAACCCAGCGTATCGCTGTGACGAACGATATTGATCATGGCGGAAACGGAGTTGGTTTCGATCATCGGTATCGGCAAATCCACTTTCTCATTGTCGAACAGGCGCTTCATGAGGTCTCGTCCGAAAGTTTCCTCGCCTGTCATGGCCCAACTCTGTGAGGCGATGTCGAGCAGTTTTCGAGGCTTTTCGTCGTGTATCGGATGATTCTGGCGGGCGATGACGTTCATGCGCTCCTCTACCAGAACCCGGGTGGTGTAGCCCGTACCCATGAACGTGTCGCTGACCGACGAGAAGTAGCAATCGATCTCATCTCGACCAAGCATCCGGTGCAGCTCGTTGTTGAGGGCGACCGTCAGTTCGAACCTCAACGCCGGGCTACGTTGCCGCTGGGCACAGATTGCTCGAGGCAGGATCTCATGTATCCAGTCCGGTCCGCAGCCGATACGCAACAAGCCGCCGGAACCGCTTTTGAGGGCCTCCAGTGATTTGTGCAACAGGGTATTCGAGCGCTCGATGGTATTGGCGTGTTCGATAAGCAACTCCCCGAAACGGGTCACGCCCAGAGGGCGTGTCGAGCGGTCAAACAGATCCACCCCCAATTGCCTTTCCAGCTTCGTGATGGATTGGGTCAGTGCAGGTTGTGAGATTCCCAGCGACTGCGATGCCGTGGTCAGGTTGCGAGTCTTGTAGACAGCCTGAAACTGTTGCAGACCGCTCAGCGGCTTGTATCTGTTATCCGTCATTCAATTTGCCAAGAAATTCCTGTACTCGCCCAGAGGCATGTTCCGATGAATTGCCCCTTCTTGTCGAGCACGCCACCGTGTTTACAGGCAGTGTGCGCTGGCGGCACGATGCTAACCGTATTGTCCGGGGTTGGTCAGGCTTTTCGTCATACATCATCCGTCAGAACTGGCGAATGCGCATGGTTGTATTGATGTTGAACATGCCTCTGCCTGTTACACGCGTTTTCCACAGGAGACCATTCGCTGCACGCCCTGGGGCTTTCGAGGCAGGCGCTGTTGCCGCATGATGCCATGTTCAGCAAGATTCGCTGCCAGTTGGCTGAAAGGGGATGTTGATGAACTCTCCACGACTTCCACTACACTAGCACCAACCACCCAATCGATGATCCCTGTCATGCCTGCTTTCAAACCATTGCCATCGGCCGCTCTTGTCCTGGCGTCTTCACTGTCCCTGTGCAATGCAGGGGCTGCAGAATGGACGGGCGGACTGGAAGGGGGTACGGTCGTGCGTGATGGAGAATCATCCACCCGTATCCGTGCGCATGCCAGTCTGAACAGTCGGCCAGTGAGTCACGATCTTCACGCTGAATGGTACCGGCGTGACACCAGCAGTATAGAGCTGGGTTACAAGCCGCGATACTGGCTGACTGAAAAACTCTATACCTTCGGTGAGGGCAGGTTGAGATTCGAGGAAGACCTGGGGATCGAGCGGGAGACACAAGTGCTGGGAGGTGTGGGCATGCAGCTGCTGGCCACTCGAGAACAGCAACTTCTGCTGGAAGCAGGTGCAGGCTACCGTCTGACCAGCTTCACCGATGACACCTTTCTGGACGATGCCGAAGAGGGGGTCGGCGTCGTACGCGCTGCCGGTAGTCAGATTCTCTCGGATCTGTTCAGGCTGGACCTGCTGGCGGATATCTTTGCCAGCGAAAGCTATGTGCAGTCGCAGGCAGAGCTGGGCTTTTCGGTTCGGGTTCCACAGGGCGCCATTCGGGTGGGTTATCGCGTCAGGCGGGTCGATATCGATGAGCTGGAAGCGGTCAATGATTCGGATACCTCGGTCAGTTTTACCGTCGGCTTCTGAATCCTCTGCGATCGAGACCCTTGTCCGGGCGCTGCCCGGCCTGCACAACAATACAAGCAAGAGGTGGTTGAACGCGCGTTCAAGTGTCTCGCTACCTTTGTTAACGGTTGGCTACTTCCACCGAGTGTCCGTTTGCATACACTTGTCTGACTGACCGCGAGCTGGCTCCCCATCTGCATTACTGGCGCCTGTCGTGATCGCTGATAATCGTTTTCAATTGGATTAAGAGGGAAAGTCAATGTACGGAAAAGCACTGGTAGCAGAGGTCTTCGGTACCTTCTGGTTGGTTCTTGGGGGATGTGGTTCGGCTGTGCTGGCAGCCATGTTCATGGCGGGTGATACTGGCGTCAATCTCGGTCTCGGATTTCTTGGGGTCGGACTTGCGTTCGGTCTGACTGTCGTGACCGGTGCCTACGCAGTGGGTCATGTTTCAGGCGGTCATTTCAATCCTGCCGTCACTCTGGGCCTGGTGGCCGGTGGACGCTTTGAAGTTGCCAAGGCTCCCGGCTATATCATCGCTCAGGTCATCGGCGGTACGCTGGGTGCAGCCACGATCTACGCCATTGCCTCCGGTCAGCCTGGCTTCGCGATCGAGGCAGGTCCTGGAACATTCGCAACCAACGGCTTCGGTGCCGAGGGTTCTCCCGGCGGATTCAGCATGCAGGCGGCGCTGATCACGGAAGTTGTCATGACGGCCGTCTTCCTGATCGTCATCATGGGTGCAACGTCCAAGCGGGCATCGGCGGCAATGGGTGGACTCACCATCGGTCTGTCACTGGCACTGATTCACTTCATCAGCATTCCGGTGACCAACACGAGTGTCAACCCGGCTCGTTCCACTGCTCAGGCCTTGATCGCCAATGTCTTCGGTAATGACGTCAGCCTGCCCATGCAGCAACTCTGGTTGTTCTGGGTTGCCCCTATCGTGGGTGCGATCATCGGTGCCATCATCTACCGTGTTCTGATCGACTCGAACGCTGATCTGCCACAGGAAGGTGCCGATGTATTCCGGACCGATGCATCAGAAGCGACCAGCCGTAGCGCCATGGCGGACCTGGAAAGAGCCTGAAGCATGAAACAGGGAAGGCGCTGACACATCGCGCCTTCGCTTGCTCTGAATGAGCGGACCGGCCTGGCGTTCAAGTCTTGTTGTTGTCTGTTTCAGGTCGGAGAACGCAAAGCACCCGGATCATTGGATTCGGGTGCTTTTTTTTGTCTGGGGGAATGTCAGTATGGCCTTCCGTTTCCCGGCTATCGTCGTTCTGCATGAGACTCCTTGCTCGACAAACCCGTGGTCTGCCGATGCTGTTGCTGGCAGTACTGCTGCTTGTGGTCATCATCGTCATCGCTATCTCTGTGCCTGAAGAGTGGATCCCGGTGAGGCAGTGGGGTCTTCGTCTGGAGTCGGCTGGCGCGGTGGGTATCATCGTTTTTCTGCTGGCCGCTGCCCTGGCGACCTCTGTCGGGCTGCCGCGTCAGATGGTTGCCTTCACAGGTGGACTGGCCTACGGTCTGTTGCCGGGTGTGGCTCTGTCGCTGCTGGCCGCCCTGTGTGGCTGCCATCTGACCGTTCAGGTCTCCAGGCTGCTGCTGCGTCGTCAGGTCGAGCGCCGCTATCCGGCCGTCATTGAAAAACTGACGAGACTTCTGCAGCACGATACGTTCGTCAAGGTGCTTGTTCTGCGGTTGCAGCCGCTGGGCACCAATCTGCTGACCAATGTCTGCATCGGCTTTACCGATGTGTCCTATCGCAAGTTCCTGCTGGCCTCGGGAGTCGGTTATATCCCTCAGATGCTGGTCTTTTCCCTGATCGGTGCAGGGGTGAGGGTCGGAGAGACGACGCAGGGGCTGATCAGCGGTGTGCTGGTCCTGATTTCGGTCTTTCTGGGCCTTGGTTTGTACGTGCGGCACAAAAATCGGCAGAAAAACGCCATTGTCGAGTCAAGTCGTTGAATTGGATGGAAATCTTCCAGTAACGAAACAGGGCGGGGTTGACAGCCTTGCTCAGTAAGACTCTAATCAAATTGCAGCATGTGATTTGGTTCACACTGCAACCTCCTCCAAGTGGTACTTGCTGGCAGGGACGCTTTCGGTAGCCAGGGATGGCTTTTTAGCGTCGTGGGCTTGCATCCCAGCGGTTTCTCCCTCGCATCCACCGTTTCATGGCAAGGTCAGGAGACCACTCGTCGACACCAACATCTGCCTGAAATGTGCAGATCGCGCTTGTCTGGCCGATACTCACAGGAAGAAGCGACGTGCCGCGCTGACGCAGTGTCCGGATGCACTTGTCTGGTGAACTGTGCACGGTAAATTGATCACAGTTAACAACAAGTCGGCGCAGATTGTCGTATTGTGGCGGCGCTTGATCGTCGATGAACCATGAGTGACCGTTAGCCAATGTGCATTTCAGTATCCCGTGTAGTCGCCCTTTCCCTAACTCTGGCTTGTCTTGTACTGGCCTCGCAGCCGGCTGTGGCACAGCAGGGCAACTGGTATATCGGTGCTGGTGCCGGGGTGTCGAGACTGAGCCCGGATACCGATGGTTCGCAATTCACGCTCGATGATGAAGCGTCTGTTGCAGCCGGTATCTTTGCCGGTCTGGATATCGGTCAGCGACTGGGTGTCGAGGCGGCCTGGACGCAACTGGGCAGTGCGGGTCTGTCGGATGGCGAGGAAGTGGATTATTCAGCCATCTCCATCGGTGGAATCGCCTATGTGCTGGGGGAAACCGATGCCAGACGACGTCAGGAAGGCTGGTCCGGTTATCTGCGACTGGGTTTGAGCAAGATCAGCAACGAGTCGGATATCCTTCTGGCCGAGGAAGACAATACGGCAATCTGGGCCGGCGCCGGCATTCAGTGGCCAATGAGTCACTCGTGGGGCTTGCGCGGTGAACTGGCAAGCTTCGATGGTGATGCACAGGCTGCGCAGGCCTCCGTCTACTGGCGGCCCGGGGCGCAGAGAAGCAGCCGCAGAATTTCGCGACCCATACCCGCCACACTGCCGCAACCGCAACCGCAACCGCAACCGCAACCGCAACCGCAACCGCAACCTGAAGCTGAAGCTGAAGCTGAAGTAGCGGCACCAGACACCCCACAACCCCCCGCCGAGACAGAAGAAGAACGCCCAGCTCCGCAGACGGTGGTCACGGTTGAACAACCCTTGTCCACTTCTGCCAGCGCATGCGCCGTACCGGCTGCCGGAGAGCCGCTGGATGCTCAGGGCTGCGCCCTGTTCAGCGGTGTACTGCAAGGCGTGGAATTCGTGGGTGACAGCACGCGCCTGACAGGCGTCGGCGAAACCTTGCTGACTCGACTGGCAGGCTCCTTGAACCAGTATCCCGAGCTGGTCGTGGAGATTCGTGTTCATACGCAGTCCTTTGCCCAGGCGGACCGTGCCAATGAGCTGTCCCGCGCTCGAGCGGTTGCTGTTGCGCGTTATCTGGTCGGCCAGGGTGTGGATGTCAAGCGTTTGAAGGCGCGCGCATTCGGTGATACCCAACCGCGTGCCGGCAACGATACTGCCGGAGGACGCCGTCTCAACAATCGCGTCGAGTTGCGCGTTCTGTAGTAGCGGTAACACGTAGAAAGCGCTTCGGGTCATTAACGTGTTCCGTTCGACAAAAACGCGCTAAACCTGCGGGGCCCGAGGTGTAACGGAACACTATCGGGATTGGAAATTGCTTTTGCTGTCCTGTCAACGCCGATTGTGTGGCAGGAACAGAACACCCATGATTCATCCCCGCAGTTCAATCCGGCCGGCAATGTCCGGCAGAGGTCGTACCTGTCTGACCCTGCTGGTTTGCAGCCTCATGTCAGCCTGTTCGGCTTCCTTGCCGGTCTTTCAGGATGCCGGCGTTTTCACCCGGTCGGCTGATGATCAGGCCGTTCGTACCCGGGACGACGGACGTGTGCTGGATGGCCGCGCGCGGGGACGCTACGATCACGACCTGCAGCTCGCTTCGCAAGACGCGGATGCTGCCGATGTGCAGATCACTGCCTATCAGAGAGACCAGTCTCCCCCCAGGTCCGTGACAAAGACCGAATCAAGGCCGGAGCTGGGCATGGCCAATCGATGGCGTCCAGCCACACGCAGCAACGACCTGGACGGCGATGGTGTGGTCGACTCTCTCGACGAATGTCCTGACACCGCTACTCACGTCACGGTGGACCGACTCGGTTGCGGGCTGTTCGATGCCGTGCTGGACGAGGTCGTGTTCACGCCTGGTTCTCGCTGGCTTTCCGACCCCGCGCGCAACCGTCTGGATCAATTGGCAGAGACGCTGTTGGCCTTTCCTGAATCCAGGGTACAGGTGCGTGCCCATACTGATTCATCGGGATCTGCCAGCCTGAATCAGCGTCTGTCCGCCGAGCGTGCTGAATCGGTCGTGCAGTATCTGCTGAGCCGGGGCGTACATGTGCAGCAGTTGCAGGCAGTGGGCATGGGAGAGTCACAGCCGCTGGCCAGTAACAGCAGTGCGACTGGCCAGTTGCGCAATCGGCGTGTGGACATCGTGACCTTGCCGGATCAGGATGCCGGCGAATTGCCGGAGCTGACGCCGCCGGGCGGTGTGCGGGCGGTAACCCTGCTGGCCTCCGCTACGCCGCAAGACTACAAGTCTGTTCCAGAGAGTGAGCAGCCCACAGCCAGGCGTCCGGAAAGAACGGCCGAGCCTGCTTTCCAGGCGGCACTGCCGCTTGCTGTCCGAGAACGATCAAAGCCGCCAGTCATGCCGTTGCCGCAACCCGGATTCGCGCCGGGTGTCAGAATCTCGGGCGTTGTGAAAGGGCTGGGTTTCAAGTCCGGTTCGGCTGATATCCAGGCAGACAGTCACGTCGTTCTGGATGGGATCGCCCGAACGCTGCTGGACAATCCGCAGGTGCGGATCGTGGTCATGGCCCACACGGATGACAGCGGAGAGGCTGATCGGAATCTGCAGTTGTCTCGACAACGTGCGCAGGCCGTGGTGAGCTATCTGGCAGAGCAGGGGGTTGCCGGAGAACGACTCGCTGCCGAGGGTTATGGAGAGATGCTGCCTCTGGTGCAGAACCTCACCGATGAGGATCGTGCAACCAACCGCCGGGTGGAGATCCGGATTCAGCGAGATCAGGGTCAGTCTGAGAGCTGAAAAATGCCTGATGAGAAGGAATTGACAGGGTTTTACATCTGATATTAAGCTGTCATGCGACTTGTCGGAGACATCCTGCAGGGTCGTGAAGTAGGTCGTGCTAATAAGCCAAGTAACCTGTTATCGTATTGTCGGTGCCGGAATTAACGTGGTGTCCGGATAGTAAGTCATCGTTAACAGGGACCGCCACGCGGTCAATCGAACATCATGAGCAAGAAGCACTTGTACTATCGCTTCACGAGCCCCTGCACGCGTACCTCTGGTGCACTGGCCGTGACCCCCGGAATACTGACCATGGCCATCGGCCTGGTGTTGGGAACGGTATCCACTGCCAGTCTGGCTGCCGACAACGTTTCCTCGAGCCCGTTCGCCTTGAGCGAATCGGCTGGATTCTCGGTCCAGGCCAAGGCGGCAGACGGCCCCGATTCCGACGGCGACGGTATTCGCAATCAGGACGATCTGGACGACGACAACGATGGCATTCTCGATTCCGTCGAGGGTGGTGTCGACAACGACGGCGACGGATTCCCGGACAACAATTCCACGGATACCGATGGCGATGGCGTTCCCGATCTGCTGGATCTGGACAGCGACAACGACGGCATTCTGGACAACATGGAAGCACGCCTGTCACGTGATTCGGTGAAGGCGCTGGATCAGGTCCCCAATGGTGCGATAGACATCGGCATACCCGTGGGTGCCAATGGCGTCGCCGATGAGATCGAGACCTGGGCTGACTCAGGGCAAATGAAATTCGCCCTGCCGGATACGGATCAGGACGGCACACCTGATTTCCGCGACCGGGACAGCGATAACGATGGCATCTATGACATCGTCGAAGCGGGCGGTGTGGATTCCGATACCGATGGTCGGCTGGACGGCTTCTACGATGCCGATGGCAAAGGTGTCGACGACACCGTTCAATCTTCCGCCCTGCCGCTGTTCGATACCGACGGCGACTTCATCCTGGATTTTCGGGATCTGGACTCCGATGGTGACACCATTCCCGACAGTGTCGAGTCCGGTGGCAATGCCAGCTCTCCGCTGGATAGCGATGGCGATGGCGCCGCCGATTATCGCGAGTCCGATAGCGACGGCGATGGTATCGGTGACCGGCAGGAAGCGGGTAGCGATGTCTATTCGCCGGTAGACAGTGATGGCGATGGCATCCCCGATTATCGCGACGATGATGCGGCCAGCGGCAATACGGACAACGACAGTGGTGATGCCCAGAACGGTAGCGATGCGGGCAGTGACGCTGGCGGTGATGCTGGCGGTGATGCCGATGTCGACACCGGTTCCGATGCCGACGTTGACGACGGCATTCGAGATGACGATCGACCTGATCGTGATGGCGATGGCATTGCCAATCAGGACGATCTGGATGATGACAACGACGGTATTCTCGATACTGAAGAAGGCATTATCGATGCCGATGGCAATGGTGTCGCTGATGCGACATCACGCGATACCGATGGTGACGGTACGCCTGACGGCAATGATCTGGACAGTGACAATGACGGCATTCTGGATCTGATCGAAGCACGCTTTGACGACGCAACCGTAGCTTCGCTGGATACTGTCAACAACGGCGCCATCGATATTCGCAATCCTGTCGGTAGCAATGGCATTGCCGACGCCATCGAATCCGGCGTCGATTCGGGCACCATCAGTGCGCCCTTGTTCGATACGGATGGGGATGGCACACCCGATTACCTGGACACCGATAGCGATGGCGACGGCATCTTCGACCTGGTCGAGGCCGGCGGTGTGGATGGTGATGGCGATGGTCGCATCGATGGTTTTGTCGATCTGGATACCAAGGGTGTCGACGATGCAGTGCAGGCCAGCGCTCTGCCGCGCTTCGATACGGATTCCGACGGCCTGCGCGATTATCGCGATACCGATTCGGATAACGATGGCATCCCCGATGAGGTAGAGAATACCGGCAGTGCCTCGGCACCCACGGACAGCGATGGTGATGGTGCTGCGGATTACCGCGAGCAGGACTCCGACAACGATGGTGTCAACGATGCCACTGAAGTCGGTGCGGATACCGACAACCCTGTCGACACCAACGGTGATGGCACGGCAGACTTCCAGGATCCCGATGCGCAGTACACCGGCAATGGCTCTGTCGATCCGGATCCGACACCCTCTCAGGATCACGATGGCGACGGTGTGCCGAACTCGCAGGATTCCGACGATGACAACGATGGTATTTCAGACCTGGTCGAAGGCACCATCGACAGCGACAGTGATGGCATCATCAACCGCCTCGATCGCGATAGCGACAACGACGGAATTCTCGACTCCGTTGAAAGAGGGCTTGATACCGACGGTGATGGCGTACCCGATTACAGGGACCTTGACAGCGACAACGATGGCCAGTACGACGCGCTCGAAGCCGGTCGCACGGCGGTAGCTTCAAGTGGTCGTCTGGCCTCTGCGGCCAGTGTCGATGCGTTTGGTCTGGCTGATGGTGCCAGTGATCACGTCGTGGACACCGACGGGGATGGTGTCACCGACCCGCTGGATCTGGATTCGGATAACGACGGTGTGCCGGATCTGCATGAAGCGGGATTGGCCGATGCCGATCTGGATGCCCGTATCGACAATCTCGTCGACGCCAACGGCGACGGTGCCGATGATTCGCGTCTGGGCCACACGGTATCTCTGCGAGATACCGATGGCGATCGCATCGCCGATTCCCGGGATCTGGACAGCGATCAGGATAGCCTGTCGGATCTGTTCGAGAACAGTGGCAGCGACGATGATCAGGACAACAATGGCCAGGTAGACAACTTTGTCGATCTCAATGGCGATGGTCTGGATGACAACGTGGCCGCCCATCTGGCACCGCCCACCGATACCGATAATGATGGTGTGCCCAATTTCATCGATCTCGATAGCGACGGTGATGGCATCAGCGATCTGATCGAGGCCGGTGGTCAGGATGAGAACAGCGATAGCCGAACCGACCTTCTGGCGGACAGCGATGGCGATGGCATACCGGATGTGAACGATGCCGATTTCACCGGTGGCAGCGATATCGACAATGACGGAATCGACGACTCTGTAGATGCCGACTTCGTTACCGGCCCTGACAGTGATGGAGATGGCGTCGTTGATCGTTTCGATCCGGATGCTGATGGCAACGGTTTTGCCGGTCCGCTCGATGACAATGACGATGGTCAATCCCAGGGTGATCCGCTCGATCTGCCTGATTCAGACGGAGACGGCATTCCTGATCTCCAGCAAGGCCAGGCACTCAGCGGCGAAATAGAAACCGGTCTGGGCGGCTCGGGTTTTGGTTGCAGCATTGCAACCGCTGGAAGTCGCACGGGCATTGATCCCTTGCTGCCGTTGCTGCTGGGAGGCAGTGTCATGGCTCTGGGGGCGCGTATTCGTCGTCGCAGGGAGACCGGTTCCGACTCATGATCGAGATGTATGTGGGTAATGGTGGTCGCTCCCGTCAACGAGGGGAGTTGCCTCTCCGGTCTGTCGCCAGCGGTGGCGAAGGTCATCCTCGGCGGCAAGGCCAGGCGCAGTTTCGTCGCCTGGCAATGCCGGCAACTGCGCTGAGCGCCCTGATGGTTCTGGCCGGTTGCAGTTCGATCGGCGCGAGCAGGGCCGATCGAGACTTTCAGCCTCGCGTCTATGTTGGCGCGGGCCTGCTGGCGAGTCGACTGGAGCCGGACACGGACGGTGTCATCGGCACGTCGGTCGATGAAAACATGAGCGGTGGCGGTTCCGTGGCATTGGGTTATGACATCAACAGCCGCTTCAGTGTGGAAGGCCATATTGCGGCACTCGGCGAAGCCACGCTCGATCCGGAAGGCAGTATCGATTACACCGTGGGTGGTTTGAGCGCACTGGCCTATGTCTCACGGGAGGCGCGCGATCGGGCCAGACGAGAAGGACTGTCGGTGTTCGGCAGGCTCGGCGTCGGTGCGCTGGACAACGAGGCCAGTGGCGTTCGTTATACGCAGGTCAACGATGTGCATCTGCTTGCCGGGCTTGGCCTGGAATACGGTCTGTCCAACGGTGTCGGTCTGCGCGCCGAGCTGGTGGCCCATGAAACGGACGCCAAGTATGCACAGCTCGGGCTGATCTATCGCTTCGGGTCTGCAGGCGCAGGGCGAGGCGCGATCACACCTCCGCCGCAACCGTCTGTGGTGTTGCCGGAAGTTGTCGATATTCCTGTTGAAGGGGTGCCATTGGAATCCGATCCCGGCATTGTCACCAGCGAACCTGAACCGCTTGACAGGTCTGAAAAGCCGGTTGCCGTCCTGCCACCAGCAGACAGTGGCGATACCGATGGTGACGGCGTAGTCGACGACGTGGATCAGTGCCCGGAAACGGCGGCGGATACGCCTGTCAAGACCAACGGTTGTGTCATGTTCGATGGCGTGGTCGAAGGCGTCAACTTCCAACCGGGCTCAGACCGTCTGACTGCAGAGGCCATTGACGTTCTGGCAGGGGTTGCCAGCACCCTGCAGCAGTATCCGAATATCCGGGTCATCATCGAAGCGCATACCGATAACGAAGGGCCGGCTGCCGTCAATCTGCAATTGTCGAAACGTCGTGCCATCGCTGTTGCTCGTTATCTGGTTGACGCCGGCATCTCCGGTTCTCGCCTGAAGCCTCAGGCCTACGGAGAATCCCGTCCTCGCACCAGCAATCTTACCGCGCAGGGCCGTGCTGCCAATCGCCGGGTCGAGTTCTCCATCCTGCAGTAAGGGATCTGACCGGGCTTCGGCCCGGTCCTCTCCAGCAAGCGCGCGCGGGGTGAAATGCCATCGCGTTTTCAGCCCTCCGACACCCTGAACCGTCCCTTGTCCGACGCGACGCACCGCCCTGGTGCGAGCCCGCTATGGTGGGCTTTTCAGCGCCATTCACGGTGTAATGCTTGATGCAGTTACACTTGAATTGAAACTACCGAAAAAAAATAATATGACAGGATCGTGACCATCTCTGTCACGTGAAGAGTGCCCTGAGGGACGCCAAGTCCGCGATATTGCAGCACCCTTGCCATCTGGTCTGACAAAACCAGAATGTAGTGAAATTACAAAAGCTGTAGTTTTAACGTTCAAGTTGCTGTTTTACAAGATCTTTTGCCCGTGTAGTGGGTGTCATGTCGCTCCGGTCTACAGTATAGTTTCGGCCATCGCAGCCGCTACAGCATGCATTTGCAGTGGCTCAATCCGAATCCCGGCTTTTACAACTATCAGGAGCAACCCATGAATCAGACGGCTCGTGTCTTGTCACCCGTACTGGATCTGACACCCTATGGAATCAACTCAGCCGCTGAGATCGTCTACAACCCCTCTTATGAGTTGCTTTTCGAAGAAGAGCTCAAGGACGACCTGACTGATCTCGAACGCGGCACATTGACAGAATCCGGTGCCATCGCCGTAGATACCGGCGCCTTTACCGGACGTAGCCCGAAGGACAAGTACATCGTCAAGGACGATCTGACCCGCGATGTTCTCTGGTGGTCGGATCAGGGAGCCAACGACAACAAGCCCATTTCAGAGGCTGTCTGGAGCGACCTGAAGGCTCTGGTCTGCCAGGATCTCGATGGCAAGCGATTGTTCGTCGTGGATGCGTTCTGCGGTGCCAATGAAAACAGTCGAGTCGCTGTACGCTTCATCACACAGGTGGCCTGGCAGGCGCATTTCGTCACCAATATGTTCATCCGCCCCACTGATGCCGAGCTGGCCGGTTTCGAACCGGACTTCGTGGTCATGAATGCCGCATCCGCCACCAACGACAAGTGGCAGGAACATGGCATGAATTCAGAGAACTTCGTGGCATTCAACTTTTCCGAGAAGATCCAGCTGATCGCGGGCACCTGGTATGGCGGCGAGATGAAGAAGGGCCTGTTCTCGTACATGAATTTCATCCTGCCGCTGAAGGGCATCGCATCCATGCACTGCTCTGCCAATGTGGGTGAAGCAGGTGATACTGCCGTGTTCTTCGGTTTGTCGGGCACCGGCAAGACCACGCTGTCCACAGACCCCAAGCGCCGTCTGATCGGTGATGACGAGCACGGCTGGGACGATGATGGTGTATTCAACTTCGAAGGCGGCTGCTATGCCAAGACCATTCGTCTGAGTGCCGAGGCAGAGCCTGATATCTACGGCGCCATTCGTCGCAACGCCTTGCTCGAAAATGTCGTGGTTCGTGACGACGGCACTGTCGACTACGACGATGCCAGCAAGACCGAGAATACCCGCGTCTCGTACCCCATCAATCATATCGACAACATCGTCAAGCCGGTCTCGCGTGCCGGGCATGCTGACAAGGTGATCTTTCTGACAGCCGACGCCTTCGGTGTCCTGCCGGCCGTCTCCCTGTTGACACCCGAGCAGACGCGTTACCACTTCCTTTCTGGCTTCACCGCCAAACTGGCCGGTACCGAGCTGGGTGTCACCAGCCCGCAACCCACGTTTTCTGCCTGTTTCGGCAAGGCGTTCCTGAGTCTGCATCCCACGAAATACGCCGAGGAACTGGGCAAGCGCATGCAGGCTTCCGGTGCCAAGGCTTACCTGGTTAACACCGGCTGGAACGGCAGTGGCAAGCGTATCTCCATCAAGGCCACCCGTGCCATCATCGACGCCATTCTCGACGGCTCGATCGAGCAGAGTGACACGCAGACCATCCCGACCTTCGGCCTTCGCGTACCGACCCAGCTCTCAGGTGTCGATGCGAACCTGCTGGATCCACGCAAGACCTACGACGATGAAGGTCAGTGGCAGATCGAGGCAGACAAGCTGGCGAAATTGTTCATCGACAACTTCGAGCAATACACCGACACCGAGAGTGGTCAGCAACTCGTGTCCGCCGGGCCTGTGCAAGCCTGATCACTGTCGATCGAACCACGGACACTGTCCGGCGGCTGTTGCCGCCGGACAGCTTCCATGAACGGCTTCGTTGTTTTCCGTTCTGCACGTATTCACATGCAGGCAAGGTTGAGTGCCTGACTGTCAGGGCCGGGGCAGAGCAGGGCTCAGCGCAAGCGAATGGCCTGATCCCGGAGCTCCTTGAGGCTGGCCTCCAGTCGAAGCTCATCCTGTGATTCGGGTGCAACCTGCTGCAAGGCCAGTTCCAGCTGACCCATGGCCCGTTCCAGTTCATCCAGCGCCTGAAAATAGCGCGCAAGAGATTCATGACTGCCTGCCTGATCATCCAGGCGCTCCTGGATACTGGCCAACTGCCGCCATGCCAGAGGATCCGGGTGGCTGTTGCTGCGCAGATACTCATTGGCCACCTGCATGGCCAGGCCCAGGCGGCGATCCTGTATCAGTTGTTCAAGCCGCTTTTCAACGATCGAATACCGCTCCGGGTACAGATCCGACAAGGCCGCCAGCACCGTGTCGTCGCTACGCTGATTGTCCATGGTGGCGATATCAGCCCTCAGCAACTCGACCATGGGATGAGCCTTGATCAGCGTGTCCAGTTCCTGCAGATAGGCCTTGGCATCGTCGAGCTTGTTGGCTCGCTGGTTGATCAGCGCCAGCGCATAGCTGCTGGCGATATCGGGTGATTTGCGGTGACGTGCCAGATAGGTTCGCATCAACTCGCCACTGTCGGTGGCAGTGAGAACGGACAGCCGAGCCCGGAAAAGGTCGTAATCGGCACTCCTCAGGCGTGCTCGTCGAGGCTGCGAATCGGCGCGATCCGTGGCCTCCGCAATGCGATTGTTGTCCAGGGGATGGGTGCGCAGGTACTCCAGTTGCAGATTGGAGGTATTGAGCGAGTTCTGGCGACGCAGAATGGCAAAGGACTCTGCCATGGCCCGCGCATCGTAGCGTGCATTGGCCAGTATCTCGATGCCGATGCGATCGGCCTCGATCTCGTTGCTGCGGGTGAAGTTGATGGCCGACTGCTGGCTGGCTGCAAGCCCTGCGGCCAGCGCTGCCTGACCGGCATGAGGTGAGGCCTGGCCGATGATGATGGCTGCCAGTACAGCGGCTGCCGTGCTGAGGGTTGCCCGGTTGCCGGTGGCAAAGGCGCGGGCATGATGACGTTGTGTTACATGCGCAACTTCATGAGCCACCACGCTGGCCAGTTGCTCTTCCTCCTGCATGACCGCAATCAGGCCCGAATTGATGCCGACATAGCCCCCGGGGATGGCAAAGGCATTGATCTGCGGGTCGTCGATGATGAAAAAGGTGAAGTCGAGCGACTCTGCCTTGCCCGAGGCCAGCACCAGTCTGGCACCCAGATTCTGTATGTATTCAGTGAGCTGGACATCGCGTACCAGCGGTAGCTGGGCACGAATCTGCCGCATGAACTGCGCGCCCAGCTGCTGTTCTTCGATCGGGGACAGGGCGCTGTCGGCCGGTTCGCCCATGCTGGGAAGATTCTGCTGGGCGCTGATGGTGCCGGTACCTAGTGCCAGCAGCAGGCCGAGCATGATGCCAGTGGTCCGCTGTAACAGGGAGCGGCTGGTCACGCGCCTGGCTTCGACCCGGGAGGTCTGACTGGAATGTTGCTGATACACAGTGAAATCAAGGTTTCCCATGGGTTGGCAGTACAGGATTGGACAATGTGCTGCTTGGTTCGTGCCAATCTATCACGAGCCTGTTTCCACCTCCCGTAATCGCTTGCAAGGCGTTATACTCTCTTCATGTAAGGGGTTCGACACAATCCGGCCCGGCAATCAGTTCAAGTCACTCACCCGAATTACCTCTCGTGGTGTCATCACAGGCGGTTCAACCCACCACTGCCCACTCGTGACAGGGACCCATATTGTTGCCAGCCACCTCTACAACGCAATCACGATGCTATCAGACGTGCGTGCAGGCAATGGGCCTCTCGTACGCATTGCCGACGGCGTCCCAGAATATCTAGCGAGTAATGAGGAAGAGAAGCGGTGGAATTATCCGGTGGTGAAATACTGATCGAGGCGCTGAAGGAAGAAGGCGTTGAATTTCTGTTTGGTTATCCAGGTGGTGCCGTGCTGCACATCTACGATGCCCTGTACGAACAGAACTCTGTGAAGCATATTCTTGTGCGACACGAACAGGGCGCCACGCATGCGGCGGATGGTTACGCGCGTGCCACTGGCAAACCCGGTGTCGTGCTGGTCACGTCCGGACCGGGTGCAACCAACGCCGTGACCGGTATTGCCACGGCATTCATGGATTCCATTCCCATGGTGGTGTTGTCCGGGCAGGTGCAAAGCCGCTTCATCGGCAGTGACGCCTTTCAGGAGGTGGATTGTGTCGGTATCACACGCCCCTGCGTCAAACACAACTTTCTGGTGGACTCTCTCGAGAATTTCGCCGAAACCATGAAGAAGGCCTTCCATGTCGCCACCACCGGTCGCCCCGGTCCGGTCGTCGTGGATATTCCCAAGGATTTCACGGCACCCGGTGTCACCGTGCCGTTCAATTACCCCAAGACCGTGAACATGCGTTCCTACAGCCCGGCAGAGCAGGGCCACCCGGGCCAGATTCGCAAGGCGGTGGATCTGATCCTGTCAGCCAAGCGCCCCATGATCTATTCCGGCGGTGGTGTGGTACTGGGCAATGCGGCGGCGCAGCTCACTGAATTCACTGAAATGCTGGGTTACCCAATCACACAGACGCTGATGGGCCTGGGCGCCTTCCCGGCCTCCAACAAGCAGAACCTGGGCATGCTCGGCATGCACGGTACCTACGAGGCCAATATGGCCATGCACGATTGTGATGTGCTGATCGCCATCGGTGCACGCTTCGACGATCGCGTGACTGGCGAAATCGAGAGCTTCTGCCCGAACGCGAAGATCGTGCATGTCGACGTCGACCCGGCCTCCATCTCCAAGAACGTTACTGTCGATGTGCCTATCGTGGGCAATGTCACGCATGTGCTCGATGCCATGATCGCCCTGATCAAGGACACCGGCAAACGGGCCGATCCTGCCGATCTGGCTCAGTGGTGGGCGACCATCAAGGGTTGGGCTGACACCAACTGCATGGCCTATCAGCTCGACGAGAAGCTGATCAAGCCGCAGGCTGTCATCGAGGCATTGTGGCGCGAGACCAACGGCGATGCGTATATCTGCTCCGATGTCGGCCAGCATCAGATGTGGGCCGCACAGTTCTACGGATTCGACAAACCACGGCGCTGGATCAACTCCGGCGGACTGGGCACCATGGGCTTCGGCATTCCGGCGGCCATCGGTGTGCAGCTGGCATTTCCCGATGAAGTCGTGGCTTGTGTCACCGGTGAGGCCAGTGTGCAGATGTGCATTCAGGAACTCTCCACAGCCATGCAGTACAGCACCCCCATCAAGATCATCAGCCTGAACAACCGTTACATGGGCATGGTCCGGCAGTGGCAGGAATTCAATTACGACAAGCGTTATTCACACTCCTACATGGATGCCTTGCCGGATTTCGTCAAACTGGCGGAGAGCTATGGCCATGTGGGCATGCGAATAGAAAAGCCCGGCGATGTCGAGGGTGCACTGAAGGAAGCCTTCGCGATGAAGGACCGCTTGGTCTTCATGGATTTTCAGACTGATCAGAAAGAGAACGTGTACCCCATGATCGAAGCTGGCAAGGGCCATCATGAAATGCGATTGAATCCTGCTAGGGAGCTGGCGTGATGCGTAGGCACGTTATATCTGTCCTGCTGGAAAATGAATCGGGCGCGCTGTCACGCGTGTCCGGTCTGTTCAGCGCTCGAGGCTACAACATCGAGTCTCTGACGGTGGCCGCGACTCATGACCCGACCCTGTCGCGCATGACCATCGTGACCATCGGCACCGACAGGATCGTCGAGCAGATCATCAAGCAGCTCAACAAGCTGGTGGATGTGGTACGTCTGACCGATCTGACCGAAGTGCCTTTCATCGAGCGCGAGATCATGATGGTGAAGGTTCGTGCGGTGGATGCCGGGCGAGACGAGCTCAAGCGCCTGACCGACATCTTTCGAGGTCATATCCTCGATGTCACCGAGTCCAGCTATGTCATCGAGCTGACCGGAGATGACTACAAGTTGTCAGGCTTCCTCGATGCCATTGGTCGCGACAACATCATTGAAGCAGTTCGTTCCGGTGCAACAGGTATCGCCAGGGGTGATAAAAGCCTGAAGCCCTGACACGAATGCGTGAGACGGCCTCCGGCAGGGTAAACTGCCGGTTGGCTGAAGCGGTTATGAGGCATTGAATTGGATGGTGGAGTCAAGCGAGGTACGCAAGCGACCGTCAAGGGGCATTTATCTGTTGCCCAATCTGTTCACGACGAGCGCATTGTTTGCCGGTTTCTACAGCATCGTGCTGGCGTATGGTGGTGAATACACGCAGTCGGGAATCGCCATCATCGTGGCCATGGTGCTGGATGGTTTTGATGGTCGCGTGGCGCGCATGACCAACACCACCACTGCCTTCGGGGCAGAGTACGACAGCATGGCCGACATGATCTCCTTCGGCATGGCGCCGGCGTTTCTGATGTACAGCTGGTCGCTGTCCAGTCTGACCGAGGCCTACCACGGCCAGCTGGGCTGGGTCATCGCCTTCGTCTACACCGCATGTTGCGGTTTGCGTCTGGCGCGATTCAATGTGGCCGTCGGCACGGCCGACAAACGCTTCTTCCAGGGGCTGGCCTGTCCATCGGCCGCAGCCTTCCTCGCCAGCTTCGTCTGGGTCATGAGCGAGATGGGTATCCAGGGCCCCGATGTGGTCGTGCTCGTGGGCATCATGACGCTGTTTGCCGGTGTGGCAATGGTCAGCACATTCACCTATTACAGTTTCAAGGATCTGGGTACCAATCGTAAGGTTCCGTTTGCCATGTTGCTGGGGCTGTTGCTGCTGTTCGTGGTGACTGCCGTGGATCCTGCCAAGATGATCCTGATTGCCTCTGCGCTCTATGCCTTGTCCGGTCCCGTGTACTACCTGTTCAGGATCTATCGCAAGCGTGTGCGCAAGTCGGTCTGAGGTACTGTTCCAAGATGATCATTGCTCGCCGAGACTGATGCGCTATACCGCCAGACAACAGCATTGCCTGCAGGCGATGGGCATGGTGCCATGGGTGTCGCGATTGCCGGAAGATGCGGCAGCGCTGCTGGCAGCAGCAAGCAAACCGGCAACGGCTGAGACCCAGGAGGCTTCAACCACTGGTTCGGTTGCTTCGATTGGCTCGGTTGGCTCTGCTGCTTCGATTGATACGGCTGGCTCAGCTGCTCAAGCTGCTTTGACTGATCCGGTTGTCTCTGCTGCTCAAACCGCTGAGAAGCCTGTCGAGAAGCCGGCTGCGTCGAGCCCCCCTGAATCGACAGCGTCTGTACAGACGATGCCTGCCTCTGACCCCTTGCCGGCGGAAGCGCAGCCTGGCAGCAACCTTGAGCCAGGGTCGTCAGACAGTCACGATGCGGCCGCGGCTTCCGCTTCTCCCGAAACGTCTGTGGGTGCCGTAGCCGAGCGGGCGGCGTCTGCCGCGATGGCGGGGGCGCACACGAGTCCACCTTCTGCCGCGATGGCCGGGGCGGACACGAGCCCACCGGCTGCCATCGAGAATCTGGGACACTGGTTGCTGCAGCAGGAGCTGGCGCCGATCGAGTTCCGCGGTGGACTGCATCCGGTTCTGGGTGTGGCCGACGCCCCTGTGCTGGTTGTACTGGCGCAGGACGCAAGCTCGCCGGCAGCCGGCTCGATGTCTGGCGATGATGGTCGCCTGTTCGAATTGATGTTGCGCTCGATTGCGCTGAGCAATCGGGACACACGACGCTGCCAATTGGCCAGTCAGAGCGCCGTGGCGGCGAGCAGCGGTGGGGCCGATGCGCACTTGCAGGCCGGTGTGGGAGGGCTGTGCAGTGCAGCCACGCGAGGCGTGCTGGTCCTCATGAATCCCTGGTCCTTCGACAGGAGCGACACCGCGGTGGAACAGCATCAGAGCCGACTGCCCGAGTCGGGCTTGCCCCTGTGGCGCATCGCTCACCCCGCCATTCTGCTGGATCAACCGCAGCTCAAGCGTCAGGCCTGGCAAGTGCTGAAACGTCTGCGAGCCACGCTGGATGGCACTGCGCTGTGAACGACTCACTATTGCAATGCAGGCCCCTTGTGGTCAAGACGGGCTTGCTGCGCGCCGTGTCAACCGGGCCTGATTGCAAAACCATGGAATCCGTCCACCGATGAGTGCGCGACGCGAAGACCACTCGGTCTCGTTTGTACCGATGCAGGTCGATCATGTGCCGGCTATCGGCAGCATGGATCGTCGCAATTACGAGTTTGCGTGGACTGATGGCATCTTTCGGGATTGCGTCAAGGCCGGCTATATCTGCCCCTTGCTGATGATCGACAAGGAGATCGTCGGCTATGGCGTGCTGCAGATCGGGGCTGATGAGGCCCATTTGCTCAATCTGTGCATCGACGAACCCTGGCAGCGTCAGGGGCTGGCGCGCACCTTGTTGGAGCATCTGGTGGAAGAGTCGCTACGTCACGGCGCCCACGTCCTGTTTCTGGAAGTGCGGCCTTCCAACACGCGGGCTGTCGCACTCTACCAGCAGTCCGGATTCAACGAGATCGGCTTGCGCAGGAACTATTACGATGCAAAGGGTGGTCGCGAGGATGCTCTGGTGATGGCGCGTTATCTGTCACCTGAGTGATGCCTGATGTTCATTGCCTACTGCCGGGCACGCGACCCTGACGGCAACAGGCGTTATACTCCGCGGCTAACTCACGCAGTGACCTCACCATGGCTGACGCCAGACTGACTCAGGAAATCAACCGGCGGCGGACCTTTGCGATCATCTCGCATCCCGATGCCGGCAAGACCACGCTGACTGAAAAGCTGTTGTTGTTCGGTGGCGCCATCCAGCTGGCCGGTACCGTCAAGGGGCGCAAGGCGGCTCGGCATGCCACTTCGGACTGGATGGCAATGGAGCAGGAGCGCGGTATTTCCGTGACCTCATCGGTCATGCAGTTTCCCTACGGCGACCATATCGTCAATCTGCTTGATACCCCGGGTCACGAGGACTTCTCCGAAGATACCTATCGCACGCTGACGGCGGTGGATTCTGCCTTGATGGTCATCGACGTGGCCAAGGGCGTGGAGGGGCGTACCGAAAAGCTCATGGATGTGTGCCGCCTGCGTACCACACCTGTCATGACCTTCATCAACAAGCTCGATCGCGAAGGGCGTGACCCCATCGAGCTGATGGATGAGGTGGAGAGCATGCTCAATATCCGATGTGCGCCGATCACCTGGCCCATCGGCATGGGCAAGCGTTTCAAGGGGGTGTATCACCTGCACACCGATCGCATCCACTTCTATTCGGCCACCCATGGCGGCAAGATGCAGGAAGGTGAAGTGGTGGAAGGCCTTGACAACCTCAAACTGGACGAGATTCTGGGCAGCATGGCCGACGAGCTGCGCGAAGAGCTGGAGCTGGTGCAGGGTGCCTGTCACGAGTTCGACCTCGATGCCTATCGGGCCGGTGAACTGACGCCGGTCTATTTCGGGTCTGCGATCAACAACTTCGGTGTCGCCGAGCTGCTGGACGATTTCGTCAAGTACGCCCCCGGACCGCAACCGCGCAATACAGTCACTCGTGAAGTGCAGCCGGTGGAAGAGAAATTCACCGGTTTTGCCTTCAAGATCCAGGCGAACATGGACCCGCAACATCGCGACCGTGTGGCCTTCGTGCGGATCTGTTCAGGTGTCTTCAGCAAGGGCATGAAGGTGCGTCACGTCCGTCTGGGCAAGGAAATCCGCTTGAACGATGCACTGACCTTCATGGCAGCGGATAGAGGTCACGTCGAAGAGGCCTTCAGTGGCGACATCATCGGCTTGCACAACCACGGCACCATTCGCATAGGCGATACCTTCACCGTGGGCGAGGAGCTGGCCTTCACCGGTATTCCCAACTTCGCTCCGGAACTGTTCCGGCGTGCGGTATTGAAGGATCCGCTGAAAATGAAGGCATTGCAGAAGGGGCTCAGCCAGTTGTGCGAAGAAGGCGCCACCCAGCTGTTCAAACCCCTTGTCAGCAATGATCTGATCCTGGGCGCTGTGGGTGTGTTGCAGTTCGAGGTGGTTGCGCAGCGGCTCAGAGATGAGTACAAGGTGGAATGCCAGTTCGAGACGATCGGCGTGCAGCAGGCACGCTGGATTCGCTGTGCGGATGAGAAAATGCTGTCAGACTTCACTCGCAAGCTGGATATGAACCTGTCGCACGATCATGCAGGCGAGCTGGTCTATCTGGCACCGACTCGGGTCAATCTGCAGATGTCGCAGGAGCGCTGGCCCGATGTGGAGTTTCTGGCCACACGCGAGCAGGTATTCAACTAGAATTTGCACTGAACGCAACTTTCCAAGATCAGCCTTTATCAGGGAGCACGAGATGAACTATTCAAAGAATGGCAGCCTGCTGGCCGCCGGTGTTGCCATGGCGGCAATGGCAGGAACTGCAACGGCGGAGCCTCTGGGCCTGCTCAACGGACGATCTGCCGATGTCAGCCGTTCACCCGATTCCTCTGTCGAACTGGGTGCCATTTTCGGCGAATTCGATGATGTTGATTACACGCATTTCGGCGGACGTTTCAACTACAAGGTCAATCCACTGACCGTTGTCTATTTCGACCTTGGGCAATCCGAACTGGAAGCGGGTCGGGACATCGATGGTCTGGCCTATGGTCTGGGTGGCTTCTACCAGATGGATGGCATTCTGACCAATACCGATTTCGGTGTGCATGCCAGTTATCACCGTGCCAGTCTGGAAGCCAGTGGCTTCAGCAATGAATTCGATATCAATACCATCATGGTCGAAGCGCTGTTCAGCGGGCGCGATCCCATCGACCAGAATGGCAATATCTTCTGGAACGCCAGCCTGGGCCTGAACCGCACGGGCGGCGACGGTGGTTCGGATACCGATCTGACCTTCAGCGGTGGTGTCACGATGGGCACGGCCTCCGGATCAGGGGAGTTCTTCGGCGGTCTGCTGTATGTCGACGATATTGCATTCGGTGCCGGCTACCGTCATTTTCTGAAGTAGGCTTCAGTCCTGCGGATCACCTCGAACAGCAGCCTGTTTAATCGGTATGACCTCAATGACCCAATCAACATCAAGAATCATCGCAACCCTGGTCGTTGCGGTATCCCTGTTTGCAGGCACGGCGCAGGCCGAGTTCTTCGGTTTGCCCAATGGTCGATCTGCCAGCCCTGACATGCTGTCGGATTTGTCGGTCGAACTCGGCTTTGTCACCGGTGACCTGGGCGTTACCGATTATCAGAACTTCGGTGCCCGGGTGAACTACCGCGTTTCCCCCGAGATCGTGGTCATCGGTGATATCGGCCTGAGTGAATTCGGACCCGCGGACGGTACGCCTGTGGGGCTGGGCATCCTGTATCACCTGTCGAAGCAGCGCATCAGTCAGAGTGTCGACATTGCTGCCAAGGTCAGTTATCACATGGGCGAGTATGAGGTCAGAGGTACGGACCTGGACCTCACCGGTCTGTCGTTTGAAGCGCTGTTCAGCGGTCGTCAGCCTCTGGCCGCCAATGGTCTCGGCTGGTACGGAAACTTCGGTTTCCACCGGCTGACCGTGAAGGATGTGTTCAGTGATTCGAGCAATGAAATCGGTATCGGTGGTGGTCTGACACTGCCAACGGGGTCAGGCGAGGCGTATGTCGGCGTGGATCTCATCGATGAACTGACCTTCGGTCTGGGCTTTCGTTATTTCGTGCAATAACGGTCGCTGTCGACGAGGATCAACAGGAGCCAGCCCATGAGTATCAAGACAGATGTCGTCATCATCGGCGCGGGTCCCGTGGGCCTTTTCCAGGTATTCGAACTGGGGCTTCAGGGGCTAGAGGCTCATGTGGTCGATGCCTTGCCACAAACTGGCGGGCAGTGCACCGAGCTGTACCCCGACAAGCCGATATTCGATATTCCGGCGGTGCCCGAGTGCACCGGGCAGCAACTGATCGACAATCTGGAGAAGCAGATTGCGCCTTTCTCTCCCGGAATGCATCTGGATCAGTCTGTCGACGAGCTCGAGAAGCGTGGTGAGAACGATTTTCGGGTGCGAACCTCGGCCGGAATAGAATTCGAGTGTCGTGCAGTGATCATCGCTGCCGGTGCCGGCTCCTTCACACCGGTGAGAGTTCGTGTCGAGGGGCTCGAGCAATTCGAGAACAGCCAGTTGTTCTACCGGGTTCGGGATCCGGCCAGCCATGCCGGCAAGGATATCGTCATTCTCGGTGGTGGGGATTCTGCACTGGATTGGGCCATCCAGCTGGCACCGAAGGCGAAGAGTCTGACGCTGGTCAATCGCACGGAACGTTTCCGAGCTGCCGAGGCTTCGGTCAGGACACTTTACGAGCTGGCTGATGCGGGTGGTGCGACGGTTCTGACCGGTGCCTTGAAAGGCTTTGACACCACCGGAGACCGGCTCAGCAGTGTGACGGTGACCTTGCGTGACGAGAACAAGACGGAAAAGGTGCTGCCAGTGGACGACCTGCTGGTTTTCTTCGGCCTGTCGCCGAAGTTGGGTCCCATCGAAAGCTGGGGACTGGAGCTGGAGCGCAAGCTGGTCACGATCAACCTTGCCACGTTCGAGACATCGGTGCCCGGCATCTACGCCATCGGTGACATCAACACCTACGAAGGCAAGAAGAAACTCATCCTGAGCGGCTTTCACGAAGCGGCCCTGGCAGCCTTTGCCATCAAGCAGGCCTTCGAGCCCGACAAGAAGGTCAATCTGCAATACACCACCACCAGTCCGCTGATGCACGAGCGTCTTGGTGTCGATGCAGATGGTGTCGCCATCGACGGTAACGGTTCTGCGGATACTGTCGCAAGCACGTGAAACTGCAGCAACTGCGTTGCATCGTCGCGATGGTCCGCAACAATCTGAACGTCTCGGAAACGGCCGCCTCGCTGCATACCTCACAACCAGGTGTCAGCAAGCAGATCAGGCAGCTGGAGGATGAAGTCGGGGTGCAGTTGTTCGAAAGAAGCGGGCGTCAGATCATCGCCGTGACAGCCGCTGGCAGGGACATCATTCCGGTTGCCGAGAGAATTCTGGCCGGTACGGACGACATACGCAATCTGGGACGCCAGCACGCCGACCCGTACTCGGGTGAACTGAGACTGGCTACAACGCATACGCAGGCTCGCTACGTTCTACCGGATATCATTCGCTCCTTCGGCGAGCGTTATCCGCGGGTCAATATCCATCTGCACCAGGGCACGCCCCAACAGATGGCCACGATGGTGGAGAGCGGCGAGGTAGATTTCGTCATTGCCACCGAAGGCCAGCAGTTGTACGACAATCTGGTGATGTTGCCCTGCTCACACTGGACGCGAGCTGTTGTGGTCCGACCCGAACATACCTTGTTCAAGGTCTCCCAGCTGGGCAGTCTCACACTGGAGGCCCTGTCCAGCTTTCCTTTGATTACCTATGTGTTCGGCTTCACGGGACAATCGCAGCTGGACAAGGCCTTCCGGGCACGTGGCCTGGAACCGAATGTGGTGCTGACGGCCGCTGACACGGATGTCATCAAGACCTACGTCCGATCGGGCCTGGGTGTCGGCATCATCGCGCGCATGGCTTACGAACCGCAGCTGGATGCCGATCTGAAACTGCTGGATGCCAGTCATCTGTTCGAGACAAGCACCACGCATATCGGTATGCGCCAGCACCGTGAGCTGCGGCCATTCATGTACGACTTCATCGAGCAGTTCGCCCCTCATCTGACGGCCGAGCGTGTCGATGCGGCGCTGAAAGCCAATGGCATCAGGGAGCGCCGTAAACTGTTCGAAAATATCGAACTGCCTCGCTTCTGATTCGCGTTCTTCTTGCGCTGGCATCGGCCGCCCATCGCGCTGAAGTCAGATGCACACTCGTGTAGCCAGGCCCGCAAGACAGGGACGCGAGCCAGGAACGCAAGCCAGAAACGCGAGCCAGGCCCGCAAGCCTAGCCCGCCAGCACAGTGATACGTGCGGTGAAAGGCCGATTGTCCGGCATTCAGGTGATAATGTGGTCGGGTAGATCCGGTTGCGGATCATCGACCGGAACCGGGTCGGGCACCGGCGGCACGTGCGGCGGTGGCGTTGGTTGGTCGGGGGGCACGGGGACCGGCTTGTCCGGCTCTATCTCCGGCGGCTTCACAGGCGGGTCATCGGGTGGGATGGGCACCGGATTGGGGTGAGATGCACGGACAGGGTCTGGTCGATAGGGCATGGTGTCTCCTCAGTCTGTTGCTATCGTTCGTGATGAATCGAGGCGGGTGTCTGTCGACATCCAGTGATTCTCAGGCTATCGTCTTCATGCCGATGTCTCGCGCCGCCGTAATTTGTGCAGAGTCGTCGCAGGTACAGGCTGCCGCCACGGTTCTGTGGACGCGGGTTTCACCGTGCAGGTCTGTACCATTTACAAATCGTCGCACGCGTGAGCCGAGAGATTTATGCTGGGTTAAATTCAGGGGCGAGTGCGGTTGTATCAAGGCACCGCGCTTCGGTTCGCACAGATTGCACGAATGAATGGATACCAAAGCCACCAGATTGTCTGACACGACGCTCTACGTCACCATCGCTTGCGGCGACGGTGGCGCCATTGCCTTGCAGGCGTTGCTGGGTGCCGTGCACGAAACGGCATCGCTTTCGCTGCTGATCGTCTCCAATACCGGCGATATGGATCCGGTCGCGCTGGCAGACGTGATACCCCCCGATTCCCGAATGCGGATCATCACGCCGCTGGATGGCGCTCGAGTGGTCGCGAATGGTCTCTATCTGATGGGGCCCGAGAATGATCTGGTGGTCGAACATGGCTGTTTTCGGCGACTGTCCGATCAGGAGATGTCGGCGGATGAGGCCGTCTCTCCAGTAGACAGGTTCTTCACGGCGTTGGCAGCGGATCAGAAGCAGCGAGTGGTCGGCGTCATCCTGTCAGGCTCGGGAAACGACGGCACGCTGGGGTTGAAAGCCATCAGCGACATGGGAGGCATGACCATGGTGCAGCGCGCCGAAACCGCGGTATCCGGCACCATGCCCGGATCGGCCTGTGAAGCCGGTATCGCCGATCATGTGATGACTGCCGAACAGATTGCGCGCGAACTGATTGTCTATTCGAGACACTGTCACGCGCCATCTTCTGCGGATTCGAGTACCACGGCAGATCAGATCAAGGCGGCCATCCCGTCCATCGCCCGCATCCTGCAGCAGCATACCGGACACAATTTTCAGCACTACAAGCCGCAGACGCTCAAGCGACGCATCCAGCGACGCATGAATGTGCTGCACCTGACTGACGTGGCTGATTATCGCAGTGTGTTGCTCTCCGATGCTGAAGAGGTACAGGCCCTGTTTCGCGATCTTCTGATCGGCGTGACGTCCTTTTTTCGCGATGAGGACGTGTTCGCCACCCTGACGCGCAAAGCCTTCGCCAATCTGTTCGATGGCAAGGGCAGTGGCGATACCGTACGCATATGGGTGGCGGGTTGTGCCAGCGGAGAGGAGGCCTACACCCTCGGCATGCTGGTCTGCGAATACCTGAGCGATGTGGAGGACAAGCCTGCCATCAAGATATTCGCCAGTGATATCGATGAGCAGGCGCTGGCCAAGGCTCGACTGGGCATCTACTCGCAGGATATTGAAAAGGAGGTGTCCACCGAGCGATTACAGCGCTTCTTTCGCAAGGATGGTCAGCATTACGTGGTCCGCGACACCTTGCGTGAGATGTGCCTGTTCTCCACGCACAATGTCATTGCCGATCCACCGTTTTCCAATCTGGATCTGATCTCCTGCCGCAATCTGTTGATCTATCTGGGCGGGCATCTGCAGGAGAAACTGATCCCGGTGTTTCACTACGCCTTGAAGCCCGGTGGCTATCTGTTGCTCGGCACGTCCGAGAATCTGCAGTCTCACAAGGATCTGTTCAAGCCTGTGCATGAAAGGCATCGCCTGTCGCGGCGGCGCGATGTCAATCATTCGCTTGCCAGCCTGCCCGACCCTCAAGGCGGCAGGGATCTCGCCGCAGGCAGCGTCGTGGCACCACCCGATCTGGGCACCATTGCCCAGCGTATCATCATGGATGAGTTCACGCCACAGTGGGCTATCGTCAACGATGATTTTCAGGTCCTGGAGCTGTCTTCGAACGCCTCGAGGTATCTGCAGATCGGAGCCGGCACCTTCCAGAACAACATCATCCGGCTGGCCAGGGACAGCCTGCAACCGGGACTGCGCAGTTGCCTGCGACAGGCCCGTGAATCACGGGAAAAGATCGTCCACGATCGTATGTTGATGAGGGTCAAGAATGGTCTGAGGCGCGTGACGTTGACAATACAACCCATGCCTTCGCTCGGTGCCGATGAAGAGCTGCTGATGGTCATCTTTCAGGAGTCCGAAGTGCCGATGACCGCAGACAGAGAGCCGCTGACGATCGAGAGGCAGGACACTGTGCAACTCTCGCAGAACATGATCGTCAAGCTGGAACAGGAGCTGTCGACGACGCAGGCAGATCTGGAGCGTACGGTGCAGGACCTGGAAGCTGCCAACGAAGAACTGAAGTCATCCAACGAGGAGCTGCTGTCCATCAACGAAGAGCTGCATACCTCCAACGAGGAGCTCGAGGCGTCGAAGGAGGAGCTGGAAATCAGCCATCGCTCGGTGGAGCGAGCCAATGATGACCTGGAGAACCTGCTGACAAGCAGCCAGATGGCTACCCTGTTTCTCGATGATGAACATCGGATCAGATTGTTCACGCCGGCCGTGTCCAGCATCTACAACCTGATCAGTTCGGACCTGGGCCGCTCCATCGAGCATGCGACTCACAATGCCCGGCACATGCCGGCCCTGCCACGACGCGAGGACCTGGGGGACGAGGCCGACGAGATCGAGGTCCATACGCGTGATGGCCGCTGTTTTCTGCGCCGGGTGCTGCCGTATGTGCGAACCGGCAATCTGCCCAGTGGTATCGTGGTGACTTTCACCGACATCACGCAATCGATTGCCGCGGAGCAGTTCACGCGAAATATCATCGATAGTCTGCGCAGTTTCGTGGGTGTGTGCTCGATCGATGGCATCCTGCTGCAGGCCAACGAGTCAGCGCTCACGGCCGCTGGTGTAGCCAGCGAGACTGTCATCGGCAAACTGTTTCGCGAAACGCCCTGGTGGGCAGACAAGCCTGAATCCCAGGCCATGCTCGACAAGGCCATCGAACAGGCCGCCGCGGGTGAGAACTCGCGTTTCGATGTCGAGATCAATCTGCGCGATGGCGAGACAGGCATCGTCGATTTCCAGATCGAGCCCATGCGTGCAGCGGATGGCACGGTGACGCACCTGATTCCCTCGGCAATCGACGTGACCCACCGTCGCCAGATGGAGGTTGCCCTGGAGCTTGCCGAGTTGAAGAGCCGTTCTCTGTTGCAGGAGATCGAGGATATCTACAACACGGCCCCCATCGGTCTGTGTGTGCTGGACAGAGATTTGCGCTGGACGCGCATCAACAAGCACATGGCAGAGATCAACGGATTGTCTGCTGCCGAGCATATCGGCAGGCATGTCGCAGAAGTACTCCCCGATATTGCCGAACAGGCCCTGCCGCTGCTGCACGAGATTCTCGATACCGGCAAGGCCATTCGCGATATTCCGCTGACCGGAACCACGCCGGCGCAACCGGGGGTGGAGCGTCACTGGGTGGAGAGCATGATTCCGGTCAGGGACCAGAACGATGAGGTGGTGGGCATCAATATCGTGGCCGAGGAAGTGACTCACCGGCGCAAGTCCGAGGAGCGACTGCGGGTGTTGAAACTGCAAGCTGACGAGGCGCGTGAGCAGGCCGAGAATGCCAATCGCTTCAAGAGCGAATTCCTGGCGAACATGAGTCATGAGATCAGGACACCGATGACCGCGATTCTCGGTTATGCGGATCTGCTGGAAAGCCATCTGAATGACCCTGACAACCTGCAGAGCGTGCGTACCATCAAGCGCAACGGGCGTTTTCTGATCAATCTGATCAACGATATTCTGGATCTGTCGAAAATCGAGTCGGGCAAGCTGGAGCTTGAGCTGGTGCCGGTGTCACCCGTGGACATCATCGAACAGACACTGGACATGATGCAGCTGCAGGCAGATCGCAAGCAGCTGGACCTCGGGGTGGAGTATCTGAGCAAACTGCCGGTCACTCTGGAAACCGATCCGACTCGTCTGCGGCAGATTCTGGTCAATCTGACGGGCAATGCCGTCAAGTTCACCCAGACCGGCGGAGTGACGCTGCGCATCGATTACCAGAGCTCGCCGCAGCCTTGTGTGCTTTTTCATGTCACCGATACCGGGATCGGCATGACAGAGGCTCAGCAAAGGGAAGTCTTTGCCGCCTTTCGGCAGGCCGATTCTTCCATTTCACGTCGTTTCGGCGGCAGTGGTCTGGGTCTGGCCATCAGTCAGCGGCTGGCATCCAGCCTTGGCGGGAGTATCTCTGTAGAGAGTAAGCTGGGGCATGGCAGCACACTGACACTGAGTTTGCCCGCGGGTGATCTGGACGATATCGTGTTGGCTACACCGGTCAAACGTGAGGTCAGCGAATCGGCGGAACCGCTGCAGCTACCGGACTTGCCTTATCGACTGCTGGCCGTGGATGATCGACGCGATGTATTGCACGTGGTGCAGCACATCCTGGAAGATGCGGGCGCTCAGGTCAGTACTGCTTCAGGTGCCGCAGACGCCTTCGAGAAAGTCGCTGAGGCCGAATCCGCAGGCAAGGGCTTCGAGGCCATCGTGCTGGATATGCAGATGCCCGAGATCAACGGTTATGATGCGGCTACCCGACTGCGCGAGCAGGGGTTCAGACACCCGATCGTGGCCCTGACGGCCAATGCCATGAAAGGGGAGAGGGAAAAGTGTCTGAAGGCAGGTTGCACCGATTATCTGACCAAGCCGATCGACAAGCATCTTCTGATCGAATCCCTGCACCGACAGATCAGTGAGAAGCGCGGTGGCAAGGCCGAAAGCTGTGCCGCGCAGTGTGTGCTGCTGGTCGAAGATCATGAGGAATCTGCCAGGATCATGAAGCGACTGCTGGAGCGCTCCGGCCATACGGTACACATGGCGCATTCTGCGGCGCAGGCCATGTCACTGCTCGAATCGATCGAGCCGGATGTGGTCCTGTCAGATATCGGTCTGCCGGATGAAAACGGCTATGCGCTCGTGACCCGCATGCGCCAGATACCGGGCTTGCAGAATGCGCGGTTTGTTGCCCTGACGGGCAGCACGGAACTGGATGAGCAGCATCGCAATCTGTTTGACCACCACATGACCAAGCCGGTCGAGATAGACAATCTGCGCAGCTATCTGCAGCAGCACTGACGGATTTGGCAAGGGTGCTGCCTGGACGCAGCACCCTTGCCGACCCGACAATCTACTCGGTTTGTTCGCCTTCCTGCCGTATGGGCAGCGGCTCCTTGAACGTCAGAGTGCGATAGGGGAATGGTATCTCGATACCGGCCTTGTCCAGTGCGCTCTTGACGGCCGTGACAACCTCACCGGTTGAACGTCGCACACCCAATGGCGTGGAGTCCGTCCACCACGCAATCTCTATGTCGATACTGCTGCTGCCGAAGGCTTTCGGGAAGACCTGCACAGGCTTGTCCTCTGTCAGGGTCTTGCAGCGATTCACGGCCTGAGTGATGACTTCGACCGCTTCTTCCACATCCACATCGTAGGCAACCCCTGTGGTCAACATGACCCGTCTGCTGGCCTGGCTGGTCAGGATTGTCACGGGGTTCTTGAACAGGAAGGAGTTGGGTACCACGGTCAACTCGCCGTTGTTCTCCCTGATATAGCTCATGCGGATCAGGATTTTTTCCACCTTTCCGACCAGACCTTCGCACTCGATGTAGTCACCGCGCTCAAACGGAAATCGCCAGAGTATGAGTATGCCGGCGAAGAAATTTTCGAAGATGTCTCTGAATGCCAGACCCACGGCAATGGAGACCAGACCCAGCCCACCCAGTGCCTTGCTGGGGGTCAAGCCCGGAAACAACACGATGGCCGTGAACAGCAGGCCGGCCACCCAGACGACGATGCTGAGCAACCGGACAATGAGTTCCTTGACCGAATCGCGCTTGCTCCAGTTCTTCAGCAATCGGGTGCCGAAGGCCGATACAAGCCTGGCCAGGCCCCACGTCAGCAACAAGGTCAGCAGAGCGCCCACGAGAAACGGCAGATGCTCCACGAAGTCCCTGACGATCTCGCCCAGCGTGGCCAGAGCGGTCGATTGAACTTCTTCAATGGAATCGATTGATTCCAGTGTGCTGACGTCCTCGGATTCCATCTGCGCCGCTCTCCTCTTCATGCATTGTGAATGAGATCGAGCTTGGCCTGCAAGGCGGTGCCATGCGCGCCAGTGCAAGAATTACAAACCGGCTTGCGTCGCGGTGTCCAGAGGGGTTGGCTGCGCCTCACCAACGTCCTGCCGGGTGATCACAGTATTGCCACAATACCAATACTACTGCCGTTGCCGTTGCCGTTGCCGTTGCCGTTGCCGTAGCCGTAGCCGTAGCCAGTGCCAGTGCCAGTGCCAGTGTTACTCCCGCTGTCGCTGCAAGCCAGATGACTTTGGTTGACCTGCTGTCCACAAAGGCAGAGGCCGGTCACTCCAGGTATTCAGTCCGTGGAGGGTGACGGGGCAAGCGTATCGGCAACGATGGCACCGCGTTGTCCCATCGGACGGTCAGGGCCAAGTGTCGTGTCGTGGCGGGTCTGGTGCTCCATTTCCGCATTGAGCGCGGCGCCCAGTATGATGGCGTAACTGCTGATGAACAGCCACAGCAACATGACAACAATGGCACTCAGTGCTCCATAGGTTTCGTTATAGCTGCCGAACTGGCTGGCATACAGGGAGAACAGCGCGGATCCCGACAGCCACATGAGGGTCGCGACGACAGCACCGGTAGACAGCCAGCGCCACTTGGCCGGCCGACGAGCCGGTGCAAAGCGGTACAGGGTAGCAATGGCCAGGGAGACCACGGCCACGAAGACCAGCCACCGCACGATCGGCACGAACATGTTCCACCATTCCGGCAGCGTGAACAGGGCTGTGATCGAAGGCAGGACAACCAGCAGAATCAGAATGACAACCATGAACATGACCGCCGCTGCCGTCATCAGATAAGTCACGATGTTGAGCTTGATGAAACCGCGTGTTTCCGGCTCCTGGTAGGCAACGCCAATGGCGCGTGTGAGTGCGTCCACGCCCTTGTGCGCACTCCATATGGCCAAAAGAATGCCGCCGATCAATTTGATGCTCAGTCCTTCACTGGGTCGTGAACTCAGTGTGCTCAATTGCTCGTCGAAGATGCTCATGACGTCGCCGGGTAGAAAGGCCTGAGCCTTGTCCAGATGCTCGGCCACGGTCTGAGGGTCTGCCAACAGAGCATAGGTGGTCACGATCGCAGCCAGAGCCGGAAAGATGGCGAGCAGGGAGTAGAAGGCGACACCCGCGGCGAGTATCGAGATGTTCTGCTCGCCGATATTGCTGAACAGTCGTCTGGCGATGTCCCACCATCCCTTCACAGTGATGCGATAGGGCACTCGAGCTTGTCGGCCTCTGGCGTTCTTGTCGATCATGGACTCTGTTGTCGGTTTCTGCACACGCGGATTTCAACACGGCGAGTGCCGTGCACGGCTGGCAGACGCCCTGTCTTGTAGGATTTACAGTCTTCAAGGCAGCGTATCGCTTTGCCGTAGCCTGAGCACAGTCTTAACGGAGAAGCAAGTATGGTTGATAAACTCGTATTTTCGGTAAACAACGCCGAGCAGGGTAGAGAAGTCGTGTCGCTACTGAAAGCAGAGGGTGTGGATGATTCCTGCATCAGCGTCATCGGCAAGGAGGCTCAGCAACTTGACGACATGCCTGATCCCGGAGAGTTCGAGAACGATGTGGTGCCGGCCACAAAGCGAGGCGCCCTGGTCGGCGGTGCAACCGGCTTGATAGCGGGACTCGGTGCGGTGGTCATTGCTCCGGGGCTGGCTCTGGGAGGGGCCGCCCTTGCGTTGGCCACTGCCGGCGGTGCAACATTCGGCGTGCTTGCCTCCTCACTGATCGGTTCGTCGGTGCCGCATAGTCAGCTGCGTGAATTCGAGGAGGCTATTGCACGCGGCGAGTTGTTGATGGTGGTCGAGCTCAAGGAAGGTCAGCGCGTTGAGCTGCACAGTCTCCTGCATCGAGAATTTCCGAATATTCGGTTCCACGGCGAAATCGACGCGATACCGCCGGTGGTCTGATCAGGGTCTGAAACCGTCACTGCACTGTCGCGGTGCAGTCCACGAGCGTGATAGTCCCGTGGCAAGCGCCACGGGAGTCCTGCAGAGGGGTCTTGTACCGATCAGGCGTTGGCAGACTCGGCTTCGACCTGCTTAAGCGCGGCACTGAAATTCTCCACCCCTTGTGCACCACTGAGCAGGTACTTCTCCTCAAGAATCACGGCAGGAACGCCGTGGATTCCACGAGAGACCCACAACTTCTCGTTTTCCCGGACGATCTCGGCATAGCGCTGGTCTTCCAGCACAGCGGCGGCCTCGACCGCGTCGAGTCCCACGCTGGCCGCCCGTTCCACCAGCACCTTGCGGTCGCTGACGTCGAGCTCTTCGGTGAAGTAGGCCATGAACAATGATTGCTTGAGCTCGTTCTTCAATCCCCTGGTATCCGCCCAGTGCATCAATTGATGGGCATCGTAGGTGTTGCGGATATGCGAGTCTTCGCTGAAATTGAAATCGATACCGAGCTCGGCACCCACCTGAACGAGCTGCTGTCGGTTCTTGTCGCTGTCCTCGGCGCTGGAGCCGTACTTGCGCATGACATGATCTCGCAGTTGCTCGCCTTCCGCAGGCATGTCCGGGTTCAGCTCGAAAGGGTGCCAGTGAATCTCGGCTTCGATACCGGTCTGTTCAAGGGCTTGCTGCAGTTGTCGGTAGCCGATGATGCACCAGGGGCAGACTACATCGGAAACAATATCTATCTTCATGAGGGGAGGTCCGGTTCGGGGTTCTGGGTCAGTCGACCGTCGAATCATCGCTGCTGCGACTCTGACGCGATTGATTAATGGCGACTCGAGGCCGGGCAGATCAAACACAGAGTCTGGGGTTGATCGAGGCTGACTCAAGGTCCGTCCCCAGCGGGTCCGACCTCAGCGCGCGAGTACGGTCCAGCCCCGACGAGTGAGGCTGACCCCCGGTTCGACGCGAGCCAGCAGGGCTCGAAGCAGCCAGGGTCCGACCCCGTGTCAAGGTCCGACCACAAGGCGAGGTCCGACCCCAGGGTGAGGTCCGACCCCCGGCTTTCCGGGGTCGGTCTCGCTGTGAGTCCTGAACAGAGGCTGAGGCAGTGATCTGTCTGCAGTAAGGGTGCCCGCGAAGCGCCATCTGTTTCTCACTACGGGCCGCAGGCACGCGCCGTGTGTCCCATTGCGGTTTGGTCAGGGTACACTGGCCGCATTGCAACCATCCAGTTCGCTTCATGCCAGAACCAATATCGCCGAAGGCGGAAACCGGCAACGGTGTTCCGCTGGTGGAAATGAGGGGGATTTCCAAAGCCTACCCCGGATGTCTGGCCAACGACAGCATCGACCTGAAATTGCACAGTGGCGGCGTGCACGCGCTGTTGGGGGAGAACGGGGCCGGCAAGAGCACCCTGGTGAAGATACTCTACGGGCTGCTGGCCAGCGATTCCGGTGAGATACACTGGCAAGGAGAGCCTGTGCACATCAGTTCTCCGGCGGTAGCCCGGGAACTGGGCATAGCCATGGTATTCCAGCATTTCTCCCTGTTCGATTCTCTGAACGTGCTGGAGAACATTGCACTGGGTATGGATGTGGATGCCGATGATGCGCTGGAGCAACGAATAAGCGACGTCTCCACGCGTTACGGCTTGCCACTGGATCCACGGCGTTCGGTCTACAGTCTGTCGGTCGGCGAGCGGCAGCGCATTGAGATCGTGCGCTGCCTGTTACAGGATCCTCGCTTGCTGATCATGGATGAGCCTACTTCCGTGCTGACGCCGGCGGAGGTCAGTGAACTGTTTGCCACGCTCAAGCGTCTCGCCGAAGAAGGCATGGCCATTCTCTACATCAGCCACAAGCTGGAGGAAATACGCCAGCTGTGCGATGAGGCGACCATCCTGCGTCTGGGAAGAAAGGTGGCCGAGGCTGATCCTCGCGCCGAGTCGGCCCGCAGTCTGGCAAGTCTCATGATGGGTAGCGAAGTACCGCTCATGCAGGCCAAGCGGCAGGCCGATGTGGGCGAGGTGCTGCTGGCGCTGGATGAGCTGTCGCTGCCTGCGGTCGATAACCACGACATCGCCTTGAAGAATCTGCATCTTCAGGTACGTGCCGGCCAGATCGTCGGCATTGCCGGTGTGGCGGGAAATGGCCAGGACGAGCTGCTTCAGGCACTCTCCGGAGAGCGACGTCTGGCGCAGGCAGAGGCGCTGACACTGTGCGGCGAGGCTGTGGGCAGGCAGGGCGCGGCCTTGCGCCGGCAGAAAGGACTCTGCTGCGTTCCCGAGGAACGGCTCGGTCACGCGGCGGTACCCTCCCTGTCATTGAGCGAAAATGCCTTCCTGACAGCCCATCATCGCAAATCACTGGGGTTTTCCTGGTTTACGTCGGCATCACGCAGCCGGCGCTTCGCCCGGGAGATCATCGAACGATTCAACGTCCAGTGTCATGGACCGCAGTCGCTGGCCAGCAGCCTGTCCGGCGGCAATCTGCAGAAATTCATCGTCGGGCGGGAAATTCTGCAGGCACCTCGCGTACTGGTCGTCTCGCAGCCCACCTGGGGCGTGGATGCCGGTGCCGCGCTGGCCATACACGAAGCGCTTCGAGAGCTGGCCGATCAGGGCGCTGCCGTTCTGATGATCTCTCAGGATCTGGATGAACTGATGCAGAACTGTGAATACATCGGCGCCCTGTGTGCAGGTCGGCTCTCGGATTTCCATCGCGTGCAGGACATCACGGTGCAACAGGTCGGACTCCTGATGGGGGGAGAGCAATTGAGCGGAGTCGAAGCATGATCGCCCTGCAGAGAAGAGCCGACCCCTCGCGACTGATGGGCTATCTGGCGCCGTTACTGGCTCTGGGCATCACCCTGCTGGCCGGACTGATGCTGTTTGCCATACTCGGTGTGCCGGTCGGTGCGGCGTTCTACGCCTTCTTCATTGAACCTGTCAGCAGTCTTTACGGCTGGGCCGAGCTGGGTGTCAAGGCCGCTCCGTTGATCATCATCGCGGTGGCCCTGTCGATCGGTTTTCGCGCGCAGGTCTGGAATATCGGGGCGGAAGGCCAGCTGATTCTCGGTGGCATCACTGGCGCGGCCGTGGCGCTGATGTTTCATCAGAATGACGGCTGGTACGTGCTGCCTCTGATGGTGCTGGCAGGCATTGCAGGAGGCATGGCCTGGGCCGCCATACCGGCGCTGCTCAAGACGCGCTTCAACGTCAACGAGATCCTGACCAGTCTCATGCTGACCTATGTGGCGGTGCTGCTGTTGTCCTGGCTGGTCTCCGGGCCCATGCGTGACCCGGATGGCTTCAATTTTCCCGAGTCTCGCATGTTTCACGATGCAGCCTTGCTGCCGCGTATTCTGGAAGGCACCCGTTTGCATGCCGGGGCCATGGTTGCGGTGGGCGTGGTGTTGGCAGGCTGGATACTGTTGACGCGTACGCTGCTGGGCTTTGCGCTGCGAGTCAACGGCGCGGCTCCGCGGGCCGGTGCTCATGCCGGTTTCAGCCAGCCGAAACTGATCTGGACGGCATTGATGATCGGTGGGGGATGTGCAGGGCTGGCAGGTCTGTTCGAGGTGGCCGGCCCGATTGGTCAGCTGCTGCCGAGTATCTCGCCGGGCTATGGATTCACGGCCATCATCGTGGCTTTTCTGGGGCGGCTGCATCCGGTAGGGGTGCTGTTCGCGGGGCTGATCATGGCCCTTTCCTATCTGGGAGGCGAAAGCGCGCAGATCACCCTGAGCCTGCCGCTGGCGGTGACGGGGGTTTTTCAGGGAATGCTGCTGTTCTTTCTGCTGGCGACTGATGTGCTGATCAATTACCGCGTGGTGTTCAAGTGAGGATGGAATCATGAACGAGACTCTGATGCTCACGGTTCTGACCATCATCACCGCCGCAACGCCGTTGGTGTATGCCGCCATCGGTGAGCTGGTCGTCGAACGCTCCGGTGTGTTGAACCTGGGAGTGGAAGGCATGATGCTCGCCGGTGCCGTCTGCAGTTTTGCTGTCGCTCATCACACCGGCAGCGCCACCCTGGCCATTCTGGCCGGTCTGCTCGCCGGAATGCTGCTGGCCTCGATTTTTGCCTTTCTGACCTTGAGTCTGCAGTCCTCGCAAGTGGCCACGGGGCTGGCGCTGACCATTTTCGGTATCGGTCTGTCAGCGTTGCTGGGTCAATCTCTGGTGGGTATCGCCTTCGCAGGCCTTCCCAGTCTGCACATTCCATGGCTCAGCGATCTGCCAGTCGTGGGGCGTCTGCTGTTCAGCCATGATGTGCTGGTCTATGGCTCGTTTGCCATCGTCCTTCTGGTGTCATGGTTCCTCAACCGCTCAAGGGCCGGTCTGGTGCTGCGTGCGGTGGGCGACTCCCACGACGCGGCTCATGCGCTGGGCATCAAGGTCATTCGTGTACGTTACATGGCGACGCTGTTCGGCGGCGCCTGTGCCGGACTGGGTGGCGCCTATCTGTCGTTGGTGTATACCCCCATGTGGGCGGAGAACATGAGCGCAGGACGAGGCTGGATTGCTTTGGCGCTGGTGGTCTTTGCGGTGTGGCAGCCCGGCCGGCTGCTGCTGGGTGCCTATCTTTTCGGTGGTATCAGCATTCTGCAACTGCACGGCCAGGCCCTGGGAATTAATGTGCCATCGCAGCTGATGTCGATGCTACCCTACCTGACAACGATACTGGTTCTGGTACTGATTTCTCGCGATCGTGGCCGTATCAGGCGTAATGCACCGGCCAGTATTGGCCAATCGTTCTACCCGACAAGCTGATGCCTGCGCTGCCTCGGCTTGTGTTCACATAGTGGAGATCTTCATGTCAATAAGTGCGTATCTGAAACAGGCCGGACGGGTGTTCGGTGCTGCCGTACTGTCTGCTGCGGCCTTGTCTGCACAGGCAGCTGATCCTTTCAAGGTCGGTTTTGTCTACGTGGGCCCGGTAGGGGATCACGGTTGGACCTACCGGCATGACCTCGGTCGGCAGGCCGTGCAGAACGAGTTCGGCGCTGATGTCGAAACCACCTTCGTTGAAAGCGTACCCGAAGGGGCCGATGCTGAGCGGGTGGTGCGCAAACTGGCCAGCAGTGGCCATGATCTGATCTTCACGACTTCCTTCGGTTTCATGAACCCGACGTTGAAAGTTGCCCGTGACTTCCCCAACGTCAAGTTCGAACATGCCACGGGCTACAAGCGAGCCGACAATGTGTCCACCTACGGCGCTCGGTTCTACGAAGGTCGGGCTGTGATCGGCACCATGGCGGGCATGATGACCAAGACCAATACGGTGGGTTATATCGGCTCTTTCCCCATACCGGAGGTGGTTCGAGGTATCAATGCCTTCACCATTGCCATGCGCAAGGTCAACCCCGATGCCGAAGTCAAGGTGGTGTGGGTCAACAGCTGGTATGACCCGGGCAAGGAGGCAGATGCTGCCAAGGCGCTGATCGATCAGGGCGCTGACATCATTACACAGCACACCGATTCACCCGCGCCGTTGCAAGTCGCCGAGGAGCGGGGCGTACTGGGTTTCGGTCAGGCATCGGACATGTCCGCGTTTGCTCCCGCAGCGCAACTGACATCCATCATCGACAACTGGGATCAGTACTACATTGATCGCACACGCGCCGCCATGGAAGGAAGCTGGGAATCCACCGACACCTGGGGCGGTATCGATACGGGCATGGTGTCGTTTCCCGAGTACAGTGCCGATGTGCCAGACGACGTGAAGGCTGCTGCCGAGGTGGTTCGAGAAGGCATCATCGATGGTAGTTTCCACCCGTTTCAGGGACCAATCCTGAATCAGGCCGGTGAGGAAATCCTGGCCGAGGGCGAAGTCTATGATGACAAGACCCTGCTGGGCATGGACTTCTACGTTCAGGGCGTACAGGGCGAGTTGCCATAAGGCGCCTCTCGTGCACCGGCAGAGCGCTGGCCGTTTCAGCCAGCGTTCTGCCGACGAATGAAGATCGAACCAGGACAGAATAAAGACTGCTTGAGTCCTGCTTGAGTCCTGCTTGAGTCCTGCTTGAGTCCTGCTTGAGTCCTGCTTGAGTCCTGCTTGAGTCCTGCTTGTGTCCTGCTTGTGTCCTGCTTGTGTCCTGCTTGTGTCCTGCTTGAAGTCTGCTTGCAGATAGCTCAGAGACAGCTCAAAGACAGCTCAAAGACAGCTCAAAGACAGCTAAAGACAGCTAAAGACAGCTAAAGACAGCTCAGGATCACAGTTCGATATCCAGCCGCGCGGTGCTGGCTGCAAGCGGCCGAACAGGCACCGTCAGTGGCAGCCGCATGCTGTCTGTCATCGCAATCCGGGGTAGGCCTTCGGTCGAGTCTGTCGGGGTCGCGGTCCGGGATCCTTCCGGCGTCATGACGCAGTAGACACCAATGGCCGCCAGGGTCAGTCCCGCCATATCCACCACGGACAGGCTGTCGCCGAACACCAGATAGGCCTGCACCATGGTCGCTGGTGGTATCAGGTAGCCCAGACTGGCCACTCGGGTCGTGGAGATGCGTCTGAGCAGTAGCTGCAGAATGGCGTAGGACCCCAGGGAGACGCCCAGGGCCAGCCACAGCAGCAACATCCATTCACCGGACTGAAAGTGGCTGAAGTGAATCGGGATGTTCGCATCGCGCATCGGCAGGAGCACCAGCAGTGCGCCGGTACTTTGCAGCAGCAGAATCAGCAGGACCGGTTGAGGACGCTCCGCACGCGCCTTGTGGCACAGCTCGAGGTGTCTGTTCAGCAGTGAACCGACCGTCAGGGCCAGAACCGCGAGGAACGGTAATACCAGTGCGGCCCCTGAGGCGCCGTGACGGTAGCTGTCGGATACGGACAGGACAATGGCGAGTGTACCGATCAGCAGACCTTGCCACTGTCTGGCAGAAACCTCCTCACCGTTGACTCTTGATGACAGGGTGGCGGTCAGCATCGGGTGCAAAGTCATGATGAAAGCCACCAGGCCGGCGGATACCCCCGCCTCGAAAGCACTCAGGGCTGCCATCAGATAGATGCCATGCATCAGGCTGCCAACCAGCATCTGCTGAAGCACCTCGCTGAGCGACATGCGGCGCCAGTAGCCAAACAGACTGACCAGCAGCAACAGCGCGGCAAACACGATCAGATAGCGCACGATCAGCAGCGTGACGATATCCAGTTCGCTGATGGCAAGCTGCGATGCAACCCAGCCGGAACTCCACAAGAGCACGAAAAGGGTACTCAATCCGGTTAGTGACACTGCCTGCATCGAAACGCCTCCCTAGTCTGTGGGAGGCAATGTTATTGAGCGATACAGCGCGCCGCTACACCCAAATGGGTTAATTGAACGTTGTTCATACCTTTGGGCAGGACGTTCTATCCGACGAATGGATCAGATTGATACCTTCGTAGAGTCGGCAGCCTTCAACTTGCGTTGCAGTTCGAGCCGGATGCCTTTCTTGACGTCGGCAAACGTGATGGGCAAGACCGAGGATTGTGTCAGTCCCAACGATCGGGCCGCCTGCCGAGCGGTTTCCCGATCATCGAATTGTCCGAGTATCAGCAGGTAGTTCACCTCGCCGAGCACCGTGAGTCTGAAACAGGCAACCTGATGCCCGGCATAGTTGGAGACCTGACGTCGAGTCAGTACCGGTCGGTAGCGCAGCTCGGTGAGCTTGAGTGTGTACAGTTCATCCGGCTGCTGCAGGATCCATTTTTCCGAATGCACGGGGCGCAAGCCTGCTTGAGTGGACGGCGCATTGTCATCGCTTGCCGCCTCGGAGGCATCGGATCTGACCTTGTTGAGCAGCACCAGCGTGTTGCCATGGTGCCAGCGTTTGTGAATGCGCAGCAAGCCCTGCACGTTCGGTGACTGCACGGTATCGTGCTGCGCATCGATGACCAGCAGCCGCAGGTCAGAAGCTGCGATGATCCGCGAGACGTCCGGCTGCTCCACACTGGCGGGCGCGCAGTCGATGACAACCCGTTCGTACATCGACATCAGCGCATTCATGCTGTCCTTGTAGTGCGCATTGGCCAGAAAGGTCTTGACCGAATGCAGTGGCAGGTTGCCGGTGCCGATGATATCCAGCGGCGATGCGGCGTCTTGCGCCACGATGCCATCGATCAGGCCCGACACCAGGTAGTTGCTGATGCCCGCCTCACTGGTGGCACCGGTGCTCAGTTGCACCATGGGACGTTCGAAGTTCAGATCGAGCAGCAAGGTACGTTTGCCGCTGTTCGCAAGGCTTCGGGCGAGTGCGATGGCGATAGTGGTGGTACCGCTGCCAGGTCGTGTGCCGACCAGTGCCAGAGATCTACCGTGGCTGGCCTGCAATGCCTGATCGCACAGTCGACTCAGCGGCTCGATACTGTCGGTAAAGGCGTTGGGCGAATCCTTTTTTCGGAGAGGCCCCACCTGCTCCAGTTCTGTGGCGTAGCTGATGTCGGCCATCTTCTCGGCGAACTTGTAGCTTCTGACCGGTGGTGGCGTCTTGCGCTGGCGTCGGTGATGGACCACCACGATCAGCAGCAGGGCCACAGCCAGCGCTGTCACGAGGAGCGGAGAGATTCGGTCTACTGGCAGGTCGGTAAAGGACTGCGGGCTGCCGATGGCACTCCTTGCCGATGGGCACCAGAGACAGAGGGACACAGCTGTGGATGCGCAAATGGAGAAAATGGCAGTATTCAACTCGATCAGTCCCTGTCGCATCATCGTGCCGCTGAATACAGGCGACACAGGCTCGCGCAATCGGTGATTGCGGGGTTACTCCCAACCCGAAATACTACTAGACAGTGCCCGGTCAGTTTGTGACCAGGGCCCCGTTTTCAGCTGTGCCTGCTACCGGGAGGACCGACAGGGAAGGCGATCAGAGGTCGAATTCGGACCAGACAGGGCAGTGGTCGGAGGGTTTTTCCATGGCCCGTATGTCGTAATCGATGCCGCTATCGACCAGGGTGGATGTCATCGGACGCGTGCACAGCAGGTGATCGATGCGCAGACCGCGCTTCGGGTCGCGATCAAAGCCACGACTGCGGTAGTCGAACCAGCTGAAGCGATCATCCGTCTCCGGGTATTTGATGCGAAAGCTGTCATCCAGTCCCCAGTCCTGCAATCGCTGTATCCATTCGCGTTCCTCGGGCAGGAAGCTGGTCGCGCCGGAGCGCAACCAGCGCTTGACGTTGTCCGCGCCTATGCCCAGATCCTGATCGACGGGGGCGACATTGAAATCACCGATGACCAACAGGTTCTGCTCCGGAGAATGCTCCTTGACCAGCTTGTCCTGCAGGTTTCGATAGAAAGCCTCCTTGGCGGGAAACTTGACCGGGTGGTCGCGCTTTTCGCCTTGCGGGAAATACCCGTTGATGATCGTCACGGGTTTTCCGCCGGGGCTTTGCACGGTGGCGGTGATGAGTCGTTTCTGGGCATCCTCGTCATCGCTGCGGAAACCGATGCTGACATCGCTCATGGGCGTCTTCGACAGCATGGCGACCCCATAGTGGGTCTTCTGCCCGGCAAAAGCGGCGTGATAGCCCATCTCGCGCAAGGCGTCCACCGGAAAGTCGGCATCCACGACCTTGGTTTCCTGCAGGCCGATGATATCGGGGGAGCGGGCATCGATCAGCGCCTGCAGCTGATGCAATCGCAAGCGGACACTGTTGACATTGAAGGAGACGACTATCATCGGATGGCGTACCGGTTGTGGCTGGCTGGATCAGCCGTTGAACATGACGCGCACGGAGACAGGCCGTGCATGGGTGGCCTCGAGGGCTGCGTGCAAGGCCTGATGATGTTCGTCCAGCGCATCGATCTCTTCCTGTTTCACCGACGGATTGACTCGTGCCAGTGATTGCAGTCTTTCGCGTGCCTCCTGATACTCGCTGTCGATACGGTCGCGGGCGCCTTGCACCAGGTCGGGCAGCGCCTCTTCGGCCAGTGCCGCCGAGCGGTCGATCAGCTTTTCGAGCACTTCGCGATTCTTCAGAACCACCTTGCGCAAGGCATTGCGATCGTAGCGTTGCTTGAGACTGTCCAGCTCCAGAGCGGCGACCTGCTCGGTGTAGTCCTTGCCATCGATACCCACGCTCCAGGTCTGTATCTGGGCAGGCAGATAGCGATCGATGTTCAGACGCACATCCGCTGTACATTGCAGAATATAGCTGGCTTCCACGAACGTCAGATTCTTCGGAAGCTCATCGGTCTTGATGACCTGGCAATCGGCCTGGCCGAAGCCTTCATCCAGAATCAGGTCCATGGAGGCTGTCACCATGGGGTGGTCCCAGGTCAGGTAGGTGAAGTCCTCGCGCGTCAGGGCCGTTGCCCGGTCGAAGGTCAGCGTCATGCCGCCAGCGGGCAGGTGCGGGAAGTGTGCTACCTGCATGTGGTCGCTGGGATGGATGATCCAGTGATCACGCTGCTCGGCCACATCGACGCCGAAGCGATCGAATACCGCTTCCATGAAATCCTGGAGGCTGTAGTTGCGATCCACCCGGGCCAATTCGTCCAGATGCTCCTGCACCAGCTCCGGCCGGTTCGAGTTCAGTTCCAGCAAGCGGTCCCGGCCGGCTTCCAGTTCGACATCCAGCTGTTGCGAGAGCTTGCGCGTGTCCTGAATCAGTGCATCGAGCACCTGATTGTCAACCGGGTCTCCATCGGCGGCACTGGCCAGCAGAGGGTCCAGCCGCGAGGCCATGCGCTCACGCACGGCGGTGCCGGATCTGCAGATGCGTTCGAAGGCATCGAGCCCGTGGTGATACCAGTTCAGCAACAGTGCGTCGCGCGTGCCAGCGGCGGTGGGCACATGAATCTGGATGGTCTGCGTCTGGCCGATACGGTCCAGTCGGCCGATACGCTGTTCCAGCAGGTCTGGCGCGTCGGGCAGCTCCAGCATGACCACATTGTGCAGGAACTGGAAATTGCGCCCTTCGCTGCCGATCTCGGAGCACAGCAGCAGACGGCAGTCTTCCTCGGGGTCGGCAAACCAGGCGGCGGCCCGGTCGCGCTCGACGATGGACATGCCTTCGTGGAACTGGGCACTCTGTACCCCGGCCACCCGCAACTGCTCGGCCAGTGCCTGCACGGTTTCGCGCCGGGAACAGATGACCAGCACCTTCTCCGGGTATTGTTCCAGCAGGAACTCAAGCAACCAGACGGCCTGGGTGTCGAGCGTGTCGTCCTCGAGCTGATAGCTGTGCAGCTGTCTTTCGGGAAAACCGGTGATGGCGCGACGCGTATTGCGGAACATCAGTCGGCCAGTGCCGTGGCGATCCACCAGCTTGTTGATCAGCTGAGGTGGCAGCTCGCTGACCGACATGGCTGCGGAGGAGCTCAGGGTCTTCTGCTCACTGTCGCTGAATGGTTCGCCAAGCAGGCTCTGCAAGCGCTGGATTTCCTCATCATCCAGAGCCTGGTCACTGGCAAGCTTGTCGGCCACCGCGGCAACCCAGCCGAAGGAGGCTTCCTCTTCGATGTATTGTTCCAGAGAGCCGAAACGTTCCGGATCCAGCAGGCGCAGGCGGGCGAAGTGACCCGATTGGCCCAGCTGCTCGGGCGTGGCGGTCAGCAGCAGCACGGACGGGGTTTCCATGGCCAGCTCTTCAACCAGTGAATAGGCTTCGGAGGGTTCTTCCGGCTCCCAGCTCAGGTGGTGGGCTTCATCCACGACCAGCATGTCCCAGCCGGCAGCGGTGGCTGCATCGCCCACTTCGTCATCTTCGAGCAGGGTGTCCAGTGAGCAAAGCACCAGCTGCTCGGCAAGAAACGGATTGTTGTCCGGCGCCGAATCGCGCAATTCCTCGAAGCGTTCGGCGTCCATGATGCGAAAGTTCAGATTGAACTTGCGCAGCATTTCCACCAGCCATTGGTGCAGAAGTGCAGAGGGCACTGCAATCAGTACCCGGTTCACCTGATTGTTGGCCAGTGATCCATGCACGATCATGCCCGCTTCGATGGTCTTTCCCAGGCCCACCTCGTCAGCCAGCAACAATCTGGGGTGATGACGCTTCAGCGCTTCCACAGCGATGTAGATCTGGTGCGGCAGTACGCTCACGCGAGCGCCCATGAGTCCGCGCACGGGTGACTGCGCCAGCTGGTGACGGCTCTCGAACACGCTGCGGCGCAGCGAGAACCAGCGCTGGCCGTCGATCAGGCCGGCGAACAGGCGGTCACGCGGAGAGCGAAATTGCAGGAAGTTGTCCAGTGAGGCCTCGTTGAGGATGGCTGCCTCGCCGGTATCCTCTCGCGTACCGCTGTAGATACGCAGTCCGTCGACATCCTCGATATGCTCCACCCGCATCTGCCAGCCTTCGTGACTGGAGATGACGTCGCCCGGCAGGAAGGCAACGCGTGTCAGGGGCGCTGTTTCCTTGGCATAGATACGTGTTTCACCGGTAGCCAGAAAGACGACGGTAATCTGTCGGTGCTCTACTTCCAGGATGGTGCCCAGGCCCAGATCGGACTCGGTATCACTGATCCAGCGTTGGCCTGCGGAAAAATCGATGCTCATTATTGATATTCATTGACCAGCTGCGCAATTTGGCTTTTTCTGTGAAAAGGCTCGCAAATGGCGCTGTGGCGGGGTTTCGGGAGAAATGATGCGCAATTGTAGCCTGAATGTCATGCAACAAAGCCGCAGAAGGTGTCCCGACGCTTGTATTCGGCGAGCAAACTACCTATATTGCAATTGTTGGCGGAACTCGGAGACGATCCGGGAGTTGTCTACGTTAGCGACCTGCAGCGAATTCTGTTCGTGAATGGTCATTGTAAGAGACTCGTCCGGTCAGAGGGGCAGGGAAGTAAAAGAACGACCAACTCTCTGAGGGCTTGTCCATATTGTTGTTTTTTTGATACAGGGTATTATCTTGAGTACTGGTACAGTTAAGTGGTTCGACGCGGCGAAAGGTTTCGGCTTCATCGCTCCTGAAGATGGCGGCAAGGACGTATTCGTTCACCACACCGCAATCACTGGCGAGGGTTACAAAACACTCGACGAAGGTCAGAAAGTGAGCTTCGACATCGAGCAGGGTCAGAAAGGTCCAGCGGCAGTCAACGTATCTGCCATGTAAACCTGTCACCCGACTAGGTTTCCACGAGAAAGCCCCGCCTTGTGCGGGGCTTTCTTGTTTCCGGGGTAAGGTTTTTCCACAAGCCATGGAATCTCCGAGGGTCCGCGGATCCAACCCGCTCCATTCAGCTCATGCGCCAGCGCTCAGCTCAGAGCTGCGTGTAGCCATTGCATGACGGGCTCTTCCACTTCCAACTGGGCAAATACCCGGGATGCCGATCTGCCGCTGGGTTCGGAGCGTTTCAGGTTCGACTTGCGCGGCTGAGGCGTGTCTTCCTGAACCAGCATGGTGCGCTGAAACCCCCGCGCCTCCAATCTGTCCGCCTCTCTGTCGCCGCAATAGCCGAAGGGGTAGGCGAAGGTTTTCGAATCGAGCAGTGACCCCAGCGCCGAGCTGTCGAGCTGCTGTCGGAGCGTGTGCTCGCTGCACAGTCGCAGATTGTAGTGGTCGTTCGAATGAAAGCCGAATGCGATGGCTCGAGTCTTCAGATCGTTGATCTGCTCGCGGTTCAGGAACAGCTGGCTGGCCGCGGCTGTTGGCGGGACGCTCTGTTCCAGTCGGCTCATCAACTGCTCGATCAGCGGTGGCGGGAAGCTGGTCTGCACATGATGGATGACGTCCTCGCGGGCGATGTGGGCAAGTCCCGGAAAGCTGTGGATCAGTTTCATCGTCATGTATGGGTGTCGGTTCAGTGCGTGATTGAGCTGGTTCACCCAGACCATGCCGCCGTTGACCGCCTTGCCGATGAGGTAGATCGTGGCGGGCATGCCACGTTTCTCCAGAGCCGGTACGGCGTTCTCGGCCACACTGGCATAACCGTCGTCGAAGGTCAGGACAGCGGCGCAAGGCCCTGCCTGGCCGCGTATCAGATCCTGCATCGACACAACGTTGTAATGGCGCTGGTAGTAATCCAGATGGCGGGCAAAGGTCTCGGGGCTGATGCTCATGCCCAGCCCTGCGGTGTAGCTGCCCGGCTGGTCTTCCACGGCGTGATACAGACACGTGCGGACACGCCCGGGGGACAGATTGATGATGGTTTTCGCAAGGCCCAGGTGATAGAGCACCACGCCGGTGGCCCGGAGCAGGCTGCGCAGCATGCCCGCAGCCTTGCGTGCGAACGAGGAGCGTGGCGCGACCGCATCAGGCGTCGCCTGCAACAAGCGCGTGTTCATGACCCTGATTGCTCCCACCGGGCCAGATTTGCCAGAACACGCCGTTCAGCGGCAACCGTGCGATCCTTCCAGCGAAATTCACGGCCGATCGACAGATCCTGGGCGTGGTATGCGATCGAGCCATCAAGCGCTGCAGCCACGCAATCCAGATACAGGGCCGTGCCGGCCTTGACACCCTTGGCGAACAGGTCTGCTTCACGGTCGCCCGGCTCGTAGTGCACCGCAGCGGTTGCCGCGATGGCGCCACCGTCCACCGATTCCACCAACTGATGAACCGTCACACCGAGTTTCTCCGGCTCGTCGTGGTACACCGGCCAGAACAGGGTGCTGTCACCGCGATACCAGGGAGACAGGCCGGTGTGCATGTTCAGCGTGACAATGCCGGCCTTGTCGAAGATGTTTTCGCGGATGATCGGCGTGCCGTACACCACGATGACATCCGGTTTGTCGGCCTCGAGCAGGGCCTGGCATTCGGGGCCGTTGTGCGACGGCAGGTGGCAGCGTCGCTCACCTCCGGACATCACGGCGGTGTCCTGGCCCGGTTCCAGCAAGCGCTGCAGATCGGCAGGATCCGGCCCATAGCCCCCGGGGTAACGCAGGCGTGCGAAGCGCTCGACGAAATCGCCACGCTTGAGCATGCGCTTCAGACGGGTGCCGAAGGAGCGTCTGACAGGCTCGGCCGTGATGACCCGAGTGACCTGTTCATCGAATCGTTCCAGAAAGGCATTGACCAGATAGCGGTGCTCGGCATTGCCTTCTGGCGTGGTACCACCGACCAGGATGACAATGCTCACGGACATTGCCACCCGCTGGTCGATTCGGCAGTGAATTCAGCAATCATCAGGTGTCGGATACAGGGTGCGATACCCTGTTTATCGACACGGCAAGCGGGCGAATTCAGTCCGCCGATCGTTTTCCGCACACTTGTGACGGCCGGGTATCAGTGTCATTTATTCGCAGCGATGACAAACGCGTACACTTCTTGCTCGTCGCGATAACTCTCATGAGACAAGGCAGCCGATGAACACTCTGGTAATCAACTGCGGGTCATCCAGCATCAAGTTTGCGCTGATCGACGAAAACGATGCGGTGCTTGTATCGGGCAAGCATGAGCGCCTGATGGATGCCGATACGGCCGCCATGGCCAGCGATGGCCGGACGCATGAATCGGCCATCAGCGACATCTTGAAGGAGGTGCAGGGGCGCGGTATCGATATCGTCGGACACCGGATCGTGCACGGTGGCGGCAGCCATGCAGAGCCCTGCCTGATCGATGAGTCGGTGCTGGCAGACATAGAACGACATGTGCCCGATGCACCCATGCACAATCCCTACAGTCTGGCAGCCATACACGCTGCACGGACGGCCTTGCCGGATGTGCCGCAGGTTGCCATGTTCGATACTGCTTTCCATGCGCGCATGCCGCGGCGATCAACGGCCTATGCAATCGATCATGAAGTGGCCGAGAAGCACGGTATTCGCCGCTACGGGTTTCATGGCATATCCCATGAGTATGCTGCCGGCATTGCCGCCGGGTTTCTGCAGCGACCTCTGAACGAGTTGCGTCTGATCACGCTGCACCTGGGAAATGGGGCCAGTGCCTGTGCCGTGGAATTTGGCAGATCGGCAGAAACCAGTATGGGCAACACCCCGCTGGAAGGACTGGTGATGGGAACACGCTCCGGTGATGTCGATGCCGGCGTTCTGCTGTCGTTGATGCGTCAGGGTTACGATGTCGCCTCGCTCGATGAACTGCTGAACAAACGCAGCGGCCTGGCCGGTCTGTCCGGACTGGGCAACGATCTGCGGGAGATCGAACTGGCCGCTGCCGAAGGCAATGACCGTGCTCGGCTTGCCATCAATGTGTTTGCGCACCGCGCTCGCAAGTATATCGGTGCCTATGCCGCCGCCATGGGCGGCGTGGATGCCATCGTGTTTACCGGTGGCATCGGCGAGAACAGTGCCAGCATGCGCGGTCGCATACTGCAGCGACTCGAGTTTCTCGGCGTCATTCTGGACGAGGATCGCAACCGGGATGCCAGTGTTCGTTATGACAATGAGCATGCGCTGATCACCACGCCGCGATCCCGGGTGGAAGCCATCGTGGTCAAGACCAATGAGGAACTGATGATCGCGCAGCAGGCCCGGCGCGTTATCCAGACTCGGTATCCGGCCACACCGAAAAGCATACCGATTGCCGTCAGTGGTCGGCATTGCCATCTGACGGCCGCCACCTTCGAGGCCTTGTTCGGCAAGTGCGCCTTGCCCACGGTGGACAAGGCACTGTCGCAGCCCGGGCAGTTTGCCTGCGAGGAGCGAGTCAATCTGATCGGGCCGCGCGACCGTATCGATGGTGTCAGGGTGCTCGGCCCGCTACGCAATATCGATCAAGTGGAGATATCAAGAACCGACGAGTTCAAGCTCGGCATCGATGCACCGGTACGCAATTCCGGTAACGTCGCCGGCTCTGCGCCGATCACACTGGAAGGCCCGGCCGGTACGGTCACGCTGCCCGAAGGTTTGATCTGTGCGCGGCGACATATTCACATGCACCCCGATGATGCCGCACGCTTTGCGGTCAGAGACAGGGACGAAGTGGCTGTATCCATCGTTGGCGGGGATCGCGATCTGGTATTCGGCGATGTGCTGGTCAGAGTGAGTGAGAACTTCGTGCTGGAGATGCATATCGACACCGATGAGGCCAATGCAGCCTTGCTGGATAATCCCACTCGAGGTGCGCTCTCGGTGGTGGATGTGGATGAACAGGCCTTCGGGCCGGTTGCCGATGTCTCGGGCTCACTGGTCAGAAAGATGGCATGAGCCGGGGCTTGATGTGGTTTCGCCAGGACCTGCGCCTGAGCGACAACCCGGCCTTGAGCGAGGCCTGTCGGAGCTGTGACGAGCTGCTGTGCGTTTTCATCGATGATCCGATGGCGCAAAGTGTCGGTCAACTGGGGGCCGCCAGCCGCGTCTGGTTGCATCACAGTCTGGCGGCTCTGCGCGAAAGCCTTCGTGACAAGGGGAGCGAGTTGTATCTTGCTCGCGGCGATGCCCTTGACGTGTTGCAGGCTTGTATCGAAGAGGGCGGAATCGATCGCATCTTCTGGAACCGCTGCTATGACCCCGCCACTATCGCCCGCGACAAGCAGGTCAAGTTGGCATTGAGCGAGCTGGAGCCGCGTACCTTCAATGGTTTGCTGATTCACGAACCCTGGGAGAACCTGAAAGGTGACGGCACGCCCTATCGTGTCTATACACCGTTCTGGCGTGCCGCGGCGCGTCTGATCGACGGCGATGACAGCTGCGTCAACACCTTGCAGAGACCGCGAGCCATACCGGCACTGAATTCCGATACTGCAGCTCGATTGACGCAGAACGTGACGCTCGAGGAACTGCAACTGCTGCCCTTACTCGATTGGCATGTCGACATGATGACGCACTGGACACCGGGTGAGGAGGGCGGGCGTGCGCAAGTGGATCGCTTTCTGAAGAGTGCGGTGAACGATTACGACGTGAATCGTGACAGGCCGGGCAATGAAGGTACGTCGCGTCTGTCACCGCATTTGCATTTTGGTGAAATCAGTCCGCGCCACGTCATGAACCGTCTGCTGGCAGGGCGCAAGACCAGCGCATTGTCCGATGATGAAAACACCTTTGCCAAGGAGATCGTCTGGCGTGAATTCGCCTACACCATCCTGTATCACTTTCCACAGACCATCGACGAACCCCTGGATGAGCGGTTCAGCCGTTTTCCCTGGCGCAAGGACATCACGCAGCCCCTGAGTCGATGGCAGCGCGGCATGACCGGTGTGCCGATTGTCGATGCCGGCATGCGCGAGTTGTACGCCACAGGCTGGATGCATAATCGCGTGCGCATGATCGTGGCCTCCTATCTGATCAAGAATCTGCTGGTTCCGTGGCAGGAGGGCGAGAACTGGTTTCGCGATACGCTGGTGGATGCGGATCTGGCCAGCAACAGTATGGGCTGGCAGTGGACGGCCGGTTGTGGTGTCGACGCCTCGCCCTTCTTTCGCGTCTTCAATCCGGTGCTGCAAGGGGAGAAGTTCGACAAGCAGGGTGACTACGTGCGACGCTGGGTGCCCGAGCTTGCCGATGTCGACGCACGCTATCTGCACAAACCCTGGGAGCTCGGGGAGTCTGCCAGACAGGCACTGGATTATCCCGAGCCACTGGTGGATCTGAAGAAAACGCGTCAGCAAGCGCTGGATGCCTTTTCGCAGATCAAGGGAACCAATGCCGGTTGACAGGCCCAAAGCTGGCATCTGTCCTGTACTGAAGCGTGTCATGAAGAAGCTGTCGTTACCTCCCCTGTTTCTGCTTGCCTGTCTGACACTGACGGGCGCATCGTCACTGTCGGCAAACACCGTGGCTGTCGAATCCGGGCAGCCACTGAGGCTGGTCGAACTGTTCACCTCGCACGGCTGTTCGTCCTGTCCGCCAGCGGATCGCCTGCTGGGCACGATGTTGCAGGAGGATGAATCCTTGCTGGCGCTGGAGTATCACGTGGATTACTGGGACGCCCTCGTGCACGGCGGCGACGGCAGCTGGAAGGATCCCTTTTCCGATCATCGCTTCACTGAACGACAGCAGGCTTACAACACGGCACCGCTGGCGGGCAGACGGGGGGTATACACCCCGCAGATGATCGTCAATGGTCGCCATGTGGCTGTCGGTTCGGATGCGCGCCGTGTACGTCAGGCGCTTCGGCAGCAGGATGTGACCGCGCAGGTGCAGATCGACCTGCAGGCCGTACCGTCCGCTGGGCAGGGCGACGGCGGCGAGCTGGTGATTACCATCGACCCGACGTCTGCACCGTCTGCGTCCCTGGAGGCTGCCACGGTATCGCTGGTGCGTTACATCGACAGTGCCACGACCGATATCACGGCAGGCGAGAACACAGGCAGGCAACTGGTCAACCATAATGTGGTCGTGGACGTCATTGCGCTGGGGCGGGCCGATCAGCCCGGTCCGCTGCAATACCGTGTGGCAGCCCCGTCGGACGGTGAGGGCTGCGTCGTCATGGTGCAGGATGTAACCTTGTCACCGCTACTGGCCGCCGCCCGCTGCCCTTGAGAGCGCTGTCGGGCAGGCGCGCTGCCGCCGTACGTGACACCGTGGGGTAGCTCAGGTGACCTGCTTGACATGACGTGTATGGCTTGTGAGTGCTATCTTCTCGTTCCCTGAACCTAGTCCGTAGGAGTCTTATGTGCGCTGGCTGATTGCATGTGTGCTAGCAGTATCGTCCTCGTTCGCTGTTGCGGACGGGCCTGTCTATGCCGAGCTGCAGTTCGGAGCCGGTGGCGTGGATAACTCGGACCTGAGCTTCTATCCGACTTTCGGCAGTGTCAATGTGGGTGTGTATGTACTGCCCAACTTTGGTATCGAGCTGTTTGCCGACAGCGGCCTGACCACTGATACCTCGGGGGATTTCGAGCTGGAGATGGAGCAGGCCTACGGTATCGCGGCGCGCTTCCAGTCGCCACCGATACGCGGTACCCAGGGTTATATCGTACTCGGAGCGGTCAACTTCACGCTGGACCAGCAGGCTTCCAGTGCCGGTGCCTTGCCCGCTTCATCGATCAATGAAGACTTTACCGGCGCTCGCGTCAGTATCGGTGTCATGCAGCGACTGGAGCGTGTACGCAACATGCAGGTCAGTTTCGAATATCGTCACTACAACGCAGGAGAGCCCCTGCGTCTGGATGCCCTGGTACTGGGCCTGAGGTTCAACACCCCATGAAGATGCTACCGCTTGCCAGTGCCGTACTGGCAACGATGTTGTTGGCTGCCTGTGAAGGCGACTCCAGCCCGTTTGAAGAGGCCGTCGAGATTCGTGAGCTGAATATCGCCTCCCTGAGCGTGCTGGGTCCGGAGATCACGGTTGACCAGCTGTTTCTGAACATCGGTGAATCCGTCGATTTCGAGGTACAGGGGACCAATACGGCCGCTCAGCTGGTAGAGCTCAGCGCGGCAAATCGTCAGTGGAAAGTCACCGATTCAAGCGTGGCCACCATCAGCGATGACGGGCGGCTGGTGGCCTTGGCCAATGGTGATGTCGGCGTGTATGTCACCATCGGCGGTCTGGACTCCGATGTGTATCAACTGACGGTCTCGGATGCAAACCTGGTGGGTGTCAACAGCATCACCGGGGCCGAGACGGTTGCTCGCTGTATTCCCGACGATTACCAGGCAACCGGCGATTATGACGACGGCACCGTTCGGGATCTGACTGCCGTGGCCTGGTCGCTGGCCGCCGCTGACGAGGGCTTCGCTACCCTCGTCAGCAGTCCGGATATCACTGTGACGCTGACTGGTCTGAATGCCGGTGGCGTGACCCTGACAGCCGCGGTCGAGGGCTTTTCACTGGGCTACGATGTCGCCATCAGCGATACGCTGGATTCGATTCTGATCACACCCGGCTCGGCAACCGTGGATGTGGACGATACCCAGAACTTCGTGGCAACCGGCCTGTATACCGACGCGGACGATGCCGATACGGATCGGGTTGCCATTACCGAATCGGTGAGCTGGCAGATATCGGATACCGATGTGGCGACCGTCAGCAATGCTCAGGGTTCTGGTGGCTTGCTCACCGGTGTGGATGAGGGCAGCGCGACGCTGACTGCCAGTTGTGGCGACCTGCTTGCCGAAACGCAGGCGGTCATCTCGGTGGAAGAGAGCGACGACGAGCTGGCATTCAATTTCGGCTCCTTCTATCAGCTGGACGCCGACAGCTCGGGTGTGTTCCTGAGAGTATCCCCGGGCTCGAGCTACAGCTCCTCTGACCAGCTGGATAACGATGATCTGGACTGGGACGTGACGACCGATGAAGACTTCGACCCCATCGAGTTGACCGAAGATGGCGATAACGCCGGCTTCATCGTGCCCAATTCCAGTACCGGGCAGGCGACCGTCACCGTGACCGATTCCAGCGGCAACACAGCGAGCATTGACATAGAGGTGGTTGATAATTGAGTACCCTGGAAACAGTTGACCGGCTGCGCAAGCAGCTGGAGGCGTCGGTGGTGGGCCAGCCTGTGCTGGTCAACCGCCTGCTGATCGCCCTGCTGGTCGATGGTCATCTGCTGGTTGAAGGCGCACCGGGCCTGGCCAAGACCCGAGCGATCAAGGCACTGGCCGATCGAATCGAAGCGAACTTTCAGCGTATCCAGTTCACGCCGGATCTGCTGCCGGCGGATCTGACCGGTACCGAGGTCTATCGTCCGGCTGACGGCAGCTTTGCCTTTCAGCAGGGGCCATTGTTCAACAACCTGATTCTGGCCGATGAAGTCAACCGGGCGCCGGCCAAGGTGCAATCGGCTCTGCTGGAGGCGATGGCCGAACAGCAGATTTCGGTCGGGCATCAGACCTATGTATTGCCCACGCCCTTCATGGTCATGGCAACGCAGAATCCGATCGAACAGGAAGGCACCTATCCCTTGCCTGAAGCGCAGCTGGACCGATTTCTGATGCAGGTGCTGATCGACTACCCCGATTCGCGCCACGAGGCGCACATCCTGCGGCTGGTTCGCGCCGAGGCGCTGGCTGCGAGCCAGTCCGGCAAGAGCGTGCAGGAGACCCCTGCGGTGCCGATGGAAGACGTGTTCACCCTGAACGATCTGTTTGCGGCCCGGCGCGAAGTCCTGGAAGTCTTCATGTCGGAGGACATCGAGAACTACATCGTGAGACTGATTGTCGGTAGTCGCCAGCCGGCGCGCCACGACGAGGATCTGGATCGCTGGCTGCAGTACGGCGCCAGCCCGCGCGGCACCCTGTGCATGGATTCCTGTGCCCGGGCCCATGCCTGGCTGGCCGGACGGGATTATGTATCGCCGGCCGATGTACAGTCGGTCATCCATGATGTGTTGCGGCATCGCCTGTTGCTGTCCTTCGAGGCCGAGGCGGATGGTGTGACAGCCGACGATGTCATCGACCGCCTGCTGCAGATGATTGCGGTGCCGTGAGCGGTTCGGCGCTGCATCGGCCTGGTGGCCGCATCAGTCTCGATTTCGCCTCACCTGCCAGTACCTCCCTGGACGAGCTGGTGCGTCTGCGCACGGCGGCCAAGGCCTTGCAGCGACAGGTCAGGCAACGCAGCGCTGCGCCCATGAGTGGTGGTTCGGTGTCGAGGCGATTGGGCAGAGGCCTGGATTTTGCCGAAGTGCGCGAGTATCAGCCTGGTGATGATGTGCGCATGATCGACTGGAAGGTGACTGCCCGCTCGGGCAAGGCCCACACCAAGTTGTTCGTTGAAGAGCGTGAACGCCCGGTGTTGCTGGTGGTGGATTTCCGCGCTGGCATGCGTTTTGGCACACAGGGGATGTACAAGTCGGTACTGGCTGCACGTCTGAGTGCATTGCTGGGCTGGTGCGCCGTGTCGGGACATGATCGGGTGGGTGGTTTCGTGTTTACCGATGACTGGCATGATGAGATCCGGCCACAGACCGGCAGACGTGGTCTCATGAGTCTGTTCCGTGCCATTCACCATAGCCAGCAACGCATACCGCAGCCCGGTGGTGATCAACTGGCAAGAACCCTGCAGCGACTGCGTCATGGCGTACATGGCGGCAGCACCGTGGTGTTGCTCAGTGATTTCAACGGCTTCGACGATGCAGCGCACTCGGCGCTGGGCAGCGCGCTGCAGTCACTCGATGTCATGGCAGTGCATATCTGCGACCCGCTGGACGTCAATCTGCCACCGGCGGGTCGGTATCCGATGATCAGCCGGGCGGGGCAGTCGAAGAAGCGTTTCATGCTGTCGATATCCGGCGGCAGTGAGCGCGAAGAATATCGCCAGGCCTTCGAAGAGCGGGCCGAGTCCGTGCGACAACTGTTCGCCCGGCATGGACATTTTCATACGCTGGCCATGACCAATGGCTCGTTGCGGGATACCGCGAGTGCCATCATGGCGCGGCAAGCGCTGCCCACCTCTCTGATACCGCCGCTGGCATGAACGATACCGACAGCCAGGCCTTGCTGGATCAGCTTCGCCCCGTGCAGCTTCCCGATGTCAGCCCCTGGCCGGCGCCAGGCTGGTGGGTCGTTCTGGCGGTGCTGCTCGCCCTGCTGTGCATTGCGCGTCATCTCCGCCGCCGCCATCAGGCTCGGCTGTGGCAGAGAGAAGCGGTTGCCGAGCTACGACGCATCCGAGCGCTGTCGTCGGAACAGCCCGTCAATCAGACCTTGTCGGAATGCTCGAAGCTGGCTCGGCGCGTATTGTTGTCGGTGCTGGGGCGCGAGAAGGTGGCCGGTCTGCAGGGCCGTGCCTGGCTCGATGCACTGGATGCCGTGACCGGACGGGCGTTGTTTGCCGCCGGGTTTGGCCGCTTGCTGGAGACGGGGCCCTACGAGCGTGCCCCGGAGGTCGAGCAGCATGATCTTGATTCTCTGTTCGATGCGATGGAGGAACTGATTCGGGCCGCCGGACGGCAGTCCTCACAGCGGGTAGCCGGTTCATGACGCTGCCTGTCGACATCGTCTGGGCCCAGGCCTGGGCCCTGTGGTTGCTGCCGTTGCCGCTGCTGGTGTATTTCGGGCTGCCGCCACGGCAGCAGAGTCCTGACCGAGCCTTGCGCGTACCGGACAGCCAGCGGTACGAATCCCTGACGCAGAACAGCATACCGGCCGGGCGACGGCACTGGCTGCGTCTGTTGTTGCTGGCGCTTGCCTGGTGTGCGCTCTTGCTGGCGGTGGCACGGCCGCAGAGTTTCGGGGAGCCGGTGGGCGTGCCCTTGACCGGCAGAGATCTGATGCTGTGCATCGACATCTCCGGCAGCATGCGCGAAACCGATCTGTACGCGGGCAACAACCGGGCAACGCGGATGGCGGTGGTCAAACAGGTTGCCAGTGATTTTGTCGAGCGTCGAGACGGTGACCGGATCGGGCTGGTGATGTTCGGCTCACAGGCCTATGTGCAGACGCCGCTGACGCTCGATCATGAGACCGTGCAGCATTTCCTGGCTGAAGCTGCCGTGGGGCTGGCAGGTCGCTCGACCGCGATCGGTGATGCCATCGGACTGGCGGTGAAGCGGCTGCGGGATCGACCGGAAGCGTCGCGAGTGATCATCCTGCTCACCGATGGGGAGAATTCGGCCGGGGTGGTGGACCCGCTGGCAGCGGCGCGTCTGGCTGCCGAAAACAATATCCGGATTCACGCGATCGGTGTCGGCGCTGACGCCCGCGCCGGTTTCAATGCGCCGTTTGGAGCGCGCACCACCGAACTGGATGAAGAGACGCTGCGGGGCATCAGCGAGTCCACCGGCGGGCAGTATTTTCGGGCGCGCAACCAACAGGAGCTGGCGAACATCTATCGTGAAATCGATCGACTCGAGCCGACCGAGCAGGATGCCGAGCAATTCCGGCCGTTGCGCGAATTGTTTGCCTGGCCTCTGGGCCTGGCTCTGTTGCTCTCCGTGCTCTGGGCATTGGCAGATGTACTGCCGGCAGGAAGAGGCCGCCCATGAGCGCTGCCTGGGAAGCCCTCCACTGGATGCGCCCTGCCTGGCTGTGGGGATTCCTGCCCTTGGTGCTGGCCTTGCTCTACCGCTTGCGACCGGGCTCGGGACGCGGCGGCTGGGACGCCATCGTTGAACCGGCCTTGCAACCGTATGTCATCGAAGGTGAGGTGAAAAGCCGGCGAGCGGGGACACTGTTGCTGTTTGCCGCCTGGGCCCTGTCCCTGCTGCTGTTGGCAGGACCGGTCTGGCAGCAGCGCGAAGTGCCGGTATTCGAGGCCGAGCAGGCGCAACTGGTTCTGTTCGACCTGTCGCGATCCATGCTGACTGATGACCTGCCTCCAGACCGCCTGACTCGGGCAAGATTCAAGCTGATGGATCTGCTTGCACGCAGTCAGGGACGGCAGACGGGATTGATCGCCTTTGCCGAACGCCCCTATGTGATCAGCCCGCTGACCGATGATGCGAGAACCATCGAAGCCTTCGTGCCCTCCCTGTCTCCGGAAATCATGCCCGTACAGGGCAGTCGGCTGGATCTGGCCATCGAGCGGGCGATGCAGCTGTTCGAGCAGGCTTCGGTGGCATCGGGGCACATCATTCTGATCAGCGATGCACCGGCAGCCAGTCGTGATATCGATGCTGCCCGCGCGGCCAGGCAGACCGGTCACCGTGTATCCGTGCTGGCCGTGGGTACTGCCACCGGTGCGCCGCTACGCGGTGCAGACGGACAGTTTCTCCAGTATGCCAATGGCTCGATAGTGGTGCCGCAACTGGATATGGAGTCCTTGCGAGCAGTGGCGTCGGCCGGTGGTGGCACGGCGGTATCCTTGAGTACGACCACGGACGATCTGGATGCACTGGATGCTGTGCTGAGCGGTGTGAGCCTGTCGGGTGATGTCGATGAGCAGGCTGCCAGAAAGGTCTATTGGGTCGAGTATGCACCGTGGATGTTGTGGCCGTTGCTGGGCATGCTGTTGCTGGCCTTCCGGCGAGGGGTGGCCACATGAGCGTCAGGGTTGCCGTGGTCGTGCTTGGTATGCTCAGCCTCGCGGGCAGTAGCCGGGTTCTCGCGGACTGGCAGGATTGGTGGCAGACCAGAGAACAACAATCGGCGGAAGCGTTCGAGCAGTCCGATCATGAGCGTCTGTTGCAAAGAGCGCCCGATGCCGCCTGGCGTGGCCTGGGTCACTATCAGGCGGGTGACTTCGATGCCGCGGCCGGCGCCTTTGGCGAACGCGCCGCCGAACTGCAGCAGCAGGGTAATCTCGATGCCGCCAATCGGGCCTTGTACAATCAGGGGGTCAGTGAGGTGCGCGCCGGGCGCTATGACGACGCCATCGACCACTTCGATACGGTGCTGGAATCCGATCCGTCTTTCGTCGATGCCCTAAGCAATCGGGAAATCGCCGAGCAATTGAAGCAATTGCAGCAGCAACAGGAACAGCCGTCTCAATCGCAGTCCGGTGATGAAGGGGAGCCGGGTGAGGGACAGCAAGAGGGTGAGCCCGGGCAGTCAGGCGATCAGTCCGAGCAGGGGCAGAGCGGTGATCAGGACGGCAGCGACGAGCAGGGCCAGTCGGCTGATTCGACCGCAGAGAATCAGGACGGTGCGGGTCAGGATGTCTCGGCAGGCTCGGCATCGGCCGAAGAGAATGCCGCCGAATCCGGCGAGTCCGCAGAGCAGGATACGGCAGCAACCGGCGCGCAGGATGATGACGGCGCGAGCGGCGAGACCGAGGCTGAGCGGCAGGCTGCCAGTGATGCGGCGCAGCGTGCGCTGGATGCCGAAGCGCGGCAGGCAGGGGATGCATCTGCTGAACCCTCTGACAGCACCGATGCCACCTCGGGTATTGACGAGGAGCGACCCTTGTCCGAGAGCGAGCAGGCCACCGAGCAGCTGCTGCGCCGTATCCCTGATGACCCGGCAGGATTATTGCGCCGCAGGTTGCAACAGAGTCATCGAATCGAGTATCCGGAGGCAAGAGATGGGCGTGAAGCCTGGTAATTCGTATCGAAGCCTGAGTGCGCTGCAGAGCGCGTCCATGAGCGTATCTCGGCTCGCGTGCCGGGCGCTGTTCGCAAGACTGTTGACGGCCTTGCTCGCGGTACGGTTCATGAAGTCCTTGGTGTCCTTGAAGTCCTTGAAGTCCTTGGGGTTCTCGAATGGGCCCAATGGGTCGAGTGCGTCGAGTGCGTCGAGTGCGTCGAGTGCGTCGAGTGTGTCGAGTGCGTCGAGTGCGTCGAATGCGTCGAATGCGTCGAGTGCGTCGAGTGCGTCGAATGCGTCGAGTGCGTCGAGTGCGTCGAAGGTTTCAAGCGCGCCGATCAGGATGGTATGCCAATGGCTCTGTCTGCTGGCCGTGTTGGTGTGCACCCCCGTGCTGGCACAGCAGGCTTCGGTGCGCAGTGAACTGAGCGCCTCGACCATCACTCGCGATGAATCGGTGACGCTGACCGTGACCGCCGTGGGCGTGGATGGCGAACTGGATACCTCCGCACTGGACAAGGATTTCGATGTGGTGGGTCAGTCCAGCTCACGACAGATCAGAACCGTGGTCAATGGTAACAATCAACCGGTCACGGTGAGTATCGTGAGCTGGTCTCTGGAGTTGCTGCCGCGGGACGTCGGTGTCTTCACGATACCGTCGGTCAGCGTGGGAGGGGTGTCCAGTCAACTGCTGACACTGACCGTCAACGAGATTCCGACCGGTGTTCAGCGTGATGTCTTCGTCGAGGCTTCGGTGGATTCTCGCCAACCCTGGGTGCAATCGCAGGTGCTGATGACGGTGCGAGTCTTTCAAGCCATCGAGATAGTCGAAGGCGGGCTGTCCGATCCGGCCGGTGCGGATATCCAGATACAGCGTATCGGCAAGGACAGCTATTCGAATGAAGTGCGTGATGGTCGAGAGTACCGTGTCACCGAGCGCCGCTTCGCGCTGTTTCCGCAGAAAAGCGGTACCGTCTCCATAGACCCGGTGGTTCTCAGTGTCTCGGTTGCGACAAATGCCAATGCCAGTCTGGGGTTCTTTGCGCCCACTCGAAAGCTGACTCGCCGCTCCGATGCCATCACTCTGGATGTGCAAGCCAGGCCCCCGAGCGGTAGCTCATGGTGGCTGCCGGCCAGTGCCGTACAGATCGACAGCAACTGGGCCGATGATGTCAGCACGGCGGTTGTCGATCAACCCCTGACGCGTACCATTACCCTGCGAGCTGCCGGGGTGCTGGATTCGCAACTTCCGGATATACGGATACCGGCCATCGATGGTGTCAGTCTGTATGCCGAAGAGCCGGTGCGGGCCATGGGCATGAGCGAGCAGCGGGGTCTGGTGGCCGAACAGACCATCAAGTGGGCGCTGATCCCTCAACGCGAAGGTGAACTGGTCGTGCCGGAGCTGAGTATCGAATGGTTCAATACCGAGACCGGCGAGACCGAAACGGCCCTGTTGCCAGAGGAGCGCATTCAGGTCGGACCCGCTGTCGCAGCGAATTCAGGTCAGAGCGTGCCGGCACCGAGTGACGCTGGCGGCAATGGTGTGGCCTCACAGGGCAACAGCACAGCGGCCCCGCAGGCCAACAGTTCACTAGCTGAGAGTACCGCCGATGACGTGGCCAGCGTGACGGATGCCGACGTCCCATCAGCACCGAGCGTGACCCAGCTTCCTGACGCGGTGCCACCTGAAGCCGCAGAAGCACCGACAGAGGGTGCCGTCGGCATGGCAGGGATGGCTGATGCACAGAACGCAACCGTGGCCCGGGATCACACGGCCTTGTCACAGCCGGTTCACGCTGGCGAGAATGATTCCGGTGATCTCTGGCGTCTGGCCACCTGGTTGCTTCTGGCTCTGTGGCTGTTGAGCCTGGCCGGTTTCCTGTGGTGGCGCCGTAGGCTGCGGCGCAGTCAGGCTGACACGTCTCTGGAAGGATCTGGCAAGGTGTCGGCCCTCGGTCAGGGAGTTCGCACTGCTCGTCAGAAGCTGGCACCGCTGGCCGAGGTGGAGTCCGCCTGCAAGGAGGGCGATCCGCTTGCCCTGCGAAATGCACTGCTGGCCTGGGCGTCGCGACAGTGGCCTCAGCATCCGCCAGCAACGCTGACAGATCTGTCGCAGCGCATCGAGTCGGGTGAGGCGCGGCAGTCTCTGGAAGCTCTGGACGCGGCACTCTACAGTCGCAGCGCGGCAGGGCAGGGCGCGGATGAACTGATGCAACGCCTGCACACCCTGCCCGCCGAATTGTCTGCGGCGCTGAAGGCAGCGCAGGGTGACAGGTCCGCCGACTCCGGTGGTGCCGCCGGACGCCAGGGGAGAGGATTGCCCGCCCTGTAGGCCATCGTGCGGGCGTAGCACTTGCCCTGATCCATTTGCTGTCCTGCCACGTTGACCGTGCTTCGGCATGATCCTTGAGTGAGCAATGGATCAGGGGGCCACTGGCTGGCTCGTGATCAGACAGCGCTGCAATAATGGTTTCAAGGGACATCGACACGTGGACCGAATCAGCATCCGGGCATGGCCAGCAGCGGTCATGCCTCGTTCTGGCGATCCGTTGTTGACGGCCTGAGAACATGAGCATTGCACGGGGTCGCTGCTTTCCCTGCCTGATTCCGGTGTTCCTCTGGGCTTTGACCGCCTTCATGCCTCTTGCCCGGGCAGCCGATGCCATCCCCGGTGAGCAGTGGTGTGACCGGGATGTTGCACGAATAGAATTTTCCGGCAACCGTGTTACCCGTGATGAGGTCATGCGGCGCGAACTGGTGCAGTATGAAGATCTGCCCTGTTCACTGGATGATGTCATCGATGGTATCCAGAATCTGATGGATCTGGGCCTGTTCAAGTCGGTGCGTGCGGAGTTTCTGTTGCAGGAGGAACGACTGCATCTGCGCTATCTGGTCAAGGAGAAGATCTTCTTTCTACCCATTCCGCGGTTCAGCCGAACATCCGATGGCGAATTGCGTTTCGGTGCTCAGCTTCGCTGGGACAACTTCCAGGGCCGCTTGCATCAGCTGAAGATCACCAGCGAAAAACGGCAGGAAGATGACGGTCGGGGTCGGACCGGATTCGTTCACAGTGTCGAGTACGTGGTTCCGCGGTTTTTCGGCAGCGCCTATGGCATGAGTCTGCAAGCCACCAGCGAACGGCGCAATGCCCAGCTGGCGCAGGATGGCGTGATCTTCGGTGAAACCATTCTGCATTCGCGACGTGCCGGCTTTCGTCTGTCGCGCTGGGCCAGCGGCACTCTGGGGGTCAGTGGTCTGAGCTACTTTGCCGGTGCCAGCGTGCAGCACCGCGATTACACCATGCGCAGCGGAACGGTCGGGCCCTACAGTGATGGTCGTGATTTCTCCGTCATTGCAGGCTTTGCCGTGCAACGGGTGCATCAGGATACCTATCGCCGCCGCGGATACTACTACGGTGGCTCGATTGCGGTGGCCAATGAGGCCCTGGGTACCGACTTCACCTATGCCCGGCTGGATCTGCTTGCACGCTGGTACATACCCTGGCGAGGTCCGCAGAGGAATCTGAACATACAGGCCAGGCTGGGGCTGAGCGACACCGCACCCTTCGGCGAGCGAAGCTACGAGATCGGTGGGGGCGAATTGCTGCGGGGCATGAAGTCCGGCCGTCACACCGGCAATATCTTGACGTTGGTCAACGTCGAGTACCTGTCAGGCCTGTTTGCCTATCCCGCCTGGCGATGGCTGGTATTCGTGGATGTGGGTAACGTCTACCTGAGTGATGATATCGATCTGCTCGATCAGCATGTGCGTGCCGGGGTGGGCATGCGCTGGAAGCTGGAAAGGCTGACCAATACCGATCTGCGCATCGATCTGGCCTGGGATCCGCAGCGGCAGAAGCTGACGCCGTACGTCTCCACCAGTCTTACCTTCTGACGCGCAACAGCGGCAAGGCACTCAAGTCTGATACGCTGGCGGCGTTATAGTCTGAAGGCATCAGCTCGCGCTGATCCTCGGTTGGTTTGCCGGTAGCAGGATTTCGAATTCTTCCAAGAGCTTACTCCATGACAACACGTTTCGGATCACATGATCATTGGCAGATAGAACACGACAAGGACGACATCGTCTGGTTGTCCTGCGACCGCAAGGGCGAGAGCAGTAATTCTCTATCCAGAGAGGTGATCACGGAACTGGGTGACATACTGTCAGTCATCGAATCGATCGAACCCGCCGGGCTCGTCATTCGCTCGGCCAAGCCGGGCAGTTTCATTCTGGGTGCGGATATTCGTGAGTTCGACGAATACGATGAGGCGGCTGCGGTCAGCAGTCTCATACGACAGGGGCATGAGGTCTTTGCGCGTCTGGAGAACCTGTCGTGTCATACGGTGGCGGCCATCCATGGCTTCGCCCTGGGCGGCGGGCTGGAATTGGCGCTGTGCTGCGATTACATCGTGGCCTTGAACGTGGCCGAGACACGAGTGGGGTTCCCTGAAGTGAAACTGGGCATCTTTCCGGGTCTTGGCGGTACCACACGGATCACCGAGCGCGTTGGCGGCCTGGCCGGCATGCAGTTGATGTTGACTGCGCGCAATCTGCGCGCACCGGCTGCTCGTGGCATGGGCGTGATCGATGAACTGGTGGACGAATTCTCCTCCTTGCATTGGGCCGCGCGACGTGCCGTCGTGCAGAAGCGACGCAAGCGGGGGCCTTCTCTGGCGGCAAGCGCGACCAACAGGCAGCCGGCCAGGGCGCTGCTGGCTCGGGTGCTACGCAGGAAAACGGCTGAGAAGGCGAACCCTGTTCACTACCCGGCGCCGTTTCAGATGATCGATCTGTGGGCCGAGCATCGCGACAATCGCCGCCGCATGTTCGATGGCGAGGCCGAGCGGGTCGGTCAGCTGATGGTGGGGGATACGGCACGCAATCTACGCCGCCTGTTCTTCCTGACCGAGCGAATGAAGTCCCTGGGCAAGGGAGAAGACTTCCCCGTGCGCCGCGTGCATGTGGTGGGTGCCGGTGTGATGGGGGGAGACATTGCTGCCTGGTGCGTGCTGCAGGGAATGGAAGTCACGCTGCAGGATCGCGAACTGCAGTACATCGAGCCGGCGCTGAAGCGGGCGCGTGCGCTGTTCAAACGGCGATTGCGGAAAAAGCCCGCCATTGCGGCTGCCGTGTCGCGGCTGTTGCCGGACGTGGCTGGCGAGGGCGTGGCACGGGCTGATGTCATCATCGAGGCCATCTACGAAGACGCGGACGCCAAGCGGGCTCTGTACGCCGAGATGGAGCCGCGCATGGCAGAGCATGCGGTGCTGGCAACCAACACATCAGCCTTGCCGCTGGAAGAACTGGCACGTGACCTTGATGCGCCGGAGCGCCTGATCGGACTGCACTTCTTCAATCCGGTGGCGAAGATGCCGCTGGTGGAAGTGGTCCACGGCGAACAGAGCGCCGAGCAGTGGGTGACCCGCGGTTGCGCGTTCTGCTCGCAGATCAATCGCTTCCCGTTACCAACCAGAAGTGCGCCGGGCTTTCTGGTCAATCGGGTACTGGCGCCGTATCTGATGGAGGCTTTCACCCTGATGCTGGAAGGTATCGACAAGGAGACCATCGATGCGGCGGCGATCCGCTTCGGCATGCCGATGGGGCCGATCGAACTGGCGGATGTGGTCGGACTGGATGTGTGCATGAAGGTTGCCGAAACGCTGGCAACGGGGGACGTCGAGGCGCAGCGGGCATTACTGCAGAAAAAACTCGACGCCGGTCATCTGGGCAAGAAGACCGGGGAGGGCTTCTTCATCTGGACCAAGGGGCGATCCAATCGTCAGGACGTGGATGTCGACAGCCCCTACGGCGATCAACTGGCAACCCGCCTGCTGACACCTTTTCTGGAAGAATGTCGTTCGGCTTCTGCCGATGGCATCGTGGCCGATGATGACCTGCTGGATGCCGGCATTGTCTTCGGCACCGGCTTCGCGCCCTTTCTGGGAGGGCCGATGCATTATCTCGAACAACAAGAGGCTGATTTTCGATGACTCAAGCTCTGAAACCCGTCGCGATTGTCGGCGGTCTGCGTATTCCGTTCTGCCGCGCGAACACTGCCTACGCCGAGTTGTCCAACCTGAAGATGCTGAGCACGGTGCTCAACGGCATGGTCGAGCGCTATGGGCTTGAAGGCGCGCAGTTGGGGGAGGTCAATGCCGGTGCTGTCATCACGCACTCGAAGGACTGGAACCTGGCGCGTGAGGCGATACTGAGCACGCCGCTGTCGGCCCGTACGCCGGGACTGACCATGCAGCAGGCTTGCGGTACCTCCTTGCAGGCAGCCATGACGGCCGCGGCAAAGATTGCCACCGGTCAGATCGATTCCGCCATTGCCGCCGGTACCGACACCGTCAGCGACGTGCCGATCGTGTTCAAGCAGAAGTTCGCCAAGCGGCTGGTCTCGCTGGGCAAGGCCCGCGATTTCAAATCCAAACTGGGTGTGTTCAAGGGGCTGCGACCCGGCGAGCTGGCGCCCGTGCCGCCGTCGGTGAACGAGCCGCGCACCTTGCTGAGCATGGGGCAGCATTGCGAATTGATGGCCAAGACCTGGTCCATCTCACGCGAGGAGCAGGATGCGCTGGCTCTGGCGTCTCATCAGAACGCCTCCAGCGCCTACGATGAAGGCTTCTACGATGATCTGCTGATTCCCTGCGAAGGCGTCTTGCGCGACAACAACATGCGCACGGATGCGACCATGGAGTCGCTCGCGAAACTACGGCCCGCGTACGACAAATCGGATGCAGGCACATTGACCGCGGGTAACAGTACCCCGTTGACTGACGGTGCCGCCGGTGTGCTGCTGTGCTCCGAGGAGTGGGCGCGCGAGCGCGGTCTGCCGGTGCAGGCCTGGCTGACGCACTCCGCCACGGCGGCTGTGGATTTCGTGGGAGGTGCCGGGCTTCTGATGGCGCCCACCGTCGCCATGAGCGACATGCTGCGGCGCGCTGATCGCAGCTTGCAGGATTTTGATCTGTACGAGATCCACGAAGCGTTTGCCGCCCAGGTGTTGTGTACGCTCAAGGCTTGGGAAGACCCGGAGTATTGCCGTACCGAGCTGGGGCGCGATACCCCGATGGGCAGCATTGATCGAAGCCGCATGAACCGCGTCGGTTCCAGCCTTGCCGTGGGTCACCCCTTCGCCGCCACCGGCGCCCGCATCCTCGGCACGCTGGCCAAGCAGCTGGAACAGACAGACTCCGGCCGCGGCCTCATCTCCGTCTGCACAGCCGGCGGCATGGGCCTCACCGCCATCCTCGAACGCTAACCCACGGGTCGGACCACGCCAAGTCATTGTATTCAAAGAATTATTGGATGAAAAATCTCACTATCAGGGCACTAAAACCCTGTTTTCAGGTGAAAAAAGCGGGTTTTAGTGGCGGTGGTGGTCCGACCCCGGTAAGTGGTTGTTCTGGTTTGAAATTTGGGAGATTTGGAGCATGAAGAAGGTAGCAATTCGCGGGTTTTGTTTCAGGATGCTCGTGTGCTGGGCTGTGCTGCTCGGCGGCGCGGCCCAGGCGCAGAGTGGCAGCGAGCCGCAGTACGATGTCTACAGTCTCAGCAGCGAAGCCTCGGCAGAGGTACCGAACGACCTGATGATCGCCAACCTGGTGGTGCAGCAGGAAGATGCCGACCCGGCCAGACTTGCCGAGAAGGTGAATGCGACGATGAGCTGGGCGACAGAGCAGCTTCGGGCGTTCGATACCCTCAAGATCAGCACGCGTGATTATCAGACCTACCCACGCTATGACACCAGCCAGGTGCGACGCCTGATCGGTTGGCGCGCCACGCAGAGCCTGCAACTGGAAACCGAGGACTTCGGCGCCGCTGGCAAGGCCATCCAGATACTGCAGGAAAAACTGCAGGTAAAAGGTATCCGCCATATGGCCAAGGAAAGCACACGCCGGGAAGCCTCGGACGCCCTGATCGGTGAAGCACTGGATGCGTTCAAGGCACGTGCCGAGCTCGTGCAGCAGAACATGGGGGCCACCAGCTACAGGGTGCTCGATGTCAATATCCAGACCGGCGAAAGCAGTGCGCCGATGTTCACGGCCCGTGCGGAAATGGCCGACATGGCGCGTAGCGCGGTAGCCGCCGAGCCTGCGCTGGAGGCTGGTACCAGTCGGGTCAATGTGCAAGTGTTCGGGCGCGTCCAGCTCGATTGATCGCAACCGGCTTGTTGCTGCCAGTGAACTGACGCGATGGCTGCGAAAAGGGCCGATATCTGGTTACACTGTCAGGCAATTCTCCACAGGACACATTTCGACATGGATCACGCTCCATTCATGCAAGCCGCCATCGAAGAAGCGCGCAAGGGCCGCGCGGCCGGTGGCATTCCGATCGGTTCCGTTCTGGTGGTCGATGGAGAAATCATCGGTCGCGGCCACAACCAGCGTGTCCAGCAAGGTAGCAGCATTCGTCACGCCGAAATGGATTGCCTGGAGGAAACCGGCCGGCTGCCCGCCAGCACCTACCGCAAGGCCACGCTGTATTCCACACTCTCGCCCTGCGATATGTGCAGCGGCGCCGTGTTGCTCTACGGCATTCCCCACGTCGTGGTCGGTGAAAACAAGACGTTCCAGGGCCCGGAAGAGTACGTGCGCAGCCGTGGCGTGAAGGTGGACGTGCTGGATGACCCGGACTGCATCGCCCTGATGGAAGAATTCATCGAAGCGGAACCCCACCTCTGGAATGAGGATATCGGCGAGTAGGTTCGTCCTTCCCGTCATGCCCGCGCCTGGCCCGGGGGATACCTTGCGTATCGCCGGTTGCACTCAGGCGACCATCAATCGGCGATAATGCGCCAGATCACCTTGTAGAGTAGCGCGCTCACGGCCGTTAAGCGGTTAAGATCGACTCTCTACCATTCCATTTTTCAAACGAGTAATACAGGCAGCTGCCCATGAAAATCATCGTAGGCGTCAAGCGCGTTCTCGACTACAACGTGAAGGCTCGCGTCAAGGCCGACAAATCCGGCATCGAGCTGGCCAATGTCAAGATGTCGATGAATCCCTTTGACGAAATCGCCGTGGAAGAGGCCTTGCGCATCAAGGAAGCCGGCCATGCCGAGGAAGTCATCGCTGTCTCCATCGGCCCCACACAGAGTCAGGAAACCATCCGCACCGCATTGGCCATGGGCGCAGACCGTGGCATCCTTATCGAATGTGATGAAACCCTGCAGCCATTGGCGATCGCCAAACTGTTCAAGTACATCGCCGAGAAGGAAGAACCCGGTCTGATCGTACTGGGCAAACAGGCGATCGATGACGACGCCAACCAGACTGGCCAGATGCTCTCGGCACTCACCGGCATGTCACAGGCCACCTTCGCCTCCAAGGTCGAATTCGAAGGGGATCACCTGAAAGTCACCCGTGAAATCGATGCAGGCCTTGAATCCATCCAGGTCAGCCTGCCGTCCATCATCACTGCCGACCTGCGCCTGAACGAGCCGCGCTACGCCAAGCTGCCCAACATCATGAAGGCCAAGAAGAAGCCGCTGGAAGTGATTCCGGTTGCCGATACCGGCGTGGATGTCAGCAGCGGCCTGTCCGTAGTTGAAGTCAACGAGCCGCCCAAGCGCGAGGCCGGCATCATCGTCAATAGTGTTGCCGAGCTGGTCGAAAAGCTGCGCAACGAAGCCAAAGTCATCTGACCCGCTGTCAACAGGAGATATTGATCATGAGTACATTAATTCTGGTTGAGCACGAAGGCGGTGAGATTCGTCCAGCGACTCTGAGCGTCGTATCGGCCGCGGTTGCCATCGGTGGTGACATCGATCTGCTGGTTGCCGGCAGTGATGCCCGGGGCGTGGCGGACAAGGCTGCGACCATTGCCGGTGTCAACAAGGTCATGCTGGCCGATTCAGCGGCCTATGCCCACGAACTGGCCGAGAATCTGTCAGCGCTGGTAGTGAAGTACGCCGAAGGCTACAGCCACATCCTGTTCGCGGCGACAGCTGCCGGCAAGAACGTCATGCCACGCGTGGCCGCCTTGCTGGACGTCTCCGGCATTTCAGACATCATCGAAGTGAAGAGCGAAGACACCTTCGTACGGCCCATCTATGCGGGCAATGCCCTGGCGACGGTCAAGAGCAGCGACGCTGTCAAGGTCATCGGAGTCCGTACCACGGCGTTTGACGCTGCTGCGGCTGAAGGCGGTTCCGCCAGTGTGGAGAGCGTCGAGGCTGCCGAGGCCAGCGACAAGGTGTCCTTCGTCGGACAGGAATTGTCGCAATCCGACCGGCCTGAACTCACCAGTGCCGACATCGTCGTATCAGGTGGACGTGGCATGCAGAATGGCGAGAACTTTGCCATGCTGGATGATATCGCAGGCAAGCTCAATGCAGCCGTCGGCGCATCACGTGCCGCTGTGGATGCCGGTTATGTACCCAATGAATACCAGGTTGGTCAGACCGGCAAGGTAGTCGCCCCCGATCTGTATCTGGCGGTAGGTATCTCCGGAGCGATCCAGCATCTTGCCGGCATGAAGGACAGCAAGGTGATTGTTGCCATCAACAAGGATGAAGAGGCGCCGATCTTCCAGGTCGCCGATTACGGTCTGGTGGCAGACCTCTTCGATGCCTTGCCGGAGTTGTCCGCCGCGCTCGACGGTTAGTCGACAAGGCGTTCACCGGCGGACAGAGCAGCGTCCGCCGGTGACTGTATTTCCAGTCATCGTGGCACAAGTCCTTATCGGTTTATACTGATGCTCCCGACACCGATGGAGCTGACGATGGAAAAGAAGATTCGCGATGCAGTCGACCGTTCACTGGACGAACTGAAAAGCATTCAGGACAAAGTGGACGATTTCATTGACGACCTGCCGGATGATGGTCAGGAAATCAAGCAATCGGCCAAGAAGGCGCTCGGGCAGATCAATGAGCTGCTGAGCAATGCCATGCGCAAGGCTGCCGATCAGGCCGATGAGGCGCAGCTACAGGCACATCTGGGACTCATGGAAGCTCAGGAAAAGCTGGAAGCTTCACGCGCGGTGGTCGATGACTACGTGGCCAGGGCCACGGATGAGTCGAAGAAGATGCTCGACGAAGCCGAGTTGAAGCGGCATCTGGCGGTGATGGAGGCACAGGATTTCTGGGAGAAGCGCGGCGCGCATCTGGCCGAGGAATTCAAGACATCCACTGAAACCATGCAGAGTCTGGCTGAAAGAGCCATGCAGGACATGCAAACGGCGTTCGAGCGTTGGAACAACCAGTTCAAGAGCGGCAAGTAGCAGACCGCTAGATATCTTCAGGCGGCATGCAACTGCCGCCTGTCACGCCGCCGGCAAATCAGGCTAGCGGCTTCCCACCTGATTCTCTTCAAGGATCCCCCGGATGACTTACACAGCCCCTGTCAAGGATATTGCCTTTCTTCTCAGGCATGTTATCGGCTTGTCCGACATTGCCGAACTGGACGGATTCGAGGAAGCAACCCCCGATCTGGTAGATGCCGTGCTCGAAGAGTCGGCGCGCTTCACCGGCGACGTGCTGGCACCCTTGAATCGTATCGGCGACCTGCAGGGTAGCCAATGGAAAGAGGGGGAAGTCTCCACTCCCGATGGCTGGAAAGAGGCCTATGCCCAGTTCGTCGAAAACGGTTGGGGCAGTCTGGCCTTTCCGACCCGGTTCGGTGGTCAGGGCTTGCCGATGACCGTGGCCGCCGCGGTGCAGGAGATGTGGCACAGCGCCAATATGTCGTTCGGACTCTGTCCCTTGCTGACACAGGGCGCGGTCGATGCCATCGAACATCATGCTTCCGACGAACTCCAGCAGCGTTTCCTGCCAAAGATGGTCGAAGGCACCTGGTCCGGTACCATGAACCTGACCGAGCCGCAGGCCGGCTCCGATCTGGCAGCCGTGCGCAGTACCGCGGTACCGGAGGGCGATCACTACCTGATCAGCGGGCAGAAGATCTACATCACCTACGGTGAGCATGATCTGACTGAAAACATCATTCATCTGGTGCTGGCGCGATTGCCCGATGCACCGCCGGGTGTGAAAGGGATATCCCTGTTCATCGTGCCCAAGTTCCTGGTCAACGACGATGGTTCCCTCGGCGAGCGTAACGATGTCCAGTGCGTGTCTCTGGAGCACAAGCTGGGTATCCATGCCAGTCCTACCTGCGTCATGTCCTACGGTGACAATGGGGGTGCCAGGGGCTATCTCGTGGGCAAGGAACATCACGGTCTGGTGTACATGTTCACCATGATGAATCAGGCCAGACATGCCGTGGGCGTGGAAGGCTACGGTATTGCCGAACGAGCCTATCAACAGGCGCTCTCCTACGCGCGTGATCGCAAGCAGGGGAAGACCCTGCTGGGCAAGGGCGAGGAAGATCAGGCCATCATCAACCACCCCGATGTTCGTCGCATCCTGATGACGATGAAATCGAATATTGCAGCCATGCGAGGACTGGGTCTGGAATGCGCATCGGCCTTCGACCGGGCGCGGCGACATGCCGACAAGGACGTCAGCGAGCGCATGCAACGCCGCGGAGAATTGCTGACACCGCTGGTGAAAGGCTGGTCAACGGAAGTCGGCGTGGAACTCTGTTCTCTGGGTATGCAGGTTCACGGCGGTATGGGTTATATCGAAGAGACGGGGGCTGCACAGCATTTCCGGGATTCCCGCATTGCACCCATCTATGAAGGTACAACCGCCATTCAGGCCAACGATCTGATCGGACGCAAGACAGCTCGAGACGGTGGGCAGGGCATGGGCGAGCTGATCAGCGACATGCGTGCCACCTTGTCGGGGCTGGCCGAGCACGATCAAGCAGACATGCAGGCGATCGCCGGGCGTTTCGAGGCGGCCATCAGTGCGGCAGAGACTGCCAATGAGTGGCTGCTGGCGCAGTCAGACGCCAGCCTGGCAGCAGCGACATCCGTGGAGTTTCTGATGATGCACGGTTACCTCGCGGGTGGCTGGATGCTGATTCGAACCGCCGAGGCAGCACTGGTTCAGAGTCAGTCACCCGATGCAGATACCGCCTGGCTCGAGTCGCAGATCACGCTGGCGCGCTACTATGCCGAGCGCATGTTGCCATTGGTGGAATCCGCCAGCACGATCATCACGGGCAGTGCTGCAACTACGGTTTCGTTGAGCCCGGATCTGCTGTAGTTTTTCTGTCGATGAAGCCGGATGCCTGCGCGTCCGGCTTCAAGCACTTGATGGATACACTGCCGGGATATCCGAAGGTCCGCGGTGATAATGCCGGCTGATGGGGCCCGGTGATACGCCTTGTGTCAGCGGTGATAGCGCCAGCTGATGGGGCTCGGTGATACGCCTTGCGTCAGCGGTGATAGCGCCAGCTGATGGGGCTCGGTGATACGCCTTGCGTCAGCCGTGACAACGCCGACTGACGGGTCCCGGTGATACGCCTTGTCAATGCGTACAGGCCGATGCGGTCGTTGTGATTTTCTCTATGTCGTCCAGCTCGGGTTCCGGTCCTTGTCCACCAGAACGGCCCGCACACCTTCCACCAGATCCGGGTGACGACAGGCTGTCTGTGCCGCCTCCAATTCGAGCTCCAGACAATCTTCCAGCTCAAGGCCTGAAGCCTGCCGGAAGAGCGCCAGCGTGATATCCAGCGAGTAGGGCGAGGCGCTGTCCAGCAGCGAAAGCAGCTGCGCCGCATCTGCCGACTGACCGGAATCCTGTTGCAGGCGTGTGCGAATGGCTTGCAGGTCATCATCGGCAAACCAGGCTTCGCGTTGCATTAATGTCTGTTCAAAGGATCGTATGTCATCCAGAGCCTGCTTGTCATTCTGGTCTGAACCGTTCATGGCAGACGTTGCCTGGCCGTGTTCGGCCAGCACCTGTTCGACGACTCGACAGGCCTCATCACAGCTGCTACAGGAGTCAAGCTGCAAGGCGCTGTGCAAGCCTTCGAGCAGGGCATCGATCGATTCGCTGGGCACATGATGTGTCGCCAGGCCCACCGCGACTGCCTCGGCCCCCTTGACGGAGGCTGATGTCAGGCCCAGCCAGTAACCGCAGCGTCTCGGCAGGCGAGGCAGGAACCAGGACGCTCCGACATCCGGGAAGAAGCCGATCCGGCTCTCTGGCATGGCCAGCAGGGCCTTCTCGGTGACAACACGATAGCGACCGTGCACGGATACGCCAAGACCGCCGCCCATGGCGACACCGTCGATCAGTGCCAGATACGGTTTGCGACATTTGGCAATGGCCAGATTGAGCCCGTATTCATGGGTGAAGTAGTGGCGGATGGCCTCGTGATCGTCATCGATGGCGTGCTGCCTTATCTGCTTCATATCGCCACCGGCGCAGAAGGCACGTGGCGAGTCGGAGCAGATGACAATCAGTTTGATGTCATTGTCCGCTTCAAAGCTGCGCAGCCCCGTGGCCAATGCCTGAATCATGTCGATGGTCAGCGCATTGAGTGTGTCGGGCCGCGACAGGATCAGCAGGCCAACAGGCCCACGGGTGTCCAGGCGAATGCCGGTGTGAGTATCGCTGTCCATGTTCATGCAAGGGTATCCCTGTCGCTGTTGTTCGTGCCTTTCATCCCAGTAGCCCCATGCGCTCGCTGGATTGCAATCCGTACGGGATGCACTCAATGATGCAGTCAGCGGCTATCGGCCCGTAGACATGGGGAAAGAGCTCGTCGCCACCCACCGTGTTTTCCAGAATCAGCGCGGGAGTCAATCGCTCGACCGCGATGATCAGCAGATGGACATCATCGATGTCGGCATAGTAGCGTGCCGTTACCCCGGGAAGTTGCTGTTGATTGCAGCAGTGTATGAAGCCTTCCGTTTCAAGCGACGCACAACGGTAGTCCTTGCCTTCGGCAAGTCGTGTGATGTCGGCATCGCGGGCGATATGGTAGATGAGTGCTTGGTCTGACATGGCTCAACTGTACAACATCCGGTGCGCTTTCAGTGCTTGACCCCGTCGATGCAGCCTGCAAGGATTCCGGTATCGACTCACAAACGAGATCAGACAGGGACACGAAACAGATGAGCCAGGAAACCATCCTCACGACCGTGGAAGAACACGTCGCCACGCTGACCCTCAATCGGCCCGAGGCGCTCAATGCACTGAACCGTCAGGTGATGCTCGAAGTGACACAGACCTTGCGTGCCTGGGAGCAGGATGAGCAGGTCAGAGCGATCATCATCACCGGTTCGCCGAAGGCCTTTGCAGCCGGTGCCGATATTCGCGAGATGCAGAGTGTGCAGTACCTGGACGCTCTTGGCACCCAGTTTCTCAAGGAATGGGAGAGTGTGGCCAGTTGCAGCAAACCGACGATAGCCGCGGTAGCCGGTTATGCGCTGGGTGGTGGCTGTGAATTGGCGATGATGTGTGATTTCATTCTGGCTGCAGACAATGCCCGCTTTGGACAGCCGGAAGTCAAGATAGGAACATTGCCGGGTATGGGCGGTACACAACGCCTGACACGTCTGATCGGCAAATCGAAAGCCATGGAGATGTGCCTGACCGGACGTCTTATGGATGCGGACGAAGCCGAGCGTGCCGGCCTTGTATCACGGGTCGTGCCCGCCGATCAGTTGCTGGACGAAGCCATGTCGGTTGCAAAAAGCATTGCCGGTTTTTCCGCGCCGGCTGTGCAACTCAACCGAATGTGTGTTCAGGCGGCCCTGAATACGACGCTGGATCAGGGAATTGCCATTGAGCGGCAGGCGTTTCTGTCATTGTTCGGTACAGACGATCAGAAGGAGGGAATGCAGGCGTTTCTGGACAAGCGCAAGCCGGATTTCACGCGTTGAAGGGCGAAGCCTTATCGAGTTTTCATCAAACATGAAGCAGATCACGAAACAAGCCAGGTAGAAAGCCATCAAGTAACCCCTTCGGTATGCCGCTACGGAGTTCATGATCTCACGCAATTTCATGGGCTTCCGGGCGACCAGGTCGCGGCATCTGGCCGCACGGCTTGCGCAGACGCTCAATTCCGCTCTGCTGCTATGCTTCGTCAGTCACTCGGTGGTACTGGCAGCGCCATTGGAGGCGCAACTGCGCGTCACGGTGGTTGATGCGCAGGGATCTGCCATGGAACACGCCGTCGTGTCGCTGCATGACGGAAAGGCATCGCCAGCAGAGGCGCAGAAGGTCGCCATCATGGACCAGCGTGATCTGCAGTTTGCGCCTGGCGTGCTCGGCATCCGGACCGGTACGGTCGTCGAGTTTCCCAATCAGGATGATGTCAGGCATCACGTCTACTCGTTCTCGCACCCCAATGCATTCGAGCTGAAGCTCTACCATGGGCAGACGGGCAACTACCAGCAGTTCGACCATCCCGGCGTGGTCGTACTCGGCTGCAATATTCACGATGGCATGCTGGGATATCTGCGTGTCGTGGATACACCCTGGTTTGCCACCAGCGACCAGACGGGCAGCTTGACGATAGACGCGGTCGCGCGTGGCGGCTACGAAATGCAGATCTGGCACCCTGACCTGGGGATGAAGCTCATGCGTCAGCGCGTGGAGCTGGATAGCGGTACGAACAGCCTGCGCGTGACTCTGGACAATACGGTCAAGGCAGTGCCAGAGAAGAAGCCGGTTCACAGTCTGCAATCGCTGTTCAGGGATTGATGACTCGGTGAAACTGACTTTCAATGCCAAGGTACTCCTGCTGCTGAGCGGACTGGTGCTGCTGGTCCAGCTTGCCAATCTCTCGGCGGTGCTCAGTACTCTGTCCTCGGATGTTCGCGCTCAGATGAGTGCTGATCTGGAAACCGGGTCTGAGCTGGTGGAACAGCTGGTGGACAAGCGCTCAGACCTGTTGTTGACCAGCGCCCAGGTACTGGCAGCGGATTTCGGTTTCCGGGCGGCCATTGCCAGCCGGGATAGAACTACCATTCTCTCGGCGCTGCGCAACAACACCAGTCGCATCGAAGCCGATCTGGCTGTGCTGATCACCACTGAGGGCGATCTGATCGGTGAGTCGGACAGCCTGTCGGCTGACAGCATGATCTATCGCAAGCTGGTCGATTCGGCCGAACGCGAGGGGATGGGGGCGCATACCTACGTTGTCGATGGCTATGCGCGAGAGCTGGTCAGTGTGCCGATCAAGGCACCCCTGACCATCGGCTGGCTGGTACTTGGATTCTCACTGGATGATGCCATGGCCAGAACCTTTTCCGAACAGGTCGGAATGGCGGTGAGCTTTCTTGCCGGGAACAGCGCTGACTACAGTCTGTTCGGTACCAGTCTCGACATGGCTCATCGAACCGACCTGCCCAAGGCGATGCAGGATCTGAGCCTGCTCGAACAGCCGCCTGTCATGTGGCTCGATGGTGAGGAATATCTGAGCAAGATGGTAAGCATCAGCACGGGTGAGCAACCCGTGACGGTGATACTGAATACCTCATTGCATACAGCTCTGGCCAGTTACAGAGGTGTTCGCAATCGCCTGCTCATCTTCATGGGACTGAGTCTTGTCATCGCCCTGGCGCTGGCATTCTGGTTCGCCGGTGGGGTCACGCGACCCATCAAGCAATTGTCGGCGGTTGCTCTGCGTATTCGAGAGGGTGATTACGAGAACGAGATAGATCTGAAACAGGATGGGCAGCGCAAGGATGAAATCGGTGAGCTGCTGCAGACCTTCGGCGAAATGCAGGCGGGTATTGCCAAGCGTGAAGCGACGATAACCTTTCATGCCTACCATGATGAGCTGACGGGCCTGCCCAATCGGCGGCGCGCGCAGGATCAGTTGCTGGGCGTGCTTGAATTGTCCCGTATCAAGAAGCGGGACAGTGCCGTGATTCTGCTGGGCATCAAGCGATACAAGCAGATTGTCGATACGCTGGGGCACAAGGCGGGTGAGGCCATGGTGCAGGGACTGGCAGAGCGACTGCCCGATCTGTGCGCCAATGCTGACCTGGTAGCCCGGGTGTCACAGGATGAATTTCTGGTTCTCGTGCCGCGCTGCAATGCGGAGAAGGCGGCAACGCTGGCGCTGTCGTGGATGCAGGCTCTGGAAATGCCCGTGACACTGGCCGAGGCGGAACTGGTACCCGAGTTGTCTGCCGGCGTCATACTCATTCCCAGGCATGCCAACACGGTCGATGCCGCCATGCGGCGTGCCAGTATTGCACTGGCAGAATCCAGAGAGCTGCAGATTCCCGTCAGTCATTATGAAGAGGGGCGCGATGAATCCTATATACGCAAACTCTCCATCATTGCCGACCTGAAGCGCGCAGTCGATCAGAGCGAACTGACCTTGCACTTTCAACCGAAGATCTCGATGCAGTCGGGTCAGGTGGAGAGCGTCGAGGCGCTGGTTCGCTGGATACACCCTGAACACGGCTTCATGTCGCCCGATGAGTTCATCGGATTGGCGGAGAGTTCGGGCAACATCGGGCTGCTGACCGGCTGGGTGCTCGGCACGGTAGTCGCGCAGTTGGCAAGCTGGAAGAAGTCGGGGATACAGATCAAGGCCGCCGTCAACCTCTCGGCACTGGATCTGCAGGATGAGACGCTGCTCGACCGGATACAGGCGCTGCTGACTCGACATGAGGTAAGCCCTTCCCAATTGATCCTGGAAGTCACAGAGAGCGCCATGATGAAGGACACAGAGCGTGCCTTGCGGACTCTGGCCACCATGAGAAGTGTCGGTCTGATCATTTCCATCGATGATTTCGGGACCGGCTACTCGTCCCTGTCCAAGCTCAAGGACTTGCCGATCGATGAATTGAAGATCGATCGGGCATTTGTCACGGACATAGAAGCCGGCAGTATCAAGGCGATGATCATCAAGGCCATCATCGATCTCGGGCACGGAATGGGCCTGAAGGTGGTGAGTGAAGGTGTGGAAACACAGGCCGAATGGGATCTGCTGGCAACGTTGGGCAATGATGTGGTGCAGGGCTACCTGATTTCCCGGCCACTGCCCGTGGATGATTTCAACAGCTGGTGGCAGGAACGCTATGGCTGCGACAACAGTGCCGCAGCCTGAGCGCTGTACACGACTTTCTCTCCGAACACGAAGAGCTACGGGTAGTGCCCTTCAGCTGACAGGAACGGTCGTGAGTCGAAAGGCACGGAGCAGTGCCCTTCAGCTGACCAGAACGGCCATGAGTCGAAAGGCACGGGGCAGTGCTCTTCAGCTGACCAGAACGGCCATGAGTCGAGTACCCTTCAGCTGACCAGATTGGCCATGAGTCGAAAGGCACCGGGTACCAGTCGATTCATCTGATGATGCAGGATCAGAGAGGTATGCGTATGGCGGCCGCGCCCATGTTCTGCGCACAGCAGGGCACCCAACTGCGGTTCTTCGTTCGGGTCTGCCATGGCCAGTAGCGGCGAATAGGCGTCATCCCAGGCCTTGGCGAAATACAGGCCGCGCTCCTTGTGCCAGCCTTGCCAGTCGGCGTCAGTGATGCGGTTGGGGCTGCCGAGTAGTGGATGCTCGGGTAGCAGATGTTGTACTTCGGCGTTTTCATCGGTAACGCGGTATCGCAAGGAAGGTTGACCGATCTCCAGCATTCGAGGTGGTATGTGCTGTGGGTCCCAGTTGTCCCATGGCCGGTGATACAGCGTCAGCAGGTGTCCACCGTCCTTGACCCAATCGTTGATGGTCGGTGCAAGCACTGACAACTGCGCCCGGCTGCGATAGGCGAAAAGGCCGACAACCAGTGTGTCGATACCGCTCAGCCATCGGGTCAGGCTGGACGCTGTCTCGAGATCCCTGTCGCTGATGTCAGTCACGGGCAATCCCATGGCCTGGAGCCAGTGCGCGACATCATCATTGCCACCGCCGGCATAGCCGACCCGCACATCGGGCAGCTCGATGTTCATGGCTCTGATAGAGACACTGCAAGGTGTGCTGATGGCGCGTGCGTCGGCATGGGGATAGTCGATGGTCTGCACCTGCATGGCAGTCTGACCATCCAGCGTCAGGGGCACTTCGTACAGAGCCTCTGGCAGTGACGGTGCCGGTGTCACGCGCCAGCCGTCCTCGATGCCTGCCTGCTGCCATCCCTCCGGCAGAATCAGTTCGAGGGTGGCGCTCTCCGGTACAGGCGTTCGCACGGTGATATCCAGACTTGCCTGCGGCAAACGGGTGTTGATCAACAACTTTTCGGGCGACAGGACCGCGCGTGTGCCCGGCAGAACGATGGGCGGCTCATCAAGCGGCAGATAGCTGGTACTGGACACATTGTTGAACGTGATGTCCAGTTCGATGCAGGGGGCTGCGGGCTGACCCGGCAGCCAGGTATCAGGGTAGGGGTTGGATGCACTGGCCGTTGGCGACAGTACAAGGCTGTCATCCACGACCGTCCAGGGGGTGGCGGTGCGGATGGATGCCTGCACCGTGCAACTACCCATCGTTCTGGCAAGCGCGGTGTCTACTTCGAGCTCGAAAGGGCGACGCTCGCCGGGTTGCCAGAAGCTGCCCGTCAACGTATTGCTGGCCGGAAAATGAGCCTGTACCCGTATGCCCAGTGCCAGTCGTATCACGCAGGACAACTGACTCTGCTTGCGCTGCAGTCTGTGAATCAGCTGATCACGTGCATCGGCGGGGCATTGATCCATGGCCGATTGCACGAGCACCAGGGCCTTCGATGCATGTCGGGCCACAGCCGGAAAATCGGGGAAGGCCTCCAGGGTTCGATCAATGGCCTCGTGGGCGGCGAACAGAGCAGCGGCGGCAGATGACGAACCGGGTACTCGTTCGGCCAGCGTGGCCAGATTGCGCGGCAAGCCGCTGAGGATGTTGTCATCCGGCCCATCGATTCGGCTGCGGGCCAGGTGCAGGGGCCAGTTGCGTTCACTGCCCGAGCGTACCCAGCGCCCCATGCCCTGCGTGAGGTGGTAGCGGCGAGACTGCTGACCGATGTTCTCCCAGGTCCAGCCGGTCCAGTCATCATGCCCATCGGCGCGGATGGTCAGTGTGGCCGGTGGAGGAGGGAGTTCGTCATCATAGGCCGTACCACCTCCTCCCCAGGCAGGCAGATAGAGTTTGCTGACAGACCATGGAGGCAGTCCGTCGCATTCGAAGGCGGGATCCGCCGCGCGATCCATGACAAGGTGTGCCATCGCGGTCATGGCCCGATGATGTCCATGCTGTCCCGGTATGTCCAGAAAGGTGGGGCACAGGATGTCCGGACGTTCCCGCCTGACGATAGTGACAAAGCGGTGCAGGGTGCGTTCATGCTGCCAGCGCGAGAGTGTTTCCTCTCCGCTCTTCGAGAAGCCGAAATCGAATACGGTATCGTCCGGTGAATCGGACAGCCAGTACAGTCGCAGGTCGAGAACCGCTGCCGCTTTTTCCATTTCGGCGGTTCGCAGTGTACCGAGAGTGGCCTGAGCCTCGGTGCCGATATCGTTCTGACCGCCTTCACCGCGATTGGCGCAGGCGTAGGAAATGTCCAGACCGTCACGGAAACCCAGCGCCGCCAGCATGGCAGACGTCTCGTCATCCGGGTGGGCACCGGTGTTCATGAAGGAGACACAGGATTGCAGTCTTGCCAGGGCTCTGTGCAATTGTAGCGCTCTGGGCTGATCACGTTCGGCATCCAGTCGTTCAACGTCGCTAAATGACATGCGGGTGTTCCCGGGTTCAGGAAAGTGTTTGAGGAGTGAACAGACCGTTGATGACCAGCGCTGCGCCGCCGCGAGCTGCGGACAGATCGCCGGAATGTCCACGCAGCACACGGGGCATCAGGCGATCCTTGCGTTGAGCGGTGGAGTGTTCGGCCAGTGAGATGCCCTTGACCAGCTCTGCCAGCAAGGGGTCCGGTAGCGCGCCACCGAGCACCACCGTGTCCGGATCGAACAGGTTCTCGACAACATGCACGGCATGCGACAGAGCGGCTGAAGCCTTGTCCAGCCACCGTTGCAGTTCGGGGTTGCGCGCGGCTGCCAGCGATTCGAGTTGTTGGTCGGTACTGCAACCCAGACCGGCATCCTTCAGGTGCTGCAGCAGAGAGCTGCGGCTGGCAATACTCTCCAGGGGTGCCATGCGGTTGCTGACCCCGGCCAGAGACTGGCCAACCGCACAAGGCGCGGGCACCAGGATATGTCCCAGCTCGCCGGCATTGCCGCTGCCGCCACGAAACAGCCTGCCCTGATGCACGACGCCCAGGCCGACACCGCTGCCGAAATAGATGAAGGCATAATTGCTGAGACTGGCCGTACAGCCGGACACATGTTCGCCGACGGCTGCCGCGTTGGCATCGTTTTCCACCAGTACGGGCATCGACAGGGCGTTGCTGAACAGTTTTTCAGCGTCGATATCCTGCCAGTGAGGCAACACCGATGCGGTATTGGCCAGGCCCGTCAGCGTGAACGGACCGGGCATGACAACGCCTGCCCCCAGCAGCAGTCGCTCATCGATTCCGCTACTGTCCAGCATCCGGCTCATTTGCTGGCGCAACTGATGGCAGACGCTCTCCGGGTCGTTGTCACGCAGGGTTTTTCGTTCGCTGTGATGCAACTCTCCCATCAGATTGAGCAGCGTCGCGCTGATCGACTCGGGGCGCACTTCAAAGCCCAGTGCATAACCACCGTTCGGATTGAGAGCGTATTGCGGGGCGGGCAGGCCGCGACCGCGGCTGCGTTGCCCGGCCTCGATCAACATGCCTTCATCCTCGAGCGATGCAATGATGTTGCTGACCGCCTGTACCGACAGGCCGCTGGCACGCGCCATGGCGGCGCGCCCCATACTGCCTGCACGGCGTATCTGGCCCAGCACCACACATCGATTGTGGCGACGAGTCTGTTCCGCGTTGGAGCCTGTGAATGTGGGTGATCCGTTTGACAAGTGCCGGCTCTATCGTTGCCTGTTATGGGGTACAGGGTACAGATATAAACGCAAATCACTTGTAAGTTCAACTTGATTGAGTTAATAATCGGTCTCAGGCCACTGTCCAAAACCAAGAGGAAGCGTGCATGATCAAGAGTAGACGGATGTTTTCAGTCGGTGCCATGGCTGCTGTGATGGGCCTGGGGAGCACTCTGTTGGCGGGTGTAGCGCGGGCTGATGTCGAGATCGAGTACTGGCAGTACTTCTTTGAAGCGCGTGTCACGGCAATGGATACGCTGATCGAGAATTTCGAGGCAGCCAATCCGGGTATCACGGTCAAGACCAATCAGTTTCCCTATGCCGATTACCGTACCAAGGTTGCAGCAGCGATACCCGCTGGCGAAGGCCCCGATGTGGTGCAGCTCTTCTATGGCTGGTTGAATGACTATGTTGATGCCGAGCTGATACAGCCGCTTCCCACCGATGCCTTTCCGGTCGAGACCATCGATGAGGAATTCTTCCCCATGGTGCAGGCGATGAAGCGCGACGGACAGTACATGGCCTTGCCCACTGCCGTACGCTCACTGGCATTGTTCTACAACGAGCGCCTGTTCGACAAGGCCGGTATCGAAAATCCGCCGGCTACGCTGGATGAGCTCGTCGAGGTTGCAAAGAAGCTGACGGTTCGCGACGGTGCTGGCAACCTGACGCAGGTTGGACTGACCTCGGGAATGACTGCTCAGGACCACCATTGGTGGCGCGAAGTGCTGGTTCGCCAGTTCGGTGGTCAACCCTATTCAGACGATCTGAAAACCGTGGCCTACGACTCGGAGGCCGGACGCAAGGCGCTGGCCTGGTATGCGGCCCTTGACCAGGAGCACGGGGTTACTGACAGTACCTTCATGGACGAGCCGCAAGCGGCATTCAAGGCCGGCCGTGCCGGCATGCACATCGACGGATCCTTCCGTATCGGGGCACTCAACGATACGCGAGGTCTGAAATGGGGCGTGGCCGAGCTGCCGGCAGGACCGGACGGAACCCAGTCCAACTATTCCTCTTACTGGGTCAATGCGGTTACCAGCAAGGCCACCGACGAAAAGTACGATGCCGCCCTGAAGTTCATGGCCTACATCACCTCGGACGAGGCCATGCAGATCTGGCTCGATACCGTGGGCGAACTGCCGGCCAAACCATCGGCTGCACTGACTGACAAGAATCAGAATGACCCGGTCTACGGGCCCTTTGTCAAAGGTCTTGGTTATGCTCAGTCCACGGTTTTCGTGGATGAAAGCGGGCAGCGCCAGCTGATGACGGATATGGTCAGCCGAATCGAGCTGGAAGGTCAGTCGATCGAAGACAGCCTGACGGAAGCCGCTCAGGCCGAGCAGGCCATACTGGACGGTTTCTACCAGTAGGCTCTGACATTGCTGGCTGCAAATCCACCGGGAAGATACGCTCGATGAGCTTCTACGACAGACTGTCAGTCAGGCAGAAACAGACCGTGTGGGCCTGGGGATTTCTGGCGATACCCATTGTCTTCTACGTAGTCGTGCGCTTCTACCCGACAGCCAATGCCATTGTATTATCCTTTCAGGAGTGGAACCTGCTCGGAGCCCGGACGTGGGCAGGGATCGACAACTATGTCACCCTGTTCCACGATCCGGTCTTCTGGAAAGTGTTTCGCAATACCTTTGTCTATCTGCTGATCGGCACGCCGGTGAGTCTGATTCTGTCGTTTGTCATTGCCTATCATCTGGACAAGGTGCGTTTTCTGCACGGTACCATTCGGGCCTTGTATTTCCTGCCTTTCATGACCAGTGCGGTGGCCATGGCCTGGGTCTGGCGCTGGTTCTATCAGCCGGTTCCCATCGGGCTGTTCAACAATTTTCTGGCAAGCTTCGGAATTGCCCAGATCGAATTCCTGAATTCGACCACCAATGCATTGCCGGCGGTGCTGGCGCCTGCCATCTGGGCCGGACTCGGCTTCCAGATAATCATCTTCATGGCCGGCCTGCGCGCGATTCCCAAGACCTACTATGAAGCGGCACATATCGATGGTGTCTCGGGCTGGACGATCATGTCCGAGATCACCTTGCCTCTGCTCAAACCCACCATTGTATTTCTGGTGGTGTTCTCGTCCATCGGGTTTCTGCGCATCTTCGATCATGTCTTCAACATGACCACCAACAACCCCGGTGGCCCCTTGAATTCGACCAAGCCACTGGTGCTGATGATCTACGACACGGCGTTCAATTCCTTCGACATGGGTTATGCCGCCGCGCAGACCGTCGTGCTGTTCGTCATTCTTCTGATTGTCAGCTTGTTGCAGCTGCGCCTGTTGCGGGACCGGTAGATCATGTCAGCAAATCTGTCGAGCAGTGGCAGCAGCGATCTGCAGGTGCAGGCCAGTTCAGAGGCGCTGCTCAGTGGCAGCACGGCACCGGTCCGGCGTAACTGGGCGCAATACCTGCGCTGGTTGCTGTTGTTTGCCGGCGGCATACTCATGGTGATGCCGCTGGCCTACATGATGTCGACCTCCTTCAAGTTTCCGTTCGAGGTCTACAACCTGAATCTCGTGCCCGAAGAGCCGACCCTCGAGAACTACACCTATGTACTGGAAGACGGTCGATTCCTGCAGTGGTTCTTCAACTCTCTGATCGTGGCCACCCTGACAACGGTCTCCAGCGTCTTCTTCGACGCTCTGGTCGGCTATACCTTGTGCAAATACCGTTTCCCGGGGCGCTATGTGGTGTTCATCGCCATTCTGTCCACGCTGATGATTCCCACGGAAATGCTCGTCATTCCCTGGTATCTCATGTCGCAGCAGTTCGGCTGGCTGGACACGACCTGGGGAATCATGTTCCCGGGATTGATGACAGCCTTCGGAGTGTTTCTGATGAAGCAGTTCTTCGAGACGGTACCGGATGACTTCATCGAGGCGGCACGTATCGATGGGCTCAACGAGTTGCAGATCTGGTGGACGGTGGCCATGCCGCTGGTGAAACCGGCCCTGGCAGCCCTGGCCATTTTCGTCTTTCTGGGCAACTGGACCGCCTTTATCTGGCCGCTGATCGTCACCACCAGTCAGGATATGTACACCTTGCCTGTGGGGCTGACGACCTTCAGCGTGGAGCAGGCAGTGGAGTGGGAACTGGTGATGACAGGGGCTGCCATTTCCGTCCTGCCCACGCTGATCGTGTTTCTGGTCTTTCAACGATTCATCATTCGAGGCGTGGTCATGGCAGGGTTGAAGGGATGACAGGGGACAGTTCCGTATTTCCCGATCCGGTTTACCGGGACACCGTGCTGGCACCCCTGTTCGATGGGGTCAAGGCGCACTATTCGGGATTCATGGCAGCCATCAATCAGGCGCATCTGGTCATGCTCTCCGATACGCGTATTCTCGATGCCGATGCGGTACATGCCATCGCAGGCGCCTTGCAGGGCATCGAGCAAGCGGTGGATGTCCATGCACTTCGTTATACCGGGGAGTACGAGGACTACTTCTTTCTGGTGGAGTCCGAGTTGAAGGCGCGCCTTGGCGCCGATGTGGGCGGCATGCTGCACACCGCAAGATCGCGTAATGACATGGACCACACCGTATTCAAGATGGCGCTGCGAGAGCGCTGTGACCGCTTGCTGGCCCAGGCATTGCAGTTGGCCAGCGCCTTGTTGCACAAGGCGCAGCTGGAGCGCGATACGCTGATCGTGGCCTACACACATGGCCAGCCTGCCCAGCCGAGCACCTTCGGTCATTACCTGGGAGCGGTACTGGAAGTGCTGCTGGGGGATATCCGTCGGCTCAGGGAGGCACGCAAGTCACTCGACCTGTGCCCGATGGGTGCCGCGGCGATCACGACATCCGGTTTTCCGATAGACAGGCAGCAGATGGCCGATCTGCTGGGATTCGCGGCACCCAGGCGCAACGCCTATGGCTGCATTGCCTCGGTGGACTACGTGACGGGCCTGTATTCGGCCATCAAGTTGTTGTTCCTGCACCTGGGCCGCGTCGTGCAGGACATGGCCTTCTGGTCAGCCTTTGAAGTCGGCCAGCTGTATGTGCCGAACTCTCTGGTGCAGATCTCGTCGATCATGCCGCAGAAGCGCAATCCCGTTCCGATAGAACACATGAGGCATCTGGCCAGCGTCACTGCAGGACGCTGCGATACGGTGGTCGATACCATGCACAACACGCCATTCACGGACATGAATGACAGCGAGGGTGAAGTCCAGGCTGCAGGGTATGCTGCCTTTGACAGTGGCGGTCGGGTACTGGATCTGCTCAGTGCCTTCATCGTATCGGTATCGATCAATGAAGAGCGTGTCGAGCACAACGCCAACGCGGCCTGTATCACGATTACCGAACTGGCCGATACGCTGGTTCGCCAGGAAAGCCTTTCCTTCAGGCAGGCGCATGAAGTCGCCGCGGCCACGGCGAGTGCCGTCATAGCGGATGGCTTGCCTCTGCTGTCGGCCTATACCGCTTTTTCCGCCGCGTTCCAGGCGGAAACCGGTCGTCAGACAAGTCTGAGTGAATCGGCCTTCCAGCAAGCGGTCTCGATGCGCAATTTCGTGGATGTGCGCAATCGGTTCGGCGGGCCTGCGGCCTCGGCCATGGATGAGGCACTGACACAGTATGCCAGCGAGATCGATGATCAACTGCGGGCAATCACGCTGGTTCGCACACAATTGCAGGCCGCCGAGCAAAAGCGTCTCGCCTCGTTCAACGCCTTGTTGGAGAACTGACAAACATGGCAAGCCTGACACTGAAGAGTCTGGTCAAGCGTTACGGCAAGACAGAGGTCTTGCACGGAATCGATCTGGAGGTGGCCGATGGCGAATTCGTCGTGTTCGTCGGTCCATCCGGCTGTGGCAAGTCCACCACGCTGAGAATGATTGCGGGGCTGGAGGACATCAGCTCCGGGGAGATCAGCATCGCCGACAAGGTCGTCAACAATCTGGAGCCCAAGCAGCGCAATATCGCCATGGTCTTCCAGAACTACGCCATCTACCCCCACATGAGCGTGCGCAAGAACATCGGCTTCGGTCTGCGGACAGCGAAGCTGTCGCGCACCGAGAAGTCGGAGCGGATCGTGGAGGTGGCCACCCTGCTGGGCATGGAAGAGTATCTGGACAGAAAGCCCAGTGCCTTGTCGGGCGGACAGCGACAACGCGTCGCCATTGGCAGGGCACTGGTACGCGATCCTGCCGTCTTCCTGTTCGATGAGCCGCTGTCCAATCTGGACGCACAGCTGCGCACGCAGATGCGGCTGGAGATCAAGAAGCTGCATCAGAGAGTCGGCACCACCATCGTGTTCGTCACCCATGACCAGGTCGAGGCGATGACCATGGCCGACAGGATCGTGATCATGAAGGACGGCTACATCCAGCAGGTGGGTACGCCGGCCGAGGCCTACCACAATCCGGTCAACACCTTCGTGGCGCAGTTCATCGGGGCTCCGTCCATGAACATGCTGCCGGGCGTTCTGGATGATCAGGGTCTGCGTCTGTGGAACGGGTCTCGGGTGTCCTGGAACCTGGCATCCAGTGGCCAGTCGCACGACGTGATTCTCGGCGTGCGTCCGGAAGATCTGACGCCGGTGCCACCGGGTGAGGCCATGCTCGAAGGCATCATCTCGGTGGTGGAACCTCTGGGTTCCGAGACGCTGCTCTACGTGGATATCGATGGCATCGAAGTGATCGCTTCGGGGCCGGGGCGGCAGGCACCCGAGCCGGGAAGCCGGATATCGCTCGGCGCTACCAGCGATACATTGCATCTGTTCGACAAGGAAAGCGGCGTCGCGCTGAAGTGATGGACAAGGGTATTCTCTGCGCCGGGCGGGTCTATTGTGATCTGAACTTCTCGGGTATGGACCAGCTCCCGCGATTGGGGCGGGAGCTCTTCGCCGAGGAGATGTCGATGCACGCCGGTGGTGGCGCCTTCATCACGGCCTCCTATGTGGCAGCGCTTGGCAAACCGGCGAGTCTCATGGGACGGCTGCCCTGTGCCCCCTTCGCCGGCATCATCGAGCAGGAGGCGCAGCAGCAGCGCGTCGATCTGCGAGAAAGTGTGACTGCCATCGGAGGCTCACCTCAGTTGACGGTTGCGATGGCCATGGCGGGTGATCGGGCATTTCTGACCAGCCGCCAGGGTCCCGCGCTGCCTGATGATCATGCTGCGCGCATGACAGCCATGGCAGAACGCTCGGCGCTGACGCATCTGCATATCAGCGAACTGTCGACGCTGCTCGAATACCCATCCCTGGTTGCCCAGGCGCGTCGGGCGGGCTTCACGGTGTCGCTCGATTGTGCCTGGGATGATGCCTGTCTCGATCATCCGGACATTGCCGCCCTGGTATCGCAGGTGGATGTCTTTCTGCCCAATGAAAGCGAGATGCAACGATTGGCGAGCAATGGCGTAAACTCTGACTGCGCGCCGATGACCGTGGTCAAGCAGGGGGCCGCCGGGGCAACCGTTCATGTGGCTGGCCGACAGACGCATGCGGCGGCCGTGCCGTGTACGGTGGTTGACACCATTGGCGCCGGTGATGCCTTCAATGCGGGATTTCTGTGTGCCTGGCTTGCCCGGCAGTCACTGTCGCAGTGCCTTTCGGTTGGTAACCGCTGTGGTGCTCTGGCGGTGGGTCGCAGGGGCGGCGCGGGCAAGCTTCCGGATCTGCATCATCTACTGGGTGATGCCCGAAGTAGACAGTCGTACTGAACCAGGGTTGCAACGATAATGAATTCTCAGAGCGATTCCACGCATACCGTGGTCATCGGCGCCGGTATCAATGGTGTGGCTGCCGCCATCTGGCTGGCCAGAGCCGGTCGCAAGGTAACCCTGGTGGACAGACAACCCCCCGGCGAAGGGACCTCTCATGGCAATGCCGGCGTGCTGGCCTCGTGTTCGGTGGTGCCGGTGACCACGCCAGGACTGCTGCGCAAGGCGCCGGGCATGTTGATGAACCCGGAATTTCCCCTGTTCATGCGCTGGGGCTATCTGCCGCGGATGTTGCCCTGGCTGACCCGCTATGTCGCCCACGCCAATGATGCCGATACCCGCCGTATCGCCGGGCATCTGACCTACGTCATTGGAGACAGTCTCGAACAGCATCAGGATCTGGCCGGCAATACGGTGGCAGACCAGTGGCTGGTGCCATCGGACTACCAGTTTGCCTATCGTGATCGCGCGGAATTCGAGTCGGATGCCTATGTCTGGAAACTGCGCCGCGACAATGGCTTCGAGCCGGAGATCATCGAAGGGGCCGCTGTGCAGGAGAAGGAACCTGCGCTTGGCAAGGCGGTTGGCATGCTGGCTGTGATGGGACAGAAGCATGGGCATATCCGCAGCCCGGGACTGTACGTGAAATCCCTGGCAGAGGTCTTTGTCGGTCTGGGCGGGACCATCCGTCAGGCCGCGGTACAGGATATCGAGCTGGTGGACGACAGAATCAGGGCTGTACAGACAGATCAGGGGCCGATCGCCTGCGATTCAGCCGTACTTGCCGCCGGAATCTGGTCAACTTCTCTCGCCTCGAGCCTGGGTATCACGGTGCCGATGGAATCGGAGCGCGGCTATCACGTGATATTCAGGGAACCGTCGCTGAACGTCAGCGTGCCCACCATGATCGCCTCGGGCAAATTCGTCATGACGCCGATGCATGACGGCATGCGCTGTGCCGGTATCGTGGAGTTCGGTGGCTTGCAGAATGGCCCCTCGCGCAAACCCGTCGAGCTGCTGATGCGCAAGATCAAGGAGCTCATGCCTACCCTCCAGTACAGCGATACCGTGGAATGGATGGGTCATCGACCGGCCCCGACCGACAGTCTGCCATTCATCGGACAGATTCGAGGTACCGGTGTCTACACGGCCTTCGGCCATCAGCACATCGGTCTGACAGGCGGTGCCAAGACCGGGCGTCTGGTGGCCGGGCTGATCACGGGCGAGCAGGATGAAGAGGCTCTGGTAGCCTTCCGGCCGGATCGTTTCACGACAGCCTAGCGTCGCAGCTTGCGAGAGGGAATTACCTGCCTGCCATGAGCAAGCGGACAGTGCGATCGAGCTCGGCCCGTATCATCCGGTTCCCGTGGCATCCGGTGCGCTGAAACAGCGCGACAGGGTGTCTTCGACAGTGGCGGGTTTGCCAATGAGGTGGCCCTGGGCATAGTCGATGCCGATGTCCATCAGCTCCTTGAGAATGTCCTCATTCTCGACGTATTCAGCCACGGTCTTGACTCCCATGGTTTCGCTCAATTGATGGATGGCCAGTACCATATGTCTGTCGAATTTGCTGTCGGCGATGCCCTGGACAAACTGCCCGTCGATCTTGATGATATCGATGGGCATGTTCTTCAGATAGCCGAATGAGCTGAGGCCGGAGCCGAAATCATCCAGGGCTATCAGGCTGCCGCATTCGCGGATGCTCTTGAACAGGTCGACGGCAATGGAGAAATTGGAAATGGCCGCTGTCTCGGTCAGTTCGAACCAGACCCTGGTCGGGTCTGGCTTGTAGTTATCGAATTGTTCCCGAATGTAATCCGCCAGCGTCGGATCGGCAACCGATTGTCCAGACAGGTTTATCGAATAGCTGCAATGGCCACCGGGACCGCCATCGAGTTCGGCGATGGTGCGCAGCGCGGTGCGTATCACCCATCGATCAATCTGGCGCATCAGGTCGTAGCGCTCAGCGGCGCGAATGAATTGCCAGGGCGTGAATTCGCTTCCATCAGGGTTACGCAGTCGCAACAGGAATTCGAAATGCTCGATAGTCGGCGAGATCTGTGTCGCCCCTGCCGATACCTCCCTGTGCAGACTGGCGATTGGCTGAATGTACAGAATGAACTTGTCATCCTGCAGGGCATTTTGCAGTCTGGGTAGCCAACTGAGCTCTTCGGAGCGCTGCGCCAGGGCGCGATCATCGGCGGAATAGACATACAGGCTGTTGCGGCCCGAGTCCTTGGCGGCATAACAGGCGATATCCGCCGCCGCCATGACATCCTTGAGGTTGTTGCAACGGGAGTCGATATGGACAACGCCGATGGATGCCCTTACCGCGAAAGCCTTGTCCTCATGGTGAAAGATGAATCCCTGAAACAGCTTGAACAATCGATCGGAAATGTTTCTGGTCTGCTCTGGCGTGACATTGGTCAACAGCAGGCCGAATTCATCGCCACCCAGTCGGGCAAGTACATCCTCTTCACGGATCATTGCGCTCAGCCGTTCTGTCAGCTCCTTGAGCAGACGATCTCCGGCACGGTGTCCGCAGGTGTCGTTGACGATCTTGAACTGATCAAGATCCATGTAGAACAAGGCATGTTCGTGTCCGCTGAAGGCCATCTCATCCAGCACTCCGGCCAGTGCCTGTTCGAAATGATGCCGGTTACGGCAACCGGTCAGGGCATCGTGGTTGGCCTGATAGGCCAGCTTCTGTGTCAGGCGCCTTTCATGACTGATGTTGCGCATGACCAGAACATGACCGGTAATCACGCCTTCCTGACTCTGCAGGCTGGTCAATGTCAGCTTCAGCAGGATATCCGAATGTACATCGGCGATGGGGATGACATCGTATTCTGCGTTGCTGTTGTGCGACAGGTTCAGCAGGGCTGATTGCAGGTCAAGCTGGGAGCCTGCCTCCTCGATCAGCTGGAACTGGATGATATCGCTCACGGGACGACCCAGTGTTTCATCGGGCTTGGCGTTGAGGAGCAGGATCGCAGCCGGGTTGATGTGCGAGATGCGCAGATCGATATCCAGAGTCAGAATGGCGTCCTGCATGGCATTGAGCGTTCTTTCCGCCAGCTCGCGCGCATTGTAGAGTGCCTCCTTGCTCAGTGCCTGTTCTCGATCACGTTGCCGCTTCTCCGATTGATAGGACAGAAATTGCAACACGATCAGCTGAAATGCCACGATGGCAGTGGCAGCGATGAACAGCAGAGAGCCGGTGAAGCCGATCTGCCTTTCAAAGCGAATGCTCAGCTTGCCGGATCGGGTAGTCCATTCCTCACTGAGCTGTTGGCGCGGATACAGAAAACGCAGGTAGAGCGGTCTTTCGTAATGCGGCTCCTGCACATACAACTCAGTGACGGAGTCACCGTGTTCAACCTGCACCCTGATGTCGAAATCACTCATTCTGGCGGCCAGCGCGCTCAACAAGCGACCCACATCGATCGACATCCAGAAACCGCCAGCCGACTGCTGCCAGCGCGTCGCGTCGGTATCCGGCGTCTGTTGGCCGAGATAAACCGGCCTGAACAGAACCAGTTGGCCTCCGTAGGGCCAGGACTCGGGGAAGCTGGTCAACAGGATATCGTTTGTTCTGGCGATGGTATCGAGTAGCTGTTCGAGTCCGTCAAGTGATCCCAGATCGATTCCGAGAAGTCGTGCATTGGTGGGCAGCAGTGGTTCGAGTGCGCTGATGGGGTAGGACCATTCCGTGACAGGCAGATTCGAGACGGTGCCATCCTTGGCAACTCCCTTGATCCTGTAGTTCAGGATGCCGCTTTCACTCATGTTGGCCTCGAAGCTCCTGCGTTCGGCCTGGCTGACATGCTCGTAGCGTCCGATGCTGCTGATATAGTCGGCGTGTTCGAGAATCTGGTTTGCGTACAACAGCATTGAGGCGTCTGGCGATGCGGGCGCCGACTGATGAAGACCGACCAGCGAGGCCATCAATGCACGGATACCGCCTATCTGTTCTCTGATATCCGACGCAGCCGTTCTCATGCGTTCCGCATTGAGATCGGTGTGATGATGCTTGTTGAGCGAGTAGGTGATGAACAGCAGTGAACAGCTGAGCAGGGCACAGAGCACCACGCCGTGAATTCGCGTCGGAGCGATCGCAGGGTGCAGGGACATGGGCATCCTACTGGTATTTCTTGGCGCGTTGGGTAACGTGGGGACTCAGTACCAGGCCACTGCTTTCCACCAGACGCGTGTTCAACCAGGTTTCGAACCGTCGATTGGCCACCACGGGTATCTCGCCAGCCGGCAAGCCGTCGAGGATGGCGATAGCCGCAAGACCGGCCCATTCGCCCTGTTCCTCGGCCAGGCGCGTGTAGCCCAGCACGGCGTAGTCCATCATCCAGTCGTTGTAGGTGACACTGAGTGTGCGCGTGTGCAAGCGCGCATGACGTCGCGCCACGTCATGATCGAAGCCGCGGACATTGGCGTTGTTGCCGATGATCACCAGGTCGTAGGCCTGTGCAAGGCGATAGCCGCTCAGCCATGAGTCAAACTCGTTGACCAGAATACTGTCGACACTGGTGCCGAAGGAATTCGCGATCGTGTCGATGCGGGTCAGCATCTTCAGGTCCCCGGGGGAATCGCTGCCCAGATAGAGAATCCGGGCCTCACCCGGCAGTCTTTTCTGACTCCGAGCCTGCTCGTCGGCAGGACTCTTGACCGCCGACAGTGTATTGATGAGCATATGCCGCAGCGGGGCAACTTCCACAATACCCGTGACATTGCCGGTCGGCAGACCGTATTCCTCTGCAGACCAGTTGATGCCGGAGAAGACGACGGGCGTATCGCCGTCAAGCAGGTAGGGGACGATCAGGTAACGGGCAGCATTGTCATCGGAGGTGATGATGATGTCCGCCTGCAGATTGCGATACCGTTCGAATGCGGCGAGACCGGCGTTCTGCATGTCATTGACCGACGGCCGCCTGTTGGTATCCATGTAGAAGCTGGTGACTTCACAGCGACCATCGATGGTCTGGCGCAGGCCTCTTTCGATGCCGTCAGACCAGACGTGGCCCGGGTGGTAGGACGAAACGTACAGACACAGCGGCGTCGGTGATGCCGCCGCCACACAGGCGATCAGCGACAGGCATGCCGCTGTTACAGCTCTCCACCCTGAGCGCCGGGAGCAGTGTCGGCTCGTTTGATCTGCCATTGTCTGCACGTTTCACCGCTGAACGTGCATGAACTATCGGCGGCTCGGGGGCAGCATGAAGATCCACAGGTTTCATTTGTAACCTGTGCCTGCCACATCCGGAGAGCGTGCCGGATCACCGAATTCTGATGGCTTGTTGCATTTCCCGCCTTGCGTAACAGGCGAGGCGGGACTCGTGCTTCAGGGGTTTCGGGAAAAGGAGTCAATGCCGGCTCGGAAGGCCACACTGAGGCGTTTCCAGAAGATGGAAAGCGTCTCTGGTCGACCCAGGTCGAGGCCGAGCTTCTGGCCCCAGATGATATAGGCGATCATGAGGATCGCCAGAGGCCAGGCGATCATGAAAAGAACCACGACCAGACCGATGTTGACAGGGCTCCAGCCGGGAGCCAGTTGTTGTTTTATATCGTGCATGAATCAGCGCCTCCCAGGCGTCGTTGCTTGCCACCGAACACTGTACATCGACCGTGTCTGCTGGCAGTTTCGCAGGATTGTGCAATGCGGTTCCCGTGGGAACCTGCGGATCATCTGAAGATAATGCCCGGGCCTGCAAAATTCAAACGACAGGCCGGACGGTGAGACCGCCCGGTCCCGCATCGATCAGCGGAACAGGATAACCGGTACCTTGCAGGAGCGGACCATTTCCGTGGTGGTCGAGCCGATGATCAGATTCCGGATGCGTGAGTGGCCATAGGCCCCCATGATGACAAGATCGAAACCTTCCTGCTCCACCCGCTCGGAAATCACGGTCTCGGGATTTCCCGGAAGATTCTCGGCCGTGACGCTGAAACCTCCATCCTTCAAGGTGACCATGGCCCCTTCCAGCTGGCGACGCTCTGTCGCCGAGTCGCGACCGACACTCAGCAGGTGGATGGGCAGGTCGTTGTAGTGAGGACGCTGTGCGATGAATGCCACGGCCTTCAGGACGCTGGGGCCGCCGTCGAAGGCAATCAGCAGTTTGCTCGGTGCATTGAAATCGCGGGAAGCCACCATGACAGGCTTGTGCGTGGATCGGATGACCTTTTCAAGGTTGGACCCCAGGTGCATGGTGTCGAAATTGGCAGATTCACCGCGCTTGCCCATCACGATCAGATCGGCCTCATCTTCGAGATCCTTCACGGTATCGACGATCTCGCCGTTTCGCAGCCGGGTGTGAACATCGCTTACGCCACGTTCGGAAATCAGCGCTTCGGCATCCACCAGAATGGCGCGGCCGCGCTTCTGGGCCAGCCTTGCCTGCTGGGCATCCAGCTCTGCCAGCTCGCTGAGCAGGGCAGAGCGGGCGCCCAGACCGATGCTGCCGCTGAGATTGGCTTGATCGGAGGAAATGTCGCGACGCGTCAGGACATGAATGACTTCAATCGTGGCATCGGCTCGATTGGCCACCCAGGCGGCGTGTTCGCAGACGCTGGCCGAGTAGCTGGAACCGTCGATGACTGCAATGATCTTTATCATGTTCACGTCCTGAGGCTAGTGGTTCATCATATCGTCAAGTGCACCGGGTTTGTCGTGCACACCCAGCTCATCGACAATGGTTTCACTGGCTTCGTTAAGCCCGATGATCTCGACTTCACTGCCTTCGCGACGGAATTTCAGGACGACCATATCCAGTGCCTGTACGCTGGAAATGTCCCAGATATGGGCGTTGCTGACGTCGATGACCACTTTCTCGATCGATTCCTTGAAGTCGAAGGAGGCCGTGAAGTCATCACTGGAAGCGAAGAACAGTTGCCCTTCCACCCGATAGGTACGCGTCTGTTCGTCTTCGCTCAGCGTCGAGGTGACACGGAAGATCTGGGCGATCTTCCAGGCGAAGAAGATGCCGGAGAACAGGACACCCACCAGCACGCCGATGGCCAGGTTGTGGGTGGCCACCACCACGATGACGGTGGCCAGCATGACGATCGAGGAACTGCGCGGATGGGTTCGCAGGTTCAGCAGGGACGACCAGCTGAAGGTACCGATGGAGACCATGATCATGATGGCAACCAGCGCCGCCATGGGGATCAGCTTCACCCAGTCACCCAGGAAGACGATCATCACCAGCAGGAAAATACCGGCGCAGAAGGTGGACAGACGGCCTCGGCCACCGGATTTGACGTTGATGATCGATTGCCCGATCATCGCGCAACCGGCCATGCCACCGATGAAGCCGGTGGCGGTATTGGCAATACCCTGACCGATGCATTCGCGATTCTTGTCGCTGCGTGTGTCGGTGAGTTCATCCACGATGGATGCCGTCATCAGCGATTCGAGCAGGCCGACAGCAGCCACGGCCGCCGAATAGGGCAGGATGATCTGCAGGGTCTCGAACGTGAAGGGAATGTCGGGCAACAGGAAGATCGGCAGGGAATCAGGCAATTCGCCCATGTCGCCCACATTGCGGATATCCAGACCCAGCGCCAATGTGATGATGGTGAGCACGATGATGCAGACCAGTGGCGAGGGTACGGCCTTGGTGATTCGGGGGAACAGATAGATGATGCACAGGCCGGCAGCCACCATGATGTAGGTCAGAAAGGGCACATCGATCAGCTCTGGCAATTGCGCCATGAAGATGAGGATGGCCAGCGCATTGACGAATCCCGTCATCACCGAGCGCGATACGAATCGCATCACCATACCCAGTTTCAGCAGGCCGGCGACGATCTGCAGCAGACCCGCCAGCACCGTGGCGGCCAGCAGATACTGCAAGCCATAGTCCTTCACCAGGGTGACCATCAGTACGGCGGTGGCCGCCGTGGCGGCCGAGATCATGCCGGGCCTGCCGCCGGTGATGGCGACGATCACCGCTATTGAAAACGAGGCGTACAGACCCACTTTCGGATCGACTCCGGCGATGATGGAGAAGGCGATGGCTTCGGGGATCAGGGCCAGGGCCACGACAAGTCCGGCGAGGATATCGGCCCGAATATTGCCAAACCATTCCTGTTGCCAATGAGATGCGTAATCTGTTTTCACGATATGAATAGTTCGTCGAAGCGAATGAGAGGCCCGATTGTGCGGTAGTCTGGCAAGACTGTGACGCAGTACCCTGTCGTCGAAACAGGCAACAGGGCATAAATACGACCGATTGAAATCAGCTGGCGTATACTAACCGCTACTCGGTCCGTATCGGGTCAGAAATTGGTAACGTACTTTAGACCAAACTGGTCTGGCGCAGTGAGACCTGAGAGAGATTTACCTTTGCCTGGCAGGTAACACATCCTGTCCGCACGGGCCCTGAGAGGGGCTGGCACTTGCCTGCCTGACTGCAGTCCTTGCCTCACACTTTGTCTCGAACCGGTGGTGTCGTCATCACACTGGCATGAGCAGGCTGATTGCCGCAAGTCACGGAAAATGAAGTAGTAAAACCAAGGTGATAGTACAAACATGACCAACAGCGAGTTGCCATCGAATTCCGGCGCGGCGTCATCGGAAAGTCAATCAGCCTCCTCACGCGAGAACGGTGGTCCTGCCAGACCCAATCGTGGAGCGCGCTCTCGTAACAACAATGCTCGGGCAGATGGTGCCAACCAGGGACGCAATCGCAAGAAACGCAGCGGCCGCTCGGGCAAGCGCAGTCGCTCTGGCGACAATGACGACATCGGTAACCGTATCGAGAAAGGCAACCGGGCACTGAAGCCACCGCGCGAACTCACCGAAGAGATGGACAATATCGGTAACCGCGCACTGCCTGAGCCGGCGACCGAGATCGAGTACGAAGACGACAACTTCGGCAACCGTGACCACTTCAACGTCAACAACCGCTTCCCCTCCGACAGCAACCTGATCGGCATGGAAGACCCCTATCAGGTGGGCAGTCTGGTGTATGGCGGAAACGGTCGCAGCCAGGGGAATCGCAACAAGCAGGGCCGAGGCAACCAGAAGCGCCGTCAGCCCGGCCAGAGCCAGCCGCGTGCTCAGGGTCAGGGCCGCAATGCCCAGGGGCGCCAGCAGACGCGCAACAATCCAGGCCGCAATGCCAATCGGGCACAGTCCGAAGATGGGCAGAACAACGCGCAGAACAATCGCGGTGGCCGAAACCAGAACCGCAACAAGAACCGGAATCAGGGACGCAATCAGAATCGCGGGGCGCAAAGGGCGGAGCCGTCTTCGACGTCGGCTGAGCACAACGGCGCAGGCTCGCAGGATGCGTCGGCGGACAAGCCGGCCGCGCAGCTCAACGGCCATTCCCAGCAGAATCTGCCATTGGATCAGCATGCGGCACCGGATGCCCGTGCCCCGCGAGCAGAGTCACCTGCCGCGTCGACGCCATCGACTGCTGTAACGCCAACTCCCGTCACGAATGGTTCCGCGGTGCAAGCGGCGTCAGCACCCACTCCGTCGGCCGACCAGTCTGAATCCGCGCCGGTGAGAAAACCCCGTGCGCCGAGAAAGCCCAAGGCTGCCGTGGCTGCCGAGGGCGACGCTCAGGCGAAGGAGCCTGCAGAGAAGGTTGCCAAGCCTCGCGCGGCGCGCAAGCCGCGCGCGAGCGCGGAAGCCAAGCCGGCAGAGGCTGCAAGCGATGGGGCCGAGGTCGTGAAAAAGCCCAGAGCGGCGGCCAAGCGTGCACCACGCAAGAGCGCTGCTGCAAGTGAGGGTGCCGGTGAAGTCGCGAATACCGATGCGTCTCCGGAAGCTCCGGCGAAGCCCAAGCGTGCACCACGCAAGCCGAGAACGGCGCCGCCTGCCGAGGATTGAGCCCCGGCAGGGGGCTGTCGGGCAAGTGCGGGCAGTATCGAACTGCCCGCACAGCCAGCGAACACTCTACATGTTCGGATAGTTCGGACCACCACCACCTTCGGGTACTACCCAGGTGATGTTCTGGCTCGGGTCCTTGATGTCGCAGGTCTTGCAGTGAATGCAGTTCTGCGAATTGATCACGAAGGTCGGTTCATCCTCCTTCACCACCACCTCATACACACCCACCGGACAATAGCGCTGAGCCGGTTCAGCCCACTTGGGCAGATTCACCTGAATGGGGATACTCGGATCCATCAGCTTCAGGTGCACCGGCTGATTCTCTTCATGGTTGGTATTCGACAGAAAGACCGATGAGGGTTTATCGAAAGTGATCTTGCCATCAGGCTTCGGATAGTCTGGTGCACTGCAGCTGTCGGCAGTCTTCAGGCAGGCATGGTCGGGCACATCGTCGCGAAAATTGAAGGGCAGCTTGCCGCCGAAGATGTTCTGATCGATGAAATTGTAGGCACCGCCCAGATACATGCCGAATTTATGCATGGCTGGCCCCCAGTTGCGAGAACTCTTCAGCTCTTCACCGGCCCAACTGGACAGAAACGCGTCATTGTATTCATCCAGTTCACGCCCTTCATCACCATTGGCCAGTGCCGCGGCGATGGTTTCGGCGGCGACCATGCCGGATTTCATGGCAGTGTGAGTGCCCTTGATCTTCGCGAAATTGAGGGTGCCGGCATCGCAGCCGATCATCAGGGCGCCGGGCATGCTCATGCGAGGCAGTGAGTTCAGGCCACCCTTGGCGATGGCACGTGCGCCGTAGCTGATGCGCTCACCGCCGTCGAGAACCTCGCGTACCACAGGGTGGTTCTTGAATCGCTGAAACTCCTCGAAGGTACTCAGATGCGGATTGGCGTAGTTCAGATCGATGATGAGACCGATGACCACCTGATTGTCTTCGAGGTGATACAGAAAGCCGCCGCCGGTTGTACCGGTTTCGGACAAGGGCCAGCCGGCACCGTGTACCACGACGCCCGGATCGTGTTTTGCCGGATCGATCTGCCACAGCTCCTTCAGGCCGATGCCGTAGTGCTGAGGTGAGCGGCCTTCGTCGAGATTGAACTGGCTGATGAGTTGCTTGCCCAGATGCCCACGGCAGCCCTCTGCGAATACCGTGTATTTGGCATGCAGTTCCATGCCTCGCTCAAAGCTGTCTTTCGGGTTGCCGTCAACGTCCAGGCCCATGTCGCCGGTAGCAACGCCCTTGATGCGGCCGTCTTCGTGATAGAGAATCTCGGCGGCTGCAAATCCCGGAAAGATCTCCACGCCCAGCGCTTCCGCCTGCTCACCCAGCCAGCGTGTGAGGTTGCCAAGACTGGCCACATAGTTGCCATCGTTGTGCATGGTCCTGGGCGAGAGGAAATGCGGCATTTTCACCGAGCCGCTGGCACTGGTGAAGAACAGGATGTCATCGCGGGTAACCGGGGTTTTCAGCGGCGCATCATTCTCCTTCCAGTCGGGGAACAATTCGTTCAGAGCACGTGGCTCGATCACTGCGCCCGAAAGAATGTGCGCGCCGACTTCGGAACCCTTTTCCAGCACGACAACGCTGATTTCCTGCTCCTTTTCCTGGGCAATCTGCATCAGCCGGCAGGCTGTGGCAAGGCCTCCCGGGCCGGCACCAACAACCACGACATCGAATTCCATCGACTCTCTTTCTTCTGTACTCATAGTTATGTGGATCTCACTACTGATCGGTGGAGGCCCGGGGGCCTGTGTGTTTCATGTGTCATTGACGTGCAGCAATGTGCAGCAAATTCAAGCGTATCCGGTTCGCAGGCACACTACCAGAATGATCAATCATTGACCAAACTTATCCAGAGCCAGTAGATCCGTCGACTTGCCACGTTGTGCAGGAACGGCCCGCGCACCCAGTTCGTCACTCAGGCGTGCGGCCAGTGCCTGCATGGCGCGAGTCTCGCCATGCACCAGCAATACCGGAGGCCGGCCTTCGAAGCTCTCGTACCAGTCCATCATGCCCTGTTGGTCGGCATGGGCCGAGAGTCCGCCCACGGTATGAATGGTTGCGCGCACGGCAACCTTCTCGCCCCAGACCTTGACCGTGGGCTTGCCATCCACCAATTGGCGGCCGAGCGTTCCCGGAGCTTGATAACCGGCGATGATGACGTGGGCATCGGGACGCCACAGATTGTGCTTGAGATGATGAATGATCCGACCACCGGTACACATGCCGCTGCCGGCGATCACGATGGCACCGGTCTTCATCTTGTTGATGGCGCGTGATTCGTCGGCAGACTGGGAAAACGTCAGATTGGGCATGGAGAGCAGGGGGCCGTTCTTCTTGTAGAAGGCTGCCGCCTCTTCATCGTACAGGCCGATATGGTGAAGATAGACATCACTGGCGCGGATGGCCATGGGGCTGTCCAGAAAGACCTTCCAGCGATCAAGTCCCCATTCCTCGAAATAGCGCGCCATGGTGTACAGGATCATCTGGCTGCGACCCACGGAAAAGGCCGGAATCAGGATGTTGCCGCGGGCACTGCTGAGGGCGCTGGCTATTTCCTGAACCTCCAGCAGGGTTTCCGACCAGTCACGGTGCAGGCGGTTGCCGTAGGTGCTCTCCATCAGGACCAGATCGGCCTTCTTCAGGCAGGTAAAGTCTCTCAGGATCGGTGAGCCTCGATGGCCCAGGTCGCCGCTGAACACCACCACGCGTGTTTCATCGTCTTCAACCAGTGTGATTTCCACGATGGCCGATCCGAGGATATGGCCTGCATCAAACAGGCGAACACTGACCCCGGGTGCCACGCTCACGGGCGTGTCGTAGGCAGTGGGAACCAGTCGATCGAGCGTGTCTTCGACATCCTTCTGATCATAAAGCGGTTGCAGCAGGGGTTTGCCCGCGCGCATGCGCTTCCGGTTGCGATACTCCACATCCCGTGCATTCAGGTTGGCCGAGTCCTTGAGCAGGATCTGCACAAGGTCGCAGCTGGCGGCGTGGCTGTAGATACGGCCCTTGTAGCCCTGGTCGATCAGCATGGGCAGGCGCCCACAGTGATCGATGTGGGCGTGACTGAGCACCACGGCATCCAGAGTGGCAGGGTCGAAAGGGAAGGGGTCATGGTTACGCAGCTCATCCTTGCGGCTGCCCTGAATCAGGCCGCAATCGAACAGGACGCGTGAGTTACCGACCTCGATGAGGTGGCACGAACCGGTCACTTCCTCTGCGGCACCGTAGCTTGTCAATTTCATGGCGTTTCTTGAGCCGCCGGGATCATCGCGGCATTGGTTTCCCCGTATACAATGTCTATTGTATCGAAGTGCTTCTGTCCAGCCTTTCCTTGTGTTTGCAGCGCTATCCGTCCGCCAGGGCGGCGAGGTCTGCATTTTCCTGCGAGCGACTGGCCAGTGTGTGCCTGTATTTTCCCGTCATCAACCGGATTTCATCGTCTTGCCGAATTCTTTCACTTCATCCGACATGAGCGCCTCGCTGCGCCATGCCGAACTGTATGCCACCTGCGGTACCGGTCTGGAGCATCTGTTGGCACAGGAGCTGCGCGATCTGGGTCTGGAGCATGTCCAGAGTGCCGGGGCCGGTGTGCGCTTCAGTGGTGGACTTGCTGCCGGTTACAAGGCCTGCTTGTGGAGCCGGGTTGCCAATCGGGTCCTGATACCGATCCATCAGGGGGCGGCTGCCACGCCGGAGGCGCTCTATGAGCTGGTACAGGAGATCGACTGGAGTCTGCATGTCGACGTGGATGGTTCTCTGGCAGTGGATTTCTTCACGGCCAAATCAGCCATCACCCATTCGCAATACGGTGCGCTGAAAGTCAAGGATGCCGTGGTGGATCAGTTTCGTGATGCCAGTGGGCGGCGTCCCGATGTCGACCGGGAGACACCGGATCTGCGCATCAATGTCTACCTGTTTCGTGACAAGGCGCGGATTGCCATAGACCTCTCCGGCAGCAGCCTGCATCGGCGAGGATATCGAGATGCCGGCGGTCTGGCGCCTCTGAAAGAGAATCTGGCAGCGGCCTTGTTGCTCGCAGCGGGCTGGCCGGCCGCCGTTGAACAACAGCAGCCTCTGGCCGATCCGATGTGCGGTTCAGGCACCTTGCTGATCGAGGCGGCCATGATTGCGTGCCGCCAGGCACCGGGGCTGCTGCGCGACTACTACGGTTTTCTGGGGTGGAAGGGCCATGACGAGGCGCTGTGGCAGGACATTCTCGCCGAGGCAAGGCAGGCCGTGCGAGCTTCCCCTGTCGTGATCTGCGGCAGCGATCACGATGCTCGTGCCATCGAGAACTGTCAGCAGAATCTGCAGCATGCCGGATTGGCAGATGCTGTCAGTCTGAACGTCACGACAGTATCCGAGCGCCGCCCGGAGGCTCTGGATGGTCTGGAGGAGGGCTTGTTGATCAGTAATCCGCCCTATGGGGAGCGCCTGGCAGGCGATGCCCGCTTCTATGCAGAGCTTGGTTCGAGCCTGAGTCGGGAATACGCCGGTTGGCAGTGCGCACTGTTCACTGCCGAAGCTGCCCCCTATGCCAGAGCACGCCTGCCTCTGTCCAGGGAATTGAAGGCGAAGAACGGGGGTATCGACTGCGTGCTGCTCATCGGAGAGATTCCCAGAGCGGGCAAGGCACGTCTGGCGGCAACTGCTGATGCCGGAGCCGGACACGGAGCCGGACACTCAGAGCTTCCACAGAATATGTACAGCGACAGCGACAACGAGCGAGCAACGGACGCGTCAGCAGCTGGTATCGGAGCTGGTGATGACGCGGACCATCCGCAGGCATCGCTGTATCGCGGGCCCCGGGAGCTGCCCGAGGTGGATGCCACGCCGTTTGCCAACAGATTGAAGAAGAATCTGCGAGCGCTCAAGGGCTGGAAGAAGCAGTCCGACGTCAAGGCCTATCGGGTCTATGATTCGGATCTGCCGGAATTCGCCGTGGCCATCGATCTGTTCGAATCCGATCGCCTGCACTGCGTCGTGCAGGAATATCAGGCGCCCTCGACGGTCAACAGGGCGATGGCGGAGGCTCGGCTGGACGCACTGATGGCGATTCTGCCGCAGACACTGCAGGTGGATGCCGATTGTGTGCATCTGAAGGTGCGGGAGGTCAAGAGCGGGGCACAGCAGTACGAGAAGTTGCAGTCTGGCGCCTCCAGTATCTCGCTGGTGGAGGAGTTCGGCGCTCAGCTGGAAGTGAATTTCACCGACTATCTGGATACCGGCCTGTTCCTCGATCATCGACCCGTGCGCCGATACATCTGGAAGAACAGTCAGGGCAAACGCTTCCTCAACCTGTTTGCCTATACGGCCACGGCCACGGTGGCCTCGGTCATGGGCGGGGCATCCAGCAGCGTGTCGGTGGATACATCCAACCGGTACTGCCAATGGGCCATGCGCAATCTGGACAGAAACGGCGCCGCTCAGCAATTGCACGAAGTGGTCCGCCAGGACGTCATCAGCTGGATGGAGCATGCCTCGGTTGGCATTCGTGACGAGGCCCTGTTCGATCTCATTCTGCTCGATCCGCCGACCTTCTCGAACTCGAATTCGGTGGAGGATGACTGGAATGTGCAACGTGATCATGTCAGCGCCATCGATGCCTGTCTGAAGATACTGGCGCCGGGCGGCCTGCTGATATTCTCGAACAACTATCGGCGCTTCAAGCTTGCGCCGGAACTCATCGACGACGACTCACGTGGCATCCGGGTAGAGGAACGCAACAGCTGGTCGATCGATCGGGATTTTCAACGTAACCCGCGCATTCATCAGTGCTGGTTCATTCATAAACTATAGTTTGATCGCGCCGTCGGACTGCTGCAGATTACCCGAAGTGAATTCTGCGCCGCGCGACGATACGGTCTTTCCGAAATAATACAAGGCAGGGGATAAGTGTGGCAGAGTTTTTCTACGAGTACGGACTGTTCTTTCTCAAGGCGCTGACCTTTGTGATAGCCGTGGTGGCGATCATCATGGCCATCGTGGCTGCCGCCATGCGCAGCCGGGAGATGGATGGCGGCGGTACCGAAGGTCATATCGAGATCAAGAAATACAATGAGCGGCTTGAGGACATGCACGACGCACTGTCTCTGTCGCTGATGGAGCCTTTCGAGCGCAAGCTGGCCGAGAAGGAGAAGAAGGCCGAGGACAAGGCCGAGAAGAAGGCAGCCCGGAAAGCGGCAAAGAAGGCACGCAAGCAGCGCGGTGAAGGCGAGACGATACTGGTCGAAAAAAGCCGCTCCCGCCTCTATGTGCTGGATTTCGACGGCGATATCCGTGCCAGTGAAGTCGAGAAGCTGCGACGCGAGATCACGGCGGTCCTGACCACGGCCACATCGGATGACGAGGTGCTGGTGCGCCTGGAGAGTGGCGGTGGCATGGTGACATCCTATGGCCTGGCGGCCTCGCAGCTGGATCGCATCCGCGACAAGAAGGTGCCGCTGACGGTCTGTGTGGACAAGGTCGCAGCCAGCGGCGGTTACATGATGGCCTGCGTTGCCGACAAGCTGGTGGCAGCCCCCTTCGCCGTACTGGGTTCCATCGGTGTGGTTGCGCAGATTCCCAATTTTCATCGGCTCTTGAAGGAACATAATATCGACTTCGAGATGCTGACCGCTGGCAAGTACAAGCGCACGCTGACGCTGTTCGGTGAAAACACCGACGAGGGGCGACAGAAATTCATCGAGGATATCGAGCGTATCCACGGACAGTTCAAGGACTACGTGAGTCAGCGTCGACCCGCACTTGACATCGAACAGGTAGCCACCGGAGAGATCTGGTCAGGACAGGACACGCTCGATCTGCATCTGGCAGACAAGTTGTCCACCAGTGATCAGTATCTGATTGATGCCTGTGAAGAGCGCGATGTTCTCATGGTCAGCTTCAAGGCCCGCAAGAGTCTGATGGAACGCTTCAACATGGGTGTGCAGAATACGGTCGATGGTGTGCTGTTGAAATGGTTCGACAGGTTGATGAAAAGCCGGTTTTCCATCGGCTGACAGGCGACACCGGCTTGTTGTAAACACGCGTGAACTGGCCGGGGAATGCATTCAAGGCGAGTGGGGCGGTGGTCGTTATCAATACGGTCACTGCAACTGATCGATGACCAGGCGCAGCCCCTTGCCGGAAGATAAGCATGCATTTCACCCTGGAAGAACTGGGACTGCTCGATGCGCCTGCAGAACAGAAATTCGATAATCTGACCTGTCTGGCCTCCGAGCTGCTCGATGTACCTGTCGCGCACATTTCCGTGGCAGATTTCAAGAAGAACCGTATTTTCTACAAGAGTCAGTACGGGCACCCGGACGAACTGGCCCAGAGTCGTGAACTGCCGATGGAGCTGACGTACTGTCAGCACGTGCCGCTGACCGGTGCTCCGGTCGTCGTACAGGATGCCCGACTGCACCCGTTGCTGATCGGTACGCCGGCGTTGTCCGAAGGACAACCCCTGGCCTATCTGGGCATACCGGTGAAGGCACCGGGAGGCCGAGTCATTGGTGGCCTGTGCATGATGCAGCCCGATGAACGGCGCTGGAGCACCGACGAGGTCAGCAGAGCGCAGAAGATTGCGGGTTGTGTCTCAGACCTCATCCGTCTCGAGACCGCCAGACTGAGCAGTGAGCGACTGCGTCATGAGCAACGGGCGTTTACCTATGCGATATCGCATGATCTGCAATCCCCTGCCAATACACTGAAGATGATCTTCAGTGAACTGGAACTGGAGGGCGAGTGCCTGAGCCAGGATGCGCTCATGTTCATCGAAAAAGGCCGGGAGACGGTGCAGCGCATGGGCGTGCAGGTGCAGGATGTGCTGACCTATGCGCGCACCCTCGATGCACCCGTCACGCGCGAGTGCGTTGACCTGAACGCCCTGGTGGATGGCATCCTCACGGATCTGGAGGCTGATATTCGACAGGCAGGTGCTACCGTGGATGTGGATGATCTCCCTCTTGTCGAGGGCGACCCCATGCAGATGCGCATGCTGTTCCAGAATCTGATTGGCAATGCGCTGAAGTTCCGGCTTGCCGGACGCAAACACAGGGTCTCTGTCAGCGCCAGTGCTGAGCGCCAGGGTCATCGGGTCACGGTTCAGGATAATGGCATCGGCATCCGTCCGGAGGATCAGCACAAGGTATTCGGTCTGTTCAACCGCCTGCACCTGCGCGATCAGTATGCAGGCACAGGAATCGGTCTTTCCCTGTGCCAGCGCGTTGCAGAAAATCATCACTTTGCCATCGAGGTGGACTCCGATGGTCACAGCGGAACAGCGTTCACGATGCAATTTCCCGAGATGCCGGTATGACTGACCATGCGCCGACCAGGATGGTCATGACCATCGATGATGAGCCAGTTGATCAGATGATCTACAAGCGCGTGCTCAAACGTTCCGGCGTCGTCGATACGGTGGTTGACTTTCAGCTGGCCGAAGAGGCCCTGGCGTATTTTCGTCAGCAAGATCATGCGAGGCCGGATATCATCTTTCTGGATATCCACATGCCGCGCATGAATGGCTTCGAGTTTCTGGATGCGGCAATCGAGGAATTCGGTGACGATTTCGCCGAGTGCATCGTCATCATGCTGACCACCTCGCTCGACCCGGCAGACCGGGAAAGAGCCAGTCGCTACCCCATGGTTCTGAATTACTTCAGCAAACCTCTGACAGTGGAGAATGTGCAGCAGGCAGTCTCTTATCTTTACGATTGAGTGCCCGCTGGCGCTCCGTGAAGCCGGGAGTCAGCCATCACAGGTGCCGATTCGGTAACACTTACAAGATCGTCTGCCTGAGTCCGTGGATATCGGCGATTTCGTTACTGTAGTGCCACTACAGAAGCGCGACGAAACAGGAGTCGATAGATGTCCGGTATGCAATCCGTCAACCCGGCCACGGGCAAGACCGTCAAGGAATTCGAGCTGCTGGATGCAGACGCCATCGAGGCCGCCTTGAAAAAATCCGTTCAGGCGTTCGAAGAGGGAAAATCCCTGACTCGGAATCAGCGGGCAGGCATGATGCGCAAGGCTGCCGAATTGCTGCGAGATGAAAAGGATCGGCTCGCTCGACTGATGACACTGGAGATGGGCAAGACGCTGCTCAGTGCCGTAGCCGAGGTCGAGAAATGCGCGCAGGCCTGTGATTATTATGCCGAGAATACCGACTCCATACTGGCAGATCGCAGGATCGACGATGACAGTATCGTGCGGCATCTGCCCATCGGTCCTGTGCTGGCCGTCATGCCCTGGAATTTTCCTTTCTGGCAGGTCTTTCGTTTTGCAGCTCCGGCACTGATGGCCGGGAATACCGGCCTGCTCAAGCATGCGTCCAATGTGCCGCAATGTGCGCTGGCCATCGAGGACATCCTGACTCGTGCGGGATTCCCCGAGGGCTGCTTTCAGACGCTGCTGATCAGTTCCGGGCAGGTGGAGAGCATTCTCGAGGACAGTCGCGTCAGGGCAGCAACGGTGACCGGTTCCGAAGGAGCCGGTGCAGCCGTCGCGGCCAGCTGTGGCAAGCACATCAAGCCCGTTGTGCTCGAGCTGGGTGGGTCGGATCCATTCATCGTCATGCCGTCCGCCGACATCGACAAGGCGGTGGAGACCGCGGTCAAGGCTCGTACCATCAATAATGGTCAGTCTTGCATTGCCGCCAAGCGATTCATTGTTCATGCCGATATCCTTGACGAGTTCAAGGAGAAGTTCGTTGCAGGCTTCGAAAGCCTTTCGGTGGGTGATCCCATGGAGGAGGGCACGGATATCGGTCCGCTGGCTCTGCCACAGATTCGCGATGAACTGCACCAGCAGGTGGAGGATTCCGTCGCCGCTGGCGCCACGCGGCTGACCGGTGCCGCGCCCATCGAAGGCGAGGGGAATTTCTACCAACCCGGCATCCTGACCGATATTCCAGCCGAGTCGCCTGCGGCGAGAGAAGAGCTGTTCGGTCCGGTGGCGCTGCTTTTCAAGGCGGATTCCTTCGACGATGCAATCGCCATTGCCAACGACTCACGCTTCGGACTCGGTTCGTGTATCTGGACGAAGGATCAGGCCGAGATCGATCAGGCCATCGATCGCCTGGAGGCAGGCTCCACGTTTGTCAACGCCATGGTTGCCTCGGATCCTGCCCGCCCGTTCGGTGGTGTCAAGGATTCGGGTCATGGCCGGGAGCTCTCGGCCGATGGCATGCTGGCCTTCATGAATGCCAAGACGGTCTATGTGGCAGCGGACTGACAAGCGTTCACGATTGAATCTTCGCACGCTGTTCGGGTCTACTCGCATCGTGTAGATCCCGCTGCAGGGGTAGTTTTATCGTGCACAAGGCGTACTATCGTAATCAGTAGAGAACGGCGCTTACCCGCCAGATCGGCGATGAACGCTGTCCTCGATACAGTCATACGGGGAAACGATCATGAACAGTTTTGGCACTCGATCCACGCTGGAAAGCGGCTCGAATGAATTCCACTGTCACCGACTGGATGTACTGGAAGAGAAATATTCGGTCAGTCGGCTGCCTTACTCGCTGAAGATCATGCTGGAGAATCTGCTGCGCAATGAAAATGGCGGCACGGTCACGGCAGCACAGATAGAGGCACTGCTCCGGCGTGACAGCCAGACAAGCTCGGAAGAACAGATAGCTTTCACCCCGGCTCGGGTTATCTTGCAGGACTTCACAGGCGTACCGGCCATCGTGGATCTGGCAGCCATGCGCGACGCCATCAGTCAGCTCGGCGGCGATCCTGAAACCATCAATCCGCTCGAGCGGGTCGATCTGGTCATCGATCACTCGGTCATGGTGGACAAGTTCGGTACGCAGCAGGCCCTGGATCTGAACACCAAGCTCGAATTCCAGCGCAACCGCGAGCGCTATCAGTTTCTGCGCTGGGGACAACAGGCCTTCGAGAATTTTCGGGTCGTGCCCCCGGGCACCGGCATCGTTCATCAGGTGAATCTGGAATACCTGGCGGATGTGGTCAGCACCAAGCAGATGGACGGCAAGACCTGGATCTATCCGGATACCCTGGTCGGTACCGATTCCCACACGACGATGATCAATGGTCTGGGCGTGCTGGGTTGGGGAGTGGGTGGCATTGAAGCCGAGGCAGCCATGCTGGGGCAGCCGATGTCCATGCTCATTCCCGACGTCGTGGGGGTGGAGATCATTGGCAGTCTGCCCGCCGGTGCCACGGCCACAGACCTGGTACTGAAAGTCACCGAGATGCTGCGTGCACACGGGGTGGTGGGCAAGTTCGTCGAGTTTCACGGTGATGGACTGTCAGGACTGCCATTGGCGGATCGCGCCACCATCGGCAATATGGCGCCGGAGTACGGTGCTACCTGCGGCATATTTCCCGTGGATGCCGAAACGCTCAAATACCTGGAATTATCAGGACGGGATGCCGAGGTGCTGGAGCGGGTGGAACGCTATGCACGCATGCAGGGGCTGTGGCGCGAGGATGGTGCCAAATCTGCCGATTATTCCGAGTCGCTGACACTGAATCTGGATGAGGTGGAGCCCAGCATTGCCGGGCCCAGGCGGCCGCAGGACCGGATCGCCCTGAGCGCCTCAGCGGGCATGTTCAAGAATTATCTCGATGATTATCTGGCCAGCAATCCCGAGAGCGGCAAGGCGGCGGCGGAGAACGAGCCTTCCACCGAAGAGACCTTCGTCAAGGAAGGTGGCGATAGCGCCATAGGGCACGACAGGGCCGTTGAGGCGGACGATGTCGGACCGCAGTTCGACGGAGACGGCACCGCGCCGCACCAGCTGCAGCATGGCGATATCGTGATCGCAGCGATCACGTCCTGTACCAACACCTCCAATCCCTACGTCATGATGGCGGCCGGTTTGCTGGCCAAGCGTGCCAGCGACAGGGGGCTGACCCGAAAGCCCTGGGTAAAGACCTCACTGGCGCCTGGCTCGCAGGTGGTCACCGGCTACCTTGAATCGGCAGGGCTCATGCAGCCACTGCAGAGTCTGGGCTTCAATGTGGTGGGATTCGGCTGTACGACCTGCATCGGCAACTCCGGGCCGCTGGATGACGAGATCAGTGCTGCCATTCGTGAGCGAGATCTGGTGGTCTCCTCGGTATTGTCCGGCAATCGCAATTTCGAGGGGCGTATCCATCAGCAGGTCAGAACCAATTATCTGGCATCGCCACCGCTGGTGGTGGCCTATGCACTGGCCGGTTCCATGCTGCACGACTTCGAAAAGGACCCCCTGGGCACGGACGCCGATGGCAAGCCCATCTTTCTGAAGGACATCTGGCCTTCCCCGCAGGAGATAGCAGAGCTGGTGGCAGGGCATATCAGTTCGGCGCTGTTCCGTAAACGGTATTCGGATGTGTTCGAAGGCACCGAAGACTGGCGCCGCTTGGATACGCCCGATGACAAGACTTATACCTGGCCGGACTCCAGCTACATCAAGCAGCCACCATTCTTCACGGACATGACGGCCGAAGTGCCGCCGCTGGAGCCCGTGGAAGATGCGCGTTGTCTGGTCATGGTGGGAGATTCGGTGACCACCGACCACATCTCCCCCGCAGGCGCGATCGGTCCTGACAGTGCTGCGGGGCAGTACCTGAGCTCACTGGGTATCAAGCCCGGAGACTTCAACAGCTACGGTTCGAGGCGCGGCAATCACGAGGTGATGATGCGCGGTACCTTCGCCAATGTTCGCCTCAGAAACCTGCTTGTTCCGGGTGTCGAAGGGGGCTACACGCGGCACTTTCCGGAGACCGATACCGTCAGCATCTTCGACGCGGCAATGCAGTATCAGAAGGAGAACATACCTCTGGTGGTTCTGGCCGGCAAGGAGTATGGAACCGGATCCAGTCGCGACTGGGCTGCCAAGGGGGTGAGTCTGCTGGGGGTTCGGGCAGTCATCGCCGAAGGTTATGAGCGGATCCACCGTTCGAATCTGGTGGGCTTCGGCGTGCTGCCATTGCAATTCATGCCCGGTGAAGGGGTGGAACCGCTGAAACTGACTGGTGAAGAGAGCTTCAGCATCGCATCGCTGAGCGAGCAGCCGTCACAGGTGACGGTCACTGCCACGACTCCGGACGGTAAGACCAGTCAGTTCGAGGCCATCGTGCGGGTGGATACGGACGTGGAGTGGGATTACCTGCGAAACGGTGGAATACTTCACTACGTGCTTCGTCAGCTGGCAGCAAAGCAGTAAGCCATGTAACTCCTGTCCAGGGGGTGGCCTGAGTTGCCATCGGGCTCTCATCGCGGATTCACTGCGGTGAGAGCACTTTCAGCTCAGATGCGAGGGAAGGTGCAACCGGGTGGTGCTTGTGTTTGCGGATATTCTCTGTACGCTGACGCGCACAGGTAATCGTGACGAGATATTTCCACCATGTTGGTACAGCTTCTACTTGGCAGTGCATTGATCGGCTTGACGGCATTCGTCGCGGCCATGTCATGGTGGGGGCTTGAGGTTGTACTGGCTCGCAGTCACAAATGGCTGGTGCGGCCGTCCCATGGCATCAAACTCATACTGGCCCTGTCACTTGCCATGCTCTGGACAATCGTCATGATGACGGCTTCTGTGTGGATATGGGCGGTGGCTCTGTGGATGCTGCACATTTTCGACAGCTTTGAAACCTCCGTCTATTTCTCGCTGGTTGCCTTCACGACGCTCGGGTTCGGCGATATTCTGCTGCCTGTCGAATGGCGATTGCTCAGTGGACTGGCGGCCGCCAATGGCCTGCTGGTCTTCGGGCTTCTGACCGCCATGCTGGTGGAAACCCTGACGCAGATTCGCTTGCGTCAACATGGCAGAATCTGACAGTCGTTCCTTCTTCAATCCTTGAGCATGTCGAGCCGCTAGACTTGGATCGCAAACCGCCCGTGCACACCCACCTGATCTTGATCGCATGAATACTTCCTACCCGTCTCTGTTCGAGCCACTCGACCTGGGTTTCACCACCTTGTCCAATCGCATACTCATGGGCTCGATGCATACCGGTCTGGAGGACAAGGCTCGGGACTATCCCAAACTGGCGGCCTATTTCGCGCAGCGGGCAGCGGGTGGCGCCGGTCTGATGGTCACCGGTGGTATCGCTCCGACCATTCGGGGCTGGCTGGCCCCGTTCAGCGGAACTCTGGGTCAGCGCTGGCAAGTGGGCAGGCACAAGATCGTCACATCCGCCGTGCATGAGGAGGGTGGACGCATCTGCATGCAGATTCTGCATGCCGGGCGCTATGGCTACCACCCGTTGATTGTCTCCTCTACCGACAGGCAGTCCCCCATTTCGCCGTTCAAGCCCCGAGCGCTGAGCAGTCGCGGCATCGAGTCTCAGATCAGAGGCTTTGCCCGCAGCGCAGCGCTGGCGCGGGACGCCGGCTATGACGGGGTGGAGATCATGGGATCGGAAGGGTATCTGATCAATCAGTTCCTCTCTCCCCGAGTCAATACACGCAACGATGAATGGGGCGGTGATGTCGACCGGCGACTGCGTCTGGCCGAGGCTATCGTCAGTCGCGTACGCGAAGCGGTCGGGCCGGATTTCATCGTCATCTACCGCTTGTCCATGCTCGAACTGGTAGAGAATGGCAGTGACTGGCAGAGTATCGTGAAGCAGGCCAGGGCGGTCGAATCCGCCGGTGCGACCCTGATCACCACCGGTATCGGCTGGCATGAGGCACGCATTCCGACGATAGCCGCCATGGTTCCCAGAGGGGCGTTTTCCTCGGTCACGGCCAAACTGAAGCCGGAGGTGGCTATTCCGCTGGTGGCCACCAACCGAATCAATACGGTACAGGTCGCTGATCGAATCGTCGCCAGCGGTGAGGCTGACATGGTGTCCATGGCACGACCCTTTCTGGCCGATGCCGAGTTTCCGCTGAAAGCCATGCAGGGGCGCGATGACGAGATCAATGTCTGCATTGCCTGCAATCAGGCCTGTCTTGATCATGTCTTTCAGAAGAAGCGAGCCAGTTGTCTGGTCAATCCGCGTGCCTGTCACGAAACCGAACTGCTGATTGAGCCTGCCAGCAGTCCCAGGTCGGTGTGCGTGGTCGGGGCAGGACCCGCCGGGCTGGCCGCGGCGACTACCGCTGCACGACGAGGTCATCGCGTGACACTGATCGACAGTGCCGCCGAGATCGGTGGTCAGTTCAACATGGCCAGACAGGTGCCGGGCAAGGAAGAGTTCAACGAAACCCTGCGCTACTTCGGCAAACAGATCGAGCTGACCGGGGTCGAGCTTCGACTGAACCACCGAGTGGATGATGCAGCGGAGTTGCAGGACTACGACGACATTCTGTTGGCCAGTGGTGTCAGTCCGCGTACACCGGCCATCCCGGGAATCGATCATCCCAAGGTGCTGTCCTATGTGGATGTACTCCGGGGCCGTGCGCCCGTGGGCGCCCGCGTGGCAATCATCGGTGCTGGCGGTATCGGCTTCGATATCGCCGAGTTTCTGCTCCACGATGGGAGTGACGCCAGCCTCGACCCCAAGGCCTTCATGGCGGAGTGGGGTATCGATGCCAGCTTCGAATCCGCTGGCGGTGTGCTGGACTTCAATCCCGCGCATGTCCCTGCCCGGCAGATCTTTCTGTTGCAGAGAAAGCCGACGAAGGTCGGCAAGGATCTGGGCAAGTCCACCGGCTGGATTCATCGTCGCTCACTGGCGATGCGGGATGTGGAGATGCTGGGCGATTGTGAGTACGTGAAGATCGATGATGCGGGGCTGCATCTGAGTATCGATGGCGAGGCCAGAGTGCTCGATGTCGATCACATCATCATCTGCGCCGGGCAGGAACCGCTGCGGGAATTGCAGGCGCCGCTGGAGGCACTGGGCAAGAACGTGCAGTTGATCGGCGGCGCCGATGTGGCGGCAGAGCTGGATGCCAAACGCGCGATCGATCAGGGAACACGTGTTGCCGCCATTCTGTAGATCGCTGGTCTATCATCGGACGATCTCTTGCTTGATCAGGATTCAGGGTCGGTCGAATGCATGGAATAATCGGAAAGGTGATGGCCGCGTCAGGCTGTCGCGAGGCGCTGGCGCAGCGTCTGATCGAGGGTAGTCTCGATCAGCCCGGATGTCTGAGCTACATCGTTGCGCAAGACAGTCTGGACGAGGACGCCTTGTGGATCACCGAGATCTGGGAGAGTCGTGAGGCCCATGCAGACGCCCTGGGGTCCCCGGCCATGCAGAAAACGCTTGCCGACGCCAGGGATCTGATTGCCGGATTTGCCCATCGCCTGGAAACCACGCCAGTGGGGGGCAAGGGATTGCCCCCGGCGACGGACGACCAGACCGGACATCGTGCACCGTAAGGGCTCAGCGCTGCGTCTCTTGCTCGATCATGGTGCGTGCCTGCGGTCCGTTTGATCCAGTCTATCTACGTAAGCTGTTGAATTGAAAGTTTTTTCAGGATTGGCATCGCAATTGCGATATTACCGTTACAAGCACCCCTCAGTTCTTGTGGCAGTACGCAAGTCAATCTGATCAATAGAGCGCTAGGGTTCCGGCCGCAATTGCGGTGACTGGTCCGAGAGCACTCGACCTCGATGTTCGTTCGCGAGGTTACACGGCGGGACAAAAGCCCGGGAGACCAACTCTGACGCAAGTCCGAGGGGTATCCGTGTAACCAGTTCGAGCAAACGAGGTCCGACCATGAAACGAACAATCACCCTGTTGTTACTGGCTGCGCTGGCAGCGCCTGCCCACGCTACCGAGAAGTTCAGCCTTTGCTGGTCCATCTATGTTGGCTGGATGCCCTGGGCATACGGTGCCGAGAAAGGCATTGTCGACAAATGGGCCGATAAATACGGTATCGAGATCGATGTCGTGCAGATCAACGACTATATCGAGTCGATCAATCAGTACACCGCCGGGCAGTTCGATGCCTGCACCATGACCAATATGGATGCCCTGACCATTCCGGCTGCCGGCGGTGTCGACAGTACGGCCCTGATCGTGGGCGACTTCTCCAACGGCAATGATGGCATTGTCCTGAAGGGTGAACAGACGCTGGAGGCGATCGAAGGGCAGCGAGTCAATCTGGTGGAACTGAGCGTGTCTCATTATCTGCTGGCACGGGCGCTGGATTCCGTGGGCATGAGTGAGGCGGATGTCACCGTCGTCAATACCTCTGATGCCGACCTGGTGGGTGTCTACGGCAGTGATGATGTCACCTCGGTAGTCACCTGGAACCCCTTGCTCAGCGAAGTGGCTGCCATGCCCGAGAGCAACGTCGTTTTCGATTCCACGGGTATTCCGGGAGAAATCATCGACCTGCTGGTGGTCAATACCCAGACCCTGAGCGACAACCCGGAGCTGGGTATGGCGCTGACCGGTGCCTGGTATGAAATCATGTCGATCATGAGCGGCGACGATGAAGCAGCAGTCGAAGCCCGTCAGTACATGGCCGAAGCCTCCGGTACCGACCTCGCTGGCTACGATGCGCAGCTTGACAGCACGATGATGTTCTACACGCCTGAGGCCGCTGTGGAGTTCACCTCCAGCGATTCCCTGCCGGAAACCATGCAATACGTTGCCGAATTTTCCTTTGATCACGGCTTGCTGGGTGAAGGTGCGCCTGACGCCGGCTTCATCGGCATGCAGATGCCGGCCGGCAATTTCGGCAACGAAGCCAATACCACACTGCGCTTCGATGCGAGCTACATGCAGAAGGCACTCGACGGCGAGCTCTGAGCGCGATCTCCCACGTCGTTTCACTCCGGGGCAACAGGCCAGCAGCCATGAAAAGAATGATCAATCTCAGTCCAACACCTGCGATGAAGTGGTTGCTGGGACTGTTGCCCTTCGTGCTGATCATCGTGCTCTATGTGGTGGCCTCCGATGCCAGACTGGCGGAGAACCCGTCAGACAAGTTGCTGCCATCGTTCTCCAGCATGACGGAGGCCATGAATCGCATGGCCTTCGAACCCAGCAAGCGCAGCGGCGATTACCTGTTCTGGACAGACACACTGAGCAGCCTCAAGCGCCTGTCCATCGGCGTCGGAATAGCCGCCATTGCGGGGCTGATCATCGGTATCGCGACTGGCGCCTTGCCGATTCTCAATGCATCCCTGTCACCACTTCTGACGGTGATCTCCCTCATACCCTGTCTGGCCCTGCTGCCGGTGTTGTTCATTGTGCTGGGTCTGGGGGAGGTGTCCAAGATTGCCTTGATCACCATCGGGATCACTCCTTTCATCGCACGGGACATTCAGCGGCGGACGCGTGAAATTCCCGTGGAGCAGCTGATCAAGGCGCAGACTCTGGGCGCCAACACGGCGCAGATCATTTCCCGCGTCCTGCTGCCTCAATTGATGCCCAAGCTGATCAACTCGGTGCGTCTGTCACTGGGTACGGGTTGGTTGTTTCTGATTGCAGCCGAGGCCATTGCCTCCACCGACGGGCTGGGTTACCGGATCTTTCTGGTGCGCCGCTACCTGTCCATGGAAGTCATTCTGCCCTACGTGGCCTGGATCACCTTGCTGGCCTTTCTGTTCGATCTGTTGCTGAGAAAACTGGGCACACGCCTGTTTCCATGGGAGTCTGCCGAATGATCACCGCGCGCAATCTGTGGAAGAACTACGGAGACCAGACCGTACTGGAGCGTATCAACGTCACAGTCGATGAGGGCGAGTTCGTCACCCTGGTGGGAACCTCGGGCTGCGGCAAGACGACCTTTCTCAAGCTGTTGCTGGGCATCGAGTCGCTCAGCAAGGGCTCACTGGAGCTGGATGGTCGAGCCATCCCCGATGAGCCGGGGCCGGATCGAGGCATTGTCTTTCAGCAGTATTCGGTTTTTCCACACATGACCGTGCTTGGCAACGTCATGGCGGTAGCAGGCTTGCAACAGCGCAATCTGAGTGGGCTGTTGCGCGGCCAGCGCAAACAGGATGCCCTGCAGGCATCCACTGCGCTGCTGGAACGAGTCGGCCTGCAGGATACGCTGACGCGCTACCCACACGAACTGTCGGGTGGCATGCGACAGCGTCTGGCCATCGCCCAGGCTCTGATGGCAAGGCCCCGCATCCTGCTTCTCGATGAACCCTTCGGTGCGCTGGATCCGGGTATTCGTGCTGACATGCATGAGCTTGTACTGGAGCTCTGGCGAGAAAACAACCTGACCATATTCATGGTGACTCACGATCTCAAGGAAGGCTTTCACCTGGGCACACGACTCTGGGTGTTCGACAAGCCACGGATCGATCCACAGGCACCCGGTGCCTACGGCGCCACCATTACCTACGACTTGCCGGTAGGCGAACGCGCGCCGGCCAGGCAGGAAACCCCTTCAATGGCCAGCATGCTGGCCACAACGCAAGCATAAACGAGGCGAATTGGCGATGAGCGCTGCAGCGAAGCAATTCAACTATCAGACCCGCCTGAGTGCCGGCAAGCACTGGTCTCTTCGAGTACGACGCGGCATCGTACTGCGACTGACCGACCTGCAAGGTGGAGCCAATGTCGGCATGGTCATGTACAACGCAGACGATACACTGGAGCGTTACAACGCCCCCGATACCCTGAAATGCCAGCATACCTTTCATCTGCGTCAGGGGCATTGTCTGTACAGCGATATGGGTCGTGTCCTGGCGTCGGTCGTCGAGGATTCCGTGGGTGGCCACGACACAGTCTGCGGCAATGCCGACAGGCGAATGGTCGATGAGCGCTACGGCCGTCGTGATTATCAGAATGATCGCAATGACTGGCATCAGAACGGCCATGACGCCTTTCTGGTCGAGCTGTCCAAATACGCTCTGGAGGGACGTGATCTGCCGGCCAACATCAACTGGTTCAGCAAATGCGCGGTCAAGGCCGATGGCGGTATCTCTCTGGTGCCGGACAACAGTGAGCCAGGCTCGACGGTTGCGCTGCGATTCGAGATGGACGCGCTCGTGCTACTGCATACCTGTCCCCACCCGCTGGCTGAAACCGAAACCTATCCCGAAGGCGAGGTCGAGCTGAGCCTGTCGGTGGCAGAGCCGCGGCGCGAGGATGACGAATGCGCGAACAGCTGTGATGAGAATCGCCGCGGGTTTCGCAACAACGAACTGTATTACCAGGGCGCCTGAGCGCCGGTCTGAAAGCCGTGGCAGGCAGCTACCCGACGGTATCTCCATCGAACTGCCGACGACAGGCGGCTTTTTCTACAACCCGATTCAAGAGTCAGGAACGTACCATGATCAAGCAAAGCTTCAGGGAGACTTCACACGCCATCGATCGCCAGGTGGTCGATGCCGGCGACTACTATCTGGCCCGACTTGAAGACGGGCAGACGCTTCGAATAGTCGATCTGAAGGGCAATCAGGCCGCCGATACGCTGTTCTATGCCGCAGAAGATCCTGCCGAGCACTACAGCGCGGTCAATACCCTGCGCGAGCAACGCAATCTCTATCTCACGGCAGGTTCCGACCTGATGTCCAACGAGAACAGGGTGATGCTCAGTATCGTGGCCGATACCTGCGGGCGGCACGATACCCTGGGTGGGGCCTGCTCCACCGAGAGCAACACCGTGCGCTACGATCTGGAGAAACGCTGCATGCATGCCTGCCGGGACAGCTGGATGCTGGCACTGGCCGAGCATCCTGAATACGGGATCTCCAAGCGCGACATCGCGCACAACATCAACTTCTTCATGAATGTACCGGTGACCGAAGAAGGCGATCTGACCTTTGCCGACGGCATCTCTGCGCCCGGCAAATACGTGGAATTGACCGCACGCATGGATGTCATCGTGCTGATCTCCAACTGTCCGCAGTTGAACAATCCCTGCAATGGCTACGACCCGACGCCCATCGAGTTGCTGACATGGAATCAATGAGTACCATGAAACCCTTCAACAAGGTATTGATTGCCAACCGTGGGGCGATCGCCACTCGAATCATTCGTACCCTGGATCGTCTGGGTATCGAATCGGTTGCGGTCTACGCTGAGTGTGATCGGGACAGCCTTCATGTGAGACAGGCTGGCGAGGCCTTTTCTCTGGGAGAGGGCAGGGCATCGGAGACCTATCTCGATATCGACAAGTTGATAGCCATCGCGAAGCAGACAGGTGCTCAGGCGATTCATCCGGGCTACGGTTTTCTGAGCGAGAATGCCGAGTTCGTCGGGCGTTGCGAGAGTGAATCGCTGATCTTCATCGGCCCCACGGCCGAGCAGATCGGTCTGTTCGGACAGAAGCATGTGGCGCGTGAACTGGCCACGGCGGCAGGCGTGCCCTTGCCTCCGGGCAGTGAACTGCTGAACACACTGGAGGAGGCAGTCGCTGAAGCCAGTCGTATCGGCTATCCCGTCATGCTCAAGAGCACTGCCGGGGGTGGAGGTATCGGCATGCGTCTGTGCGCTGACGAGCCGGTGCTTCGCGAGAGCTTTTCTGCGGTGCAGCAGCAGGGACAGAATCACTTCGCCAACGGCGGGGTCTTTCTGGAAAAGGCGATTCTCAATGCCAGACATGTGGAAGTACAGATGTTCGGCAACGGTGAGGGTGAGGTCGTCTCCCTGGGCGAGCGGGATTGTTCCGCGCAGCGGCGCAACCAGAAGGTGGTGGAAGAGTGTCCGGCACCGCACCTCAGCGACGCGTTGCGCTCGCGCCTGCACCGCACGGCCGAAGACCTGCTGGCCAGCGTGAAGTATCGAAACGCTGCCACCGTGGAATTCATTCTGGATGCGGATACCCTGGAGTTCTACTTTCTGGAGGTCAACACCCGTTTGCAAGTCGAACACGGTGTCACCGAGCTGGTCTACGGCGTCGATCTGGTGGAATGGATGGTGTGTCAGGCGGGCGGTGTGCTGCCGCCGCTGCAGCAATTGCGCGAGTCCTTGAGTGCCAACGGCCATGCCGTTCAGGTGCGCATCTATGCAGAAGACCCCTACAGACAGTTCCAGCCCTGCGCCGGGCTGCTGTCACGGGTCGAGTTCCCCGTCATGGAGGGCTTGCGTACCGATGCCTGGATCGAGTCCGGTATCACCATCCCGTCCGAATTCGATCCCATGCTGGCCAAGATGATGATGCACGCGCCAACGCGGGAGCAGGCGCTGAGCCGACTCTCGACAGCCTTGCAGGACGTCGAGCTGTACGGGACGCAGACCAATGTGGATTACCTGCGTTGCCTGGTCGAGGAGCCGGTACTGCAGGCGGGGCGGGTGACGACGCGCTTTCTCGACGACTATCTCTACCAGCCGCAGCGAATCGATGTAGTGCGTGGCGGCACCTTGACCACCATTCAGGACGTACCGGGTCGTGTAGGCTACTGGCCGGTGGGCATTCCACCCTCGGGGCCCTTCGATACGCTCTCCTTCCAGTTAGCCAACAGACTGCTGGGCAATGCGGCCACTGCCGCCGGCCTGGAGATCACGGTGCAGGGGCCAGCGTTGGCGTTCACGGCACATACCCGGCTGGTGCTGGCAGGTGCGCCCGTCGAGGCAACGCTGGATGGCCAGGTCATCAAACCCTGGTGCATCGTGAGTGTCAGACCCGGACAGGTTCTTGATATCGGCCAGATACGCGGTGTCGGTGCGCGCAGCTATCTGTGTGTGGCGGGCGGCATCGATTGCCCCGAGTATCTGGGTTCACGCTCGACCTTCACGCTGGGTCAGTTCGGCGGGCATAATGGTGCGGCTCTCAAGACCGGTGATGTACTGCGGCTGGATGCCGCAGCAGGCAGGCTGGCGGCCGAGCAAGGCAGCGATACAGAAGGACTGCCCGCCGAGATGCAGCCTGAATTGACTGAAGACTGGGAGCTGCGCGTGGTCTACGGTCCGCACGGCGCGCCGGACTTCTTCACCGAGTCGGATATCGATACCCTGTTCGAGCATGCCTGGGAGGTGCATTACAATTCCAGTCGAACCGGGGTGAGACTGATCGGGCCCAACCCCGAATGGGCTCGCAGCGACGGCGGGGAAGCAGGCTTGCATCCGTCCAATATCCACGACAATGCCTATGCCTTCGGCAGTCTGGATTTCACCGGCGATATGCCCGTCATTCTCGGACCGGACGGACCGTCACTGGGCGGCTTTGTCTGTCCCGCCACCATCATTACTGCGGATCTGTGGAAGATCGGCCAGCTACGAGCGGGTAATCGTGTTCGCTTCAGACCCGTGAGTGTGGCAGAAGCCGTGGAAGCCGATCGCTTGCAGCAGGAGAGCATCAGCAGCCTGCTGCCGGTGGCGGACAGCGGCACAGCTCAGTGGCCCGACCGTGTCGCCTGTCGTCATGAGTCGGCGGTTGTCCGTCAACGCAAGGCAGGCCCGGATGGGGTCAAGGCCTGCTACCGGGTTGCCGGTGACCGCTTTCTGCTGGTCGAGTACGGCGAAGCGACGCTGGATCTGGTATCCCGTTTCAGGGTCCATGCGCTGATGCAGTGGCTCGATGACAACCCGCTCACCGGCATCATTGAAGTGACACCTGGCATACGCTCGCTGCAGTTGCACTATGACGCCCAGCAGCTGTCGCTGGCCGTGTTGCTCGATCACCTGTCACGGGCCGAAGACTACCTGGATCAGCACGTCGATTCTGCCGTCGTGCCGTCTCGCATCGTGCACCTGCCACTGTCATGGGATGACGAGGCCTGTCGAGAGGCGATCGTGAAATACGATCAGTCGGTGCGCAAGAACGCACCGTGGGCGCCGAGCAATCTGGAGTTCATCCGGCGCATCAATGGCCTGGAATCGATCGATGATGTCAAGAAGATCGTGTTCGATGCGTCTTATCTGGTCATGGGGTTGGGTGATGTGTATCTGGGGGCGCCCGTGGCCACGCCGATCAACCCGGCACACCGTCTGGTGACCACGAAATACAACCCTGCTCGTACCTGGACGGCGGAGAACTCGGTGGGTATCGGCGGCTCCTATCTGTGCGTCTATGGTATGGAGGGGCCCGGCGGCTATCAATTCGTTGGCCGAACCCTGCAGATGTGGAATCGGTATCGGCAAACGGCCGAGTTCGAAAAGCCCTGGTTGCTGCGGTTCTTCGATCAGATACGCTTCTACGAGGTCAGCCACGATGAGCTGATGGAGATTCGCCGTGATTTTCCACAGGGGCGATACCCGTTGAAGATCGAACAGACCGAGTTCTCGCTGACCGATTTTCGTGAGCTGGTTGACGGGCAGCGGCAGCAGATCGACCGCTTCCAGCAGACCCGGCAGGCGGCCTTTGCCGAGGAACTGGCGAACTGGCGGGCTACCGGTCAATTCAATGTCACGGTGGAAGAACCGGAAGTGCAGGAGGTTGTGGTCGACTGGCCGGAGGACTGCATCGTGATGGAGAGTCCGGTGTCGGGCAGCTTGTGGCAAAGTTGTGTGTCGTCCGGCGACTCTGTCAGTCAGGGGCAGCCCCTGCTCGTGCTCGAATCAATGAAAATGGAAATAACCATCGCGGCGCCGCAGGATCTGCAGGTGCGCAGCGTGCTTCTTGAAACCGGTCAGCGTGTCAGCGCCGGCCAAGCTCTGATCGTACTGGAACACTCATGAAGACAATCAAAGACCTCACTCTCGCCGGGGTTCGCAAGTGCTACGAAAACGGCACCACGCCAGGCCAGTTGATGGCAGAGCTGCGGGAGCAGGCGCTGTCACTGAGCGAACACAATGCATTCATTCATCTGCTCAGTGCCGAAGAACTGCAACCCTGGCTGGACGCCCTCGAGCAACGTGACCCGGCACAGACCCCGCTGTGGGGTGTGCCCTTCGTGCTGAAGGACAACATCGATCTGGCGGGTATTCCCACCACTGCTGCCTGCGAAGCCTTTGCCTATACGCCTGAGGAGTCTGCCTTTGTCGTGCAGCAGTTGCTCGATGCCGGTGCTCTGCCGCTGGGCAAGGCCAATCTGGATCAGTTCGCCACAGGCCTGAACGGCACGCGATCACCCTGGGGCGCCTGTCGCAACAGTTTTGACCCATCGCTGGTCAGTGGCGGTTCCAGTGCCGGTTCGGCAGTCTCGGTGGCTCTGGGGCTGGCCACCTTCAGCCTCGGCACCGATACGGCGGGCTCTGGTCGAATACCGGCAGCCTTCAACAATCTGATCGGGGTGAAGCCCACGCGCGGGCTGCTCTCGGCGACCGGTGTGGTTCCAGCCTGCCGCAGTCTGGACTGCGTCAGCATCTTCGCGCTGCACGCCGATGACGCCAATGCCGTCCTGGCGGCGGCAGAAGGACAGGACGCAATCGATGGATACAGTCGCCTGAATCCGTACGACAATCGCTCGCAGGCCTATGGGGTATTCAGTGCACCTCTGACGCTGGGGGTGATTCCCGACGCACAGTTGAAGTTCTTCGGCGATGCGGATTACGAAGCCGCCTATCGGCAGAGCATCAGCGCCTTGCAGGATCAAGGGGTGCAGTTGAAGGAGATCGACTACGCACCGTTCGATGAAGTGGCTCGTCTGTTGTACGAAGGACCATGGGTCGCCGAACGTTACGTGGCAACCTTGCCACTGATCGAAGAACAGCCGGAGGCCGTGTTTCCGGTTGTGCGCGACATCATCGCACCGGGCGGCAAACCCAGCGCGGCCGAACTGTTCAAGGCGCAATATCGACTGGAAGACCTGCGGCGACGTTGTGCTGCCCAGATGAGCGACATCGATGCGCTGCTCACCCCGACCGCCGGCCGCTTCTTCTCGATCGACGAGATGCTGGCCGAACCGATCAAGTGCAACAGCGAGCTGGGTTACTACATGAATTTCATGAACCTGCTCGACATGGCAGCCATCGCCGTACCCACGGCCTTCACCCCCAAGGGCCTGCCTTTCGGGATCACCCTGGGGGCACCTGCCTTCAGCGATCGTCTGTTGCTGTCGATTGCCAATCGCATTCAGCAGCACTTGTCCCTGCCGCTGGCTTCGGGTAGTCAGGCGCTACCACCGCTGGCGCAGAACGAGGTCAAGCGTAGCGATCATATCGAGCTGGCTGTTTGCGGGGCGCATCTGGACGGTATGCCACTGAACTGGCAGTTGCGTGAGCGGGGCGGCGAACTGATCGAATGCACGCAAACCAGCGCCGACTATCGCTTCTTCGATCTCAACGAGCGTGCGGTGAAAAGACCGGCGCTGGTGCGGGTGGATAATGACGGTGTCGCCATCGAGGTCGAGATCTGGCGTCTGCCGGCGAGCGAACTGGGCAGCTTTCTGCGTGGCATCGCAGCGCCGCTGGGGCTGGGCAAGGTCAGCCTCTGCAACGGGGCTCAGGTGTCCGGCTTCATTGCCGAGGCAACTGCCGGTAGCGACAAGGCCATCGACATCAGCCATTTCGGCGGCTGGCGCGCTTATCAGAGTTCCTTGATGCAGGCTTGAACAGCGCCCTGAATTATTGCAAGGTAGCGAAGGACCCGCTCGAAGCTTGCAATGATGACCGAAGACAACTCCCTGCCTTTGTCAGGCATTCGTGTACTGGAGATGGGGCAATTGATCGCCGGCCCCTTCGCCGGACAGATGCTGGCAGCCTTCGGTGCCGAAGTGGTCAAGATAGAACCACCGGGCAGGGGGGATCCGCTACGTACATGGCGCGTGCTGGATGAGCAGGGCACCTCCTACTGGTGGCGCAGTCTGGCACGCAACAAGAAGTCGCTCACGCTGGACCTGTCTCGGGAGCAGGGTGCGGACATTGCGCGCCGGCTCATGATGAAGGCCGACATCCTGATCGAGAATTTCAGGCCCGGTCGGATGGAGGCCTGGGGGCTGGGGCCGGAGCAGATGAAGCCATTGCATCCCGAACTCATCTATACCCGGGTATCGGGTTATGGCCAGAGCGGTCCCTATGCACGCAAGCCGGGCTTTGCCTCGGCCTGCGAAGCGGTTGGTGGACTGCGTCATGTCAATGGTCATCCGGGCGAGAAGCCGGTGCGCATGAACCTGTCTCTGGGCGATACGCTGGCAGGCATGCACGCCACCGTCGGTGCACTGCTGGCGCTGATCGCCCGGCAACGGCCCGGCCAGAGCGGGCAGACGGTGGATGTCTCGATAGTCGAGTCCGTCTTCAACATGCTCGAGGGTGTGCTGCCCGAATACGATGGTGCCGGCGTGGTTCGCGAACCCTCCGGTTCCACCGTGACGGGTATCGTTCCCACCAATACCTATCAGTGCAGCGACGGGCGTTACATCGTGATCGGTGGCAACGGAGACTCGATCTTCAAGCGTTTGATGACGGCGATCGGCCGAGAGGATCTGGCAGCGGATACACGGCTGGCAGACAACCGGGGCCGGGTGGCCAATGAGGCGGAAATCGACTCCGTGCTCTCGGCGTGGAGCATCACGCTACCGTCAGGCCGGGCGCTGGAGATTCTCGACGCGGCCGATGTTCCGGCGGGCCCCGTCAATTCCATTGCCGACATGGTGCAGGATCCGCATTTTCAGTCCAGAGGCATGTTCGAGACGCTGTCGGTCAATGGGGAGGAGCGTCTGATGCCAGCGGTGCATCCCCGCCTCGAGCAGACACCGGCCAGCTCGCGCTGGGCCGGGCCGGAACTGGGTGAACACACGGATGAGGTCCTGCGCAGCTGGCTCGATGCCGCGCAGGAAGACATTGCCGCCTGGCGGGACAGTCGCCTGCTGTAACAGCGCTGTTGCCGCCGTGCGCGGAAGCACCTGACAGCCACGTCGAGTCCGAAGATCGGCCACCCTGGGCATTTTCATCCACTCCCGGGTCAAGTTGTCCGAAACTGCGTCGATACGTTCTGCATGAGATGTATTCAGGATTGAGGATGCAGACGATTTCACAATTGGTGCGCTTCGCCATGGCAGCAGGCATGTACTTGCTACTGATGTGGGGTTACATGGTGCTGCCCAATGCACAGTGGTTTGCGGCGTTTCTGGCGCTGGTCATGTCCACCTTGCTGGTCTACTGGGTCACCGAATCCCGGGTTGGCGCCAATCCGGTCGTGGCCGCCGCAGCCGCAGCCGCTGCCGAGCCGCGTGCACGCGCGATGCGCGAACGACCGGGTATCACGATGCAGGACTGGCAGGAAAAACCCGATGAGCCGATCGGTGGCGATCTGCGTGCCTCGGCACCCGGTCTTGAGGCGGCTGTTGTGAGACTTGATTCATTGAAATCGGAATTGATGGCGCAATACGCTCAGTTTGGTCGCGATCAGTCGTTAATGAATGGCAGAGGACTCGGATCCTGGCACGGAAAAAGGGATTTTCACAAACCGACATGACCAGCTACATCGAACCACAGGCGTTGAAGGCCATTGCCTCGCTGCAACGGCCCGGTAAACCGGATCTGCTCCATCGTATCGTCGATCTGTTCAAGTCTGAATCCCCTTCCGCCATTGATGCCATTCAGCAGGGACTGGACGCCGATGATCTGCAAGCCGTGGGCAATGCGGCACATGGCCTGAAATCCAGCAGTGCCTATGTGGGTGCCCGATTGCTGTCGGAACGCTGCCGTGAGCTTGAAGCTGCCGCCCGCGAAGACAATCATCCCGCCTGCTATGCCCTGGCAGATGGGGTAGAGGATCTGTTTCAAGCCAGCGTCGATGCGCTCGACCTGTACATGACAAAGGCTGCCTGATGAGCCAGTCGTCTCCGCAGTCACTGCAGATGGTGATGTCGAGGGTGCAGCGCGAGCGGCCCATCGTACTGCATGTGGATGACGATGTTGCCAGCCTGTTGATGGCTGAAGGCGCACTGGAGGACGCAGGCTTTGATGTTCTGCATGCCGCAGACGGCAGTGAAGCGATCGACATGTATCGCGAACACGAACCGGATCTGGTCATCATGGATGCCGTCATGCCGGTCATGGATGGCTTCGAGGCAATCTGCGGTATTCGCCAGTTGCCGGGCGGACTGCATGTCCCCATTCTGATGATCACCGGGCTGGAAGATCTCGATTCGATCACGCGCGCCTATGAAGAGGGCGTCACCGACTTCCTGACCAAGCCCGTCAACTTCTACATCCTGCCTTACCGCGTGCAGTATCTGATGCGCTCGAAAATGACCGCGGATGCCTTGCGCGTGAGCCAGTCGAAACTGGACAATGCCCAGCGCATTGCCAAGCTGGGTAACTGGGAGTGGTGTCTGTCCACCCAGGGCATGTCCTGGTCACGGGAGTTCGGGCGGGTGCTGGGTCTGACAGAAGGACAGACCGTGGACAACTGGAACGAGTTTCTCGACAGGATCATCGATGGCGATCGTCAGAGCGTGCACGTGATGGCCGAGCATGCGGTCGAGGAGAAGCAGCCGTTCAATATCGAGTTCTGCGTGCCGTGCCCGCACGATGACAACACGCGTCGAATCCGTCTGGAAGCCGAGCCCTACTGTGTCGAGAGCGGTGAATGCACCCACATGATGGGCACCATTCAGGACATTACCGAGCGCACCAATGCGCAGAAGCAGATTCATAATCTGGCCTACTTCGATCTGGTGACCGGACTGCCCAATCGTGCGCAGTTGAATGAACAACTGCGCTATACCCTGAAACTGGCCAAGCGCAATCAGGGCAAGTTTGCCTTGCTGTTTCTGGATCTGGACCACTTCAAGCAGGTCAACGATACCCTGGGTCATGATGCCGGCGATGATCTGCTCAAACAGGTGTCTGGCCGATTGACCAGTGTGGTGCGTGGCGGCGACATGGTCAGCAGCGCCGCCGAAAATGATCTGGAGGAGGCGGAATCGAAACACACGGTCGCCCGCCTCGGGGGCGATGAATTCGTCGTGCTGCTCAGTCAGGTCAACCGGGCGGAGGATGCGGCACGGGTGGCCGAACGCATAGCCCAGTCGATCAGTGAGCCCTACGATATCGCCGGGCAGAATGTGTCGGTAACCACCACCATCGGCATCAGCGTGTTTCCGGCCGATGGGGTGACGGCAGAAGTGTTGATGAAGAACGCCGATGTGGCCATGTACCACGCCAAGGAATCGGGCCGGAACGGCTACCAGTTCTACTCGCGGCAGATACACGAGGAGGCGCTGGCCCGCTTCTCCATGGAAAGCGAGCTGAAGAGCGCGATAGAAAACGAACAGTTGACGCTGGTCTATCAGCCCAAGGTCAATATCAGCGATGGCAGAGTCAGTGGCGTCGAAGCACTGATTCGCTGGGATCATGAGCAGTACGGTACGGTCAATCCTGCCGAATTCATACCGCTGGCCGAAGAGACCGGTCTGATCCTGCCGCTGGGGCGCTGGGTGTTGTGCGAGGCCACGCGGCAGATGCAGGCCTGGATCGAGGCAGGGCTGGATCCTCTGGTGATCGCGGTGAACTGCTCATCCGTGCAATTCACCCGCAGCGACATGATCACCGACATCAATACGGCCATTGCCTACAGCGGGCTTGATCCGAAATTGCTGGAAATCGAACTGACCGAGAGTCTGTTGTTGCAGGATATCGAGCTGGGTATCCGGATTCTGCGTGACATGAAGGCCTTGGGGATACAGGTGGCCATCGATGACTTCGGTACGGGGTTCTCCTCGCTGAGCTATCTGAAACGACTGCCTGTCGACAAGCTCAAGATCGATCGCTCATTCGTCAAGGATCTGGGTGTGGATGCCGGTGATGTCGCCATCGTCTCTGCCATCATCACGCTGAGCCACAATCTGAATCTGACGGTGGTGGCCGAAGGCGTGGAGACCCGGCAGCAATACGACATCCTGCACGGTTTCGCGTGCAACGAAGCACAAGGCTATCTGATCAGTCACCCGATGAAGGCTGCCGAAATGCAACGCTGGCTTGTTCAGGCGATGGCTCACCACGATCGCAAGGTTTCCGGCCTCTGACAGATGCAGGGCGGGCACGCAGGTCTTGACCGCTTCGCAGCGCTCGGTGACACTGTTGTCTTGATGGTCAGGAAGCGCAGAGTAACAGTGAACCGTGAACAGCAGACAGACGCCTCTTCGGGGGCAGCCACGACCTCCTTGCTGCTGACCGAGGAGGCGTTTCGCGACATTCTCGACGAGCGGCTGCCCTTTGCCGGCATGATGGGCATTGCCGTGGACCACTTCGCCGATGATCATGTGCGCTTGCGGGCGCAGTACAACGAGCGCTTCCTGCGCCCCGGAGGCACCATTGCCGGTCCGGTCATGATGGGGCTGGCGGATGCCGCTCTGTACGCGCTGGTGCTGTCACGTATCGGCCCGGTGGAGCTTGCGGTGACCACCAGTCTGACCATCAACTTCCTGCGAAAGCCCGGCACAGCCGATGTGGTGGCCGATGCCCGGATGCTCAAGCTGGGCAAGCGCCTGGCGGTGGGTGAGGTCACCCTGTTCAGTGAAGACACGGGAGAGGGGGATCCGGTGGCCCATGTCACGGGTACCTATTCCATCCCGCCGCCCGAGCAGCGCCTGTGATGCCGGGCAGTGCGCCCCGGTTGAACCACAGCCCGGCCTGACCGGATCGCGTCAGGAAGCCTCTGCGTCGTTATCGCCGGCCACGCGCGCCGCTGCCGCGTTCGGCTGCCGTCGATCGAGACAGGCTTGCAGAACCGAGAGTTTCTGCTCGGCGTCCATGACACCCCAGCAGCCTATTTCATCCAGAGTTCGCAGGCAGCCTTCGCACAATTGCCGGTCCTTGTCGATGCGACAGATGCCGATGCACGGTGACGGGATATCGGGTTGCATCATCGGTTTATCGGTTCGCGCTCAAGTGGCAGGGTTGTCGAGGGCTGCCTGCAGTGCTCGGGCCGCTCTTGACTGCGAGTCGCGCCCGAGTTGCTGACCAATGTAGCGCCCGGCCTCGAGAAGCTGCGACAGGTCGACACCGTGTTCGATGCCCAGACCATCGAGCAGGTAGATCACATCCTCTGTTGCCACATTGCCGGTGGCACCTTTGGCATAGGGACAGCCACCGAGGCCGGCAATGGAGGCATCGATGGTGGCCACGCCGTATTGCAGGGCAATCACCAGATTCGCCAGCGCCTGGCCGTAGGTATCATGGCAATGCATGGCCAGGTGTTCGACCGCGATGCCATCGGTGAGCAGCGTGTCCAGCAGTCGCTGGGTGCTGCCGGCCGTACCGGTGCCGATGGTGTCGCCCAGGGAGACTTCATGGCAGCCCATGTCCAGTAGCCGGCGAGTCAGCAGACTCACCGCTTCAGGGGCCACCTGACCTTCGTAGGGGCAACCCAGAACGCAGGACAGATAGCCGCGCACCGGCATGTTCAGGGATCGGGTCCGGGTCATGATCGGCTCGAAACGCTGCAGGGTCTCCTCGATGCTGGCGTTGAGGTTCTTGCGCGAGAAGCTCTCGGTGACAGCGGCAAAGATGGCCACTTCATCTACCTGCGCGTCAATGGCGGCATCCAGGCCCTTCTCGTTGGGTGTCAATGCGGTATAGCGGGTGCCTGCCTGACGCGTGATGGCGCTGAAGACTGCGTCCGAGTTCGCCATCTGCGGCACCCAGCGAGGCGAGACGAAGGAGCCGGTTTCGATAACGGGAAGACCGCTGGCGGAGAGCTTGTCTACCAGCGTGGCCTTCTGTGCCGCGCTGAGGGAGCTTTTCTCGTTCTGCAGGCCGTCACGAGGTCCGACCTCGACCACAGTGACCTTGTCAGGGTAGTTCACGCGTCTGATATTCCGGTTGGCCAGGGAAGGCAGGTGGGTGGATGACTCAGGCGAAGGATAGCGCGTTACACTGCGGATTGTCTTTTTCTCACGCGAAGCCTGATCCATGAAAGTCTTCAATTTCGGCTCCATCAATATCGATAAGGTCTACCGGGTTCCTCATCTGGTGCAGCCGGGGGAAACCCTGTCCAGTCGTACGCTGGAAACGGTGCTGGGAGGCAAGGGGGCCAATCAGTCCGTGGCTCTGGCCAGGGCTGAGATCGATGTACGCCATATCGGCCGTATCGGTGAGGCCGATCAGTGGGCCGCCGAGCAGATGCAGGCAGCGGGTGTCGACATGCAGGGCGTGGAGCAGGTAGAGGGGCCCAGCGGCCATGCCATCATTCAGGTGGATGACGAGGGCGAGAATTCCATTATCCTGCATGGCGGGGCCAATCAGAGCTTTGATCGCCAGGTACTCGAGCAACAATTGAGCGAGGCTCGGCCCGGTGACTGGGTGCTGATGCAGAACGAGTGCAACGGCATCGCCGAGGTTTTCGATATCGCCCGGCAACGGCAGTTGTCCATCGCCTTCAATCCGGCTCCGATGACGGACGCCGTCAGGCAGTTGCCGCTGGCCCATTGCGATGTGCTGATCGTCAATGAAACCGAGGCGAGCGCTCTGGCGCAGTCCGGTGATGCCGATGCGGCTCTGGCCATACTGGCAGAACGCTATCCGGACACCCGTCTGGTGCTGACGCTGGGCGCGCGCGGTGCGATGCTGCAGTACGCCGGTGAACAACTGCGCGAAGCGGCGGTGGCGGTGGATGTGGTCGATACCACGGGAGCCGGTGACACCTTTGTGGGATACTTCCTTGCCGGACTCCTGCAGGGACTCACCGACAGGGATGCCTTGCAGCGTGCCTGCCGTGCCGCAGCCCTGTCGGTAACCGTGGCCGGCGCCACGCCGAGTATCCCGACGCTTGCCGATGTCGACAGCACACAGGACGATTGAACAAACTGACCATGCACAAGATCATCATTGACACCGACCCCGGTGTAGACGACACCATGGCCATTGCCTATGCGATGGCCCATCCCGACATCGAGTTGTTGGGATTGACGACCGTATTCGGCAACATCAATATCGATTACTCGACCCGCAACGCCCAGTATATTCTGGATGTGCTCGGTGCCGACTCGGTGGCGGTAGCGCGTGGCGCGGCCATTCCACTGGAGCAATCACCGCTGCCGCATGCGGACTTCGTGCATGGCAGCGATGGCCTGGGCAATGTCTACCCGGGCAGTCAGCCGGGCGTGGCCGCAGCCAGTGCGGCGCCATTGCGCAGTGAGGCAAGGCATGCGCAGCTCGAACCGCTGGACGCTGCCGATTTCATCATCCACAGCGCGCGGGAGAATCCCGGTGAGATCACCATCGTGGCTGTCGGGCCGTTGACCAATGTGGCCGAGGCCCTGCGGCGCGAGCCACAACTGCCGAGCCTGGTGGCCGGCCTGGTCATCATGGGGGGGTGTGTGGATGAGCCGGGCAATGTGTCGCCCGTTGCCGAAGCCAATTTCCTGAATGATCCACATGCTGCCGATGAACTGCTGGCAGCCGACTGGCCCGCCACCATCGTCGGCCTGGATGTCACGCATCGCATCATGCTCACGGATACGCACCTGAAGCAGTTGGGCGATCAGGCGGGCGAGACCGGAACGCTGATCTGGCAGAGCAGCCGCTTCTATGTCGATTTCTACACGCAGAGCGGTGCGGCGAAAGGGCTCGATGAGCCGCAATGCGCGATGCATGATGCTGCAGCGGTTGCCTATGTGCTGCAACCGGATGCCTTTACCGTCGAGAAAGGTGCTGCCCGGGTCGTGCCCGATGGCATCGCCATCGGCCAGTTGGCGCTGGATCGCAAGGGTTACACCTACGCCGTACCTCACTGGCAGAATCGTCCGGCCAGTGCCGTGTGCATGGCAGTCGAGGCAGATCGCGTGCGAGACCACTTTCTACAGACTATCATCAGTCATCATCGACGTTGAGGGTCAGTCATGAAAACCAGGGCAAGCTTGTACGCGAGCAAGGCTGCCAGCGCGGTGGCCGCCTGCCTGCTGGTCAGTGGGTGCAATTGGGTGGATTCTGCCGGTTCGGAAGGGGTACCGGTCACGGAGGTCTTTCTCGACGACCAGCCGGTGGACACTGCCATCATCCTGAACGAGAAGACCATCGGGGAGATCTCCACGGGGCGTGCGGACGCCTTGTCCGGAGGGCAGGAGTTCGAGTGGGACCCAACGCCGCTGGCCGAGGGAAATCTGCCCCTTTGCGCCGATGCGTCGGGGTTCAATGTCGATCTGGCGGCAGATTCCCTGCTCGATGCCTGCACGGACGTGGATGATTGCTCCCTGGATTTCGAGCAAGTGGATATCGATGACGCCGTGGCGGCATTTCATCTGCCGGTGCCCGAGCTGAAGGCCTCCGTGGGTCTGCGCTACCAGTTGACGACCACGGACAGTGCCGGTCGAGCAAGCACGATCGAGCGCGATTTCTGTCTGATCGCCATCAACGAGGCACCGGTAGCCGTCAACGATACCTTCGTGGTGCTGGAAGGCACGCGCGAGAGTTTCGGAGCCGATGGTGTCAACCTGCTCAGTAATGACAGCGATGATATCGACGACAGCAACTCCCCCATGGTGGTGCTGCCCGAGGCGCTGGAAGGGCCCGAGAGTGCGGCATTTTTCGAGTTGAGCCCGGAAGGGGATGGCAGTTTCACCTATGAGTCCAGCCTGACCGGCATTCGCACGGATCAGTTCGACAGCTTTGTCTATCAGCTCAGCGATGGTGTACACGTATCCACGGCCACGGCCACCATTCGTATCGTGGCCGCCAATCAGGCGCCGGAGCTGATTGATCCGATCCCTGAACTGACTGCGATCGAAGGGGAGCCGATGGTCGAGAATCTGGCTTTGTATTTCCTTGATCCGGAGGAGAGCGAGCTGCTTTTCTCACTCGCTGAGGATACCCCTCTGCCCGATGACGGAACCCTGTCATTGAGCGATGAGGGTGTGCTGTCGGGCAGGCCGGGTGAAGAGGATGTGGGGAGTCATGTACTGACCCTGATCGTCAGCGATGGCGGCGCCGAACTGGAAACGCCAGTCACCCTGGTGATCGAAGCGGCGCCTGTGGTGGAGAACGCGGCGCCGGAATACGTGGAAGACACGGTATTCAATCAGATAATCCTGCTGGGAAGATCTATTCGGCCTGTGATTCCAGAATTCATCGATCCCGATGGTGATACGCTGACCTACGCCATTGCCGGAAGCGGTGAATTGCCCGATGGTGTCGAGATCGACGAGGACACCGGCATCGTGTCAGGCACTCCAACCGAGGAGGTCAATGTGCGCAACTTACGTATCGAAGCTACAGATCCTTCGGGAGAGACCGCTGTTTCAGATGCCTTCTACATTTGGGTGCGATAGATTTGCATGAGTCGTAGTGCTGCAGCGCCATATCTCTTCGTCAAGCATTCTGCCAACTGGAATGTGGACCGCTGTACACGCTGGATGTCCGATAACGACAAGGTCGTTGACTGGTGTTACCCGGTCAACGACGACCCCTTTCCCGACCCGCGTGGCTATGCGGGCATCATGGTCTTCGGCGGTGCCAACAGTGCCAACGATTGCTCGGACTTCGACTGGGTCAGGCGCGAACTGGTGTTCGTCGAACAGTGCCTGCGGCACGACGTACCCTTCTTCGGTATCTGCCTGGGCGCGCAGATCCTCGCGCGAGTGCTCGGTGCCCGCGTGCGGCCGCACGAGAAAGCCGTTCAGGAAGTCGGTTTTCATCGGGTAGACCCGGTACCCGGAGAGTCCGATTTCCTCACCTCGCCGCTGACCGTCATGCAGTGGCACTCGGAGGGTTTCGAGCTGCCGCCCGATACCCGTCGCATTGCCACCGGCGCGGACTTCCCGAATCAGGCCTACCGGCTGAACGACCATGTGCTGGGTGTGCAGTTTCATCCGGAAGTGAACCCTGAGGTCCTGGCGATCTGGCAAGAGCGCAACCGGTTGAAGAAGCCGGAGCAATTCACCGATGAAGAGCGCGCCAGCATGATGCGTGATGCTCACCTGCACGATGCCAATGTCACTCGCTGGCTCGATGGCGTGATGAAAGACTGGACCGGATAAACTCCTCCGGCATCGGCTACCATGGCGCAGGGAGGAATTCATGCGCACATACTTCATCACGGCTTCGATCGTCTCGGTTCTGCTCGTCCTGCTGCTGGCACTGGTCTGGCCTGCCGCTCTGTGGCTGTTTCTGCTGATCCTGCCCCTGATCGCCATCGGGGTGTACGACATGGTGCAGACGAAACATTCGCTGCGTCGCAATTATCCGCTGTTCAGTCGAGGTCGTTGGCTGCTGGAAGGGCTGCGACCCTTCGTACGGCAGTATCTGCTCGAGTCCGAGACCGATGGCGCTCCGGTGCCGCGCGTGTTCCGCTCGGTGGTCTATCAGCGCGCCAAGGGGCAGAACGATACCGTGCCCTTCGGCACCAAATTCGACACCTACCGAGACGGCTATGAATGGATTGCCCATTCGATTGCCGCCATCGACATCCACGGTACCGACAACGATCCACGCGTCGAGGTCGGCGGTCCGGATTGTCGTCAGCCCTATTCTGCAAGCCTGTTGAATATCAGTGCAATGAGCTTCGGTTCGCTCAGTGCCAATGCCATCCGTGCGCTCAACGAAGGCGCCCGCATGGGCGGCTTTGCGCACAATACCGGCGAGGGCGGCTTGTCGAGCTATCACCTGGCAGGTGGGGCGGACATCATCTGGCAGATCGGGACCGGTTACTTCGGCTGTCGCACGGCAGAGGGCGGCTTTGATGCGGACCTGTTCGCTGAAAACGCCACGCGAGAGCAGGTGAAGATGATCGAGATCAAGCTCTCGCAAGGGGCCAAACCCGGTCATGGCGGCATCTTGCCAGCGGTCAAGAACACGGCGGAGATTGCGGCGGCCAGAGGGGTGGAAGAGGGCACCATGGTGGCATCGCCACCAGGACATTCCGCCTTCTCTACACCGTTGGAGATGATGCATTTCATTGCACGGCTACGCGAGCTCAGCGGTGGCAAGCCCATCGGTTTCAAGCTCTGCGTTGGGCGGGAGAGTGAGTTCGTGGCGCTGTGCAAGGCCATGGTGGAGACCGGCATCAAGCCCGATTTCATCACGGTCGACGGCGGTGAGGGCGGCACCGGAGCGGCGCCGCTGGAGTTCTCGAATTCCGTCGGCATGCCGCTGCGCGACGGCCTGGCCTTCGTTTGTGATTGCCTGTCGGGGTTCGACCTCAAGAAGGATATCCGGGTGATTGCCGTGGGCAAGATATTCACCGCCTTTCATATCGTGAAGAATCTGAGCGTCGGCGCCGACATGTGCTACAGCGCCCGCGGTTTCATGATGTCTCTGGGCTGCGTGCAATCGCTGGTCTGCAATACCAATCACTGCCCCACCGGTATTGCAACCCAGGACCAGACGCTGGAAAAGGGTCTGGTGGTCACCGACAAGCGAGTACGGGTTCAGCGCTTTCATGACGAGACCATCGAGCGGGTCAACGAGATCGTGGCCGCCGCCGGTTTGAGCACCCCGTGCGAGCTGAATCGCACGCATGTGTATCGACGCATCAGCCAGAACACCATACGTCGATACGATCAGTTGTTTCCGTATACCAATGTCGGCAGTCTGCTCGAATCGCCGTATCCAGAGCGCTTCGAGCAGCAGATGGCCGAATCCGATACCAGTACCTTCATGCCCGTGAGCTACATTGCCGAACACGCGGCCGGTATCAGACAACTGGACGAGGCGGCAAGCGCCTGAGCGAATGATTGCCGAATCCAGCAATCTGTTACTGAATATCTTCATCTATCTGCTGGCCGGATTGCTGGCGGTTCCCAGTGCCAAGCGGCTGGGTCTGGGCCCGGTATTCGGCTATCTGTTTGCCGGCATCCTGATCGGTCCCTGGGGTCTGGCATTGATTCGGGATGTCGAGCATATCGACCTGTTTTCCCGCGTGGCCACCGTCCTGCTGCTGTTTCTGGCGGCGTTGCAGGCAACGCCTGCCCGCGTCAAGCGACTGCTCGATGGCGGCATCAAGCTCGGCGTTCTGCAGTTCGTTCTGACCTCGCTGGTCATCATGCTGGTCGGCATGCTGATCGGTCTTGTCTGGCATCACGCCCTGGTGGCAGGTCTGGCCCTGTCCATCTCGTCGGAGGCGGTGGCGACCCATGCCTTCAATGAACGTTATCCAACCGGTTCGCCGCTGACTGAAGCCGGCCATCAGCTGCTGCTGACACAGGCCATGGCCATCGTGCCGGTCTTCGTGCTACTGCCGCTGCTCGGTTTCGAGGCCACCATCACGCAGGGCAGTCCCTGGCCGCGCGTGATCATGGGACTGATGTTTCTGGGTGGTTTCGGTATCTTCGGCCACCTGATGCTGCGCCATGCCTTTCGCTATGTGGTGAGTATCGGGCTGGACGAGGTGTTCGCCGCCTTTGCGCTGCTGTTGACCATCGGCTTGCTGCTGGTGGTGCGGGCGCTCGATCTGCCGCTGGAGCTGGGCGCCTTGCTCGGTGGCCTGCTGCTGATCCGTTCCGAGTACGGATCTGCCATTCGCATTGCCATGCGACCCTTCAGTGGCCTGCTGGTCGGCATGTTCTTCATATCCACCGGCATGCAGATCGATTTCGCAACCTTCATTCGCAAGCCGTTGGAGACCTTTGCGCTGGTTGCCCTGCTGGTGTTCGTCAAGGCCTGGATCGTGCGCAACATCCTGCGCCACTCCAAGGTGCCGCGACAGCAGCGAATCTGGCTGGCTACCGTACTGGCGCAAAGCGGCGAACTGGCCTTCGTGGTCATTGCACTGGCCATCACCTATCAGGCCATACCGGACAAGCTGGCAGCGCAACTGGTGCTGGTGGTCGCGCTGTCCATGCTGACCACGCCCATGTTGCTCTTCTTCGCGGCGCGGCGAGACAATCTGCCGGCCCGTCAACAGACCGATACCGGCGTCGATGCCGGGGAGACCGCTGATTCCCAGGTGATCGTTGCCGGTTATGGGCGTGTGGGCAGTGTGGTGGCGAAGATGCTGCAGGAGAACGGCTTTCGGGCGGTGGTTATCGACCACAGCCCGGACCGGTTCACGGCACTGCGCGCGGCGGGTTTTGTCGGTTTCTATGGTGACGCGACCCGGCCCGATCTGCTGGAGGCGGCCGGTGCTGCCAGGGCTGCCGTGCTGGTGATAGCACTGGATGATCCGGAGGCCTCTGCGGACCTGCTGAGACGGGTACGCCGGGAATATCCGCACCTGAGTGTGCTGGCCAGAGCCGTCGGCACCGATGATGAACATCGCCTGCTGCGCGACGGGGCCGACAGAGCCTATAGCGAGACATTTGAAACTGCTCTGCTGATCGGCGAAGATGTGCTCGAAATGGTGGGAGTCTCGCCACTGGATGCTCAGGCGCTGGCCGAGAGTTTCCGTGACGCGGCTCTGGCGTCGCAACCCTCACCGGTAACACGGGATTGAGTTGCGCCTGGAATGCGCGGCGCGCAGCGCTGCCCGAAAGAGGATGTGAAATTTCATGAAAGGTAACGATGTGGAATCGCTCACCAAACTGCTCAAGGAGCACGAGGTGGCCTTGTCGGCCGTGAAGGCCAACAAGCTGATGTTGCAGCTGGGCCTGCTCGAGGAGGCGACTCGCGAAAGCTCCACCCGGCCGGGCGTGATGAAGAAGTACAAGGTATTGAGCGAAAAGGGCCTGGATTACGGCGTGAACGAGGAAAATCCGCAGAGTCCGGACCAGACATCGCCGTACTACTACAAGGATACATTCGGCGAGTTGGCAAGCCTGCTGGTGGCTGCCAATGAAGCGGCAGGTAAATAGCTCGATGTGCAGGGCCGATACACAGCCGGACGAGGTGTGAAACTGGCACCGTTGGTCTCGAAATGTATCGTGCTACACTCGAAACAGGCGGCTGAGACGCTCCCGGCACCCCGTGTGACTGGCAGTTGCAGCCGTTACCCATTCTCAGAGGATTAACACTATGACAATCTCACGCCTTGGCGTAATTGCCGGGATACTTCTGGCTTCTACCGCTGCCTCTGCAGCCGATATATCGCCAGCTGTCGTGTTTGACATGGGCGGCAAGTTCGACAAGTCATTCAACCAGGGTGTCTATGACGGCGCTGAACGCTTCAAGGAAGAAACCGGTGTCGCCTATCGTGAATTCGAGGTCACCAACGAGACTCAGCGTGAGCAGGCAATCCGCCGGATGGCCCAGCGTGGTGCCGATCCCATCGTTGGCGTCGGTTTTGCCCAGGCAGGTCCCATGGAGACGGTTGCCAAGGAATTTCCCGATACCCGTTTCACCCTGATCGACGGTGTGGTCGATCTGCCCAATGTGCAGTCCGTCGTCTTCAAGGAACAGGAAGGTTCGTTTCTCGTCGGTGTACTCGCCGCCCTGGCGTCCGAAAGCAACATGGTCGGCTTTGTCGGCGGTATGGACATCCCCCTGATTCGTCGTTTTGCCTGTGGTTACGAGCAGGGCGCGAAGCATGCTGATGCATCGGTCGATGTCATCCAGAACATGACCGGCACAACCCCTTCAGCCTGGAACGATCCGGGTCGAGGCAGCGAGCTGGCGAAGGGTCAGTTCGATCGCGGCGTCGATGTCATCTATGCGGCTGCCGGCGGCACCGGTATCGGTGTGTATCAGGCGGCGAAGGATGGTGGCAAGCTGGCCATCGGTGTGGATTCCAACCAGAACTACCTGCATCCGGGCACCATGCTGACCTCCATGCTCAAGCGTGTGGATGTGGCGGCCTACAACGCCTTCAAACAGGCGATGGATGGCACCTGGGAAGCCGGTATCAAGGATCTGGGTCTGGCCGATGGCGCTGTGGGCTGGGCGCTGGATGAAAACAATGAAGCGCTGATCAGCGATGACATGAAGGCGGCTGTCGAAGCGGCTGCTGCCAGCATCGTTGCCGGTGACATCAGCGTTCATGACTACATGAGCGACAACAGCTGCTCCTACTGATCAACACTATCTGACCTGATGATGCAGACAACGCAACGGGTACCGGGTTGTCCGGATCATGGTTGATATCAATGATGCAGACGCAGGCGGAGGCACTTCGGTGAATCCGCCTGCACAGTCGGGTGATGATTCTCTGGCCATCGAACTGCGCGGTATCTCCAAGCGATTCGGAGCGGTTCGCGCCAACCAGAATATCGACCTGAAGGTTGCCCGAGGTACCATCCACGGTATCGTGGGCGAGAACGGGGCAGGCAAGTCGACCCTGATGAGCATCCTCTACGGCTTTTATCAGGCCGATAGCGGGGAGGTGCTTATCAACGGTAAACCCGTTGCCATCCATGATTCCAGCGATGCCATTGCGGCAGGCATCGGCATGGTGCATCAGCACTTCATGCTGGTCGACACATTCAGTGTGCTGGAGAATGTCATGCTGGGTGCCGAGGGCAATGCCCTGCTGTCACACAGCGCTTCCGCCGCTCGCAAGGAACTGCAACGCCTGGCCGACGAATACCAGTTGTCGGTGCATGTCGATTCCCTGGTGTCCGACCTGCCCGTGGGCGAACAGCAACGTACCGAGATTCTCAAGGCCCTCTACCGTCATGCGGAGATCCTGATTCTCGACGAGCCTACCGGCGTGTTGACGCCGCAGGAGGCCGATCAACTGTTTGTCGTGCTCAACGCTCTGAAAGAGCGGGGCGTGACTGTCATCCTGATCACGCACAAGCTGCGTGAAATCATGGATGTGACCGACACCGTGTCCGTGCTGCGCATGGGCGAGATGGTGTCACACCTCAATACGCGTGATACCAGCATGAGCGAGCTGGCCGAACTGATGGTTGGCCGCAAGCTGGAATCCAGAAACTACCATCGCGACGGACCACTGCCGCCGGCGACCGGCGAGGGAATCGAGGTGGTCAATCTCGGTGTCATCGACAAGAGTGGCAAGCAGCGGCTGAAGAACCTGTCCTTCGAGGTCAAGCGCGGCGAGATTGTCGGCGTGGCAGGCGTGGCCGGGAACGGGCAGAGCATGCTGCTCGAAGTGCTGTCGGGCATCAGCCTGCCCACCACGGGCCACTTCGTCATCAATGGCCAGAAAGCCTCGGCCGATGAGCCTGTCTCACCGTCACGGATGCGTGAACTGAAGGTGCAGCATGTACCGGAGGATCGGCTCAAGCTGGGCCTGGTGAAGTCATTCACGGCAGCGGAAAGCTCGGTGCTGGGTTATCAGCGTGCAAGGCGTTTCAATCTGCGTGGCCTGCTGAAGCTGAAGACCATTCGTGCTACCTGCCGTCGACTGATGGAAGGGCTTGATGTGCGACCGGCCGATCCGAATCTGAAATCGGCCTCGTTCTCCGGCGGCAATCAGCAGAAGCTGATACTGGCGCGCGAGCTGGAACGAGAACCGGAGGTGCTGCTCGTGGGGCAACCCACACGTGGGGTGGATATCGGCGCCATCGAGCTGATTCACGAGAAGATCATCGAAATGCGGGACAAGGGCTGTGCCATCCTGCTGGTGTCTGTCGAACTGGACGAGATCATGAGTCTGGCGGATCGGATCATCGTCATGTATGAAGGTCAGATCGTTGCGGAGGTCAACGGGCGTGACGCGAACAAGACCCAGCTGGGTCTGATGATGGCCAATGCACATCAGGAACCTGTTCAGGACTCCGTAGCATGAGTATCAATACCAGCAGCATTCCATTGCCAGCCTGGCTGGAAATCGGGCTCATACCGGTACTGAACATCGTCATGGCGCTGTTCTTCTCCGGTCTCATCATGCTGGCCATCGGGGTCAATCCGATCGAGGCGGTCGGTATCATGATCAACGGTGCCTTCGGCTACGATGAAGCCATCGGCTATACCCTGTACTACACCACCAACTTCATCTTCACCGGGCTGGCCGTGGCCGTTGCCTTCCATGCCAATCTGTTCAATATCGGTGGCGAAGGGCAGGCCTATATCGGTGGCCTGGGTGTCGGTCTGGTCTTTCTGCTGCTCGACAAGTACCTGCCGATGATTCTGCTGATACCGCTGGGCATCATGGCCGCCGGGCTGTTCGGTGCCGCCTGGGCGTATATTCCTGCCTGGTTGCAGGCCCACCGCGGCAGCCACATCGTCATCACGACCATCATGTTCAACTTCATCGCCTCGTCCATCATGGTGTATCTGCTGGTGAACGTGCTGATCAAGCCGGGTCAGATGTCGCCGGAGACCCGCCAGTTCGACGAGTCGTCCTGGTTGCCATTCATGCATGAGGTGCTGGGCTGGTTCGGCATGGAAGTGACGCGCTCGCCACTGAATCTGTCCCTGGTGTTTGCGCTGCTGTGCTGCGTCTTCGTGTGGGTCTACATCTGGCGTACGCGCTGGGGGTACGAGCTTCGAACCTCCGGTCAGAGTGAGGCCGCGGCGCGCTATGCGGGTATCAAGCCCAAGACCGTCATCATCACCGCCATGTGTGTGTCCGGTGCGTTGGCGGGTTTTGTGGCGGTCAATGAAATCATGGGTGTGCATCATCGCCTGCTGCTCAATTTCACGGCCGGTTACGGGTTCACCGGTATCGCCGTGTCGCTGATGGGGCGCAATCACCCGGTCGGCATCATCATGGCCAGTCTGCTGTTCGGTGTGCTGTATCAGGGCGGGGCAGAGCTTGCTTTCGAGATCCCCAAGATCACACGCGAGATGGTGGTGGCCATTCAGGGTCTCATCATTCTGTTCTCCGGTGCGCTGGCGCTCATGCTGCGGCCCTGGGTGGTGCAGGGGTATCTCAAATTCAAGCCTGTTGACGAGGTGGTGCCCGCCTGATGGAAGCGCTCTCCGGATTCTTCGCCATACTCGACGCCACCCTGCGCGTATCGACACCCTTGATTCTGGCTGCCATGGCCGGGCTGTTCTCCGAACGTTCCGGTATCGTCGATATCAGTCTCGAGGGCAAGATGCTGGCCTCGGCCTTTGCCGCTGCGGCCGTTGCCGCCGTCACCGGCAGTGCCTGGCTGGCACTGGGTACCGGCATGCTGGTGGGGGTCGTGCTGGCACTGGTGCATGGTTTTGCCTGCATCACGCATCGTGGCAATCAGGTGGTCAGTGGTCTTGCCATCAACATCCTGGCCTCCGGTCTGACGGTGGTGCTGGGTATTGCCTGGTTTGCCCAGGGCGGACAGACGCCTTCGCTGGGCAGCGATGCGCGCTTCATGCCGCTGGAGTTGCCGCTGGCCGAGGCCGCTCGCGCCATTCCGGTTATCGGCACGTTCTACGCCGATGTGATCAGTGGCCACAATGTGCTGGTGTATGTGGCCTGGGTGGCCGTGTTCGCGACCTGGTGGGTGGTCTACCGCACACGCTTCGGGCTGCGTATCCGGGCGGTGGGTGAGAATCCTCTGGCCGTGGACACCGCCGGGCTGTCGGTGAGCCGTCTGCGCTACTCGGCCGTTGCCATCTGCGGTGCCTTGTCCGGCATCGCCGGTACCTACCTCTCTACCGCACAGAACGCCTCCTTCGTGCGCGAAATGACGGCCGGGCAGGGCTATATCGCCCTGGCTGCCCTGATCTTCGGCAAATGGCGACCCGTGCCGGCCATGCTGGCCTGCCTGATGTTCGGTTTCCTCGATGCCGTCGCCATCCGCATGCAGGGCGTGGTGCTGCCAGTGATCGGCGAAGTACCCGTCCAGGCCATCCAGGCCTTGCCTTACATACTCACCGTCATCCTGCTCGCCGGCTTCATCGGCCGCGCCACCGCCCCCAAAGCCGTCGGCATCCCCTTCCTCAAAGAACGCTAACGGGTCGGACCACGCTAACGACGCTAACGGGTCGGACCATCGTAAGTTGCTGATTGTAAATAAACAATCACCTCTATCGCCGTGACTTCCAGCCTTAAAGGCCTGTTTCTGGTGTCAAAAACAGGTCTTTAAGGCGCTACTCCTATCTGCCAGCTGCTGCACGGTGTGAGTTGTCTCTGCACGTATCCACTCATTGCACATGACAGCTGCCATGACTCGGTTTGCCATTCCTTCCCTGTGTATGAACACGAGCGTTGGCCAGTCGACAGCAGCCAGTCGATCGTTAAATAGCTGATATTCATCTGTAAATCAGCCCAACAAGGCTCTCCAGCACCGTTGTTTCGATGAATATCCTATGAAGAATCAAGGAGTAATGGTGGTCCGACCCGAGGGGGATGTTTGGTAGACTGGGGGGATCGTATGGTCAGTGGGTTGTGTGGGGTTGATGAACAAGATTTTGTTGTCGTTGCCGGTTGAGCAGAAAGTCGGCATAGCATTCTCCGGTGGGCTGGATACATCGGCAGCGATCGCGTGGATGAAGCAGAAGGGCTCTTTGCCCTACGCCTACACCGCTGACCTTGGGCAGCCGGATGAGGATGACTTCGAGGATATCGCCGCACGGGCCCGTGCCTATGGCGCGGAAGAAGCGCGAACGGTGGACTGTGTGGATGTGCTGGTCAATGAAGGCCTGATTGCCATCATGTGCGGGGCTTTCCACATCGAGAGCGGCGGCAAGAAGTATTTCAATACAACCCCTTTGGGTCGCGCGGTGACAGGCACCATTCTGGTTCGTGCCATGCTGGCCGACGATGTTCACATCTGGGGCGACGGATCAACCTACAAGGGCAACGATATCGAACGCTTCTATCGCTATGGTCTGATGACCAATCCCGACCTGCGAATCTACAAGCCGTGGCTCGACGCCGATTTCGTGAAAGAGCTTGGTGGCCGAGCCGAGATGAGCGAATTTCTGAATGCCAACGGTTTCGAATACCGTGCCAGCAAGGAAAAGGCCTACTCCACCGACGCGAATATCCTGGGCGCCACGCACGAAGCCAAGGATCTGGAATTTCTCGATCGAGGCATGAACATCGTCGAACCCATCATGGGTGTCAAATTCTGGGATCCCTCAGTCCAGATCGAGACCGAACAAGTCAGTGTGACCTTCGAGGAAGGCATGCCGGTTGCGCTCAATGGCAAGCGTTACGACTCGGCCGTCGCGCTGTTCAAGGAGGCCAATGCCATCGGCGGTCGCCATGGTCTGGGCATGTGCGATCAGATCGAGAACCGCATCATCGAAGCCAAGAGTCGAGGTATCTACGAAGCACCCGGCATGGCGCTGTTGCATCTCACCTACGAGCGCCTGCTGAATGGTATTCACAACGAGGACACTCTGGACAACTACCATTCCCTCGGTCGTCGCCTGGGCAAGTTGTTGTATCAGGGCCGCTGGTTCGATCCGCAGGCATTGATGCTCAGAGACGCCTTGCAGAAGTGGATCGGCGCCAGCGTCAATGGCACGGTGACACTGGAACTGCGTCGCGGTGATGATTACACCTTGTTGAATACGGAAAGCGAGTCTCTGACCTATGCGCCGGAGAATCTGTCGATGGAAGTGGTTGAAGACGAAGCGTTCAGTCCTCTGGATCGAATCGGTCAATTGTCTCTGCGCAACCTCGATATCAACGACTCTCGCACCAAACTGCATGCCTATGCGAGCAAGGGTGTGTTGCCAGCAGGCGGTGCCATGAAACAGCTTCTCAGTGACGACAAGAACTGAGCCGCCGGGCAAGTTCGTTAATACAGCGGTGGGGCCGACTGATGCACCAGCGACGCAAAGCTCGCTGGCGGTCCCACAGCAACCCGGACCTGTCATCGACGACTATCGGCAGCTGTTCCTGAACGATACGCCGTTGCTGGATGTCCGGGCGCCCGTTGAATTCATCAAGGGCGCCTTTCCCACGTCTGTCAATCGGCCCCTGATGACGGATGAAGAGCGCCATCTGATCGGGATACGCTACAAGCAGGCTGATCAGCAGAGTGCCATTGCTCTGGGTGCAGAGCTGGTGACGCCGGAGTTGCGCGAGCAACGCGTTGCTGCCTGGGCAGAATTTGCCCGGCAGAATCCACACGGGGCGCTCTACTGTTTTCGCGGTGGCCTGCGTTCGCGTATCACTCAGCAATGGATGAAGGAGGCGGGTATCGAGCTGCCGCTGGTCAGCGGTGGTTACAAGGCGCTGCGCACCTTTCTGATGGAGACGCTTGCACAGCTGTGCGACTCCATGAAACTGATGCTGATCGGTGGTCGTACCGGCAACGGCAAGACCTTGTTGATCAAACGCCTGGGCAGCACGGTGGATCTGGAAGAACTGGCCAATCACCGCGGTTCGAGTTTCGGTGGAATGGCCAGTGAACAGCCTAGCAATATCGATTTTGAAAACGCCGTGACCGTTGCGATGATGAAGCTGGAAGAGGCGGGTCATCAGAAGGTATTTCTCGAAGATGAAGCGCGTCTGATAGGGCGGGTGTGTTTGCCTGATACCTTGCGCAACGCCATGCAGGAAGCACCCATCGCCATACTCGAGTGCGATATGCAGCAACGCATCGAGAACTGTTTCGACGATTATGTGCCGGACCTGCTGCAACGCTACCAATCCACACATGGGGTGGAGGCGGGATTCAGTGCCTATGCCGAACACCATAGAGGGAGTCTGTCACGCATCCAGAAGCGGTTCGGGCCGGCGCGTTATCAGCATGCTCTGGAGTTGCTGAACATTGCATTACAACGCCATGAACACGATGCCGATACCGGCGGTTATGCAGAATTCATCGAGTTCATGTTGCGCGAGTATTACGATCCCATGTACGACTACCAGTTGAGTCGCAAGCAGCAACGCGTGGTAGCCCGTGGCGATGCGGAACAATTGATGCACTGGGCCGCGCAACAGTGAACAGCGTGCCGATCGTTCAGGACGTCTGCCTGCTCGGTGGTGGGCACAGCCATGTATTGCTGATCCGTCGCTGGGCCATGCAGGCTCTGCCGGGGGTGCGCCTGACTCTGGTGTCCAGTGGTTCGATGACGCCGTATTCAGGCATGTTGCCGGGCATGATTGCCGGCCATTACAGCGTGGATGATATACACGTGGACCTGCGCAAGCTTTGCACCTGGGCAGGCGTTCGTTTCATCGAGGAGACAGCCATCTCGCTGGACCTTGCGCGCAGAGAAGTCGGTTTCGAATCGAGACCTGAGCTGGCCTTCGACGTAGTGTCTCTGGACACTGGCAGTACGCCGGATCTATCCGTCCCGGGCGCCATGGAATATGTGACTCCGGTTAAGCCGGTACACAGCTTTCATGCGCGATGGCAGCAGATTCGGGAGCGGCTCGACTCATCCAGCGAAGAGCGGGTGTCGATCGGTGTTGTCGGCTCGGGCGCCGGTGGTTTCGAACTTGTGACTGCCATGCGTCATGTGCTCGACAGTGAGCAGGCGCGGCTGTTCTGGTTCCTGCGCAAGGACATGCCCTTGTCCGGTCGTCCCGATCGCGTCGGCGAGTTGGCCCTGGCGGCCGCCAGGCGTGCCGGTATAACGGTCGTCACGCGATTCGATGTGGTCCAGGTCAAGGCTGATCGCCTGGTGGCGGCGGATGAACGGGAGGTGGAACTGGATGAAATTCTCTGGTGCACCGGTGCCGTCGGACCTGCCTGGCCGGCAGCTGCGGGACTGGCTGTGGATAGTCGCGGGTTTGTCAGTACCAATGCCTGTCTGCAAAGCGTTTCCCACGATTTCGTGTTTGCAACCGGTGACATCGGTACGCAACGTGAGACGCCGAGCGCCAAGGCGGGCGTATTCGCCGTACGTCAGGCGCCGGTTCTGTTCGAAAATATCCGGCAATACCTGCTGGGCGGGAAGCTCGAGGTCTATCGTCCGCAGAAGGATTTCCTCAGCCTGATGGCTACGGGGGAGAAGCGCGCAATTGCCAATCGTGGCCCCTTGACCATCGAGGCGGATTGGGTGTGGCGCTGGAAGGATCATATCGACAGAACCTTCATGGGAAAATTCAGCGAGCTGCCGGTCATGAATGTGAACCCGGGAATACTGAAGCTGCCCGACGCCTTGCGTGAACGTTATCTTGACGCATATGGTGCAAGAGCTGGTCACGCGCGGGCTGCCATGCGGTGCCGTGGTTGCGGTTCCAAGGTCGGTGAGCCTGTGCTGGAGCGCGTGCTGGCGGATGTCCGCAGCCACCCGGCAGGGATTGCCGCGTCGAAACTGTCGCCCGCCGCAGATACCGCCATTCTGGATTTGCCGGGGCGAACGCTGGTTCAATCCATCGATCACCTGGATGCCATTGTCGATGACCCCTATCTGCTCGGTCGCCTGGCTGCCATGCATGCATTGAGCGATGTCGTGACGGTCGATGCCCAGGTGCATTCCGCACAGGTCATTGCCTCCGTGCCCTCCGGTACGGAAGTCGTGGTCGAGCGCGATCTGAAACTGCTGATGAGTGGTGTGTCAGTTGCGCTTGAAGAAGAACAGTGCGCGCTGGCCGGAGGCCACACCGTGCAGTCGGAAACCATGTCCCTCGGCGTGGTGGTGAATGCCGTACTCAACGACAGTGGCAGGCCGGGCGGGGCTGGGCGGTTGCCCTCGGTGAACGCTGGTGATGCCCTGATCCTGACCCAACCGCTGGGTATCGGCACCGTGTTCGCCGGACTCATGCAGGGTCGGACGCGTGGTCCCGATGTCGGCAATGCCCTGCAACATATGCTCAAGAGCAATCGGTCTGCGGCCGAGATCGCGCGAAAGGCCGGTGCCCGCTATATGACTGACGTCACCGGGTTCGGCTTGCTGGGCCATCTGCACCGCCTGCTCGATGGACTGCAAGCCGGGGCGCAGCTGGACAGTGCCAGGATTCCGCTCATGGAAGGCGCACTGACACTGGCCGAGCAGGGTGTACGCAGTTCCCTGTGGCCGGAAAACCGCCAGGTACTGGAATCCCCTGATGTGCGTGCGGCATTGTCGACATCCATGCTGTCGTTACTGTGTGACCCACAGACCGGAGGTGGGTTGCTGGCCATCGTGCCTGCGTCCCGGCAGGATGATTGTCTTGATCAGCTGCATGCAGCGGGATATGCCGATGCTGCGGTGATAGGCGTCATTGCCCCAACCACGACACTGAGCGTGTCATGAACCGTGTTCGAGAGGAAGTCTGATGGACAACACCCTGCTGTGGCTACGCGCTGAATCCAAGGCCTTCGAGGAACGCACCTTGCTGACACCCGCGGTGACGCGTGAGCTGCTGCAGGCCGGCTACGATGTCGTTGTCGAACGCAGCACGGCGCGCATTTTCGATGATGATGAATACCAGCAAGCCGGTTGCCGACTCGTGCCAGAGGGCAGTTGGCAGGCGGCTCCGGTTCATGCCTTCATCATGGGGCTCAAGGAGCTGGATCCGGTGCTGGGCCCCTTCACGCGACGTCATGTCCATTTTGCGCACGCCTACAAGTACCAGAGTGGCTGGCAGGAAACGCTGAGTGCTTTCGCGCGAGGCAAAGGCACCCTGTATGACCTTGAATACCTGGTCGATGATCAGGGGCGACGCGTCGCGGCGTTTGGATACTGGGCGGGCTTTGTCGGCGCCGCCACTGCGGTGCTGGCCTGGGCGGGACAGGTACTGGGGCGAGATCCTGCCTTGTCGACACTGCAAGCCTGGCCTGACAAGAATGCGCTGATCGCCGAGGTGCGCGATCATTTGGCCCAAGCCTTGACTTCGCTGCCGGACAATACGACAGACTCTTCCAACGCCAACGCCAACGCCAACGCCAACGCCAACGCCAACGCCAACGCCAACGCCAACGCCAACGCCAACGCCAAC
>CANLNQ010000006.1 GCA_947492525.1 uncultured Granulosicoccus sp.
AATCGGGCAATCGGGCAATCGGGCAATCGGGCAATCGGGCAATCGGGCAATCGGGCAATCGGGCAATCGGGCAATCGGGCAATCGAGCACTCGCGCACTCGGGCACTCGGGTAATCGAGCACTCATGCAGTCAAGGAGTCGGTCTCTGCAATGTCATCCACGGCTCGCTGCATCGACATCCTGTCCAGCGATTCCAACGGCAAGGCAGAAAAAGCGGCGAAGCGCCGTTCAAGCGCGCCCAGAGTTTCCCGGAAGGCGAGGCCGATCTCACTGGGTGTTCCCTTGACTGCTACCGGGTCCGGCAGACTCCAATGTGCGGTGATCGGTTTTCCCGGCCAGGAAGCGCACTCTTCGTTGGCAGCGCGATCGCAGACGGTGAAGACAAAGTCCATCTCGGGTGCACCCGGTTGCATGAATTCGCTGAGATGCTTGCTGCGTATGTTGCCGATGTCGTAGCCGGCTTTTTCAAGCAGGGCAATGGCATCCGGGTTCGGATCCACGGCCGGGCTGGTGCCGGCGGAGTAGGCGACGAAACGTTTGGAATGATTGGCATTGACCATGCTCTCGGCCAGTATCGACCTGGCCGAGTTGCGTGTGCAGATGAACAACAGATTGAAGCGGCGCGACATGAGAGATCTCCCGTCAAGTGGGGTGGGGGGCGAGTCAGGTGTGACAAGGGTGTTCGGCCTGCCTGAACACAGTTCCAGACGACCGCGGCAACAGTCGTCGACCAGGAAATCCACCAGCGATCCCAATTGCGCAAGCTCTGCCCGGTAGAGCAGTGACTTGCCCGAGCGGACCGAGTCGACGAGTCCGACCTGTTGCAAGGAGCGCAGATGAGCGGAGACCAGGCTGGGTGCCATGCCCAGAGTGTTGCAAAGTTCCGAGGGCGTTACCCGGCCAGGCAAGCGTCTGACAAGTAGACGGAACAGCGACAGGCGTCCCTCGTGGGCCAGGGCAGAGAGCGTGTTGACGGCATACGGTGAATCCATGTGCCAACGATACAACATTTCATGAAAAGATGAAATAATGCACACAAGTTGTCATGAACCTTGGCCTGTCCGACGACTTGCCTCTGCTTGATACACATCAAGCGATTCTCCTGTCTCTAGTGGGAAGATGATGAGTGTCGACTGACCGGAGACCAGACATGTCCGAGTCCACACGCATCTTGCTGATCAATGGTCACCCTCAGGCGGGTGTGAAGCGTCTGAACCATATGCTGCTGGAGGCCTACGAAGAGGGGGCACGTGCGGCCGCATGCGAGATTCGTACTCTGAACGTGGCCTCTCTGGATTTTCCGCTGTTGCGCAGTCAGGAAGAGTGGGAGAGTGGAGAGCTGCCGGCTTGTCTGAAAGCAGCCCAAAGAGATATAGCCTGGGCCCGGCATCTGGTGTTCTTCTTTCCTCCGTGGCTGGGTGACATGCCTGCGCTACTCAAAGGCTTTCTGGAGCAGGTGGCTCGGCCAGGCTTCGCCTTTGACCGGGATACGGATAACCCGTTCGGTCGCAAGGCATTGCTTGGACGATCAGCGCGGGTGGTTGTCACCATGGGTATGCCGGCCTTGGTCTATCGCTGGTATTTCCGTGCCCACAGCGTCAAGTCCCTGGAGAGAAATATTCTGGGATTCGTCGGAATCGCTCCCATCGGAGTGAGTCTGGTTGGGGGTGTGGATTCTCTGGGCGAGCAAGGTGTGAAGCGCTGGCAGGGCAAGATGCGCAAGCTGGGTTTGCAGGCGCAGTAGGTAGTGTCCTGGATCGCGGTTAAGTATATCGTTCTTCATAGTGCTGCGAACTGTCAACCCAAGCTATCCCTTACTGCCCATCCTCCGGCACCTGTACCCATTCCTTGCCCGAAATCATCGCCTTCAGGTACGCACCCACGGTTGCCCCGGTAGTGGCCATGTACACGTGGATCAGTACGAACAATGCCATGGCATACGCGGACACGACATGCAGCCAGGCCACCGTCCCGAGAGGGAAATCGGTCAGCCCGATCGTCAGATACAGGATGCCGGTAATCCAGATGGCCGGGTTGATGGCGAGCTTGAGAAACAGATAGCTCAGGCGCTGCAAGGGATTGTGCTTGCGCTTCAATGTCGGTTTTGCAGGATGTGCCTCACCGAGAAAAATACCGTAGGCGTAATAGCGAATGACGGGAATCAGATTGTGCAACGTTGGAATGTAATGGCGCCATTGCCCAGTGGTGAAATGCCAGAATATCGCGAACACCCAGAGCAGTATGATCAGGCCCGCTGCCACCAGATGCACCTTGAACGCTGTTGCCCAGGCGGGTCCTTCGAACAGCCCGTGCAGGCGCGCGCCGGTGATCAGCAGCACGAAAACCAACACTGCCTGACTCCAGTGCCAGAACCGCTCGAATCGAGAGAATATCGTGACATACTCTTTGGCGCTCATGCTCGGGTCCTCCTTTTCATCAACAAGCGGATGCTCGCGTGCAGGGCTATAGCGGCCAGGGAAAGCGCGAGCAGCAACAGGCCGATCCGATCCGTTGTCGTGAAGCGGTCTCTGCCCGGCAGATAGAAGCCATCCAAGGCGGCGAGCCGTCCATCACGGGCATGGCAACTGTCACACTCCAAGGCCTCTGCCGCCGGGCTCACCATGTGCGTTGTCGGCCACCACATCTCGGTATCGACGAAGCCGTAGTGACCCGAATAGGCCACATCCGATTTCGCCATGCCAGCCTTCAGGGCCTTGTCCCAACTGAAGTTGGTCCAGAAGGCCGTATCGGTATCCGGCCCATAGACCTGGCTGAAGACGAGATTCTCGTAGTCTGCATCATAGGCCTGCCGTCCCAGCATGTGTTTGAACGGGTAGATTCTCGACTCAGGATCATTCACTGAGCCATGAATGCGGTTGATACCGACGATTTGCGTGGGATCGATTTTCTCGCCGGGCAGCGTGTATTCCACCACACCGTTCCAGAAACGGTACTCGGGAACGACATCCTCTTCCCAGCGGAAATCTCCCTTGGTGGACAGGTAGGTGTGCCGACCTTTCTCGTCGTGTTCGACATACGGCTTGCCGTCGCGTAGCTTGCCTGCTGTGGACCAGTCCCACCAGACCTTGGTTGCCTGCCGCCTTTGGCAAACTCGGGAATATGGCAAGTCTGGCATGCTACGGTATCGGTGTGCTGATCCAGCTTCAAACCCGTTACTGACAAGCCGTGGGGGCTGTTGCCATGACAACTGTCGCAGGACAGTGTGTCCGTATTCCGGAAACCTGGCAACTGCACATTGTCGTCCTTGATGGTGCCGTAGTAACGGGAGCCGGCCCACAAGTGGCCATGACTGACATGGCAATCCGAGCACGCCAGATTCGCACCTTCCGGAGACATATGAACGTCCACATGCGGACTCGGTGCAATCAGAGCGCTGGACAGATCGCCGTGTTTCACATTGTCGCCGCCACCCCCGTAGAAGTGGCAATTGCCGCAATTCGCTCTGTCAGGAGCACCCACGTTGCCCGCTATTCTTGCCAGGTCCGGGGGCATATGAGTGAACGATCCGTCTGCCTCCTCGACAATCAGAACGTCAGGATAAGGCTCGGCTCGACCTGCCTGTGTCACCGCCACGTAAAGCGGGTGACCGGCTTTGTCATTCCATTTCGTGTACTCGCCTGTCGTATCGTGACACGCCAGGCAGTCCACAGCCGTCTGTTCGCTGAAGTCGAAAGTCTGCGTATCCTCCCAACCATAGCCTGCGTGGCAAGAAGTACAGCGCGCCTCATTGGATGCCACATTCCCGCAGAAGGCATTGATGACATGCTGCTTGCCCAAGGTCTGTCCGGTAACGGGATGATCGTACTCCCAGGTCCAGTGAATCGATTGCTGCACCTGACTGGCAGCCTCCGTGTGGCAGGTCAGACAAGCGCGAGTGACATCCGACGCGGAGTCGAATGGGCCCTTCAGGGATTCGAACCGTGAATGATCTGCCGTACTGTCGGAATCTGCCGTCTGCGCGCTTGCCATTGATGTACAGGCAAACAAGACTGACAACAGAATCGGCTTCCAGCAGACTCCCTTGTGGATTCCAACAGGCATGTTTACCACTCCTTTGCTTCTGACGTGCTCCGGAAGAGACGGACAGATTCAATGGAAAAAGAGTAGCGCCTGGATATGCCGACTTCAGTGACTTTCTCACCGAACGCTGTTTTCCAGCAGCAGAGTATGCCCAATGTCACCAGGCGGGGAAGGGGCCTGCGCCAGCAACTGCTCGATCCGCCTCTTCAGGTCTTGCTTGGCCGAGCCTAGATTCAAGCGCTTTATCTTCTTCCACAGCGACTTTCGATTGATTCCCAACGGTTGCGCTGACAGACCGACAGGAACGTGGGTTTGCATCAAGGCAAGGCGGATGCGCGCTGACTGTCCGAATGGCCACGCAGTTTGCTGGCGGGTGCATGCCCGCTGAGGCATACTGTCATGAGCGCCGCAACGCAACGCCAACCGCTTCAACAACCGTTAACGTATCGGTGCATCCTGTGATGACAGCCCGTGTACGCGGCGAGGAGGTCTGGAACCATGCGAAGAATCACGCCTGAAGGCGAGCTCTCCATTCAATTGTCTGTGGGTGAAACCGTTGTACTGGTGCTGGAAGAATTGCCGGGTGCCGGTTTCCTGTGGAAGCTGGATGACAATCTGGGTACCTGCGCGCGCCTTGAATCCTCGACGTTCGAAGATGCTGAAGCGGGTGATGGCATTGGCGGGCATTCGAACCGCGTGGTGACGATTACTGCCACGACGCCCGGGACGGGTGAGATCTCCGGGCGTCGTGGCCAGCAATGGGAACCAGCTGAGCAATCAGACAGGTTCTTTACGCTTCATATCGCGGTAGAGTGATAGTCAGAAGCAATAGATTTCGTCAATGAGTCCTGCGTCGGATTCGTGCGCTCGTACGGTGAGCGCATTGTCGACGGCATGGCTGGCAATCAGAGACATGGCACCGGCAGCGGATTCGTTGGCGGAATTCAGCCTGCGCCAGCCCACGCCCTCCAGTGCAATCCAGATATTGTTCTGGCCACCGTGAAAGACCCGCGTCACCAGCTTGTTGTTGTGCCAGGCGGCAGCGGTTATCCCACTGTCTGATTCCTTGTTCAAGCCAGCGGGATCCGGTGGTGCCAAGGTTGGCATGCCCACAGATGTTTGAGTACTTTTGACATCAAGCTCGGGGGACTCAGTGGGCATTCCTGCCTCGGAGTTCGATACGTGGTCGGTCTCGGCCGGTTGTGTGGGTGCTTCTGTGTGACTCATGGTTATCTCCTCGTTACGCGTAGCAAGTGCGTATCTTGCCGTTGTCGTCGTGGATGTTGACTTTGCGATTGGACGCCTTCGCAGCGGCCAGTGCCGCCAGCATGGCGTGATTTTCGATCTCGGAGCTATTCGCCAGTTTGCGCCAGCCAACACCGTTGTCGAAGCTGGCGTAGGCATTCTTTGCCGATGAATTGGTCCACAGGCCAGTGCACGCAAGATTGTTGCGCCAGGTGAGCAGGCTGACACCCGCCACGCCATAGGGCCCGGCCCAGTCCTCTATTCGGCACTGACCATAGGCGATCTTGAAGTATCCGTTATCCCCCCAATTGGTGCCCCAGGAGTTCTTGCAGAGCCAGTAGCGTTCGGCGTTGTTGTAGCCGATGATCTCGACACAGTGACCGCCACGTTGTTCACCTGAAACATGCTTGTATATTCCACCGCTGTAGCTGAAAAAGTCGTCGTACACGATGAAACAACCGGTGATGGAACCTCGGGTTGAAATCCAGTCCTTCATCTTGGACGTGGAGTCCAGCTTCTCCACGCTGCCGAAGTTGACCCTATTGTCCTTGTAGCCACTCGCCAGATTGCAGCTCTGATCACCCGAGGTGTAGGGAAAGAACTGCTCCAGAGTGAGTCCCTTGGCCTTGACCTTGTCGAAAGCCTTCTCGGGCCACCAACCGTTGCCGCAGTTTCTACCCTCTTCCTTGCCATGACAGTAGAACAGGTGAGCTTCGGACACATCGATGTCCTGATTGGGGTTGAATCGACGGTAGGACGTCTCGAGTACCGCGCTGGATGCAAATGCAACACAGGAGCCGCATCCGCCCTGATTCTTGACCGAAGTGGTGTAATCCCGTCCGTTGACATCTCGCAGGTCGTAAGCCGCCGGCGCACCGATACTTTCTGTGGCAAACGAGGCAGCAATATCGTCCAGTTGCCCGGCTTCCTCGAGTGCCTTGAACTGGATGGATGCTTCTTCGACGGATAGTTCGCCTGGTGGTGGTGTAAACCCCAGCCGTCTGACCCGCTGATCGTCCGACAAGCGGGTCATCGACGTTTCAGCGGCTACCCAGGGGGCACCCGCTTTCTGCAAGTCACTGTTGACTTGTTGGATATTGAATGACTCAGTCATTGACAAGATCCTGCAACGATACGTTGCGTTTGAATGGGACGAAAAAACTAGCACCCCATTTATGTCTGCAGCAACTATCGGAATGTCTGGTCAATTCGTTGACAAGCACTGAACGTGAAAACAGCCTTGTCATGAGGTTTGCCAGGGTCGGACAACTGTCGGGTCGTGGCTCTGTCAGCGAGAACAGGAAGTCCTCAACATTATTAATCGCTTGTGTTGCATAGCTGGTGCGAATTCGACTTTGTCGGCATTCGCGCAACGAAAAACGGTCTGGAAATCATGCGAACGACGAGTGCTCGGTAATGCAGTATAACCAGTCATTTTCATTTCGCTGTGGAAGTTACATGGTGGATAATCATGCCGGATTGCTGGGATTGGGCGAAATGTTTCGCGATCTCGTTTTGAACACGGGCTCGACGAAAGTATCGAATTGTACTGGTCAGAAGGTATGGATCACGTCAGCATGAAGCGCTCATCCAATCATCAATTTAATGGCACGGTCATCTACCTGCTTTAGCATGGGCTGACTCAATCCGCTCTTGTGAAGGTCTTTCTTATGTTGCACACAGGATTTGCCCGCAGAGCCACGCTGCTCTCCTTGCTCGGCGCCGCATCCGTTGCCGGTGCTGCCAGCCAGGCTCCCGTGGTTGCCGACGGCGTGATCATGCTTGGTGGTGATGGCTACTGGCAGGTACAGACCATCGATCCCTATGTCTCCGTCTGCGAAGGCTCCGGCCTTGAAGCCTGTGCCGTGGATGATGGCGTTTACAACGTCATCAATCACACCACGGGTGAGCGATTCGAGAATGTCATGGTGCCTGCGCTCAGCGGCTGGTCGCTGGCCGGCAATCGCATTTCCTGGAGCGGCAGTGACTACTGGCAGGTGCAGACAATCGACCCCTATGTGTCGGTCTGTGAAGGCAATGATCTGACCGGTTGCACGGTCGATGCCGGTACCTACAACATCATCAATCTGACGACCGGCGAGCGTTTCGAAAACGTGACTGTCGGCGGCGGCGATAGTGTCGACGATGTCTTCGCGATGAAGATCCTGCATATCAACGATCATCATTCACATCTGGATGAGGATGGCACCACGTTGATGCTCGACGGTATGGATACTGATGTTGTCTACGGTGGTTTCCCACGCGTGGTCTCGAAATTCAATGAGTTGAGCCAGTCATCCGACTCCGTTCTCAAGCTGCATGCAGGCGATGCGATTACCGGTACGCTGTTCTACACCCTGTTCAAGGGAGAAGCTGATGCGGCCATGATGAATCAGGTCTGTTTCGATGCCTTTGCGTTAGGCAATCACGAATTCGATGACGGTGATGCCGGTCTGGTTGATTTCCTCACGGATCTGGACAATGGCATCTGCGACACGGACGTTCTTGCCGCCAATGTCGTGCCTGAGCTCGGCGTATCTCCTCTGGCACTCAACAGCGCTACCGACTTCATCCAGCCTTACTCCATCGAGCAGGTGAACGGTGAGCAGGTGGGTGTCATCGGTATCGATATCGCCAACAAGACGAAGAATTCCTCCAACCCGGATGAGACCACCGAGTTTCTCGATGAAGTGGAAACCGCGCAGCAGTACATTGACGAACTCGAAGCCATGGGTGTCGACAAGATCGTATTGCTGACTCACTACCAGTATGCAAATGACGTAGCCATGGCGCAGGCGCTCAACGGAGTCGATGTGATCGTCGGTGGTGATTCGCACACGCTGCTGGGCGAGGGCTTCGAGGCCCTGGGGCTGGCATCACAGGGGCCTTATCCCACTCAGCTGACCAATGCCGATGGCAATCTGGTCTGTGTTGTGCAAGCCTGGCAGTACAGCTATGTGGTTGGCGAGCTGGATGTGATGTTCGATGCCGACGGCCACGTCTCGAGCTGCGCGGGAACCCCGCACCTGCTGCTGGGTGATGAGTTTGCCCGTGATGATGAAGCTGGTGAGTCAGTGATGGTGGAGGGCGATGCGCTGGCATCACTGCAAGCCGTGATTGACGCTACACCCGAGTTGTCCATCGTTCAGCCTGATGAGGTGACTATTGCCACGCTGCAAGGCTATGCCGATCAGGCGGCTGAACTCAGTGCTGCGGTAATCGGTACGGTTGCCGAAGACCTGTGCCTGGAGCGCATTCCGGGACAGGGCCGAAGCTCGTTGTGTGATGTCACGGAAACACAATCCATGGGCTCGGATATTGCCAATCTGGTCGCGCTGGCGTTCAAGACGCAGAGCAATACCTCTGACCTGGCGATTCAGAATGCCGGTGGTGTGCGAATCGACATTCCGGCTGGCCCGATATCCATTGGTGATGCCTACACACTGCTGCCATTTTCCAATACCTTGCTGGAAATCGACATGACGGGGGCTGAGGTTGTCAGTACGCTGGAAGACGCTCTGGATTATGCTCTGGATCAAGATGGTTCCACCGGTGCCTATCCGTATGCGTCGGGCCTTCGCTGGAACATCGATGCGACGCAAGCCAAGGGAGCGCGTTTCTCCATGGTCGAAGTCAAGCTCAAGGGCGAGACTGAATGGTCAGCGATACAGCCCGATGCCGTTTACAAGGTCGTGACCAATGATTTCATTGGGGGTGGTCAGGATGGCTACGTCACGCTGGGCGAGATTGGCGATGACAGAAAGACCGATACCTTTCTGGACTACGCGCAATCCTTCGTCGACTATGTGCAGGCGACCGGTACCATCACACGCCTGCCGGCTGATGCTTACAGCACGCAGCAGTACATCAACATGGAAGGAGTGCTGCAGTAGGTTTCCTCTGGAGTCTGCTGTATCAGTCGAGTGGCCGCTATATGCGGCCACTTTTCATTGAAGAGGGAGGAAAACGCAAAAGACCTTGCACAGCTCTGACAGGTAGTTGGCAGATCAGGAACGGCGCCGGAAATACTCTCAATGTTTGCATAATCGAGCTACAGAATTCAGGCTAAATGGCCGAATCCATGCACATGTGAACGATGCGCTGACAGCTCATCGTGTGACCGGTTGTCAACTTGCAGGAACAGGTGATATCCGAGCCCACGCCTGCGAACATTCTGAACATTCCGGTGTCCGTGGTTCAGCCCTTCGTCCAACTGTGGTCAAGGGGTTGGCCCCGAGCACCTGGACATTGGCAGATGGCGCCTGAACCCCGTCAGGCGCAACTGTCCATGAAACGAGAGATGTCGATGAAGAAACTTGCCAGCCTGCTTGCCGCAGCCGCTCTTGTGTCAGGAGCCTACTTCTTGACCTTTGGGCTGCCAGCACCGCTGTCCGGGCTCTTGCCCGGCGCTGCCGATGTGGCGGAGCAATCTCCGAACCCCGCTGCAAGAGGAGGGAGGCCCGGAGGGCCGGGACGTCGGGGTGGTGGCGCCACGACTGTTGTCGTCGAGCCTCTGCAGGAGGAGCCGTATATCGACATACTCAGGGCCATCGGCAGTACGGTTGCGCAAAGCAGTGTCGATGTGGTTTCCAGCGTATCCGGAGCCGTTACCGGCGTATCTATCGTGCCCAATGCTCACGTGGCAGCGGGAGACATCCTGCTGGAGCTGGATAATCGAACCGAGATTCTCAATCTGGAAATAGCACAGGCAGAGCTGGATCAGGCCGTGCAGACCGTTGAGCGTTATGAAAACCTGTTGACCAATGCCGATGTGACGGCCGTTGATGTCGCGGATGCAAAGGTTGCCGTACGTCTTGCCGAATCCAGTGTCGGCTTGGCCCGAATTGCTCTGGAGGATCGTACCGTGCGCGCACCCATTGCAGGTCGTCTGGGCCTGAGCGATGCAGAAGCCGGCGACTGGATAAGCAGTGAGCAGGTGATTGTCACCATTGACGACACGCAAAACCTGATGATCGAGTTCGAGCTTCCGGAAAGAGCAATCGGACTGCTGGAAACCGGGCGCGCCGTTCTGGCCAATACTCCTGTCTTCACCGGCAGAACATTCGAGGGCGAGATAGTGGCATATGACAGCCGTCTGGATAGCGTGACACGCAGCGTAACGGTGCGCGCACGTATCGAGAATCCAGATGGTCTCCTGTGGTCAGGTATGACGTTTGCCATTCGTTTGATCAACGAGATCGAAAAGCTGCCTGCCGTACCGGCAACGGCCATCACCTGGGATCGTAGCGGCTCGGGCGTGTGGGTAAACAGAGACGGTGTCGCCGCTCGAGTACCCGTGACCATTCTGTATCGCGAAGGCAACCGGGTCTGGATCGAAGCCCCCATTGACGTGGGCACGCCCATCGTCATAGAAGGTGCGCAAAAACTGCGGGAAGGTGCGGCATTGCAAGTGGACGAGATCGTCAGGGGCGGATCCGAGGAGCCGGCATGAGCGACAGTCACTTGCACCGAGTCGGGCGGTCGGGTCTGGCGACGCTGTTCGTCGCGCGGCCGATACTCGGCATGGTTGTCAACTTCCTGATCCTGATTGCCGGGCTTGCCGCTCTGGCCAGCGTCGATGTGCGCGAAATGCCCGACGTCGACCAGCCGGTGCTGTCTGTACGCACGACTTATGAAGGTGCGGTCCCGGCTACAGTCGATCAGGACGTCACGCAGGTACTCGAGGACGCCTTGAGCGCGCTTGACGGTGTCTCATATATGGAGTCGGAGTCATCGACTGGCTCGAGCAGGATCACCATCGATCTGTCTGACGGCACCGATGTGGATATCGCTGCCAGTGAAGCGCGAGAAATCGTATCGGCCACACTTCGTCAGCTACCCGATGATATCGATGATCCGGAAGTGACCAAAAGCGATACCAACTCCGATGCCATCATTCGTCTTGCCATTCTGGGTAACGCAACCCTTGATGAGATGACAGCTCTGGCGGAGGGAGCAATCTACGATCGGCTTTCACTGATTGATGGCATTGCCGAGGTCACCTTGCGCGGTGACCGAGCAGACGAGTTCCGGATCACGCTTCATACACCTTCGCTTCTGAGCCGGGGCCTGACGATTTTCGATGTGGCAGATGCCTTGTCTGCGCTGCGTGACGACACCCCACTGGGTTCTATCGAAAGCGACGACCAGACACTGGCACTTCGCGTCGGCAACCCGGAGATAACCGTAGAGGCCATTGAACAGATACCCGTGGATGCGACTACCCGCATCTCGGACATTGCCTTCGTTCAATTGACTGCAGAAGACTCTGATGTGTTTTCCAGGGTCAACGGTGTCACAGCCATTGGTCTGGATATCACCCGACAGTCAGTAGGCAATACGCTGACAATTTCACAAGATGTTCGTGCCGCTGTTCGGGAACTGCAAGCCGACTTGCCCGATGGGGTCGAGCTGTTGATCACGACTGACGATGGCGTGTTCATCGAGAACTCGATTGCGGAGGTGATCAAATCCATCCTGCTCGCCACCCTTATCGTGATCGCTGTCATCTTTGCCTTCCTGCGTTCCTTGCGTGCCACACTGATACCGGCCGTTACCATTCCGGTTGCCCTGGTGGGTACCCTGGCCGCAATCTGGTTGACCGGTTTCTCGGTCAACACCATCAGTTTGCTGGCGCTGGTTCTCGCCACCGGTCTTGTGGTGGACGATGCCATTGTCGTCATCGAGAATATCGTGCGAAAGCGCAAGGCCGGAATGGGGGCATACGCTGCTGCCGCTGAAGGTACGAATGAAGTGTTCTTCGCTGTCATCTCGACAACAGCCACGCTTGCTGCCGTTTTCATACCCATCTCGTTTCTGCCCGGGCAGGCAGGCGGCGTTTTCTCCGAATTCGGCTTCGTGCTGGCTTTCTCGGTCACCTTGTCATCCATCACGGCGTTGTCGCTGGCTCCGGTCATGGCCGCCATGCTCGATCCTGGCAAACCGCGTGCGAAGGAAGCAGCGGGAACGGGCCATCAAGGCAAGCTTGCTCGTGGCTTTGACCGGGTCATGGACTGGGCCATTCGATCACCCGTGCTGGTACTTGGTGTTGCTCTGGCTTTCGCCATTGTGGCAGCAGGTGCAACAAAGACATTGACGTCGGAAATCACACCGAGCGAAGATCGAGGCTTCTTTCTCATCCAGGCGCGCGGGGCCACTGACACTACGACAGAATACCTGGATAGCCAGGTGGAACTGATTGAAGCCATTCTGACGCCATATCGTGAAAGTGGTGAGGTGTCCAGCGTGCAGAGCATCATCGGGGTTCGTGGTGGTACGAATGCCTTCATCATCGTGCGCCTGCCCGATTGGGCGGATCGAGATCGTTCCCAACAGGAGACTGTTGCCGACATCAATCGGCAATTATCTGCCGTACCGGGTGTGCAGGTGTCAGCTCGCTCGACCAATAGCCTGAACATTCGAGGAGCAGGGGGAGGCCTGACTTTCGCGGTGACCGGCAACAATGTCGATGAGATGACGAAAGCGGCAGAAGAACTGGTAGCCGCCATGAGTAGCGATGAGACGTTCCAGAACCCACAGTTATCCAACGACAGCGTGGAGGCACAGCTCGAACTTCAAGTCGATGATGAAATGGCAGGTGCGTTCGGATTGACCGAAGCCGAGATCACGGAAACGGTCAGCGCCATGGTGCAGGGCAATGTTGCGGTCAGTGTCTTCCAGGACGACATCGAGACTGCTGTCAATCTGGTTCCCGGAGGTCCACCCATCGATGACCCGTCTGATCTGGAGTCTCTGTTTCTTCGCCTGCCGAGTGGGGAGTACGTTCCACTCTCCGTAGTCGCAACGCTTGACACGAAAGTGAGCGCCTCGCAGATCGAAAGGCAAGCTGGCGCACTGGCGGTCTCGGTTCAGGCCAATCTGGGCAGTGGCGTGGATATGGGTATGGCCATCGCACAGCTTGTGGTGTTGGCAGAGGAAATACTGCCAGAGGGCATGGCCATCGCCTACACCGGTGAGGCGTCCACACTCGAAGAAAGTCAGTCGAGTTTCTACCTGGTATTCGGCGTGGCACTGCTCGTGGTCTTTCTCGTGTTATCGGCCCAGTTCGAAAGCTTCGTCAGTGCCATCGTCATCTTGCTGACTGTGCCATTCGGTCTGGCCGCCGCCTTGATGGCCATTTCGATCACGGGCGGTTCACTGAACTACTACAGCCAGATCGGGCTTGTCATGCTCATTGGCGTCATGGCCAAGAACGGTATTCTGATTGTTGAATTTGCCAATCAGTTGCGTGAAGCCGGACAGGATATCGACAGTGCCATCCGTGATGCGTTGAGACTGCGCATACGCCCCGTCATGATGACCATGGTTTCAACCGTCTGTGGCGGCCTGCCATTGATTCTGACCTCGGGCGCAGGCGCAGAGGCGCGGATAGCTGTTGGCTGGGTGATCGTCGGTGGCTTGGGCTTTGCAACAGCCTTCACCCTGTTCCTGACGCCGGTACTCTATCGTTGGATTACCGTCTGGGGGAATGAGCCGGGTATGGCGGCAAAACGACTGGGTAGAGAGCAACAGTTGTTGTCTCATGTCTGAGCTGAGAGGTCATATCACTCGCGAAGAGGGTTTGCATCCAGGGGTCTATGGAGAAGCGAATGGCTTTCACTACCTCAGACACGGCTATCGCATGGGTGGTTTTCCGGCACCAATGGGACAACAGACCAGTATCAGTCTTGACATGAAACACTACACTAGAAGCTCAATGCAGCACCATCGGCGCGAGGGTCGGTCGCGCACTCCATCAGGCCATCGGGGTGCAGAACGACAGCGCCGGCATGGCCGGTGAGGTCTGAATAGTTCGGCAACATTTCCACCTGGTGCCCGGCGTTCTGCAACTGCCTGACCAAGGCGTCCGGAAATCGCGATTCCACTTTCAGGCTGGTGGTGTTGTCGCCCCAGGTCTTGCCCAGTAGCCAGCGCGGTTGTGTGATGGCCTGCTGCAGATCCATCCCGAACTGCGCATAGCGCGTAAACAGGGCGGACTGGGTCTGCGGTTGTCCTTCACCGCCCATGGTGCCATACGCCATGATGCGCCCATCCTCGAGAACCGATAGTGCGGGGTTGAGTGTGTGAAAGGGAAGTTTGCCCGGCTGAAGCTGGTTGGGGCCGTCCGCCAACGAGAACCCGGCGCCGCGATTCTGGAACACCACGCCTGTGTCAGGGCACAACAGGCCTGAGCCGAATTCCCAGAAGACACTCTGGATGAAGCTGACGACCGTGCCTTCGCGATCGGCCGCGCCCATCCAGATGGTGTCACCCTGAGCGGGTTCATGCGGCCAGGGCAAGGCCGTCTGTCGGTCGATGTTAGCGGCGAGCTCATCGAGAAAGTCACTCTCCAGCCATCGACTGGCGGGTTCATGCATGGCGCCAGCGTCACCCAGACCTGCATTGCGGATGATGAAGGCTTGCTTGGTGGCTTCAATTAGGCCGTGTAGATGGTCGAAACTGTCAGGCGTATCGACATTCAGACGATCGAACAGGCCGAGTATCATCAATGAGGATACGCCCTGCGTGGGTGGCGTCATGTTGTACATGGCACCAAGGCTGGTCGTCAGGCCCAGTGGTTCGACCAGCGCTGCGTGATAGTCCAGGAAATCCTGATGTGCCAGGGGGCTTCCTTCGGCTTGCAGATACTGCGCATGGCGGGCAGCAATGTCCCCGCGGTAATAGCTGTCCAGTCCTTCTCGCCCCAATTGCTCCAGCGTGTTGCCGAGTGCGCTCTGAATCAGTCTGCTTCCGCTCGGGTAGGGCGCACCGTCATCAAGATAGACATCGGCAAACCCGGGCACCGATGCGAGCGTGTCCATCTTGGCGGCTGTGCAGTCGGCTTGATTGCCGGTAACGGCAATACCGTCACGGGCGTAGCGGATGGCGTTGTCGAGCAAGTCGGACAAGGGCATGCGACGGGCTTCAGGCACCAGTTCCAGCGCTCGCTGCCAACCGCCGACGCTGCCGGGAACCGTCAGTGCTGCCAGCGGGCCTCTGGCCGGTATGGCCTCTTCATGTCCATGAGATTTGTAGAAGTCCACCGTGGCCAGTTTCGCCGCCTGGCCGCAGGCGCGAATGCCGACCGGTGGTTTATCCTTCTGCTTGATCAGCCAGAAGCCGTCGCCGCCGATGCCGTTCATGTGCGGATACACCACGGCGATGGTGGCCGCCGCGGCGACCATGGCTTCCACGGCACTGCCGCCAGCCTCCAGCACCTGTTGCCCCGCCAGCGCGGCCGAGCGGTGAGGGGCAGAAAAAGAGCCGTTGAACCCTAATGCAGATTTGAGCACGTCACCACCCTAGTTGTTGAGGCAACCACGTTGCCATGGCCGGAAACTGGAAGACAAGTAGCAAGGCTATCAGCTGCAGGCCGATGAAGGGGAGCACACCACGGTAGATGTCCATGGTGGAGACGGCTGGGGGAGCGACGCCTTTCAGGAAGAACAGAGCCCAGCCGAAGGGCGGTGTCAGAAAGGAGGTTTGCAGATTCATCGCAACCAGTATTGCAATCCAGGCCATGTCCACGCCCGATTGCATGAACACCGGCAGAAACAACGGCAGGGCGATATAGGATATCTCTATCCATTCGAGGAAGAAACCCAGAATGAACAGAATGAGCATCAGGAACAGCAGCTGTCCGTTCAATCCGCCAGGTACCAGCGAAAAGGCATCCTGAACGATCGACTCGCCACCCAGTCCTCGAAAGGCCAGACCGAAGGGCTGAGCGAAGATCAATATCATGAACACCATGGCGCTGGTAACAAAGGCGCCGCGCACGGTTTCGCCAAGTACCTTGCCATTCAGGCGTCCGGTGAATAACGCCAGCAGCAGGCTGCCCAGCGCCCCCATGGACGCCGCCTCGGTAGGTGCAGCCACGCCGCCGATGATGGAGCCCAATACCAGAACAATCAGCAGGATGGGCGGGCAGACCACTTTCAATAACTTCAGTGCCACATCGCGCCGAGTGTATTGCTCTCGTTCGAGCAACGGTATGGCAGGCACCTTGTCGGCACTGAATACACCCAGTATCAGTACGTAGAGCACAAACAGTGAGGCGAGCATCAAACCCGGGATCAGTGCCGCAGCGAACAGGGTACCGACTGATTCCCCCAGAATATCGGCGAGCAGTATCAACACGAGACTGGGCGGGATGATCTGGCCCAAGGTACCCGAGGCGCAGATGACCCCGCAGGCGACACCCTTGTCATAGCCACGGTTGATGATGGGCCCCAGGGCAATCAGACCGACCGTGACCACGGTGGCACCGACCACACCGGATGCCGCTCCCATGAGTACGCCGACGATGATGATGGCCAGGGCCATACCCCCACGCAATCCACCCATGGCCAGACCGATGACTTCGAGCAAGTCTTCGGCGATCTTTGATTTCTCCAACATGATGCCCATGAAGATGAACAGTGGTAGCGCCAGCAAGGTGTAATTGGTGACAACACCAAAGATGCGAGCCGGCACCAGGCCGAAGAGGGCGGGTCCGAATCCGATGTAGCCGAACACGAATCCGGTAACAGCGAGGCAGATGGCCACGGGAATACCGGCGATCAGCAGAACGAAGAAGGCGCCGATCATGCTCAGCGCCATGATTTCAGTAAAAGGCATCGGGGAAGATCGTCGGAGTCAGAGGAGAGGGGTGGCCTGTCGTTTCACGCAGGCTTCAGGCGCTGAATGCTGTTGGCGATCATGCAAACCGACTGCATGGCGAGCAGGACGAAGGCGATGGGTATCAGTGCCTTGAGCACATAGCGGTAGCCCAGGCCACCGGGGTCTGGTGAGCCTTCATTGATGGAGTAGCTGTTGACGACAAAGTCGATGGACAGCCAGGCTATCACCAGGGAAACTGCGCACATCAGACAAGCGGACACCAGGTCGATCAGCGCCTGTTGTCGAAGGGAAAAACGGGCATAGAGAATATCCACCCTGACTTCCGCCCCCTGGTTCATGCCGTAGGACATGCCCAGCAAGGCGATGGCTGCCATGGCATGCCACTCCAGTTCCTGCAAGGCCACGCTACCGAACGAAAAAAGGTAGCGTCCCAGTACATTGGTCGATACCAGTAGAACCAGCAGCAGACCTGTCCATGCGCTGATGTCGCCAATCTTCTTTATCAGTGCTGACATGAATGAATCTCTGTTCGATTCCGGGTTTCGTCAGGCGTTGACGAAACCCGGTGAGGAGGAGGGTGTTTACAGACTGTGATAGGGCTTTTCGGAAATGGCAGACCACTGGTGATGCTTCGCCGCGAAGGCCATGAAGGCATCGTGGATCTTGCGTGTCGTTGGATCGGCCTCGGCACCGGCTTCCAGCACTTCTGCCGTGGCGGTCTTGAGGCTGGCGACAACCTCAGCTGGCAAGACGTTGGCCTGTACGCCGAAGTTCTCGACAAGGTCTGTCAGTGCTTCGGCATTGTTGGCTTCACACCAGGTGTGACTTTCCAGATTACAGGCCATGGCTGCCGATTTGACGATGGCTTGCAAGTCGGCCGGTAGTGAGTCCCAGGCCTTCTTGCTCATCAGCAGCTCGGTCACATTGCTTGGCTCATGCCAGCCTGTGGTGTAGTAATATTTGGCCGCGTTTTGAAGTCCCAGGCGCCTGTCCTGGTAGGGGCCGACAAATTCAGCGGCGTCTATCACGCCGCGCTCCAGAGCCGGGAAGATTTCTCCGCCGGGTAGCAGTTTTACGTCCACACCCAGAGTGGCATACACCTTCCCGGCAAGACCCGGAATGCGCATTTTCAGGTCCTTGAAATCGTCGATGGATTCAATGGGGTCACGGAACCATCCGGTCATCTGCACGCCGGTGTTGCCCATGGGTAGTGCCTTCAGACCCAGCGGCTCATACAGTTCATCCCACAGCTCCATACCACCGCCGTGGTACAGCCAGGCGTTCATGCCCTGAAAGTTCAGACCAAACGGAACCGTGGTGAAGTACTGCGCGGCCGGCAGTTTTCCTGCCCAGAAATAGGCGTTGGCCGCATTCATCTCGACCACGCCCGAACGGACCGCATCAAAGCCTTCCAAAGCAGGAATCAGTTCCCCGGCCGCAAAGTGCTGGATGTTCAAACGGCCATCGGACATCTCGGATACCTTCTTGCAGAAGTCCGTCGGGCTACCCGGGCCTTCCACATAGAAAGGCGATCCGGGTCCGTAGGCATTGGTCATCTTCCAGTTGAATGTGGACTGCGCTCGAACGATGGAAGGTGCTGCCAGGGGTGCAGCGGCCAGGGATGATGCTGCCAGGAATTTTCTTCTGTTCATGATTGAGTCGCTGATTCCGGAAGGGTCCGCGTGAGGACGTTTTCTGTTGTGCCGGAAATCTTACGGACAAGACCCCTGTCTGATGTCACTGAATGCAGGACCAGCACTTATCCGCAATGAATGTCGTTGGTGACGATTGTGTTCAGTGCCATGCCTGCACCATTCTGATTCGAACCATTGCGGGATTTGGAGCTTCTCCAGTAGTTATTTGCTTCAAGCTGCACCGTCGGTGGTCAAGATACTCCTTGAGTGCACCATGAAAAGCGGGAAATCTGGCATGTCGATGCGCTGTCTTTTGTGTGAACTCGTACCGGAAAAAACGGCTGCGTAGCTGAGGGTGTGATTCCATACACGGCTTCTCTCAGCCCTGTCTGGCCTGTTTTTCGATAAAGGGCAATATTCACCCTTTCCTGTGTGGATAGTCCGACTTGGGAAATCAACTTGCCACTTAGGATGGTTCCACTGCTTATCCAGACACAGCAAACCGCTTCTGGAGGGTGGTATGAAACCAAGCAACCTACAGGATATAAAGTCATGCGCAAGTTTTCCAGATTCTCAGTAGCCCTTCTCGCCAGCAGTGTTCTGATGAGCGGAACCGTGCAAGCCACAGACGCCGGGTTTTCGCTGCCATTCGGCGATTACAGCGTGTTTGTTCGCTCCAACGGTGTCACCGAGATTCGCATCAACGGCAGCATCACCGATCGTACCAGCGCTACTCTGAACTGCGCAGTAGGTTCCAGCCGAGACATTCTGGCCATGGGTAACCAGACCAACCCGACAGCTTCCTCACCGGCCTACAACGATGCTGCATTGGCGACAGTGCTGACAGCTTATGCAACCAAGAGTGCGCTGGAAGTACTTGTCAGCGACACCGACAAGGATGCCAATGACAATTGCGGCGTTCAACTGGTCCACCTGCGCTGCGACGATTGCCCCAGTGGCCTTTAATTGCAACCATTCAAACCAGCGAGAATCACCATGATCAGATCAATCATCACCCTTTCCATAGTGTGTTTACTACAAGCATGTGGCGGTGGCGGTAGTGAAAGCGGGACAACGGGTTCAACGCCGGGCTCGGTTCCGGCGATTGATGACGGGGTAACAGGCAGTGGGGACTCCAATGACGGTGGCCCTTTCGAAGGAGGTGATGTGGCTAGCGGAGATGGTCGCGTCGAGGGCGAGGGTTCGACGATTGGAGACAGCAACCCGGAATCCGATGGTATATCTGATGGGGACGAAGTTGCCGACGGCGGGGATACCGATCAGGGCGAAGACGCAGGTCAGGAAGACGAAGCTCGTCAGGGTACATCAGAGGCTGTGGTGGGCATGTCAGCGGTGTACTCTGTACTGCTTTGATGAAAAAACCTGTTGCCCGGATGATGGGGTTGCTCAGAGAGCACGCAGCCCTGGATCCGGGCATTTCATGTCAGAACTTCCGGGTATTCCGTCTTGCGAATCCGCATTGATACCACTGATTGCAAGCAGAGCACCCAGGATATAGATCGCCAGCCCTGCCAGCGTCGCTGGCGCATAGGCGATACGACCTTCCAGCAGCTGTAGCACGAATACCATGGCCGGGCCCAGCGCCGTCACGGCGGCGATGACACTGGCGCTGGTCAGGCACACCGCCTTTTGCATCAGGAATAGTGGCAGTGCGATGACCAGCATGCCGATCAGGATGAGCGCGGGCAATGCCATGGGGCTGGACACGGAGGGCTTGGCATCGACGCCCAGTTGCACGGCCACGAGAGCAATGGGTATGTAGAGCATGAAACGCAAACCGAATTGTATGACTGGGCCGACTCCTTGCTGATGCCATTTCACGGAAAGAAGAATGACGCGGGCTGTGGCGGTACCGGAAATGATGCAGAGCATCACGCCCGTCAGCGCGGTCAGCCAGCCACCGCGTACGAACCCAGAGTGCCCGTTTAGCGTGATGACAGCCAGGAACAGGATGGCAGCGACTATCAGCGCCAGGCCGATGATCTCGCTGCGATTTCTGGTCAATCGTGATGCAGACGAAGCAGAGCGTTGCATGACGGCAGTACCGAGCGGCACCATCCCCGAGAATATCGTGAAGACAACGGCAGGTTCGATCAGTTGCACCGCCAGGAAATAGCAACACCAGGTCAAGGCCACGCACGAATTGAGAGCAATCAGGATCGACCGTGAACGCAGGGCTGCTCTGAGTTCAACCGGGTACCGCACCGCTGCCAGTACCGTGCAAGCGATGAACGACAGACCGAATACCCAGGCCCCAATGTGGAAGGAATCGATCTGCTGGAACAGCGAACCGAGAAAGACGGCCTGAAATGCTTCGAGAAAGACATAGCCCAGGCAGTAGAGCAGACCGAGTTGACGAGCTGTGATTTGCATGATTGCCAGGATCTCGATGATTCATTCTCAAGGTGCATGGAACCAGAATATTCAAGCTGCGTATAATGAAAAAACGTAGACAATGCATGAATTTCAGGCATGGATAAACTGAGCGCATTACCGCCATTGGCAAGACTGCGAGCATTTGAGGCAGCGGCTCGTCTGGAGAGCTTTACCGTTGCCGCCGATGAGCTGCACTTGACGCAAACGGCCGTGAGCAAACAGATAGCGGCCCTGGAAGAGTATCTGGGGGTATCGCTGTTCGAAAGGCGCAACCGTGCCGTGTTTCTGACCGAGGAAGGTCGCCGGCTCGGGAGAGTGGTCAGCGTGGCACTGAGCGACATCGCGTTGGAGGCCGCCCGGTTGCGTGGGGCGACACCGTCGAATGAGCTGGTGCTGCACTGTCAGCTTTGTGAGGCCTTCTATTGGCTGATGCCACGACTATCTCGTTTTCACGAACGTCATCCCTCGCTGGAATTGCGCGTGATCAGTGCCAGTGCCCCGCTGTCCGAAGCCAGCGAGCCCTTCGATATCGCGCTGCAGACAAGCGGCCGAGCAGCTGGCACCGCTCAACTGGCTTTCTCGGCAGACGACGAGGTCTTTCCGGTGGCATCGCCCGATCTCATCGCTGGGCGTACGCTGCCGATGTCTATCGCTGAATTGAATGACCTCGTCAGGCTTGTCCATCGGGTCACTCCACAGGCCTGGATGGATTGGGACGCGTGGTTTGCCGCCCTGTCGGTGAAGGCAGACGCGGCACGTCGAACCATGGCCTTCGACAGTTTTCCGCTGGTATTGCAGGCGGCGGTTGCCGGGCAGGGCGTCGCACTGGGTTGGCGGCGTAGCGTTGAGGGAATGATCGCGGAAGGCAAGTTGGTTCGCCTGTGTGAGGAGAGTGTCCATCGCGCCGATGAGTTATCGGTGTATCGGGGCAGGCGTTCGGACAAGGAAGAGGCCATCGAAGCGCTGCTGTCGTGGTTGCGAGATGAGCTGGATTGAAGGGGGCGCAGCTGCCACCTGCCTGAAATTCACAGCTGTGGAAAAAAGGAATTGCAGGCGGCGTGTACGAGTCCGTGACGCTGGCAGTATCAGCGCGGTAGAACCGGCTCGCACCAGGCTTGCCAAGGCCTTGATGCCTGAAGCGTAGTACACTCGCTTGGTTCACCAGTTCACCAGTTCACCAGTTCACCAGTTCACCAGCCATCTTATTTCGGGGGAATTATCCATGCGTTTCGCCTTGCACGGCATGTGCTCTCTGCACAGCAATATTGTCAGTGATATTCGATTGGCAAAAGAGACTGGCTATCAGGGTCTGGAGATTCATACTGAAAAACTCTGGCGATACATCCAGGCGGGCTTTACCAGTGCAGATTTCAAGGCTCGACTCGAGCAGGCCGGTATCACCCCGACCGCTATCGATATCATTGGTTCTGTGGAGGCTTCTGACAAATCCACCCAGGCCGAGGTGATCAGGCAAGCCGAGACTCTGTGTGCATTTGCCAGCGATATCGGTGCCCCAACCATTCAGCTGAATGCATTTGAGGCGCTGAACGGTTTGTCGGTGGAGGACAACATTCAGATCACGGCTCGCAATATTCAGCAGATCGCCGATATCGGCAAGCAGTCTGGCATTCGTTTTCAATACGAAGGTGCAGCCTGGACGCCCATTGCCAGACTCGACGATTATTACCGCCTGCATGATGCGGTCGGGCGCGATAATTTCGGTTTCGTGCTGGATACCTGGCACTTCTGGGCAAGTCGTGGTGCAACCCCTGAAGACATGGCGGGTATTGACAAGAACCTCATCTATAACGTGCATCTTTCCGATGGAAAGCGTCCGGCTATCAATGAGCCCTGGGTTGATGAAAAGGAGCTGCGCGGCTACCTTTTGGGTGAGGGAGAGATCCCGCTTCAGGAGTGGGTAGACGCCATCGAAAGCACCGGTTATGAGGGCTTCTATTCGGGCGAATTTCTCAATGACCAGCTGTGGGAAGCTGATCATTACGAGATAGCGGAGGGCATGCTGGCAGGCATGAAGTCTCTGCTTTCCGGGAAAGCCTGATCGATAGCAATGCCTCTGCCTTTCAACGTTCAACAGTTACGTTTGCGGGAACTCGCAACCTTGCAAACGGATGTCATGAGGGTGACTCGTATCAAAGATACGAGTATCCCGTTCAGGCTCGCAAGCCTACTGACGCAGAAGACGTATGTTGTCAGGCGATACCTTCTCTGTACTTCTGAACGGATTGATATCCAGTCCGCCACGTCGGATGTAGCGCGCATATACGCTGAGTTGCTCGGGCTGGCAGTGATCCATGATATCCAGAAAGATCTGTTCGACGCATTGCTCGTGAAAATCACCGTGCTCGCGGTAGGATACGAGGTACTTCAGCAAGCCTTCCTTGTCGATTGGCACGCCCCGATAGTCAATCTGGATGCTGGCCCAATCGGGCTGGCCTGTCACCGGACAATTGGATTTCAGCAAGTGGCTGTAGAGCTTCGAGGTGATGAGGTCTCCTGGATGCGTGCGCAGCAGCTGTGGAGCAGGCTGATAGTGCTCGATCTCCACATCCAGTTGATCCAGACATTCGCCTTCAAGCTGGCCCATTCGTGGCTGGCCATCCAACGGATGAATGGACACGGTTACCGGGGCACCGGCGATCTCACTCAGATCGTCGATCATATGCTGTCGAACGACTTCGGTGGATGCAAATCGGCTCAGGTTGAATGAGTTGAGGTAGAGCTTGAAGGATTTGGATTCGATGATGCAGGGCGATTCGCAGGGCACTCGGAATTCTGCGATGGCTACTTGCGGCAGTCCTCTGGGATTGAGCCAGGAGAGCTCATAGGCATTCCAGATATCGCAACCATGAAATGGCGCTACGGCATGGCCTCGCTCCCGCCAGCTGTTGCTGCGCGGGATTGCAAACAGCTGAGCCCGGTCGTATTCGCAAACGTAGTCGGTAGTATGGCCAAGAGGGGCGTCTTTCAGGTAGTCGTTCATCATCAAGTCAGGGCTTCAGCAGTGTACGGGTCAGGTATCGGTCGGTTTGTCAGCCGCTCGCCACGCGGTGAAAATTCCGGGAACATTGTATAGGTGTTCGAACCCATGCTTCTGCAGCAGACTCGATGCGATCGACGCCCGATACCCGCTGGCGCAGCAGGACCGGGATTGATAATGGCTGCGCAATCGGTACTGTCGTCTCAGCTACACCTCGTTCCCGGATTTTCAATCAGCGTCGCCTAACGTTCCGAAGTCTGCGTACGGCAGCGAATTGCCGATAGCAAGTGGCCGGCCAATTGCACTTGCCAAAGATCGGGCAGGGGATGGCAGTGCCTGAAAGGCGAGTTGTCGACCAGTGCGGCCAGCTACAGAGGAAGCTGGCCGGCGTCAGTGTAATTGCTGCGCTGCGTTCTGGCTCGGCAGATGAACCTTGCGACAAGGCTCCTCATCCACGCTCGGGTCCAGCTATCAGACTGCTTCCAGAGACGCAAAGGCGGGCAACACCAGGGGCAAAGGCTTGCGAAATCGGACAGCATGCCTGACCCCTTTTGTGTCCTTGATTTCGATTGTCGAGATGCCCGTGCTGCTGCACTCCAGGTGGATGTCCTGCAGTCTTTTGAACTGCAGAGGCTGCCCGGATACAGAAAGTCTGCATATATCGAATTCCGGATCGTACGATAATTCGCTCAGTTCTGCCCATTCGGATTCTCGCAGCTCGTCAGCTGCCAGAGAGTCGCTGTCAATCTGAACCGGCTTGCATCTGAGTTCCGCATTGACAGTCTCGAAATATCTCTTCCACTCTCTTTCCTTTATCTTCATCTTTTCCATGATTGAATCCCCTCGCGCTGGTGATTGATCTAGTGATTTTTACTGATATTCTTTCCGTTTCTGTCTTGCCTCCAGATTCGCATTCATCGCTACGTTCTATTGCAGAATGCAAAGAATTCATACGCAAATTCGACATTGCCTCTTTTGTCGACAAGGTCGCGCTGCTCGCTGCAAACTCGTCCGGTGGGACGGAGAATCGATGCCATCCCCGCATCATGTCCGAATTCACCTGCGAACGCTCACGAGCGTTGATATCAATATGCCAGCACTTGATCAAAATCGGAAGGGGAAATTGCGATGTTGCCAAGAGAGTTGCAAGCCTATGTGCAAGGCTTGTCTGCTGGAGCGGGCTGGAGCGGGCTGGAGCGGGCTGGAGCGGGCTGGAGCGGGCTGGAGCGGGCTGGAGCGGGCTGGAGCCGCTAGTCTGACATATCAGTTCAAGGCAGCTAGCGGTGTAAACCGCTAGCCGTTACTGTCAGAGTTTCGTCATTCAGGTCGACCACTATTCCGGATACGGCATTTCCTCATGACGAAGATGTTCGTCAGGTGGACTGCACATTGCTGCCAAAGTACATGAATTCCTGATTCATATCGGCAAGTTCCGCCGAAGCCAGGGATAGAGTAGGGCTATCCAGCAACTGAAAGCTCTTTTGAGACTTCACCCATTCATCTGCCGACTGCAGTGTAGACAGGGTATAGGTTGTGGACTCATTCAGATAGTGAGTCGGGATGACGACCTTCGGCTTCAATCGGTCAACAATGGCATTGCCCTGTTCGTAGGAGAGTATGTGTTCAGAACCATCGACCGGTAAGGTGAGTACATCGATCTTGCCGATAGCCTGCCAGAACGCCTCTCCCGGGTCAGGTCGGTTGTCACCCCAGATGAGCGTGCGTATACCACCGGTTTCGATGACGTAAACCACCATGTCCATGTGGCCGACGTTGTCGGGAGGGCAGCCTTCAACACCGAATTCCTTCAGAGCATCGGTCCATTGATACCAGCCTGGTGCGATGCAGGCATGTTTGTCGGCGAAGCCGGTGATCTTGATGTCGGCAAATTCGAAATTGCCCACCATACGGTCAAGTACCATGGTGGATTGCGGCCTGTCGATGGCGTCATGATCGAAATGCGTATGGGTAGATAAGGTGATGTCCACCAGTGTTTCCGGGAACTTGGATTTGAACCACAGGCCCCAGGCCCCGGAGGGGTCGTCTCGCCAGGGGTCTACGATCAGGGTGGCACCGCTCGGCGCCGTGATCTTCAGAGCGCAGTGACCATAATAGTCCAGCGTGACTTCACCGCTCGGAAAGTCACTGCTTGCCTGCAGTTCGAGCACATGGTTGTTGTTGCCTGGCTGAGTCCAGTCGGTGGACTGTGCACGTGCTCTGCTTGAACCCAGTGACAGAGTTGCGGCGGAGACACCTGCGGCACCTGCCGCCATGAAGAAGGAGCGCCGAGACAGATCAGGGGCCAGTGAATCTACTTGCCCATTGAGCCTTACAGGTTTGAGATCGAGTTTTTTCATCGTGGGGTATCCCTTGGGTAGTGGGTGAATGAACACTACTGTTCGAGACTATCACCGCTGATGAAAGTCACTCCCATGGGGATGACCCTAGCTGAGTAGGGGGAATTTCCCCCTATTCCTGTAGTGACTTGAGGTGGCTTTGCAGGCTGACCGTGCGTTTCTCGAGCCCGAGTTTTCGCCTTATATTGGTGCGATGATAGTCGATGGTACTGGTCTCTCGAAACATGACCCGAGCAATATCCTTGGTGGATTTCCCTTGAAGGATGAGTTGGGCAATCTCGGTTTCCTTGGGGGTGAGTGATTCGAGCATCAAGGTAGATGACGCTGCAAATTGACTGCTGATGCAAGAGAGGCTGGACTCCAGCAATTCGAGATAGACGGCATATTCAGGGGCAACAGCGCCCTCAGCGCTCAGCGTCTCGACATGAGGTTTGACCAGTGCGTTGAGTTGCCGGACGATGTCGGCTTCGAATTCAGAGCGGGACGATGCCATTCGTTCTACCATGACCTGCAGCGATATATTGACACGCTCAAGTTCTTCGGTGCGGCTGGCTACCGTCTCTTCCAGACCAGACATCAGTTCTCTCAACTCGAGTTCTGCCTGTTCGCGTCGGCAAACTTCCGAGAGCAACGCAAGATCCGATTCAATGAGCCCACGGAATTCCAGCAACAGATCCCGGCAATTCAGAGCCTGCTGATTGGTGGAGCGGTCAAGCACACAAAGCGTTCCGAGGAGCGCGCCATCTGGCCATCTCAAGGGGTATCCCATATAGAATGACATGTCGTGTTTCAGGTCGACGTTGTCGTTCCAGAGCGGATCACAGTGAGCATCTTCAACAATCAGTTCATCGTCGCCTACGATCACGCCCTGGCAATACAGCTTCGGGCCTAGCTCGAATGTCTGATCCACTGCGTAAGGGTTATCCTTGCCGGCGGATTTCAGCAGGACGGCATGCTGTGGCGCGTCGGTCTTCATGATCAGGCCAGCGGGCACATCAGCCATTCTGGAGGCCAGATCGATGACGCGTTGCCACTTCGCGAGTATGTCCGCCGGAATCTCTGGTTTGCCGGTACTCATTGGCATTGTCTCTTTCTACTGTTCGGAACTGTGTGGTCGCCGCACAGCCTGGGAAGCTGAATGGCAACCTCGAACTACCTTACCCAAGTGAGTGCTGAATTGCTCGCCGGTTTGCTGACAGCCTGAAGATCAGCCGTGTGTCGTTGGCTGACTGTTCACGAGCTCTTCATCCAGACCAATCGCTGTTCCAGATACTGCAGTTCCTTCTTGTTGTGGGTCACGTGAATGGCAGCCTGCAGCCTGTCCAAGGCTCCAGGCCTGTCGCCTGCGCGAAAGCGAATATCCGATTCGGCCAGAAGGAAGGGCTGGTAGTGGCGCAGTGCCGTCTCGTTGGACAATTCTCGAATGTGCTCCAAAGCCTGCGATGGCGAACTCGCATGAGAGATTGCCATGATCTGATTGACACGAACGACTGGGGAAGGCTGCATGGCATACAGCAGTTCATACAAGGCCACAATCTGTGGCCAGTCGGTGTTCTGCCAGGTGCTCGCCTCGGCATGCAAGGCGCTGATAGCCGCTTGCAATTGAAACGGGCCCAGCTGTTGGCGCTTCAACGCCGCTTTCACCAAACGCGTGCCCTCTTCGATCTTTGCCCGGTCCCATCGCCTGCGCTGCTGGTGTTCAAGTGTGACCAGGTTTCCCTTGTCATCTGAGCGAGCGTCACGGCGAGAGTCGTGCAGCAGCATCAGCGCTAGCAGGCCTGAAATCTCGGCGTTGTCCGGTAACAGGCCAAGTAGAATTCGGCCTAGTCTGATGGCTTCATCCGAGAGTGCCGTACGCGTCAGAACGTGTCCGGAGTGCGGAGAGTAGCCCTCGTTGAAGATGAAATACACTACCGATAGCACGCCACCGAGACGTTCGGCAATCTTCTCTCTGGATGGTAGTTCGTATGAGATTCCCGCGGCGCTGATCTTGTGTCTGGCTCGTGCCAGGCGTTGAGCCATGGTGGCTGGCTTGTCTAGAAAGGCTCTGGCTATTTCGTCAGTGCTCAAACCTCCCAATGTGCGAAGTGTCAATGCGACGCGTGTCTTGTACTCGAGGGCAGGGTGACAGCAGGTGAACATCATTTCGAGTCGCTTGTCGGGAATTACCGTTGACTCATCAGCTTCAAGCTGTTCGATGATGGCTGCCTGCTGCACATCGAGTGAATACGTCAGCATGGGTTGCAAGCGGGAGAATCGTTGCGCACGCCGCAGCTGATCAATGGCCTTGCGTCGGGCAGTCTGAATAAGCCAGGCGGCAGGTTCATCAGGCAGTCCGTGCTTTTGCCAGTGATGCAAGGCGGCGACCACCGCATCCTGCAACGCATCTTCTGCCAGCTGCAGATTACCGGCACTCCTGACGAGTGCCGACAGAATGCGCCCCCATTCCTCCCGCACCAGCTGGTTTATGGCTTGTTCCAATTGGAACGGGGGCAGCATGTGTCGATCTTGATCGATTGTTGTGCAAACGGCTGGCTGGCCGTTGCTCTAGTGATCAAATACCATCAGGGGACGTACTTCAACCCGGCCATGTTCGGCTGTCGGAATCTTTTCCGCATAGTCCAGTGCTTCATCCAGGTCCTTGCACTCGAGAAGGTAGTAGCCACCCAGTTGCTCCTTTGTTTCGGCGAAGGGACCGTCGGTAATCTCTACCTTGCCGCTTTCGCGCGTGACGGTTGTCGCCGTACTCACCGGCTGAAGTGCGTCGCCTGCGCGCATGACGCCCTTTTCCACGCACATCTGCGAGAACGCCTGGTATGCCTGTATGTACTTGCCGAATGCCTCCGTGCCGGGCTGTGGTTCACGTCCTTCCTCGGAATAGATCAACAACATGTATTGCATGATTCTGTCTCCAGTTTTCACCCGGTGGGTATGTGTCAGGGTTTCCAGTACCTGGTATTTCCGGGCACTGTACCTACTGGACGAACGAAGGGCCAGACAATCGACATGCTGGAGAATGAATTTTCTATCTGATTTTCTTTGAGGCGGCTGTCTTGCCGGACTCACGCCGGCTTAAGGTTCGATTCCAGCAGCTGAGGAAATAGTGCATGCAATCGGCAGACAGTGTTCACGATAGGACACATGATGCTGTTCACTTTCAGCATCGTCGATGGTATTGCAAGCACGTTACCTTCATGGTCAGCGAGAAAGCAAGTGCGAATCATATGAGGCGCATGTCTGACTGAGACCGATCTTTTGAAAGGGGGAGTCTCACGTGGCGATACACCATCGCATTACCGTTCGACGATATCACCGCATACCCGCATACCCGTGCGCAAATGGGTGTGATGGCCGCTGCAATTGCTGCAGTCCAGCGTTGATATTTGTCGACGTGGTTTGTAAATGGTGCATGAGTGGCACCACAACTTTCGCCCGTTGGTATAACTATCAGTGAGGTCAACGTGTCGGTTGGACTTGAGGCGGTTGTCAGGAATTACCGCAGCGATTGTTATTCTTACCCGGAATGGTTACAGACCGTGTGGGATGATTTCAATCAAGGATGAGTACCGGCACAAGAAATCGGGACAGGTCGGAGAACGTGACGCCACCATGGATACGGATCGGTAGACGCGGTAGACGCGGATTATCGAACGGTCGGTAGCGGTCTCTCCGGCCAGCCCGAATAATTGATCATTTCTCTCGTGTGGCCCTGTCGTCATTGCCACCGATGCGCCGTGTGTCGCTGCGAATCGTGATGAAAAAGTCCCTCCAGAGCATGACTCGGGGAGGGACCCGTTCCCATCAATACACTCAGCACACCCGCCGATGACGAGTGAGCGATTTCACTTACTGACGTGTGAGCAGGGCCGTGAAGTTGTTGGCGTCGCCTTCCTCGCCGTAACCATTCAGCACCAGTTGGTCGCTGGTACGGTTGAAGAAGAGTACACCCTCGCGGTCGAAGTCATTCCAGTTGTACTCGATCGTCAGGTACAGAGCAGAGTCTGAAGCGGTGCTGACAGAACCGGTCAGAGGCACGCCATCGGCATTATCGGGAATACTGCCATTGGCGTAATCGGTGAATCCGCTGACCGCGCCATCTGCTGCAATAGTCATTGAAAGAACCAGGTTGTCGTCTGCACTGAAAGAGGTGCGTGCAACCCAGGTACCGGCAATGTCCGCCACGCTGATGGCACTGACATCATCGCTACCGGCGAAGGTCAGCGAAAAGCTGCCGGCATCACCCGTGTTGTCCAGTTGCTGTCCATCGTTGGTGACCGTGAGGTTGTAGGTCACGGAATCGGCTCCGGCGTCGAACGATGTGATACCCGAAGGTACATCACCGACCAGTGTGAAGGAATCGCCATGCGCCGGGTTATCGCTGTCACGATGGATGAATCGATCTGCTGCACCACCGACACTGCCGAAGGCCGCCTCGTAGATGCCACTACCGGCGCTATAGCTGTAGATATCGTTGTCCGGCTCGATCACGACTACCGCTTCGCCAAATCCATTGTTGCCGAACCACACGCCAGAGGTGCCGCCGTCCAGGTTACCACCTGTGTCGCCACCGGTATCAGATCCGGTGTCTCCGGTATCACCACCGGTGTCACCGGTATCAGCTCCAGTATCGCCTCCGGTGGTTCCACCATCGTCGGAGTCATCACTGCTTGAACAGGCCGTCAGACTGGCGATCAGCAGCAGCGGCAGGAGGGTTCTTGCTTTCATATCAGGCTTCCATTATCTGTCGAAACGACCGGCCAATCGTACCCCATTCAGGACCCTGTCTCATAGAGTCGTTCAACAATCGGAGCGTCATTTCTGGTCTGATGACATGCACATGTCATTTTCACGGTTTTCCACTCATTCATCGGTCTGGGAGCCTGTTCAGCGAGTAGTTGGTCTGGTAAGCAAAATCGTGCATATACCGCAGTATTCCCGATCGAACTTCGTGGGGTAATGAGACGTTGTTCACACTGCCGCTCTCTCAGGCCCAGAATCGCTCCTCCACCAGAGCCTCACGCTCCCCGGCAGGTGTGTGGACAGTCAGTCGCGTGCCGGGATCCCAGTGCGTCATCATGACCATTCCGATGCAGACGTTGGTCTTGAAGTCCGGCGACCAGGCCGCTGAGGAAACGCGCCCCACGGTCTGTTTTCCCGCGCGTATCGGCCAGTGGCGGTCACAAGGCGGGACCGGTTCACCGGCGATGCTCAGCGCTCGAATCTGGCGAACCGGTCCTTCCTTGACCACACGCAGCAGGGCGTCGCGACCGATGCATCCGATCGCCGTCTCCACGTTGCAAAAGCGGCCAAGCCCGCATTCGTGCGGTGTGTTGTCGTCCGTCATGTCATTGCCATAGGACAGTAGCCCGCCTTCGATTCGCTCGATGAGGTTCGGGCACCCTGCGTGCACATCCATCGCTCGACCCGCCTCCATGAGCGTGTTCCACAAGGGCATGCATCGCTCCGAGCCTTCGACATAGATTTCGAATCCACCCTGTTTGGAATAGCCCGAGCGTGCTATCAGGAGATTACGCCCCTGGAACTCGAATATCGCGAAACGAAAGAAGCGTATGGCGCGAATGCCGTCGCCAAAGACACTGACCAGGAGGTCCTCCGCACGCGGTCCCTGCACGGCCAGTGGCGAGACGTCCGGCTCGTCGACAAGCACATCGTGGCGATAGCCATTGGCAATGCCCTTGACCCAGTACAACAGGTCGCTGTCAGCGATTGAAATCCACCAATGATCCTCTGCCAGCTTGACCACGACCGGGTCGTTCAACATACCACCCGTTTCATCCACTACGGGCATGTAACCGCATTGACCCGGGAGCATGCCACGCAGATCTCTAGGGGTCAGGAGTTGCACGAGTCTCTGGGCGTCCGGCCCGCGAATCTCGACCTGACGCTCGCAAGAGACATCCCAGAGCTGTACGGCAGATTTGAGGTGGTGATAGTCCTCCTCCACAGAGCGAAATACGGTGGGCAACAACATGTGGTTGTAGACCGTATAGGCCTTGACGCCGGCAGCCTCCACGCCCTCACTGAATGGGGTACGGCGTAACCGACGAGACAGTGACAACATACTCATTTGCTACGACTCCGTGGTTCGGTAGTGCACGCTTCTGGTGTGCCCCATTCTAGTGATGTGTGATCGCGGATGTCACTATCGTTGCGGTGTTTTACTTGTCTGAAAGCGAACTGTTCTGTCGTTCGATTGGCGTATTGGGTAGGCAGCACAGAATCCCTGCATGGGGTCGGAGAGTGCATTCGAATCCCGAAAACTTGCTGGTGCTAAGTTTCCGCTAATTCTCGTTCCCTAGACTGGTCCCGACTGCACAAAGGCAGTGTCACAAGAACAGGAAATAATTCATGAACCGAACTACAGGACGCACAATCGCCGCGGGTACGGGTATCGCCTCACTGGCATTGCTGGTCGCCATGGCGCAGGCTGATTCACTCAACCGAATGCAGGTCCAGAATCTGGCCGTGGGCATCGATGATGCGACGGCCATTGCGCTGACATCGGTCGCTGGCGACATCATCGAAGCCGAGCTGGAAATCGAGAGCAAGCGACCTGTCTGGGAGATAGACATCGTTGATGAATCAAACGGTGTGGTCAGCCTCGAGATAGATGGTGAGTCCGGTGACATCCTCAGTTCCGAACGCTCTGATGATACGGCTCTTGTCATGGCTGATCAGATGAAGATCGACAGGGCCATCGAGCTGGTCAGGGCCATGGAGAACGGTGATATTACAGCCATGGAGATGGACGAGACCAATGGCGACATGGTTTGGGAAGTTGAAGCCGTTCTGGCCGATGGCACAGCTTCGACATTCCGCGTCGATGCGCAGACCGGTGAGCTTCTGTAGTTCGTGGCTGGACACTGCAACTCTGCGGACAAGCTCACGGTCCATGAGCTCGCCCCATTCAATACGTAACAACAACTCAATAAGGAGCAACAAGACATGATCAACAGCACTCACACTATCCGAATCGACGGCAATGACATCAACCCGGACGATGTCATCAACTCTTTCAGGAATGAAGAGGCCGATACATTCACACGTTGGGTCGTTCGGCCTCTGGTATTACTGGCTGCCATCGGCATGGGAGCCGCGATGATGATCGCCAGTTTCTTTCTTTTCATGCTCTCGCTCGCCGTGTTGCCACTGCTGGCTGTGTCAGCCTGGGCATTCAAGCGCAAGCTTGAAAAGGATCTGGCTCGAGCCGATGAATCGTCTACCGCACAAGTCTGATGCATCGCGTATCATCCACGGCATGCGAATTCTGTTGGTGGAAGATGATCCGCAAATCGGCTCAGCCATAGCCAGTGCGCTCGATGATGCGGGTATGGCGGCTGATTGGGTCGAGGACGGGGAGGCCGCACTGGCGAGCCTGGACGCCGGTGCCTTCGAGCTGGTCCTGCTCGACATCGGCTTGCCAAAAAGAGATGGCCTGAGCGTACTCAGGCAGATTCGGCAGCAACAGAACAGTGTCCCGGTCATCATCATCACGGCCCGGGACGCGGTCGAGGATCGCATTGCGGGACTGGATCTGGGGGCCGATGACTATCTGGTGAAGCCGTTTTCGGTGGGCGAACTGATGGCTCGTCTGCGGGCAGTTGCGCGCCGTCATGGCGGCAACGCACAACCACTGCTGTCGAACGGTGACATCACACTGAATCCCGCTGACAAGAGCGCCTCATATCTGAATACCGAACTGGTATTGACCGGCAAGGAGTACCGCCTGCTGCATGCATTGCTGCTGACACCAGGGCGGCTGTTTTCCCGGGAAGAACTCGAAGAGAAGGTCTACAACTGGGAGGAAGAGGTCAGTAGTAACGCCATCGAGTTTCTCATTCACGGCCTGCGCCGCAAGACCGACAAAAGTGCCATCAAGAATGTGCGCGGACTGGGGTGGATGGTGCCGAAGAATGACTGATTCGGCAGGCGGCAATCCACGGCTGACTCGTCGTCTCAAACGCGCACTGCTCACCATTCTTTTCGTTGTTCTTGTGCTGGCCACCGGCGCTGCGACCGTCACCTCCTACCTCGAAGCCAGTGATATTCAGGATGAGATTCTTCTCTCGGTAGCAAGATTGGTAGAAACCGATCAGATGGGTGCACCGACTGAACCCGACGGCTTTGACGATGATGATGTGGACGACAGTGCGGTACGTTTCTGGCGGCTGGGAAGCAGGAACAGGCACGGTATCAATTTCGACAAGACGCTGAATGCCGGTTTCCATACGCTGCGTGAAGATGGCGACTTCTGGCGAGTCTATGTCACTCGGGAAAGTCGTGGCAGGCAGAAGTATGTGGTTGCGCAGAAGCTGGACGTCAGCGCTGAGATTGCACTGAACAGTGCCAAGACGACGGCCTTGCCTCTGTTGTTGCTCTTTCTGCTGGTGCCTTTGCTGGTAAGTCTGGTGGTTCGGCACAGCTTCAAGCCTCTCAATGATCTGACCACCCGACTGGGCAACAGCGACGCCTTGCAGCTTGATGTAGCCAACAGAGACCGCATTCCGGTCGAAGTGATGCCGTTCGTTTCGGCCATCGATTCCTTGTTGGAAAAGAATGAGGCGCACAACCAGCGACAGCGTCGCTTCATCGCGGATGCCGCACATGAACTGCGCACGCCGATTACCGCGCTGTCGCTGGAGATCGACAATGTGCAATCTGCCAGAAGCGAAGCGAGCAAGCATGAACGCCAGGTAGCGTTATCGCGCAGCGTTGATCGATTGCAGCGCCTGGTGAATCAATTGCTGGATCTGGCACGTGCGCAATCGGGCCTGACTCGCGATGAATCTCTTGTCTGTCTTGATGACATGGTGCGGAGCCAGATAGCAGATATATACCCACTGGTCGAAAGGCGATCCATCAACATGGAAGTGACGCGTATCGAGCGCGTGCAGCTGAAAGACGTCAATCATCAACTTCAGCATGTGGTTCGCAATGCCTTGTCCAACGCGATCAAGTTCACGCCCGACGGCGGCAGTATCCGCGTTGCCGTGTTCAGCGAAGGCCCGGATGCGGTGTTTTGTGTGTCGGATACCGGGCCAGGTGTGCCCGAGGAGCAGCTTGAACGATTGCACCAGCCATTCTATCGGCCAGAAGGACAGGCCAGTGGTCAGGGTGCGGGCCTGGGTTTGGCCATCTGTCACGAAATTGCCGCTCAACTCGATGGACGTGTGAGCTTGTCCAATGTCGAGCCACACGGGTTCCGGTTCTGTTATCGACAGGCCAGGGTAGTGGAGAAAGATAGAGGGGACGTAGAACCCGTCTTACCCATTGCTGGTTGAGAGTCAGCGTGTGGCCTTCCGCCTTCTTCATGCGCTCTCCGAACTGGTGCGCAGTAATGGTCTGATCGAGCGTCTTGACACCGCGCACTCCCTCAACAGCATGCACGCCGGCAATGTCGAGCATCGTGTTGAATTCAGATCCCACAAGTTTTACAGGCGCGGCTACAGACAACCTTGCCGGTTTCGCAACGTATACTGGCTATGCGGGCAATCGGCTGGCAAGAGTCGGTGTCTACACGCTGATAGGTAACTGAAACAGAAAAGGGGCATGTATGAAAATTTCCATGGAGATCGAATGTTCAGCCAAGGAAGTCAGGGAAGTGCTTGGCATGCCGGATGTCACACAGTTGCAGGAGAAGTGGATGCAACAGGTCGAGGCGCAGATGAAGGATGAGCTTGGCAAGTTCTCGGCCGACGAGATCATGAAAAGCTGGACGACGGGTGCCACGGCCAATTTTTCGGCAATGCAGAAACTTGCTGAAGCCTTGACCGCTGGAATGATGAAAGCAGGTAGCCCGAAGCAATCGGACTGAGTGGCAGGGTAGTCGCACAGTCCACCGAAAAACCGAGCGTACCTGTGCGTCGTCAATAATCAGGGTTCATCGTCGATGGGGCGGCGTTGGACGCGGATGCAACTATCCTGAATTTCCAGATGGTTCGACACAATGGTGCGCATCAGGTCAATCGATGAGGTCGATCACGACGACCTGAACACAACGCTATCCGGCAATCTGATCTACGCCCCGCATCCGCGCACCAGTGGGGTCGAACAGTGCTTGTCGGGTTATTCGTGCCGGGCGACGAACGCCCAGTATCTCGATCTCGAACAGGCCTTCTTCATCTCGCTCGGACAGGGAGGCAGGCACATAGCCTTGAGCCAGGGACACTTGTACATGGTGCCCATAGCCGCCCGAGGTGATCCAGCCGACGACGCGCCACTCGCCATCGCGCTGGGGATCTGCTGCCTGGACAACCTCACCGGCAGCGTTGAAGCGTGGCGCTCCGTGACCGTGTGGTGCCTCGACCAGGTCATCGGCTAGTTCACCGACGCGGGCCCAGACAGGCTCATCGCCCATCACATCGGCATCCACGGCCTCGATCACGAACGATACACGCCGGCACTTTGGTCCCTCGGCTTGTTCGTGCAGCGCCGCATCGCGGCCAATGAAGTCTGTTTTCGACTCATCAACCCAGCGCTCCATACCGGCCTCGAATGGTCCGTAGATCGGTCTCAATTCGGAGAACCAGGTGGGGAAGTTCTTCTCCAGGCGCATGCTCAGCAGTGCTCTCATGCCGAAATCGACGATATCGAATTCCGCACCGGCCTCCTTGATGCCAGCATACACCTTGCGTTGCCATGACGGTTCCATCCACAGCTCATAGCCCAGATCACCGGTGTAGGAGATGCGGTTGACTTGGCAGGGGGCTCCGTTGACATCCATGGAGCGATGATCCAGAAAGCGGAACGCTTCGTTCGATACATCAGCGTCGCACAGCTTTTCCAATACATCACGCGATCGCGGTCCGGCAATGGTCAGGCCGACCAGGTTCAGATCGAAGCGGTGGAGCGTAACACTGCCATCGGCAGGCTGGTGCTGCTCGAACCAGCGCATGTGATAGCTCTGCGCGGCTATCGAGCCCCAGATCAGGAAGTGTGATTCAGCACTGCGTGCGATGGTGAAATCACCAATCAGCTTGCCGTTGTCATTGAGCATCGGCGTCAGCACCATGCGACCAACAGGAGGCAGGGCGTTGGTCATGAGTCTGCTCAGGAAGGCCTCGGCGCCTTGGCCGGATACGGCGTATTTGGCAAAGTTGGAGATATCGCTGACCCCAACCGAGGCTCGCGTTTGTCTGACTTCGTGTCCTACATGTTCGAAGTCGTTGGAACGATGGAACGAGAGCACATCGTGCGCCTCCCTTTGTGACGGCGCAAACCATAACGGTGTCTCCACTCCCCAACTATCCCCCATGACCGCAAATCGGTCATTTTTCAGGGTGTCGTACAGTGGTGTTGTCTGATGAGGCCGGGCTGCCGGTAGTTCCTCGTTTGGAAAGCGAATGGAGAAGCGTCTGGAATAGTTCTCGCGCACCTTGGCGTTGGTGTACCGCAGCGTTGTCCATTCCCCGAAACGCGCAACGTCCATGCCGTAGACGTCGAATCCCGGATCTCCATGGACCATCCAGTTGGCGAGAGTCAACCCGACACCACCTCCCTGAGAGAAGCCTGCCATGACCCCACAGGCACTCCAGAAATTGGTCATGCCGCGCACCGGGCCGATCAGGGGGTTGCCATCCGGGGCAAATGTGAACGGTCCGTTGATGACTTGCTTGATGCCGGCCTGTTCGAAAGCAGGGAAGTGCCGAAAACCGATCTCCAGCGATGGGGCAATTCGGTCCAGATCCGGAGACAGCAGTTCTTGCCCGAAGTCCTGCGGTGTTGTGAGGGGCGACCAGGGCTTGCAGGCCTTCTCGTAGGTGCCCAGCAGAATCCCGTTGCGTTCCTGGCGCGTGTAGATCTCGCCCTTGAAGTCGATTACCCCGATCAGCTCGCGACCGCTCTGAGCGTTGAATTCAACCACTTCCGGTATTTCGTCGGTGAGCAGGTACATGTGTTCCATGGCCAGCACCGGCAGCTCGAGCCCCACCAGACGCCCCACTTCTCGCGCCCAGAGCCCCGCCGCATTGACCACATGTTCAGCGGTGACCGTGCCGTTCCGAGTCACGACCTTCCAGGTACCGTCGGCCTGCTGGGTGATATCTTCTACCGGGTTGCGCAGTTCGATGCGGGCCCCCAGAGCCTGCGCCGCCTTGGCATAGGCATGGGTGGTCCCTGAAGGGTCGAGATGGCCTTCGACCGGATCCCACAGTGCCCCGACAAAGTTCGAGGCATCCATCAACGGGAACATGGCCTGCGCTTCGGCCGGTGTGATCAGCTCGGTTTCCATGCCCAGGCAACGACCACGGGCGTGTGTCTGGCGTAGAAAATCCATGCGTTCGGCAGTGTCGGCCATCATCACGCCGCCGGTCAGATGCAAGCCGCAGGATTGCCCGGATAGTGCTTCCAGCTCCTCGTACAGCGAGACGGTATACGCCTGTAGTCTGGCGATGTTCGGATCGCCATTCAGCGTATGGAAGCCGCCGGCGGCATGCCAGGAGGAGCCGGCAGTGAGTTCGCTGCGTTCGATCAGCAGTACATCCGTCCAGCCCGCCTTTGCCAGATGAAACAGTACCGAGCAACCAACGACGCCGCCGCCAATTACCACCACTCTTGCCTGTGTCTGCATGTCTGCCCTTTTCCGTGTTCAGAGGCGAAAACCCACCAGGCAGCGATCAAGCCGAAACCCTCGATGGTGGCATCGCCATGTCAAGCCGTGGGCCCTTGCCCGCAGTCGTACCACCATTCCATTTCTATCAGATCTTGACAGGCGAGGGGGATTGAATCACCGTGAAACGATGCTGGCCGTGAACCGGTAAACCGATTACCCTGGAGAACGCTATCTGATGACTGCCAACGGTGATGAGCAATCCCGACCCTCTCCAAGACGCCGACGGCGTGGTGGAGGTCATGCAGGCAAGGGCCGCAGTAGCGCTTCTGCCATTGAGCAGTTACCGTGGACACTGCCCGTCAACACCGATCATCCGGTCGAACCGCTGCCAGCCGAGGGTGTTGCTGCCATTCATGATGGCGCGATGCGCATTCTGGAAGAGATCGGTATCCAGTTTCTGAATCCGGAGGCCGTCGAGATACTGCGCAAGGCGGGCTGTACCGTGAGCGATGTCACCCGTTCCTCAGCGCTGGTGAAGATGGACCGTGACCTGGTCATGGAGAAGATCAGCCTGGCGCCGGAGTGCTTCGAGATCACGCCGAGAAATCCCGACCGCCGTATCACGATCGGTTCGAAGCATCTGCTGTTCACCGCCGTGGCGTCGCCGCCAAACTGCAGTGACATGGAGCGTGGTCGGCGAATCGGCGATCGAGAGAGTTTTCGCGACCTCATCAAGTTGTCGCAGTACTTCAACTGTATTCATCTGAACGCGGGCTATCCGGTTGAACCCATGGATTCACACCCCTCGGTACGTCACCTAGATTGCCTGCAAGATACCTTGACGTTATCCGACAAGGTCGTACATGCCTATTCGCTGGGCAGTGAACGAGTCGATGACGTCATGGAGATGGTGAGAATTGCAGCCGGGCTCAGCCACGAAGAGTTCGAGGCCAGTCCCAGGATGTTCACCAATATCAACTCTACCTCGCCGCTGAAGCACGACTGGCCCATGCTCGATGGTCTGATGCGTCTCAGCCGGCGTGGTCAGCCCACGATCGTGACACCGTTCACGCTGGCAGGGGCGATGGCACCGATTACCTTGGCCGGTACGGTTGCCCAATCGATTGCAGAAGCACTGTGCGCGATCGTACTCATCCAGTGCATACGGCCGGGCTGCCCTTGTGCAATCGGTACGTTCAGTTCCAACGTTGACATGAAATCCGGATCGCCTGCCTTCGGCACACCAGACTACATGCGCGCGACGCAGATGACTGGGCAGCTGGCCCGGTTCTATGGTTTACCGTTGCGAGCGTCGAACACTTGCGTGTCCAATGCCCCGGACAACCAGGCGACCTGGGAGAGTTCGCAGTCGCTCTTTGCAGCGATGAGTTCGGGTGTGAATCTGGTTTACCACGCAGCTGGCTGGTTGGAAGGAGGGCTATGCGCTTCCTACGAGAAATTCGTGATGGACTGTGAGCAGTTACAGCAATTGATTGCGTACTGCAAGCCTGTTGCCTGGGGAGAGAGCGACATCGCGATCGATGCAGTAGCCGAAGTGGGCCATGGTGGACATCATTTCGGCACAGCACATACCATGGAGCGTTACGAGACCGCGTTCTACGCGCCGTTTCTGTCCGACTGGTCCAACTACGAGAACTGGTATGATCGCGGTGCGAAACTGACTGTTGATCGTGCTCGCGATATCTGGAAGAAGATCCTCGCAGAATTCGAGCCTCCACCGCTGGATGCAGTGATTGCCGAAGAGCTGGATGCGTTCGTCAAGCGGCGCAAGAGCGAGGGTGGCGCGCCGACCGATTTCTGACGCGGAACCTTTCATGCTTTCGGGAACTTGTGCAAGGTCGTTCCTGGCGACGTCTGGCTTGTTGGGTCGCTGGTTTGGGCGCTGGTTCGGGCGCTGGTTTGGGCGCTGCTTTGGACGCTGGTTGGGGCGCTGTATTGGCCCAGAATAGGCGAGCACAGTGTGAGGCAGTTCCGGGGGAACCAACTGCGGACACTGCCTCTCCAAGCCGTAAAGCCGATTCCGATACTGCCCATGTTTTCAGCATTCTTGCATTGCCTTCACCTTGTCCCCCAACGAAGACGATCTCTGCTAAGCAGACTTGTATTTATGAGTCTGCTCATGCTCGCTACGGCTACGGCTACGGCTACGGCTACGGCTACGGCCACGGCCTTTGCAGAAGAATCTGGACGGGCGGACCCGAGCCCCGAGCCGTGGCAACAGGCCCAGCTTGATGATCAGGCGTCAGCGTCTGCTCGCAAGCTGCAGGACGCGATGGATGAAGAGGTGCCTGATCTCTTCCTGGGCCTTGTCACCGGCGAGTCTAGAGATACGCAGAAAGACCTGCGGACACTTCGTGAGCGCTGGCACCCGGGAATGGTGCCCATGGTAATCGAGACCTTGCGATTCGGCTCGGGCGCTCAAGCGTCTGCTGGTCTGATTGAACTACTGGAGGACAAGACCGGGCAGAAATTTGGACGTGATCTGAACGGTTGGTACTCGTGGCTCTGGCAACGTGATGAACAGCGGCATCCCTATTACGCCAGTTTCAAGTCACGGCTGTACAGCTATCTGGACCCCTTGTTCGCCGGTTATTTCAGCACCGATCGTGAAACGAGAATCAGACTCGACGAGATACGCTGGGGCGGTGTCAGACAGGACGGCATCCCGCCTTTACGCTCACCCGTGATGATCGATGTGGAGAGCGCAGATTATCTGGATGATGACAACGTGGTGTTCGGTGTGGAGATCAATGGTGACGCCCGAGCCTATCCCAAGCGCATACTGGCCTGGCACGAGATGTTCATCGATACCATTGGTGGCGTGGAATACGCTGGGGTGTATTGCACCCTGTGTGGGGCGCTGATTATGTATGAGACAGAGCATGACGGAGTGAGGCATCAGCTGGGTACCAGTGGATTCCTGTATCGCTCCAACAAGGTCATGTACGACAGAGCCACCCAGTCACTCTGGAACACCACTTGGGGGCAACCGGTTGTCGGGCCTCTGGTGGGCAAGGGCATCGAACTCACGCGCAGCTATGTGGTGACGACTAGCTGGGGAGAGTGGCGTCGTCGGCATCCGGATACCACCGTATTGTCTCTTGATACCGGGTACCGGCGAGACTATGGCGAAGGCGTTGCCTACAAGGACTACTTTGCTACCGATCGCCTGATGTTCACCGTACCCGGCAAGGATGACAGGCTTGCCAACAAGGCAGAGATTCTGGCGCTGCAGTTTCCGGGAGCGGGCGATGAAAAGCTTGCCATCAGCGCAGACTATCTCCAGCAAAATCCGGTCTACCATCATGAGTTGGGCCATCAGAAATTCGTTGTGCTGACCGACACCAGTGGCGCAAACCGTGTCTATGATTCAGGTTCGGTGACCATCGTGAGTTATGACGGCAGGGATTCCGCGACGGACGAACAGGGACGAGTGTGGCACCTTTCCGAGGATGCCTTGCGGCACGAAGGCTCTGCGGATATGTCACGATTGCCAGCCCACAGAGCGTTCTGGTTTGGCTGGGTTGCGCAGTGGGAGAATACTGAGCTGGTGAAGTAGCTTGTTGATGAGTGATTCAGGGCGAGGCCAGAACATCAATCTCCGTTAGTGCGCAAGATCATCGAGTTCTCCAGATTCAATAGCGTGCGGGAGTCGCCTGTAGTCTCACTCAACGCCCACGTCGCTGTCTTTCGAGGAGAAGTGAAATGAGGATGGCAAGGAAAGTGGTCATGGCGAAAAGCTGCAGTTGTCCCGCGTAGCTGTTCAGTTCCATAGGTGTCGTCGAGTTCGAATCGAGCGGTTTCTCGCTGGTCAGTTTGGCAAGTGCCTCCTCCGCGGATGCCAACTTTTCTGCCTGCATGAAGAGCACTCGAACCTGCCCGTGCGTCTTCCTGTCCTTGAACTTCTCCAAAATAGACTCGCGGCATCGAATGGCATGACTCATCACCTTGACGGTCTGTTGCAGTACTTCGGATTTCATCCAGTCTTGCAGTAGATCATCGGACAAGGGATCTCCCCGGCCTTGCCGCTGCGCCAGATCCAGGGTCTGGCGATGCAGTGTCTGCACATCCTCTAACAGCAGCTCGCCCAGTGCTTCTTCAAACAGCGCCTCGCTGGAATGGTAGGCCCGATGCGCTGTCACCCGCGCTACGTTGTAGCGCTGGTTGTTTCTGGCAGCCCGATGGTGAATACGTTGTCGGCGATTCAGGTATAGATACGTCTGGTTGGGCTTTGGCATGCTCGGACAAGCTCCGTTGCTGTCATGACTTCTGCCAATGGGGCGGTGATGTCACTTGCATACAGACTACCTCGGACAGGAGCTGTTTAGTATCAGCCATTCGTATGAGACGAAAGTTTCAACGTTGTGCGTCAGGGCATGGCACAAGCTGTTATCGACAGTCTCAGTCTTTTTCTCCGCTTCTGCTTGATCAACGATTTTTCTTGCGTGATTTTCTAGTCGCCGCGCGCTGCTTCTTTCTGGATTTCCTGTCTTTCGGTTTGGGTTTTGTTGCTGATGGTCCGGGCAGTTCGGGGGGAGGGAGGTCGGGTAAGCCGAAGGGAAAACCCGTCCCTTCGCTGAGGGCGGATTTGCCCATGCCGAACAGCTGTGGATTGTCCATCGCCATCCGCATTCTGACGACGGCATCTTCGGTCAATATACTCAGGCATCGCTCGGCATGCGCTGATTGGTAAGCTCGTTTCAGAAAGCTGAAAAACGCCCGCGCGTCCTCGATCATGTTCACCGCCTCGCTTGCAGGCATCATGACCTTGGCAGGGATGATCTCGTAGAGAATCTCTTCCAGTTCAACGGGGCTGAGTGTGGCGACGGTGCGGTTGAGATAAGTAAATGCAAAGCTCATGAGCAAGGTTGACACGCTGGCAGCCGCGTCTATCGCCCGGGCTTCTGGTGAGGCCTGATATCTTTCCTGAAGCTGCGTGGTCAATGCGTCGTGCAGGTCCCAATCCATGTCATCCCGGGTTCGCTCCATCGCAATGAGGCGTGCGACTATCGAATCGGCGGCCCCGTTCTCCAGCATCACCTGCTCGTAAGGGTAGGGGGTTTCCAGTACAACGGTTATCCTGCTCGAATCGACAGAGACGGTTTGTTCGATGCGGGTCGATAGTTCGCCGTGGTGCGAGGCGATGAAATCCTTGTTCGTCAACGCATCGCTCAGCGCCTGCGCCAGAGCGGTGAACAGCGTCAGATCATGAGGGGTTATGGGCCGCATATGGCGCCCTTCCGCTGGTGCCATCAAAATCGGATAAGCCTTGGAATTCACCACTTTCCAGCCATGCCTGGAAATGTCCTTGCGCACGTGTGCCTCAACGTCTTTGGCCGGGTCATAAGCCAGAAACGTGTGCGGAGGGTAGTCGGGTTCCACGCCTCGTTGCAAGGCGTCGCCGAGGAGCGTATAGCGTTCGTGGGTGGCAAGTTTGTCGAACAGTACGATGCCGAAACTCTCCCCCATCTGGCCTATGACCGATAGTGGCGCCTGCTTTACCCCCAGTTCGTCGATACTGATACTGATCAGGCTCTGATCGTGAGGGATGATGTTCCATGGCTTGCTGCGATATAGCGATGCTGCCGCCTCAAAGAACTCGCCGATAGCTTCAGTGCTCGCCCCGGTTGAAGAGTAGGTCATGGTGTCTTTCGCCGGCGCCATTTCCTTGTGCATGACAGCTTGCAGGTCTGATAACTCGGGTGTGGCTGCACGGGTGACAGTGATGGATGGAAAAGCCGCCTTCAGGCGTCTGGCTTGGCTGGCGTCGCTGACACGCACATGTGACGGTGTTCCAGCGGGTCCGGTCACAGGTTCATCCATCGCCATCCTGAGCTCTTTGGCCGGATCGACTTCCGGGTCGTCCGGTCCTATCATTGTCAATCGGATGATTTGCTCGATATCGTTCAACCAGACGTATAACCGAGGACGATACGGCGCAATCCCCGGCTCTCCCGTGACGAAGCCCGGCGCATCGATCAGTCCACCTACCCACTCACGCTTGTGTCCCTTGGCAGAATTCGCCGATGAAGTCTTTCTGTCATCTTGGACAAGCGACAACTGAGCAGGTGCTTGATGGCTGTCGTCAGGGGTTTCGATTTTCTGAAGCAGTTCAGGTGAAACACTCCACTTCGTGCCGGCATCGCTCCTGAGAGTCACTGTCTTCTTGTTGGGCCTGACTACAACCGCCTCCACTGGCTGACCGTCCTTGTCCATGAAGCGAACGCGGTCGCCAGACTTGAAGCGAGCCATGTGCTGCGCTCGACTGTCAGCCTGCTGTTGCTTGACGAGATCGACAATCCAGGCATTGACACGCGCTAGATCCTCTTGCGAGCAGTTTTGGAGTAGAGCCTGTATCTCGCTCAAGTGTGCGGGTAGATCAGTGGGGAAGGTCATGGTTCCAGGTGGCTTCGGCGGTCATCGAGACTAGGTTACAGGCAGAACTCGGAGAGGGGAAGTGAGTCGGTGCCAGTGTCGAACCCTGTAACTTGCAATATGCAAGTTACGGTTCTATAGTTCGGCAGCTCTGCCCGCACAATCTTCCTGCGCAACGTATTCGAGCGTTTTCGTGCAGTTGCCGAAGGCGTTCACCACACCCATATTGTCTGTCATTCCTGGAGAGGGTCACCATGTCCATTACATTGAAAATCAACGGAGAGGCGCGTGAAATCGACGCTGACGACGATACACCGCTGCTTTGGGTCATTCGGGACGAACTGAACCTGACCGGTACCAAATTCGGATGCGGCGTGGCCTCGTGTGGCGCTTGCACTGTCCATCTCAATGGCAAGCCACAACGTTCCTGCGTGTTTCCGATTGGAGCGGTGGGGGATAACGAGATCACCACCATCGAGAAGGTAGATACACCAGAGGCCAAGGCAGTACAGGCTGCGTGGCAAGAGCTCGATGTCGTGCAGTGCGGTTACTGTCAATCCGGGCAGATAATGTCAGCCATCGGTCTGCTGTCCGACAATGCCAAGCCCAGTGATGAAGAGATCGATACCTTCATGCAAGGCAATGCCTGTCGCTGCGCCACCTACCATCGCATTCGTGCGGCCATACACCGCGCATCAGACATTCTGGAGGCTTGATCATGAATGCATCAAACACTGCATCGCTGAGTCGACGTGGCTTTCTGAAAGGCGCTGCCGTTCTGGGCGGGGCCATGGTCATCGGTTTCAACGCCGGTGGTGCCCTCGCGATCTCCACAGGCTCGGCCCCCGCTGAAGCTGTCGGCTTCAATCCCTTTGTCAAGATAGGGCCTGACGGTACCGTGACCGTGGTGGTCAAGCATTTCGAAATGGGCCAGGGAACATCAACCGGGTTGACGACCCTGGTCGCTGAAGAAATGAACGTGCCATGGGAACAGGTGGCGGTTGAGTTCTCTCCATCGGATGAAAAGTACAAGAATCTGGCGTTCGGTGGTCAGGGAACCGGTGGGTCAACTGCCATGGCCAACTCCTATCTGCAGTATCGCCAGGCAGGTGCAGCTGCTCGTGACATGCTGATACGAGCAGCTGCCGCTGAATGGAAGGTGGAAGCTGCGGATGTCACTATCGAAAACGGTCAGCTTGTCAGCGGTGACAAGACTGCTTCCATCGGTGCCTTCGTCGAGCAGGCTGGCATGCTTGAGCCGGCGGCAGAACCGGTACTGAAGGATGCCGCCAGTTTCACATTGATCGGCAAGGACAAGTTGCCGCGCAAGGACAGCATGGCGAAAACCACTGGCAAGGCCATGTTCGCCATGGACGTAAAGGTGCCGAACATGGTGTATGTCACCATCCTGCGATCGCCTCTGTTTGGTGGCACGCTGAAGAGTTTCGAGGTGGGGGCCGCTGCTGAGGTCAATGGTTTCGTCGATGCTCGCGCTCTGCCGGACAACTCCGGAGTTGCAGTGTATGCCGAGTCCACCTGGGCTGCGATCAAGGCACGTCGATCCGTGACGGCAGACTGGGACAACGCCGCTGCAGACACACGCGGATCAGCCGAGATGCTGAGTGAATACACCGACAAACTCAGTGCCGCGCCCACCTACGATGTCACCGGGAAAGGTGATCTGACTGAGATGGAAGAGGCGGCGAAGGCTGCCAGTCGATCAGTGTCCGCAGATTTTCACTTTCCACTGCTGGCACATGCGCCCATGGAACCACTGAACTGCGTCATAGAGCCCACCGAAGAGGGGGGCGTTCGCGTACACGATGGTTGCCAGTTCCCGATGATCACGCACCCTACGGTAGCGGCGATCACTCAGTTGCCGCCGGAAAAGGTAGAGATCATCACCTATTACGCTGGCGGCTCTTTCGGCCGACGCGCCAATGCGCAATCGGACTATCATGCGCAGGCAGCCATGGCGTTCGTCGCCCTTGGTGGTGAGAAAGCAGTCAAGCTTGTCTGGACGCGCGAGGATGATCTGGCCGGTGGATTCTATCGTCCCATGTTCGCCCAACGAGCGAATATCGGCATTGGTGATGACGGCAAGGTTTCGGCCTGGAGTCAGCATACCGTGGCGCAATCGATCTTCAAGGGTGGCCCCATGGAGAGCTTTGTGGTTCACGACGGTGTCGATCATTCCTCCGTGGAAGGCGTTGTGGATACTCCCTATCAGCTGCCCATGGCGCTCGGATTGACCGACTATGAATCACCGATGCCTGTGTTGTGGTGGCGCTCGGTCGGTCACAGTCAGTCGGGCTATACCATGGAAGTACTGATGGATATGGCGGCAGAGGCTGCGGGCCAGGACCCGGTGGACTTTCGCCTGGCGCATCTTGACGAAGAAGATGAGAACCAGGCACGACTGGCAGGCGTTCTCAAATTGGCAGCCGAGAAGGCCGGCTGGGATGGCAAGCAGGTGGATGGCAAGGGCCGTGGCGTCGCGGTACACAAGTCGTTCGACACATACGTGGCCCAGATAATGGATGTTTCGCTCGATGCTGACGGGGCCATATCCATCGACAAGGTAGTTTGCGCTGTTGATTGCGGGGTTGCGGTCAACCCCGATGTCATACGGGCGCAGATGGAAGGTGCCATCGGCTATGGACTGGGAGCGGTCATGCGAAACGAGATCACCCTGAAGGACGGTATCGTCGAGCAAGGCAACTTTCCTGACTACGAGCCGCTGCGTATCAGCGATATGCCGGTGGTCGATGTGCATATCGTGCCATCAGACAAGGCGCCATCGGGCGTGGGCGAACCCGGTTTGCCACCCGCAGGGCCGGCACTGGCCAATGCCATTCATGCGGCCACTGGCAAGCGCATAACGTCCTTGCCCATGACGTCTGCGGGCATTTCCTTTGCCTGATATTCTGGTTTCAGTGTCGTAGAACGAAGGCTGGCCGTGTCCGTGTCTTGCGGAAGACGGCCAGCTTCATCAGAGATAGTCAGGATTCGCATGTCATCCGAGACCGATTCAACCGAGCAGTCCATGCCTCCTGTGGCGTGGCGATCACGTTGTGCGGTCAGCTGCGCCCTGGATCTGCTTGGTGACAAATGGTCCTTGCTGATCATACGAGACCTCATCCTTCATGAGTCGCGCACCTATTCCGAATTCAGAGAGTCACCGGAACACATCTCCACCAATATCCTGGCTAACCGATTGAAGCTACTGAGCTGCGTGGGTGTGATCAGGCGAGTGAATCCGGAAGGCTTCTCTCGTGGCAATGCCTACGAACTGTCAGAAAAAGGTCTTGCCTTGAAACCGGTGGTGCTGGCCTACGGCGAATGGGCCGTTGAACATCTCAAGGAATTCAACGACGAGATAACCATGGTGAGAGAATAATCCGGCTGCCAGACGATGCAAGGGCGATTGGCCAAGTGCATGGTGCTCATTGTGCATACCGCCTTTTTGAGTTCTGTCTTGCGTCCAGCCCGGGAGCGTCAGATCCGTCAGGACAACGGTGTCGGTACCTCGTGTGTGCAGCACGTGAATTCGAACCTGATCATAAAAAAATCTGACCAGTGAGAAAATTTTGATGAGTTGCTGTCGCCACCATCCATCAGTAGGGTGAGGTGCACTGTGAGGGCCTGGCGCCTCCACGAGATTATTCGTCAACAGCAACGAGAGCAAAATGTCATGAAGGTTGGATTCATTGGTCTGGGGAATGTCGGTGGCAAGCTGGCCGGGAGTCTGCTGCGTAACGGGCACGATGTCACGGTACGTGATCTTGACCCGCAGGCGGCACAGGCATTTCTCGACAAAGGCGCGCATTGGGCAGACTCACCCAGAGAACTGGCCGAATCTGTCGACATGATCATTACCTGTTTGCCATCACCGGCAGCTTGCAGCCTCGTGATGGAAAGTGATGATGGGATCATCGCAGGGTTGAGTGAAGGCAAGATCTGGCTGGAAATGAGTACCACGGACGATGCCGAGCTGCGTCGCATTGCCGGGCGTGTCTTGGCTACGGGTGCCAGAGCACTGGAAGCGCCGGTATCGGGAGGCTGTCATCGTGCGGCGACCGGCAACATCGCCATCTTCGTTGGCGGTGATCGTGATTCGTTCGAGCAGGTACTACCGGTTCTGACCACCCTCGGGCGTCGAATTCTGCACACCGGCGAGTTGGGCACCGCATCCGTACTCAAGGTGATGACCAACTATCTGGCTACCGCCAATCTGTGTGCCGTAGCCGAGGCTCTGACCGTTTGCAAGAAGGCGGGCCTGGACATGAATACAACCTTTGAAGCCATCAAGATTTCCTCGGGTAATTCCTTCGTACACGAGACGGAGTCACAGGTAATTCTAAACGGTAGCCGCAACATCAGCTTCACCATGGATCTGGTGCTCAAGGATGTCGGCCTGTTCGATACTCTGGCGAAGAATCTTGAGGTGCCGCTGGAAATTTCTCCATTACTGATGGATATCTTCAACGATGGCCAGACCCGTTTTGGTCCGCGAGAGTGGTCGTCCAACATCATTCGTCGTCTGGAAGAGTCGGCGGGCGTCGAAGTCCTTGGCAAAGGATTCCCGGCAGAGCTGACGGATGAGGAGCCAGAAGAGAAGGGTTATGAGGTGGTGGTGTCAGGTCGCGATTGACCCTGTATATGCAGTAAATGCAGGATACTTCCAGATTCGATCGGCCGCTCACGCCTGTGTTCGGTCGATGACTTGTTCGTCGACCGAATGTAACACCCGCTGAAGTTCAGTCCTGATGCCGCCTGCAGCCATGCACTGCGAAATTTGCAGCAAGGCGCTGCATTATTAGCAGAGGCTGGGCTGTGACCAACATGATAATTTTTTGAACCTTCATGTTGCAGCTCAGGTTGAACCGTTGGCTTCTTCTTCCGTCAAGACAGTGCATGAGGTGACTCAGAAGGGGCGTTCGGGGTCGGACGTTGCATCGCTGGAGCCCGGTATATCTGCCAACGCAGATGAAGTCGGCCGTCTACCGATTGTTGTTGTCGGTAACGGCCCTGTCGGTATGCGGGTTGTTGCGGATCTGTTTGCGCTGGATCGCAAGCAAGCCATCGTGCTATATGGCGAAGAGGAACATCTGCCGTACGATCGCATCAAGCTGTCGTCATGGCTTGCAGGCGAAGTCGATCTGGATGCCATCGAGAAGCCTTATCGGCGTCCATTCGGAGCATCTCTAGATGAAAGATACGGGGTCAAGGTTGTATCAATAGACAGAGATTCGAGGACAGTCCTCGATTCACAGGGTAATCGCACCTCGTACCAGAGCCTGATCCTTGCAACCGGTTCGACGCCTCATATTCCACCCGTGCTGGGTATCGAGCGCCAGGGTGTCTATACGCTGCGCGACATGAGCGATGCATTACAGCTCATGGCCCGGCGCGTCCGATCGCATCATACGGTTGTCATCGGCGGTGGCCTGCTGGGACTGGAAGCTGCTCGCGGCATGCAACCCACCAATACCTCAGTAACCATCATCGAACACGTCGACCGATTGATGGCCAATCAGCTGGATGAGCGATCGGGCGAGCTGCTGAAAGAGACGATTGAAGGCATGGGCTTCAATGTCATCGTCGGAGACGGCATCAAGTTCATCAGAGGCACTTCGCAAGTCGACGCGGTAGTACTGCATTCCGGACGCATCATCGAGTGCGACACGGTGGTGGTGGCAACCGGAATTCGACCCAATATCACGCTGGCACAGAACTGCGGGCTGTCAATCGGGCGTGGTATCACGGTCGATAATTCCATGCGCACCTCGGATCCTCATATTTTTGCCATTGGTGAGTGTGCCGAGCACGACGGTGAAGTATATGGCCTGGTGGCACCCGGTTTCGAACAGGCCGGGGTGGCCGCCAGTGCCATCGCCGGCGTCCATTCGCATTATCGCGGATCCATCGTGGCCTCCCGTCTGAAGGTGATTGGAACCCAGGTGTTCAGCGTTGGTCCTGTCGGCTATACGGCACATCCGGCGGCAGGCAAATCGCTGGTCTATGAAGATCCCGACAAGGGCATCTATCGAAAGCTGCTCATCAATCGTGACAAGCTTCAGGGGGCAATCAGTCTGGGCGATTGGCCACAAAGCCTGCGCACCCAGGGAGCGGTCAGTCGTCACGATCGACTCTATCCCTGGCAACGAATCCGCTTTCGCAGAACGGGCAATATCTGGTCCGACAATGCAGGCAACTCAGTCAGTTCCTGGCCGGAATCCACCATTGTGTGTCAGTGCACCAACGTCAATCGGGGCCGTATATCGGAAACCGTCAGTCAGGGAGCGCAGTCGATCGAAGCCATCGGTCTGGCCTGCGGTGCGGGCACTGTCTGCGGGTCCTGCAAACCCCTGCTCGCCGAATTGTCGGGTGATACAGCCAGTGCATCCGAGGCCGGTACCGATCGAGCCAGGCCATTGCCGCTGGGCCTCATCGCTGCCTCGGCTGCGGCTTGTGCTGCCATCGTGACCATCCCTCGTGTGCCTTATGCTGAAACGGTGCAATCGGTCGAGCTCTTCGGTCATTCGCTGTCTTGGCACTGGGACGTCCTGTGGCGTAGTGGTCTATTGAAGCAGATCACAGGATTCACCGTGCTGGGCTGCATCGCCGTGGCCTCCCTGATTTCCGTACGAAAGCGCGTGTCGAAACTGAAGAGTGTCGGTGAATTTGATAGCTGGCGAACGGCCCATCTGCTCCTGAGTGCCTTTGCATTGTTCGCGTTGTTGCTGCACACGGGCTTGAGGATGGGATCGGGTCTGAATTATCTCCTGATGCTCACCTTCGTTCTTCTGAGTGTGCTGGGAGTGAGTACCGGCTTGATACAACTGTTTGGACACAAACTGGCACCGGGCACGACCGCTTTCGTGCGCAAGCATTCCTTGCACTGGCATATCTATCTGTTGTGGCCCGTACCCTTGCTGCTGGGCTGGCACATTCTGAAGGGGTACTGGTATTGAAGGGCTTACCCGGTACGTCCACCGGCTCCATCAGTCTGGCGTGGCTGGTATGGCTGTTCAGCACGTGCGTCGGTTGCGCCTTCTTTGCCCATGTACTTTTCAAGGGTGAAGACAAGACGGTATTCATGCCTGGCCCGCTTAGTAGCGGACACCACCAGTTGGCTGAGTCCTGTGACTCCTGCCATACCGATGCGTTCGGGGGCGGGCCTGTCTTGCAGGAGTCGTGTGAGTCCTGCCACGGGGATGTTCGCAAGAAACCGTTCGACTCTCATCCGAAAGCGAAATTCAGCGATCCGCGCAACGCCGATATGCTGGCCGATCTGAATGCGACGCAGTGCGTGACTTGTCATCAGGAACACAAGGCAGAGATCACGCTGGTCAACGGGGTGACGCAGCCTGAAGACTTCTGTTATCAGTGCCATGAGTCCATTGCCGAGGATCGGCCGTCTCACGAGGGCATGGGGTTTGACACCTGTGCCAACTCGGGCTGCCACAACTTTCATGATAACCGAGCCCTCTACACAGACTTTCTGGTCAAGCACCTGGATCAGCCCGAGGTTCTGGAAGCCGCTGGTCTGCCAGAGCGTGAATTTGCCGATGTGCTGGATATGCTCATCGAGTACCCCAGAGAACAGTTTCCTGTAGAGACACTCTCTCAGGTTGATGCAGATGCACCTGAGGAGAAGCAGCAGGATGCGACTGTCATGGCGCAGTGGGAGGCGTCCGGCCATGCCGAGCAGGGCGTCAATTGCACTGCCTGCCATACGTCAATCGCTATCGAGAGCAAAGCCGATGCGGACCCGGCCGGTAACGAGGTTCACTGGACCGATGAGCCGATGGCGGAGAACTGTGCCTCCTGTCATGGCATTGAAGTGGAGGCATTCGGCAAGGGCAAGCACGGCATGCGACTGGCTGCAGGGCTGAGCCCGATGAGCGTCGGGGCGGCCAGGCTGCCCATGCACGAGGATGCTGCCCATCAGGAACTGACCTGCAACAGTTGTCACGCGGCGCATGATTATGACGTGGTGAGCGCTGCGGTGGAAGCCTGCGTTGGCTGCCATGCGGATGATCACACCGTTGCCTATCGCAACTCGAAGCACTACGCGCTCTGGCTTGCGGAGACCGAAGGCAATGGCAAGCCCGGTACCGGCGTGTCTTGCGCCAGTTGCCACATGCCACGGGTATCGCAGGACGTGGATGACTACAACAGTCGCATTGTTGTTGATCACAATCAGAGTGCCAATCTGGCACCCAACAGCAAGATGATCAGAGGGGCCTGCCTTGAATGCCACGGACTGGGATTTTCCATCGATGCGCTGATGGATGATCAGTTGATCGTGAACAATTTTCAAGGGCTACCCGCCATGAAGAACGACAGCCTGCCCATGGCTCGAGAGCTGATGGAATCTCATGAGAAACGCAAGAATGGACAGTAGCGATGCCAGAGCTGTCTGTGCGCAGGAGTTCCGACGTGAATGCCGTTCTCTGTGCCTGTAAAGGGCAAATAGCCAACCCGGACACCCACCCTCAATCCTCTTGACAACTTAGGAACATGTCTGTGAAAACTCGAAGCAAGATACTCTTCGCCAGTACGATAGGCAGTGCAATGACGCTGGGCGTTGCTGCCGCGATAGCCAATGATGCGGCAGATACACCGTCGATCACACCCAAGACGATGGCAGATGCCCTGCACATGGTGATGGACTCTGATCGTGCCGTCTATACGAGACGAATCGTCAATCGTCTGGCTGCCAAGGAAAAGGTGATAACGGCCTCCGAACACTTCGAGGACGAAAAGGCACTGGTGCTGCCGGCACAGATGTTCCGCTTCGGAGCTGAGATGGTGACCGAACGAGCCGCTGAAAATCCGGACGTGAATTTCAGTTATTCACTGCAATCACTGTGGCCGATCAACAGTCAGAATGCGCCCAAGACCGATGCCGAGAAGGAGGGTCTGCAGTTTGTCGTCGACAACAAGGGCGAGAACTACTACACCACCGAGGAGCTTGGTGGGCAGAACTACTTCACGGCCATTTATGCTGATACTGCGGTATCTCCCGTGTGCGCGTCTTGCCACAACGACCACGTTGACTCACCTCGGACGGATTTCAAGATCGGTGATGTAATGGGTGGCGTTGTCATTCGTATTCCCATTGAAAGCTGAGCACCGGTGGCGCGCCGGGGTGCTGAGTTGCCTCTGCACGTTGACACCGTTATCGGTTCATGCGGGTGAGGAGCAGTACATCGAGCTCTCCGGCGAGCTGGCCGAAGGCAGAACGATCTGGATCGCCAACTGCGAAGGCTGTCATGGATATGGCATTGCCGGTGCCCCCATACCCATGCGGGCCAGGGACTGGGCTCCTCGAGTCGACAAGCCTGCAGAGGAACTCTATCAGCATGCATTGCAGGGCTTTTTCGGTCCTGATGATACCTACATGCCGGCACGTGGTGGCAACGACAGTCTGAGCGACAGCGATGTCATCCAGGCTGTCAACTACATGGTGGCGCTGGCCAAATACTATCTCGAAGAAACGGAGAACCCGAAATGACCCCGGAAGAAAAACAGCTTGTGAAAGAGTCGTGGGCCAAGGTATTGCCCATTCAGGAAACGGCCGCGTCACTGTTCTACGGCCGCCTGTTTGATCAATACCCTGAAGTCAAACCCTATTTCAAGGGCGACATGCAGGAACAGGGCGAGAAACTGATGAAGATGCTGGATCAGGCCGTGTCATCACTGGACAACCTTGACGCACTGGTCGGCCCTCTCAAACAGGCCGGTCTCGCGCACAAGGGCTATGGTGTCAAGGAGGAAGACTATCCCAAGGTCGGTGCCAGCCTGTTGTGGACGCTCAAGGAAGGTCTGGGAGACGACTGCACGCAGGAAGTCACGGATGCGTGGGCGACGACCTACCAGACTGTGTCATCGGTCATGATCGATGGCGCTCAATATGGCAGTGAGACTGTTGAAGCACCACCGGCGAAGGTACCGTGGTGGCGCAGTATGCTGGGGCTCAGCGCACCGGGCTGAAGCCCGGCAGCTGTTGACTGAACAGGCATGGAATCGTGGGGTCGGCCTATGGTTACTCCTGTGCTGAAGCGAACGCGCTTGGTCTGTCTGATCAGGCGCGGCTGATACGCTCTGCCAGCCCCCTATCGCGCAGCTTGAACGGCAACTCATGCGGGCTGGCGGGGTAGGGCGCGTTGTTGTATTGCGTTTTCCATTCAACCGAGCCCGCCTTCCCGTTCGATGTTGTGCGGGCAACAGTATCCATCGTGGACATCATCGACTCGACAAGCCCACGAACATGGCCACCAGCGCAACCGCATGAATCAACATGAGCGCGCGATCATTCCACAACACGCCAACCAGCAACCATCCGGAAACACCGCCCAGAAACAGGTAGGCATTCCAGGGTGTCCAGCCGAATCCGGTTGCCGTGTATCCAAGGATCTGCATCACCGATGCCACCCATTTGATGGTGAATGCCATCCTGTCTGATCGCACGGCAGGTATCGCAATCTCAGACAGCACGAGTCAAGCCTCCGTCGATGCGCAGGTTCTGACCGGTCATGTAGCCACCTTCCTCAGAGGCGAGCCAGGAGATCAGAGACGAAACCTCATCCGCACGGCCATAACGTTTCATCGGTATGCGCTCACGTCGTTCATCGGTAGCGGGCAGGCTGTCGATGAAGCCTGGCAGTACGTTGTTCATTCGTATGCCATCGCCCGCATGCTTGTCGGCATAAAGCTTCGTGAAGCTTGCCAGGCCGGCCCGGAAGACGCCGGAGGTCGGGAACAGGGGGTCCGGTTCGAATGCGGCGAACGTCGATATATTGATGATCGAACCTCCATCGCCCTGTTTCACCATATGGGGTGTGACCAGTCTCGTTGCCCGAATCACGTTCAGCAAATAGACTTCCAGCCCTTCGTGCCAGTCATCGTCTGAAATCTCGAGTACGGGCCCCTTGGGTCCGTGCCCCGCCGAGTTGACCAGCACATCGATTCGTCCCCAGCGCTCGATGGCAACATCGACCAGCTTCTGGATCGCGTCGACAGAGCGGTTCGACCCCGTGATACCGAAACCGCCCAGAGACTCACCGAGAGACTCGCCCTTGCCAGACGACGAGAGTATGCCCACGTGGAATCCGTCTGCTGCAAGGCGCCGCGCGGCATCGGCTCCCATGCCTGATCCACCAGCGGTGACAAGTGCTACTTTTTCTAGGGTCATGATGTACTCCATCGGGTTGGATATGTTGCGAATTGCCCTGTAATATGAGGCAGAAGCGTACGGTTTGCCACGCCGATTTCCTACCATCTGACTAGAGAAATTCTATTGACTGAGCCGCTACAGCTACCGCCACTGAACGCGCTGCGTGCCTTCGAGGTTGCTGGGCGACATCTGAATTTTCGGGTGGCGGCCGACGAACTGGGTGTCACGCAGGCGGCGATTGCACAGCAGGTGCGCGGACTGGAGGCGGCTTTGGGTGTTCGCTTGTTCGAGCGCGGCGCCAGGGGAGTGTCGTTCACCGCCGTCGGGCGTAGCTACCATCAGGCAGTGAGCGATGCATTCAACCGCTTGCGCGAGGCAACGGGTCTGTTGAAGCCGGAAAGCGCGAAGGTGACTGTCAGCGTGACGTCGACATTTGCCTCACGCTGGTTGATTCCCAATCTTCCCGCTTTCACAAGCCTGCATCCGGACATCGATTTCCGGATACTCTCCACCGAGCGTGTGCTCAGTTTTCACAGCGACGGTATCGATCTCGCCGTAAGGCAAGGCAAACCCCCGTTCGGTGCACAGTTCGAAGTCGATCTGCTGTTCAGACAGTCGATCATTGCCGTGGCATCTCCCGAACTCATCGGGCAAACGTCGCTTCCGCTCGGGAATCACGACCTTGCCCGGTTTGCGTTGCTGCACGATACGCACAACCTCTGGCCCGAATTCCTGCGGGTGAAATGTGGCGTTGCCGGCACACCGAAACAGCGGAACCTGCATTTCAGTCAGACAAGCCTTGGTATCGAGGCGGCGTTGTCGGGTCAGGGCATCGCACTGGCCAGTCGGTTTCTGGTCGCTCGCGATCTTGACGCGGGTCGACTGGTGCAGGTGGTTGATGGTTCGCTGAAGGGCAGTGATGACTTCTACCTTCTTGCGCGAACTTCAGGGGAGAGACAAGCCGCGGTGGATGTCGTGCGGCAATGGCTTCTGTCTCGGAGCGATCCTGAGCGGTGAGGGTGGCTCGCAGGCATCCAGGACCAGGACCAGCCAGACAGTGTATTGTCGAAAAGATTCGTCAATAACCGTTTATCGCTTCAGCGTGAGGCTTTCGGGAACGGCTCACTGACGATGAAGATCGCAGGTGCAATGTCAACGTGATTGCTGACAGTGTTTCGAGGACCACCGACGGCATTCCTGGCGGGAACGCCGTCGGCGGCCTTGAATTGCCTCACTTCCAGACGGTAAGTCAGAACGGTGCGTAATCGTCAGAAGGCTGTGCCGGTACTGTCCAGCGCTGCTGTGGATCGATCTCGCGCTGCGGCGCTCCACGTGGTGGTATCTGCCCCCTGTCACCGTAGAGCCAGAGTACGAAGTTGTATCGTTCTCCACGGGTGATGGGTTCGGAGGCATGCGGAACGCTTCCGTGGTGAATCAAGGCCGTGCCCGGTTCAAAGGTGAGCTTGTCCACGCGGCGTGTCGCCGGGTCGAAGAAGCTGACCGCTGATCCCGAGAAGTCTTCTCCCGGCAGGTTCAGATTGATGTTCAGTGTCACCGCGGAGGCATCCGAGTGCGCCTGTAGCGAGGTGTCCTTGTTCTCCTGCCATTGTATGGAGAAACCGAAGGTCTGGGTGTCATAACCCATGACATCGGGAAACAGCAGTCGGGAGACAGGGCGCATGTAGGCGTCCATGAGATCACGGTAGAACGCCTGAAAATTCGGCGCAGCCAGATAGCCTTCCGAACGGGAATCCAGCATGGCGCCACCTCGATTCAACACGATACCGTAGGGAGGACGCAGCGGAATGTCGGCTTTGGCAACGGTGTCCAGGTATTTACGCAGCACCGACAGACGTTCCGGATCGAAGAACTGCACCTTGTACACATTGGGAAAGACCTCTTGCCAGAGATCCCGAACTGCAGATTCTTTCGTGGGATCCTGCCAGGCCTGTTCAACAGCGTTACGCAACCGTGGGTCGTAGAGCGAGCGGTCCAGCACCAGATCCTGACTGGCAGTATCCTGTTCCCACTGCGCCCAGGCATTCTCGAACAATTCTCTGTTCTGATTCCAGAACTCGTGTACTGAAGGGTCTCGCTGAAGCATCGCTTCACGTGTGGGTCGTTCGATGGCTCGAGCTTGTTCCAATTGATTGAGTGACATGGTCTTGCTGACTCCTCTGATTTCCAGGGCATCTGGATTGAGGATCAATATAGAGAGATTCACGTCCCTGATAAGCGGGTCGAATGCTGAATCAGAATTCGTGAATCCGGGGTAATCGTGGCGGGTCACGTGCGGGGGAGAAGACACTCAGTAGTAGCTTGACTGACTGACGATCAACAGGGCATCGTCATGCCGGTAGAACCAGACGGCATCGCGATAGGCAAACAGATTGGGAATGCGTGCATCTCCGAGTCGGACTTTCACCGATTGCGGCAATTGATACTCACCGTCGTCAGCAGCCGCGCAAAAGAGCGCTCGCCCACCGCCACCGGCTTCGATCTGCACACGGGTGTCAGGATCGGTGCTATCGCCGCCAGTACGCCATCGGAAACGAGATTCGGCAGAAACTGCCTCTTCGAAGCGTGGTCTGAATCGACCGGGCGCGGTGACCGGCGGAACGGCGATGCCTGCGAAGTCAGGAAAGGTGCCGTCTCTTGAAGAAACAGTCAGCCCACCGGTCTTCAGCAGCACATCGCCGAGTTTGAAGCCGCCGATGCTCAGTGGCAGGCTGCCGACATCGGTTTCGTATTGCACGGCGTCTTCCGGGCGAGTGCTGGTTCTTTTCAGGCGGGCATAGGACCGATTGCCAATACTGACATCGATACGACTGCCTGCATCGACAAATTGGTAAGGATAACCGGGGAGTTCAAGCTCGTCCTTGAATGCCAGGGGAGTGCTGTCGCCTCGCGGTCTCTGGCGATAGTCGCAGGAATCCGCCGGCGCCTGTCTGAAGCTGTCGAGCAGCGTTCGAAGAGGTGCCGGCTCAGTGAAGCGTGCGAAGCCTGCCTCGAAGTACTGTGATTCGCCTTCCAGGTCTTGAGTGACATCAATGAATCCGAAGTACCGGATGATCGCCGGTTGATCGCTTTCACTGTTGACCCGTTGCCATTGACTGCCACTCAGAGATTGGTCGCTGGCTTCGACCACCGAACCTGATCCGTCGGTGGCACAGCCATTCATGATCATGGAGAGCAACATGAGACCAAGCCCGTAGGCAGTGAGGCTGCTTGTTGACGGGTGGCTTGACACGTTCGTTGGCAGGCGCTTTGGCACTCTCATGCACAAATGGACCTGATGCGCTCAGGGGTCGACACGGTTATAGGGCCACTCGTCGTCGAAATCACCGATGTCCATGGTAGACAGCTCGGTGATCTGTGCATCCACATCCCCGATAAGCAGCCTGTCAGCCTGTCGAAGGAAAATCTCCTGACCCCGTATGGGCAGCTCGATGCCGGCATCATCGCTGCACTGCGACAGATCTTGCGGTGTGTCGATGGACCAGTTTTCGATGCCACAGTCCTTGTAGGAGATGGCGCGTTCGACCGCTGTTTGCGTGTGCAATGTTTGCGTCATGGTCAGAATCACCAGGTCCACTTTGACGGCGCTCGAGCCGTCAAACGCTCTTTCGTCAACAATCGTGTAGGACCCGGTGGTGAGTTCTGTTGCTGTGGAGACAAGGCACTCCTTGTCGGCGAAGGTCATCTCGCTGGAAGTGAAAGCACCATTCGTGAAACTGATTTCATCGCTGTAGTACGTATTCGATCCAGCGCCGAAGTCGTCCTTTTCACAGGCGCTGCGCCAGTGCCCCTGCAGCACGCTCTGTGTAGCCCCCTGAGCGATTGGCAGTTGAACCAGAGGTGATAGGCCAATGGCAAGAGTCAGTGTGATCATCGTTGCTGTTTTCACGTACCCGTCTCCCTTCGAACTCAGAAACAGACGCTACTGGAAAACGGATTTCAGGTACCAGTGTCTAAAAGTATAGGTCCGGTTACCACTTGCAGTTTCGCGCAGGGTGCCTGTTATCGCTGCAATCCCCGGTCTGCTTCGGTAAAACGTGCGGGCCGAAACGCTTTCATGTCGCTGTTGCTGCTCTTGCCGCTTACCAGCTCAGCGACGAGTCTGGCAGTGGCCGGCGCCATGCCCATGCCATAGTGGCTGTGGCCGAATGCGGCAATGATTCCCGGATGTTTGTCGAGGGCTCCTATGGCTGGCAGATTATCCGGAAAGGAGGGCCTGATGCCCATCCACTGCGCGGTGTCCTGTGTGTTCAGCCCTGGCAACAATCGCTTGGTCAGTGAGTGAAAGATGGTGGCTCGCCGGTAGTTCGGTGGTGCTGTGCTGCTGGCGAATTCAGCGGTTCCAGCGCTTCGTATGCCTCCTTGCATGGAGCTGACAACGAACTTGCCGGCCATGTCCTGCACCGAATTGTTCAATGACACACCGGGGTTGCGAAACTCCAGGTGATAGCCACGTTCAGCCATCAATGGCAGGCGATAGCCGAGCGGTTCGAGTAATGCCGATGAACCGATACCGGCACACAGGATCAGCGTGTGTGAATCCATGCGCGCGGCCGTCCCATCGGCATTCATGCGAATGTCCGGGTTGTCCAGCTCCAGCTGGATCATGCCTGAGTTGTCGGGCTTCAGTTGCGTGACACTGGCGCTGACGAAGGTGACTCCGAGTAGCCGTGCCTTTTCGGCCAGTACCTCACAAAGCCTGCCCGGGGAGATCAGGCGAGCCTGATCCTTGATGATGACTGCCGAGTGATACTCCGGCCCGATCTCAGGTTCGATATCCCTGAGAGTGGACTGGTCGATGAATTCGATCGTGGCACCTCGTTGCTGGCGCAGCGTCCAGGGCAGGTCCTCCGGGTTGGGCCTGTGCCGACCTCGATAAACGTTGATGTAGGCACTGTCCTGGAGTAGCTGCTCTTGTCCCGTACCGCTCAGGAATCGACGATAAGCCTGAACGTTGCCTTGCATCAGGCTGTCCATGGCATCGGCGATACCTGTCACTTTTCCCGGATCACAATTCCTCAGAAACCGCAGGACCCAGGGAAGCACGTAGGCCATATCCTGCCAGCGCATGCGCACCGGCCCTTCGCTATCCAGCAGCCAGCCAGGAACCTGTTTCCAGGTGCCTGGCAGACACTGAGGCACGCAGGACCACGGGGACACCACACCGGCGTTCCCATAGCTTGCACTACCTTGCGCAGAACCCGGTGGAAGGCGATCGACTACCACGACCTCCAGTCCACGCTCTCTGAGCGTCAGTGCTGTGCAGAGGCCAACGATGCCACTGCCCAATACGACGATCCTGCCGGTTTCCGCCTTCACGACAGTGCAATGCCATTCTGTGCCGTAGACGTCTGTTTTCTCGATGCGTTCACCTGTTGCAGAAGGATCGGGGCGAACAGCAGGCTTGCCAGAAGATCAGCTTGCCATGAGGGGGCGATGAAAATCAGTCCGGCCAGAGCCAGAATGATTCGTTGCAGAACATTGAGGGGCGCCATCATGAAACCGACAATGGCTCCCGAGAGCGCAACAACGCCGACGATGCAGCTGATGGAAGCATACAGAAACTCGATGAGATCGAAGCCTGTGGAACTGACGATCAACAGAACCGGTGCATACACGAATGCCATCGGCGCGACGATCTTGCCCAGTCCCAGACTGAACGCAGACATGCCGGTTCTGAAGGGGTTGGCGTTGGCGATGGCGGCCGCTGCATATGCGGACGTGCACACAGGCGGTGTGATCTCCGAAACCACACCGTAATACAAGACGAACATATGAGACGCAATGGGCGGCACGCCCAGTTGTGCCAACGCTGGTTGCGCGACGGAGGCAAGCATGATGTACAGCGCTGTGGTCGGTATGCCTGCTCCCATCAGGATACAGGCCACGGCAATGAGCAGCAGAGACAGAAACAATTGCAGATCTGGTTGACTGAAGAGTTCGAACGCGCCGAAGGAGAGCACGTTGTGCAGGTTCTCCGCCAGCGTGGCGGCTCCTGTGGTCACCATGAAGCCAAGACGAAATCCTATCCCGGTCGAGTTGATGACTCCCACCACGATATCGACGGCGGCGGCCGCCGCACCTACTGCGAGTGCATACCGTGCACCCAGTGCGACGGCGTCGGTCAGTTCCGGCAGATGCATGCGTTTCTGAGGGTTGAATACACCGATGACCGAGCTGGCGATCAGCAGGACGAGGAGATTCATCTCGAAGCCACCGCTGCTGTATTTCCACAGGGCGAAGGCGATGAAGGCTGCCGGGTAGAGCCATGTCATGGGCTCACGCCAGCGAGACATGCCGACGATGATGCACAGGCTGATGCCACAGAATGCAGCCATGTAAGGCGTATAGCCGCTGAACAGCACGACCAGCAGGGCAACCAGAGGAATGATATTGGCCCAGCCTTCGCGCCACACGGCTCCAAGTTTCGGCAGGGTATCGGCGGCAAAGCCGAGCAATCCGAGGCGACGCGCCATGAAATGGACGACCGAGAACACGCCAACGTAGTGCAGCAGCGCCGGGAAGATTGCAGCGATGACAATCGTTGTGTAAGGCACTTCGAGAAACTCGGCCATGATGAATGCCGCTGCCCCCATGATAGGCGGCGTGATCTGTCCACCGGCACTGGCGGCTGCCTCGACACCGCCAGCGAAATGGCCGGGGTATCCGAGGCGTTTCATGTTCGGAATGGTCAGTGCGCCTGTGGACACGGTATTGGCAACCGACGAACCGGATATGGTGCCGAAGAAGGCTGAAGAGATCACCGACACCTTGGCTGGCCCTCCGGTGTAGCGGCCAGCAAGAATCATGGCATTGTCGATGAACAGTTGCCCCAGGCCGGTTCGTTGTGCAATAACGCCGAATAGCACGAAATGAAAGACGATGGTGGAGACGACCCACAGGGTGACACCGAAAATGCCTTCCGCCGGGAAGTACATGTTGTTGACAAACTGGCGCCAGTTGACGCCCGGGTGCTGCAGGATCTGCACGGGAATCTTCGGACCGAACAGAGCATAGGCCATGAAGATGCAGATGATCAACGGGAGTATCCAGCCCAAGGTACGGCGCGCTATATCCAGAACCAGCAGGATCAGAGCCGTGCCGAAGAAGATGTCATAGGCGTTCGGATTGCCCTGGCGGAATGTCTGCGATGCGATATCGAGAAACTCGATGCCTCGCCAGGCAGTACCCAGGTAGAGGGCACTGGCACAGCCCAGAACCATGAGGGCAATGTCGTACAAGGGTATGTTGCCAAGTCGAAAAACCGAGTTCTTCAGAGCCAGGGAGTTGGGTGTTCGCCACAGCGGTATGGTGGCGTAAACCAGAACGAACAGACCGCATAGATGCCACCCCATATGCCAGTAATCCACCGGCATGCCGAATCCGGCAGTCACGAAATGGTAAATGGCGAAGACGACAGCGACAGTCGTCACCAGTCGTCTTGCCATTGGCGTCAAGGCGCGACTGGATGCCACTTCGTCGTATTTCTCTTCGATGGCCGCCAACTGCTCGGCAGTCAGCTCCTCATCGTCCGGTTGCCTGTTGACTGGCTTGTCGTCGCCATTCGACGTGGGTGACTGACTCATGATGTTTGTTTGGCGTCTGAAGTGAGATCAGTGGAAGAGGGGGCTTTCCCTGGCAGGAATGAGGAGGGAAGCCCGTTTGACAAGCCCTTGCCCGCCGCTGGACTGAATGCAGCGAGCAAGGGGGCGAGCGAAGGCGTGCTTACTCGAGGAGTCCAGCTTCCTTGTAGAACCTTTCGGCACCCGGGTGGAGGGGCACACCGAGTCCGGCAACACCGGCGAGAGCCGTTTCAGGTCGAATCTGCTTGCCCTTGGCATGGCCGTTGTCCAGCAGCTTGCGGGTGTTGTCATTCCACAGAGCCTTGGTGATCTCATAGATCAGGTCATCGTCCTGATCAGCAGATACAACAAGCATGGCACTAACGGCAGGAGTCATCGTGTCATTGTCGACACCTTCATAGACGCCGCCCGGTATCGTCGATGGAATATAGGATGGAATGATCTCGTTGATCTTGGTGAGTTCCTCTTCACTGAAAGAGTAGAGATTCATGCCTTTGGTGGATGAGAGTTGAACCATGGCAGCAACTGGCCAGCCGGCTGCGTAGAAGTAGGCATCCAGCTGCCCATCGGCCAGTCTGTCAGCACTTTGCGAATTGTTCAGTTCGGCCTCTTCCATGTTGTCGCGTGTGACGCCATAGGCTTCCAGCATCTGCAGCACAGCAACCTGAGTACCCGAGCCCGCCTGTGCGATACCGACACGCTTGCCAGCCAGGTCACCCAGGCCGTCGAGCGTGGCGCCCTTGGGCAATACCAGATGAAGGTCCTCGGGGAAGAGGTTGGCGAGCACGCGCAGTTTGTCATGTGCCTTGCCCTCGAAATCTCCGGTGCCCTTGTACATCGCCAGCAAGGTATCGGCAGCCGTCATTCCCGCTTCCAGCTCACCGCTCTGCACCGCTGCATTGTTCTGTACCGAGGCATTGGTGGATTGTGCAATGGCGATCAATCCGGGAACACCACAAGAGCCTCCGTCTTCGCACGGTTTCGACCCGGGCGGGTTGGAAATGGCATTGGCGATACTGCCACCGATGGGAAAGTAGGTGCCGCCTGCACCCCCCGTTCCGATTCGAAAGAAACTGGGTGTCTGGGCGTGTACTGCCGTGGCTGCCAATAATGCAGCCCCGGTAGCAGCTGCAATGAGAAGGGATGTTGTCTTCATGCAAGTCTCCGATGATGAAAGAATCTGGTTGGCTTGAACTGACGCGGGAAACCACTGCCGGATGAGCGGTTCCGTGTACAACGGAATCATGTTATTCAGCTTTCCGTATCAAGACAAATTATATATTCATTGCAATCTATAAAAATATCTTATGATATGGTGTGTTTGCAGGAGGGCGTGCCGTCAATGAATCTCAATCAACTGAAAGCCTTCAACGCCTTGATGCTGACAGGCTCTGTGTCAGAAGCTGCCCGTAATCTGCACAGAACTCAGCCCGCTGTGAGTGCACAGATTGCCGGGCTTGAGTCATCATTGGGCATGCGACTGTTCGAACGCCGCGGTGGTCGCCTCCATCCCGTTCCCGAGGCGTATTATCTGCACGAAGAGTGCACCGAATTGCTGCACCGTATGGACAGCATTCGCAACAACATGAGTGGAATCAAGGTGCTGGACAGAGGCATCCTGCGAATTGCGTCAATGCCAGGGCCGTCCGTCGCCGTGCTACCGAACATGATCACTCAGCATCTGGGCCATTATGGCGAATCCAGAAATACACTTATTTCGAGAAGCTCCAGTGCTGTATTAGAGCTGGTTGCAGCACAGCAGTTCGACCTGGGTCTGGCGGATTTCCGCGAGGGGGCGGAACATGAATCTTCATTGCTGAATCAGACCGTGTATTCATTCGAGTGTGTCTGCGCCGTCCCGGGGAAAGGTGACTTGTCCGGCAAGGCCGCTATCTCTCCTGGGGACCTGTCAGGCAAGCCGTTCGGCATGCTGTACGCGGAGCATCCCACTCATCAATCCACCGTTGCCGCCTTTGCCGAGCATCGGTCCGAGTTGAATTGCCGGTTCATGACTCAGTACTTCATTCCCTTATTGACCTATGTCCGTCAGGGAGTGGCGAATGCCATCGTGGATCCCCTGACGGTAGAGGCATACCGATTGCTGTTCGGCGACAATGATGATGTGCTTTTCAAGCGCTTCGAGCCGGCCGTGCGCTTCTCGGTCGCCGTCGTCACACCGGCGCATCGACCGGCCTCGTTACTTGCCCAGTCCTTTCAGAAGTATCTGCACGAAGAACTGCTACGAATGGGCGGGAAAGTCATCGATACCGGTTCCACGAGCCGAGAATAGACAGAGATGGCATCGGGAAACGGGCATTCTGCATGAGTCGTCCCGGTCGGGCTGCAGGTGAGAAATTCCGTGCCTATCGAGTTTCAAGGTCAGACCGTGCTACTCGCTGATGATCTTCGCCCGCCCGGGCCCATGATCGGATCCGGGCGGCAAGGCAGATTGCTCAGGATCGCCTGTCCAGCGCGTGACGCCAGTCGTTCCAGCCACCATCGACAGAAGAAGGTGCTGCATGCCATTCAGACATGGTTTTTCCGGTGGCTGGGTCCTTGTCGGGGATCGGTAGCATCATGATGCGTTTGCAGGCGCGCTTGTAGTCTTCATCGCTCAGGAACGCTTCCTGAATGTCGTCCCAGTCACGTCCATCTGGGTAGCCACCACACATATGGATATCCTCGGACTGTCCAATCATTTCATGGCTGACGCCGGCAGGCATGATGATGACGTCACCGGCCTCTATCCGCACCTGAGTCCAGCCACTCTCGCCAACCGAGAGGTTGAACTCCATCCAGCCTTGCGCACAGCCAAGGCACTCGTGAGTGGTCGAGTGGAAATGCGCGTATTCGTAGACGCCCGGATAATCCCAGTTGTTTGACCAGCCGTTCGACCGAAATCGTTCCTTGATGGCATCGGCTCCACCGCCGGGAATGGCGCCTCTGTGTACCAGCAAGGGAAAGCGACTATTGGGAATCATGCCCGAGGGTGCAGATGAGTAACTCTCGGTCTTGATGGACATTTCGTTCTCCTCTTTATGGTGATTGCACCGCCAGTCTGATCTTCGCTGCAGTCTCTGGCAAGCCCCGCGATATCAGCAAGCCGATAGCGTGTCAGTCATACACCCCCGGAAAATCTTCTCGTGCCTCGAACACATGGTCGTCGTTGAACGACACTGAAACGCCCTCGGCAACGATATCTACTTGCACTTGCGTTGCGGATATCGCAGTCAAGGCCACGCTCGAGCCGTCACCCAGATCAGCCGCCAGCAGAGCGTCTGTGATCGTCACGCTCTCATCACGATTGTCGCTGACGATGTCACCGCGTTTTTCCAGCACGGCGGTTTGCGGGCCGAGCCTGTCGGACTGCAGTGTTGCATCACCCTTGAAGGTCAGCTTGTTCTCGATATGACAGTCACTGATATAGTCTTCCCCCGACGGTGTTGGCGTGGCCACTTCGGTCTGATTCCAGCTTGCGCTTTCAACCGACGTGACCCCGTCGGCGGTTTCCCAGACCGCTGAGGACACCGTATGGCTGACCGCGGCTGACACCTCGGCTGCGCCGCCGCAGACGATTATCCCGAATGTGCCACCGCGTCTGATTGATGTCCCTGTGATTGCAAGGCTGCCGGCTTCTCCTGCGTCAATGACAACATCGTCGAAGTCGACCGTGTAGCTTCGGTTGTCTCCGAGACCAAACACCGTGAATTCAGCCAGGCGTCTCAGATGACCGGTCATCGTGACCCCATTGAACACACAGGCATCGAAGTCACCTTCAAAGGAACCCGGTGGCGTTTTCAGACCGCTGACGGTGCCTCCTTCAGGGCAGTCGAGTACAAAGGATTCGTAGTAGGGCCCTTCAGACAATACCGAGAGCATGTCTGTCTCGTAGTCATGGTAGAGGCTCAGATGGCTCATGGACACGAGATCGTCCACATCATCTCTGATGGTGGCATAGCCGAGTCTGGCGACGGCAGTCTCCGCATCTGGATCGGCTTCTGAAAACGGGTTTTCGTTCGCAGGTGTGTCAATGACATCGTTGCCCGAGCGAGTCGTGAATGAAATGCCAGCCGGTTCCGAGCGATTGCCGCTTGTGTCCATGGCAACCAGCTCGAATGTGTAACGGGTACCGGCGGCAAGGGAGTCGTCGAACCAGCTGGTTCCGCTGGTCGTGCCCAGCACGACGCCGTCACGTTGTACTTCGTACAGGAGGCCGGGAATTGTCGATCTATCCCAGAATATCTCGGCAGCGCTTGTCGAGTACACGGAAGAGTGCAGATTTCGGGGTGAGGCCAGTGTTGTTGCAAGCTGATCACCCTGCGTCGTCAAACCGATGCCGACCGGATCTGATCGACGTCCTGTGCTGTCGTAGGTGACAAGTTCGAAGCGATAGGATGTGCCTTGTTCAAGTCCGCTTTCAAACCAGCTGGTGCCATCGGTGTCACCCACCTTGTCCCCGTTGCGATACACCTCGTATCGCAATCCACGAGTGACGGCGCGATTCCAGAAGATCTCGGCAGCTGTGGACGAATAGACGGTCGCGGTCAATCCGGTAGCGGCAAACACGGTGCTCAAGACAACTGTCGAGGTTTCGGAACGCTGCCCGGCATTGTCAATTGCGGTGATGCCATAGAGGTAATCGGTGCCTGGACTGAGATCCGTACTCACGACACTCAAGACATCCCACACGCCGAGTACCTCGCCATCGCGCGTTACCTCATAACCCACAGGTACCCCGTGGTCATCGTGGGAGCGGTTCCAACGGACTTCTCCCGTGCTGCTGCCATACGCAGTTGCCGTCAGACCTGTTGGATTGCTTGGCGGTGAATCTGCTGCCACCACCAACGTTGACATAGAGAGTAATACTGGCAGAACACTGATAATGCGCATCATCCGGAATCCCCGATTGCTGATCGATCCTGACAACAGGATTAACACGAATCATGTGCGGTCATATTGACAAGGGACAATGATGACCGGCAATGCAGACACTGGAAACCTGTTCCTGCCGCTTCAGTCAAGGTGGCAGTTCAACGTTTCCGCGCAAGGCAGATATGGAGGATGATCCTCGGCTGTATAGACAGGGCGAATTTTCGGTTCGTGCAGTTACTTTGCGGGACGGATGATCCTCGGCTGTATCAGCAGGGCACTCGCCCGGGCTGACACTGCCGCTATGGTATCTCGGCAGTGTCAGAGGGCGTAACAGCCGTTCTATCTGACCGTAACTGTCTTGACAGTGCCGGCGTTGAGCCGGCCCGACAACCGAACCAGCGCAATACCGATCACCACCACTGCAGCCGCGATATAGGGTGCCGCCGCCAGACCGATGTTCTGTACAACCAGGCCACCTATCCAGGCGCCTCCGGCTATGCCGAGGTTGAAGGCACCGATATTCAGGCCAGAAGCCACATCAACCGCACCCGGGGCAACCTCGCGAGCGATCTGCACGACATAGGATTGCAGGGGCGGCACGTTGGCGAAGGCGAAGCCACCCCAGAAGGCGGCAACCGCGATGGCCGCAATCGGGCTCGGCAAGGCAATACCCAGTACCACCAGTGACACGGCCAGGCCGGTGAATATCAGTGTCAGAGAGGGCACGACGCCGATGCGATCGGCCAGCTTGCCACCGGCAATGTTGCCCACCGCGACGGAAGCGCCGTAGAGCAGCATCACCAAGCTGACTGCTCCGCTGGACAGCTGCGTCACTTCGGTCAGCATGGGCGCCAGAAAGGTGAAGGCGATGAAGTTACCACCATAGCCTACGGCTGTGATCAGATAAACGAGCAACAGACGAGGGGAGGTGAGTACCTGCAACTGCGCCTTGAGCCCGGGCGAGGCGGCGCGCGTCAACTGTTTGGGCAACAGTGCCGCAGAGGCGATGAAACCGATGATTCCGAGAGCAACGACACCGAGAAAGGTGGATTGCCAGCCAAAGTGCTGACCAATGAAGGTGCCCAGAGGTACACCGGTTACGAGCGCCACAGTCAGTCCCAGAAATACCAGGGCAATAGCCGAACTTTCCTTCTCCGGTTCAACCAGGTCGGTGGCGATGGTGGATGCAATAGCAAAGAAGACGCCGTGGGCAAGTCCGGTGATGAAGCGAGCAACGACCAGGCTGCTGTAATCGGGTGCGAAGGCGGCAAAGGCGTTACCGATGATGAACAGTGTCAGCAGCACCAGCAATAGCGTCTTGCGTTGCATGCGATCGGCAAGCGCGGTCAGCACTGGCGCACCGATGGTCACACCGAGGGCGTAGAGGCTGACCAGTAGCCCGGCAGAAGGGATCGACACGCCCAGATCGGCGGCAATCGTGGGGATGAGGCCGACGATGACGAACTCGGTCGTCCCGACGGCGAAAGCGCTGATGGTCAGCGCCCAGAGAGCGAGTGGCATTGAAATACTCCGTAGTTGATGTTGACGGCGAATATGCCACCCGCTATCTTTTGCGAGAATAGACAGGAATGGAAATGGTCATTGCAGAATCTGCATGAATTACCCCGAATGGGCGACCTGAGTGCCTTTGTCGGCATTGTTGACGACGGTGGTTTTGCAGAGTCTGCACGGCACCGAGGCGTATCTGCCTCCACGCTGAGCCGTTCGGTCACCCGACTGGAGCAGCAATTGGGCGTCGTCCTGTTGCGTCGAACCACGCGATTTGTCGAAATCACGCCGGAGGGTGCCGCCGTTCTGGCCGCGGCGCGCGACATTCTGGATCGGACCGAATGCCTTCAGGAGATTGCCAATGGTGGACAGGCGCCTGCCGGGCCATTGCGCGTCAATGCTCCGGTCCCGTTCGTCCTTCACGTACTCGCACCGCGACTGGCCGAATTCCGTACACGGTATCCAGATATTGAATTGACAGTGGATATGACCGACACACTGGTCGACCTGATAGGCAGTCATGCGGATGTCGCCATCAGGCTCGGGCGACTCCCGGATAGCGGAATGCTGCATCGACCTCTGGGCGTGACTGCCTGGAAGCTGGTGGCCACGCCTGATTATCTGAACCGACGCCTCTGGCCTGAAGCGCCTGCCGACCTCTCGAAGCTGGAACAAGTGCGTTTTGCAACCCCGGACCATATCAACACGCTACGGTTTGCCGGTCAGCCGGGATCGATCATCGTGCCCCCGTCACTGACCGCCGGTAATGGAGAAGCGGTCAGGCAACTGGTGCTGGGCGACCTCGGCATTGCCCGTTTCTCCGATTTCATGGTCGCTGAGGATATTGCGGCGGGCCGTCTGGTCGAGTTGTTCCCCGGGCAGTTGGAAGCCGAACCGCTGGAGATATCCGCGTTGTATCTGACACGTATTTCCGGGTTGCGTCGCCTGGGCGTGTTCCTGGACTGGCAGGGCACATTGACACGGTGACACCGCATCAGGGCTGATTGCGAAAAAAACGTGATGTCGGTACGGAGTCAGGGCGCTTCACCCTTATCCACAATTTCTGTGGATAAGGGTGTGGACGAACGCCGTATAAGTGATCAAGGCAGCAGGCAAACGGCGCCTTGTGAAAATTTGTTCTGAAAATGAACAGCCAGGCCTGCTCAGGCCGTCAGCTGGTCCCGTCCTTACCCTGCTTGAATCGAAAGTCCGCAATCACTGGATAGTGATCGCTTGGCCACTCACCATCGAATTTTCGTCGCAATACCACTGGCTCACCGACAACTTCCAGGCCTGTCGTGTGCGCGATGTGGTCGATTGCTCCCATGAGGTTGATGCCGTGATTGACGTGGTAGGTCGTGCCACGCACCGGTAGAAAGCTCAGCCCGACTTCTTCAAGCGTCTCGATCGGCTGCATTCCTCGCCAGGCGTTGATGTCACCGGCAAGCAGGACGTTCTCGCCGGCGTCGATGAGCGGGCCGATTCGCTCGGCCACAAGTTCTGCCGATCGGTTCCGGTTGGAAAAGCTCTTGAATTCGAAATGTACATTCACGACAGTGACGTTCTTGCCGCTCTCCAGGACTTCAAAGCGCGACCATGAGGCGAATGCCGGATACGATCCGTTGAATGTGCGCGAGTAGATGATGTCCGGGGTCTCCGAGAAGAAGAACCATCCCTGATCCAGCATCTTCAGACGGGACTTTCGATACAGGATCGGTTGGGTAGATGGAAACTCGCGCCAGTGGCCGACAGCGGCAGCCGCATAGTTCGTATTGTTTTCCAGCAGCCAATCCAGCGTCAGATTGACATCGCCATCATTGCCTCGGGAAAAACTCTCCATTTCCTGGAAGGCGATGATGTCCGCATCAAGCGCGCCGAAGGCGGTATTCAGTGGTCCCTTTCTGCGCTCCCAGTCACCGACCGACCAGGCGCCGCTCTGCTTGCCGAGCAGAATATAATGAACATTGTAGGTGGCAACTCGAAGGGAGTCGTCGCTACGAGTCGAGAGTGTGGATGGGCTTGAGCTGCATCCCGCAACGACGAAGCCGAACAGTAATACGGCTGCCGCGGCCAGTACGCTGCGCGCGGTGATGGATCGCTTTCGCTGAAGGAGGCGTGTAGTGCGGCATCGCGCGCTGGGCATTACGGATAACATGAAGGCAGTGTAGTGGATGATTCACTGAGCAGTGCTTGCTCGGTCCAGTGGACGAAGATCACGTCGCCGTCTGACATCCGAAAGCCGGTTTCGTTCTCACTGAGCCGCTGCGTTGCTCGGTACCCATTGCAGATCAAGTGCCGAAATGCCGAGGCTGGCGATTGACCACAACGTCTGCGGCTCAAGCTGTATGCTTTGAGGTACGCCTGTCTTTTCTCAGGACACGCGATTCCAGCAAACCACGGTTCTGCCGAGGAGCAGGTCCGACTCGGTAAAGGCACGAGCAATCATGAACGAGAAGATACGAGTACACGTCGAACAGGCTCTGACAGGGGAGGACTATTCTTTGTCAGGTCCTGCAGAGATCGTTATCTCGGCAGGCAGGATCGAGTCCATCACACCGGTGGATGCCCATGACGGGCAGCGCCTGTTGGCCATGCCGGCGTTGACTGATGCGCACAATCATGGTCGAGCGCTGTCCACGACATCACTTGGTTGTGGCGGCAAACCGCTGGAATCCTGGTTGCCTCAACTGGCTGTGACGCCATCGGTCGATGCCTACGAGTCGGCCGCAGTCTCTTTTACTCAATCGTTACTGGGCGGCGCTACATCGGTGATGGTGCACTTGACTCGCCCGATGGGGCTGCTACCAATTGCCGAGGAGGCACGGCAGATTGCCCAGGCGGCGCAGGATGTCGGAGTGTCCATTGGTTTTGCCGTGGCCATGCGTGATCGCAATCCACTGGTCTACGGCGATCATACGGCCTTGCTGGAGTCTCTCGGCGAGGAAGCACGTGCCGTTGTGGAGCAGACATGGCTGCGAGCAATGCCCTCCATTGCAGAGCAGCTTGGCTGGGTGGAATCCGTTGCCGAGGCGGTGGCGGATATGCCGAATCATGTGGATGTGCAGTTCGGCCCCACAGGTGTTCAGTGGTGTTCGGATGAGCTACTGTCAGCCATTGCGGATGCTTCGGCCAGGTCGGGTCGGCGCATCCACATGCATCTGCTCGAAACTTCGGCGCAACGCCAATGGGCGGACAAGACATTCCCTGATGGCATCGTCGGACATCTGGCGTCTATCGGTCTACTCTCGGAAAGGCTGACGCTTGCGCACTGTGTATGGGCCAATACACAGGAGTTCGAAATCCTGTCTGCCAGGGGTTGTCGCATTGCGGTCAACGCATCGTCCAATCTCCATTTGCACTCCGGCATTGCGCCAGTGGCCCAGATGCTTGAATCGGGCGTGGATGTGGCCATGGGGCTCGATGGTTGTGCGCTGGATGAAGATGACGATGGTTTGAGAGAGCTGCGTCTGTTCCATTTGTTGAACCACGCGCGTGGCTATGCCGAAGAGGCGATGACACCAGTCAGGGCGCTGCGTGCCGCTTGCGCGACAGGCAGAGCCGGATTGGGTCTGGAGCCCGGCGGCGTCCTGGCGCCGGGCATGCCCGCGGATCTGCTGCTACTGGACCTGAATGCGCTGGACCGCGATGCCCTGATGGAGGTGGATCCTCGAGACTATCTCTTCTCCCGCGCGACGAAGGCGCATATCGTGGATATCTATTCCGTCGGTCGTCTGGTGGTCAGGGACGGCGTTGCCCTGGGGGTCGACCTGAAAGACCTGCAGGATGAGCTGAGAGCCTCCGTGAGAGCAGGGTTGGCATCGAAGCGTCCGATCCTGTCGATCTGGCCTGAATTGGAAAAATCGATTGCAGCCTTTTACAAGGGCTGCTGTTGAAATCTCTCACTATCAGGCGGAATACACTTGATCATGCGGAGTACACTTGTCCCCCTCATCGGTGGACCGGTGTGCCGCCGGACATGAGAAACCATCGATGATGACATCTGGCACTGTGCAAAACATCATCCATCTGGTGGGAGCAGGAAGACATGGTTTACACGCAATTGACTTGACAGGTGATCTCAAGTGAACCCAAGCCCTTTACCGACTATCATGGTGGCGACCAATGGTGCCAGGCGCGGGCAGGCCGATCACCCGGCCATACCACTTACCGACGATGCGCTGATTGATACCGTATTGGCTTGTGAGGCCAGAGGTGCGCAGGGCGTGCATTTGCACATTCGTGACAATAAAGGTATGCACCTGCTTGATGCCTCGCACTACAGAGCCTTGCTGAACAGGCTGGAGGTGTTGGTGCCGCAGATGTATCTGCAGGTCACTTCCGAATCAGCAGGCTTGTATGAGGCCGCCGAGCAACAGGCGATGGTACGGGAGTTGAAGCCGAAATTCGTATCGGTTGCCCTGCGTGAGATGGTGCGAAGCACAGACGACTGGCCCAGGGCGACGGAGTTCTATACCTGGGCTGCGAACAATGACGTCGAGATCCAGCATATTCTCTACGCGCCGGAAGAATTGCAGAGCTTTCTCGACGCCATCGAGGCCGGACGTATTCCCGGTAGTCACCATCTTCTCCTGTTCGTCCTGGGTAGCTACGATGGCAGCAAGAAAAGCGAGCCTGCACAAGTTGCAGTCTTCAGCCAGATGCTGGCGACGGCCGCTGCCCGCATCAGCTTCGACTGGATGCTGTGCGCCTTTGGCAAGGAAGAAACCGATTGCCTGCTGGAAGCCATTCGACTTGGCGGCAAAGCGAGAATTGGCTTTGAGAATTCCTTTCACAACGCCGACGGTACCGTGGCGAAAGATAACGCCGAGCGCGTAGCGGAGCTGTACTCACGGCTTCCACCAGATCAGCGGGGGTAGTCCCGATAAGGCCTGTCTGGGATTCAGAAAGACCATGAGGCGGCAGGCTGCATCGATCCATGGGGGGCAGCCTCTTTCTGCCGTCAAGTGGCTGCGGCAGGCCCTCTGGTTTGATCGATGACATTCTCTTTCGGCATTCATGTCGGTGCGATCTGCTAGAAAAATGTCGCCGCGAGAAACTGTCAGCCGCTCGCCTGCCTTGCATCAAGCCACTGACGAATGAGCATGCGATGTCGTTCTTGCCCGAAGCTGGAAAAATGTCCTCCATGTACAACGCGAACAGGCAGTGCCAGCAGTCTCTCCATTGACTCTACATAGTCGGTTGGGTTGGAGTGGTAGGTATCTTCGATAAGCGGACCGTCATAGTGGATATCGCCGGAAAACAGAACGCCTGTCTGTTTCTCCCACAAGGCGATCCCGCCGGGTGAGTGACCTGGAGTATGGATGACTTCGAAGACGCGATTTCCCAGATCGATGACGTCGCCATCTTCCACAAGACGTGCGGCAGGTGCCTTCTTCACGGCATACACTTCCGAGCGGTACGGCATCGGTGGTAGTCGAGTGAAGATCTCGTCCGTCACGTAAGGGCTGGCCAGTGTGTTCTCACGAGTTGGATTGGCAAGCAGTTCGGCTTCAGCTTGATGGACCACCCTGTGCTCGAATTCATGATGGCATCCGATATGATCGAAATGGGTGTGGCTTGCCACAGCAGTCAGCTTCCGTTCCGTGACCAGGGGTACCCATTGCCTGAGCGATACCACACCCATGCCACTGTCCACGAGCATATCGCCATCTCTGCCACGTACATGCCAGATGTTGCAACGATAGAACTCCTTGATGAAGGGTTCGCCAATGTAGGTGATGTCGTCATCTATCTTTCTGAGTTCATACCAGTCTGCGGGGTTCGCCCTAGTGAGCATTGGCCTGCTCCTGTCGTTGTTCTGGCAGAGCAATGATATCGGCTGCGTCGAACATCAGATCGATGGTGTCTCCGGGCCCGACGGTTGAGGACTGAGGCATATGTGCAACCAGAGTATCCGACGAATACTTCTCGGCCTTCAGGTGGCAGCGGTAGTGTGTGCCGAAGAAGACGCCATCGACAAAGCGCGCACGGCACAGGGAATCGCGGGGTGTGTGGCCTTCGCTCGGACGCAGCTGCTCCGGGCGTAGGCACAGAGTCAGCGCCTGCCCTTGGGCGGGTACGCCATCGGTAAAGCTGGAGGGAGGTAGTGAAAACCGGCCGAACTCGGTTTCGACAACGACGTGTTGATTATCGTTGCCAATGCGCTTTCCGGCAATGAAGTTGACTTCTCCCATGAAACCGGCGGAAAACAGTGATCGAGGACGCATGTAGATGTCGGCAGGAGGGCCGCAGTCTTCAATGATGCCGCCATTCATGACGACTATCCGGTCCGCAATGGCCATGGCTTCTTCCTGATCATGTGTGACATGAATGAAGGTCGTACCCACCTCCCGCTGGATGGCCTTGAGCTCATCCTGCATTTCTCGCCTCAGTTTCAGGTCGAGCGCCCCAAGAGGTTCATCCAATAGAAGTATATCGGGGCCCACGGCCAGGGCTCGTGCCAGTGCTACGCGTTGTCGTTGTCCTCCGGAGAGCTCGTGAGGCTTACGCCTGGCGGAAGATTGCAAGCCGACCAGATCGAGAAACCGGTCTGCCTGTCGAGCCCTTTCCTTTCGCCTGATACCCTTCATTCGCAGGCCGAAGCCGACATTGTCTCGAAGCGTCATGTGTGGAAACAGGGCGTAGTCCTGGAACATGGTGGTAGTGGGGCGAGCGGCTGGTGGCACTGACGTCATATCCTTGCCACCGACCAGAACCTTGCCGGATGTGGCACTGAGGAAGCCACCGATGATCGATAGCAGCGTGGATTTCCCGCACCCGGAGGGCCCAAGCAAGACGATGAATTCTCCAGCATCGATATCCAGTGAAATCCCGGTCAGGGCGTTGAACTGATCGAAGGTCTTGCAGATCTTCTGCAGAGATACAGTGGCAGTCACGGCTTACTCCGTCGACGAAAGACAAGTGTTTCCAGTACAAGCAGCAAGATCATGGAAAGTAGAAATACCAGGCTGCCGATTGCATTGGTCTTCGGGTTGAGGCCCGATCGGAGCAGACTCCAGATTTCTACCGGCAGCGTGACATCGAATCTGGACAAGAGAAAGGAGATGATGAATTCATCCCAGCTGAAGGTCAGTGACAGAAAGAAAGCAGCCAGTATGGAGGGCATCAGCATGGGGGCCGTTATCAGGTAGAGAACCTGGAAACCATTGGCGCCGAGGTCGCGCGCGGCGCGTTCCGTGTTCTTCTGATGATCACCCATCGAGGCGTAGATGATGGCGAAGCACAGTGGCAGGTTGATGACTACGTGCCCGATGCCGACCGTCCATAGTGATAGCCTGATGCCGCTCCAGTTGAAAACCACGAGCAAACCCAGGGCAATGATCAGGTAACTGACTGTCATGGGCGCCATGAGAAGCACTCGCTGCAAGGCCGAGGCCGGGAGCCGATAGCGAGAGAGTCCGTAGGCAGCGAAGAATCCAAGCAGGCAGGCAAGCAGTGAGGATCCGAATGCTACCGACAAAGAGTTTTGCAAAGCAGCCATCAGTTTCTGATCGGCAAAGACTTCTGCATACCATTTGAGCGTGAATCCATTGAACGGCGGAATCGGTAGCGTGCCATCCTGAAACGAGAAAAGGACAAGCACCGCTACAGGCAGGAGAATGAACCCGAACATTGCAATCAGATAGGTCCATGAAAATAGAGAAAGCAGCCGATGACGCAGCATCAGGTTCGCTCCATCTTGAGCCAGCGCAGACACAACAGGTATACAGCCGTGACTACCAGCATCAGAATGATGGACATCGACGCGGCGGCCGGTATGTCTGCGCGTCTGCCCAGTTGAAGCATGATGATTTGCGGCAATACCAACTCGTTGTTGCCACCGAGTATCTGCGGTGTGATGTAGTCGCCGATACACAGGACGAAGGTCAGAAAAGCGCCGACCATGATGCCGGGCAGGGTCAGTGGCAGAATGACATGCCAGAATGTCTGAAAGGTGTTTGCCCCCAGATCCATGGCAGCACGCTTGTAGTTTGGTGACAGCTGCACCAGATTTGAATAAATGGTGAGAGTCAGCAACATCACGAAGAAATGCACGAAGCCGATGATGGTCGCCGATGTCGTACTGGCCAGTTGCAGCGGCTCGGAAATGATACCGGAACCCATGAGTGCGTTATTGATCACGCCATTGCTTGAAAACAGCAGTAGCCAGGAATACGACCTGACGACATAGGATGTCCAGAATGGCAGTATGGCAAGGATGAGCACTGCCCGTTGCAAGCGTTTGGGCACACGCTCGGCAATGATCCAGGCCAGGGGGTAGGCCAGCACCACTGAAATGAATGTCACCGCCAGAGTGATCTCGAGTGAGACGAACAAGCCCTTGAGCAGATAGGGCTTGTCGAAAAACTCGAGATAGTTACCCAGATCCCAGGTGTAGGTGATCTTGCGCCTGACAAGCGATGCGAAACTCGTCGCTGCCATGAAGGCGAAAGGCACCACGAAAAAGGCCATGGTCCAGAGGAGGGCAGGTACGACATAGAACCATGCACTCCTGGGGTCGTCGTTTCCCGACACGTCAGCGTTCACGTGACAATGGCCTCACGCGGCTGTGTGGAAATCGTGCAAGGGATTACCGGGCGCAAGTCAGGCTCGCTTTGTCAGTTCTGCAGCATCTCGGTCCAGACGTCTTGCATGAGATCGTCCAGATCGATGTCAGGGGCCGGGTAGAGTTGTGAATTACTCAGGTATTGCGCCTGATCATCCCAACGAAGAGCCATCTTCTGTTCAGCGGAAAGATGCTCCTCTGCCAGTTTGTTCGCGGGCATGCCCCAGTAGCAGGATGATGTTGCCAGTTTGGCCTGAGCTTCCGGACTGGTGATGTATTGTACGAAGGCAAGAGCGAGTTCCTGTTTATCAGAATCTGCCATCACACCGATGGATTGCGACCAGCGCAGTCCGCCTTGCTCGGGAATGACCCAGTCCAGATCGGGCTTTTCTGCCGAAAGAACTGCCGTTACCCATTCTCCGCCACCGACCAGAATGTCGACTTCGCCGGTAGCAAGCGCTGTCTGGGAGGAGACGACATCACCGACCAGTTTGGAGGCCGATTTCATGGCCAACAACCTTTCTCTGATGTCCGGCATGTTTTCTTCGGTGATATCAGCGGTATCGATGCCCGCTGATAGTGCGGTCAGGCCGATCACCGGCAGGTAGTAATCATAGATGGCGATACGCCCCATGTATTTGTCTGACCAGATATTCGCCATGTCCTTCATGTCTTCCGGATCCACCTTGGTCTTGTCGAAGGAAATCGTGTTGTAGCCGTATTTCTCGGTAATGGCATAGGTCTTTCCATCCAGCGTGTTGTTGTCTGCCATGACGACTTCCGGAAAGAAGTCCGCAGTGGGCAAGGCGTCTGCCGGTATCTCTCCCAGTATTCCCTCTTCGACGGCACGAGGGACATCGATGCCGTCAATCACCAGGACATCCCAGTCCCCGGGTCTGGATTGATCGATGATGGAAAGGGCAGCGCCCGTTCCTTCGTATTCCTTCACGTTGACCTTGACGTTGTTTGCCGTCTCGAAAGGCTCCAGTAAAGCGGTGTCGGTATGGTCGCACCATACGAGTGCATTCAACTCCTCTTGCGCTAATACAGTGCTGGCACCGGACATGGCCACCAGGCAACTGACGGACAGAGTCGTTGCAATGTATTGGACGTTGAGATTTCTTACAGCTTTCGCAGACATGGCATGCACTCCAGGAAGCGGGTTGGGGCAGTACGAAACAGCTTGAGTGGGGTCGTGTTGCTGATTAGAATGAAGTGACTCATTTTTAAAGTCAACTACAAAAACAAGCCAAACCACTTGTTCGTAACGAGGGTATCCAGAGATGACAGGGTTGCGTGAAAGACAGAAGTTGGCACGGCGACAACGCATCCTCGACGCGGCGATGATCTTGTTCAATCGTGATGGCTATGACAAGACGCGTATTGAAGACATCGCAGAAGTTGCCGAAGTCTCGGCTGGTACGGCGTACAACTACTACCAGAGCAAAGCCGACATCCTGATCGCGGTGGTCTCCATGGAAGTGGAAGAGAGCTTTGCAGCAGGCAAAAAGCTCGTGGCTTCGCCTCCGGATTCGGTTGACGGTGCGCTTAACAAGCTCATTGCACTGTATTACGAACACTCGCTGGTCTATCTCAGCAAGGAAATGTGGCGTATGGCAATGTCGTTTTCCATACAGCGACCGGAAACGCCTTTCAGCAAGCGGTATTCCGAGCTGGACAGGTTGATCTGTCTGCAGTTCGCATCATTGATTCTCGTGTTGCAGAAGCATGGCAAGGTTGTGAGTTCCATCGATCACGAGGCAATGGCGTGCGTCATCTTCAATCACCTGAACATGATGTTCGTCGAGTTCGTGAAAAGCGATTCGATGACGGTACAGGAACTGAAGACGACGGTCAGGGCGCAGGTGACACCCCTTGCAAAATTGATCGCTACGGGCTGAGCTGGCAATTGCATTTGCTCATCGCGAGATCGGCAAAGTCTTTCCTTTCTGGAACAAGTCGCTTTCCCTGATTGATGATCCATACGTTTGTATGCTCTTATACGCTCTGATTCATTCATGCAATGTGAGTTGCGAACAGCTTCAATCGTGGCTCGGTAAGCTCGCGCTTGCGTTGATACCAACGATACACTTTGTCGCACCAGAGGATTGAAACAGGTATGAGATTTCACAAGAGCGGCCTGGCCGCGTTGCTGGGTAGTTTCCTGGTATCAGCCGCCATGGCGCATCCACTCGATGGACTCGATGGGGAAGAGTTCCGCAAGATCACTGCGATTCTCAAAGCCGCCGGGGAGGCGGATGATGAAACTCTGTATCCGGAAATTGCCTTGTTGGAACCGGCAAAAGCGGATGTACTGGCCTGGAAAGAGGGTGATTCACTCGATCGTCGAGCTACCGTCTACATGACCGATGATGGCAGCGGTTTCAGAGAAGCGATTGTCAACCTGACGCAGGAAGAGGTCGAGACTATCGCGCCTGCAGAAGGTCAGCCCATGATCATGCTGGCCGATTTTCTCGATGCAATGGAAGGTGCGCTTGGCAATCCGGAGATGATTGCCGGTATCGAGAAGCGAGGGCTGTCACCCGATCAATTGTTCTGCCTTCCCCTGACCGCAGGCAATTTCTTCACGGAAGAGTATGAAGGGTCGCGTCTCATGAAAGTACCCTGCTATCTGCTACCGGAAGGCTCCAATTTCTATGCAAAGCCGATTGAGGGCTTGTATGCCTTCTATGACGTGGGGACAAAAGAGGTCATTGACGTCATCGATACAGGAGTGGTGCCGGTATCCTCTGACCCATGGGGCTACACCGAAGAGGAAATTGCAGAGCGTCAGCCATTGCGAGCCAGGACCAACCCTGTTCGCATGCAGCAGGATGGAGAGCCTAACTACACGATTGAAGGGGGCCACGTGGAATGGGATATGTGGCGCTTCAATTATCGCGTGGACAAGCGTCCCGGGCTTGTTGTATCGAACATTGATGTGAATGATCAGGGAACATGGCGCTCGGTGTTGTATCAAGCTCACTTGTCCGAGGTCTTCGTGCCTTATATGGACCCCTCGGAAGGCTGGTACTGGCGGACCTATATGGACAGTGGTGAATACGGCTTTGGTCAGTTTCTCACACCATTGACCCGCGGAATCGATTGCCCGGAATTTGCCACGTTTCTACCGGCAGCGGCTGCGGACGATCTGGGCAACCCGGTGGAAATTCCTGATGCCGTCTGTATCTTCGAACGCAATATCGGTGATCCTGCGTGGCGACACTTCGAGATCTTTGCGCAGAGTGAAAGCGAGTTCGTGCCGGCGGAAGGTAGGCCGAATACTGAACTGGTGGTGCGCACTGCGTCAGAGGTCGGCAATTACGATTATCTGATCGACTATCGCTTCTATCAGAATGGCGAAATCAGAATCATGATTGGTGCAACAGGGCTGGATGCGGTCAAGGGTGTGGCATCCACTTCCATGAAGGACGCTACAGCTGGCGATGATACTCGTCATGGAACGCTGATCGCGCCGAATCTGGTAGCACCCAATCACGACCATCATTTCAACTTCCGGCTCGACTTCGATGTGGATCAGCCTGTCAATCACTTTGGCACCATGGACATTGTTCCCGCGGAAGTCGACGATGCCTCGCCGCGACGTAGTCTGTGGACAGTTGAGCACAACATGCCCGATAGCGAAATGGATGCGCGTTACCGAATCAGCTCCATGGAGCCACGGTATTATCATTATTCCAACCCTGAGCGCGAGGGCTATCTTGGTCATGAACCGGGCTACATGATCCACCATGGCTCGGTTGCCTATGGCCCGTACGATTTCGAGAACGATCCACCCATGAAACGCAACGGCTATATCGAGTATTCCGTCTGGAACACCGTTCATGATCCGGAGCAGCGTTATGCCGGTGGCAAGTTCGCCCTGCAGAGCGACGGCAGTGATTCGCTGCCAAGCTGGGCAGCCGATGACGAATCACTGATGGGCAAGGACATCGTCAGCTGGTTTTCCGCCGGATTTCATCATATCCCGCGGATGGAGGACTGGCCTGTGATGTCAACGGAATGGAAAACGGTCCACCTGATGCCGCATAATTTCTTTGCCAACAACCCGGCAATGACCTTGCGCAAGGATCAATAAATAGGCGTAATTCTTTAGGAGCGGGTCGCTCGAATCATTCACAGCGACCCGCAGTCGGTTCTTCACACGATGCAGTCGCGATAGGTTTGCGTGGTAACCGTTTTCCGAGAAGCGGGGCGTGCGTGGTACCAGCTTTGATGAGTCCGGCAATGGCAAACACATCATTACGGGGTTCTCGACTATCAGTCTGATGGCTGCAAGCGATGGTCCTCGCTTGCGATTTTCAGACCTTTTGCCGAGTTATGTCACTGGCTGCCGTCTCGTCGCATGAAACGCTTGCCTTCAAAGATTCCAGCTCGGTGCAGATCTGTTGCAGCAAGGGCATTTGCTGATTCTCGCGCACCCGATTGATCGCGTGGCGTAGCGACAGGCGATAATCTTGCTGTTGTCTCATCCGCATTACCACAGAGCGACGGAACCAGTTCATCGCCGATGCTGAATCTTCGGTTCTGGCGGCAAGTTGCACCATGGCCTTGATAAGCTTTTCCTGTTCCGGTGATGCCGCCAGTGCTTTCATGCAAGCCTCTTTGGCATCCTGGTATCGACCTTCTGCCTGCAATAGCTCGACAAGCAGCAGGTTCAGTGCTTCGTGAGCGGGTTGTCGTGACAGACCTCGCTGCACTGTCGCCAATGCATTTTGTGGGTCACCAAGTTCATTCTGTACCCGCGCCAGATACAAGATATAGCTCACATTGTCTGGTACAAGATCGATGAGCGATTGCAGATAGCTTTCAGACTTTCGATACTGTCGTCCGTCTCGGGCCAGCAGGGCAAGGTGCAATAGTGCGGATTTGTTGCGAGGAGCCAGCTGCTGTGCCTTGATGAAACAGGCTTCGGCATCTGACGGGTGCCCAGCGTTCTTGTGTTGCTTGCCCCAATGAAGCAGTTGCTTTACGTCATCGCTGTGATCGGCCAGACCGGTGTCTGATGCGTTTTCCGCGCCGACCTTGTCAGCTGATTCAGTCTGCACCGAATCGAGTGTGTCTGCCACCTTCTTGATGCGCAAACCATCGCACAGGATTTCCATGTTCTGCAGTGTAGGCAACAGTGCCTCTGGGTTCGGTTCATTTCGGTGCGGCTGACTCTGCGCGGGTTGGGATTCGGGTTCGGCCTCTGTACTGCTCAGCTCGTTCAGGGTTGCCAGGGTCGCGTCAAGCTCGCTTTGCAAGGCGAGGTCAATCGGCTCTGCGATGCCGGGAATGCTGCTGTCGCTGAGGCGAATGCCGCTGTTGCAGTTCTCATCCAGTGTCATGCCCAGTTTTCGATTTAGAAGTTGTGGCAGGTTCAGTCCGTTGAGCAGGGAACCATGGGAGACGAGCAGCGTTGTTTCTCGATGCCGTTTCACGTAGTCGATGATGGCCCTGTTGTAGTCGAGCCAGAGGCGCAGAGCCAGTTCCGGTTGCTGCCAGAAGAACAGTGCGTCTGCATGCCGTTCCGGATGGAATGTCAGATTCTGTGCCTGCCGGGATCGCAAGGAGTGGTAGCAGGCAGCATAGTGTCGAAAGACAAAGACCGCTGCAGGTCGGTCGAGCAATCTGTGCCACCACGACAGAAAAAGGCTACTCCTGGGATCCTTGAATCCCATGGACCTGTCCGCCGGAAATTTTTGCAGGATGTCTCGAGCCTGCTCGTCGAAGCCCTGTACGTTGTCGGAGAGTCCCGGCCCGGGGGTGTACCAGTCTCGGTGATTGGCTGCCAACATCCTCTTGTGCAGTTCGACGATATCGCGATCCTCGAAGTGACCATCAGGATTCGATGGGTTGGCGCCCATCAAGGTACCGCCGAGTTCCAGGCCAGCGTGGTGTAGATACTGTGTAGTCAGTGAGGTTCCACTGCGGTGGAAACCGCCAATGATGATCTGATACGGCGTCTGGGATTTGGTGCTCATTCCTCTGAGTAGGAAATACCGTGCCAGTATGCTGAATGCCCACCGGGCAGAGAAATTGCACGACGGCATCAGGAATCATCAGACACCGACATGTTAATCACATCCTGCTATTTCGGTACGAAACCCAGTGGCATCTATCCAGCACCGATGCCCCGAAACTGCGTCTTTTTCTCCAACAATCCGGACATGCAGGCCGAGGCCGTGGCTAACGGCTGGATCTTCATCCACACTCCCCAGCTGCCTCTATCATCGAACAAGTTGATCGGTTCCCTGCAATCTAAATACGTGAAGTTTCTGCAATATCTCGGTGATTATCCGGATCTCGATGCCAGCGGCGGTGTTCTGTATTTCGATCACAAGTTCGAGGTTACCAACCAGCATCTGAACGCGATGCTCGATGGCAGCGACAGAGCCATCGTGATTCGCAATACACCAAAACTCAAGCCAACCATTGGTCATGAAGTAGAAGCGGCGATGCGGCAAGAGCGGTACCAGTACGCGATGCCGGAAACGCTCGAATGGGTTGAGCGTCGTGTCGCAACAGGTGAATACAGCGAGACGGTCAGGATAGTGAATACCGGACTGATTCTGTACAGGAATCCGGAACTGGCGCGTGCCTTGACGGACCAAATCTACCAGACCTGCTGGCAACTGGCGCAACCGGAATGTCAGATCGTCTGGGCCGTGCTGAGTCAGAAATTTCAGCACATGATTGGTCGTCTGGATTGGGAGCAGGTTACTCCTGTCTGGAAGGAACGTGCGCCGTTCAGCGAACGCATGGAACGATTGGCCAGTTGATCCCGATATCGAAGTCGGCATATTTCTTCAGCGCTCGGTATCGAGAGCGTTGACAGCTGCATCAGGGTGCTGAACCTGCGATCACGTGGAGTCTGGGACAATGAGTGATCAAGGCGCACGATCGACTTTCATTCGAGTGATCACGGACCATTTCACTAGACGGCTTCCGAGCGCACCTGTTCTCTGCAATTCCAGACGAGTCGGGTGAAGGCCGCGAGATATAATCCGGCCTGATCCACCCCCGATATCATCAAAGCGAGTCTTTGCCCAGTTTGCTAGACTTCGCAGGATACTCGGACCATGTCGCGATGCTTGGTCTGGCCGAGAACCGCATGAAATCAGGGGGCGGATGGGTATGGCGTACTTTGTTGTAGCGTTGTTCTACACGCAGTACAACTCCCGACGGCCTCGAGCCGCCGCGGTCAAGCCTGCCACTCCAGGTCGTGTAACGTCCTCTGGAATCGGGCCCTTCGTCGAATCGGGTGATCAAACTGAGGGCCGCACATTCGCGTCAATGGCTTGTCAGTTCAGGTTCTATTCACCACAAGGTGTGAAATGATCGACATGTGGATGAACTGATGGGTGTGAATCTGCATGAGTCCCCGATAATGTCATGACTCGAACTATCGTTACGCTGAAAGACCTCCACTATCAGCAAGTCGCTTTGTTTCCACACGATACTCCCTGGGAACTGGCGGAGCGCAGATTGAATGCAGATTGTCTTGACAAGGCAATCATAGTTCGCGAAGAGAATGTCCTGGGCGTGCTGACACCGCGGGATCGGCTACGAGCAGTTCAGCAGAAGAAGGCACCGACTTCGCCGGTAGAAGCACTACTGACCCGGACACCTGTTGCTCTGGACCACAACCTGTCCATCAGCGATGCCTGTAGCCGCGCCGGACAGGGTGGTGATGGGGACCTGATTGTTGTCGATGATCTGGGCAGGCCGCTGGGCTTGCTGGATGACCTGCAATTGTTACAGCAAACCAGATCTCCGAATGACGATCCGGAGACGACGATGGAGCGGCTGACATCCAGTCCTCATGCCGTTGAAGTGCTTCCACGCCACGCCGACGTTGTTTCCACAAAGGACTCGATACTGTCCACTATCGGCAATCGGTGGCGTGCGGCCGATCTGGTTGGCGACGTATCAGATCAATCGGATATCGACACGCAATTCCGCACGCGAAAGCGCCAGGCAGATCTGTTGAGCCGCTTCGCAACCACACTGATCAATCTGCCTGCGGACAGCAGCGATGCAGCCGTGAATCATGCCCTGATGCAGATGGGTGAACTGGCTCAGGTCGATCGGGCCTATATCTTCCGCTATGACTTCGAGGCCAATACCGGTACCAACACGCACGAGTGGTGTGCTGCGGGTATCAAGCCGCAAATCGGGAATCTGCAGCAGATTCCCCTTACTCATTTCACTGACTGGGTTGAGGCGCATCGCCGGGAAGAGAGTCTGATTGTCAAGGACACTGAAGCATTACCCGCTGGCGCCTTGAAAGACCTGCTAAGTCCGCAATTCATCAAGAGCCTGGTAAGCCTGCCTATCATTGGCCGTGATGGTTGCATCGGTTTCCTCGGTTTCGACTCGGTTCGATCAAGACGTGAATACGGGCCCGAGGAGCTTGACATACTGGCGTTGTTTGCCAGGACACTGGCCAATTATCAAGAGCGTGTGAACGCCGAGCAGAAGTTGGCCAACAGTGAAGCGAATTTTCACGCGTTCTTCGATCAGACTCAGGATCTGTTGTTTGTCTTGTCTCATGACGGTGATATCGTTCAATTCAATGCGCAGGTAGAACGTCGACTCGGCTTTGATCCGGATGAGCTGTACGGCAAGTCCATACTGCTGCTGCATGCTCCCGAATGTCGTGAGGACGTTGCCTGGACGATCAAGGCCATGGCCGAGAGCAGTCTCGACCATCACGCCATTCCCATGCAGACACGCACCGGGCAACGAGTTCCAGTGGAAACTCAAGTCGTGGCCGGGCAGTGGAATGCAATACCAGCGCTCTTCATGGTCTGTCGGGATGTATCGGATATATCTGCCTCCGAAGAGAAATTTTCGAAGGCCTTTCATCTCAGCCCGATGCCGATGTTCATCGCGGATCTGCAACGTGAAATCTTTCTGGAACTCAACGAAGCCTTCGGCCAGGTGACCGGCCACGATAGCCAGGCCACTGTTGGTCGCGAGATTGCTTCACTGGGCTTGTTCGAGGATCCTGAACAATGGGGAGTCATCACCCACTCCTTGCAGCAGCTGGGCCAGGTGGAGAACATAGAAACCCCGATGCGAACCCGTCATGGAGATAGCGTGTCCGGTCTTTTCAATGCCGCTGTTCTGGAGTTGCAGGGCCGCCAGGTGATGATTTCCCAGGTGTTGGATATCACGGCACGCAAGGTTGCCGAGGAGGCACTGGATAACGAGAGGATACAACTGCGCTCCCTGATCAACTCTCAGCCGAACCTAGTCTGGCTCAAGGATCCTGATGGTATCTACCTGATGTGCAACGCCATGTTCGAATCGCTGTTCGGCATGCCGGAATCCGAGATTCTGGGCAAGACGGATCAGGATTTCGTGAACAAGGATCTGGCCGCTTTCTTTCGTGAACATGATCAAAAGGCCATGAGGGCGGGAAAGACGTGTGTCAACGAAGAGCATCTGACTTTCTCCGCGACCGGATACAAGGGCATCTTCGAAACCACCAAGACGCCTATCTTCAATGCCAATGACAAGTTGATTGGGGTACTGGGTGTTGCCAGGGATATCACGGACGCTCGTCATGCGGAAGAGAATCGCCGGCGTATCGAGCGTGAGCTGCATCAGGCGCAGAAGATGGAAGCGCTGGGTCAACTCAGTGGCGGGGTTGCGCATGAATTCAACAACATGCTGGCGATCATTCTGGGTTACAAGGACTTGCTGCAGGATCGCCTGGGGCCAGAGGCGGATCCTTCACTGCATGCCTGGCTGGATCATATCGATGTAGCTGGGGTGAGAGCGAAGGAGCTGGTGCTTCAGCTGCTGAGCTTCAGCCGGCCAAGTGAAACACAAACCAGGCGTATGAGTCTGGAAGCGGGTGTCCGCAATGCGATTGTGCTCAGTCAGAGCAGTCTCCCGAGTAGTATCGAAATCGATTATCGATCGGCGTCCTTTCTGCCTGACGTACAGCTCGACGCAGGTGAGCTGCAACAGGTGCTGACCAATCTCCTGGTCAACGCTCGCGACGCGATGAACGGTCAGGGGCGAATCGAGGTGAGCTTGCAGCTCACGCGGCTTTCCAGGTGCGAGTGCCAGGTTTGCCATTCTCTGGTTGAGGGTGAATGGGTGGAACTGTGTATCTCGGACAATGGATCGGGAATCGAACGGGATCTTCTGTCCCGCATTTTCGAGCCGTTCTATACCACCAAATCGGTTGGCAAGGGTACAGGTCTCGGGCTGTCCATGGTCAGTAGTGCGGTAGAACACAATGGGGGGCATATCCTGCTGGAAACCGGCGCCGGACAAGGCACACGATTCCGGCTTCTGTTTCCACCTCTTGATTACGAGCCCATGGAGCCTTCATCGAGTCAGAAGCGCACTGACACGCCATCAATCGGAAATGGAAGGGTTCTGGTTGTGGATGATGAGCCCGCGTTGAGTGAGTATCTGAAGCATGCGCTGGAGTATCAGGGGCTGACGGTCGTGGCACTTACCGATAGCCGTGAAGCTTGTGCTCTTCTCGACGATCCCGGTCAGCAATTCGATCTACTCATAACCGACCAGACGATGCCTGGCATGCTGGGTACGGAGCTGGCACTGCATGCGAAATCACGTCGCCGTGATCTGAAGGTGATTCTCTGTACTGGTCATAGTGAACAGGTCAATGCAGACAATGCATCAGAATACGGTATCGATGGCTTCCTCGAGAAACCGGTCAGCATTCAGAATATCGTGCTTGCCATAGACAGCGTGAACAGTTAGGCAACATCCGAATCCGTCAAGCGTCTTTCCTGAACCCACCATGCCAACGCCACTGCCATTACAGGAACTCCCGCCACTGAGTTCCCTCAAGGGGTTCGAGGCCGCCGCGCGGCTCCTCAGTCTGCGTGCGGCCGCGCAAGAGCTCAACTTGACACACCCGGCCATTGTCAATCAGATACAGCGGCTGGAGGAGAATCTCCAGGTGAAGCTCTTTGCCCGAGAAGGTCGGTATGTGACACTGACCCCGGCGGGCGAGCGCTTCTATCCAGTGGTGAGAGAGGCCTTGGCGGGTCTGGCGCAAGGAGCGAAAGCATTGCGGCAAATGCAAAACACTCCTCCTCTGACCGTCCAGGTGTATGTAACTACCTCCATTCGCTGGTTGGCACCGAGGCTTGCGGATTTCAAGAAAGCTCATCCGGAAATCGAACTCAGATTGATGACTTGCAGTTCCGATTGGGAGTTCGACGAGGCGAATGCCGATGTCGGCATCATTTTCCGGGATACCCCGTTGGCAGAACATCTCTACTGGCTGCCATTGTTCGAGTCCAGATTGATACCGGTGTGCAGCCCACAGTTGCTGGGTGCGAATGCAGGTGCATCGATTCAGCTGGAGGACGTACTCAATTCCTTGCCGCTGATTGGTGTGTACACCGAAGCCTGGAGTTGGGACAGCTATTTCGAGTCTATGGGGCTGGGCTCCTGTCACAGCCAGAATCGCGTTGTGGTAGACACCCTGGCTGTGGCACTGGAGATGGCAGTTCGCGGTGAGGGCGTTGCGCTGGTCAATGGTCCCTTTGCCGATGAGGATCTGTCCTCAGGGCGGCTGATCAATCCAACCGGGCAGGTGACAGGCGGTCAGGGGGAATGGGGAGCGGTCTGTCATCGTGAACTGGCGCAGGACTTGCGGGTTGCCACACTGCTGGAATGGTTGGAGGTGCAAAGTCGGACGAGTGCGTTGAATGATCCAGAGAAGCTCTGACGCCGGTTTTCACGCGCAGCGCTGTTCAGCGATGTCAGGGCGCTGATGTGGATCTCGCCGGCTGCCTGTCGGCAAGGTTGAGGGCATCGCCAGTCGGAAGCTATCGTATTCAACTGCCTGATTGCGAATTGGGTTTATTGTGTCACCGCGTTGTATTTGCATCTGCCAATATGAGGCAGACTATCTCCATCATGCGAGGATCACCGATGTCGATTACACGGGTATTCAGGGTTGAAGTTCATGGCGAACTGAAATCCGAGTTTGAACCGAAATTCAACAGCGTGTCTCGTGACATGGTGGAGAAGGCAGCCGGTTGCATTCGCCAGCGTGTATTGAAGCCGACCCGATGGACGCCGAATGAATACGCCATGATTTCTGAATGGGAAACCGAGGCAGACCTCATGGCCTTCGTGGGAGAGGACTGGAACCAGTCAGTGATTCCGCCGGATATGGCCAGGTATGCAAAGAGTCACTGTGTCTCGCATTTCCAGAGCTGGGAGTAGGGATACAAGGCTGTGTGCCGCCAGCCGAGTCAGCTTGATGCTATCGGCACATCAGCCGGTATCAGCTTACCGCCATGTCTGGAGTTTCCCATCAGATGTCCGAGTGGGCACGGCGCCACACGTCATTGATGATCAGGCCTTGCTGAGAACGTCCTTGTGAGACGATGAGTGGCGGTTCCTCAGCACATGGTGCAACAGGGCGAGACAGGCCAGAGCGAGACCGAAGCTTGCGACGCCGTGCCAGCCAGCCAGGCTCATGATCTTGACGCCGATTGCCGATCCCGATGCGGCTGCCAGATAATAGCCAAGCATGTACACGGCATTCATACGGCTCTGGGCTGCCGGGTCTATCGAGAACACTCGAACCTGATTGGGAATCTGTGCCCCGAACACACCCAGGTCCAGCAGCACGATGCCGGCTATCAGGCCGGCCAGACTATCGCCAGCCAGAAACAGCACGACGAATGCCGAGGCGACGACGCACAGCGACCCACTGATGATTCGGCTGGCACCCAGCTTGTCCACAAGTCGACCCGCCAGCTTTGCCCCGAAGATGCCTGCAAGTCCCACCAGCCCGAACAGTCCAGCCTGCTGTACTGTGTAGTTCAGTGGTTCACCCGTGACGTGGATGGCGAGGGTCGCCCAGACTGCGTTGAAGGCTGCAAACCACAAGGCACCAGTCATTGCGGATTCACGCAGCAAGCGGTGTTTGCGCAGCAGTGTGAACATGGAAGCGATCAAGTCAGGGTAGGGCAATGTACTGGGGGGCTTGTTGGTCGGCAGTTTTGCTCTCAATGCAAGCCCGAACAACGCGGCCAGAAGGGCTGCAAACAGAAAAACCGATCGCCAGCCGAAGTATTCGGCAATCGAGCCACTGACAGTGCGTGACAGCAGGATGCCGACAGTCAGCCCGGTCATCAGTGTACCCATGATCTTGCCGCGTTCCTGGGCTGAGGACAAGGAGGCAGCGAGCGGAATGAGTTGTTGCGTGATATTAGCCCCCAGCCCGATGGCAAACGAGGCGGCCAGCAGGATGCCGAAGCCTGGTGCTGCCCATACTGCCAGCAGGGACACTGTCAGTAGCAGAGACAGATAGCCGATGAGGTCTCTGCGGGGCACGCTATCCCCCAGTGGCGAAATCAACAGAATGGCGACGGCATAGCCAATCTGCGAGGCAGAAGGGATCAGGCCCATTGCGCCCTCACCGAGTCCGAAGCTGGCTCCCATGGACGGCAGTAGCGGCTGGTTGTAGTAAAGATTGGCTGCAGTCGAGGCAACCGCCGCTGCCATCAGAAAGGTCAGGGAGGTCGAGAGGCCTGGCGCCGATTTGAACCTGTGGATGTGCTCTGCGCTTGATTTCATGCCCGTATTCTGTTGAGAGTCTGTTATTCAGCGAGATCGTTTGCGTGACTATAGGGGCGAGCCATACATAAGGGAAATGTTGATTGGTGATGTGATTGATAGCGAAAATGTATAAAATGCTCTGATGGAAATTCGCCTGCTCAAGACCTTTGTCACCGTGGCCCGACTTCAAGGCTTTACCGCCGCCGCGAAGGCCCTCAATACGGTGCAGCCAGCCGTCAGTCGACAGATCGCTGACCTGGAAGAGGAACTGGGAGTCAGTCTGTTTCGGCGTAGTACCCGACAGGTGAGCATTACTGCCGCGGGCGAGCTGCTGTTGCGAGAGGCCGAGCAGATTCTGGCCCATGAGCGACGTGCCCGGGAAATGGTTCAAAGAGCGCATCAAGGCCAGCTTGGGCAGTTGCGGATAGGCTTCCTGGGGTCCGCCTGCCAGTCCTTCTTGCCACGGCTCATTCAGCTTTATGTAGCCCGCTATCCGGATGTGCAGCTTGAATTGGCCGAGATGCCCGCTGCCGAGCAGTTCAATGCCTTGATGGATGGTCGACTGGATATCTCCTTGTCGCGCGCGCTGCCACCATCAGCACCCGGTCACCTGCAGAGTGTGGATGTCTACTCGGATTCGCTCATGGTCTACGTACCCGCTTCTCACACGCTGGCATCGCGCGACAGCGTATCGCTCACGGATCTGGCTGCTTCGCCGTTTGTCTTGTATCACCGTGCAGGTTCGATGGTCTTGTTCGATCGAATCATCAGCGCCTGTCATACCGCCGGCGTGTCTCCAGCGATCGTGCAACAGGCGAATACCATGCAAGCCGTTTTGACCAGTGTCGCGTCCAATCTGGGCATTGGTATAGCGCCGGGCTGCGTTCGCAAGCTGGATATGCAAGGTTGTTGCAGCTTGAGCCTTGAAGAGGAGGTGCCGCCGATACCCTTCTGTCTGCACCATTCTCTCAGTGCCGCTGAAGCAAGCACGGAGGCTTTCGTGCAGTTGGTGAAAGATGAGAGCCCGGCAATTCGCCGAGAGATGCAACCCTGATCAGGGCTTGAACAGGAAGGCCACCCTCATCGGATGGCCTGTGAATCGTCACATCTTGGCGTATTCCGATTGCAGTGCCCGCCAGAGGCAATAACACATCAGCAGTACCACAAGAGTGAAGGGGATGCCGGTTGACACAGCAGCTCCCTGCAGTGCACTGAGTCCGCCACCGAGCAACAACGCAATGGCCACCAGGCCTTCCAGTGTGCACCAGAAAACACGTTGAACGACAGGCGCATCCATCTTGCCGCCGGCAGTGATTGTGTCGATGACCAGACTGCCACTGTCCGAGGAGGTGACAAAGAAGATGATGATCAACACCAGCGAAATCGGAGCCACGATGCTGTAGAGAGGGAGTTCCTTGAGAAAGCCGAACAAGGCTCCTTCGGGAGCATAGGAATCGATGACCGTCGCGCGCACACCTTCAGCGGCACCGGCGTTGAGCATGTCGATGGCTGCACCGCCAAAGGTCGACATCCACAGGGCACAGACGGCGGTGGGTGCCAGCAAGGCACAGATGACGAACTCGCGTACTGTTCTACCGCGTGAAATGCGCGCGATGAACATGCCCACGAACGGAGACCAGGCAATCCACCAGGCCCAGTAGAAGGTTGTCCAGCCATGGAAATAGCTGGTGTCCTCTCGCCCGAAGGGGTTGGACAGGGCCGGCAAGAGCTTGACGTAATCCACCATGACACTGGCATACCGGGTGATGGCCGTGCCGATACCGGTCATCAGAATGACAAAGACAAACAAACCCACGGCCATGACCATATTGATTTCGCTGAGGCGCTTGACACCCGCATCCATGCCAAGCAGCACGGAACCCAGGGCGATCAGCGTGATTCCGATGATCAGTACGACGATGACTGTTGACGTCGGTTCGATGCCGAATACTTCGTACAGGCCGGAGGCAACCTGCTGGGCACCGAGCCCCAGCGAAGTCGTCAGACCGAACAATGTCGAGAAGACGGCGAGGATATCGATGGTGTGCCCCCACCAGCCCCAGATGCGTTCACCAAGTATGGGGTAGAAGGCTGAACGCAGCGTCAGCGGCAGATCGAGGTTGTAGCAGAATATGGCCAGACTCAAGCCAACCGCGGCATAGATGGCCCAGCCTTCCAGCCCCCAGTGATGGATGGTGCCCACCACACCGATATATTCATTACCGGGCAGGCTTTCGTCTATTCCAAGCGGGTTGGCGGCACCGCCTTCAGCGAAGTTGTAATAGACAGGCTCCATCACGCCGAAGAAAAGCAGACCGATGCCGATACCAGCCGCAAACATCATGGCAATCCAGCCGGGGTAGGAGTAATCCGGTCTGGCATCCTTGCCGCCGATCCTGACCTTGCCAAGAGGCAGAACGATCAGTACCAGACAGAACAATGTAATGGCATCGACCGAGAGCACGAGAAACCAGTCGAAGGTATTGGTAAGCCAGGGGCGTAGCCAGCCGAAGAATTCGGCGCTCGCTTCCTGATTGGCCAGAGAGATCAGCACAAAGGCGCAGATCAGGATGCTCGAAATGACGAAAACCGGGTTGTGCATCTCGAGCCCGAAAGGCCGGATATTGTCTTGCCCCAATTCGTATTCGGTTTCAAAATCGAATATGCGAGGGTCCGGGTCCAGGCTTTTCTTCTTTTCCGTCACAGGCATCTCCAGCTGTAGAGGATTGAGGTTCAGCAGTGGGTCATTCTGGTTGACTAGACAAAGGTGTTTCGGATGTGTCGCCGATCAGAATATACCAGTGGAGAAAAATATGACAGGCGTGTTTGTTTCACGGCCGATTCGATGTCTGTGCCTGTGCGGAGCCGGGTGTGTATCGGCGGCGACCAGCTCCGCGCAGGAAGGTGCTTTTCTAGACCAGTTCGACCACACCACCGACAGGGATCTCTCCGCCGCGCGTAACTTGCGCATAGACCCCCATATCCATGTGTCCATAATGTTCGCGCAGCAGCCTGGGTGTCTTCATGTCACGCTCACCGGTTTCCAGGTTGACCTCGGTTGCCGGGCAACGTCTGGTACGCCTGACGACTTTCAGCTGCACGGAACCCATGGTGATTTCACGACCGACCATGTCGAGTTCTGCGAAGGGTGGCAAGCCTGATATCTGGATATTGCCTCGAAATCGTCGGGGATCGACCTCCTGGCCGATGGCCTTGGCGAAGGCTTCCACGCTGTCCTGATTGATGATGGATACGGCATTCATCATTTCGACCGAGTCGACCGATACGTCCGTGAAGCGATGAGGTGAGGCTTCATGCAACTGTGGGATATCCTCATCAGCCAGCGAGAGGTAGTGCTTGAGAAACCGGCTGGCTGCCTCCTTGCCGTCCGTCGTGCTGATGTCGAAACTGTCGCTTCGTTCAGGGGCTGAAAGCGTGAGCATGCCCGTATCCTCGTCATACTCGCTACCGAGTAGAGCCAGGCTGGCATCCCGGGCCAGCATGTAGAACCTGGCCTTGGGCAAGGGTTTTGGCGCCGCGGGGTCAAAGCCGCTGTTCGGACGCGCAAAGCCGAACCTGCGGTCGCCGGGAAAACCCTGGCCGGCTTCGAGTGTCACGCTATCGAGCAGCTGGCCACTCAGGCCCTTGATCGGAAATCGGGTTAACGCTTCAATCTTGATTGTCATGCCAGATCTGTCTTTGTCATTGCTCTGAACGAGAGTCTCGGGTCCGTGAGTGACTCGATCAGAAAAGGCCACGCGCTTGTCTATCCATCACCGTGGTGCTCGGAGCATATCAGTCCAATGAGCCTGGCTGGCTCTATGCCAATGACAGAGACAGTGACTCGGCGCTGTCCTTGCCTCCTGATACGGCAATGCTGAAGACCACGAAAGCAAAGCGTCCTTCAAGAGGATAGCGAATCAATCGAGTTTCTCGTCCACCAGCGACGGCGAAAGCATGCGCTTCAGCACGATGTCACGGCGAATGAAGTGATGGTACAACGCGGCGCCTGCGTGAGCGGCAATGATCACCCAGACGATATAGGCACCGCCTTTTTTGTGAATGAAATCCATCGGCGCTTCGAATTGCTCCCAGGTCAGCCCCAGCCAGCCTTCCACAACCGTCGTGAATATCGACGTGTCGGCGAATCTTGGAATCTCGATGGTGAAAAACAGCTGCGATGGCCCACCAGTGCCCAGATAGCCGGATAATGGCATGATGATCATGATGGCGTACAGCAGCAGGTGTATGCCGTGAGCAGCCAGATGCTCGAATCGACTGCCGGGAACATCAGCGGGTTGACGGTTCATCCACTTCCACACGATGCGTAGCAGGACGAACACGAAAACGGAGACACCGATGGCCGTGTGGTAGGAGATCAGTTGCCGGGCTGTATCGCTCCGAGCTTCCACGAACCATTCACTGTAATAAACCAGTGCGTAGTTGGTGAGGAATGCCGCAGCCACGATCCAGTGGAAGGCGATGGCAATGACACCGTATCGATATTCTGTGTTCTTGAAAGGCATGGTCTGGTTCACTTGTTCTAACGTACGCATCGCACAAGATTATCGGGGCGGTCGACGTCACAGGCATTGATTGAACAGAGATCCTCATCCGTCAGGCTTTGTCCGTCGAGTGTCTTGATGGAAGAACGCTGAGCGCCGGCACCATGCCAATCAGTGTACTCACTCTGGTCACCTGCCTTGCTCAATGCCTTGCCGAACACGATGACATTGGCGTGAGATTTGATGTCACCAAAGGTGGTGCTGGTCCAGTAGTCGAGCGTCTCGGAATCCTGGGTGATGCCGAACACGCTATCATCAATGGCTGGAAAATCCGTCTTGTCGTAGTCCACGATGCTCTGCAATTCCTTGCTGTCCGGCAGGCGCCAGTCCTGATGATCAGCCAGATCCAGCGACTCGCAATAAGCCAGAGCATCTGCCCACTCGCGGCGTTGACCATCGTCGTTCTGTTGCCAGTCCAGGCCGGTGGCCAGATCGCTGACTGTGCCATCCTTGTTGTCGACGAACTCATTCCGGCCGTAGACGTTTTCAGCACCGTTGACGCAGCGCACGAAATTGCCGGGTGCCTTGCCATCGGCGGGGCCGTGGGCAAGGCCGCTGTGGCTGGCCTCGTCACCCGTGAAGAAGTCGAGACCAGTTCCGTAGGCCTTGATATGCCCATCGGCAAAGTTGAATCCGAAGGCACCCTGATTTCTGCCGTTGATGATCGGTCCTTTCACATACAAGGTACTGCTCCAGTATTGTCCAGCGAACACCATCGGCGGTCTGGGATACTGGAAGTCGAAAACCGAGGTGTCGATGTAGGGAGTGGGACTACCTTGCTCGGGTTTGAGTAGCTCACCCCGAAAATCGGCGAGCGAATACAGTTCCTTGATGCTTGGCACGCGCCAGTCGCTTCTCCCACCGAGTTCCAGTGCTGCGCAATAGCTCTCTGCCTCGGCAAATTGCAGGCGAGCATTGCCCGGACTCTGTTGCCAGATCAACCCGGTGACCGTGTCGCTGATGGTGCCGTCCTCATTGTCTTGATAGGCCGATGCCGTTCGTGAATACTGGGCATCCTGACCGAACAATGACTCCCCTGAAGCCGGGCACGCCATGGCGGTGCCGCTGTTGTCATAGCAAGTATCCTGCATCGTATCCACAATCGGATAGCCGAGACTGCCTGCCATGGCTGTCGATACGGAAATTGCCCCGCAGGCAAGGATTTCGACACCACGCCTGAATGTATTGAGGAGGTGATCGTTACTCTTCATGAATGTCAATCTCACTAACTGGCCATGCAGACTATCGTGCGTAATACCAGCACTGCATTCATCTGATCATGACAGCCATGTTGATCACGGTGGCCCGTGAGCGTTTTATCTCCGCAACGATACTATTGATTGAACGGTGGAATGTGCAGCCATTGTGAATAGTTGGCGATTCACAAGATTGTTTCGCTATCGGGGGGGCGGCATTTTCCTTCCGGTAGCGGGGCAGCGGGCACACAGGTCACACTTGCGTGCTCCAATCTCGACACCTTACAGCAGCGGTTGTAGCGCGGCTGCAAACACCAGGTTCAGTATCCGTGTGTCTTGTTCATGACGAGCGATCAAGCGTCTGCCGATTCATGATCACTTCGGCGGAGGCGGTGGAGGGCCCCCTGGGCCGCCACGTACCTGATCAACGCTTTCGCCTTGTAGACAGGTGACAATCCTGTTCCTGCCCGGCGCTTGCGCATGGTAGTGATAACCACGTATGTCATCCTGGTGTCCACCGCACTCATCCAGTCCGCTTGCCGACTTGCCAGCCGGGTCGAGATGCGCTGAGATCGCATAGCCGTCCATCGCATATCCGATCAACATCGCATGCTCATCCACTTGTTCAACGATCTCAACACAGTCAGTGGCGGCATGGTAGTGATAACCTTCATGCGGATTCGCGTGTCCGCCACAATCATCGAAGACGCCGAGTGTAATCGTGCTCAGAATCAGGTCTACGGGAGCCGGTGGTCCGAAGAGAACGCCGTTCAGTGCAACTCCCGGATTGCTGCCCCTTACCGGCGTTGGGGTAGCGTGTGGCACGGGTTCAGTCGGTATCAGTATCGCTTGCTGAATGCCACCTCCCAATGCTTCCAGGGAACAGGAAAGACAGAAGTTGTCACGGCCTGATGAATTCTCCGGGTCGCCCGCAACCTCACAACCTTCAGCGCCATCGATGATGTACACCTTGCCGGTTGCCGGATCATACATCTGCCAGCGGTCATCGTCATAGAGTTCCGGCAAACTGACAATGAATGCACCGTCGACATCATGGACCGTTCCGGATCCATCAAACCAGATCCCACCTTCTTTCGCAGAAGATGTGATGGATGGGGGGCAATAGGGGCCTGCCTGCGCGTCGTTCATCGGTGCACCCGCGATGTTCAATCGCAAGCAAGTGGTTCTGGTGCCACCGTTCAAGGTGCACTCTTCGGTAGTGACCTCGCTTACCAGTGCGCCATCGAGAAAAAGGGCAGGATCAACGGCTCGGCTGTCACGCAAGACTTTCACCAGGCCTGCTTCCGCAGATTCAAGCGCACCTGACGGTTGTTCCCGGCTGGAACTGCTACAGCCGACATTCAGCGCAGCCGTGATCACCATCAGCGCGAAGGACCTCGGCGTCAGCACACAGAGTTGTTGACGAGTATTCCTGGCAGTCGCTTTCATTTCTCGATTTCCTGTAGGTGGATCTTGCCAGAGCAGACTAAATTCTTGGAAGTGACTGCCGACGAAGTCGCTTGAACCTGCATGTCAGTCGATACAAATGTACGCGTTTGACTGTCGGAGCGTCACTCTGCCGCGTATGTTCCTTGATCATTTCACGATTGTTGCAAGCAACACGTTCTTTAAACGGGTGGATGACTGCAGGAATGGAAATTAGACAGTGGTTATAATGTAGGAGAACTTGGCAGGAGGCGGTATCTCATGACAGGCTCTCAACATTGCGCACATGAGACATGCAAATGCACGCTGGGGCCGGAAGGCAGCATCAAGGCGGACGATGGGCGATCGTATTGCTCGGTAGGCTGCATGGAGGGCAAGGGCTGCGATTGTCCGGATTGCCTGTGTCGACTGGATACGGTAGACGATTCTTCAACTGAGATACCGATGATCTGACGGCTCACTGGCCGTCAGTATCCGGGCAGAGGCCGGCATGTCATGACGATTGAAAAAGCCACTCGGCACTTTCGAGTCACAGGCCGTGTACAAGGGGTCGGGTTTCGTTATCGAACCCAGCAGGAGGCTCGACGTCTCGGTCTGGTGGGGTGGGTACGCAACAACCCGGATTCCTCTGTCGAAGCCAGTGCCATGGGCAGCGGCGAGTCGCTGGATGCGCTGGAAAGATGGCTGCAGAACGGACCTGCCGGCGCGCGCGTCGACACGCTTGAATCCTGTGTACCGGACGCCCAGGAACCATCGGCTGCCTTGTCTGGCTCGGATGACTTCGTGATCGTGCGCTGAGTGAGCTGATTGGAGGGCGTGAAGAGCGTGCAGTGAGTGCAGTGAGTGCAGTGAGTGCAGTGCGTGCAGTGCGTGCAGGAAGCTGACTGCTAGTCGAGTTGGCCCTCAAGTTCTGCGTCTTCCACGTTGATCGGGCGCCACAAGGCTTCGCAGGCCGAGTAGGCTGAGAAGATCAGGAAACCCACACCCAGCAGCATCAACAAGAGATCGCCAGCGGGCAACTGCTGTACGAAATCCAGCGCCTCACTCAGGCCAGGAGGTTGAGTGTCAGTGGGGTTGACGGTCATGAAGCGATAGAAGAGCAGCAATGCGATGAGAGCGAATACCGTTCCTCGGGCACACAGCGCCATCTTTGCTATCGGATGCACCAGATCCATATCGGCAACACGCTTGTCAAAATGTCTGGCGTAACCTTCGGTGTACGCCTGAAAGAAGTAGGCGGCGGCGACAGCAGATATCACGATCAGCATGAGTAGCAATAGCGGCCTGGTGCCGATGATCGAAGCAATGCTGTCGGAGACGGTTGTTGATGATGACGCGCCGTCGTAGGGCAGAACACCCAGCAGGGATAATGCGTAGACAGTCAGCACGCCATAGGCGATTGCGCCAGCAAAGCGTCCGGCCCTGATTGCCAGACCCTTGAGCGTCCAGCCGTGAGAGTCGGTATCCAGCAGCGATTGAATGAGTCGCCACAGCACATAGCCCGACATGCCCACGATCAGCAGGCCAACCATTACCTTCCCGAATGGCTGCTCCAGCACCAGTCGAAGTGCCCCCTTGCTATCGGTTTCCCCACCGTGGCCAAAGCCGGACAATATGGCAAACAGACCAATGATGAAATTGACCAGACTTCGCGATGCATAGCCGGTACGGGCCAGAAATCTGATCCAGCCATGAGAATGAGTCCCGGCCAGGGAAAAGTCGGCGCTCGTCATGATCGGGTATTCTGATTCATCGTGTCGAGAGAATGGTAGGAATGCATGGACCGTTTGCGTGTGTTCCGTGTCTGGCTGGCGAAGTCTGACCCCCTGTCGAGCCTGTCAGGTCCACCTCGTTCAGCTGCACCTTCAACAACGATACGCTGGCACGACTGCAGGCAGCACGCTCTTGTAGTGGATACATGACAGCTCTGACAACGCAGGACTGCTGTCTGGCAGACGCGACTGGTTCCGCTCGCTACCGAGTTCACCAATTCTGCTGGCAGGCGCTTTATGGGTCAATCTGGCACAGCCGCATCAACGACCCGGTGACACTTCCCAGGGTACTTGTATCGCGCGTAGCTTCGTCGGATACACATCGCGTTCGAAAGCCAGTAGATAGCCATTCAAGGACGGGCAATCGAAAGGCCAGGGCGAGACCTGTACGTGGCCCCGTCCGTCCATGTCAATCTTCACTGGGCAGCGTTGCTCGCTTTCGATATCCGGATGGACATCCACCGTACCGGTAAACGGTTTTTCGAAGCAGAAGTGGAATGCCACACTGTCACAGAAAGCGGTAACTGCATCGGCGCGCAGATAGCGCGTTTCGCTGATACCGGTCTCCTGCACAAGTTGGCCAATATACTTGCGACATTCCGCTTTCAAGTCGGCGTGTTCAACATCATCCATCAGCCTCAGAGCATGATGTTTCACCACAGTCTCGGCAATGCGGTCGCTGAGTTCCGTGTTCATCAGCCGTTCCAATGTATACGCCCGTTGTGCAGAGGACATGGCACCAATACTGTATTCGTCCGCTGTACCAAACCCCAGGTCGTGCAGAGCAACCCCGGTATTGAATGACGCTGTAGGCAAGTCCGGCCGTGCGAATTCGCCGTTTCCCCAGTGCTGCGCCAGCGTGCCGGCAAGCCGCATGTGTTCATACTGAGTGAAGTTGATGTTGCGACGTCTGGATTCGAACATGTATCAAGACTAGCGCAAATTTGCAGTCACGATCGCGTGAAAGAGAAGATTGCAGGCATGTCATTCCTGTCATTTACCTGTCTCTACCCGATCATCCCGTCGTGAGATGACCTTGCTGCTCCTGATTGAAGGCGTAGAACTGATTCGATGCTTTCCTCAGAGCGAGGCTGCGCACGAACCTTAAACGAATTGCCAGTTGTATCCATGTTCGACTCTGATTCATGGTGTCCGAGACACAGATCACGTCACTTGCGATCGCTCAGCGGTGCGAGGGAGGTAGCATGGCCAGAACTGCAGGAATTCCACTTGTTGACCTGTTCGGCTTGACCGATCAGATCAACGCCGCACTGCCACCTGTGTTTCAGGGCTTCACCGATCGATTCGTGGCGACACGACATCGCACCACGCGCTCAGCAGGCGCCATTCATCATCATGGTGTGTTGCAGTCCGTTCTTGACAGTGCAAGTGTGGATATCGAGGAACTGGATATCGGTATCGGTACCTTGCAAATCCCCTTGATTCACTCAGGCCTGCCCTTTCAGCTGGCCATCGCGCGTGCACCCATCACCGGCAATCTGGAGCCCGCACCCGCATCCTGGCAGCTGGATATCCGCCTGGCCGATTTCATTCTCACACTCGATGCGCTGGAACCGGCAATCTACCGACCCGAGAGCAGTACCGCACCTCGGCATCTGGTGCGTGATCCCGGACGCGATCGCGTGAAGATCATCGGGTCCGCAACGGTGCGCTTCTCCAGAACGGGCAGCGCGGATATCGTGACCAGTTTCATCGATGAAAGTGATCCTCTGGATCCCTCTGCTGCATCCGGAGGCGTGCTGTCCCTCACCTGCAGTCCGCCACATTTCTTCTTCGGCAAGTCTCAATTGGGGATGACCATCAATCAGTTGGCCTACGATTTCTCTGATGACTACTCGCCGCCTGGCGTCATCGAACGGGGGCAAGGCGCGGCCTGGGAAGGTCTGTCTGTCAAGGAAGCAACGCTGTATGCACCGCGGAATCTGCCACTGGTCGGCGATGTATCGGGAAGTGTGAAAAACGCCTTGTTCGGCCGGCCAGCAGGTATACAGGGAGATTTCGAATTGCAATTCGGCCGTTCCGCGCTGAGCCCGGATACCTTTCGTTTCCGCCAGGATGGCGAAGAGGCGGTGACCGCCCAGGGGCAGGGCCTGTCGAGAAAGGTCGCCATCGTTGCCGATCAGGATGACAGGGTGACCGTTCAGGCAGCCTTCACGGCCAGTTCCCCGCCCGACGGTGGTGTTCTGGAGGATTGGTCGGCGCGGTGGCACTGGCCGGATGGTTCGATGGACGATGATGTGGACGTGTCCAGCGGTGCCGTCATGCATGGCGAGGAGCTTCGGGTGACGCCGTTGGAGCATATCGACGGTGTGGACAACCCCATCGAACATCCGGAAATCATTTTCCGATTCGAAGCTGCCGGTGAAGGCGCCGTTGTTCGGACTCGCATCAATGGCAATACCCTGGACAATGTCGTCCATATCGGGGGGACGGTTGCGCAGATCAATGCACTGACACTGGAGGCGGTGTCAACGGCGCCCGGTACCTCGTCTTTCGAGTGGGAGTTGTCGGCCGGGAATGTCCGACACAAGGGCGCGGTGTTTACCCCGGATGTCACGGGCTTGAGTGGTGAGCAACTGATCAAGTTGAATGAAAAGCCGGAGGATGGTGATCCGAAACGCGTCAGTCACCTCATGGTGAGGATCGTGGAGGAGGGTGAACTGCTTGTCGGTACGGAAGGGGGTGTTTTCACCGAGGCCGATTCTGTCACTGCGCAGCCGCTTTCCGATGTCGAGGCAACCTACGATCTGAGCGACTTCCACGCCAGTGGTGCGACAAGAAGCAAGGCCGAGCAGGCGGAGCTGGACGATACGACTGCTGCCAATGTCGTGGTACCTGCCGATGGCTTGGCGCAGGTGGTCATTCCATTGGGCGCTGCACCTGCGCAGGTAGAACACGATAGACACATCAGCGTGTTGATGGCCTTTGATGACAATGTGGTGTTGGGGTGGGGGAAAGATGATGATGAGCGCTCGCTGGCGCCTGTCAGTGCCAATGGCGGCAACAACGAAGCAACCATCCGACCACAGGTGCAGGACTGGGCCGCTCGCTATCCAGGCGCTCAGTTCATCGTCATCGGTCGTTGCGACGATATCGGTAGCGATGCCTATAACGAGGGTCTGGCTCAGCGGCGCGCCAGCAAGGGCGTTGAACTGCTCACCGGAGTCGATCCGACGGCAACGGCGGTTGAGGCGAGTCGCGTCTATCTGCGCGGTGAGCAATCGTCCTGGAGCAATCCTGCCGGTGCCTCGGGCGATGGCAATACACTGGAAGAGGATTCCGAGATTTCGCTGGATGAGGCAGAGAAATCCGAGGCTGTTGGCAATGCGACGCTGGAGAACGGCCGACTGATCGAAGTGCGCGAAGATCGCAGCGGATGGCCCGCTGATCATGATGTGGACCACGCGGTAGAGAAAACCCGTGTTCAGTATCGCCGCGTGGATATCTACGCGGTAGGTGGTACGCCGGGTGATGACTCGGTGCGCGCCGAAAAGGAACCTGCGCGCGACCCGACCTATCGGCGTTCTCTGGTGCCGGCCAACGGGCGTGTGCTGGTACCCACGCATGCCCCCGATCCACGGTTCGATTATCGGGTTCGACTACTGCTGGGCTGGGACAAGCCAACGGCTGATGGCTTTGACAAGGCGGTGCCGAATCTGGGGGAGCTGGATATCGTCTGGACACCGGCCGAGACTCCTCTGCCGGATCTGGATCGGCCCGGCGGTGGAACGACGCCTGTGGACATGTCCAGCGAGACCTGGATCGTTGAACTGCGTTTCATTCACGATGAAATCACGGATTTCACGCGGGTATCTCTGGGCCTGCGATCGGAAGGAGATGTTGACGGTCTGGGCAGTGTGCAGAACAGCCTGTTCACTTCAACCATGGCACTGGCTCCCATGCTGCTGTCCGGGATTAACCCGGAAGATGACGCGGTCGGTGCCGGTGCGAGAATAACGGCACTGGTTGCTCTGGCTGGTCTGTCGCAAGCAGATCTGGGTAGTGGCAAGAAGCTGATCAGCGACGAAAGCAAGACTGCACTGATCGCCGTACGTGGTGAAGTGGATATGCGTTCATCGGCGGATCCGGGGGCAGCCTGTCAACTCAAGGTGCTGGTTGAATACACTTGCACACTGCACGTGGATTTTGGCAGGCTGGGCTTGCGTACCGATGAAGACAGACCGCTGAAGATCCGTTACAAGGATGTCGGCATCACATTCGACAATACGCGTGATGCCTGGGAGAAGCTGGGACTGGCCTATGACACTCGGTCGCTGGAGATCGAGGACCCGGGTGTCTGGCAGATCGACGGCGTCCTCGGTCAGCTGTTGCGCGTTGTCGAAGTGGAAATGGGTAACGGCAGTCTCTGGATCGAGGCGCGGCTGGCCATCGGTCTTAATCTGGGCATCATCAACGTTACCGAGGCCATTGTGCGGATGACCTTCAACGAGGATCCGCTGCCGGTATTCGAATTGCGAGGATTTGTGCTCACGGCCAGTATTCCCGGTGTGCTGGAGGGCGAAGGTCGTCTTCGTATCGAGGACAGCGGTGTCATTCGTGCCGGTGTGGAAGCCATGATCCTGCCGGTGGGGCTGGGCTGTACTGCAGGGCTGGCCTTCGGCAAACCCTTTGGCGATCCTCCGGGCAGCCTGCCCGATATCTTTCTCGAACTGTTTCTCGGCGTGCAGTTCAGCACACCCGTTCCGCTGGGGCAGTCCGGTGCCGCGCTCTACGGGTTCAAGGGCCTGTTTGTCATGAATGGCGAACGGGACATTGCAGACGACCCGCCCGATCGTGTACAGGCCGAGCTTGACTGGTGGAACCAGAGCCCGGGTGAGAAGTACCGACCCGAACTGGGTCAATACGCTCTGGGTGTGGGGATCGTGCTTGGCACCATGCCGGATGCCTCATTCTGTTTCTCTGCCTCGGGTATGCTGGTAGTGGCTTTCCCTGATCCGGAAGTCATACTGGGAGTGGACGTCGAGATCATTTCGGTGCCGGATACGCAGGCCAGTGATGGGCGAAAGCAGAGCAGTACCATCACGGGTCTGATCGTGATCGATGACGAAGCAGTGACGGTTGCCGTGTCAGCAACCTATGACATTCCAGCCTTGCTTAGTCTGAAGGTGCCTTTCGGGGCCTATTTCCCGTATTCACTGCAAGGCACTTATGTGCGAATCGGTTCGGACGGCTTTGCCGGGCGTGTCGGAGAAGCGGTGACCTTGACCTTGTTGCCCGGCACATTGGATGCGAAGGCCTGGGCATACCTGATGATCGAGCAGGATGGTCTACCCAGTCTGGGTGGCGACCCGCGATTCAGCTTCGACGGCTTTTCCGTGGGAATGGGGGCCGGCTGGAGTCTCGAATGGTCGGCAGGTCCCATCGAACTACGCGCCTCGGCCAAGGTGCTGGTCGGCTTCGGAACTCGACCACTGTTGATCAAGGGCGGCGTTTTCGTAGACGGTGAGCTTGATCTGGTGGTGGTCTCGATCAGCGCTCGTGGGGAAATCATATTGACCTATCTGGACGGGGATGTGTTTCTGGACGGCGAATTCTGCGGCTCGGTGGACCTGTTCTTCTTCTCGCTCGAAGGCTGTGTCGACTTCAAGTTCGGCGCAACCCTGCTCCCGGATGAACCCCCTGAACCCGCCGCCCCCATCGTCTCCATCGATCTGACCGACCGCCAGGATCGCATCATGGGCGCGGCAACGACAGCCAGCACGATTGCCGCGTTACCCATATTCGACCTCGTGACCGATGCCGAGGGCAATACGCGCAACGACGGTGTCCCGCCTGGCGAAAATAATACAGTCTGGGGCGATACCGCGCCCGTACTCAATTTTCGCCAGCACGCACTCATGGGCATGTCCGCCGGTGATCGCATAGCGCCGTGTCCCTCGGGCGGCTCATCGCTCTGGTCCGGGTCGAATCGCCTCAAGTATGCCTACCGGATCGATCAGATCGTCCTGAAAAAGCGCGGTGGTGCCGATGTGGGTGATCCGTCATTGGCCATCCAGACCGTGTGGATGTCCTCTCCGGTCAAGCTGCCCGATAGCTCAGGTGTCAACAACGCGGCAAGCTCGGAGCATGAAGGTCCGCGACTGAAGCTGCTCGATTGGGATCCATGGACATGGGTAGAGAATACGGAAAGTGGCGGTGCGGGTACGCGTGGGGATCCGGTGGATGAGATCGATGATCTGTGTGATCCCTTGCCGCAACCGCGTCGAGCCTGTGTGTATGGCCGGGCCGCACGTGGCGTGAGTCTCTATCAGGTTCGATTCAGAGCCGAGAAACCGGCCTTGCCGCCTTATCCGAGCAAGTTCTTTATCAGTGCGGAGCCGGCACTCACTGTGGGTGACAGACGTTTTGCCGGAGCCGGTTTGCAAACCCTGCTTGCCTCGAGAGGCGTCGTGGTCCATCCGGGTGTCGTTGTGGACTTGCCCATGAACCTATCCTTGCGAGGGGAGGTCGTCAAACGCGGTTATCGCTTGCCGTACGGACGTCAGACTACGGCTCAAGGTCTGCGGGATACCTCATTACCCTGGGAGGGGCGTTTCGATCGACAGGTAGTGCAGCCTGAACTGGTGTTCCTGATCTGCGAATTCGCAGGGCAGGCCGGAGATACACGTATCGAGTGCTTTGATTTCGATGGCGTCCGGCCCGATGGGAAACACCTGAATCTCGTGCTGGAACCACTGACCATTCGAGCATTGGATCAACAGCGGCCCTTCGCAGCGGTTGATCGTGTGGATTCGCTCGATACACCGGTTAGCCTGGGTAGTGATGGTCGCGCGGATATCAGTTTTCCGAGTACGGGGATCGAGATCTTTCTGCGACAAGCCTGTGTGCAAGTCGAGCTGTTTTTCTGGAAGCCCTCGAGTAGTCCCATCGAGATAAGCGCTGTGGATACGACGGGTGCCGTTGCCGATACGGCAAGCATCACCGTGTCACCCAATGGCCCCATCAGCGCCCGATTGACGGGGGCTGCGGGCATCGTCCGCTTGCGTATCAAAGGGGGCAGTGGTGAATCCCTGCTATTCCGCATTTGCTGTACCGTAACTGACGATCCCGAGCTTCCTTCGCGCTGTGAAACCTTCAAGGGGGTGAAGCTGCGCACCGACGAGTTCCAGAGTCTGACCCATAACGGTATTCGGCTGGAGGTGCTGAACCCCCGAACGCGAATGCGCATGACCGACCGCGTTGATCAAACAGGGTCCGTGCCCAGGGTCGGGAACGATCGATCACCCGAATTCCTGTTTCCATCCACCGGCATGAGTATCAGTCTGCCGAAAGGGTGCCGGAAAATAGAGTTGTGGGTGATGCTGGGTGCTTCCGAGGTGGTTGCCAGTGGTGTTGATGGGCAGGGCAAGGAGGTCGCGCGGGTTCGATCTTCATCGAAGCAGGGCGTGCCACTGAAGTTGACGCTTGCGTCGTCTGGCGATGCCATTGTTCAGATCAGCTTGCTGGGTGGTTCCGGTGAGGGGATGTTCTTTCGACTGTGCTGCCTTGATCGCGCGGCTCAGGAGCGTTGTATCGACTTCAAGGGGCTGAAGTTGGCAGATGCTGTGTCCAGCTTTTCGCACGGCAAGATCGCTTTCAGTGATCTCGGTGAACAGAACGGCTTGCGTCTGGTGGATCTGGTGGATGTCACCCGCGCAGAGCCATCGGCGGGTAGCGATGGGGTCCCGGAGTTACTTGTACCTCGCGGCGGGCTGGGTATCAAACTCCCCGAAGCTGCCGACACGGTGCTGATTCGCGCGATGACGTTTGGTGGGCTGATCAAGGCGGAGGCACGCAATGCCAGAGGCGCACGGGTCGATGGCGCAGTGAGCAGCAACAAGAAAGGCGTGGAGCATGAACTGCGCCTGAGCGGGCCAGAAATAGTGCAAGTCGAGCTTTTCAGCGAGGCGGAAGACTCGGTGATTCATGAGATCTGCATGAGCGTTGGCGAGTCCGAGGGAGATGGTTCATCGCCTGACGATCTGGATGGTTTGCCAATCGTGTTCGGCAGACCGGGCAGGGATGAGCGAGGGGATCGCTGGCCCGGACGTATTCTGAGCTCACACAAACTGTCCGATGGACGGCATTGCCATGTGGTGGCTTACGCGGCGCAGGAGCAGGGGCGCCCCTATGATGCCTTTGATCTGGTCTCGCCCAATGGTTGGGAGGTGAGCTTTCTGTCAGCCTGTGCAGTGGATCGGGTGGCCGTGGAAAACCGACAGGACGATCAGCGCCTGCGAGACGAGCGCATCAGCGTATTGACCAGCGTATTACAGGCCGAGGTCACCGAACGGCGTGACATCATTCTGGAGGCGGACACAGTCTACGATATCGAGATTGGCTGGTCCTGGCAGGCATGGGAGGGCAACGACGATGGTTCGTACAGTCCGCCGGCAGTATCGGCAACGGATGACTGGCAACCTGCGCAAGAGCTGCAGGTCTTCAGTTTTGCCACGGCGGGTGACACCCTGGGTATCGGTCAGATGCAGGATGGTGTGAATGAACATGTCTTTGATGCGCGTGACATGGCACGCTACATCAACCTCGTGGAACCCGTGGATGGGCGGGCCATTCACTTCACCGGTGATCCGTTGTGGGTGCATTTCAGCGAGGGGCATGTGTCACAGCTTGCCGAGCTGTATGGGTATGAACTGGCCATCGAGGTGCGTAGAACAGACCCACCCCCACAAGTCACGCGGGCGCTGTTGATCGACAAGATGGCCCCGCTGCCGGTCATCACCAGCTGGCACGCAGGTCCAACGGATTTCGACAGTCGTGGTGCGACACGAATCAACAAGGCCTTGCTGGAAGCTCCCTGCCTGCCGGATGGATCAGCGACTGGTGGTGCATCGATGGCGGCGACTGTCGAGCTGGAACCTCTGGCCATGTACGATCTGAACCTGGTGGCCAGGGATAAGGATAGCGATCTGTCGATACTGATTTCCGGCACTCGGTTCACCACCTCACGTTACGAAGGGCCGCAACAGATGCTTGCCGATCTGGGTTATGACGCAGCGGGCGAGGCGCCTTTTCCGGCCCGCGAAATACTGGTGACAGGTCCGCCACGGGATCTTTCCGGCGCGTTTGAGGAGTCGGATACGGCACTGGGTGAACTACTGGCGCAGTTCGATGCGGATACCCTGCCATTGCCGACGGACCGCCCGAACAGTCATGTCGTCTGGCGGTTTGATGGTGCGGACTGGGTCATCGATGGCGTGCTGGTGGATTCACTTGAACCGATGAAACGTGAAGGGGCAGTGGTCACCGCAAGCGGCTCGGAGATCGTGACTCGTCTGTTGCTGGCCCAGGGGGCCATCGGCACAGAAAGCCTGGAGGTCTATCGGGCCAATACGCAGTGGACGCGTGTATTCCTGACCCCGGCCAGTCCAATCAAACCTGTGGGCGAGACGCGGCTTGAACTCACATTCTCGACACCCGATGGAGAACTCAGTGGTAGTCGAGTGCTGGGCAGTTTGCCGCGAATGCTGGCGCTGGAGGGTCTGGTCTGATGCAGCATCATGTCAATCCACTGTTGATGAATGCCCATGCATTGCCGACGGACATTCGCGAAGCCCACGCACAGGCAGGAAATCATCTGCGTGTCTCAACGCATCCGATGCTGGGGCTCCCGGTTACCCCGTTTGTCGTGTATCGCGCCGTGACAGACAGCCGCAAGCGTCTGGTCAAACGTCATTCGGCAATCTACATCGATGAAGCCACGAGACAGCCGCTGCAACCGCCGTTCAATATACAGGCCGGGCACTCGGTCAGCGTGTATCTGGTTCTGGCGCCGAACGAACAGTGTCTGTGGGCCAATCTGATTGCAGATCCGGCAAAGGATGAATCGCGCGACGATGGACGACCAGTGATCATCCGACCAGCGCCCTTGCGAGACGGTTTGCTGAAAGGCTTGTATGTGGAGGCGTTCATGGCCTCGACTACCGGGCGTGGTACCGCGACTATCGGGCGACGCAGCGCCATGCCCTTTGCTTTCTCGGCGCCGAATATCGTTCAGCTCCGCGTGCATGGTGCAGGCACGGTGTTCGGTATTGAATGGATAGAGGCACACGATACGCAAGTGCTGGAGTATGAGCCCTATACAGTGATGTGCCTGCCGCACAAGGGAGGCGCTCGCTACCTGCCTATTCAGGCGCCGATTGCACTGGCGGCCGCTCATACCGCTGAGCAAGCGCCGAAGCGGCTGCCATTGCAGGAGGCGCCGGGTATCCCAGCTCCGGATGCGGCGCCGCTTGCGAGCATTGCACAGGAACTGAAGCGGGTCGCTTCGCTGTCGGGTGGGCTGGACGAGGACCTCGATGCACTGATCGATGACACCAGCCAGTCGCAGTTCGAACAGACAGTGACCGAACAGGTGACCGACGCCAATGGGAACGTCGTGCTAGATGCTGACGGCAATCCGGCCGGATTCAGCACGACCCGCCGGCTTCAGCGTGTTTTCAGCGCGTTGGCAGATCCCGGAACGGCAACCGGCTTCGGTTACAAATTGCGTGACGACAGATATGTCGAGGTCGAGGACCGAATCGTGCTCTATCGTGTCTACGGATTTTTCGAGGATGTCGCTGTCAATGTCGCCGACATGAGTCCCATGCGTGAGTTGTTCGATGCCGCGCTTGGGCGGGTGAGGCCGGCTGATCGCAACCTGCACGGCTCGGATGTTTTCAAGCGCTATTCCACCTTGATCAACAGGCTCTCCATCGGCAAACCCGAAGGGACCCTGCCGGATCTGATCAACGGCAAGCCGCGCGCTTTCGTCATGCTGCAGACACATGCGATAGCCGATCGACTGGCGCCACTGGATCAGGTTGACCCGGTGAGGATTACAGGAACCTTGCACAAGTCCTGGTTGGCCGGACCACCAAGCGATGCCAGGCGGGAAGTGGAAATACAACTCGCAGGCGTACGAGTAACGGGCCTGCTGGCGGCCGCTCGTCGTGCGCCGGCAGGTAGCGGTGCTGTCGAGGGCCTGAACAGGCAGAACAGCAAGGGTCATCACCTGCCCATCGTATTGTCCAGCAACATTGATGATGAAACCGGGGAACCTGTTGGCGAGCCGGGTACCGGCTTCGTGGCCGATCGTCAGGCAGCGGCCTCCGCCATCGATTACGCGGTTGCGCAGCAGGACCGTTTCGGGCGCTGGTCCGAGTGGGCGCTGACCACGGCAGCGGCAGGCATTCGGCCGAAACCGCCACGCCCGATTCTGCAGGCCTATTATCGTCAGCCGGATGTGGCCGATGCCGCGAGTAGTGGTGGCAGAATAACCGTGTTCGTCGCGGTTCCCGATGCCGATGATCTGGCACCGGGTAGTCTGCCTCTGAATCATGTTCGTGTGTTCATCAACGATCCGCTGGCGGCAACCACGCAGCATGATCTGCCCGAAACGGACAAGGTCCCTGTTCCCGGGCAGACGGGTTCGTTCCGGGTGGAACTGCGCATAAAGGGGCCGCTGTTGTCCTTGATGGAGCAACGCAGGCTCACCATCAATGCCAGATGGTTTGATACCGACAACAGGGTTTCGGTTTTCTCGGAGGATATCCGTTTGAATCTGGTGGATCCGCGTCCACCGTTGCAACCGGCAGTGCCGCCGTTTCTTCTGTATTCGGCTCGTCCGGACGTTACCGGCCTTGCCTGGATCGAGCATCGCTGGCAAGCGCAGACTGGCGTGAATCACGCGATCTACTACTGTGATGAAAACCGCTTGCGTGTTCATCTGAAAAACCAGGCAGAGAATGCACTACTGGCACAGATTGATGCCGCAGAGGACGCCGCGATCCGGGCCGGTGTCTATCGCGACAACGCCCGGCTGTTTCCTGATTTCCTGTTCGAACGTCTCGATGATGTGATGACGCAGTTCTCCGGCAATGAGGTGGGGTTCCGGCATGCCGTCTCAGGCTCACTGCGCGTGCTGAGTGTCTACAAGATTGCCGCGGAATCCGAATCGGGTGGCAAACCGAATCTGGGTGAGTTGCCGATCATCCTCTATGGTGTTCCCAACAGTGATCCGCCACAGCAGCCGACTCTGACAGCCAGAGCAGTGGCTGCAGGGCCAGGTGAACCCGACTTCGTGGTTGACCTCAGTATCTCGGTACTGGCTGGAATTGCTCCGGCCAGCAACTGGCGGTTGCGCAGGACTCGAACCGATACGCAGCAGCTTGCCAATATGGCGATTGTGGCCACGGGCAGCATGGGCACGGCAGATAGCGAATCGGGCCGGCAGAGTGCAAGCTACCGCGATACCGGCCCTGTGGTCATCGCGCCGAATGCTGCGCTGACCCCCTGGACGCGATACACCTATCGCGCAGAGGTTCAGGGCGCGCCGGAGAGTGGTTCATCCCCGCCGGTGGCTGGGCGCTGGAGCGCCGCGTCCGAACCTGTCACGGTCGTGGTCATTCCCGACTCTGCGCCTGATACACCGGCATTGCTCGATCTCTCCGGAACAGCTGTGGCAGGGGGCATGCGCAATGTTTCGCTGACATTGACACATCAGCAGCGACTCTCCGGTGGTATCAGCGGCTTCTATTCGGTTCGGGTGGAAAGACGCATGCCGGAAGGCGTGATGGAAACGCTCGGGACGCATGACATCCTCGCACCGGATGAGCCACTCAGATTTCCCGGTGATCGCGATATCGCCGGAGGAGAGATCGTGCCCCTGGGCACATTGTATGTCGTGACCCTCAGCGATCCTCTGGGCCGCAGCGCTGCGCCGCTGAGTGTGACATTGAGCTGATGCCGTTAAAGGAGATGCAATCATGCCTGTGCTGAATCCCTCGCCGGACACACTAGGTCTCGCCTCACCGGCCGTGGGCCCCTGGTTTCGCCATGACAGCGCAAGCCTGCCGGTGCTGGCCCTGCCGAACGCTGATCTGTCGATTACCGTGCCACTGGTCCAGGAGATGGAATGGCGTGCGCCGGCAGGGGGCACACGCTCCTATGCGGTGGCCACGACACAGCGACCCCCCATTCTGCAGAACCTGCGTGATGCCAACGGTGATGCCGCCTTCAGCGACGACAGTCTGGTGGTTCTGCATACCCTGTTGCCTGAGGTTGAGTTACGACTGTGGACCTTGACGCAGGTGGTGCCGCAACCCGATGGTTCTGCCTTGACCGCAGCCAACACGCCCAGCCGTTTGCGGATACGCTCGTTTGCGCTGGAGTTGCAAGACCCTCCGGGTGATCTGAATACGCTGAGAGACAACGATCTTGCGAGTGAATTCGATACCGAAGCGAAGCGCGCTGAATTCCTCGGTCTGACACACGATGGAACCCTGGGCAACGGTCAGCCCGTGACCGAGCTGTGCCGACCGGATCATGACAGTGCCATCGTGGTGCAGAATCGGACAGGTGCGCCGTTGAACAACGCAAGGCTCTGGTGTTTCGACCATCGCGGACGAGCGCTTGACCCCGGCGCAGTTGCCTCGATGTGGTCATTCATGTCAGACCCGGGTAATGCTGCTGTCTGGACCAATCTGGCCACCGAGAGCGATGCAAGTCTGTCACGAACGGCAGCCGTTGCAGCCGGGCGGATAGCGCATCTCGTCTCGCCCAGTGAGGGGCCATTGGATTCCTCCATCACGGCGCGCCTGGCCACATCAGGACTGGCCGGAATCGGCGGAAGCCAGACTCTGTTTACAGTCGCGGCATCGCCCACCTTGCAATTGAGCGTGGCTCCAGCCACCGACAGGGTCCCCATTCCGCGAATGGCGCCGCTACCCAATGGCCCGTATGTCCCCATACCGGTTGCACCGACGAGTGCCTCCGGTGCCGTGTTTTCCGGCTGGACGGCGACAGCACCTGCGTTTGCACTGGCGCGAGACTATCTGCGCATTGCCATGGTCGATATTGAAAGTCTGTCGGTTGGCGTGGGGCGCGATGACAGCAGACAGGCGAATGCCTCGACACGGCTTTCACCGTTGCAGAACAACGCGACCAATCCGGTATTGCTGTCGATGGATGCCCTGAGCGGTTCTGTCATGACAACCCTGGCGGGAGGTGCGTCGACAGCCATGGCAGCCGTCATGGATGTCGATTGCGGTGCGGCGACGCCTGCAGCGGCAGGTGTCGCGCCGTTGCCGGTGAGCCTCGACTATGAGGTGTCGGCGCTGGCGGGCGAGGGCACTGCCCGCGGTGAGACCAGTGAAAAGCAGATTGTGTTGATCGATGTGCGTACACCCGATGTGGCCAGTGATGGCTGGGTGCGGATCTACACCCATGCTCGGGATCAGAACAGCGGCAAACGGATACGTCTCGATGGCGGTGCTGCGGCTTTTGATGGTGCCGGGCTTGCGCGCGTCGTGGTGCCCGTTCCGGACGGCAGCAGCGGCCCGACCGACTCGGACGGGAACCCGGTGTTCATCAGTTTTGATGCCATGGTGACAAGCGCCGGTTCTACTGCTCTGTTCATGGACCAGCGCGTCATCCGACCCGCACTGGCAGCGGGCTCCCGCCTGGCAGCATCCGAGCTGGACGGCAGTGAATCCCTGTTCATCTGCGAACGAGCCACGACCTTCATTCCCGGCAGCAACCTATGGCAGGCAGGTGATCATGTCATGTCAGTCTCCGCGGACCCTGCGACAACACCCCATGCATTGCTGGATACGTCGACCCTGCTGGCAGGGGACAGGGTTGCTTCGACCTTGCCCAATTCAGTGGGCGCAGAAGACACCCTGATCACGACCTCGCCGGCATTCATCGACACGCCCGAGGGGACCTTGCCGGAAAGTGGTGGTGTCGCCTCACGCGTGCATCGCGCTCGTAACCGTTTGAACGACCCCGGTATACTCGGGGCTCCCGCGCCATCCATGGAGCGGCTGGAGCTGGTAGCACAAGATCCTGTCAATCTGACAGCGACGCTTGGTGCTGGCGAACTGCGGGAGAATCTTCATGAATCCCCGCCACCACAACTGGCTCACGCAGGGCTACCGGCAGCTCCGGAGATCGGAGCCCAGGGTCTGTCTCTTGCAGGGCCTGCAGCCACCGCCCTGACATCCTTGATGGATGAGCGACGTTCAACCGATCTGGGTGACTATCTCTCGTCGGTCTCGACCCCGCGAACCATACCGTCTCCAGTGACTGGCACAACGCGCTGGTCTGCGGTGCTGGAGACGCTTGCACATGGCGTGGCGGGGGATGCGATCGTTCGCACCTATGTCGCGGCTGCCATTGCAAGCCACACCCCCGGTCAGGATTGGGTGGATCTGAAAAACGCCATTGAATCGGCGACTGGCCAGAACCTGGATCCTCTGATCGACACGGCAAGTTTCGATGACGATGCGGCGGCGGCTGGCGTCGACAGTCTGATACGAAAGACCGCCGAAGGTGTGACTGAATTCGCTCGTGCCGTGTTGGGCGCCATCGGCCGGGCAGAGGACTTCATCTATATCCAGACACCGTGTATTGATGCAGATGTCGAGGGGGCGGAGCTTGACTGGATTCAGGCCATCAAGGATCGCTGGGTCGCAAGACCGGGTCTGGTTGTCATGTTGATTGTCCCGGAGAACTTCCTGCCCGACAGGCCGGATCGTTTGAAGGACGTTCGCAAGGATGGCATCAATGCAGCGCTCAGGGAACTCGCCGATGCCAATGCATCACGATTGGCGCTGGTGACACCGGTGGCTGGCCCCGGACGTCCCTGGCATCTGGCAGCTTCAGCCATCGTGGTTGATGATGTCTGGCTGGCATTGGGTTCCACCCATTTCTGGCGCCGTGGTCTGAGCTTCGACAGTTCTCTTGCTGCCACGCTCTTCGATGAGAACGTGGCAGTCGGTCGCCCCGCCGCGGTGCGTGCTACACGACTACAGTTGCTGGCAAACTCACTTGGCCTGGCGGTGAATCTGGTTCCGGATGATCCCGAGGACTGCCTGGAGGCGCTTCAGCAACTGGCATCCGGTTCCGGGCTGGGACGCGTCAAGCCCAATGTGTTCTCCCCGGCTGTCAATGAACGGGAGGCACTGGAACGTTCCATCTGGAATCCCGATGGTCGCCCTGGGGCCTTTTCCAGCTGGTTCGGATTCTTCAATGATCTGATTGCAAGCGGAGATGCAGAAACGCTGTCCGATGCGATCCGCTGACCGGATCTGTCAACGCGATTTGCTGCATCAGGTGAATGCCATTGCGATCACCCGGTTGTCCCGTGGAGCCTGTAACAATTTCAGGAACAGATCTCGCCAAGGGCACTGGACGGAAAGCGCGGTATGTTTGCGGAAAAGCAAAGGGCTCGAATATCATGACAAATCCCGACAAGCAAGCGACAGACGATAAACGTTCCGGTCAATCGGACAAGAGTGAAAAGGATACTGCTGAAACCGGTGTCAGCAAGGCGCCCGGTGATCATGATGAAAGCGCTTATCCGAATGATGACTACTGGGAAAACGGCCAGGGCAGAAAATCCAGGGTGCCACCTGACGAATCACCGGAGCCGGAGAATGGCTACCGTTGGGATTCCTGACCGATCGTTCTCCCGGATTGCTGCGTGATAGGCCCTGGCTACCGTATTGCGGGCCGCAGTGTCCTCAGGTGCTGACGGGAAGCGAGTGGGCTTGTTCGATCACCTTCATCAGTTCACCCAGCGATACTGGCTTCACCAGGTGATGATCAAACCCGGCTGCGAGCGAAACGCGCTCATCACCGTGTGAGGAATGGCCCGACAGGGCGATGTATCTGGCATGTTCCATCGCCGGTATCGACTTCATCTTCCCGATCAGTTCGAGTCCACTCATGTCCGGGAGGTTGATGTCGAGCAGTACGATACCGGGCTGTGTTGTCTGAGCCAGCTTCAGGGCAGAGGCGCCATCGCTCGCTGTCACGGTAGCATAACCCTTCTGATTCAGCAGTCGCTGATACAGGCGAGTCAGATCATCGGCGTCGTCGACCACCAGCACTTGCCTGTGATCGGCTTTCATTGTCGTCGATGTTGTCGATGTTGTCGATGTTGTCGATGTTGTCGGCGTTGTCGATGTCTGCCGTTCTACATTGCTGGTCTGCTTCAGCGTCGTGGGTAGTCCGTCATCCACTTTGGCCAGGAAAGGTGCGATGGCGTTGTAGATTGATTGAGCATCGATCGGTTTGCTCAGGAACGCGCTGCAACCACTGTCCAGGCATCGTGATACATCGTCCGGCATCACGTTGGCAGTCAGTGCGATGATCGGTTTTTCGAATCCCAGCTCACGCAATCGCCTCGCACAGTGGTAACCGTCCAGGCGTGGCATGTGCATGTCGAGCATGATCAGATCAAGCTCCGGCTCGGTGCCGGACATCATATGCTCGACGCGCTCGATCGCCTCTATGCCATCTTCACTGCTGATGACACGAGCACCGGCATCTTCCAGATACTGCGCTATCAGCTGACGTATGTCCTTGTGGTCATCGACCACCAGTACAAGGGCCTCGCGTTTGAGGGACACCGGTTTGACTGTCTCGGCAGGGGATGATGCCTGATTGATCTTGTTTGCTGCCTGCCGTGTGGTGGGCACCTCGCAATCAATCGAAAATGAAAAACAACTACCCTGACCAGGCGTGCTGTCAACGCTGATCTTGCCGCCCAGATACGCTGCCAGGCGCTGACTGATGGCCAGACCCAGACCGGTGCCACCGAATTGCTGATTGATCGAACCATCCCCCTGGCTGAAAGGCAGAAACAACCTGCTCAGTTGTTCTTCCGACATGCCAGTGCCGGTATCCACGACCGAGCACTGCAACTGCGTGCTGCTACCGGTAATGAATCTCACCAGCAGCTGCACTGAACCGGAACGTGTGAATTTGACGGCATTTCCGATCAGGTTGACCAGAATCTGTTTGAGTCTCTTGGGGTCGCTGAGTATCCATTCAGGGATTGCACTCTGGTAGATGACCTCGAACTCTATGCCCTTTTCGGATGCTCTCACGGCCATCATCGACCTGACATCATCGATCAGTTCGGTGAGAGAGAATTCAATCTGCTGGATATCAAGTTTGCCCGATTCGATTTTCGAGATATCAAGAATGTCGTTGATGATGTCCAGCAGAAACTGACCATTGCGCTTGATGATATGCAGGTATTCGGTCTGTTCGGTGTCATCTGTCCTGAATGACAGCAGGTCGGCGTATCCCAGCACGGCACTCATCGGAGTGCGAATCTCGTGACTCATGTGAGCCAGGAAGGCGCTCTTGGTCTCGTTTGCCACTTCCGCCAGGCGACGGGCTTCGTGCAGGGCAGCCTGCACCTCGCGTTCGGCGGTTATATCCGTGAAGGTTCCGATGAACTCGGAAGGTGTGGCTGTCGTCCCTTGTTGGCTCATGATGGTACGACTTTGCAATCTGACCCAACGGCATTCACCGCTTTTGCTCAGCAATCTGCCCGTGGTGTCGATGCCCTTGTAGGCATTGCCTTGCAGGGCCTGCTGATACAAGGTCTTCAGGCGGTCTCTGTCATCCTCGTGAAAGAGGTCCGGGATCCTGCTGCTGTGGGGTTCGGGCTTGTCACCCCAGTCGATCAGAGCACGGAATTCCTTGGAAAACTCGACCTCGTCGGTTTCAAGGTTGACGTGGATCAGTGCCAGGCCTGCGGCCTCTATGGCCAGGTTCAGTCTTTCCTGGCTGATACGAATCGTGCGCTCCTGCGTCACCCGTTTGGTCACATCAGCGCCTTCCACGAAAATGCCGGTCACTCGGTTGGCTGTATCACGAATGGGTTGATAGATGAAATCCAGGTAACGTCGTACGGTCTTTCCCGTGTCGCCAATGGAAAATTCAATGGGTGCAGATTCGGCCACATAGGCCTCGCCGCGCTGATAGACGCCGTCGAGCAACTCCTTGAAACCCTGCTCTCGCAGGTCGGGAAAGAGGTCGGCAACGGTTTCGCCTACCACGATATTTCGCTGAACGAGCGTGCTGAAGCGTGTATTGGCGTAGACGAACCGGTGTTCGGGTCCTTCCAGCACACACATGAAGCCCGGTGCCTGCTCGAACAGGTTTCGCCAACGTGCATCAGCCAGGCGCAGTTCTTCCTGTGCCTGTACCTGCTGCGTCGTCTCTGTACAGACCACCAGTACACCGCCGACCTTGAATGGCGCATCAGGGTCGTATACGGGTCCGAAGCTGTAGGTCCAGTACACTTGTTCCAGCTGGCCGTGGCGAATGATCGGTACCAGCTGATTCTCGTGCCAGGTAGCTTCGCCACCCGTCATCACCTGATCAATCTGGGGGCCGATGATCGGCCAGATTTCCTTCCAGAACTCCTTGCCCGGACTGCCGAGAATGGCAGGGTGTTTTTCCGGCCCAAGGGATTCGGAATAGGCGTCATTGTAGAAGCAGTAGTGACTCGGACCCCAGAAAATGAACATGGGATGACGCGTCGTGAGCAGTGTGCGCAGAGTAATCTGCAGTGGCACCGGCCAGGTGTGGGCATCTCCCAATGGCGTACGGCTCCAGTCCAGCGACCGCATGCGTGCGCCCATTTCTCCGCCACCCCGGAGAAAATCGGGCTGTTGCTCCCCTCTATCGCGATCCAAGGTTCATTCCTGCAGATTCTTTTACAGTCTGACTGCGCTGGAATTACGCAGTAATGCACGTGATTAGAGACCCGTCATGCTGAACTATTGGTCATTGTTGACGGCCCTCTACCGCCTGCATCTGATAGTACAAACCCTCGCAGAGATGGTCAATCACGGGTAGCGGAATCAGCTGCTTCCCTGTGATGTCTGAATCCTGATGCTACCTTGCTTGCAACTGATCGCGGCACTGCCGCAACGGTGGGAAGGTGATGACAATGTCGTTAATTCGCCTGCAAGATAGCATTGTCTGAGCGCCTGACGTCTGATCTTTCCGCTGGTGGTTCTGGCGATGGTGCCACGCTTGACGATCAGCACGTCTGCCACGCCGAGTCCGAGTTGCTGCCTTACGGCGGCACGAAGCAGCTGTTGCATTGTGCGTACAGACTTGTCCGAACGACTTTCTGCAACCAGCACGAGTTGCTCGCTGCCTTGACCCGGTCTGCCGAAGGCGACAACACCGCCGCGGCGGATGCCGCTGACCCCCAGAACGCATTCCTCGACGTCCTGAGCATGGTGGTTATGACCATTGATCACGATTGTCTCCTTGAGTCTTCCCGACACATGCAACTCACCGTCTCGCAGAAACCCTCGGTCTCCCGTGCTCAACCAACCGTCCTGTCCCGTCAATGCGCGAGGACCGTTCATGTCCCACAGACGCTGTGCGACACCGGGTCCTCGCACCTGAATTTCACCTTCCACCGTCTCGGACACTTCGCGGCCATCGGGAGAAACGATGCGAATCCGGGTATTGCTGACGGCTCTGCCCGAGGATACGACATGACGTCGGGTACCCGATTCGGCTTTCGGCTGGCGCTGCACGATACCCTTGCCCGGCCTGGACAGGGTCACGGCAACGGTGGCCTCTGCCAGACCAAAACCGGGCGTGAGGGCCGATGCCCTGAACCCTGCCGGTTCAAATTGTCTGACGAAGCGCTGCAGCACCGCTGGCATCACGGGCTCACCGCCACAACCCGCCACTCGCCACGCAGACAGGTCCCATTGACTGCACTGCGATTTCCTGGCACATCTGGCCGCCAGTTCATAGGCAAAGTTCGGCGCATAGGACACGGTTGCGCGGGTCTGGCTCATCAGTTCCAGCCAACGCCCCGGCTGGCGTGCGAATTCCAGCGGTGGCAGAAACCAGGTGGATGTCTGTGTCAACACGGGGGTGATGAGAAATCCCATCAAGCCCATATCATGGTGAAAGGGCAGCCAACTCAGGCCTCGATCAGTTTCCGGGTCAATGGCCAGTGAATGGCTGATGGCCTGAGCATTGCTGATGATATTCGCGTGGGTCAACTCGATCCCCTTCGGTGTGCCGGTACTACCGGAAGAGAACTGGATCAGGGCGGGACTGGTCGCGTCTGGTGTGCCGAGTTCGCCAGAGGTCTCACCTGCCATCAGGTGCGACCAGGATATCAGGTGCCTGTCAGCGTGAGGAGTGCATAGCCGTGGGTAGAGAGCATCGCTGGTGATGATGCAGGCCGCGCCGCACGTTCCGCGAATGCGTTCGATATCCTTGCGATAGGTACTCAAGTCGCCGATCAATCCGGAAGGCGGCACTGGCACGGCCACCAGACCGGCACGAACCACCGCCAGAAAGAGCAGCAGGAACTGCTGCTGGTCCGGCACTGAAACAACAACTCTGGCGCCCTGATCCATGCCCAGTGTACTCAGTTTTCCGGCGAGAGTCCTGACTTTCTCCCGAAGCGCCAGATAACTGATTCTCGACTCTGGCGCCGAGCGGGACATGAAATGGAAGCCCCGCTCGGGTTCGTTCAGTGCATCGATGGCATCAACCAGTGTCTCCATCTTACTTCTCCTGATCCATTGTCGCCAGATTGTTCAGAGCGGCCTTGCCGTGGGCTTCCCACCGTTCCCTCGTCAATGCGTAGGTGATGTAGTCCCAGTATTTTCCCTGGAAGAACTGATGCTGCGTGAGTCGGCCTTCTTCCTCGAAGAAGGTGCCGGTGCCCGAGGCGAACTGCGCGGCACAGAACTCCGGTGTTTCCGCGTAGACCTTGCGAAAATTCCAGTTCTGCAACAGGTAGTCGACAAAGAGCAGTATGCCTTCCATTGGCCAGACCTTGCGATGATGTTGCTTGTCGACCAGCGCGGCGAGATAGACGGTGCCATTGGCCATGTCAGCGTTGTAGGCCACGACCAGACCCGCGCGTTGTCGTGGTTCAGGTGTTTCGATGACGAACTGTGCCTGCACGCCATTCCACAGGTCCGTGACGAATCGTTCAGGACTGGGTGTAGTCCCCCGGTAACGCCAGCGCGCATTGTTCTCGGCCGACAGGCTCAGATCGTAGAAATAGCCATAGTCATTCTGCGCCAGTGGACGCAGGCGCGCGTACTTTCCCTGAAGCAGAACGGCTTTCGGATCATTCTCTACCTGCACCGCGTGACTCTGGCTTGAGGCCAGGTTGATGTTTGCGTGTTGACCAGTCATGAGAATTCTTCCTGTTTGCGTGCGGCAAGGTTCTGAAGGTATCGCTGATAGGCGATTCGAGTGTCCAGCAGGCGGGTATCGAATTCGCCGAGATCGACAGGCAACCCCGAGGCTTGCAGATGGGTGACGTATCTGAGAACGGTGAGAGAATCCGCCCCGGCGTCATCGATCAGATGATCGCCGGGCTGAATCCTGACATCGAACCCATCCGTCGAGAGTGCCTTCGAAATCCTCAGACAGAAGGTGTCCAGCGACTCCATGGCATGGATGGTGTCATTCGGTGTCATAACAGGCTCTCTCAGTAGAATCTGACATCGACATTCAGAGCATCTTCGACGCGTTCGATGTCATTGAAGATCTCCGCGCCGGCAGGGCCACCGGAATGATGGCCGACGGCTATTCCGTGCCAGCCTTGGCTGGAGTTGTAGCCGATGCGCCAGGTGGGTGAGCCGCTGTCACCGCCAATGGCCGTATAGGTGGCTTCATTCGTGTTGAGGACCGTGAAGCGATCGGCAGACCCGGATTGACGTGCGAACACATTGGCGACATTGACGGCATTGACCGATCCGCAATTCTTCCAGTTGCTACCACCGACCTGATTGCCGGGACTGAACTGCCCACCGCTGCATACCACGGTTCCGATGACGACGGTACCATCGACGGCACCAACGCGAGCCTGTTCGCTGTCAGCGAAGACACCGGTGTTGGCGTTGTCGTAGGCATAGAGATAGGGCATGGAGAAGATGTTGCTTTCCAGAGGCGCCCGGAGCGCATCAACCTCCGCCGATCCCGACACTGCGCCCGTGAATGGGTCGATGCTGGGGAAAAGCCAGGTCGTCTGGTCTGATACGCCTATCAAACGAGAAGCGCCGCCACTGGTGGTTCCCTGAAAGAATGATGCCCCGGGACCGCCGAGTGTGCCATTGACATCGGATACACAATGTCCGGCCGTGATGGTGACCATCTCACCGGTCGTGCGATCCTGTGCCTTCCAGTTCGAGGTGCAACTGCCACCGGCTGCATTGGTGATACGGACACCTGCACGCATGGGCGTCGCCGTATCGGCCCGGTTCTCCATCTCATTGAGATCCTTGTCGACGACATCCACATCGCCGAACAGGTTCAGCAGGGTCGCGCGTTTGTCCGGATCCAGTTTGACCACACCAATACTGATCCTGTTGCTGATGATGTCGATGGCCACCTGAGATACCGTGATACCTTTGGCTCCGAGTTCTCGAGTCAAGTCGACAACGCGTTTCTTGTCATTTTCCAGCTCTCCCATCGACCGCTTGGCCTCAAAGGCCTGCACACGCTCCGGCAAGCGAAGCTTCTGTCGCAACTGCTCGACTTTCTTCTCGGCATTGAACGTGAAGCCGATATTGATCATGTTGGCGGTGCTGATGTAGATGCCCGCAAAATCGGGATCCTCGCCAAGGACAGGTGCCAGGGCAATGGCGTCCTCTTGCAGAACCAGACGAATCTTCAGCGCTTCGATTTCTTTCGGGGTCGCATGGTGGCCACCGGTCAGGGCACCAGTCATGGCACCGAACGCTTCGGGGTTTTCCAGAATCCTGGACACATAGTCGCGATCACTTCTGAACCCGAGGCCCTGCCGAGCTGCCACGGCCTTGTCCACTGCCTGTGGTGTGGCCCGGATCGGCTTGGCCGCTTGCAGCGTCTCTTCCAGACTGGAAATCATCTCGTCCACATTGTCTGCAGCGACGTTGCCGGCTGCCAGTACACCTGCCACCAACACAGACAGGCGAGTGCCGCTGCTGCGAAGCCGTGATGATGCTTGTTGATGTTTCATGTTTGCTATCCGTGTTTTTCATTTGAATTCGAAAGGGGACAGGAATGTATTTGAATGTGTTTGAAGATCAATGATGCCATTCACATCCAGACTGCCTGTGCACCTTCTGTGTATCCTGCTTGCACTGTAAAAGCTCGCTTGAGCTTGCAGTGGCTACAGGATTCACGAGGCGTATTTCGAATGCCAGTCAACTTTAGTTGAGTGCTGGAAAACACGGAGCAATTCCCTATACCAAGGCATGAATAGCCGACTCGTTTGAGCCGAAAGGGCAGGGCGCTCTCGAGTGATGCATGCCGGTTTCAGCAGCCAGGGTGCAGCCAATAGACGCGATCGAAGCCGCTTGAAGCCTGTCGACAATGGTCATGTGACGCTGCTGCAGGCCAGCGACGTCCATAGCTGGCCATTACCAGAGTGACTGGTCTTCATGCTTGTATTAATGAAAGGGGATGGGTCGTGTGCCGATCGTGGTCAGATGCATCCTGCAGGCTGACACTCGTGCAGAGTGGCTGGACAGCTGTCGGTCAGCTGCGCTGTTTCGCTCTGTGCAGGCGAGTGCTGGATCACCATGACGCCGTGGCGTTTCTCGGCGGGGGGGGGCTCCGGACGACAATGCTTTCTGCTGCTGGTTCGCACGAGTTGTCTCCTGGACGGACTCTGGCGCCTTGTGCCCGGAAGAGCTCTGGCTGCACGGTGCATGTCACCGTACCCGGCAGAGCTCGATCCGGGTCTTGTTGGATCAAGGTCGGTGCTCGATCGTTCAGCTCATGATGTTGATGAGTTGGCCCGACCGATTCTGGCCACCGGACATGTCGATGCCGTTGGCTTCCATCTCGGTATCGACGAAGGACTTTATCTCGTCGAAGGTAGCGCCTGTTTCCTGCATCTCTTCCACGGCTGCAAACAGGGAATCCCTGACCTCAGTCGACAGGGAGCTACCCATGGTTTCGATAGCCTGGGCATGAGAAGGTGGCCCTTCACCGTTGCCTCCACCGGGAGGTGGGGGTGGACGTGACTGAGACTGAGTCTGAGAAAGGCTTGCAGAAGTCAGGTCGGCGTACAGGCTGATGGTCATTAAAAAAACCTCCGTTTTGACATGACCCGAATAGCGTCGGCGGGTGGTTAGGTCTTGAGCATGGGTCTCGTGATACAGAAGCCAATCAGTCGGCAAGCCCCGCCGCATGCGCGTTTGCGGCGAAGGAATTGTCTTGTGACCTTGGGGAAATAATGTATTCATGGGGTTACATCAGCCATGAGGGTGCCTGCAGGTCTACACTGTCATTCTTGATTCCACTACAGCTGAGTAAGCCGAGATGAGTGAAAGCGTATCCTTGACCCTCGACGGCAAGACCGTCGAGTTGCCGGTAGTCATCGGCAGTGAAAATGAGAAGGCTCTGGACATCGGCAAGTTGCGCGATGCCACCGGTTACATCACCCTCGACCAGGGCTACGGCAACACCGGGAGTTGTACCAGCGCCATTACCTATATCGATGGCGACGCGGGAATACTGCGGTATCGAGGAATCCCCATCGAACAGTTCGAGGAGGCGCCCAACTTCATCGAGGTATGCTGGCTGCTGATATTCGGCAATCTGCCGACGGCTGAAGAATACGGTGACTTCAGTGAAAGGCTGACCAAACATGCCATGCTGAATGAATCCATGAAATACCATTTTCAGGGGTTTCCCACCCAGGCGCCGCCCATGGCCATCCTGTCGGCGATGATCAATGCCTTGTCCTGTTTTCATCCTGACATGGTGGAGATGGGCAGTGAAGATCGATTCATCACGGCAGCGGCAAGACTGATCAGCAAGATCAGAACGATAGCCGCCTTTGCGCACCGCAGTTCCATCGGCAGAACCTATAACTACCCCAATCCGAATCTGCTCTATGTCGAGAATTTCATGCACATGCTGTTCTCGGAACCGCATGCACCTCATGAGACCGACGACATCGTGCGTCTGGCTTTCAACCTGGTGTTGATTCTGCACGCCGACCACGAGCAGAACTGCAGTACTTCCACCGTGCGACTGGTTGGCAGTAGTGGCGCCAATCTGTTTGCCTCCTGTGCCGCCGGCGTCTGTGCGCTGTGGGGGCCTTTGCATGGCGGTGCCAATGTGGCCGTGCTCGAGATGCTCGAACAGATCCACAAGGGAGATCTGTCTGTGGAAGAGTACATGCGACAGGCCAAGGACAAGAACAGTGGCATACGTCTGATGGGCTTCGGCCATCGGGTCTACAAGAGCTTTGACCCGCGAGCGCAGATGTTGCAGCGAGTTGCAGACAAGCTGCTGGCACACCTGAACATCAATGATCCACTGCTGGAGATCGGCAAGCGTCTGGAAGAGATCGCACTCAACGATTCCTATTTCGTGGAGCGCAAGCTTTACCCGAACGTGGACTTCTACAGTGGCATCATTCTGCGGGCACTCGGCATCCCCACGAACATGTTCACCGTCGTCTTCGCCATGGGCCGCATGCCGGGCTGGATTGCTCATTGGCGTGAACAGAATCTGCAAGGGGCGCGTATCGGTCGTCCACGGCAGATCTATACCGGGCCGGAGATCAATGATTACGTGTCCAGGACGGAACGCGGTTGGGCCTCTGATTCGGCAGCCGATATCATTCCGAACAGGCCGCGCCCCACCTTCGATCTCTGAGGCTGATCGTGCTCGGGCGTTTCTCGCACCTCTCCAACGCGAGTAACGCCCGGGAGGTCGAACACAATCTGTGTGGATGAGGGGACTGTTTCAGGCTACCATCGTTGTACCGGCACACAAGCCTTACAACAGGAGAATGCGAGCATGGCCCCCGACATCAAGATCGATGCCTGGCTCACCGATATGGATGGTGTGCTGGTCAGGGAAGGTGATGCGATTCCCGGAGCCGCACTGTTTCTCGAGCGCCTGATTCAGAAGAAACGCAAGTTTCTGGTGCTCACCAACAACTCCATATTCACCCCCCGCGACCTTGCTGCCAGGTTGGCCAATTCCGGTCTCGACGTGCCGGAAGATCGTATCTGGACATCCGCGATTGCCACCGCACAATTTCTCGACGATCAGGCACCTGATGCCTCGGCCTTTGTCATCGGTGAAGCCGGCTTGACCACGGCGTTGCACGAAATCGGTTACACGCTGACCAGTACAGCGCCCGATTTCGTGGTGCTCGGAGAGACGAGAACCTATTCCTTCGAATCCATTACCACGGCGATTCGACTGGTCGAGAAAGGGGCCCGATTCATTGCCACCAATCCGGATGTCACCGGCCCGTCACCCGAAGGGCCGTTGCCTGCAACCGGTTCAGTGGCGGCTCTCATTACCAAGGCCACCGGTGTCAGCCCGTATTTCGTCGGCAAACCCAACCCGATGATGTTTCGCAGTGCGATGAACAAGATCGAGGTCCATTCCGAGGCCACTGCGATGATCGGCGACCGCATGGATACGGATGTCATCGCGGGAATCGAAGCCGGTCTGGAGACGTTTCTGGTGCTGACCGGTTCCACGCAGAGAGCCGATATTGCTCGATTTCCGTTCCGGCCCAGACATGTCGTCGATTCCATTGCGGATATCGTTGATCATGTCTGAACCGCATCTTCCATCCAATGCAAGCCTGGCGGCTGCAGTCTGACGGGCTTTGTCAGTTGCCGCCAAGCGACTCCTGCAGTGCTTGATAGGCAGGCTTGACCGCATAGTCCCGGTCCAGATAAAGCGGCGTCTGGCCGGTCCGGAACGAGTAGCGATCGGTAAATCCCCAGCTCTGCAGTACCTTGCAGCGAGACTGGGCCAGACAGGTTTCAACGATTCCGCGGTAGATGTCGGCCTGGATCTGATCGCTGTCGTCATCGACGATGGCGACATCCAGCTCGGTGACGTGGATGTCCAGCCCACGTTCGGCTATGGCTGCCATGTTGCTTGCCAGTTCATCGAACTGGTCGAAGTTCGAAGACACGTGCAACTGGAAACCGACAGCATCCACAGGTACCTCTCGGGCCCGCAGTCGGTCCAGAAGGCTCAACAAGGCATCGAATTTGGGTCCGGCAAAACCGATATCGTACTCGTTGAGTACCAGTATTGCCGTCGGGTCCAGTTCCCGCGCCTGGGCAAACGCGATGTCCATGTACTGTTCGCCCATCGCTTCAAGCCACAGGGAATCCCGCAGCCCACCTTCATCGGCGACAGGTTCATTGATGACATCCCAGTAGTCGACATCATCGCTGTAGCGTGTCATGACGCGAGTGATGTACTCGCGCATGTGGACCTCGCGATCCTCGACTGCCGTCTCTTCCACCCAGTCGGGCAGGCTGCGATGCCAGACCAGCGGATGACCGCGTACCTTCATGGCATTTGCCCGGGCAAAACTGACAAGGTTATCCATGTCGGCAAATTCGAATCGTCCGGGCAGTGGATTGATGGCAATCCATTTCATCGAGCTCTCCGGTGTCATCACGCCGAACTCGCTGCCTGCGATGGATTCATAGACCCCACCATCGGCCTGCATATAGAACACCGGAGAGATGGCGCTGCCAAACTCGATTCCGGAACCTGCAGCGATTGTCTTCAGTCGATCGCCGCTGCGTTCGAATTCAGCCGGTTCCAGCACATCCAGAATGATCTGATCAAGACCGGTCAGGGCAGGATCGTCGGCATCGCGCGTCAATACGTCGAAGGTAATCGTGCCCGCTGTTTCCGGAACAGCCTGAAGGATCTGCCATTCAGGCGTGCGTTCGTCAGGCGTCAGAAAGGCATTGGCCGGTGGGTCAAGCAGTTCGATGCTCGGGACCGTGCCATTTCGATCGGTACCGATGATGAAGATCGATACCGGATCGCCGGCTCGTACGGTGTATCGGGCGATGGGCAGTATCGACGGTGCAATATTGGGCACACTGGCAGGATCCGAAGGCGGGTCGACCGCGATCAGTACCGTTTGTGAGCTGCGATACTCGCTGTTGGCCGGGTCCACGGCGACGACGGTGAAGGCCGTGACACCCAGATCAGCCTGATAGGTCTGCCATCTCAGGCTTTTGGTACCATCGAAATTGTCATCGAAGGTTGCCCCGTCCGGTAGACCCTGCGGGAACATGCCGGGCAATTCTCCTTCAGGATCTCGTGGCACATAGCGAATGTCCACCAGCTGCCCGGCTTCCACACGAACATTCGACAAACCCTCGAAATAGGGTGCGCCGTTAATGGCGGGATCCACACCGGCGGGTACGGTAATCACGGCCTCAGGCAAACCTGCGGCATAGTCTGCTTCGGTCAGATCGGCAACAATGTCGTCCTCGATGCGTGGGCCTGTGTCACGCACCAGGGCGTAATCGGTGACCGTATGAAACACCGAGTCGAAGGGAACTGGCTCATCATCGGCGGAAGGAGCTTCTGTCAACGGCGGATTCGGCAATGGTTCGAGCACGACCGTGGTTCCCGGATCTCCCGAGTCTCCCGGGATGTCGACACCTGGGTCATCGTTATCGTCACTGCTGCTGCAGCCGGAAAGCACACCGAAGAGGATGCCTGTGATGAGTGCCGGAAGCCTGAGTGAGCGAGCGGCGGAGGTTCTGAGTAGGGACATGGTAAGGCGCGTTCGTTTGCGATGCGGCATTGTAGCGGAAGCCCCTGCGGCGGGTTGTGTCGCTTGTGTTGTCAGTTGGCAAGAACAGCATAAGGTTCCGGCCTGTGCGGCGTTGTTCCGGGTCGGATCATGGGGCGTCTTTCAGGCCAGATCGTGCAGCTTTTGCCTCATCATGGGTAGCTGCTATCCCTATGGCAGTATTGCGAGCCCGAAACAGCGGATCGCCCGGTCACCTGCGTAGTTGCCTTGCGTCAATGGTCTGTCATCTGCATGGAGCGGACGCAGGGACAGCTGGCGAATACCAGAACCGGCGCCTATGATGAGTCATGGATATAATCAACTGCCCACAATGCGATCGAGTCGTCTATTTCGACAACGCAGTCTGCCTCGGCTGCGGTACGAAACTGGCCTTCAACCCCGACACACGAACCATGGTGCGCGCAGGAATTGATGCACCTTTGTGCAAGAACGCGTCGAATCACGATGCCTGCAACTGGACTGCCTTGCCGGATGGCGCTTTCTGCCTCGCCTGCGACGCCAATGAAACCATTCCTGATCTGTCCAAGCCGGGTCATCTGGATCTGTGGCGAGAAATGGAAGCGGCGAAGCGCAGATTGTTCTATTCCCTGCGCGAGCTTGGTCTGGTGGCGGTCAGCTCGCAAGCCTTTCCCGAGCGTGTGCCGCCGCTGCGTTTCAGGTTTCTCGGCGCTACTGAGAACAAGCCTGTCACCACGGGTCATGAGGATGGGTTGATCACCATCGATATTGCCGAGGCAGAGGACGCTGAGCGCGAACGTCGTCGTAATGCGCTGGGTGAAGAGTACCGAACCCCGTTGGGGCATCTGCGTCACGAGACGGGGCACTTCTTCTGGCTGTTGCTGGTAGACAGCGTCGGTCGTCACGATGACTTTCGGGCGGTGTTCGGTGACGAGCGGCAGGACTATGGTGAAGCGCTGAAACGTCATTATGCCGAGGGGCCCCGCAGCAACTGGCAATCGCAGTTCATCAGTGCCTATGCATCGGCGCATCCCCACGAGGATTGGGCGGAGACCTTCGCGCACTATCTGCACATTCATGACACGATGACCACGGCGCAGGAGGTCGGCTTCGTGCCGAAGGAGCCGCTGGATGGCAAGTCACTGGTGGAGGCGTGGATTCCGTTGAGTGTTCGCTTGAACCAGCTGAATCGCAGCATGGGGCATCGGGATCTCTATCCCTTTGTACTGACCAAGCCGGTGCGCGACAAACTCATCTTCCTGCACGATGCCATCCACCGATCGACCTGATGTGGTGGAACAGTTTCGCTGATCCAACGAAGAACGGGGCCCGAAGGCCCCGTCTCAACCCCTCTGTCAGGGATTGCGTACCGATACCGATTACTGCGCAGCGTCAGTGCCCATGGCGACACCTTCACGTCGCGGATCCGCGCCGCCAGCCCAGGTACCCATGCTGGGATCACTGGCCAGCAATCCAACAGTGCCGTCTTCGCGGATGCCATTGAAGACGAAGCCCTGCAAGCCGCTGGTTGCCGCACGTGGATCGTCCACGGTATGCCCGAGTGCTTCCAGGCCGACTTTCATGTCTTCGACATCGACACTGCCTGCTTCGAGTCGAACATTGGTTGAATTGCCGGCACCGAAGTTGGGCAGATTGATGGCTTGCTGGATGTTCAGGTCCCAATCGATGACACCGATCAGCGTCTTGGTCACATACTGAATGATGGCACTGCCGCCGGGTGAACCGATGACCATCTCGATTTCATCGCTGCTGTCATTCAACACGATGGTGGGTGCCATGGAACTGCGAGGTCGCTTGCCGGGCTCGACCCGGTTGGCGATGGGGTTGCCGTCTGCATCAGTCGGGCTGAAGGAGAAGTCGGTCAGCTCGTTGTTCAGCAGATAGCCGTTGACGAACTGCAGGCTGCCGAAACCGCTTTCGATGGTGGTGGTTATCGATACTGCATTGCCGTCGGCATCAACGATCGAGATATGGCTCGTGGAAGGCAGTTGCAGAGAGTTGTCCTGACCCATGGCAACCGTGACACCCGGTGGAACACCAGCGTCCGGATTGGGCATGGCAGAGGTGGCTTCGATCAGTGCCGACCTGGTATCCAGATAGGTGGTATCGATCAGTCCATCAACCGGTACGTCGACAAAATCGCTGTCGGCCATATAGGCACCACGATCGGCGTAGGCCAACTTGTAGGCTTCAAGAATCAGATGATTGCCTTCCACGCTGTTGGGGCCCAGTGCTGCCAGGTCGAAGCGCTCGAGCATTTTCAGCGTCATGCCGACAGTCAGTGCTCCCGAGCTTGGAGGTCCCATTCCGCAGACGCGGTAATCAGTGCGGTAGACCACGCACACGGGGTCACGCTCGATGGCCTGATAGTTCTCCAGATCGCTCAGGGACAGGTCCCCTGGATTGGTCGGATGATTGTTGACAATCTCCACCATGGCCTCGGCCAGCGCCCCGGTGTAGAAGGCATCGGCGCCATTGCTGGCAATGGTGCGCAGGGTTGCCGCGAATTCCGGATTGGTCTGGATGGTGCCAGCGGGTTTGGCCGTGCCATCTTCCTGCAGAAAGTAGGCAGCTGCGGCGGGTTGTTCAGCGAGTCTTTCGGCGCTGCCCTCGACACTGGTTGACATGCGAGGCGAGATTTCAAAGCCGTCTTCACTCAGTTCGATGGCGCGATCGAACAGGCCGGACCAGGGCAGTACACCGTGAGCATTGTGTGCCATTTCCAGACCACGCAGCAAACCGGGAGTACCCACCGACAGACCACCGCCTACCGCATCGCGGAATCCCATCGGATTGCCTTCGTCATCCAGAAAGCGCTCTGGTGACGTGGCGGCTGGTGCGGTTTCGCGCGCATCGTAGGTTGTCAGCGATTCGGTCGCGGCATCGTAGTAGACGATGAAGGCACCGCCACCGATACCCGAGGATTGAGGTTCAACCAGGTTCAGCACTGCCTGCACGGCGATGGCGGCATCGATGGCCTTGCCACCATTGGCCAGTACGTCAACACCGGCTTGTACGGCAACCGGATTGGCGGCTGCCACCATGTCGTTCTCACCGAAGCTGATCTCCTTGACCGTGTAGCCCGAAGGAGGCTCGGGTGCGATGAAATCGCCGGGATCGTTCGAGTCGGGGTCAGTGATGTCATCATCGTCGTCATCGCTGCAGGCCAGCAGGGTCAGGGAAAGACCGATGGCCAGAGCCAGTTTGCCATACCGACCGGTACGGGTGAATTTCCGGCCACGATTGATGCGCTGCTGCGTATCGGGGTTGGAATATGGGAACACTAAGATGTCTCCTGTCAATGCAAATGGAAAACGATCAGACTGCCTGAGCAGTATGCCTCATAGTGCCTGCTGGATGCATCGCTTTTTGACGATGAGTCATCGCTTGTTTGCCCGGGACGCATGATCACGTCGGTCGATGAGCTGATTCGACTCTGCTAGTCTGGTACGTGAGCGCATGCCTGCTCTCGTGATCATGCAAGAGGATATCGGTGGGATTGATACAACTGTCTGATGAGCTCTGGGTGCAGGAGTTGGACTTGGGGATATTCGAGGTTCGAGGAAGTCTGATACTGGGCGAGGAACGCGCGGTTGTCTGGGATTCCCTGTCTCATCCTCGTGACATGGCGCTCTATCTGCCATTGATTGCTGACCGTGAGGTGACGGTGGTCTACAGCCACGCCGACTGGGATCACATCTGGGGAACTGCGGGGCTGGTGCAGAGGCCAGGCACCATCGTCAGTCACACCTGGTGTGCTCACCGTTTCAGGACAGACGTGCCGGTCACGTTGGCGCAGATGCAGGCATCAGAGCCGGGCAAGTGGGACGAAGTGCAACTCGTGCCACCCAATCTGATGATCGAGCAGACTTGTACGCTGGATCTGGGTGGGCTGACGCTCGAGCTCCATCACTTGCCGGGGCATACAGACGATTGCCTGATCGCATTGCTACCTGAAACGGGTTTTGCCTTGATGGGGGACACCATCGAAACACCGTTTCCGGTTGTGCCTGCAGACAGTGATCTTTCCGCCTGGGTTGCGCAATTGCGGCGATGGGAACACGATACCGCACTGACGCGGGTCGTCCCTTGTCATGGTCCTCTCGGCGGCCGCGAACTCATCAGTCAGACCATCGACTACCTGGAGCGCCTGCAGAATGGAGATAGCTTCGACCTGCCTGCAGAAATGAGTACCTTCTATCGGCAAACGCATGAAAGCAATCTGAGATGGCGCGAGGGTCGGGCGAACTAGCCTGGCGCTTTCTCGCTCAGCTCAGGGTGGCCAGAAACAGTTGCGCGCCGCGGCTGACATTGGCCTGCCAATGTTCGGCAGCATTCTCGTCAGCCAGATCGGTAATGAACTTGAAGCATGAAAAGGGCGTGTTTTCCAGCGCACAGACCTTGGCAATGGCGTAGGCTTCCATATCCACTGCATCTGACGCGATTTCTGGCGGTGACATGACGAAACTGTCGCCGGTGCCGAGGCTGTATTTCCCTTGAGCCAGGCGGATCTCCTTGCTCGGGAGTCGTGTCTCCAGAGGTGTTTCGCCCAATTCGGCCAGTGGTCTGGCATCCATGTCACGTTGATGAAACGTACCGATTTGCAGCAGCTCGCCAACGTGCGAGGAATCGAAGGCCCCGGCAGTACCGTAGTTGATGATGCCTGAGCAATCATCACGAAGCACCGTTTTCAGCGCTGCATACGTGGCGTTGACCTTGCCGATTCCGGTGTATACCAGGGAATAGCCCTGAGGCAGCTTGTCGGGCAATTCGCTCTGCAGAGCGACCAGAACGTAGATCATGAATTCGAGTACCGTCTGATTGGATAGGGCATGATGTGTTGAAGCTTCGCAAGGCGACAGAACGCCGACCGAAACTGGAGCAGTGAACAGTCTGCTGTTTTTACCCGGCCATGGCAAACTACCCGGCCTTTTGCAGACTCAGTCGACCGGTGTCAGCCGCACCATGGCACCGTCTGTCGAATCGGTCAGTATCATTATCGATCCGTCCTGCGAGACGTCGACGTCGCGCACGCGGCCTTGTCCCTGCAGGTATCGCGCTTCACCGATTACCCGAGTCCCGTCCAGCTCCAGGCGTACCAGCGCCTGACTGGCCAGGCCGCCGATCAGGATACTGTCCTGCCAGTCGGGGAACAGTTCCCCGTCGTAGAAGGTCATGCCACTGGGGGCGATGACCGGATCCCAGTAGTACAAGGGTTGTTCGAATCGCTCTTCTGCCGTGATGCCGCGTCCGATCGCGCTCCCGGAGTATTCCTCTCCATAGGTCACGATCGGCCAGCCGTAGTTGAGTCCCGCTTCGGGTCTGTTGAGTTCGTCGCCACCCCGGGGGCCGTGTTCTACCGTCCACACGGCACCATCGGGTCCCAGAGCGGCCGACTGTATGTTGCGATGACCGTAGGACCAGATCTCGGGCTGACCGCCTGTGATGGTCGGATTACCCGGCGCGGCGCCGCCCAGAGGGTTGATGCGCAACACCTTGCCCAGGTGGGTGCTGACATCCTGAGCCAGCTGTCTGGGCTCACGTTGAGAGCGCTCTCCGGTCGTGACATACAGGGCACCCTCCTGCCCGAAAACCAGTCGCGAGCCGTAATGTGCAGTGGATGCCCAGGCAGGTTGTTGTTGAAAGATCACCTGAACGTCATCCAGTTTCCCGCCATCGTCCGACAAGACACCTGTGGCAACGGCGGTGGCATTGCTGCCATTGCCGCGTGGCTCGGCAAAACTCCACCAGACTCGTCGGCTCTGTTCGAAGTCGTCGGCTATCAGTACATCCAGCAAGCCGCCCTGGCCACGCGCATCCACGTCCGGCAAGCCGTCGATCGGAGCCGAAACCGTGCCATCGGCCTGCACGTGTCGAAGCGTGCCGGTCCGCTCGGTGACCAGCCAGCTGCCATCGGGCAGTTGATCCATGCCCCATGGGCTGCTCAGACCTTGCACCACGATTTCCTGATTCAGAGTCACATCCTTGTCGATGATGGGCGCGCGAGTCTGCCCGTCGAAAGCGGGGCGTTGCTCGGGCGAATTCGGCGGCCTTGCATTGAAATCCTGTGCGCTCAGTGCCGTCGAGGCAGTGGCAAGAGCCAGGGCTATCGTCAGATGGGTGCGGGTCATGCTCAGGTACCTGTCAGAATCGCTGATTCCTAATATAGTGGAAGCAGCAATGCCACAGGGCGTACAGCGGGTCATTTTGTAAATCGGGCAAGGCGCGATGATCTTTGCTCCATCGGCCGAATTGCGCAGGATTTGTCAAATGCACTCGTGTTCAGATGATCCTCAGGCAGGCGAGCTGCCAGCAGGGCAATCAGTCCGAGATGGCCTGCACGCTTGCCTGATGTCTGTCATTCATCATCGAGGGGGATTGGGTCATGAACGAATACCACGGAAAATGCCTTTGCGGCGCGGTCGATATCAAGGCAACTGCACCGGGCAATGTAGGGAGTTGTCATTGCTCCGTGTGCCGACGCTGGTGCGGTGGTCCGATGTTCGCGGTACATGCCGAAGGACAGCCTGTCATCACGGGTGAAGAATTCATCACACGTTACCAATCGTCGGATTTCGCGCAACGCGGTTTCTGTCGGCAGTGCGGCACCAACTTGTTCTATCACCTGTTGCCGGGTGCCTTCAGTGAGCAGGGGGCGTACATGCTGGCAGCCGGCATGCTGGACCTTCCCGATGACATGGTGTTCGACAACGAGATCTACATTGATTCGCAACCGGGCTGGTATCGTTTCGACAATGCAGACTCGCGAACGCGACTGACAGAGAAGGAATTTCTGCACAGCCTCGGCATTGCCACCTGAAGTCGGCAACCTCCGTTTTCTGCGTGGAGATTGCAGATTGCCGTGTCGTCATCGTGCTTGTGCAGATGTCGTGGATCAACGAGGGAGAGTGTCACATGAAGAGCACGCAGCAGCGGCATGCAGAGCGTATCGAACGTGTCATCGAACACATCCACGGTCATTCAACCGAGGATATCGACAGTGCCACGATCGCCGAAGTGGCGCAGTTGTCGGCTTATCACTGGCACCGCATCTATGTCGCAGTAACCGGGGAGAGTGCCGTGGCCACCTTGCGGCGAATACGTCTGCAGCGGTCCGCCACCGCCTTGCTCCGCGATGATCGGCCGATAGCCGAGATAGCCTCGAACTGCGGTTTTGATAACCTTCAGGCATTCACTCGCCTGTTTTCCCGGACCTATGGTGTGCCGCCGGGGAAGTTTCGGCGTGACAGCAAGCAGGCGGTATCGCAACCTCGGTCGGTAGTCGGCGGTACGGCGGCCAGTGCTCTGGGGAAACCTCCCGTGTCAGCAGGTGATGTCTCGTCGGGCGCGGTGCCGAACAGGTCAGTCGGGAACGCGCAGTCGTCTGCGCGATCGGTCGAGACAGCTGTACGACAGCCATTGCGATTGGTCGGCTTGTGGCATCAGGGCGATTATCACGAAATAGGCTGTGTCTTTGAAAAGATCATGGCGGCGGCCGAGATCGAATCCTGGCCGCGCAGCGAAGCCTTTACCGTGGGTGTCTATTTCGATGATCCGGATATCGTCGCTCTGTCTCGGTGTCGCTCCTTTGCCGGCATTCCCGTGCCGGAAGCCTTCGAAGCACCGTCACGCTACGAGACCTTGCAGGTCCCCGGCGGATTGCATGCCAGCTGTCTGCACACCGGCCCCTATGCACTGCTGACCGACAGCTACCGCTGGCTGTACCGGGAATGGCTGCGAGGGGCTGCCGAGGAAACGCGTGACAGTCCCTGTTACGAGGTGTATCTCAATACGCCTCACAGCACACCGCCGGCCGAGCTCCAGACCTTGATCTGCATGCCGCTGGAAGGCTGAACCTTGTTATGGTTCGGGTTCGAACCAGTCACCAGTCATGTGCTCGAACCGAACATGACACTGCAACATGAAATCGAGGTAGGCATGTCAGAACAACTCAAGGGCAAGGTTGCTGCCATCACCGGCGCAGCATCGGGTATCGGGCTTGCGTGTGCCGAGATGATGATTGCATCCGGTGCTCGCGTGGCATTGATCGATCGCGACCAGGCTGCGCTCGACAGTCTGCAGAAGCGGCACGGAGATGCCGTGATTCCACTCGCCATCGACCTGCTTGATCCTGTCGACTGCGCCAGCCTGTTGCCCCGCGTCCTCGATGCCGCTGGCCGGCTGGATATCCTGCATGCCAATGCCGGTCTTTATGTGGGCGGTGATCTGGTCGAGTCAGACAGCGATGCCATCGACAGGATGCTCAATCTGAACATCAACGTCGTGATGAAGAATGTGCGCGATGTCCTGCCGCACATGATCGAACGTGGCGAGGGCGATATCGTTGTCACCAGTTCTCTCGCGGCACATTTTCCGACTCCCTGGGAACCGGTCTACGCCTCGTCCAAATGGGCAGTGGACTGTTTCGTCCAGACGGTGCGACGCCAGGTGTTCAAGCATGGCATTCGTGTAGGGTCGGTTTCTCCCGGCCCGGTGATCAGTGCCTTGCTGGCAGACTGGCCCGAGGAAAAGCTGAAGGATGCCAAAGAGGCCGGTAGCCTGATCGAGCCCGATGAGGTAGCCGATGCCGTACGGTACATGCTCACACGCCGTCGCGGGGTCACCATTCGCGACATGATCATCATGCCCTCGAGCTTCGATCTGTAGCGGAGCAGGCAGACGCTCGACCCCGATCACCTACAGCGATTTCCTCGGCTCGACCACCGCGCTGGCGAAAACGAGTCCTGCAATCAGCGACATGAACAGCAGAAAGGACTGCACCCCGACATTGTCGATCGTCAGGATCTGCTTGTTCGAGATGGCATCGTCCAGACCCACATAGACCTTGCTGCCGGGTACCAGAACAACGATGCCCGGCAAGGTCACCAGCGCTGCCGGCAGATCACGCCAGCGGGCAAACAGATTGGCATAGGCGCCGACCGCAAAGGCACCGAGAAATCCACCCAGAGTGGAACCCCATTCGTTAGTAACCAGGGTACTGACACTGTAGGCCAGAATGCCTGAGGCCACGCCCCAGGGGGCGTCTATCAGTCGTGCCTTGAATACCACGGACAGACCACCTGCCAGCAGCAGCACGGCTGGCCAGGCCGTCCAGAGCGGTACATGGTAATCATCGACAGGCAGAGGCTCGCCCCACAGCAGCACTCCGACGGCCACGCCAAGCACGGTGCCGAAATACAGCTTGAACAAGACCATCAGCGAGTCCATGATGCGCGCCGTACCCGAGATCAGCTCTCTGGCCGCCAGTTCCCGAAACCCCATGGCCATCGACAGACCCGGTATGAACACGATGATGCTGGCGAGCACGATCAACGGCTGATTGATGCCCGCATCCATATGGGTGATACCCACGGCAATGACAGAGATCACGGTGGCGGCCAGTGGCTCGAGCATGCTGGACACACGGTCGGATTTCCCGGACCAGGCCACCAGACCATAGACCAGCAGGGACAGGACCGCGGCCCACAGAACATCGTTCCAGCTACCCCGCATCAACATGGCGAAGGCCCCGCCCAGCAGCATGTAGGCGAACAGTGTCACCAGCACGGAATAGGGTGAGCCGGTATCCTCGATCTCACGAAGGCCCAGTCTGGCCTCTTCCAGCGAGCATCTACCGGCAACCAGCTCACTGACGAGAATATCGGTCTGCGCCAGGGAATTCAGATCCAGGTCGCCGGGTTTCACACGCATGGAATAGTTGTAGACGTCCTCATCCGGCGCTCCCTGAACCCACAGGCAATACGTGAGAGTGGTCGGGCTTACCAGAAAATAACCATCAAGATCCAGATAGGCGGCAACGGTTTTCAGATGGGCTTCGAGGCGAAAGGCCGGCGTGCCGTATCGGTGCAGCATTTCGCCGAGCTTGATGACAAACGAGCACTGCTGTTTGAACGAAAGGGCCATGTACAGTGACTCGCCTGGGTGGTTTCAGCGGTGCTTCAATAATCGTTCCTGAACCTGCAGCAATCATTCCTCGATCTGCAGCAATGCAGCAGCTACTGGCCGATACTCGTTCACCAGTACACTGTAGGTCCGGCAGGCGGCTCGTGTATTCATCACTTCCAGCGATATACCGCGTTGTTGCATCTCGGCCATGAGTGAAAAATCGGGGAAGATGTGTTGATCACCGGTGCCCAGCAGCAGAATCTCTGCTCTATCGGCTTCGGCTTCCTCGAACAGAGGGGCGAAATGTGCCAGCGTCAGGCTCTTTACATCCCCGTCAAACCAGTCCTGCACCACTCGAGTGCGGGTAATGATGATATTGCCGGTGTAATCCTGTCCGTTGACGCCAAGTACGCCCTTGCCGTAATTGCTGATCAGGTTTTGATCAGAAGTCTCTAGATGCATTTTCATCTCTGTATAATAAGCGCCCCGGGCCCGGGTGAACACCTGAAGAGCTCATTCACAGGCAGGAGATTTTCTTGAAACCGGTATCAATAGGCCTCTTGGGGCTTGGCACGGTGGGGCAGGGTGTGGCCAACATTCTGGTCCGCAACTCCGCTGAAATTGAACGCCGGACGGGACGTGTCATTCGCGTGACGCGCGCTGCCGTGCGCGATCAGGGCAAGGCTGAAGCGCTGCAACTGGGTATCGATATCACCACGGACGCGCAAAGCCTGGTCAGCGACCCCGATATCGACATCATCTGTGAAGCCATGGGGGGCGAAGAACCGGCCCTGCAGTTGCTGCATGGCGCGATCGCCAACGGCAAGCACGTGATTACTGCCAACAAGGCACTGATTGCCGTGCATGGCAATGAGCTGCTGCAGGCAGCTCGGGACAAGGGCGTTACCGTGTCCTATGAATCTGCCGTGGCAGGTGGAATTCCCATCATCAAGGCGCTGCGTGAAGGGCTGGCGGCCAATCAGATCCAGTGGCTGGCGGGCATCATCAACGGCACAGGCAATTTCATACTCAGCGAAATGGCTGAAAAAGGGCGTGGCTTCGAGGATGTACTGGCAGAAGCGCAGGCGCTGGGTTATGCCGAAGCCGACCCGACATTCGATGTCGAGGGGATCGATGCCGCGCACAAGCTGGCCATCATGGCCTCGGTTGCCTTTGGCATGCCGTTGCAGTTCGATGCCGTCTATACCGAAGGTATCAGCGAGGTCACGCGTGAGGATGTGGAATTCGCCGATGAACTGGGCTACCGCATCAAGCACCTGGGATTGGCCCGCAAACGAGCCGATGGCGTGGAGCTACGGGTACATCCCACGCTGATTCCCGAAAAGCGGCTGCTGGCCAACGTCAATGGCGTGATGAATGCGGTACTGGTCCATGGCGATGCCGTCGGGCCCACGCTGTACTACGGTGCCGGTGCCGGCTCTGAGCCCACGGGCTCTGCCATGGTGGCGGATATCATCGATGTGGTGCGCTGTCTGGATGCCGACGCCTCGCACCGTGTACCCATGCTGGCGTTTCAGGACGAGGCCTTGACTTCGCCTGTCATGCTCGAGACCAGGGACTATGTATCAGCCTACTATCTGCGTCTGCACGCGTTGGATCAGCCCGGTGTGCTGGCCACGGTCACCGATATCTTCGGCAAGCTGGGCATCAGCATCGAGGCCATCCTGCAGAAGGAGCCCGAAATGGCCGATTCGGGAGAGGCCGGCGATGAGTCGGGCGAGGTGCCGGTGGTGCCGATCATCCTGCTGACCCGACGGGTGCGTGAAGGCCTGATCGAACAGGCCATCGAGCGTATCCAGGCCCTGACGACCATCACCCAGCCGGTGACGCGCCTCCGGGTGGAGTCACTGTAAGGACCAGGCCTGCGAATTTTTCTGCCTGTCGGTTGTCGCATGCCGGCAGAGTCATCAATTGAGTAACACTGCCGGGGCTGTCCCGGCACCAGAGTCTTTCATCATGTCTGCATCTTCCAAGCGTGCCGCCCTCTACACCGGTCTGATCGATCGCTATCGAGATCGTCTGCCGGTCAGCGACAACACACCCATCATCTCTCTATGTGAGGGGGATACACCGTTGATTCGTCTCAACAATATCCCCCGGGAATTGGGGATCGATGCCGAGATCTACGTCAAGTACGAGGGGCTGAACCCGACGGCATCGTTCAAGGATCGCGGCATGACCATGGCTGTCAGCAAGGCCGCCGAAGAAGGTTCGAAAGCCATAGTCTGCGCCTCTACCGGCAATACCTCGGCTGCCGCCGCTGCCTATGCGGCTCGCGCAGGCATGACCGCCTTCGTGCTCATTCCCGAAGGCAAGATTGCCATGGGCAAACTGGCGCAGGCCATCGCACACGGCGCGGTGGTGTTGCAGATCAAGGGCAATTTCGATGATGGCATGCGTCTGGTCAAGGAAGTGGCCGGTGAAGCGCCGGTCACCATCGTCAACTCCATCAACCCCTTCCGCTTGCAAGGGCAGAAGACAGCTGCCTTCGAAATCGTTGAAGCACTGGGCCGCGCCCCGGATTATCACTGCATCCCCGTGGGCAATGCCGGCAACATCTCCGGTTACTGGATCGGCTTCAGCGAAGCCGCAGGTCAGACCACGGCGTCCTGCAATCTGTTCGAAGGTGCCGAGAACTGCCCATACATGCTCGAAGCCATGACGGACAAGCGTCCCATCATGGTGGGCTACCAGGCCGACGGCGCTGCGCCGTTCCTGCGCAACGAACCGGTCGAACATCCCGAAACACTGGCGACGGCCATCCGTATCGGTAATCCTCAGAGCTGGAATCTGGCGCATGCCGCCGTCGATGAATCAGGTGGCTGGTTCGATGAAGTCAGTGATGAAGAGTTGCTGGCAACACAAGCCATGCTGGCGCGCCGAGAGGGCGTATTCTGTGAGCCTGCTTCAGCCGTATCCCTTTGCGGTACGCTGCGAGACCTGCAGTCCGGCAAGATTCCAGCCGGCAGTCTGATCACCTGCACGCTCACTGGCCATGGCCTCAAGGATCCGGATATCGCCATCCGTGGGCATGAAGCGGTGGAAACCGTGCAGGCGGAACTGAGCGCCGTCAAGGACGCCATTCTGCGCAATATCTGACCGATCGCGCGTCTGTGGAAGTACTCGGCGGTCACCTGCGACGTGGCTGTCGAGTACGAAGCGACCGGCAAAGTCGCCTGCGAGAACGAACTTGCCTGCAGGCCGTGACCCGTGGCGCAGAGGGCGGGTTGATCAGGCTGTATGCGAATGCAGTTGAGCCGGTGGCTCGACGGGGAAGTCCCCATACTCGTTGAGCAGGTGAAGATAATGTTCGCGCTTGATGGTGCAGGCGCCCATGCTCTGCAGGTGAGGGGTCTCCAGCTGGCAGTCGATCAGCTTGTAACGGCCAGATTGTGCCAGATGTACCAGAGCGACCTTGGAGGCGTCTCGCTCGATCGAGAACATGGATTCCCCCACGAACACTCGACCCATTCGAATACCGTAGAGCCCGCCGACCAGACGGTGGCCTTTCCACACCTCCAGCGAGTGCGCAATGCCCAGAGTATTCAGATGGCAATACGCCTCGATCATCTCCTGCGTGATCCAGGTACCGCTGCTACCGGGCCGCGGTGCCCCACATTGTTTCATGACCTCGCGATAGGCCAGGTTTTCCGTGACCTCCAGTCCGGCGTTGCGCAAGGTCTTGCGCAGGCTGCGAGAGACGCGAATCTCATCTGGCCAGATGATGCAACGTGGGTCGGGAGACCACCAGAGAATCGGTTCGCCGGCTTCATACCAGGGAAAGACGCCGGCACGATAGGCCGCCTGCAGGCGCTTCGGGCTGAGATTGCCGCCCGCCATCAACAACCCGTTCGGCTCGGACAAAGCCGTACAGGTTGACGGGAACGGGGTCACGTCATCGTCCGGGGCCAGGAACGGAATCGGCATAATAGGCCTACAAGGAAAGTGTTTCAGCCTTGAAAGGTAACAAATCGGAGAGCCCGCTGCACCTTTGTTCTACGTAGGGCCTCTCCTGTGACAGGAAATCAGCGATGGCGTCGCGAAAGCCCGGGTGGGAAATGTAGTGCGCTGAGCGAGTTATCGTTGGCAGAAATCCGCGTGTGATCTTGTGTTCTCCCTGTGCGCCGGGTTCGAAACGTTCAATGCCGTTGGCAATGCAATATTCAATCCCCTGGTAATAACAGGCTTCAAAGTGCAGTGAATGATAGTCACGTCGACACCCCCAGTAGCGGCCGTAGAGCGTGTTGCCGCCGATGAACATGACGGAGCAGGCGACCGGCCATTCGGCTTGTTCGTCGCTGTCATCGAAAGCAAAGACAATCAGCACCTGGTCTCCCATCTTTCGGCCAACGGTTTCAAAGAACGGCAGGGTCAATGAAGGGTTGCCCCATTTGCGGTCGAAGGTGGATTCGTAGAAGCGGTGTACCCAGCGCCACTCGGTTTCGGACAGGCTGCTTCCCAGTCTTTGCTCCAGACGCAAACCGGCATCACTGACGTGACGTCGCTCGCGTCGCAGGGTCTTGCGGCGACGGGAGGTGCATCGAGCCAGAAAATCATCGAAATCCGAGTAGTTGTCGTTATGCCAGTGATACTGGCAATCAATGCGTTTCAGATGATCATCGGCAGCGGAATTGTCCGCATTCCCGGGTGAGTCGTCTGTCTGCTGATCCGCCGCAGCAGGTTCAACGGCCGAGAGGATAGTGCTTTCACGCTCGGTCAGAAACAGGTAATGAACACTGGAATAACCCTGCGAATCGGCGAACTGGCGAACCGTTCGCGCCAACAGGCTGACCGTCTGCTCGTAAGGCTGATCAGCTCTGACCAGCAATCGCTGGCCGGTTGCCGGGGTGAACGGGATGCTTGATACCAGTTTGGGGTAATACTCCATCTGGTGCCGCTCATAGGCTTCGGCCCATGCCCAGTCGAACACGAATTCGCCATAGGAATTGGTCTTTACATAAGCCGGTACCGCGCCGACCAGTTCCCGCGCGTCGTCATCGCCGGCCCACAGCAGGAAATAACGCGGGTACCAGCCGGTGGCGTCACCCAGACAGCCGGTCTCATCCAGCGTGTGCAGGAATTCATGGCGCAGAAACGGATTACCGTCATCACTCAGGGCATTCCACTGTTCTGCCGTTACAGCGTCCAGAGAGTCCCGCACTTCCAGTTGTAATTGATGGTTCATCTGCAGAGCCTGTGGCCGTGGGAGAAGCAGCTACCCGAGCCTGCCGCATCTGCCGCAACATGCGGTGACACGTGCGTCAGATACGAAAGGCAGGCAGCTCAGGATGTCTGTAGAGCTTCCAGGTAACGCTCGGCATCGAGTGCCGCCATGCAGCCGGTTCCCGCCGAGGTAATGGCCTGACGGTAGACATGATCCATGACATCACCTGCGGCAAATACACCGGGAACGCTGGTTGCCGTGGCATTGCCCTGGCTGCCACTCTGCACACTGATGTAGCCACCCTGCATGTCCAGTTGATCGACGAACAGGCTGGTATTGGGGCTGTGCCCGATGGCGATGAACACGCCCAGCAGGTCGATGTCTTCCGTATCACCGGTATCGACGTGACGGATACGCATGCCGGTCACGCCTGTCTGATCGCCCAGTACCTCGTCGAGTGTGTGGTTCCAGGCGATGCGGATATTGCCGTTGCGCTCTTTTTCGAACAGGCGATCCTGCAGAATCTTCTCGGCGCGCAGCGAATCACGGCGATGCACCAGCACCACTTCACTGCAGATATTGGACAGGTACAGCGCTTCTTCCACGGCTGTATTGCCACCGCCGATGACCGCAACCTTCTTCTGTCTGTAGAAGAAGCCGTCGCAGGTGGCACAGGCCGAGACACCGCGCCCCTTGAAGGCTTCTTCCGAGGGCAGGCCCAGGTACATGGCGCTGGCACCCGTGGCGATGATGAGGGAGTCGCAGGTGTACGTGCCGTTGTCGCCAGTCAGACGCAGTGGCCGTTGCGAGAAATCGACCGACTGAATGTGATCACTGATCAGGGTTGTGTCGAAACGTTCGGCGTGCTGCTTGAAGCGTTCCATCAGCTCAGGTCCCTGAACGCCCATGGCGTCCGCCGGCCAGTTGTCGACGTCGGTGGTCGTGGTCAGCTGTCCACCCGGTTCCATGCCCGCGATCAGCACCGGATCGAGATTGGCCCGAGCCGCGTACACCGCCGCGGTGTAACCGGCAGGTCCCGATCCGAGGATAAGTAACTTGCAGTGACGCGAATCGCTCATGAGTTTTCCGTTGCCTTCGACAGTGTTGGATGAAATGAGGGGGTGAATACTACCCCCAAAACGAACGTGTAGCGTCAGGTATGCGCGCAGGCGTCTGCTACACTTTTATTTCCGGCGAGCAAGAATGTGGTATTGGAATCCAATAACACAACGCCTCTACTCATGCTAAGGCAGGACTGTTTTTTTGGCTCAAGCTACCAAAAAGCGCGCGGCTGTCGCACGGCGCAAGAAAGCACCTGCGGCTCGCAAGGCCAGCGGTGCGAAGAATGCGGGCCGTGTGGCCAGTCGGCGCGTGACGGCGACGCGTCGCAGCGCCGCCACGTCTTCCAGAAAAGGTCGGGCATCGGCCGCTGACAACCGTGCTGCTGCCAGCGCGCAGTTGTCCAATGCACGGGCCCTCGGGCAGATGGGGCGACTTTTTCGCGAAGTCGGCGGCATCGTCTGCGGATTCGCGGCGCTCATCGCACTGCTGGCGCTGACCAGTTTCGATGCCAGTGACCCGGGTTGGTCCCACACCGGGGTGGGTGAACCCATCCAGAACAGCGTGGGGCGGGTGGGTGCCTGGTTCGCCGATGTGACGCTGTCCTTGTTCGGCTACATGGCCTATCTGTTACCGCTGGTCATGGGCGTCGGTGGCTGGCTGCTGTTTCGTGATGAACGACGAGTCATCAATGCCTACCGGCCGTTCGTCTTCGTGCGAGTCATTGGTGTCATTCTGATGCTGGCCAGCGCCAGTGGTCTGGCCGATCTGCATTTCGGGGTGCCCGATGGTGCTCTGCCGCACAATATATTCGGTGGTGGCATTCTCGGAACTGCCGTCGCCTGGCGACTGGTGGGTTTCCTGCATCATCTGGGCACCACGCTGTTACTGCTCGCCGTGTTCTTCAGCAGCCTGACGCTGGCCTTCGGTACCTCCTGGCTGCAATTGATCGAGGCAATCGGCGGTGCTGTTGTCGGCATGTTCGAACGCATGAAGGGCAAAGTGAGCTCCCTGTCCGAATCTCATGCCGAACTGGCCCGTATTCGCGAAGCCGACAGGGCGCGTGAGATGCACCTGAGGGAGCGTGAGCGGGAGGCAGCCGCCAAGGCTCGCGAAAAGCAGGACAAGGCCGCCGAGAAACGTCGGGAAGGGGCGCAGAAGGCGGCACCTGCCAGGCGTCGATCCAGAGCCAATGTACCGGATATGGATCCCTTGCTCGATATCGATGCTGACAATCCGCCACGTACCGGACTGGCTGCCGCATTGGCCATGGCCCGCGAAAAGGCGGTGGCGGGCGGTCAGGCGGCTGGCGGCGCTGCGAAATCAGCAGCCCGAACCATCACTCCAGACTCCCATGGCGCGAGAATGGATGCACTGGAGCGTTCACTGGGTGAGGCTGACCCCCTGTTGAACGAGACCGATCCATTGCTCAATGACAACATCGAGGTCCGACCACCGGTCAATACCGCCGTGGCCGATCCTTTCGAGGATGAGCCCTTCGTGCAAGAGCCCGTAGCCGAGGCGCCGCCGGCGGCACCCGTGAGCAAGAAGAAAAAGAGCACGCCACCGCCAGTCGTGCCGGCAGTGACGAGTGAAGCACCCGAGCATGAAACCGTGTTGCCGGTGATGGACCCGACGCGCAAGAAGAAGATTGCCATCAAGCCGCGCGTGACCGAACAGAAGCAGACCAAGTTGTTTCTGGATGTGCCCGATTCGGATCTGCCGCCGCTGTCCCTGCTCGATGCGCCTGAACCACAGCGTCCCGGATTCTCGGATGAGGATCTCGAGGCTCTGTCGCGTCTGCTTGAGCAGAAACTGGCCGAATTCCGGATTACCGTTGAAGTGGTGGCCGTCCATCCCGGGCCTGTCATCACGCGTTTCGAAATGCAACTGGCGCCGGGTATCAAGGCCAGCCGTATCACCGGTCTGTCTCAGGATATCGCCCGATCCATGTCGCTGGTGAGTGTGCGGGTGGTCGAGGTCATTGCCGGCAAATCGACCATTGGTATCGAGGTGCCGAACGATCACCGCGAGATCGTGCAGCTGAGTGAAATGCTGCAATCACCGCAATACATCGAGAAGAAGTCGCCGCTGACCCTGGCACTGGGCAAGGACATCAGCGGTGAATCCGTCACCGCCGATCTTGGTCGCATGCCGCATCTGCTGGTGGCAGGTACAACCGGCTCCGGTAAGTCGGTCGCTGTCAACGCCATGCTGATCAGTCTGCTGTACAAGGCCACGGCCAAGGATGTTCGCCTGATCCTGATCGACCCGAAGATGCTGGAGCTGAACGTCTACGACGGTATTCCGCACCTGTTGTCACCGGTAGTCACGGACATGAAAGAAGCTGCCAATGCGCTGCGCTGGTGTGTTGGCGAGATGGAGCGACGCTATACCGTCATGGCCGCGCTCAAGGTGCGCAACATCGCTGGCTACAACAAGAAGGTCAATGACGGCATCAAGGCGGGTACACCGATAGTCGACCCGCTGTACGATCCGCAGATGTCCATGACGCCTGCAGCCGCTCCACCGACTCTGGAGCCCATGCCGTTCATCGTGGTCGTGGTGGATGAATTCGCCGACATGATGATGCAGGTGGGCAAGAAGGCAGAGGAGTTGATCGCCCGTATTGCCCAGAAGGCGAGGGCGGCCGGCATTCATCTGATTCTGGCAACGCAGCGACCGTCGGTTGATGTCATCACCGGCCTGATCAAGGCCAATGTGCCTACCCGCATCGCATTCCAGGTGTCGTCGAAGATCGACTCGCGAACCATTCTGGATCAGGGCGGGGCGGAATCCCTGCTGGGCCACGGTGACATGCTCTACCTGCCGCCCGGCACGGCCTTGCCGGTGCGAGTACACGGTGCCTTCGTGGACGATCACGAGGTGCAGAACGTCGTGTCGCACATCAAGCAGACAGGCGAGCCGAATTACATCGAGGAAATCCTGCAGGAAAACACGGCCGCCATTCCAGGTCTGTCAGGTGGCGAGCCTGAAGGCGGTGGTTCCGAATCCGATGCCTTGTACGATCAGGCTGTCGAGATCGTGCTGGAATCGCGCAAGGCGTCCATTTCCTACGTGCAGCGTCGCCTCAAGATCGGCTACAACCGGGCCGCACGCATGGTGGAAGAAATGGAAGCGGCAGGCGTGGTCAGTCAGGTGACATCCAGCGGTACTCGTGAAGTGCTGGCGCCACCGCCAACCCACGGGCACCACTGAGCCGGCAGCTTCAGACAAGGACTTGCGTTCCGCTCAAGTGGGCATAGTTTGCCTCTGGGGAGCGGAACTACCGTCGCAGAGCGACATCAAGGTAGACTGACCCGCTCGATTCGGCAAGACCGTCCAGGATTCTGTTGCATGCATTGCGTATCTTCCTTGTTACGACGCGCGCGCGTCCACGCGCTGCGCCCGTCACACCGGCTGACAAGCTCGCTGGTGGCGTTTCTGTTGCTGATGAGCCAGTCAGCCATCGCCTCCACGGCTCTTGATCAACTGGAGCGCTTCGTCAAGGATGTCGAGACCTTTCAGGCCGGTTTCGAACAGACCCTGTATGACGCTGATTCGCAGCCCCTGCAGATCACCTCCGGTACCATCAAGCTCAAGCGCCCCGGTCGATTCGTATGGTCCTATGAGGGGGCGGATGCGCAGGAGATCGTTGCGGATGGCGAGCGTATCTGGCTGTACGACAAGAGTCTGGATCAGGTCACCGTCAACGCCATCGATGAGCGTATCGCCGGTACGCCGCTGGTCTTGCTGATGCGCTCGGCGCCGCTGGAGGAGTCTTTCGATATTGTCGAGCTGGGCGAGGCCGAAGGCATCAACTGGCTGGAGTTGACCCCGAAAAGCGAAACTTCCGATTTCGAACTGGTTTTTCTCGGGCTCAATGAGAAGGGGCTGGCGGCCATGGAACTGCGCGACAATTTCGGTCAGGCCACGCAGATTCGATTCAGTGATTTCGAGGCGGATGTCGAGCTGGACGATTCCCTGTTCGTCTTCGAGGTGCCTGACGGTGTCGATGTGATCGGGCTCGATGACAACTAGCGGGCAACTCTTCGGTGCCGATGACTCGGTCAGACCACTGGCCGACCGCTTGCGCCCGGAGTCACTGAGCGAGTTCTTCGGGCAGTCACATCTGCTGGGTGAGGACAGTACGCTGCGTCAGGCTCTGGAGCGCAATCGTCTGCATTCCATGGTTTTCTGGGGGCCGCCGGGTACCGGCAAGACGACGTTGGCGCGCATGATTGCCAGCCATTGCGATGCGCACTTCATGAGCTTGTCGGCAGTGCTATCGGGAGTGAAGGATATTCGCGAGAAGGTGGCCGAGGCACGTGCGCGACTGGATACCGAAGGGCGGCGCAGCGTCCTGTTCGTGGATGAAGTCCATCGCTTCAACAAGTCGCAGCAGGATGCCTTTCTGCCTCATATCGAGGATGGCACGCTCTACTTTGTCGGTGCCACCACCGAAAATCCGTCCTTCGAGCTGAACAATGCCTTGTTGTCCCGAGTGCGTGTCTATGTTCTGAAGCATCTGGAAAGGGCGGATATCCGCGCGGTGATCGATCGCGCCCTTGAGGATACCGATCGCGGCCTGGGCGATCTGAGTATCCAGATGGATGACGAGTATCGTGACCTGCTGGCGGCCACTGCCGATGGTGATGCCCGCCATGCGCTGGTCTTGCTGGAGCTGGCTTCCGATTGCGCTCGGATGGACGGCGCGACGCGCATCATCGACGAAGCCGTCATTCGGGAAGTCACGCGTGATTCCTTTCGCCAGTTCGACAAGGGCGGGGACAACTTCTATGACCAGATCTCGGCTCTGCACAAATCCATGCGTGGATCGGATCCGGATGCCGCCCTGTACTGGTTCTGTCGCATGCTCGATGGTGGCTGCGATCCGGCCTATATTGCCAGGCGTGTCTTGCGGTTTGCGTCGGAAGATATCGGCAATGCCGATCCACGTGCCTTTCAGCATGCCCAGTACGCCTGGGATGCCTACACGCGCCTGGGAAGCCCGGAAGGTGAACTGGCCATCGCGCACGCCATCGTCTTCATGAGTTGCGCACCAAAGAGCAATGCGGTCTATCGAGCCTTCAAGGAGGCCATGGCCTTCGTCAAGCAAAGCGGCAACCAGCCGGTGCCGATGAGTCTGCGCAATGCCCCGACAAAACTGATGAGTGAACTGGGTCATGGTGATGGCTATCGCTACGCTCACGATGAAGTCGACGGATTTGCTGCCGGCGCTCACTACTTTCCGGATACACTGGAGCCGGTGCGCTTCTACGAGCCGGTGGAACGTGGTCTGGAGATTCGCATTGGCGAGCGGCTGCGCGACCTGCGCGAACGCAACCGGCAGGCAGGCAAACGATAGGGTACTGTTGCATACAAACCGCTCTGAATGAACGCTTTGTATGAGCCACTACACGAGTCTGCAGCAAGGCAAGGGAGGGTGTTAAGCCATGTCCAGTTATGATCTGCAAGTAGGCCATGTGACGTTTTCACTGGCGCGCTGGGATGATCCGGAGGATTGTGCGGCGGTGCTGCACCTGCTGGATGACTATGCCCGGGACCCCATGGGGGGTGGCACGCCGCTGAATGCACATGTGCACGAGGAACTGCCTCAGGCCATGGCAGCCATGCCGGGCGCCTTTTCGGTCATTGGTCGCATCGACGACAAGCCGGTCGCTCTGGCCAATTGCTTCACCACGCTATCCACGTTTGCCTGCAAACCCTTGATCAACATCCATGACCTGGCGGTCATCGCCGATGCACGCGGCGGTGGCGTCGGGCAGAAATTACTGGCTTTCATCGAAGCGGAAGCGCGCAGACGCGGTTGCTGCAAGGTAACGCTGGAGGTGCTGACAGGCAATGCCCGAGCTCGACGCTCCTACGAGCGATTCGGTTTCACCGCCTACACGCTCGATGAATCAACCGGCCACGCCGTCTTCCTGCAGAAGACCTTATGAGCACTGATGCTGCTCCAGCGCCCAGGCGACATGCTCTCGTATGATCGCTGACTCATCGTGGCGGCGCTCTTGCAAAGCCGTGATGACCTCCGGGCTGCCCGGAGCGTTACCCAGGGCCACGGCAATATTGCGTATCCAGCTTTCGTGGCCGATCCGGTAGATCGGACTGCCGGCCATTCGGGAGACGAAGTCCTTCTCGCTCCAGCGAAACAGGTCTGCAAGCTGCGGGCTATCCAGATCATTGCGCACAGTGAAGTCGGCTTCGAGCGTCTCCTTGCTGAACTTGTTGAACGGGCAAACCAGCTGGCAATCATCGCAGCCATAGATGCGATTTCCCATGGCCGCGCGAAATTCGACGGGAATGGAGCCCTTCAGTTCGATCGTCAGATAGGAGATGCAGCGGCGCGCATCGACCTTGAACGGCGCCACGATCGCCTCGGTGGGACAGGCTTGCAGACAGGCCGTGCAGCTGCCGCAATGTGAGCGGGGCAGTGGCTGGTCAACCAGCAGGGGCAGGTCGGTGTAGATTTCGCCCAGAAAGAACCAGCTGCCGGCATCGCTGGTCAGCAGATTGCTGTGTTTGCCGATCCAGCCCAGGCCTGCCTTCTGTGCAATCGCCTTTTCAAGCACCGGCGCGCTATCGACGAAAGCGCGGTAGCCGAACTCTCCGACCTCTTCCTGGATGCGCCCGGCCAGCTTCTGCAGGCGGTTGCGCAGCACCTTGTGATAATCGCGACCCATGGCATAACGCGAGACATAGCCCAGTGTCGGTGAATTCAGCACCGTGTCGGCATCGGCGCTTTGCGGCGGGTAGTAGTCCATGCGAACCGAGATGATGCGCACGGTTCCCGGTAGCAGATCTGCGGGCCGGGAACGACGGGTGCCGTGGCGCTGCATGTAGTCCATTTCCCCGTGAAATCCGGCGGCCAGCCAGTTCAGCAGATGGGTTTCATGTTCGCCCAGATCGGTGTCGGATACGGCGCACTGCGTGAGTCCGAGCTGCGCGGCACTGTCCTTGACGAATCGCGTCAGGGTTTCGGGATCCTGAAGGAGAGGGGGCTGTATCACGGCGGGTCGTCAGGCGATGCAAAGTGGCCATTCTTGTAGTAAACGACGGTACCCGGGACGGCTCCCCAGTTCTGCCAGGCTTCCACCGGGTTGCGTATCCAGCTACCGGCAGGGTATTGGCCCAGTGCATCCTGCAAGGTGCCGCTGAGAACGAGGATCTCCTCACCAGTGGGATCCAGTCGTGGCTTGATCTCCACTCGCCTGTTCCAGCGAATCAGCATGGAATTGCCCGTGCCGTGTCCGTGCAGAGGCAGTACATCCGTGCCTTCGGTCGGACCGGGAAGCCATCGAGAGTCATCGTTGGTGTCGATACGACGCTGTTCGGTGTCACTGGTCAGCATCTGCCCGGCCGCCACGTAAAGCAAGGCACAGTTGTCGCTCATGTCGTTGGGCGGCTCGAAAGGCCCGTTGCCGGGGACGTCACTGCAACGAAACGTCAGGGCCTGCAGGTGATGATCGCCAGTCAATGGGAGTCGCAGATACAATCCGGCCGGGTACACGCCCATGCTGGATTCGAGCTCACCGTGTTGCACCAGTATCTCCAGATCGGGGTTGTCGCCCAGCAATGCCGGTGAATGGCCAGGATCCAGCCGAACCTGTCCTGTCATGCGGGGGGTGGTCCCCGGGATGTATTCAAGCACTCGCAACTGGACACCGTCGATCTGCGTGCTGTGCCACCTTGCCTCATCTGGCAGGCTGACCACACGCTGCTCGAAGTCATCGTTCGTTGCGGCGATTTCGCTGGTGAACCACCAGGGCAATTCCAGGCCCGGCTTGAGCCTGTTGATGAATTTCTGTTGCTTGTTCATGCTGGCGATACGGTATGCCTGGACAGATACCATAATGTAGCGGCGAATTGCCTGCAGAACCGTTGAAATTTCTCTGAACGTTCTCTATGCTGGGCGAGTACATTTGGAGAACGTTCATGGAATCCGACAATCCCCTCACTCATCTGGAAGCGCGCGTCCTTGCGGCTATCGAGCGCCATATACGGGCCGAAGCCGTAGCGCCCACCATTGCCGAACTGGCGGCCGATCTGCGCCTGAAGTCCAAGGGTACCGTTCATCGCTATGTACAATCGCTCATCGCCAAGGGGCGTCTTGAGCGACATGGTAACGGTTGGCGGGGGCTGCGTATCGTTGGTCTGGAAATGCCGGCGAGACCCTCGAACGTCAAGCATCTGCCGACCTCCCGGGGTGACGGATCTCTGACGCGCCTGCAAACGGATGCCAATGTCGAGCATCCGATGGAACTGCCCGAAAGACTGGAAGAGAAAGGCCACCAGGATCTGATCATTCCGCTGCTCGGGCGCATCGCCGCAGGCCAGCCCATCGAAGCCATTGAAGATGCCAATTATCTGGACCTGGCCGCTTTCTTCATAGGCCCCGACCGGTATGCTTTGCGCGTGACCGGCGAGTCGATGATGGACGTCGGCATACTCGACGGCGATACGGTCATCCTGCGCAAGCAGGACACGGCACAGACGGGTGATATCGTCGTTGCATTGATCGACTCGCAGGAAGCGACGCTCAAACGTCTCGGCGACACGCGCAATGGCATCATCGAGCTCATTCCGGAAAACAGCAGCATGACACCCATGCGGTATGATGCCAGCCGCGTCAGTTTTCAGGGAGTACTGGTTGGTCAACTGCGCAGTTATTAGCTCACTACGTCACTACTGAAACAGGGGAAGGGCACGATGAAGATCAGGATGCTGGAGCGTTACCGGGTGGTTGTCCCGGACCGCTACCTGAAAACCCGTTTCATTGAAGAACTGGTGACGATCATGCACGGCGAGCACAAGCTGATCACGACAGACCTTGCGCTGCAGTTGCTGGAAGGTGAGCGAAAGCCTGTCACCTATGTCCCTCTGGAAGAGATCGATGGCGCTCTGCTGCAGGATTCCGACACCACGTACAGCTGCCGTTGGAAGGGGGAGGCGCGGTACTACAATGTGCAACTGCCGGATGGTGTCATCATCCCTGACGGGGCCTGGGGCTACCCATCAGCACCGGATGAACTGGCTTTGTTGCGTACGCAGATCTCCTTCGACACAACTCGTTTTACCGAAGAGTTCAAGACAAAAGGCAGGTGACCATGAGCAAGCTGGATGAACAATCGCTGACAGCCTTGAAAACGGCATTTTGTTACATGCCGAAAGTCAACGATGTCAATGAATTCGACTACCCGGGTAGAGTGCAACAGATCATCGAGGACATAGAAACGGTGCGCGAAGTCCTGCTGATGAATGATGTCGACCCGGACGAAGTCGCCGACGAAATTCATCCGGAACAGGCCAATAATTCCTCTTATTGAGGGGCAGTGCCTGTCTGGAGAGCGGGCGGACGCGTGAATCTCCTGTGATTTTTTGCACAATGCGCCGTGAAATGCCGCAATATTACCTGTGTACTGATGAGTAACGTGGTGTTTTGCACGAATATGACGCAGTTTGAAGCGTATGCTGCGGAACTGTTAATGTACTGATTCGACCTTGTTACCCGTTTGTCAGTGGAAGTCATCTACTGGCAGGAATATCAGTTTATTTCGAGCAGGGTTCGCAAGTAACATGCGATGAACGCTTGTTCATGCAGCAGGTCAGATCAGGGAAACATGAAACGGGTTTTTTGCGGACGTGCTCGGTTTGTTTGCCAGAACAGGACATCCATGGCGAAGGTTCGCCATCGGCAGACCTGAGATGGTAGGCAACCATGCAGTTGGCTGACAAGGACCCCAGAACAATTGGATGTTGTTGGCCATGAAGATAGAAACGTCAGATACACACGGCGCCGTCCCCATTTCAGAGAGCAGTCTGCAGGCTGTGGTCGAAGCCATCGCGAATATCGTGGACATGGCCTGCGAACACGAGCCAGATCTGGGGCTCATGAGGCTGGTCAATTTCATTGACCTCTATCGGACCTATCTGGCACACGAGGTCGATGACTTTCCCGGGGACTTTCAGCCTGCAGCTGTCATGACGAAGAATCCCGGCCGTAGAATGAGGGACTTTGTCACCTTCGAACAATTCATCGGCGATCCTCATCTGCTCGAGCTTGCCGCTCAGGCGGCCAGTCAGGATACGGGAGTCGTGGTAACGCCACCTGTTCCTCTGAAAATCAGTGCGAACAGCGCGCCTTCCGAATTCGCGCTGGCCTGAACTTTTGTCTGAACGGCTCGAGAAACAAGCTGAAAAACAAACAGGATGAAGATTGCATGAAGCGACAGTCATCAGCCTTTCAGCTGCTGATTTTCGTCTGGTAGTCTGTTCGCAGAGGCCCGCTCGCACTGATCAGATAGTGGGCGCAATCCATGACTTCTTGCAATTCCTTGGCGCTGAGTCGCTGTTCGGCACTGGCACTCAGATGTAGATTTTCAACGTGGGTGATACGACCGGTCTGCGCGTCGACCAGTTGCACACTGACCTGGGTTTCCTCCGGCAATGGCAAGACATTGATCGAGACCAGATAGTCTTCCGGCCAGTATTGCTGTCGTTGTGTCGAACGAAACAAGCGATGCACGCGTATATCCTGCGACTCCGAAAAGACATCGCTCATCAGCGTATTGAGCTGGCTGACCAGAGAGTCCGATTGTTCCATGGCGCTGACAAACAATGAAAGCGATTCGGGTCTTTGTCGGGGCGCCGACAGGCTGTAACCACTCGTGGACACCGGTGGCGTGGCGGCCTCCATGGCAGGAACGCCGGGCGTATCCGCGACATTGATGAAAGTCCCGGCCAGAAAAGCCAGCAGCAAGGCCGCTGCCATGCTGGTTTTCGGGAAGCTGTGGGGCAAGCGCAACAGTGTCGACCCTGGAGGCGTTGCCCTGGATCTTCCGGTTGTGGCGGGAGACGGACCAGCAGCGGGCTGCTCGCTCGCAGTCGATTCCTGACGGATCGCGGACCGTGCAGTCTCGTCCTGTTCAAGCTCATCCGTTGCGAGGCCTTGTGCAAGCTCGCTCTCGCTGATGATGCTGTTTGCCGCAGTGGCACAGTGATCGATATCCTCCTCGGCAGTCTGCTCGTCCTGCTCGGCAGCGGGGTCGGACTTCTTCGTGTTCTTCAGAACAAAGACAGGGACATAGGAGCCGGGCTTCATCTGGATGACCACGTCTTCGTCCTGCCTGTTCTCGTAGTACGCGGCGAGCGAGGATCGAAGTCTGCCAGCCAGTACCCTGACCACGGGATCGTTCTGGGGGTCGAAGGTGTCCGGTTTACCAAGCGCCTCCACTGCCACTGTATAGGCCTTGATCCTGAACTTGTTTCCGCTGGCGGCCTGTTCGACCACGTAGCGCAGGAACGCTGACATCTGTGGCGCGGCCACGAATTTCTCCGAAGCCAGTATGGACTCCAGAGCGCGCATGATTCGCTCGTATCCTGGATCAGGTTTGCCTGACGGGAAGGGCGGCTTTTGCATAACGGACGGGCTACCTTGCGTATCTGCTACATGCTTCTGCACGAAACAGGTGGTTGGCGGTTCGTCGCCTGTCGGGGTGCTGCTACGGTTGTACCCATGCAGCCAACGTGCGACATTCATTCTCCCTGTTCGCGAAGTATTCCCTTGGATGTCTACGTCCAACACCTCCTGCACTAATGCGTCATGATAGCCGCATAATAGGTGTCGATTCGTCATGAATGCACTCAATATATTATAGGTTACATTTGTATTCTCACCAAACGACAATGCACAGCAATCGTAGACAGTCAGTCAATGAACAAGGTTAAACGTGCCGAAATATTCCGGCGCTTCAAGGAAGCCAATCCGAACCCTCAGACGGAGCTGGACTACACATCCCCGTTCGAATTGTTGATTGCTGTCATCCTGTCGGCGCAGGCCACCGACGTCGGTGTCAACAAGGCCACGGCGAAGTTGTTTCCGGTGGCCAACACCGCCGCTGACATACTGCAGCTGGGCGTCGAAGGCATCACGCCATACATTCGTACCATCGGCCTGTTCAATGCCAAGGCACGCAACGTCATCGCTGCCTGCCGCATCCTGTGTGAGGAACATGGCGGAGAAGTGCCTGCCGATCGCGAGGCGCTGGAAGCCTTGCCGGGAGTCGGGCGCAAGACGGCGAATGTGGTACTCAACACCGCTTTTGGCGAGCTGGCGATGGCCGTGGATACGCATATCTTTCGTGTGTCCAATCGTACCGGTCTGGCGCCCGGCAAGAATGTGCTGGAGGTCGAGCACAAGCTCATGCGAATGGTGCCGCGTGAATATCTGCTCGATGCGCATCACTGGCTGCTGTTGCATGGCCGATATGTCTGTCTGGCGAGAAAGCCCAAGTGCCCGGAATGCCTGATACAAGACCTGTGTGATTACCGGTCGAAGACCGAGGTCGAACCGGCCGCCTCGGGCAAGCGCAGCAAGAAGAAAGCCGGTAGCCGCAAGCAGACGGGAGTGTCAGGCAGCAGAAGCACCACCGGCAAGCGGCAAGCAAGCTCGTGAGCGTACACGCCATGAACCCTGCCAGAAGTGACGCAGACGCCGAGCTGCTGTTCAATCGTCTGCTGCGATCTGCCGCCATCCTGGTGGTTGACGATGAACCGGGCATGCGCAATTTTCTCAAGCGCGCGTTCGAGGATCGCTGTGCCTTGCTTGAAGTCGCGGGCAGCGCCGAGGAAGCAGAAGCCTTGCGGCTGCGTTATCACTTCGACCTGTTGCTGGTCGATATCCGCTTGCCGGGTCTGTCCGGTCTGGACTGGATGAGCAAACTGCGTGAGCGTGGTGTCAGAACGCATGTCATCTACATGACTGCCTATGCTGATCTGGAAATGGCCGTCGCGGCACTACGCAATGGGGCCGATGACTTCATCATGAAGCCCTTCCGCACCGAGCAGATCTTCATCTCCATGCGGCGTACCCTGATGCGCCGACAGATTCTTCGGGAGAACTCCCTGTTGCGTCTGCAGGTGGAGCAGATGCGTGAAGACGATGGTCTGGTGGGTGACAGTGAGGTCATGCAGACCCTGTCCACACTGATTCAGCGCGTGGCTGCCACCCGCTCCACGGTCCTGGTGCAAGGAGAGAACGGGGTGGGCAAGGCGCAGGTCGCCAGAGTGATTCACCGACTCAGTCGTCGCGGCGGGGCATTCATTTCCTTCAACTGCGGCACCGTGGACCCGGATCGAATCGATGGCGAATTGTTCGGCTACGTCAAGGGGGCATTCGAGGGTGCCAGCCAGACTCGCGATGGCATGATTGCCCACGCCGACAAGGGCACGCTGTTTCTGGATGAGGTGGCGCGCTTGCCTGAATCGGTACAGACCAAGTTGCTCGGCGTACTGGAGGGCAGTGTTCTGCGTCCTCTGGGCAGCGCACGCGAATTTCCCGTGGATGTGCGAGTCATCGCAGCCACTACCAGCGACCTGGAGCAGCTCGGTTCCAGCGGGGTGTTCCGTTCAGATCTGTTCTACCGACTCAATGCGCTGCATCTGCAGGTTCCGCCGCTGCGTGAGCGAGGCCGGGACATCGAGTTGCTGGTGCAGCATTTCATGGAGCAGCTCTCCTCCGAGCTGCGACTGGCCCCGGTACAGCTGCTGCATGCTGACTGGAAAAGGCTCTATGAGTATCACTGGCCGGGTAATGTAAGGGAGCTGCGCAACGTCGTGGAGCGCACGCTGCTACTGGGCGAGTTGCCGGTCGAGAGTCTCGGCAAGGGGGATCCGGCGGCCGGGCCGTCAGAGCCGGGCTACCCGCTGGACTGGAGCATGGAGCAGGTGGAAAGGGCTCACATAGAGGCGGTGCTGGAGTCCGTGGGCAACAACAAATCGGCGGCTGCCAGACAACTGGGCGTCTCTCGCAAGACGCTGGAGCGCAAGCAGGCGCTATGGAGCAGCAGCGAGAACGACGAGCCATGATCCGCAATGCGCTCTGAAGGCTTGCGCCTGACCAGCCTTCTGCCCAAACGCTTTCATGCACTGCGTTATCGTCTGTTGGCACTGGTGCTGGTGCCGTTGTTGCTGCTGTCCGGCACGGTGATACTGCTCGCCGCCAAGTGGTCCAGCGACTACACCTATGAGCAGCTTTTTGCCAAGGTCAACGCCGATCTGCAGGTTGCCAGAGAGAGTTTTCGCCGGATACGCAAGGATACCCGCAGCGAGCTATCGGCTGTAGCTGGCAGCGCGGCACTGGTACATGTGCTGGGCAACGGCACGGTTGATGACATCATGCGCCTGCTCGCCGAACAGCAAGTTGCGCGTGAATTCGATTTCCTGCGAGCCTGGTCATTCGACGGCAGGCTGGTTCTGACGAGTGAAGGATGGCAGGTGGATGAGCTGCGACCGGGTCCTTCGCCAGCGGTCTTGCAGGCCGGAACCCTTGCCGACGCAGCACAGCCCGGCGTTGCCCATATCGAGCTGTATGAGGCCGCCGACTGGCAGAAGATCCCCGGCCTGGATGCCGATCGAGTGGTTCTGCCTCTGGTGCCAACCGCCAGAGCCAGACCCACTGACAGACAGGTGGAGGATCGGGCCATGGTCATTCGCTCCTTGCATGAGGTCCTGGACAATCAGGGACGTCTGATTGCCATGCTCGAAGGCGGTGTGTTGCTGAATCGGAATTTTGCCTTCGTGGATGAGATTCGTGATCTGGTCTACGGACCGGGAAGCCTGGCGCCGGGGAGTCGCGGTACCGTCACCGTATTTCTCGATGATGTACGGATCAGCACCAACGTACCGTGGCTCGACGACACCCGGGCATTGGGTACTCGGGTGTCCACCGAAGTCTATCGGACGGTTCTGACGCAGGGCGAGTCGTGGATCGATCGTGCGTTTGTCGTCAAGGACTGGTACATATCCGCCTACGAGCCCATCACGGACGTCAACGGCGAGCGGATCGGCATGCTGTATGCCGGCTACCTGGAGGCACCGTTTCGATCACGCATGCTGATGGCCATTGCCGTGCTGTCGATACTGGTCATCGCCGGGAGTCTGCTGGCCGGACTGGCTGCCATACTCGGGGCGCGCAGCATCTTCGCGCCGATCGAGAGCATGACGGCCGTGGTGCGAGCTACCGCCGCCGGAGAGCATCGCCGAATCGGGTCGCTCTCCCCGGATAACGAAATCGGAGAGCTGGCCTCGAACTTCGATGTCATGCTCGATACGCTGGAGTCGCATCGGCGCCGAATCGAGCAGGATGCAGCACAGCTCGAAGACAAGGTGCAGCACCGCACGGCAGAGCTGGAACAACAGAACCGGCGACTGCAGGACTCGATCGACTTGCTCCATCAGACGCGGCGCCAGCTGGCCAATGCGGAGAAGCTGGCGGCGCTGGGAGAACTGACTGCCGGTGTGGCGCACGAGATCAACAATCCGACCGCTGTCATCCTGGGCAATATGGACGTGCTGGTGGCGGATCTGGGACCGGGCTGCGACAAGGTACAGACCGAGATCGACCTCATCTTCGAGCAGGTCTACCGCATACGATCGATAACCGAACGTCTGCTGCAGTATTCCCGTTCGAGCCAGGCGGGACCGGGGCAATCACTGTCGCCACCGGCCCAGGTGCAGCGCGCCGATATCGAGCCGGTGAGTCTGCCCCGGGTGATCGAGGAATCGCTGACGCTGCTGGCGCATGAACTGGCGGGCTGTCAGGTCAGTGTGACAGAACGGCATGAGGCCACAGGCCTTGCGCTTATCGACCGACAGGAGTTGCTGCAGGTATTGGTCAACCTGGTGAGCAATGCCATTCAATCCATGGGCGAGGGCGGGCAGATTCGCATGGAGACCCGCAACTGCGACGATGATCAGGTCGGCATCACCATTCACGATACGGGGTGCGGCATCGAAGCCGACGATCTGCCTCGAGTCTTCGATCCGTTCTTCACTAGCGGAAAGGCCAGCGGCACCGGCTTGGGTCTGTCCGTCAGTTATGGCATCGTGAGACGCTTCGGTGGTGATATTCAGGTGCATTCGGAACGTGGTGTCGGTAGCGTTTTCGATGTGCTGTTACCGGCGGTCGCCGGCAACGAAGACTCGAATACCTGACAAGCTGTACCGAATGACGCCTTGGCCGATACGTTTTTGCTTGCTTCACTGTTAACTCTCGTCAATTGCAGAGTGAACAGGTCGACTTTTGCAGTCAACGGCGGGATTATTGCGTTTGTTACTGAAACATTACCGTCCTGCTGGCCGGTGCAAGTACCGTTTAAAACTGGCGCGGTATTGCTATTCTCTTACACAAGCCAGTACTTTTTTGGAAATACAATACCGTGGCGCGTGCCTACCCGCTCACTGATCTAGTCAAACTCGTCAGAGCCTATGGGGTTCTGGCGGGCACGTCCGATATGGAACGTGTCATCGCAGGCACCCTGTCGCGCGAATGGATTGCCAAGGAGGTCGAGCGTCTTGTGCCGCTCTCATCCTTGCCGCGTCGTCTGTTCGATACGCAACGAGGCCGGGACTTGCTTGCCGCCGAACTCTTTGCCAAGCAGGACATCGATCCCGAAACCATCAAGCCCGAAGCGCTGGATGCGCGCATTGCCGGCTCGGGACGAATGATCAATACCAATCGCCTTCCCAAGCTCGAGCCGATCATTCATCAGGCCGTGCTGGCAGCCAACATGTTGTTGGGGGTGCGGCTCTATGGCAGTCATGGTCGCGGTACCCGCAGCATGAGCCACGATCTCATCGTGGCGACCATGCTGCAGGACTCCTACGGCAAGCTGCATCGATACAGCGCATTCTCGTCACACGATCACGAGGTGGTGGACGATACCTATGTGTTCACCTGGTTCGGCGACTCGGTCGGCAAGCTGGTTGTTGCGGTGGCTGACTACCTCAGGGAATTCAACGAGGCCGTGGAGGCCAGCATTCCGATTCCCGACCCACCCAGTGGAGAAATTGCCACGGCCATCGCAGCCATCCAGGCGAGTCGCCTGCGCCTGGTGGCCCGGGCCGCGGGCGATCAGGTCATCAGCTTCATGGATGAGGAGCAATGCCGAGAGCTCGAAGCGGTGGGGGTCGATTGCAGTGCCGACTTTCCGGAACGCCCGCTGCTGGAAAAACACTACAAGTTGACGGTCAAGGCCTTCAACCTTCCGGGCGTCGATCACTACGCCTTGCGCGAGCCGCTGCGCAACACCCTGTTGATGGCAGTACGCGACGCTCTGGATGACCCTGCCAAGCGCGAGCGCTTGTCGGGCCGACGAGGCAAGGCTGTTCACGAAGTGCATATCAATCTGCCGGTCATGGAGTATTTCGTGGTGTCCGAAGCACCGAACTCCATCGAAGCGGTACACGTGGCCAGTCTGGAGATGATGCGTTCTCTGGAGAAGGGGCGGCGCAAGTCACTCAGCAGCATGGCGGCCCATGCCTTTCGTATTTCAGCGATCGCCGAGCGCGTGCTGGGACGTGCAATGGAGCCACTGATCGTGACGCTGGCGATGTTGCATGATGTGGTCGAAGATGGCTCGATACGGGTAACGGGTTATGGCCACTCCCTGCGAAAGATCCAGTTTCGTTTCGGTGGGCCCATTGCCGCGATGGTCTCGGAACTGACTGATTCCTCGGTGCATTCTGCCGGTGCCAACAAGGCCAGGCTCACCCTTGAACAACCGCATTTGCTGCTGCCACAGGCGCAATACAATGTGGGTCGTTTCACTGACATGACCGTCAAGGCGACCGAGGCCGAAGTGCCTTATACGCTGGCGGGTATCGTCATCAAGCTGCTCGATACCGTGGTGTCTCTGGAGGAAGGTATTCGAGACCCCGAGCTGATGTCCGGACACTGGCGGCACAGTGGCGCGCGCATATACTGGGCGGAGCGTGACCGAGGAGCTATCGTGACGCCGTTGATCGAACGGCTGCTGATCGAATTGAAAGCCAGTCAGGCCGATCCGAAGTACTCCACCCGTCCGCATCACGTCAATGCCGTTCGCCTGCGCGCCGGTCTGGCCATCGTGGAAACCGTTCTCATGTATCAGGACATGTACGCCACACAGAATCTGGCGATCCTGGCGAACGAGTTCGGCCTTGACAGGGTGCAGCGCGACACGCTGATCAGCCTCTTCAACGATCGCAATGTCAATGAGGAGCAGTTCCATGAACGCGTCCTCGAAGGGATGTTGAGTGATCAGCGTCTGCTGGAGAATATCGAGGCGGGTGAGTTGCCGTGCATCGGTTTTACCACGCTGTATGAGAAGGATGCGACGCTGGACTCACCGCGCAACGAGCAGACATTCGTCCAATACCGTCGCAGTGCCCTGCGTCGGCAGGAGATACGACGAGAACTGTCCATCGATACGGCAGAGAAGCTGACTGCGCTGACACTGCGCAAGGAGCAGGTTCTACGCATGTTCGACCGGACACTGACCTGCCAGCGCAACAAGCGGCTTCAAGGCGAGGGTGAGACCAATGCGGTGATTGCCGAGAATCAGCACCTCGATCAAGGCGACAGGGGCGACGACCATCATCGCATGGTAGCGTCCTGAGAGCAGGGATTGCCTCAGTCGATTGTCAGTAGCTGGCTGGCTGGCAAGACGCTGTAGCCGCCGAGTTGCTCGGCCAGCTGATGGGTCTGGTTATCGAGCAGGCGCGCGATGAAGTCCTGAACCAGCGTGCGAAAGTAGCTCTTTCGACTCATCACCAGATCGAGGGATACATCGGCAATGGGCAGGTAGTGCAAACCGAAATCCCGGGCGATGCCCTGACTGGCGCAGCACAGGTCGGCGTGTCCCCGGTTCAGGGCGGCGGCGGCGGCCGTCTCGCTATCGCACCAGATACTGGTCTGCAGAGCGCTGGCACTGCTGCCCTGGACCGAGCAGAGATCCTCCAGCAGACGTGTCGTACCTGAATCGTCCGACCGCATGGCCCAGCGAAGACGGGTATCGCCGATGAGTCTGTTTATCGTGTCTGTCGCCGAGGCCGTCTCGTATTCCGTCGCAGCCTGGCGTTGCAGTAATCCCTGCTTGCGCTGCAGGCAGCGCACGATCACCCAGCTCTGATGATTGCGATAGCGTCGCAGCAACCCCATGTGACGACGAGCGCTTGACTCGCTGGCACCCCAGTTGATGAAGCAGGCATCGACACGGCCGGTATCCAGCATTCGCAGTCCATGCCGGGTTCCCGTGGGGCTGTAGCTGATCAATGCCTGTTGCTGCCAGTCGGAGGCGGCCAGATTGCACAGCTGCTGGATCAGTCGGTCATCACTGCCGGCAATCAGCAATCGATCGTGCATGACGCCGCCGTGACTGTTTTCCAGCAGCCAGTCTTCGATCAGTCGACGCGGAAAGATCCACTTGCCGGTGACCTTGGTGCCGGGAATTTCACCCACGCCAGCCAGCTGGTAGATCTTCTTTTCGTTGACGTGCAGCAGTTGCGCCAATTGAGGCACGGTCAGGAATGAGGAGCCGTCAAGCTGGCGGATTCCTGTGCCGTCAGAAGCTGGCTGGGCCAGTTTGTCCATGGAACTACTCCTCAAGCAGCAGCTCAGCCCAGGTCACGCATACCCTTGGTAGGAGGCGGGGTACGCCTCTCGGCCGGAATGGCATCGAAGTTCATGTGCTCCTGACCGTTATAGATCAGGAAGTGCCGGCCCTTGGCTCGTGCAATCATGGTCATGCCTATTTCCTGGGCCAGCTCCAGACCCATCTGTGTCACGCCGGAGCGTGACAGCAAGGTCGGAATTCCCATGAATGCCGTCTTCATCACGATTTCCGATGTCAGGCGGCCGGTGGTATAGAAGATCTTGTCGGCACCGTCGATACCTTCCAGCCACATGCGCCCGGCGATGGCATCGGCCGCGTTGTGACGACCCACGTCCTCGATATGCATCAAGGATTCGGTCGCCGTACACAGGCCGCAACCATGCACGGCCCCCGACACCCGATAGACGTCGTTGAGCTGACTGACATGCTTGATGAGCGCATAGATTTCCGACTGCTTCAGGGCAGGGGTGCTGAGATCGACTTCATACAGCTTGTCGACCGTGCAGCTGAAAATCGTGCCCTGACCACAACCACTGGTCACGATGCGACGTTTCATCTTCTCCTGCCAATCGGCGATGCCGGTTCCTTCGTGGGTGATCACGTCCACCACCTCGCGATCCCAGTCCACGGTGACTGACTTGATCAGGCTGATGTCGTCGATCAGCTTCTGGTTGCGTATGTAGCCCAGGGTCAAAGCTTCAGGCTGTGTACCCAGCGTCATCAGTGTGACCACTTCCATGCCATCGACGCGGATGGTCAAGGGCAGTTCTCCCGGAATGTGCGCCTCGACCGACTCGCCGAACTCATTGACAGCAATGATGCCGTGAGCGGGCATCAGGGATTCGTTACTCAGACTGGGAAGTTGCTGTGCCGTAGCGTGCATGATCGTTCTGACTCGAGGATTACTGCCCTGACTTTAAGAGTCTACTTGGGTCAAGTCACGTAATGTCGGCCGCTTATTCAAGATAATTAGTGGATCAGTGAGACAAAATGTCCCGCTTTTGCCAAGGTGGAGCGAAAATCTGTCCCGGGGCGTAGAAAATGGATGATTTCACAAGCCGCTGGCTGTTCAACCTTGCTTTCAGTCGTGCAATAGTCGCCTGTTATGAATACGCCGATTCCTACCCGTTTGAAGCTGCCGGTGACGGTGATGCTGGAAAGAAGGATGATCAGTCGATCATTCTGGTCGATGCCATCGTGGTATCTGTATTCGGTTGCGGTGGGTGAAAACGTGGCGGCTGCCGAGTCGGCCAGGGATTCTGCCCTGGCCGCCGGTCAGTCCGACAAGGGCGACCTCTTCGCCTGGTCCGGCTTCCAGGTGACACTCTACAAGGATGCCTGCGAACGCTACTGGCATGCACTGATCGGCGACAAGCCCCTGGTGTATGTGGTGTGTCGTGACACCGAAGAGGACGAGGCCTGCAACATTCGCCCGGTGATCGTCACGATCGACTATGACGAGGCAACTGCCTGTGCAGAAACCGATGAGCTGGTACTCAGCGCACCCATTCCCGGTGAGCTGTATCGCTATATGGAATCGTTTGTGCTGGCTCACTACCAACCGAAAGCGTTCAAGAAGCGCAAGCGCAGGAAATGGTCGGAAGGTGATGATCGTGGTCAACAGCCAGATCGTGGGTAGAGCATGAGCAAGCAGGCAGAACCACGTGGCTTTCTCAATCGCTGGTCGGCTCGCAAGCAGGCCGCCGGGCAGGACGAGAAGCAGGCGGAGAAGCAGGTCGCCGGGCAGAACGATAAGCAGGCGGATAAGCAGGCGGATAAGCAGATCGCCGGGCAGAACGATAAGCGAGTGGAGAAGCAGGCTGCCGGGCAGATCGAGAAGCAGGCGGAGGCGCTGTCTGAGACGCGGTTATCGGTCAGCGGTGGCGTCGATACTCTCCAGCGTTCGCCAGTGGACGCTCCCGGGCCGATTCTGCCGTCACTGAGTGCCGATGAGTTGGGGCTGAATGCCGGTGCGTTGGCACCTGCGCGGGATTCTCCCGATGCCGTGATGGATGTCGTTGTCGATGCTGGTGCGGGTGCGGATGCGGATGCGGATGCGGATGCGGATGCGGATTCGGATTCGGATTCGGATTCGGATTCGGATTCGGTTCAGGCAGGCGAACCTGTTCTGTCTGATGCCGACATGCCAGCCATCGACACACTGACCGCCAGCAGCGATGTCAGTGCCTTCTTCAACAAGGGTGTGAGTGCGGCGTTACGCAAGGCCGCATTGAGGCATGTGTTTCGCCAGTCGAGCTACAACGTGCGCGACGGTCTGAATGATTACGATGGCGATTTCACCTCCTTCGAACCACTGGGAGACACCGTGACTGCCGACATGAAGTTTCATGCGGCTCGCAAGGAAAAGGCTCGACTGGAGGCCGAGAGGGCCGCGCAGGAGGAGGCAAGGATCGAGGCTGAAAGGCTGGCACGGGAGGACGCCGCCAGGGCGGAGCCTGATGAAAGTGATTCAGCTGAGGATAGCTGTCGGGAAGACGATGGGGCGACCGGACAGCACGACAAGCAGAGCGAAGCCGAAGACACGGAGCGTGATGAAGGCGAGCCGGAAACGGCGTCCGGGGGCGAGCATCCGGAGGCAGAGGGCACCGGGGCGGACGGTCAACTTGCTGCCGCTGAGGGTGTCAGTGCCGAATGCAAGTCCGCTGGGCAACTCGCGCAGGTGATGGTGGAGCAAGGTGATCCCGCCATGAACAGTACGCAAAAGACGAACAGGAGAGACAGAACAGAATGAGTGAAGAGCAGCGCCCGATAGAACTGGTCAGTGATCTGTCGCAGGTGGTTGGACAGCAGCAGCTGGGCGAGGCAACCTCGCAGGTACAGTATGTCTCGCAGGGCCACTGCCTTGTCATCGGTCCGGTGGATCTTGCGCTGGAAGCGGGGCGCTTCTTTCCGGATAACAACTACACGATTGTCTGTGTGGACCCGGATGCCGTGCGTATCGACAAGCAACTGACCGAGGATGGTGTTGCCGTGTTCACGGTACCGGTGTTGTCGCTGTCGGGTCACTTGGGCGCGTGGCGGGCAGAGGTTGCGCTCATGCCGGATGAAGCCTTCGACCTTGCCGTGTCTGTTTACCGTGAGAGCGGCTTTTTCGATGTCGTTCTGGACCTGTCTGCCGACGCGATGATGTCCATGCGCCTGGTGCCCTTCGGTTATGTCCACCTGGGTGAGACCGAGCGCGATTCTCTGGAGGAGGCCGTAGCTTCTCTGGCAGAGCTGACCGGCGAATTCGACAAGCCGCGCTACTTCAGCTACAACGCGGCTATCTGCGCACACAGCCGCAGTGAACTGAACGGTTGCAACCAGTGCATCGAGGTGTGTGCCACCGATGCCATACGCTCTGACGGGGAGGGGATCAGTGTCGATCCCTTCCTTTGCCAGGGTTGTGGAAGCTGCGCCACCGTGTGCCCCAGTGGTGCCATGAGCTATGCCTTTCCGCGGCCCGCTGATGCCCTGGATCGCTCGCGCAGAAGTCTGCAGGAGGAGGGCGCGAACATCATTGTGCTGCATACCGAAGCGGAAGAGCCACTGGTCGAACAGTTGTCTCTGCCGGATGAGGTGTTGGCGCTGGTCGTGGAGGAGGTCAGCGCCTTCGGCCCGGATTACTGGCTGGCGATGCTGGCCGGACCTGCTCGGCATATCTGTCTGGTGATGGACGTACCGGCCGACGATCCGGGGCGCCAGGCAATAGAAGCTCAGATGGGCTGGGTTCGTGTGCTGATGTCCGACCTGGGCGTGCCCGAGCTACCCGTGACCCTGGTGTCGCCGGACGCACTGGAAGCGCAGCTGCGTCGACTCGTGGCCGGCTCCAGCGGATCGGATGCGCTGGGCGGTATCGTTCCGCAGATGTTCGACACCCATAACGACAAGCGACAGACATTGCGCCTGGCGCTGGATGCCTTGTCGGAACAGTTGTTGCCCTCGGAACCGATCACCGGGCTGCCCAAGGGGGCGCCGTTCGGCCAGATCAAGGTCGATACATCAGCCTGTACCCTGTGTATGGCTTGCGTTTCCACGTGCCCCGCCAAGGCCTTGCAGGACGGCCAGGATACCCCGGCCCTGCGCTTTGTCGAGGCAAACTGCCTGCAATGCGGTCTGTGTGAGGCTGCCTGTCCCGAGTCCGCCATCTCGCTCAAGGCACGTTACACCTGGGACAGCGTCGAGGCTCGCAGAGCCGTCACGTTGCATGAAGAGCAGCCGTTTCACTGCATGCGGTGTCATACGCCGTTCGCCACGCAGAGCATGATCGCGAACATGACGGAGAAGCTCTCCGGTCACTGGATGTTTCAGGATGAGAACGCCGTGCGTCGCCTGAAATTGTGCGGTGACTGTCGGGTGAAGGACATGTTCGAGGCCGACGCTGCAGGCATTACCACGCATCAGGACAAGAACTGATCTTGTCGATCCGATCACGTGCGTGCGTTGGGGGTGCCTTCGCGCCAGCCAGGCGGGCCCATAACTGTGCATTTTATCGCACATTGTGCCGATTTGCCCGCCGCTGGTGCGTGAGTGAGACATTTTGGACCGTTGTCTGGTACGACCAGGGAATTCTCCCGTTTACTCAGACCCCAGCGGATCACGCATGACTTTATTGAAAGCCCTTGAGCTCGCCACGAAGGTGGTCGAGACTGTATGGAATGAATGTGATGACCACAGATAAACCGGTACTCCCCGTCAAGAGCGAGGAGGAATTCCTGCACGATCAGGAACAGGCCGTGAGGGCCGCCGTTTACGAACTGCTGGCCAGTCTGCTGGCGCGCCAACCCGATGCCGACGTGCTCGACCGCTTACGGCAGATCGGCGACGTCGACTCCAGCGAAGGGCGTATTGCCATGGGATGGGAGCTCATGAAGCAGGCCGCCCTGAAAACCGATCTGGAATCAGTGCATGAGGAATACTTTGCCTTGTTACTGGGCGTGGGTCGCGGCGAACTGGTGCCATTCGGCTCCTGGTACATGACCGGTTTCCTGATGGAAAAACCGGTAGCGGCTCTGCGAGCCGATCTGCAGCGTCTGGGTATCGAACGCCAGGACGATGTCGCCGAATCGGAAGATCACATTGCAGCCCTATGTGATGCCATGGCCCTGATCATCCGCAATCCGGAAGAGATTTCGCTGGATGTACAGCAGGCCTTCTTCAACGATCACCTTGCGCCCTGGGTAGGACAGTTCTTCAACGACATGCAGGACGCCAGCTCTGCGCATTTCTATCGCTCGGTCGGATTCTTCGGCGAGAGCTTCATCGACTTCGAGCAGCAACTGCTGGGCATGCAGAGCTGATGGCATCACCCGACAATTTCCAGAGCTCCCCAGAGAGCTCTTCAGTGAGGATAAAAACCATGACTGACAAGAAAAAACCCGGTTTCATCAACGCCAGACGCCGTGGCTTCCTGCAAGGCGCCGCCGTTGCCAGTGGCGCGGTGGCCAGCGGTGCCGCAACCGCTGCCGCGAATACCGGTGATGCTGTCGAGCTTGTCGACGTAGCCGATAGCGCAACCGGAAAGAAGGGCTACGAGCGCACCGAGCACGTCAGCCGATATTACTCACGTGCCCGTTTCTAGTATCCGGCTCACTGAAATTCCAAGGAGAAATCCATGAAACTGAAGCGCAAGATCGCCGGACAGAACCCGGAACTCACCTCCGAGCCGTCGGCTGGAGTCGCCGGCAAGGCTCGAAGTCTGCTGGGTAATTCGATCAACCGTCGTACCTTCCTGAAGAACTCCGGGCTTGCAGCCGGTGGCGCAGCTCTGGCTGTGGGTGCGGGTCCCAGCATGCTGAAGAAGGCCCGTGCGGCTGAAACTCATGCAAAGGCGGGCGTGGAAACCACGGTAGTACGCTCCGTCTGCACGCATTGCTCGGTGGGCTGTGGTGTCATTGCCGAAGTACAGAACGGCGTCTGGACCGGGCAGGAGCCCGATTTTGATTCGCCCATCAACATGGGAGCCCACTGCGCCAAGGGCGCGTCGGTACGCGAGCACGGTCATGGTGAACGTCGCCTGAAATATCCGATGAAACTGGTGGGTGGCAAGTGGACCCGAGTTTCCTGGGATGAGGCCATCAATGATATCGGCGACCAGATGCTGAAGATCCGGGAAGAGTCCACGTCCGATTCCGTGTACTGGCTCGGCTCCGCCAAATACAGCAACGAGCAGGCCTACCTGTTCCGCAAGTTCGCCGCTCTCTGGGGAACGAACAACGTCGATCATCAGGCGCGTATCTGTCACTCCACGACCGTGGCAGGTGTGGCGAATACCTGGGGATATGGCGCGATGACCAATTCCTACAACGACATGCAGAAGTCGAAGGCCATGTTCTTCATCGGTTCCAATGCCGCCGAGGCGCATCCGGTTGCCATGCAGCACATCCTCAAGGCGAAGGAAAACGGCAGCAAGCTGATCGTCGTCGATCCGCGCTTCACGCGTACCGCTGCTCATTCCGATCAGTTCATCCAGATGCGACCCGGCACCGACGTACCTGTCGTCTGGGGCATTCTGTGGCACATCTTCGAAAACGGCTGGGAAGACAAGGAGTACATCCGCCAGCGCGTCTATGGCATGGACGATATCCGTGCAGAAGTGGCCAAGTGGACGCCCGAGGAGACCGAACGCGTCACGGGTATTCCGGAGGCACAGCTGAAACAGGCCGCCCAGACCATGGCCGAGAACCGTCCCGGTACCATCGTCTGGTGCATGGGTGGAACCCAGCATACGATCGGCAACAACAACACGCGTGCCTATTGCGTACTGCAGCTGGCACTGGGGAATATCGGTGTGTCCGGTGGCGGCGCCAATATCTTCCGCGGTCACGACAATGTGCAGGGCGCTACCGACATGGGTGTTCTGTCCCATACCTTGCCCGGCTACTACGGACTGGCTGAAGGTTCCTGGAAGCACTGGGCGCGCGTCTGGGATCTCGACTACGAGTGGATCAAGAACCGTTTCGATCAGAACGCCTACGAAAAGAGTGGCGACAAGGACGTGCAGCCGATGTACACCGCCGGCATGCCGGTATCACGCTGGATCGATGGGGTGCTCGAGGACAAGGAGAACATTGCGCAGAAGGACAACATCCGCGCGATGGTGCTCTGGGGGCATGCACCCAATTCCCAGACTCGTGGACCCGAGATGAAGGCTGCGATGGAAAAGCTCGAGCTGCTGGTGGTCATCGATCCGTATCCCACGCACACCGCTGTTCTGCCAGATCGTCAGGACGGCATGTACCTGCTGCCTGCCGCAACACAGTTCGAGACGCGTGGTTCGGTCACCGCGTCCAACCGCTCCCTGCAATGGCGTGATCAGATCATCGAGCCACTGTTCGAGTCGCTGCCCGATCACACCATCATGTACAAGTTCGCCAGCAAGCTCGGCTTTGCCGATGAGCTGACGAAGAACATCCAGGTGGAGGGCGACGAGCCGCTGGTCGAGGACATCACACGCGAATTCAACAGTGGCTTGTGGACCATCGGCTACACAGGCCAGAGTCCGGAACGCATCAAGGCGCATATGGAACATCGTGGCACCTTCGACGAGCTTACCTTGCAAGCCAAGGGTGGCCCTCTTGACGGTGAGTACTACGGTATGCCATGGCCTTGTTGGGGAACCGCCGAGATGGGGCATCCCGGTACGCCCAATCTGTACGATCCGAGCAAGCCGGTTGCCGAAGGCGGCCTGAACTTCCGTGCCCGATTCGGTGTCGAGCGCGACGGTGTCAATCTGCTGGCCGAAGATTCCTGGTCAGCCGGTGCCGAGATCGAGGATGGCTATCCGGAATTCTCCGCCGACATGCTCAAGACCTTGGGCTGGTGGGACGACCTGACTGAAGAGGAGAAGGCTGCGGCCGAAGGCAAGAACTGGAAGACCGACCTGTCCGGCGGTATCCAGCGCGTGGCCATCGATCACGGTTGCGCGCCATTCGGCAACGCCAAGGCGCGTGCCAATGTATGGACATTCCCTGACCCCATCCCGGTTCACCGTGAACCCCTGTACACCGCTCGACGTGATCTGGTTGATGACTACCCGACCTACGAGGATCGAAAGTCTCACTATCGTCTGCCAACGCGCTACGGCTCCATTCAGGCCGAAGATTACTCCAAGGAGTTTCCACTGATTCATACCAGTGGTCGTCTGGTCGAATACGAAGGCGGTGGTGAGGAAACCCGGTCCAACCCCTGGTTGGCCGAGTTGCAACAGGACATGTTTGTGGAAATCAATACGGCTGATGCCAACGACATCGAGATCAAGGACGGCCAGATGGTCTGGCTCGAAGGTCCCGAAGGCGGCAAGATTCATGTCAAGGCCATGGTCACCGAGCGTGTTGCACGCGGCGTTGTCTTCACGCCATTCCACTTCGGTGGTGTGTACGAAGGCAAGGATCTGCTGGACAAGTACCCTGAAGGCTCGGCGCCGTATGTCCGTGGTGAGTCCAACAATACCGCCATGACCTACGGCTACGATTCCGTGACACAGATGCAGGAAACCAAGTGTTCCCTGTGCAAGATAACTGCAGCCTGAGGAGGATACGACAATGGCAAGAATGAAATTTTTGTGCGACGCCGAGCGTTGTATCGAATGCAATGGCTGTGTGACGGCATGCAAGAACGAGCACGAAGTGCCCTGGGGAGTGAATCGTCGCCGGGTGGTCACACTCGACGATGGCGTGCCGGGCGAAAAGTCGATTTCCGTGGCCTGCATGCACTGCACTGATGCACCTTGTCAGGCGGTCTGTCCCGTCGACTGCTTCAACACCACCGATGACGGGATTGTCCTGCACGACAAGAGTCTGTGCATCGGCTGTGGCTACTGCTTCTATGCCTGTCCGTTCGGCGCACCGCAATACCCGCAGCAGTCATCGTTCGGGGCACGCGGCAAGATGGACAAATGTACGTTCTGTGCCGGTGGTCCGGACGAGGCAGACCTGTCCGATGCCGAGTACGAAAAATACGGTCGCAACCGTATTGCCGAAGGCAAGCTGCCCTTGTGTGCAGAGATGTGTTCCACTCGCGCTCTGATTGCCGGTGACGGTGATGAAGTCGCTGATATCTATCGCGAACGTGTTCTGCGCCGCGGTGGACGTCCACAGACGTGGGGCTGGGAAACCGCCTACACAGAGGGCTGACTCTGATGCAGACGAATCACATGATGGATGCACCGGCCGACGTGCCGGTGCGACAGAAGATGAGTTCTGCGAAGAAACGCAAGATTGCCACCCTGAGTCTGCTCGCCATTGTCTTCATGGCCTTCATTCTCCCACTGGGCAGTTACGGCTTGCATTTTCTGGGTGGTGAGGCCATCGCTCAGGAAGCCGAGGCAGGCTCTGCCGTCAATCCGCGGTCCAACTACTGGCGTGCAGTGCGAGAGGGGGTCTCCGGGTACACCGCGGTTTCCGGGCAGGAAACCGGTGTGCTGATCGCGGCCGGCGGCACCGAGTGGCAGGCATTGAGAGATGGTCCTGTTGCCACCTACGTCCCCTGGGCAATCGTTGCCATGCTGGTTATCGTGACGCTCTACCACCTGATCCACGGTCGCAACAAGCTGGATGAACCCCGTTCTGGCCGCAAGGTCAAGCGATGGAGCTGGTTCAGTCGACTGGTGCACTGGATAACGGCGGTGTCCTTCATCGCTCTGGCCATTACCGGCCTCAGCATGTTGATCGGCAGGACAGTCCTCATACCCTTGTTGGGCAAGAGTGGATTTGCACTGTGGGCACAAACCTCCATCAAGATTCACAACGTCGTGGGTCCGGTTTTCTCCGTGGGTATCGTTCTCATGATCGTCCTGTGGGTCTGGCACAACTTTCCCACCGCCACGGATATCAAGTGGCTCAAGCAGGGTGGGGGCGTGATAGGCAATGCACACCCATCGGCCGGACGCATGAATGCCGGTGAGAAGATCTGGTTCTGGGTGGTGGCCATTGTCGGCCTGGCCGTCAGTGTCACCGGCCTGATCATGGTGGCACCTACCTATGGCATCGCCATTCCGGAATGGGCCAGCTTCCTGCCATTGGCAGAGGGCTCTCGGGCACAGATGCAGCAGGCCAATCTGGTCCATGCCGTTCTGTCGCTGTGCTGGGCTGCGATGGCTGTCGGACATATCTACATCGGCACGGCGGGTACCGAAGGTGCTCTGGAGGGCATGACAACCGGTTATGTGTCCACTGAATGGGCGAAGCAGCATCACGATCTCTGGTACGAGAAGCTGGAAGCGGAAGGCAAGGTCATCGAGCCTGACGAGGCGACGAGTGCAAACTCGGGTGTTGTAGCCGGCAGCGCGGGTGCAACCGCAGGCCATTGATGCGGCGTGTTCCACCGAGCTGACCGGCAAGAGAGCGTCTTGCCGGTCAGCAAGCTGACCATTCTGTTAACATTCCACCGTCCGGCAGTTTCTGCCCGGTATCCCTGTCCTGGTCAGTCCTGTCAATGTCCGCAGCTCAACTCCCTGAAGAACGATTTCCCGATGATGTCATGGTGTTGTTGCACAACGCCAACATCACGCTCAGCTGTGTACCGGTGCAACTGGATAATGGCGAGTGGCAGGCCGCCATCTTCTTCGTGCTGCCTGCCGATGCACCTTGCCTGAAGACAGGCACCTTGCTCGGTGGTCCCTTTGCGGTCGAGCTGGACGCGGATCTGCACGAGCATGAAAAAGGTACCCTGATCGAAATCGGCCTGGAGATCGTCACGCCGATAGAACCCAGTCGCGGCACCATGCTGTTTCTGACAGGCCACAGCCCGTCGCATTTCGAAACCATCAAGCTGATCAGCCAACAGGATCAACTGCCCTTGTTCATTGGCGATGAATACTGTCGGGTTCTCTACAAGCAGAACATTCCCGTCAGCAAGGCCATGCAGAGTGGCTTCAAGCAACTGCTTGATGAGGCCGTGGCACGCGATGCCGTGATCCGGCTCACGGGTCATTACGATCCGGATCTGGTTTTCACCGATGTGCTGGCCTCCTTGCAGCTGTCCTGATCGGGTTCGAGGATGAGACATCCCGTATCCTGTCTTGTACTGCTGTTGCTGCCGGTGAGCGTCTGCCTTGGCAACGCGCAGGGAGCGAGTACTGAATCGTTGCTTGCGCAGGTCTCGTCTGAACAATACGCTGCTACCGGCTCCGAGTCTCTGTCGCATGAAAGACAGTCGGGTAGAGGCGCTGCTGCGGCAAACGTACCGGAAGCCTGGCAAGGAGTGCAGCAGAGATGGATCAGTGCCATCGGTAATGATCGTACCGACACCCTGAGGCAGCTGCTCGCTCGTCACGAACCTCAAGAACTGCTGAGCCTGACCACAAGCAATGGCAAGAGTGCACTGATGGTTGCCAGCAAGACGGGCGATCTGGATCTGGTGAAGTCACTGGTCGCTGCCGGCGCCGATATCGCTCAGAGAACCCAGACCAATGGCACTGCCTTCATGTTCGCGGTTCTGGGCAATCGGCGTCAGGTGGCCGAATGGTTGCTGGCCAGGGGCGCCGATATTCAGGTCATCGGTTCCAATGGCTGGACGGCCTTGACCCTGGCAGCAGCCAAGGGGCATACCGATCTGCTGCAGTGGCTGATCGCTCATGGCGCGCAGGCGCAGGTTCGCGACGTCTATCGCTATACGCCCTTCATGAGAGCCGTGGAAAACGGGCAGGAACCTGCTGCTGCCTTGCTGGCGAGTCTGCCGGACACCGATGTCAATGCCAGGGATGAGTATGACAACACGCCGTTGCACCATGCCGTCTCAGCCGGAGACGCCGTCATGGTGAGGCTGTTGCTGGAATCCGGTGCCGATGCGCAGCTGGCCAACCGCCACGGGGTAACCCCCCTCATGATGGCCGAGGACAAGCCGGCTATACAGCGCCTTTTCCACTGACTGGCAAGGGTTCATCGAGCTCCGGCAGTGGGCAACGTGTGCCTTCGATACTCTCCGGGCAGAGACCGTGTCGTGCAAAGACCTTGCGCGCTTCCTCGTAACCAAGATCGCTGATCTGCGCATACGATTTGAAATCCAGCAGTGATATTGCGCGAACATTGGGCTCGACCAGTACCTCCAGCGAGTTTCTCGCCTCGTTCAATCGCTCGATACTCTTGATATCCGTGGCTCGCAACAGGGTTTCTGCAATTCGCGGTATGCGAATGCTCTCCGCCCATGGGTTCAGACGCGATAGCAGTACCTGCCAGCCGGACAGGCTGGTACCGAAATCATAGTAGTGAAACTGCTCGGGTATCTGGCTCACGTTGACACCGATGATGTTGGAGCGGCCTCCCAGCCGTTTCTGCATGACATCGACAGGAAAGGTATTGAGCACAGCACCATCGATCAACAGGTCGCCTTCTGCTGTGGGTACCGGCGAGAAGACGCCGGGCAGCGAGATCGTGCTGCGAACCACCTTCCATAGTGGGCCGCTCTCATGAATCACCTCGCGCCCATCCGCGAGGTTCGAGGAAATGCAGAAGAACGGCACCCAGAGATCCTCGATACGAGTCGTGCGATAGACCTCACGACAGAAACGCGTCAGCTTGGCCGATTTCATCAGCGAAGCCAGCGGCAGGGTGTAATCGAACAAGGCCTGCTTGTTGGCAAAGGAAGACGAGAGAGAGTGCACTTTCTCGTAGCTGTGTCCCATGGCCATGGCAGCGCCCAGCAGGCCGCCCATGCTGGAACCGCCAATATAATCGATGCAGACTGACTGCTCTTCGATCAGACGCTGTACACCCAGGTGAGCGTATCCTCGTGCACCACCCCCGCTGAAGACCACGCCGCGCGCCTTGTGCGTCAGTCGTCGTGCCAGTCGGGAGCAATGCGCCGGATCGTTGATGCGAACGTGATAGAAGGCATCCAGCGTTCGTCTCTCCAGCCAGCGTGCGGTCCCCTGCGGAAAGCGCGTATTGCTTGAATGCAGCAGTATCAGATCGATGCGTGGTCGAATGCGTGACTGACTGAACAGGGCTTCGATCTGGCGCTCCTGCTGCCGGATCTCGGGGGAGTTTTCCGGATCGGCATTGGCAAGCAGCAGGATGCGATCTGCACGGTTGATGCAGCGTTGTGTCCAGGAATTCCACTCGCGATCGGCAACATAGACCAGGGAATCGAATCGATTTTCCTTGTCGTCGAGCCACTCGGCAATGGCATAGTTGAAGACATTGTCGAAACTGGTCTGCGAGGCACCGGTGCGGCCATAGAGAGTATCGAAACTGCGAGAGTTCAGTGTCAGTGTCTCGCCCATGTCCCGCAAGGCGCTTTTCAGCTGATGCACGAAGCGGCGCAGCGGCAGTCGCGAATCCAGTGGCAGGATCAGAAACGTACGATCGGTCGTGGTGTCCTTGCTGCGCTGACTGTTGGCCTGGTTGCGCCGCACGATGAGTCGTGACAGACGCAGCAGCATCTCCGGGCGATTGGAAATCAGTGTATCGAAAGCGCTTCTGGCCAGAACGGCAACCGTGCATTCCCGTGCAGCGGTTACTGTCGCGGTGCGATTGGAGTTGGCCAGCAAGGCCAGTTCGCCCACGGTTTCCGGGGCCTGGACTTCGGCAATTCGCGCCTGCACACCGTCGGCGTCAGTCGATTCGACCAGCAGTTTTCCGGAAATGATGACGAATAGTGCGTCCGGCGCTTCGCCTTCGCGAAACAGCTCCTGGCCACTGTGGTAGTGCCGGATCTCGGTCTGTTCCAGCAACTGCTCCACCGTGGCATTGCTCATGTCGCCGAACAATTCCAGAAAGGAACGAACCAGGGTCACGCGTCGTGACAGCCGCGCAGCCACGTCGTACACATGGGCGAGAATGCCGGAGTCGATGTTGGTCAGTTGATCGAAGGCAAACTGCGGGAACTGGGCAATACGTGTCTTGCGGATGGCGATGGCCGTGGCCAGATGTTCCCCACCGTTGAGGACTGCAAAGTCGCCGGCCGTCTCGCCCTTGCGGCGAGCCTGCAGATAGAAAGTCTCGGAAGAGGCGTTGTTGCAGGGCATGTAGAGGCCCAGCTCGCCATCTACCACCAGGTACAGATTCTGGCTCTTGTTACCGGCCGAGAACAGTGTTTCTCCTTCGGCCAGATCGGTGAAGGTGATCAGAGGGATCAGGCGATCCCAGAGTTCAGCATCGATACTCTGCAGCAGAGGCAGTTTCTTGAGTTGCCGAACAGCGCGCGCATTGTTCAACAGAGCACCTGCTGCACCGAGAATTCGTCCGCAGGGATGGCTACCACCTGTTCAGCGGATCGGGTGCGTACATCGGTGACGCCGTATTCCATCGCGAGCCGGAAGCCGAATTTTTCCAGAAAGCGCTCGTACTGATCAGCGCCGAAGCTGCCAACGGCGGACAAGCGCCCCTCGGAGTCCACCTGCAGTTCAATGGCGGCCAGTGGCGCGGGAGCGGGGCCACTGAGTACTTCGCCACCCGATGCGGGATCATAGACACTGCGTTCCGAGCAGCAGCTGATCAGCCCGTCGCGCGAGTGAGCCATGCCTTTGCTGTCATGGAATGTCACCGTTTCAGGGCGATAGGCGATATGGCTGATGGGCCTGGCAGGGTGTGACATCTTGTGGCTGCAGATGGCCGAGAATGCAACGACTGACTGATCGCTGTCGACTCCCCCCGGCCAGGATCCCCGTGCCGGTGAGGATCGGCCGAGGCGCATCAGGAAGCAGGGCGTCGTCCGATAGGGATAGCCGAAGACATACGCCTTGCCAGTCTGCAGCGACTCGAGTGTTACAGGCTTGTCGTCCTGATAGATCAGTTGACTGCTCGGGTAGGGGGTACGCAGAGAACTTGCGTTCGCGTGTGCAGTGGCCGCGCCTGCCAGCAGGGCGCTACACAGGGAATTGAATTGGCGTCTGTCCATGGACCCAGAGTATAGATCCCGTATTGCAGAATCGGCAAAGAGAAATCCCTCTGCCGGTATCCGGGCATCACTCGGCACTGAAGCTGATTTCCCCGAACCACGCCGTACCTTCACGTCCGGCATTGTCACCATCGACCATGACGGCATAACCGTCCAGATTGGAGACGTCGATATCGAAATATTGCTTGAAATCCTCAGCAACGTTGCGCCGCTGGCCAACCCAGCTGCCGACGTGTTCCTCTCCGCTCTGGACCACGACCATATGCGCCTTGTCCGTGAACGGGTTTGGCCAGGCTTCATCCGGTGCCGACTGCGACGACCAGACGTAGTTGATCGCGAGAGTGTCCCATGGCAGAAAACCTGTCTTGACGACCACGTAGAGGCGCGCTGGAAAGTCATCGCCGCTGCGGCTGCGTTCGTCGATATCGGCATAGGTACCATCCACCTTCCAGGACCATTCCACGATTGGTGTGCTGTCCAGATCGATTTCCTGTTCGCGATACAGGACCGATGCCTGACCCCGAGTCTCGCCGCGCAGCACTTTTACGCCGTTTTCCTCCTCCAGCCGGTACTGCGTATTACCCTCGAAGCTGCGTTCGGCCCAGTCTCCGAGATCGGCAGAGGCAAAGCTGCCGCCCGGTGCCTCCAGAAGGGCGCCATTGCCGGGCACATTCGCCATTGCTTCGGCGTAAAGGCCAGCACAGCAAAGCAGTCCGAGTGTGGTCAGGGCCGGGCGGGTTTTCCGGGTGCTGGCGGGCCGTCCGTCACCGGAGGCGTTGCAGCCGATGGTGGCAGTGGGCGGGAGTGGGTGCATGTTTTTCATTGGCCGATGATCGGTCGTCGTGTTTTGCATGCTGGTTCTGAACGACAGTCTGTGAAAAAAGTTCAGCAATTCGGGTCGTTTCGCTGATCGCAACGCGCCGTAGTGCGTATGACGTACCATATAAACCTCATTCAGAAGTCATGCCGAGTCGTAGCCGCGCTATGCCCAGTCAATCAACCCAACGACGTTTTCGCTGGTGTGCCGCCATCACTGTCACCACCATCTTTGCGCTGATCCTGGTGGGCGGCATCGTGCGCGCAACCGGTTCGGGCATGGGTTGTCCGGATTGGCCCACCTGCTTCGGCCAATGGATCCCGCCGACCAGCGAGGCGCAATTGCCGGCGAACTATCAGGAGATCTATGCCGAGCGTGGTTACGCCGATACCACTTTCAATGTGCGCAAGACCTGGACCGAATACCTCAATCGGTTGCTGGGTGCGTTTACCGGGCTGACGATTCTGGTCACCTTGCTGTTTGCCATACCGTATCGCCGCGATGAGCCCAGAATCTTCTGGTTCGCGTTTTCCGGGTTCATTCTGGTGGGTGTTCAGGGCTGGCTGGGTGCCAGAGTGGTCGCCAGCAATCTGCACACCGGCATGATCACGCTGCACATGTTACTCGCGCAGCTGATCGTGGGTATTCTGATTGCAGCGCTGGTGCGGGCAGGGCGCGATCGTTACAGCGACATCCACATCGATCGTTTGCCGAAACTGTTCTACCCCTTGATCATTACTGCCATGATCGCGGGGCTGCTGCAGCTGGTCATGGGGACACAGGTTCGCGAGGCCGTCGATCTCATCGCGCGAAGCAGTAATTTCACCGACCGGCACCTGTGGATCGACAATCTGCCGCTGATCTTCGGTATCCACAAGTATTACGCCATTCCGCTGACCCTGCTCAATGGCTGGTTGATCCTGGCCGTTCTGAATCACTCGCACTCCACGATCCTGCGCCGCCTGAGCATCGCGCTGGGTGCCTTCCTGCTGGGTACCATTGCCATCGGCATGAGTATGGATCGACTGCATATGCCCTTGTTTTCCCAGCCCTTGCATCTGCTGCTGGCTTCGCTGATCTTCGGCACGCAGCTGGCGATCCTGTTGATTCTTCGCCACGCCATCGTCGACGGATCATCCAGGGAAGGGGACGCTCGCGCAGACTCACCTGCATTATCTCCCGGCAAGGTGAATGGGTGAAGGCACTGCATGGCTACACACGGCGATTGCTGATCTGGCGGGCATTCAGACCCGCTATCCATTAGTACAGGCGTGACACGGGTTTCAAAATCAGGTGATTTACAGGTAATCTGGTAACGCGGTCAAGCCGCTAAAGCTATCTGCCGGGTCTGTATCATGGATTTTGCATTTTCGGATATCGCCATTTCGGATGTGGGTGTGCACGTTGTCAGCAGTCTGGCCGCGTTCATCGTTGTCGATTTCTACAAGTCGGTCTTTTCGCGCGACCGCGCGGCGCGGCGCGGGCAGGAAAATGCCGTTGCCTCGGGCCAGCGTGTCAATGGTCGGAAAACGGCGGACGAGCGGTCCAGCGACGTCGGGCCCGCCCGGCGCAGCTGGCTCAGTCTGCTGATAGGCTGGATATTTCTGTTCGTCTTCAAGGTCGTCGTGAAAGCGATTCTGGCGCTGCTGGCGGCAGGGCTGGCCATCAGCTGGCTGCAGAGCCGTGTGGATCTGGCAACAGCCTATCGGCTCTCGGCCGATAGTGCCGAGACCCTTTTGGGGGCCGCATTTTTCCTCGTGTTGGTACTGGCGTGGTGGATCTTGCCTATTCGGCTGTTCAAACGCTAGTGTACTGGTTCCAGCAAAGCGTTCATTCAGCCAGTCGCCCTTCGGGAGCGGCTTTCGAACCGCTCTGAATGAACGCTTTACATGAAACAGTACACTAGTCGTCCGGTTGTCCAGTTCGATCAGGGTCTGACTACGATATTGCCGCGCTTGTGTCCGGAATCCACCACGGTATTCGCGGCCACGATGTCCGACAAGGCGTATTCGCCACTGATGCTGATGTGCAGTTTTTCCTCGGCCGTCAATCTGGCTACACGCTGCAATATCTCCAGCCGCTCGGTCGCCGGCAGCAGACCGGTGGCAGAGAATCGAACCTGGCGATTGCCCCGGAGGCGGGAGAACAGCATGCTCTTCAGCAGCGACAGGCTCAGTACCGGGGACAGAAAACGGCCGTCAGCGCGCAGCACTGTCAACGCCCGGGCCACGGAAAAGTTGCCGATCGTATCGTAGACAAGATCGAAGGTGTCACCGGTGTTCAGCGGATCCGCAAGATGATAGTCGATTACCTCATCAGCACCAAGAGAGCGCACGAATTCATGGTTTTTCGTACTGCACACGCCGACAACCGTCGCGCCGGCACCCTTTGCCAGCTGTACGGCTGCGCTGCCCAGACTGCCGGCTGCTCCATTGATCAGCACACGGTGACCGGCTTGCACCTCGCCGAGCCGGTGCAGGAAATGGAAGGAAGTCACGGGGCCGTCGCAAAGCGTGGCAGCTTCTGCATGACTGATATTCTCGGGTTTGCGGCTGATGACGTCATGTTGAGCCACGCACACGTATTGACAGTGCGTGCCGGCGTTCAACACGCTCTCTCCCATGACATGCTCACCCACCGTGAATTGCTGCACGGCGCTGCCGGTGGCTTCGATCACACCGCTGAACCCGGTACCGGTTATGGTCTGACGCGGTTTGAGCAAACCGAGAAACAGTCTGCCGTAGTAGGGAATTCCCCGGCGCATCATGGTATCGGCTGCAGTGACCGGTGAGGCTTCAATGCGTACCAGAAGCTCATCCTGCTTCGGTACAGGTGTGGGACGCTGTTCGAGGTGCAGCACATCGGGTGCTCCGTAACGGGTCTGAACTATGGCTTGCACGGTGTTCTCCTGCCTGGTCTATGATGAGAATGGCAAGTGTGGACATCTCCCCGGACGAAGAAAACGCCTGCGGTTGCATGGGAGGTATGTAATTTCGTATGGACTGGCAATCTGTCAATTTCGACTGGAACCACGCGCGTGCCTTTCTCGTCACGGCCGAGGAGGGTTCGCTGACGGCGGCTGCCCAGGCACTGGGTACAACCCAGCCGACCCTGGGACGCCAGGTCGCGGCGCTGGAGGAAGAGCTCGATGTCGTACTGTTCGATCGTGTGGCCGGGCGACTGGTGTTGACTCCCGCGGGCGAGGCATTGCTCGAATTCGTGCAGGCCATGGGAGAGTCCGCTCTGCACATATCCCGGGTGGCGGACAGTCATGCTACCGGTCTGCGAGGCAAGGTGTCCGTGTCTGTCAGTGAGGTCTATGCCGCATTCCTGCTGCCACCGATTCTCGAGAAACTGCGCCGTGAAGAACCGGACATCGAGGTGGAAATCATTGCCGAGAATGCGGTCAGTGATCTTGGTCGCCGAGAGGCGGATATCGCCGTACGCAACTTCAGACCGGAAGAGCCGGATCTGATTGCACGCAAGATCCGCGATGATTCAGGGCGGCTGTATGCCACGCCTGCCTATCTCCAGTCGATTGGCAATCCGGAGCAGCCTGAGGATTTCAGCGAGGCCAGCTTCATCGGCTTTGCCGATCCGGACAGTATTCTGCAATGGCTCAATGGCATCGGCATGAGTCTGAGCGAACGCAATATGCCCTTGTTGACTCGCAGCTATCTGGTGCACTGGTCGATGGTCAAGCAGGGTCTGGGTATCGGCATCATGCCCGAGCAGATCGGCGATGCCGAGGCGGCTGTGGTCCGCGCCTGTCCGAACATGCCAGCCTTCGAATTCCCCATCTGGCTGGTCTCGCATCGCGAGCTGAAGCACAGCAGACGCATCAGGGTCGTGTTCGACAGGCTGGCCAGTGGTCTGAGTTGACCTTGCCGACAAGGGGCTGGTACGCCAGCGGCCAGCCATCTCGGTGGCCGCTGGCGCTACGGTAGCGAAACGGGTGAGTGCCGCTGCGATACCGCTTCTGGATCCTGTCGACGGTCAGACCTTGCTCAGCGCCTGCTCCAGATCGGCGATGATGTCATCGATATGCTCGATGCCCAGTGACAGGCGCACCATGTCAGGTGTGACACCGGCGGTTGCCAGTTCTTCTTCGTTCAGCTGGCGGTGGGTGGTGGCTGCTGGCATCGATGCCAATGACTTGGAATCGCCGATATTCACCAGGCGCAGCACCAGTTGCAGTGCATCGTAGAAGCGTATGCCTGCATCCAGACCGCCCTCCACACCGAAACTCAGGATGCCGGAGGCCTTGCCGCCCATGTACTGCTGGGCCAGTGCATGATCCTTGTGCGTTGGCAGGCCGGCATAGCTGACCCATTTGACCTTGTCATGGCCATCGAGATATTCGGCGACAGCCAGGGTGTTCTGACAGATTCGCTCGACCCGCAGCGACAAGGTCTCCAGTCCCTGCAGCAGATTCCAGGCTGCCTGCGCGGAGAGTGCGGCTCCCATGTTGCGCAACGGTACGACACGCGCTCGTGTGATGAAGGCCGCTTCACCCACATCGCGCGTATAGCTGACGCCGTGGTAGGAGACGTCGGGCTCGGTGAGCAGGGAAAATCGCTCGCCCTGTTCAGCCCAGGGGAACTTGCCGGAGTCCACAATGACGCCGCCGACCGTGGTGCCATGCCCGCCAATGTACTTGGTGGCGGAATGCACAACGATATCGGCACCGTGTTCGATCGGTCGGCAGAGGGTGGGTGTGGCCACGGTGTTGTCCACGATCAGCGGCACGCCGTGTTCGTGAGCCAGGCTGGCCAGCCGGGCAATATCCACCACGCCACCGGAAGGATTGCCGATACTCTCGCAGTAGATGGCCTTGGTACGCTTGTCGATCAGTGCAGCGATGCCGTCGAAATCATCCTTGTCGGCGAACCGTGTGGTCAGACCCATTCGCGGGAAGGTGTGGGCGAACAGATTGTAGGTTCCTCCGTACAGTTCGCTGATGGAAACGATGTTGTCTCCGGCTTCCGCGAGGGTCTGGATAGCGTAGGTGATGGCCGACATGCCCGAGGCCACACTGAGTGCGCCGATACCGCCTTCCAGGGCTGCCACCCGCTGCTCGAGAACCGCACAGGTCGGGTTCATGATGCGCGAGTAGATGTTGCCCGCGACCTTCAGATCGAACAGATCTGCGCCATGCTGAGCATTGTCGAATGAATAGGCGGTGGTCTGATGAATGGGCACAGCGACCGAGTGTTGCTCATCCGGCGTATAGCCATGGTGCAGTGCAATGGTTTCCGGCTTCATGCTGATTGCTCTTCCTGGTGGTGGTATGGGTGCAATATCATCCCACAGACGCGCTCCGACTGCGCTGGAAACTCGTCAGACCGGCTTTCCCGTTCTGCCCCGGATCGCTGGGCATTACGTGGTGAATTCGATACTGCCCAACCAGTCCAGAAAGACCTGAAGTCGCGGTGACAGTTGGCGGTCCCGCGGATACAGGACCGATACCGGGGAGGGGGCCGGCGGGGTATCGGCAAGCACTTCGACCAGACGGCCGGCAGCCAGATCGGCCGCCATGTGATATCGCGGCGCCTGTATCAGGCCCATGCCCAGACGAGCGGCAACCAGCATGGTATCGGCACCGGTTGTCACGAAACTTGCCGGGATCTGGCGCTGTTCTTCCCGTCCATCAATCGTGAAGTAGAGCGGCAGTGCGTCACCCGTCTGCGAGGACAGGTAAGCGATCACGCGGTGTCCATCCAGATCGTCAGGCGAGCGCGGCATGCCGTGATGAGCGAGATAGGCGGGTGAGGCTACCGTCACCTCGGGCAGTTGTCCCAGCTGGCGTGCTATCAGATCGCTGTCTTCCGGGACGCCGACGCGCAGCACGCAGTCCACGCCTTCCCGTATCAGATCAACCAGTCGATCACCCTCCGAGAGCACCAGTTCGATACCCGGGCACTCCGATCTGAAATGTTCCAGATGCGGCAGCAGGAAGTATCTGGCCAGAGTGCCGTGCACATCCACGCGCAACCTCCCTCGCGGCAGGCTACCCTGGAAGCCGGTCTCGGCCTCCTCGACCGCGTTGATGATGTTCAGACATTTTCGATACCAGACTTGCCCATCAAGCGTGGGCGCAACGATGCGTGTCGTGCGCTCCAGCAGCTTGATACCCAGGCGATTCTCGCTGCGCTTGATGATGTCGCTTACCGTCGATGCGGGCAGACCCAGCGCCTCGGCGGCCTTGCTGAAACTGTTCATCTCCACGACGCGGGTGAAGACTCTCATTTCCTCAAACCGATCCATTATCCGATTATCCAGAATACTGTGTCCGATGATTGTCCCATTATCTGCCGTCGATCAGTCGATATTGTGATCGTGGCGTCCAGCAGGGCGTCGTCAATCTTGACTGGAGCAGATGTGGACATGACTCAGGACAACAGGATAGCCATCGTGACTGGCGGCTCGCGGGGAATCGGTGCAGCAGTGGCCAGGCAGCTGGCCGCCGATGGATTTTCGATCATGGTCAATCATTCGACGAACAGGGACGCGGCCCTGAGCGTGATCGACGAGATCAAGGCCGCTGGCGGTCGAGCAGATGGCTGTCAGGCGGATGTCAGTCGGGCGGCCGATGTCGTCAGGCTGTTCGAGTACACACAAGAGCGTTTCGGATTGCCAACCGTGCTGGTCAACGCTGCCGGTGCCATGCAGTTGGCGCCAATGGCGGACTGTGACGATGAGTGCTTCGACACGATGGTGAATGTCAATTTCAGAGGGACGTTCAACACACTGCGTGAGGCGGCGAAACGCATGCCGCAGGGCAGTCGCATCATCAACTTCTCCAGCTCGGTGGTGGGTCTGAAGTATCCCGGCTACGCACTGTATGCGGCCAGCAAGGCTGCGGTGGAAACCATGAGCGCCATCGTCTCGAAGGAAATGCGCGGGCGCAATATCACGGTCAATACAGTGGCGCCCGGACCCACGGCAACATCGCTGTTTCTGCAAGGCAAGTCAGACGCGCAGATAGATCAGCTTGCCAGAGTGAGCCCGCTGGAACGACTGGCAGAACCGCGAGACATCGCTCACGCCGTGGCGTTTCTCGCAGGGCCGCAGGGCGGATGGATCAATGGACAGACGCTGCGTGCCAATGGCGGGGCCGTGTAGTTCCTGGTATTGCAAGTCTGCCTATCTGTGTAAAAAGACAGTAGAGTACGGTTGGACTGTCGCACAGGGCGTGTCTTCAAGGCAGAATCGGTTCAAGAAATCAACCAAACCCGACACGGATGTCGCCATGCCAAGCAATCGCAATTCTCGATGGTATTCAATCTGCCTGCCTGTCCTCTGGGCCTGGCTCTGCTTGCAGCCTGTTATCGCAGCAGGCGCGCCGGTCTCCACGCCTGAAAACACCGTGGCAGTTGACCGCTATTCGCAAAGCCCGCGATGGCAGGTGCATTCCCGATCGGGGGCGCGTGTCGAGACTCGCCTGGAAGGCTCTGTGACTGAAGAGGAGCCAGTCGATGACGATGTCGTGCAGGCAGAGAGTGTGGACATCAACAGTGCTTCTGCAGAGGAATTGGCCGCAGTCCTGCCGGGTATCGGCCCGAGCAAGGCTCGAAGCATCATCGAGTGGCGGGAGACGTACGGCCCGTTTCGCAGCATCGAGCAGCTGCTGGAAGTATCGGGCATCGGACCGAGAACGCTGGAGAACATACGGCCCTATGTGCGTCTGGGAGATGTCTTGTCATCCAGTGCCGTTCAGAGGATGCCCGAGGTGGCGGAGGCTGATGTGGTGGTGGCGTTGAGCAGGGTCATCCGTCGAGCGGAGGAGGACCGGCGCCAGGCACTGCAGGTAGTGGCGAAGGTGGCAGACTGAATCCAGACCGAGCTCGCATTGGCGGACTGAGACTGCGCCGGCCCAGCCCGCTGCAGGAGCTGGGCCAGCGTCTAGTCATCCAGCGTGCGATCATCCTGCGTCAGACGGGGGATCACGAGTCGGGTCGGCCGCACGGCATCGAGAAAATGGATATCCATGCCTTCGTGCCGTGGTTCGTCGCCCGGCTCGCCTGTCGGCGTGCGCGAGACGTGACCGGCAGAATCGACCCGAACATCGATTCGCGCCAATTGCTTCCCATCAGTGTTGTATCGGGGCCGGGTTCAATCGCCGTCGAATTCACACAGGATGTTCACCGGCACATCCAGGGCTTCGATGCGTGCCCGACCGCCGAGCGCTGGCAGATCGATGATGAAGGAACTGCCGATCACCTTCGCACCGGCGCGCCGAATCAGCTTGATTCCTGCTTCGCACGTGCCGCCGGTAGCGATCAGGTCGTCAACCAGCAGAACACGTTCACCTGGCTTCAAGGCGTCCTCATGCAGTTCCATGGTGGCCTCTCCGTATTCCAGCGTGTAGGACTCGCTCATTCGGGGTCCGGGGAGCTTGCCCGATTTGCGAATCGGCACGAAGCCGACGGACAGCTGGTGAGCAATCGCCCCGCCCATGATAAAGCCACGCGCTTCCAATGCCGCTACCTTGTCAATCCGGGCGCCGGCATAGGGATGCAGTAGCTGGTCGATGGCCATGCGAAAGGCCTGTGCATCGCCGAACAGTGTCGTCACGTCACGAAACTGAATGCCGGGTTTGGGAAAATCGGGAATGGTACGGATGGAGTCGCGGATGTTCATCGATTGTGTCCGGAAAATGTTATGACCTGGTTGCCTGTCGGCAGGCAGCTACAGCGGCATCAATACGTTCATCGGAGCCCTCTGCAGTGCTTTACAGGGTAACACTGACCGATCCGGAGCCGCGGGCCGTCGTCTGCAAGGACCGTGATATTATTGCCACCATGAACTCAGAGTCAGTAAACATCATGCGCTTCATCAAGAATACGTTGTTGGCGGCCGCTGTCGTGTCCGTGGCAGGCTGCACAACAGTCAAGTACAACACACTTGAAAAGATTGGTATCCACAAGCGCGATCTGCTGGTGGGCAATGTCGAAGACACTCGCGATGCGCAGAAGGATGCACAAAAGGAGTTCAAGGACGCACTCGAACGATTCGGCTCGGTGGTTTCTCTGGAAAACACCAATCTGAAGAAGGCCTACGATCGTCTCAGTGATGAATACGATGACGCCAGAGATGCGGCCGATGAGGTGTCCGAGCAGATCGAGGAAGTGGAAGATGTAGCTGGCGATCTGTTCAAGGAGTGGCGAGAGGAGATAAAGACCTACTCCGATGAGGTGCTGCGTCGCGACAGTGAGAACAAGTTGCGTGACACCGAAGCGCGCTACAAGGAAATGCACAAGAGCATGAAGCAGGCCGAAGCCAGCATGCAGCCGGTGTTGTCATCGCTGCACGATAACGTGCTCTATCTCAAGCACAACCTGAATGCACAGGCAGTAGGTTCCCTGCGCTCCACCTTCAGCAATCTGCAGGGCGATATCGGCGTACTGGTCGAGCGCATGAACCAGTCGATAGCCCGTTCGGACGATTTCATCAAGCAGATGAAGTAAGAGGTGGGGGATGAGCGAGAAGGATATGTCGGATAGTGACGATACGGCGCAGGAAGCAGACCTGTCGGAATCGCTGAACGGAGAAACGGCCATCATTGCCTGGTCGGAACTGGTCAGGCATTTTGCTCGCGGTGTCGTGATTCACGTTACCGCTGAACTCGATCTGGTGGAAACTGCTGCCAGTGTGGCCGCTGACGATACCTCAGCGGTACAAGTCTGGCTGGACAACGGGTTGATGCGTCGAGCCAGCGATTACGATGCGCGGGACTGGGCGGAGCGCGAGCCGGATTTCTGGTGTGTGGTGACGGCGCCTTGGGTTCTGGTTCAGGAGAAGTCGCAGGACGCTACGGACTACACGCCCCGGGTCGTGCACTAGATCTTACCCGCGAGCCATCGCAGCTTCTGCTGTTCACGCCGTTCAACGAATTCGCCCGTGTCGATCATCTGTCTGCGATGCTGGCGTACGTGCTGCCAGAGCTCATCCAGATCACATTCGATATTCGCGCTGCAGGCCATTGCCACCGGTTTCCAGCTGCCGCATGGCGACCGTTCCGCCAGAGCCTGTTGACACGCCGAGGCAAGCTGGCTGGCAATCTGTTCGTTGCTTCCTGCTGACTTGATCACGGCAATGATGTCGGCGGCTGCCAGTAGATCCTCATGAATCTCCGGCGATTGATCGTCAGCCCTGGATGGAACCAGTGCCAGACTACAGTCCACCATCTCGGCAGCGCGGGCGTTGGATTGCCCGTCATCAACGATGTCCATCAGAATGACATCGTACCCGGCAGCTTCACACAAGAGCAGGGAGGTACGCGCCCCCCGAGTCACGTCAGTCGACTGTCCGGCGCACGCCGAGTGGTGAACAAAGCCCTCTTCACGTTGTGACAGGCCTGCCATGGCTGTTCGCTGCCCCGGTGTGCTGACATGAGGGTGCTGCTTGTCGGAATCGAATGTCAGAACGGCTACCCGATGCCCCGTTTCGATCAGGCGCAAGCCCAGCGACTCGATGAACGCGGTTCTGTCGTCGCAGTGTGCGCCACTGATGCTGATGCGTATGGCCTTGCCAGTCCGCGACAACAGACGCTGTAGGGCGCTCTGTACTCGTTCCTGATCTGACGCGCTGTCGGATACGGCAAGCTTGATTGCGCAGGAGAGCATTTCCCGGTCACGCGCAAGTACGCCATGGGCCATGGTCTCGCTGTCAATATCGGGGTTTTCCATCAGGATACTGTTGTCACAGGCAGAGGCCTTGTCGTCTCCGCAAAACCCTGTTGCAGAGGTTGTGCTGTCATGCTGATCATCGAGTTGATCCCGAGAAACCGGATGGCGCAGTATACCGTTGGGGAAAGAGCGGAAAGAGCGGAAAGAGCGGAAAGAGCGGAAAGAGCGGAAAGAGCGGAAAGAGCGGAAAGAGCGGAAAGAGCGGAATCCGGTTCACCTTGACGGGAGCAGGCATATTCTCAACGGGTGGAGTCGTGAAGGACAGCTCGAACAGTATGGGTTTGCAAGCGGGTCAGACGTTTATTGGCATCCTTGTGGATCATGTAGTGATTGGCTCCGTTGGCCATGCTCGAATTGAGCATCTGAAACGGGAGCCGAGGCTTTGTTCGACAGCTGCTGTACAGTGCCATGTTTGGCATATACCGGGTCAGCAATGGGAAAGGAAGAGGCTGCTCTCTGATCAGTACCGGGTTTGACCACCGTATCGGCAAGCCATGCCGACCCCTCAGGTCTACAGGCGTCAGCGCGTCGCGCCCAGAAAGTGCTGATGCAACTGGCCTTCCAGCTCGCGATTGAAATGTTCTGCCGATTTCATGTGTTCGTGCATGAGCTGACGGGCCCGGCTTGCATCACGGGCTCGCAAGGCGTCTATCAATTGCCGGTGGTAGGCCAGATTGGCGCAGGAGAATTCGCGTTGTTCCGGCAAAGCGGATTTCTTGAAGATGACCAGGTCGCGGATCATGTCATTCACGAATCGCCCGATGAATGACAACATGGCATTACCGCACCGTTGCGCCAGCAGGACATGAAAATCGAGTTCTGCAATTCGCTGATCAATACGCTCTTCGAGAGTCTCTGGCGTCATCTCGCAGCATTTGACCAGGGCCTCCAGCGAATCCAGATCTTCCTCGGTGATACGGGGAGTGGCCAGCGCAGCTATTTCCGGTTCTATCAGCGTGCGCAGGGCGTAGATCTCCGGTCCTGACGGCTGATCGAAGTGCAAGTAGTTGCGTAGCAGTTCACTGGCCTTCTCGAACGGAACACGCTCGAGAACAGCGCCGCCATTGGGTCCGGTGCGAATGGTGACCAGGCCCTGTACCTCCAGTGACTTCAAGGCTTCTCTGACGGTGCCCTTGGAGCATTCGAACTGTTGCATCAGTTCACGTTCGTTGGGCAACCTCTCACCTGGCTCCATCCGGTTCAGCGCAACCCAGCGCTTCACCGATTCGACGATCTGGTCAGATCGCTTGATCCGCTTTGGGATCTGCAGGCTCTTGTCGTTCATTCGGTGGCGTGGTCAGCAGCTAAAGCAGCATTCTGCCACAGCATCAGCATCGATTTTCCATCAGTCCATTCAACCTATTTATTAGTATAAATAGTATGATCACTCGCTGATCGGTTTCAGGGTAGCTGCAGCAGGCTGCCAGACACACTTTTGCCGGAGATTGCACATGTCACACTCATCAGGATTCAACTGGGATGACCCCTTGCTGCTTGACCAGCAACTGAGTACGGAAGAGCGCCAGGTCAGTGAGGCAGCCCGTGCCTACTGCCAGCAGCAGTTGCAGCCCAGAGTGCTCAGTGCCTACCGTGAAGAGCGATTTGATCGGGAGATTCTCAGCGAAATGGGTGAAATGGGGCTGCTGGGTGCGACGGTTGCGGAGCAGTATGGCGGGGCAGGGCTCAATCACGTGGCCTATGGCCTGATCGCTCGTGAAGTGGAGCGTGTGGACTCCGGCTACCGTTCCGCCATGAGCGTGCAATCGTCACTGGTCATGTACCCGATCGAGGCCTACGGATCCGAAGACCAGAAAATGAAGTACTTGCCGCGACTGGCCAGTGGCGAACTGGTGGGCTGTTTCGGTCTGACCGAACCGGATCACGGCTCGGACCCCGGATCCATGATTACCCGTGCCGAGAAGGTTGATGGTGGGTATTCGCTCACCGGACAGAAGATGTGGATCACCAACAGTCCGATTGCAGATATCGCCATCGTCTGGGCCAAATCGAATGCTCATGAGGGCAGGATTCGTGGTTTCATCGTCGAGCGAGGCAGCAAGGGTTTTTCAACACCCAAGATCGAGGGCAAGCTCAGTCTGCGCGCCTCTGTTACTGGCGAAATAGTGCTCGATGCGGTCTTTGTGCCCGACGAGAACCTGCTGCCCGATGCCAGTGGTCTGGCAGGTCCCTTTGGGTGCCTCAACAAGGCTCGCTTCGGCATCGCCTGGGGCACCCTGGGCGCGGCTGAATTCTGCTGGCACGCCGCTCGCCAGTACACGCTAGACAGGCGTCAGTTCGGTCGACCCTTGGCGGCAAATCAGCTGATACAGCTCAAACTCGCCAATATGCAGACCGATATCGCTCTCGGCTTGCAGGCGGCTCTGCAAGTGGGGCGTTTGATGGACAGTGGCAACTGGGCGCCAGAGATGGTGTCGTTGATCAAGCGCAACAACTGTGGCAAGGCCCTGGATATCGCCAGGCTATCGCGAGACATGCACGGCGGTAACGGCATCTCCGATGAATACGGTGTCATGCGGCACATGGTCAATCTGGAGACCGTCAATACCTATGAGGGAACTCACGATGTCCATGCGCTGATCCTCGGGCGAGCGCAGACGGGTATCCAGGCGTTCTGCTGATCGCTCCGTTCAGCGTCTGTCAGTCACGCCGCGTTTGATGTCACGAAGCCGAAAGCGTGCCGGGTTCAGCAGTTCCGACCAGTCTGCCGAGGCGGCCACGGCATCTGTATCGTCGTCCTCGCGCATCATTCGATCAGCAAGCCACTGAGCCGCCATGGGCGCGGTGACGATGCCGCGCGAGCCCAGGCCTCCCAGCAGATACAGTCCACGGTGGCAGGGGAGCGAGGGGTAGTGATCGTGTGGTTTGCCGTGGTGCAGGTCGGCATAGGCCTCGTTCACCTGCGCCATGTCCGGTGCCGGACCTGCGATCGGCAGTCTGTCCGGCGTGGTTGCGCGTACGCCGGCGTTGCCCGACAAGGCCTCGTCGTGGACCTCGATGGCGGGTAACATCGAACGGAGTCCTGCCAGATTGCGCGCGTGGTCTTCCGCGCGCACTAGACTGTGCCTGACGTTTCGTTCGAAAGTTGCACCAACCACAATGGTGTCCCCATCCGGAATCAGATAATGCTTGCCGTTGATGACGCACCGTGGAACAGCAGAGCCGGGCCGCAGCGCAAAACGGCTCAGTTGACCGCGCGCGGCCACCAGCGGCAGTGCGCGTGTCTGTTCGAACGCGCTCATGGCAGTGCCGCAGGCCAGCACGAGCCGATTGGTCCGGTATTCCCGGCCGTCATGCAGTCTGACCAGCCACAGAGGATCGCCCGTGGAATCGCTTGCCAGGGTGAAGCCTGTGACTCCGGTCTCCAGCTCCAGGGACACATCGGGATGCTTCACCAGCGACCGGCACAGTTCCCCGGGGTTCAGCCAGCCTCCGCTTACGAAATGCAGGGCCGGGGAGTCGATCACGAGCCCGGCTGTGGCTGTCGCGTCAGCTGCGCCCAGAGACCGATAATGTGAAGACGATGCATAGGCCTTGTTGACCAGTTGCAGTACGCCGCAGGCGGTCAGACGATCGTTTCCCGATGCGTCGCGCGAAAGTCCGTGCAGCGTCTGCAGGTAGTGTTCGAGGCAGGCATGCGCCTGCACATGGAAATCCATGGCAGCGCAGGGGCTGCGCGTGACATAGGGTTTGGCGATGCCGGCCGGGTTGCCGGAGGCGCCACCAGCCACGTCGTTGCTCGCTTCAAGCAAGCTCACAGGGATACCGCGTTCTGCCAGCAACCGCGCTAGCCAGCAACCGGCGAGACCCGCGCCCACGATAGTCACGGGGCCAGGCTGCGTTGGTGTGCGATTATCGTGTGTCGCTGATGTGCCGGGTGTGGGGCGCAAGGCCGATGTACCGGTATGAAACCGGTTCCACGGCTTGCCTGCAGGCCTCATTGCGCGTGACGATGCGGATGTGTCAGGGAATCAGACGCTTTCGTGCTGATAATTGCTTTTCACGTAATCATGCACGATCTGCTGAAACTCCTCCGCGATATTGTCACCCTTGAGGGTCATGGCCTTCTCTCCGTCGATATAAACCGGCGCGATGGGGCGCTCACCCGTACCGGGCAGGCTGATGCCGATATTGGCGTGCTTGCTCTCGCCCGGACCGTTGACCACACAGCCCATGACAGCCACGGACATGTCGGCAACGCCGGGATGTTCGGCCTTCCAGTCGGGCATGCTGTCACGCAGATAGGTCTGTATTCGACTGGCCAGTTCCTGGAAGTAGGTGCTGCTGGTGCGGCCGCAACCCGGACAGGCAGTGACCATCGGTGTGAATGAGCGCAGGCCCATGGTCTGCAGGATCTCCTGACCGACCACCACTTCGCGGGTGCGATCACCACCCGGCTCCGGAGTCAGCGATATGCGAATGGTGTCGCCGATGCCCTGTTGCAGCAGAATGGCCAGCGCCGCGGTGGAGGCCACGATGCCCTTGGAGCCCATACCTGCCTCTGTCAGGCCCAGGTGCAGGGAGTAATCACATTGGGAAGCCAGTGTTTCGTAGACTTGCACCAGATCCTGGACGCGGCTCATCTTGCACGACAGAATGATCTTTTCCTTGGGCAGGCCCAGCTCCACGGCACGAGCAGCGCTGTCCACCGCCGATTTGATGACTGCTTCGCGATTGATCTGCTCGAGCGGCTTGGGGTGCGCCGACGCTGCGTTCTCATCGAGCATGCGCGCCAGCAGTTCCTGATCCATGCTGCCCCAGTTGGCGCCGATTCGTACCGGTTTGTCGTTTCTGGCCGCAATCTCGATCATCTGGGCGAACTGCTCGTCTCGCTTCGAGCCGCGCCCGACATTGCCGGGATTGATACGGTATTTGGCCAGTGCAGTGGCGCAATCGGGCACAGCCGACAGTAATTTGTGGCCATTGAAGTGAAAATCACCAACAAGAGGTACGTCCAGATCCATGGCAAGCAGCCTGTCACGGATTTCCGGGACCGCATTGGCAGCGGCTTCTGTGTTGACGGTGATACGCACCAGTTCCGAACCGGCACGATACAGGTCCGCAACTTGTGCGACGGTACGTATGACGTCTTCGGTGTCGGTGTTCGTCATCGACTGCACCACGATCGGCGCGCCTCCTCCGACGGTGACTGGGCCGACTTGGACAGATCGTGTGGTTTTACGTGGCATTGGGTGAATTAAATGCTTGATCGGAAACCTTAAGAGCCTTAGTTTATCGTTCTTGGTACGGTAGTGACGACTCTCTCGTACCCATTTGTCATATTGATCAGGAAAGCACTCTGAAGTGAGACAGATTTCATGACAGCCAATCCGGTGTATGAATTCACCGAGCGCGAACAGCACATTCTGAAGCTGCTCGTCGATCACTACATCGAGCAGGGTACACCCGTGGGGTCGCGGACGATATCGCGGCTGCCGGGAATCGATATCAGTGCCGCCTCGGTACGCAACGTCATGGGCGATCTCGAGCACATGGGGCTGCTCAAATCGCCGCATACCTCCGCGGGGCGGGTACCCACCTCGGCGGCCTTCCGTGTCTTTGTCGATAACCTGCTGGAGGTCAAGCAGCCGGATGAGAGCACCGTCGAGCATATCCGAACCTTGCTCGACCCCTCTCTGAACGATCAGGCGCTGGTCAAGATCGCTTCGAATTACCTGTCGGGGTTCACTCGCATGGCGGGTATGGTAACCGTGCCCCGGCGGGAGGAAAAGCCGCTGAAGCAGGTGGAGTTCATGCCCCTGTCCGACAAGCGCGTGCTGGTGATCCTGATCATCAGCGATGACGACATCCAGAATCGCATCATCCATGTGGAGCGTGATTACACCAAGGATGAGCTCGCCGAGTTTGCCCGAGAACTCAATGCGGAGTATCTGGGACGACCCCTGGTCGAAGTCCGCGATCGGCTGCGTCACGATCTGGAAAGCACGCGCAAGGACATGAGCAATTCCATGCAGCGCATGATCGATGTCGCCGGTCAGGTGTTCGGACCCGAAGAGGCCGACCAGGATGAAGAGAACATGGTCATGGCCGGTGAGACCAATCTGATGGGGCATGCCGATCTGGGCGATGTCGACAAGCTGCGCAGTCTGTTCGACGCCTTTCAGCAGAAGCGCGATATCTTTCATTTGCTGGAGCGCTGCATCTCTGCAGACGGGGTGCAGATCTTCATTGGCCGCGAATCCGGGTATGACGCGCTCGGAGAATGCAGCGTGGTGACGGCACCGTACGAGATAAACGGTAAACTGTTGGGCGTCCTCGGCGTCGTAGGCCCGAAACGCATGTCGTATGCGCAAGTCATTCCGGTGGTGGATGTCACCTCCAGATTGCTCAGCGCTGCCTTGAACATGCGCAATTAGCACCTACTATTGGCGCCAATACGTCCACTACTGCAGAGAGTTGCAAATCAATGATGCCAGACAAGAATGAAGCGTCTGACAACGCGGTCAATGAATCGCTTGGCGACAGGGAAGATGATGCCATGCAAGACAGTGTGGTCAGTGAGCAGGGTGCCACGGCTTCCGCAGATGTCGACGCAATGGGTGCTTCTGCCAACGAGCAGGCGGCTGCCGGCAACAGTGATGGGTCTGTAGGTGCCGATGAGAACGACCCCCTGGGTTTCGGGGATGAAAGAATGAATGCTCAGGATGCCGAACCCGAAGATGAAGTCGGGCAGTTGCGGGCCTTGCTGGCCAAGGCCGAAGCTCAGGCATCGGAGAACTGGGATCGTCTGCTGCGGCTGCAGGCGGATATGGAGAATCAGCGCAAGCGCGCCCAGAATGATGTTGCCAAGGCCCGTAAATTCGCACTCGAAGGCATCGTCGGTGATTTGTTGCCGGTGAAGGACAGCCTGGAGATGGGGCTGGCCGCGGCGCAGGCCGAAGATGCCGATCCCGATGCGATCGTCAAGGGGGCGGATCTGACACTGAAGATGCTGGCCCAGGTGTTCGAGAAAAACAATATCGCCGAAATCAATCCGGTTGACGAGAAGTTCGATCCGGAGTTTCATCAAGCGATGTCCATGCAGGAAATCGAAGGCAAGCCGGCCAATACGGTTACTTCGGTCATGCAGAAGGGCTACACATTGAATGACCGCCTGGTGCGTCCAGCGCTTGTCATGGTGGCCAAGTAGCCACCTTCACGGGCCGCGGCCTTTTGCCCGGCCCACTCTGCAAGGTCCTGTTCCTGCAACGGAAAATCGTCTCCCACTCGGGCTGACGAGGCGCTGGAAGCGTAGCCATTAATTGGTTATCAGCTATTGAATTTCAGCGCCGCCGCCACATCATGACTGCAACGAACAGAATGCCTCACAGAGGGTTCTGGCTTTCCAAAATCTGATCTTAAAGTAAAGGATTCAAAACATGGGTACCATTATCGGAATCGACCTTGGCACGACGAATTCGTGTGTCGCGGTCATGGAAGGGGGCAAGCCCCGAGTAATCGAGAACGCTGAAGGCGATCGCACAACACCGTCCATCGTGGCTTTCGCCGACGACGGTGAAGTCATTGTCGGTCAACCGGCCAAGCGTCAGGCAGTCACCAATCCCAACAACACCTTGTATGCGGTAAAGCGTCTGATCGGTCGTCGTTTCGATGAAGACGCCGTGCAGAAGGACATCGAACTTGTCCCGTACAAGATCATGAAGGCAGACAATGGCGATGCCTGGGTAGAAGCCGCTGGTAAAGGCATGGCTCCCCCTGAAGTGGCTGCGCGTGTCCTGATGAAGATGAAGCAGACGGCAGAGGAATATCTGGGTGAGACGGTCACTGAAGCTGTCATCACGGTTCCTGCCTACTTCAATGACTCGCAGCGCCAGGCAACCAAGGATGCCGGACGAATTGCCGGACTTGAAGTCAAGCGAATCATCAACGAGCCAACCGCTGCAGCCCTTGCCTATGGCATGGACAAGCAACGCGGCAACAAGACCGTGGCAGTCTACGATCTGGGTGGTGGTACCTTCGACATTTCCATCATCGAAATCGCTGAAGTCGATGGCGAGCACCAGTTCGAAGTACTGTCCACCAACGGTGACACTTTCCTGGGTGGTGAGGATTTCGACAACCGTCTGATCGATTATCTCTCCGATGAGTTCAAGAAGGAGTCCGGAATCGATCTGCACAGCGACCCTCTGGCCCTGCAACGTCTGAAAGAGGCCGCTGAGAAGGCCAAGATCGAACTGTCCAGCACTCAGCAGACAGACGTCAACCTGCCGTACATCACGGCTGACAGCTCAGGTCCCAAGCACCTGAACATCAAGGTCACTCGTGCAAAACTCGAGTCTCTGGTCGACGATCTGGTTCAACGCACCATCGAGCCGTGCAAACTCGCTCTGAAGGATGCCGGTCTGTCAGCGAGCGAAATCCAGGATGTGATCATGGTCGGTGGCCAGACTCGCATGCCCAAGGTTCAGGAAACGGTCAAGAATTTCTTCGGCAAGGAACCACGCAAGGACGTCAACCCTGACGAAGCTGTTGCTGTCGGTGCTGCGATCCAGGGTGGTGTACTGGGTGGTCAGGTCAAGGATGTATTGCTGCTTGACGTGACGCCGCTGTCTCTGGGTATCGAAACGCTGGGTGGTGTCATGACCAAGCTGATCGAGAAGAACACAACCATCCCGACCAAGGCACAGCAGGTATTCTCTACTGCCGATGACAATCAGACTGCCGTTACCGTGCATGTACTGCAGGGTGAGCGCGAAATTGCCAATGCCAACAAGTCTCTGGGTCGATTCGATCTGGCTGACATTCCGCCTGCACCACGTGGTGTACCGCAGATCGAGGTCATCTTCGATATCGATGCCAACGGCATCATGAATGTCTCGGCGAAAGACAAGGCAACCGGCAAGCAGCAGTCCATCGTGATCAAGGCATCCAGTGGCCTGTCTGATGAAGAGATCGAAGCCATGGTGCGTGACGCGGAAGAGCACGCCGCTGACGACGCCAAGCTCCGAGGCCTGATCGACAAGCGTAATCAGGGTGAGCAGCTCATCCATGCGGCCGAGAAATCGCTGACCGACCTGGCTGACCAGATCGAAGAGAGTGAAAAGACCGATATCGAAGCCAAGATCGGTGAGCTGCGTGAAGCCATTGCCGGTGAAGATGAAGAGCTGATCGACACCAAGCTGGCAGCACTGGGCGAGGCAACCGGCAAGCTGGCAGAGCGAGCCTACGCCAAGCAGAACGCCGAAGGCGCCGCTGCGGGTGACGATGCTCAGCAGTCTGCATCAAACGACGGTTCCGATGATGCGGTCGATGCCGAGTTCGAGGAAGTGAAGGAAGACAAGGCCTCTTGATGAAGCTCCAGATCACCACAATGTGATCCGGATGTACGAAGGTCGGAAGTCTGGTTGAAGGTTTCAGAAGGTGCTTTGACACTGATTGAAACAATCAATCACGACTTTCGACCTTTTTGTCGTTTATTCTTGTCAGTTTTTGTTCCACTAAATTTTCGGACTCAGCGTGTCTGTCTGAGTTCCGGTATCGTTACATCAGGTCGATAATTCATGGCGCAGCGGGATTACTACGAAGTTTTGGGTGTGTCGAAAGACGTGTCCGAAGCAGAATTGAAAAAGGCTTATCGCCGGCTTGCGATGAAATTTCATCCCGATCGCAATCCGGACGATGAAGCGGCTACCGAGAAATTCAAGGAGGCCAAGGAAGCCTTCGAAGTACTGAAAGACAGGGAAAAGCGGGCAGCCTACGACCAGTTCGGCCATGCCGGCGTCAACAATCAGCCCGGTGGTGGTGGATTCGGTGGTGGTGCTGACATCAATGATATTTTCGGTGATGTCTTCGGCGATATCTTCGGCGGAGGTCGCCGAGGTGGCGGTGGTGCTCGTGTCTACCGCGGAGATGACTTGCAGTACAACCTCGAGATCAGTCTGGAGGAAGCGGTTTCCGGAACGTCGACGGAAATCAAGATCCCCACCATGGTCAGTTGTGATGTCTGCGACGGTAGTGGTGCCAAGCGCGGCACGTCCCCGACCACCTGTTCCACCTGCCACGGTGTTGGCCAGGTGCGCATGCAGCAGGGCTTCTTCTCCGTCCAGCAGACCTGTCCGGCTTGTCGTGGCAAGGGAAAGGTCATCACGGATCCATGCCCCAAATGCCGAGGCCAGGGTCGCACTCAGAAAGAAAAAACCCTGTCTGTGAAGATTCCGGCAGGTGTCGATACCGGTGACAAGATTCGTCTCTCAGGCGAAGGGGAGGCCAGTGACAGCGGTGGTCCGGCAGGTGATCTGTACGTGGCCATCGTGGTCAAGTCGCATCCGATCTTCCAGCGCGATGGCGCTGACCTGTTGTGTACCGTGCCAATCAACTTTGCAACGGCAGCCATTGGTGGCGAACTGGAAGTGCCGACACTCGATGGTCGGGTCAAGCTGAAGGTACCTGCCGGTACTCAGACTGAAAAGACATTCCGTTTGCGAGGCAAGGGTGTCAAGCCTGTACGTGGCGGAGCGGTAGGTGATCTGCTGGCCAAGGTGCGGGTGGAGACACCGGTGAATCTGAGCAAGGAGCAGAGTGATCTGCTGATGCAGTTCCATGACATGATCAGTGGTGACAATGCCAAGAAGCACAGCCCTCAGGCGCATAGCTGGCTGGGCGGGGTCAAGAAATTCTTCGACGAGCTCCGAGGCTGAATCCACTCGCCTGGAATCAAGACGGCTGCTCTTCTCAGCCAGTGGCGTGAGAAGGCAGTCGGGGCAAGGCGCCAGACGTTTCAGATGGCGTTTCTGTCGTTGAGCTTCTCGCGATAGACGATGTAAAGACCACTGCTGATGACGATACAGGCGCCGAATACCGTGGTCGCTGAAGGAGCGGTATGCCAGATGAGCAGGTCGAAGCTCAGTGCCCAGAGCACAGCCGTATACTCGAATGGTGCAATTGTCGATGCCTCGGCGAGGCTGATGGCCAGCGTCATGAGGTGGTGTCCACTTACCGCAAACAGTGCGAGGCAGACCAGCAGGCCGTATTGTTCAAGGGTCTGAGACTGCCAGAAGAAGGGCAGCAGGCACAGGCTGATGCCGCCGACGATCAGGTTGAAACTGAATACCATCGAAGAGACCGATTCCGTATCGGACAGATAGCGGCCCATGATGAACATGATGGCGTAGGTGACGCTTCCGCCGATCAGCAGTGCATAGCCCAGCAGTTCTCCGCCACCTTTCGGACCAATGACCACCATGACGCCGATGAATCCGGTCACGATGGAGGCCCATCGATGGATGCCCACCTTCTCACCAAGAAAGACGATGGACAGAATGGTGACGATGAAGATTGCGGAAAAGGATACCGTGACGGCATCGGTCAACGGTACGAACTGAATCCCCAAAAAGAAGGCCAGGGGCGCGGTGAAGCCGATCATCCCACGGCACAGATGCCACAGTGGACGGGTCGGCTTGAGTGCGGCCAGATTGCCTTTGAATGTGAATACCGCCAGCAACAAGGGAATGATGATCAGGCTGCGCAATGCCAGAATCTGAACGGCAGGCATGCCATTGTGCATCAGGATCTTGGCTATGGCGTCCATCCCGGACAACAGACCGATAGCCAGCATCATGAGAGCGATTCCGTGCATCGGTATTCCGTAAGGTGGCCTGTTCGATCAGCATGTCATCAATCCATGCGACTGTAACGACTCCGGGCTCAGCGGGTCAAACGGGAATCAGGGTGTCTGACTGTCGATGGTCAGTGACAGTGCATCCGTGTCACTGACGATGATCTCGTCAGCTTCGGCAAACCAGTCGCCGCTTTGTGCCAGTGCATTGCCGGTGGCAGACACACGAGCGCCCACGGAGACACTGGGAAATGATGACAGAGTCATGCCGGGAATCATCGCCATGGAGTCATCCAGTGTTACCGTGATCGGAAGATCGCTGACGGTTACCCGGCTTGCTGCCAGTGGCATGGGCGGGCCTTCGCTGGCACGCGCGTAGATGAAGACTGCGCTGTCTGCCGAGACTTCGTTCTGCGCCGCTTCGCTCAGTGATACGCTGACCTTGATGCTGGCGTCGCCGGGTGCCGCGGTCTGCGCATCTGAATCGCCGAGCGGTAAATCTGCCTGTTCTTCAGGTCTTGCCGTGGAGGAGGCACTGCTGCCGATTTCCGGGCTGCCACTGTCCGGCGGTGTTTCACCGGTGCTACCGGACATGGCTTCCAGAGATCGACTGCGCATCTGTTCAATCGTCGCCAATGCGTCCGGATTGCCTTGTGACATGCCGGTGAGGCGATCGAAACCCTGCAGCGCAGCCTCATGGTCTCCGGCTTGCTGACGGGCGATGGACAGCAGCCAGAGCGTGTGTTCATGATCAGGATCGAGTGCATTGGCGCGTTCGAGATAGGCCGTCGGTTCGCCAGCCAGGTCGCCTTCCTGCTGCATCGCGATGGACTCGGACAGCTGGGCGAGGGTGGGTACATCGTCCTCATCCAGGGCAAGTGCTTTTTCAAAAGCACTGCGGGCCTTGGCAAATTCATTGACGGACAGATAGCTGCGGCCAAGCAGACGCCAACCTGCGACATCATCCGGCGAGGTCGCCAGACGCTGTTCCAGCTGGGGCAGCAAGTCTGCCAGGGCAGGGGCCTGCGCCTGAGTCTCTGTCGGTGGTGCGTCTACCTGCGTGATGGCGGCGGGATTGCCCAGTTGCAGGTACAAGGCGCCTGCGGCCACGGGTACGAAGATGGCAACCACGACGGCGGCGGCAATATTGCCGGTCTTGCGCGTCGCCGTGCGTTCGCTCTCCAGTTTCAGGTCGGATGCCAGATCGAACTCGAGTTGTTCACGTTCGTAATCATGACTTGCCTGGTCGATCGATCCATCTGCCAGGGCGTCATCGAGAATCTGGCGACGTTCACGCGCCAGCTGGATATTGACCGCTTCCTGATCGGTGTCTGAGTGTCCTGAACGGAACAGGCCGTACAACAGCCATGCAAGACACAGCGCAACCAACAGGGCTGCGGAAATAAAGAACATGATCATGCTGGGATCCGTACTGTTTCTGGCGGTGATCTGGGACAGGAGCCGATGCAGCCATCGCAGATACGATGACTCGATTTTACAGCTTAATGACCTGCAGGTGCCTCTGGCTCATGTGGCTCGAACACAGTGTGACATCAGGCAGGCTGTATAAGATCCCAGAGATTACCGTAAAGATCCCTGAAAACCGCCACGGTACCGTAAGCCTCTTCACGCGGTGCTTCCATGAACGTGACACCGGCTGTGCTCATGGCCTTGTGATCACGCCAGAAGTCGTCTGTGTTCAGAAAGAACATGACTCGTCCTCCCCCCTGATTACCCACCGCTCGAGCCTGTTCATCGTTACTGGCTCTGGCCAGAAGAATATCTGCTCCCTCGCCTCGGCCGGCGTTGTTCTCGCCTCTGGAAGTGCTGGCGGGGCTGATCAGCACCCAGCGCTTGCCTCCATCGCCCAGAGCCGAGTCCTCCAGCAGGCTGAAACCGAGCTTTTCGGTATAGAAAGCGATGGCTTCATCGTAGTCATGAACCAGAATGCTGATGGTGTTGATCGAGCGCATCAGGCGTGTCCGGTTGTCAGGCAGATAGACATCCGAGCGAACAGCGGACAATCGAAAGAGAATGGGGCGGTGAGCATTTTCACGTGGTGGGTCTGACCTCTTCCAGCTCTATCAAGGTGCCGTGAAAATCTCCCGGGTGCATGAACAGCACCGGGTTTCCATGAGCTCCGGTTTTCGGTTCTCCGTCGCCAAGGATACGTGCTCCCTTGCCGATCAGCTCGTCGCGAGCCCTGAGAATATCATCGACTTCAAGGCAGATATGGTGCATCCCGCCGCCGACGTGTTTTTCCAGAAAACGACTGACGGGAGATCCGTCGCCCAGCGGTTCCAGCAGTTCGATACGCGTATTGGGTACGTCGATGAATACGACGGTCACGCCGTGTTCAGGCAATGCCTGCGGCTCTGAAAGCTGCGCACCCAGCATGTGTTGCCAGCTTTTGCAGGCGGCTTCCAGATCGGAGACAACCAGAGCCACGTGATTGAGTTTACCTATCATGATCCTTACGTCCTATTCGAATTCCATGATGACGGCGTCGACCGCCAGACTGTCACCGATACCGGCAACGATGTTGGATACGGTGCCATCGACACTGGCTGTCAGGGTGTTTTCCATCTTCATCGCTTCGATGACCGCCAGATCCTGTCCGGCAGTGACCGTGTCGCCTTTGTCGACCAGCACCTTCATGAGCAGACCCGGCATGGGAGAGAGCAGGTATCGGGACAAGTCCTGCGATTCCTTCACCGGCATGTACTCCAGCAGATCGGCCACATGAGGTTCCACGACCATGTAGTCCCGCACGGAACCGCCCTGGCTCAGACGCCACCAGTTGCCATCCCGCGCAACACCGACTCGAATCTCGATGTCATCGATCGAGCCCTTGAACAGCCAGTCTCCGGGCTGCCAGTCCGTGATGATACTGGTCAATCTGTTCATCGAGACGTCGTACCGTACCTCATGGCTGACAACCGACAGCATCTCCTCGAACTCGTCTGCCTGCTCGGTGTGCGATTCCAGATCCTCGCCCAAAGCGCTCATGACCGACGAGCGTGACACCATGGGGGCATCGACCACCCTGTGGTCACGCAATCGTGTACGCCACTCGATCCATGCAGCCACCAGCGGCAGGATGTCGAGTGTTTCGCCTTCATGGGTACGACTGTCGAAGCCCTGCGGGAAATGATCCTCGATGAAGCGTGTGGTGAGGTCTCCCGATTGCAGTGCCGGGTGCGCAAACAAGGCGGCCAGGAAGGGGAGATTGCTCTGCACGCCGCGAATGCGATAGCTGTCGATGGCCTGCTGCATGTGTTCGATGGCGCTCTGGCGATCCGGTGCCCAGGTGACAAGCTTGGCAATCATGGGATCGTAGAACATGGAGATTTCACCGCCAGCGTCTATTCCGGTGTCGACTCGCGTGTAGGCACCGCTTTCCCGTACCGATGTATCCGGTGGAGAGTAATGGGTGATGCGACCGGTGGATGGCAGAAATCCACGATCAGGGTCTTCGGCATAGACGCGTGCTTCAAACGACCAGCCGTTGATTGTCACATCTGCCTGCGTCAACGGCAGCTGTTCGCCGGCCGCAACCCTGATCATCAGTTCTACAAGGTCGACACCGGTGATGCATTCGCTTACCGGGTGCTCGACCTGCAGCCGCGTATTCATTTCCAGAAAGTAGAAATTTTCCTGAGCATCGACGATGAATTCGACAGTGCCGGCCGATCGGTAGTCAACAGCTGCAGCCAGTGCAACAGCCTGTTCCCCCATGGCCTTGCGAGTCGCCTCACTGATGAAGGAGGAAGGCGCTTCTTCGATCACCTTCTGATGGCGCCGTTGAATGGAACATTCCCGCTCTCCGAGATACACACAGTTTCCATGAGCATCGGCGATCAACTGGATCTCGATATGCCGAGGTTGCTCGATGAATTTCTCAACAAACACCCGATCATCGCCAAAGGCGTTGCGTGCCTCGTTCTGCGCTGCAATGAAACCATCGCGCACCTCGTCGAGTGTATTGGCTACCCGCATGCCCTTGCCACCGCCGCCTGCTGATGCCTTGAGCATCACCGGGCAACCGATCTGGGTGGCAACGGCGTGCGCCTGATCGGCGTCATCCATGGCATCCGGATGCCCGGGTACCGTGTTCACCCCGGCGGATTCAGCCAGCTTCTTGGACTCGATCTTGTCACCCATGACCTCGATGGCCTTGATGCCGGGGCCGATGAAGATGATGCCGGCGTCTTCCAGCGCGGAGGCAAATCTGGAGTTTTCCGACAGGAAGCCGAAGCCCGGGTGCACCGCGTCGGCGCCGGTCTTTCTGACAGCCTCGACAATGGCATCGATGCGCAGGTAGCTGTCGGCAGAGGCGTTGCCGCCGATGTGCACCGCTTCGTCTGCCTGACGAACATGCAGGGCCTTGGCATCGGCATCGGAATACACGGCTACCGTGGCGATGCCAAGCTGTCGTGCCGTGCGTATGACACGACAGGCGATTTCGCCACGATTGGCGATGAGAATTTTCCTGATTTCAGTCTTCATCGCTAGCACCTCACAAGGGGATGTTGTCGTGTTTCTTCCACGGATTGTCCAACTGCTTGCTGCGCAGCATGTCGAGATCGCGGCAGATGTGCGCGCGCGTGCTGTGCGGCATGATCACGTCATCGATGAAGCCGAGCCTGCCGGCGACGAAGGGATTGGCGAACTTTTCACGGTATTCATGGGTGCGGGCTTCAATACGGTCAGGATCGTTGCGGTCGGCTCGGAAGATGATTTCCACCGCACCCTTGGGGCCCATGACCGCGATTTCTGCCGTTGGGTACGCATAGTTGATATCGCCTCGCAGATGCTTGGATGACATGACGTCATAGGCACCGCCGTAAGCCTTGCGCGTGATGATCGTGATCTTCGGCACGGTTGCCTCACCATAGGCAAACAGCAGTTTGGCACCATGCTTGATGATGCCGCCATACTCCTGGGACGTGCCGGGAAGGAATCCGGGTACATCGACAAAGGTCACGATCGGAATGGAAAAAGCATCGCAGAATCTGACGAAGCGAGCCGCCTTGCGGCTGGCGTTGATGTCCAGGCAGCCGGCGAGAATCATGGGTTGATTGGCAACAAAGCCGACGGTGTCGCCATTCATGCGACCCAGACCAATGACAATGTTGGCAGCAAAGTCGGCCTGTATCTCGAAGAAGTCCTCTTCGTCACAGACCCGGCTGACCAGCTCCCGAATGTCGTAGGGCAGGTTGGGGTTTTCGGGGATCAGTGTATCCAGCGCCGGAATCTGGCGGGCCGGATCATCCGCTGTGTCGCGCCTTGGTGCCGGCTCACGATTGCTCGATGGCAGGAAATGCAGAAAGCGCCGCAGTTGCAATAGCGCCTCTACATCATTGTCGAAGGCGGCATCGGCCACCGAGCTCTTGCTGGTGTGCGTGCCTGCGCCGCCGAGCTCCTCCTGCGTGACCTCCTCGTGCGTGACGGTCTTCACCACCTCCGGGCCGGTGACGAACATGTAGGAGGTGTCGCGTACCATGAAGATGAAATCGGTCATCGCGGGTGAGTAGACAGCGCCGCCGGCGCAGGGGCCCATGATCATCGAGATCTGGGGAATCACACCCGAGGCCAGAATGTTCTTCTGGAAGACATCGGCATAGCCGCCCAATGAAGCGACGCCTTCCTGGATGCGGGCACCACCGGAATCATTGATGCCGATTACCGGTGCCTGCACTTTCATGGCGTGATCCATCAACTTGCAGATCTTGCGGGCGTGGGCCGCTGAGAGCGAGCCACCCAGTACCGTGAAATCCTGGCTGAAGGCAAACACCAGTCGTCCATTGACACGTCCGTATCCGATGACCACGCCGTCACCCGGTACACGGTTGTCCTGCATTCCGAAATCATGGCAGTCGTGTTCGACGAACATGTCCCATTCACGAAAGGTGTGGGGATCGAACAGAACCGCCAGCCGTTCGCGAGCTGTCAGTTTGCCCTTGTCATGTTGTGCATCGACGCGTTTCTCTCCGCCGCCTGCCAACGCGGCCGCGCGCATGCTTTCAAGACGAGTGTGAATGGTGCTCATGATTGTTTCCTGGCCAGTCCGATCGAGCGCAGGCTCTGGGTGATATCGTCCAGAACCGACGGGTCTTCTATGGTCGCCGGCATGTTCCAGTCGGTGGCGTCGGCAATGGAGCGCATGGTTCCGCGCAGAATCTTGCCCGAGCGTGTCTTGGGCAGCTTGTCGACGATGGCCACCAGCTTGAAGGCCGCCACCGGTCCGATGTCGTTGCGCACCTGCTGGATCAATTCGGCTGTCACCTCTTCATGAGATCGGGTACAGCCGTCGTTGAGTATGACAAGGCCTACCGGCAACTGTCCTTTCAGCTCGTCATGGACGCCCATGACCGCACACTCGGCCACGTCCGGGTGGTTGGACAGTGCCTCCTCCATGGCGCCAGTCGACAGGCGGTGTCCGGCCACATTGATGACATCATCGGTGCGTGCCATGACAAAGACATAGCCGTTGTCGTCAATGAAGCCCGCATCGCCGGTCTCGTAGTAGCCCGGGAATCGTTCGAAGTAAGCCGATTGATAGCGTTCTTCGGCCCCCCAGAGATTGACGAAGGTTCCGGGTGGAAGGGGCAGCTTCACCACGATGGAGCCGATCTCGCCGCGCGGCACCGGTTGAGCATCGTGGTCAAGAATCTGAACGTCATAACCGGGCACGGGGACCGAGGGAGAGCCAGGCACGATCGGCAGGGCTTCGATGCCCTGGCAGTTGGCGCAGATGGAATAACCGGTTTCCGTTTGCCACCAGTGATCGATAACCGGTACACCCAGATTCTTCCCGGCCCATTGAAGGGTGTCCGGATCGCAGCGCTCGCCGGCCAGGAAAAGTGCCTGCAGCCCGGAGAGGTCGTAGTGCTTGACCAGCTCGCCCTGGGGATCGACTCGCTTGATCGCGCGAAAAGCGGTAGGTGCCGTAAACAGGACCTTGACACGATGCTCTTCGACCACGCGCCAGAAGGCACCGGCATCCGGGGTACCCACCGGTTTGCCCTCATACATGAGTGTGGTGCAACCCATGAACAGCGGTGCATAGATGATGTAGGAGTGGCCGACAACCCAGCCGATATCTGAAGCGGCCCAATAGACATCGCCGGGTTTGACATTGTAGATGGCCGACATGGTCCACTTGAGCGAGACAATGGAGCCGCCGATATCCTTGACGACACCCTTGGGTGATCCCGTGGTGCCGGAGGTATACAGAATATAGAGTGGATCGGTGCTTTTCAGCGCGACGCAATCGGCAGGACTGGCCGAGTTCATGGCATCGTTCCAGTCGCGATCACGCCCTTCGAGCATGTTCCATGGCGCTTGCTCCCGCTGGAACACGATACAGCGTTCGACCTTTGATGCGGCCAGCTGGATAGCCTCGGAGACCAGCGCTTCGTACTCGACAATACGACCCGGTTCGATGCCGCAGGATGCACTGACAATCAGTTTCGGACTGCAGTCGTTGATGCGAACTGCCAGCTCCCTGGCTGCAAAGCCGCCGAAGACAACCGTGTGAATGGCGCCGATCCGTGCGCAGGCCAGCACGGCAACGACAGCCTGTGGGATCATGGGCATGTAGATCAATACGCGATCGCCTTGTTCAACGCCTTCTGACCGGAGAACACCGGCGAACTGCGCAACCTGATCGCGCAATTGCCGGTAGCTCAGCGTTGATTTGCTGTTCGTGACCGGACTGTCGTGGATCAATGCGGCCTGTTCGCCACGGCCGTTTTCCACATGCAGATCAAGGGCGTTGTAGCAGGCATTGGTCTCGCCATCGGCAAACCAGGTATTGAACGGCGAATGGCTACTGTCGATGCCCTGTGTGGGCGCCTTGTACCAATGGACATCCCCGGCATGTTGCAGCCAGTAGGCGGACGGGTCACTCAGCGAGCGTTGAAACTCTGCATGATAATTGGCCATGGCGTGTCACTTCCTCCAAGTCACCGGAACCCGCTGCTTCGGGCAGTATTGCATCGAGTATAAGTGCTCGGTTCGGAAAAGGCTCCCCCATGTTCCTGTCAGCGCAGCTGGTCAGGCTCGAACCTGGTCGATACGCCGGCTTGTTCTACGGGCGAGCAGCGTCAGGGCAAAGGGCAGGGCCAGCCACCACCCGATACCGCCCGCATGCTCTTCGAATGCAATATCGTCATTGCGGATCAGATCGTCAGGGTCGACCAGTCCATCGTCCGGCTCGTGGTACTGGTTGTCCAGATCGCCTGACTCAAGTGGCAAGGCCCTCAGGTTCGCAAAGTCAGTCGAGTCGACGCGCTCAAGCATCTGGTGATCGTAGGCATCACGCAGTTCGAGTATCAGTTCGTAGTGATCCTGTGCGTAGTTGCTCAGCAATTCGATATCGATGCGATATTCATCGGCAGCGGATTGGCCATAGAGCGGGAATACAAGGCTTGTATGCAGACGCTCTACCGGGTGGAAAGGGCGGCGCACATCGATCGTCAGATAGACATCCCGGTCATGGTCGCTGGTATCGGCGTCGACGCTCAGGCTGAATCCGGCAAAGTAACCATCATGGTCTGCATCGTGGTAGAGCAGCAGACCCACATCAGTAATCCAGGCTTCCTGCAGATACCAGTCATCGTGATAGCTGTTGGTCTGCAGGCCATCAGACTTGCCGCGGGTCAGCGCGCTCGCCGGGTCGGGTAGTGGTGAACGGGACAGGGCGTCTCCGATCCGAGCGGCAGACCAGGCCGCACCCTCTTCACTGAGGTAGGTGCCACTGGTGGATGCGGGGGCTGTCGAGTCTGCCAGGGCGTCATGAGTCACGCTCCCGGACAGCAAGAGAATGCCGGCCAGAAGTCCTGTCAATGATCCGGGAGTGGCTGTTTTCGTGTTGTTCGGTGGTGATGAGGGTGAGAAATGGGGCGTCATGGGGTGTTTTTCCTGAACAGTGAAGGCAGGCTCGTAGTGTGGGTGTGGCTCACTTAACCATGCCTTAACAGGCCCGTATTGCTGTCGGAAAGCGTGCTCCAGTGTTCTGAAAGACTTCGGATGTCAACCGGTCATTGACACGGTGCAGAGGTACAGGTCACAATCAGCACTCTGTTCCCATACTGCCGTAGCCCTTGCGAGTCTGGTATTCGCATGGGCTTCTGCGTGAATAAGCACATCCCGTTAGGATATAAGAAATGGCGAAAGGGCAGTCTCTTCAGGAACCATTCCTGAATACTTTGCGTAAAGAACGCATTCCCGTCTCGATCTACCTCGTTAACGGAATCAAGCTGCAAGGGCAGATCGAGTCGTTTGACCAGTTCGTCGTTCTTCTCAAGAATACCGTCAACCAGATGGTCTACAAGCACGCCATCTCTACCGTGGTACCCAGCCGGCCTGTGAAGATCGCCGTGCCGGGTGATGAAGACGGCGACGATTAGAATTCATCAGGGCGCTCTGCCATTTGTCAGGGGCCTAGCCCAGCAGAGGAGTCAGCCCCCGATTGTTTGATCGTCCTGATAGTGGAGACAACGCGCTCCTCGTACATATCGACATTGCGCAGTGGCGCAGTGCAGCCGCACGTTCCGGACATGCGCCCGCCGAGTACGCAACAGATATCGATGACGAGCGTGAAGAATTCATCGAACTGGCGAGATCGGCGGGCCTGAATGTCATGGAAGTCGTGACAGGTAGCCGGTCGAAGCCTTCTGCCCGTCATTTCATCGGTTCGGGCAAGATCGAGGAGATCAAGCTCCTGCTGGCTGAACACGAACCGGATGTCGTCTTGTTCGGTCAGACTCTGTCGCCCAGTCAGGAGAGAAACCTCGAGAGCGAGTTCAAGGTCAGGGTGCTGGATCGCAATAGCCTGATTCTGGATATCTTCGCCCAGCGTGCCCGAACGTTCGAAGGCAAGCTGCAGGTAGAGCTTGCACAGCTTGTCCATCTCTCCACCCGCTTGGTTCGCGGCTGGACTCACCTGGAGCGACAGAAAGGCGGTATCGGTCTGCGAGGACCGGGAGAGACGCAGCTGGAAACCGATCGCCGCCTGCTCAATGAGCGTGTGCGGGTCCTGAAGAAGCGACTGGCCAAGGTTCGGCAGCAACGCGAACAGGGTCGTAGCAAGCGGGGCAAGTCAGGCATTGCCACCGTGGCGCTGGTGGGTTACACGAACGCGGGTAAATCCACGTTGTTCAACCGGCTTACCGAGGAAACCGTTTATGCTGCCGATCAGCTGTTTGCGACGCTGGATCCCACGCTGAGGCGACTGGATCTGGCGGGCGGTGTCAGTGCGGTACTGGCCGATACGGTTGGCTTCATACGCGATCTGCCACATGAGCTGGTGGATGCATTTCGATCTACTTTGACTGAAACACTTGAAGCTGATCTTTTACTGCATATTGTAGACGACAGCGATCCTGAGCGAGAGCAGCGCAGGGATGATGTCGACAAGGTCTTGTTGGGTATCGGTGCGGACAAGGTGCCGCAATTGATGGTGTTCAACAAGATTGATCTGTCGGGGCATGCGGTACGTACCGAGCGATCAGAGAACAACACCACTCAGGCGGTATGGTTGTCAGCACAGACCGGCGAGGGTGTGGATGAGCTGCTCGCGGCCATCGGTGACCGGCTATCCAGCCAGCGCACCAGTGGCTGGCTACTGGTTACGCCAGCACAGGGCAGGCTCCGGGCGCAACTCTACGCGGCTTCGGCTGTCCTTGAAGAGGTAGCGCAGGAAGATGGCAGCGCCAGTTTACTGCTTGATATAGACACGACTGAGTTTGCGCGCATTGCACGCGAACACAAGTTGACAGATGAATCTATCGTGCCTGATAGCCGACCACTTGCGGTCAGTCATCGAGGTTAATAAAATCGCCGGTTAATCGGCTTTGGAGTAGAGAACCTTATGGCTTGGAATGAGCCAGGCGGAAACAACAATGACCCTTGGGGCAATCGCAACAAGGACTCAGGTGGACCGCCCGATCTGGATGAAGTATTCAAGAACCTGAAGAAATGGTTTGCATCTGTTTCCGGCAACAAGGGCGGCAACGGCAGTTCTCCTCGAGGTAATGGGGGAAGTGGCGGTGGTTTGCCCGGCGGCAACATTGGCAGCAAGGGCATCGGCCTGATCGCGGGTATCGTGGGAATCGTCTGGCTATTGTCTGGCATCTACGTCATTCAGCCTGCTCAGGCAGGCGTCGTGACCCAATTTGGTGCATTCGTCAAGACCACGACCCCTGGTCCCCATTGGCGATTGCCGTGGCCATTCCAGACCGTCGAGAAGGTCGAGGTCGAGGAGATCCGCAGTGCCAAGCTGACGAATCAGCAGATTCTGACGCAGGACGAAAACATCGTGGATATCGACCTGGCGGTGCAGTACAACATCAAGAGCGCCGAGGATTACCTGTTCAACGTTCGCGGTCCGGACAGAACGCTGGAAGAGGTGGTCGAAAGTGCATTGCGGGAAGTGGTTGGCTCAACGGTACTCGAGTCGGTTCTGACCACCGGTCGGGATGTCGTCTGGAACACCACCCTGGACAATCTTCAGGCCGTGCTCGATTCCTACGAGGCCGGTATCTTCATTACCGCGGTGAATCTGGAACGGGCTCAACCGCCCGAAGAAGTCCAGGAAGCCTTCTCCGACGCGATCAAGGCACGAGAGGATAAAGAGCGATTCGTCAATGAGGCGCAAGCCTACAGCAACGAAGTGCTGCCACGTGCCCGTGGTGATGCGCAGCGTGCACTCGAGGAATCGGAAGCCTACAAGGCTCGCGTCGTGCAGGCCGCGATCGGTGAATCCGAACGTTTTCTGTCATTGCTTGGCGAGTACACCAAGGCCCCGGAGGTGACACGAGAGCGATTGTATCTCGAGGCCATGGAAACGGTGTTCAGTCAGACCAACAAGGTGCTGATGGACGGTGGCGATGGCAACAGTCTGATGTACCTGCCCATCGATCAGCTGGTCAATCAGCCACGAAACAACACGGGTGACGGCGCACTCGGCGGCGATTCACCGCTGAACAGTCTGAGTAATGACTCTCCGCGTTTTTCCGACCTGCCGCAGGAGGTCAATTTGCCATCACGCGATACCCTTCGATCACGTGACAGAGGGACAGTCCGATGAACCGCCTGGCCAACCCGATTGTACTCATTGGCATAGCGCTGTTGCTGCTGCTTGGCAGCTCGATGGTGTTTACGGTTGATGAGCGAGAGCGTGCGATCAAGCTGTTTCTGGGTGAGATCACCGAGTCGGAATACGAACCCGGACTGCACTTCAAGATTCCATTGGTCGAGCGCATCTACAAGTTCGACAGTCGAATCCTGACGCTCGATGTCCAGCCCGAACGCGTGCTGACCAACGAGAAGAAGAACCTGATCGTCGATTCCTTCATCAAATGGCGTATCGAGGATACCGGCGTGTTCTATACCCGTCTGGGTGGTGTCGAGTCTCGTGCCAACAGTCGTCTGACGCAGTTCGTGCGAGAAGGTGTCAAGGATGCCTTCGGTCAGCGGACCATCAGGGAAGTGGTGTCATCGGCTCGTTCAACCCTGCGAGAGGAAATTCTGGCCTCTGTTGACCGTCAGGCAGAGAACCTGGGCATCGAGATTGTCGACGTGCGGGTCAAGAAGGTCGAACTGCCGGGTGACGTGCGTGAGTCCGTGTTCCGCCGAATGGAGCAGGATCGAGCCAAGATTGCCCGCGAGATTCGTTCTCAGGGTGAAGAGGAAGCGAAGAAGATCAGGGCAACAGCGGATCGTATCCGCGAAGAGTTGCTGGCGGAAGCCTACTCACGGGCCGAGCAGACGCGTGGTACGGGGGATGCCGAGTCGGCAAGAACCTATGCGGAAGCCTATACCAAGGATCCCGAGTTCTACAGTCTGTATCGGAGCCTGAGCGCCTATCGGTCCGCGTTCTCGGGCAGTGGCGATGTACTGCTGCTCAAGCCTGATTCAGAGTTCTTCAAGTACTTCAACGGCGCCAACATCACTCCATCAACCGAGTGATACTCACTGCGCGTCAATGAGGGAGGCCGGTAGAGGTCTTCCATGCCAGCCCCGTTTGCAAGCCTGCAATCGGGGCTTTCTTTTTTCCCCTGTTCGTCGACCTCAGCCCCTTCATCCATGCTAGTCGAGATACTCACTGCCGTCAGTCTGGTGCTCGTGCTCGAAGGCCTGCTGCCATTCATCAACCCCACCGGATACAAGAATGCCATCCGGATCATGCTGGAACAGCCCGATAGTCGCATGCGTATCATCGGCTTGTGCAGTATGATTGCGGGCGTCATCCTGCTAACACTTGTGCGCTGAGCCTTGAAAACCGCAAACGATCCGCGTACTGAACGCTGGCTGCTGCCCGATGGGGTCAATGAACTGATGCCGGAGGATGCCTGGCGCGTCGAGACATTGCGCCGGCAGATCATGGACAATAACTATCGTTGGGGCTATGAGTTGGTGATGCCGCCACTCATCGAATACCTCGACAGTCTGTTGACCGGTACGGGGGAAACCCTGGACCTGCAGACGTTCAAGTTCATCGATCAGCACAATGGCCGCTCACTGGGCGTGCGTGCCGACATGACGCCGCAGGTTGCCCGCATCGATGCGCATGCGTTGCGCAATGATCAGCCGAACCGGCTTTTCTATCTGGGCAGTGTGTTGCGAGCGCGTACCGATGGGGCGGGTGGCAGTCGCACACCGTTGCAGTTCGGTGCCGAGTTGTTCGGGCATGCAGGCCCTGCCAGTGATGCCGAAATCATCCAACTGATGATCAACAATGTGCTTCTGTCGGGACTGCCACAGGGTGAGCTGTTGCTGGATGTCGGTCATGTGGGTGTCTTCAGAGGCCTTGTCAGCGATACCGGGCTTGATGAGACGCTTGCCAATGCACTTTTCCAGGCCTTGTTGCGGGGGTCCTTGCCGGAAATGCAGCAATTGCTGGGTGCCGCCAGCGTGACACCCGAGGTGAGCGGCTATTTCCAGTCGCTGGTCGGATTTGCCGGTGAAGGTTCTCGGGTGTTGTCGGATGCCCGGCAGACCCTTGCCGGTGCCGGTTCCGCGGTGAAGGCGGCGCTCGATAATCTGCAGGCTGTGATCGATGCCGTGAAAGTGATCCATCCCGAGCTCGAATTGCACGTAGATCTGGCCGAGTTGCGCGGTTATCGGTACCATACAGGTATTGTTTTCACACTCTACGACAAGCTGGGCTCCGAGCTCGCTCGTGGCGGGCGTTACGATTCCATTGGCGAGTCTTTCGGGCGAGCCAGACCTGCTACCGGATTCAGTGGTGACCTGGTCAAGCTGGCTCTGGCTGGTCATGCCAGAGGAAGCGCCATGGCGCCTGCGAAGAGTGGTATCTGGGTGGAGTCCACCGTTGATCATGAATCATGGATGAAGGTATGTCAGTTGAGGCAGTCCGGGGAGCGAGTGGTCACAGCGCTGGCGGATACTGCGATGACGGCTGCAGACTGTCATTGTGATCGCAGACTTGTTCTTCGCGACGGTAGCTGGCAGGTTGAAGCCATCGAGTCGTGATTCAGCTTGCCTTGGCGATGCGGTCGTGGGACGTATCGACATGTTCGGGCAGCATAGATTTATCATGAACCCCATCAGTCAATAGAAATTCGAGACAGTAAGCTATGGCAAACAGTGTGCTCGTGCTTGGCACGCAATGGGGCGATGAAGGCAAAGGTAAATTTGTCGATGTCCTGACGGAACAGGCCTCTCTGGTGGTTCGCTTCCAGGGTGGTCACAATGCAGGGCATACCCTGGTGATCGGGGAAGAGAAGACCGTGCTGCACCTGGTGCCCAGTGGGGTGCTGCGCGAGAACGTCATGTGCGTCATCGGGAATGGCGTCGTGGTATCTCCGGAAGCTCTGTTCAAGGAAATGGACATGCTGCGCGAGCGTGGTGTACCCGTAGAGAGTCGCCTGCGCATCAGCGGTGCCTGTCCATTGATCCTGCCGTACCACATCGCACTGGATCAGGCTCGTGAGAAGGCAGCCGGCAAGCATGCCATCGGCACCACCGGTCGCGGCATCGGTCCGGCCTATGAAGACAAGGTGGCGCGCCGCGCCATTCGCGTCCAGGATCTTCTGGTGCTTGAGCGCTTCGATGAAAAGGTGGACATTGCCTGTGCCTATCACAACGCAACTCTGGTCGGTCATGGCATGCCCGAGGTGGATGCCGAGGCCATCAAGCGCGATGCGCGTGAGCAGGCGCGTCGCCTGGGGCCATTGATCGACGATATTCCGGGCATGATCGATTCACATCGCCGGGCGGGAAATCGCATCATGTTCGAAGGGGCTCAGGGCACACTGCTGGATGTGGACCACGGCACCTATCCCTTCGTCACCTCTTCCAACACCGTGGCGGGGGCTGCCTGCAGTGGCAGTGGATGCGGTCCCGGCATGATCGACTATGTGCTGGGTATCACCAAGGCCTATACGACGCGTGTGGGTGCCGGCCCTTTCCCGACCGAACTGTTCGATGACGTGGGCGAGGTGCTGGGTGAGCGAGGGAATGAGTTCGGTGCGACCACTGGAAGGCAGCGCCGCTGCGGTTGGTTCGATGCCGTGGCCGTGCGCCGTGCAGCCATACTCAATGGGGTTACCGGGCTTTGCCTGACGAAGCTGGATGTCATGGACACGCTCGATAGCATCAGCATCTGCATTGCCTACGAACTTGATGGCCAGCAGATAGATCATCCGCCGATCGGAGCCGACGAATTCGAGCGTTGTACGCCGATCTACGAATCCATGCCTGGCTGGAATTCAGACACCGAGGGGGCTACCTCGATGAGCGATCTGCCGGTGGAAGCGCAGAACTACATCAAGCGTCTGGAAGAGTTGACTGGAGTCCCGGTACATCTGGTATCCACGGGGCGTGAACGCAACGAAAACATCGTGATTGAATGGCCCTACGGCGATCTGCCGGACTCGGTCTGATCAGTCAGTCCGGTACAGCGCTTGCCCTGAAACGCCTGTCGGACCGCGATTCAGGGCAAGTGCCGTGTCTGTTCGTCACGCAGGTTTGCTGCACCGGGGCGCACGGTGACGTGTGCGGCAAGGGGAGGGATGCCCAGCCCTGATGTACTCGCAGCGGCTTTCGCCACGCCATACCTCACGACAGAGTGATAATCCGTCAATCGCGGGCACATGGCCCGGGATTGATGGCTCGTTGTCAGGCTTCTTCGGTTTGCGACTCGGATTTCGAGTTGATTGTTGACAGCGCGTTGTCGAGCTGTCGCTTGACCTTGTCGAAGTCCTTTTCGATGCGCTGTCTTTCGGCCCGTTCCCGACGGGCGATCTTCTCGGCGATGCGTTGCCCGTGCCGCGCATGGCGCATCACTGAAATCGCATCCTTGACGACAACCTTTGTTCGCTCGTGGGCCTGCTTTTCCGAATCGATGACTGCCTTCTGGGCGATGACCAGCTTCTGCAGTTTCATCTTGTCCGAGCGCAATCGGACCACCATCTCGGCCAGTTCAGTGCTGCTTCTGGCCGGCAGATTCTCCTGAGCGTAGTCCTTGATGGCAGGCTCTTCCAGAATGCCTTCCCGGGCAATCGCTATGGCTTTCTCGAGCGGATTGATTGCGTCATCAGTCGTCTGAGAGGGGTCAGGCGAGTATTTCTCGTTGCCGATATCGTGGAATTCGACCAGATCATCCAGCGTCTCCAACTGCTCACCGACACTGAGTGTCTGATCGAGTGCCGAGTTTTCGCTCTGGCTTTCCTGGCTGTCGATTTTTTCCTGGCTGTGCAGGCTGGTAGCGGCTGCCCTGATATCTTCCGGCGGATTCTGTTCGTCCTTGACCGTGCCTTGTACGCGTTCAGTTTCCTGCTGTTCGGCTATCGGGGCTGGCGCGGTGTGAGTTTGCTGCGTCTCACTCGTCGTACTCCCTGCGTTGGCGATTTCCGAGGCATTGTCTTCATCTTCAAGGTCATCGTGTTGATGACGGCTGCCGCCGCGAGTGGCAATGATCACGTAGAGTCTGTATAGCGCGAACGGGATCATCAGCGCCGTTGCAACCAGGACTCCCTGCACCAACGATGGCAGGCCGGGCAAGGGCCATACCTTGGCTACGGCCGTCCCCAGCAGGAGGGAGACGACAAGAGCACGATAGAACAGTACGCGGCTACGGGTGCGTCGTTGGAAGCGTCGCGATCTGTATTGCAAGTTGCCTCTGACGGAAACGAGTGAAGGCTGGAGCAGAATCACGATAGCCAGCACCGGTAACAGATACAACGCGGAAAACGTCATGTTCGAATGTCCCTGTTCCGCATCGGCGTTGAATGGCTCGCCGAGAGAACGATCGCAGTATGTGGCCCTCAGACAACCATGCAGCGGACGGATCGACTTGCAAGTATCCGAATGTTACATCTGGGGGTGTTAGGCTGCGATTGTAGCGCCTGAAGACATCGAGGTGTGGGAGATCAGCCTCTGTGGACTGGATCAGGCATTTGTTTGCCTGTAAAACGTTTTGTCTGAAAACGTTTGGTGCCGAGAAGAGGACTTGAACCTCCACATCCAAAGGATACATGCACCTGAAGCATGCGCGTCTACCAATTCCGCCACCTCGGCCCGAAGTGTCGCCCAACTCGTCGTTGGGAAGCGCGTAATTTACACAAGCTTTTTGCTTTAGTCAACAACATCGGCAAAACAATTACAGTGGATGGCTACTTGAACGTAGCGCTTTGGCGTACCCTTGCACACATCATGGATTTACATAGAGCACAATGAGTACAAAAAAACGCGGTAGATCAAGGCCTGACAACGATCCTCATCGTTCTCGAGAGCAATCCCGCTACGACTCTCCCATTGCGAGTCGCGAATACATCACAACTGTTTTGAAGGCTGAGAAAGGCCCGATCGATTACGAAACCCTGGCAGAGAAGTTGTCTCTGACTGGAGATGCGAACGCAATGGAAGCATTGCGTCGCCGCGTCGGCGCCATGTTGCGCGATGGGCAGCTCATTCAGAACCGCAAGCGTGGGTTGGTGCCGGTCGACACCGAGGCATTGATTGCCGGTCGTATCAGCGCACATCCGGACGGCTTCGGCTTTCTGATTACCGATGACGATGACAAGGACGTCTACCTGAATGGCAAGCAGATGCGTCAGGTCCTGCATGGAGACCGGGTTGTGGTCTGTGTCACCGGCACCGATCAACGCGGACGTCGTGAAGGGCGCATTGTCGAGATCGTCGAGCGCGCCAACAAGAGTCTTGTCGGTCGTTTGTCGATCGATCGAGGAACGGTCATCGTGTCTCCTGACAACAAGCGTATTCATCAGGATCTGTTGATCGCCGCTGGTGAGCTCGGTGGCGCTGTCCATGGGGACATGGTGGTTGCGGAGATCATTGATCAGCCGACGATACGGCATCAGCCTGTTGGTCGAGTGATCGAGGTTCTGGGGCAACATCTTCGTCCGGGCATGGAAATCGACGTGGCCTTGCACAGCCATGGCATACCGACTGAATGGCCAGAGGCGGTTGTGGAGCAGGCCTCTGCGTTCTCTTCGACGGTCAATGAGCATGCTGCCCGTAATCGGAAGGATGTTCGTGAACTGTCGCTGATAACGATCGATGGTGCAGATGCGCGCGACTTCGATGATGCGGTGTGGTGCGAAAGACTGGAATCGGGCTGGCGCCTGATCGTGGCGATTGCCGATGTTGCCCATTATGTCGATCCGGGCTCGCCACTGGATCAGGAAGCGATCGAACGGGGTACATCCGTATATTTTCCCGGCCGGGTTGTGCCGATGCTGCCAGAAGTATTGTCCAACGGCCTGTGCTCGCTCAATCCGGATGTCGATCGTCTGTGCATGTTGTGCGAGCTGACTCTGGACAACGAAGCAACGGTGAAGAAGACACGCTTCCATAACGGGATCATGCGATCACATGCCCGTCTGACCTATGACCAGGTCAGTGAAATGCTGACTGAGCCGAAATCTGCCTTGCGCAAGAAGCATCAGTCGCTGGTGCCGATGATCGAAGAATTGCACAAGCTCTACAAGGCTCTGGCCCGCAAGCGCAAGAAGCGTGGGGCCATCGAATTCGACTCGAACGAGACGCATATCATTTTCGATGAGAACAAGAAGATCAAGGAGATCGTGCCCATCCAGCGCAATGACGCCCACAAGTTGATCGAAGAATGCATGATCCTTGCGAATATCGAGGCAGCGGCGTTTCTGGAAAAACATGAAATCCCTGCCTTGTATCGTGTGCATGCGGGTCCCAAGGCTGAGCGACTGATCGACCTGCGAGCCTTTCTGGCGCTACGGGGTCTGACCCTGGGGGGCGGCGAATCGCCATCAGCTCTCGACTATGCCGCTCTGGCGGAAGACATCAAGGATCTACCCGATCGCAGTGTGATTCAGACCGTGATGCTCAGATCGATGCAGCAGGCGGTCTATCAGCCCGCCAATGAGGGCCACTTCGGTCTGGCGCTGGATCAGTATGCGCACTTCACCTCGCCGATACGCCGCTACCCTGATCTGCTGGTTCACCGTGCCATCAAGCACCTGCTGACACGCCGCAAGGTCAGTGATTACCGCTATTCGAAAGAAGCCATGCAGGCACTGGGTGAAAGCTGCTCGATGACGGAAAGGCGTGCCGAGGAAGCCTCCAGAGAGGTGGTTTCGTGGCTCAAATGCGAATACATGCAGGAGCATGTCGGTAGTGAATTCAAGGGGGTCATCTCTGCCGTGACATCGTTCGGACTGTTTGTCGAGCTCACCGGGATACACGTTGAAGGTCTGGTGCACATCACCAATCTGTCTCGCGACTATTACCGCTTCGATCAGGCCGCTCAGTCTCTGACCGGTGAGCGGACCGGCAGGCAGTATCATCTGGGCGATGCCATTGTCGTGCGTGTCGCCGCCGTCAACCTCGAGGATCGCAAGATCGATTTCAACGAAGTTGAACACCACGCTTCCAGAAGCAAGTCTGCACGGCGCAAGCCGCCTGCCGCTACCGCCGTGGCAGGTGCCACAGCAGCCGAACAAACAGCCGAGGCTCAGCAGCCGAAGAAGATCAAGACGGCGGAGCAGCGGCGAAAGGAGAAGCGCCGAAGGAAGCAGAAGCGTCGTGACATGAAGCGTGCAGAGAAGCGGGCGGCAGACAGGGCGGCGGCCGCCTTGCAGGCGGGCGTCGAGTCACCCGTCGCGACGTCGCAACCCGTGGTTGCAGGCAAGGCATCACTGGTCGATCCGATCATCACCAATACCACCGGTACGCAGCCGGCCGAAGCAGGAGAGTCGGCGTCGGTGCAAGCGTCGCCCAGCGTGACCGAATCGACAGAGCCGGCCGTGGAAAGCGTGGTGGCGAAGAAGACGATCGCGAAAAAAGCTGCAGCGAAGAAGACGACGGCGAAAAAGACTGCTGCGAAGAAGGCGGCAGCCAGCCAGAGCGCAGGAAAGAAAGCCGCCGCGAAGAAAACCGCCACAAGCAAGACAGCAGCAAAGAAGACTGCATCGAAGAAAAAGGCGACAGCCAGCAAGACAGTTGCGAAAAAGGCCACAGCCAGCAAGACGGCAGCGAAGAAGGCCGCTTCGAAAACCGCAGTCAGCAAGACGGTGGCAAAAAAGGCGGCTTCGAAGAAAACGACAGCCGGCAAGGCGGTCGCGAAGAAGGCTGTGTCGAAAGCTGTTGCAAGCCGTCAAGCGACGGCGAAGAAGGCGGTGGCGAAGAAAACGGCCTCCAGCCAGACGAGTGCTGCAAGCAAGTCTGCTGCGCAGAGCGCCTCAACGGGCAAGACAGCGGCGAAGAAGGCGGTAGCCAGGAAAACCGTGTCGAAGAAAGCCGTCAGCAAGAAAGTTGCTGCCAGGACAGTCGTCTCGACGGTGAGTGAGGCGAGTGCTGCAACGGCAGGAAAGGCGACGGCGACGACATCGCGCGGCAAGGCGGTTGCGAAAAAGGTCGCGGTCAGCAAGACCTCGAGCCAGAGGGCAACGGCGTCCACGCCAACAGCAAGGAAAGTCATCGCGAAAAAGGCAGTGACGAAGAAAGCGGCGACGAAGAAGGCGGCCAGCAAGACGGCCAGCAAGACGGCCAGCAAGGCCACATCGAAGCAATCCCCGGCCGGCAAGGTTGCCAGGAAAAAGACGGCTGCAGTTCAGGCAGGTGGTGCAAAGGCGACCTCTACGGCAAGTTCTGCCAGCAAGAAGGCCGCTTCGCGTTCAAAGCGTGTGGCAAGGAAGAAATCCGAGGATGCATCATGACGGGGTGTCCGGGCGCATGACGGAGCAATACGTAGGCGGTTTGCACAGTGTGAAGGCGGCGCTGAAAAGTTCTGCTGGCCAGATCGATTGCCTGTTCGTGCAGAAGGGTCGTCGAGATACACGGTTGCGCGATCTGCAGGTTCTGGCCGGCAAACATGCCATCGAGGTTCGTGAAGTCAATCGGGCAGCGCTGAATGAACTGGTCAGCGATGTTCAGCACCAGGGTGTCGTTGCCCGCTTGAAAGGCGGGTCGACAGGTGTCCGCCAGGATCTGAGCGAATATGTGCAGCAGTTACTGTTTCAGGAGCGCAGCGAGTCACTGTTGCTGCTTATTCTCGATGAAGTGCAGGATCCTCACAATCTGGGCGCCTGTCTGCGCAGCGCCGATGCCGCGGGGGTTGATGCTTTGGTGGTTCCTGCCGATAACAGTGTCGGTCTGACACCCGTGGTCCGCAAGGTTGCCTCGGGTGCGGCCGAGCAGGTGCCTCTTTTTCAGGTCAGCAATCTGCAGAGAGCGCTGGGGGAGTTGCAGGATCTGGGCATCTGGGTGTACGGAGCTGCCGGTGAAGCGAGCGAGAGTCTGTTCGACCTGGATCTGACCGGGCATGTTGCGCTGGTCATGGGGGCCGAGGGGCGCGGCATGCGCCGTCTGACAAGGGAGCGATGTGATCAGTTGTATCAGTTGCCCATGAAGGGCACTGTCAGCAGTCTCAATGTCTCGGTTGCGGCCGGCATCAGTCTGTTCGAGGTCGTGCGGCAGCGAGGCTGATTCGGAATCCGAGTGCTTGTCCCAGCGTGAAAAACAAGTTATGATTGAAAGGCTTTGTCATCCGGCAAGGTCAACTTCCTCGTCCAGTCATGTACCCCAAGGGTATTGTGGCGGGCGTTAATCCACAGGGAGCAATAATGCGCCATTACGAAATCGTGTTTCTGGTCCACCCTGACCAGAGCGAGCAGGTGCCTGCGATGATCGAAAGATACCGCGGCATCATCGAATCGCAGGACGGTGTCATTCACCGTCAGGAAGATTGGGGGCGCCGTCAGCTCGCGTACCCGATCAACAAGATCTACAAGGCTCACTACACGCTCATGAATATCGAGTGCGAGCAGCAGGCGCTTGACGAACTGACCAGTGCTTTCAAGTTCAACGATGCTGTCATTCGCCACATGGTTCTGTTGCGTGATGAAGCGGTCACCGAAGCGTCACACCTGATCAAGAAGGATGAGTCCCGTGGAGACGAAGAGCGTCGTGCGCGTAGCAGCGAGGATGATTCCGGCAGTTCGGATGCCGAAGCATCTGCACCTGCAGCACCCGCTGCTGACGCCGCCAACTGATCCCACTCGGAGAATCCAATATGTCACGTTATTTCCGTCGTCGTAAATACTGCCGTTTCACTGCTGAAGGCATCACTGAAATCGACTACAAGGACCTTGAACTGCTCAAGGGCTTCGTTACCGAAACCGGCAAGATCGTTCCTAGCCGCATCACTGGTACCAAGGCTCGCTATCAGCGTCAGCTGGCTACTGCCATCAAGCGCGCTCGATACGTCGCTCTGCTGCCGTACACCGATCAGCACTAGACCTATCGAGTCTGGCGCCGGGTCAGAATGCTTTTTTCCGATTGCCTGTCTGTGGGTCTGCCTGATCACGGCAGGCTCAATACCTTCGGAGATTCTGACTGACGCAATCGAGGCAACGTCAATGAGCTCGTTCAACAGGATTGACAAGCGATGATCGGGCTGGCCAGGATTGCCGACCGAGGGCCGTTTGTGGCGGCTGCTCTGGCTGCGACTCTGTTGTTGCTGGCCCTCTGGCTACCCGCGCTGGTAGCAGCAGGCAATATGTCCGGGCTGCTGATACTGGCGAGCATGGCGTCCATGTTCTTTCTGATCGCCAGTGCCGCCGTGGTTGCCTTTGTCGCCCTGCGTCACGGGGAGCTATCGGCGGTACGGGTGGTCGGTGGTTGCCTTGTCATGCTGATCGTGGTGTCCATCGTGTTGTACCAGTCGCCGATTCACGTGCCGCTGGTCGCCAGTGTCTTCTGGTTGCCGGCCATTCTGGCGGCCATGGTGCTGGCACGATCGGTAAAACTCGATTACGCCGTACTGACCATCGTTGCCTGTGGCGTCGTGGTGGTCATCGGTTTGAGTGTGATTACCGGGGACAGTGTCGAATTCTGGCGATCGCAGTTCGGCGACGCAGTGGTGATGGAGGGCGATACGGCCTCGGCAGCGCTGAGCGTGGAACAGCAGGAAGCCTTCATGGACACGATGGCTAGAATGATGACAGGTGCGCTGGGCGTATCGGTCGTCAGCATTGCCTTGGGTGCCTTGTTTCTGGCGCGTTCCTGGCAGGCGGGTCTGTTCAATCCGGGCGGATTCCAGAAGGAGTTTCATGCACTGTCGCTGGGTCGCAATGCGGCTCTGCTGTGTGTTCTGATCGTTGCCCTGGCCATTTTCGTGGGCGGGCAATTGTCGGGAGCCATAGCGATGGTCGTGATCTTTGCTTTTTTTATACAAGGGCTGGCCGTGACTCACGCGTTGGTCAAACAACGCGGCATGCACCGCTACTGGCTGCACGGTATCTATGTGTTGCTGCTGCTGCCGCATACTTTGCTTTTACTGGCAGCGCTGGGTCTGGCGGATAATCTGTTCAGCCTGCGGCGCTCCAAGAACGTCTGATTGGAGAATTTATAATGCAAGTCATACTGCTTGAGAAAATCGACAAGGTCGGTCTGCTGGGTGATTTGGTAGAGGTGAAGTCCGGATACGCCCGAAACTTCCTGCTGCCACAGGGAAAGGCTGAAATGGCCACACCTGACAACATCGAAGCCTTTCAGCAGCGTCGAGCCGAGCTGGAAAAGCAGCAGGCGGAAGCGCTGTCTGATGCGAATGCTCGCAAGGCGGCTCTTGATGGCACAACGGTCAGCATCACTTCGCGTGCCGGAACCGAAGGCAAGCTGTTCGGTTCAATCGGTACAGAAGAGATCCGTGCCGCGTTCGAAGCTGCTGGACAAACCGTCGAGAAGAAAGAGATTCGTCTGCCGGAAGGTCCTCTGCGCAATGTCGGTGAGCACCCCGTTACTCTGCATCTTCACGCCGATGTAGACGCAGAAGTCATTGTCAACGTGGTTGGCGAAGAAGTCTGATTCAAACTGTCGTGTCCGGCGCAGGGCGTTGTGACTGTCGCCGGTCCTGCCTGAGGCAAGGATGCCCGGGTAATGGCTGTGCCTTCGGGTGGAGGTGGATCGGCATGGCGTCATGTCTGCCTGACTGAATGTGACATGCTCACGTCGATCGGGCGGTCATTGCTGCACATGGACGGTGTTTGATTGCGGTACAGTCAACTGATAGTCAGCACTCAGCCGGAGTAACTTGCAGATGGTTCATACGCCAGAAGATTTTGATTTTCATCCGGCGATGGAGCAGGACGAGTACGGCGCGCCTCTGGATGCGTCTCCGGAAGATTTCGGCGTGGATCTGGCAGCTTTTGGCCCTGCAGATGCCCCTCCGAGCCAGAACACCGGCTACGGCGGTCCGTCGGGAGAAGGCTGGTCAGGTGGTTCGCGTTCCGGTAAACGCTCCACGAAGCAGTTGATGGAGCAGCTGTCCAAGCGCCGCAATAATGAACCACCCCAATCGCTCGAAGCGGAACAGGCCGTTCTCGGGTGCCTGATGCTGGAGGCCAACGAGGCCTTCGACAAGGTATCCGAAACCGTTGGCGAATCCGATTTCTATCAATTCAATCACCGCCTGATCTTTCGCGCCATATCGGCGCTTGCCACTGAAGGACGGCATCCCGATGTGGTGACAGTGACCGGGTGGCTGCAGACGCACGGCGATCTCGAGGATGCGGGTGGTCTGAACTATATTGGTGCACTGGTGGAGGTCACTCCCAGCGCCAGCAACATCAAGGCCTATGCGGAGATCGTGCGTGAACGCTCGGTGCTTCGTCAACTGGTCGCGGTAGCCAACGAGATTGCCGACAGCGCCTACGATGCCGGTGGCCGCAGCTCGAAAGACTTGCTGGACGAGGCTGAAACCAAGGTCTTCGCCATTGCCGATCAGACCTCGAAAGGGGCGGGTGGCTTCCATGACATCAAGAGTGTGCTGTCGGGCGCGATTGAGCGGATCAACATGTTGTTCGAATCCGATGAAGCCATCACCGGGCTGTCAACCGGCTTTACCGAGCTGGACGAGAAGACCAGTGGGTTGCAGAAATCGGATCTGATCATCGTCGCAGGGCGCCCCTCCATGGGCAAGACGACCTTCGCCATGAATGTTGCCGAGAATGCCGCGATGGGCTCCGATGCGCCGGTGGCCATCTTCAGTATGGAGATGCCTGCCGAGCAATTGGGCATGAGAATGATCTCATCGCTGGGCCGGGTGGAGCTGCAGAAGCTCAGAACGGGTAAGCTCGGTGAGCAGGACTGGCCCAGAATCACGTCGGCAATCACGCTGCTGAACCAGAAGCGAAATGTCTACATTGATGACACGCCGGCTCTGACACCAACCGACTTGCGAGCACGCTGTCGACGTCTGGCACGTGAACATGGCCTGGGCCTGATCGTCATCGACTACCTGCAGCTGATGCAGATCGCTGACAGCAAGGAAAATCGTACCAGTGAAATATCGGAAATCTCGCGTTCCCTGAAGGCACTGGCCAAGGAACTGCAGGTTCCCGTGATTGCATTGTCCCAGTTGAACCGAAGTCTGGAGCAACGCCCGGACAAACGCCCCGTCATGTCGGATCTGCGAGAATCAGGCGCGATCGAGCAGGATGCCGACGTCATCATGTTCATCTATCGCGACGAGGTCTATAACCCGGAAGATGAGGCCAGCAAGGGGCGCGCTGAAATACTGATCAGAAAGCAGCGAAATGGACCTATCGGTACCGTGCACCTGACCTTTCTCGGGCAGTACACCCGATTTGAAAACTTTTCTCCGGAAATCATGACCGGAGAATTTTCCTGATGGACGGTATCGACTGATGTCACACGAATTCTCGGTATCGCGCGAGCTGGGTCAAGGCCCTGATGATGCCAGCACGCGTTCGGTGACCATTACGGTCAATCTGCAGGCCTTGCGCAGGAATCTCGCCACGGCCAGAAGATTGAGTGGCGGATCCCGACAATTTGCAACGATCAAGGCCGACGCCTACGGTCATGGGGCAGTGGCAGTGGCACACGCACTGTCTCCCAGAGCATCGAGACGACAATACAGCGAGCCGGCGTCGTTGACCAATGAACCCACGGAGTCGGTCGCCGATGGCTTTGCCGTTGTGACTCTGGGGGAGGCTCTCGAGCTTCGCCAGTCCGGCATACGTCAGTCGATACTGGTGTTGCAGGGGCCTCAGAACGAGAGCGCGGCGACGCAGATGAGTCGTCACCAGTTCTGGCCTGTCATCCATGACAGACAGCAGTATGATTGGTTTCGGCGACACCCCGATTGTGGGGAGCTGCGATCCTGGTTGAAGGTGGATACGGGGATGGGGCGCCTGGGCTTTTCACCCGACGAGGCCAATCGACTACTCGCGTCTGACGATGGCGTTTTCTGGTACGGGGTCATGACTCACTTCGCCTGTGCCGATGAAACCGATAATCCGTATACCGAGCAGCAGGTGGATCGCTTCAATGGTGTGCAGTCGGCGTTGTCACTGCAACGCTCCATGGCCAACTCGGCAGGGGTGCTGGCCTGGCCGGCGAGCAGGGCAGACTGGGCGCGACCCGGTATCATGCTGTACGGGTGCAATCCGCTTGACAGAGATCTCGGTGAGGGCGTCACGCTACACGCTGTCATGACCGCCGAGGCACCACTTATCTCGGTCAAGCTCATGAAGCAAGGGACCGGGATCGGCTATGCCCAGGCATGGCGCTGTCCTCAGGACATGCCGGTGGGTTACGTGGCCGCAGGATACCGCGATGGAATTCCCCGAGTACTGGACGATACTGCCCGGGTGAGTGTTGCCGGTGTGAAATGTCCCGTCATCGGGCGTGTCTCGATGGATTCATTCGCGATCGATCTGCGCCAGGTCCCGGATGCGAAGGTCGGCGATGCGGTCGAGCTCTGGGGAGAGAACAATTCCGTGGATGAACTGGCCAGTGCCGCCGGCACCATCAGTTACGAGCTGCTGACATCCATCCGTGGCAAGCGGGTGTATCTCGATAGGTGACAGGCGTTCAGCACTGTTTTTTACTTTTTTGCAACACCCTGCATGCCCGACTGTGGGTATTCTAATCTGCGTTGGCACCAAAGGCGGAGACAGTTTGCTCCTGGTGATCGAACGAAAATCTCTGCCTTGAAGGCCGACTGCCTGACAGCTCGCTTCTTGCAAGCGCGTCGGGCAGCCCGTAACAGGTACTACATATTGGAATAGTCAGGCTGAATGGATCATCGCTCCAGATATTGCAATTTGTCTTTCTTGCCTTCCCAGTCCTTGGCGTCGGCAGGTGGGTCTTTCTGTACTGTTATGACCGGCCAGATGGCTGACAACTCGGCGTTGAGCGCCAGATACGGCTCGTCTTCCGGCTTCATGTCCTCCTCGGCAACAATGGCGTCGATAGGGCATTCAGGCTCGCACAAGGAGCAGTCGATACATTCTTCCGGGTCGATGACCAGAAAGTTAGGTCCTTCGTGGAAACAGTCGACAGGGCAGACTTCCACGCAATCGGTGTACTTGCATTTGATGCAGTTTTCGGTAACCACGAAGGTCATGAGCAGGTCTCTGATGTTGGCTTGACTGTTGCAAATATTAGCAAATTCGCAGGTTTCGGTATGACTCCAGCGTGTTGCTCCCTCACACCCGATGATACCGTAGAGGCACTCTGGCAGTCATTGGAATGGATTTATAAAACATTATGAAAGCGATCAAGAAGGCAGTTTTTCCAGTAGCGGGCATGGGTACGAGGTTTCTGCCCGCCACCAAGGCGAACCCCAAGGAAATGTTGCCCGTAGTGGACAAGCCACTTATCCAGTATGCGGCAGAAGAGGCCGTGGCGGCGGGTGTTGATACCCTCATTTTCGTGACAGGTCGTAACAAGCGTTCCATCGAGGATCATTTCGATACGGCCTATGAGCTGGAGCGCGAGCTGGAAGCCAAATCCAAGGTCAAGATGCTGGAAGTGCTGCGCAGCATTCTGCCCAGCCACGTCAATTGCGTGTTCATTCGACAATCTCAGGCACTGGGCCTTGGTCACGCTGTCCTGTGTGCCCGCCCGGTGGTGAATGACGAGCCCTTTGCCGTCATCCTGGCCGACGATCTGATCAACGCCGGCGAAGGCGAGAAGCCCTGCCTCAGCCAGATGGTGGATGTGTTCAACTTCCAACATTGCTCCATTCTGGGTACCGAGAAGGTACCCAAGGAAGAAGTCAGTGCCTATGGTGTCGTGGATGGCGTCATGGTCAAGCCGGGCCTCATGGAAGTATCAGGAATCGTTGAAAAGCCGCCGGTGGACAAGGCTCCCAGTGATCAGGCTGTAGTCGGGCGCTATATCCTGACACCACGCATCTTCGATCTGCTGGAGAAAACGCAGCGTGGTGCCGGCAACGAGATCCAGTTGACCGATGCGATTGCAGAATTGCTCAAGGAGCAGCGCGTGCTGTCCTACAACTTCAAGGGACGTCGATTCGACTGTGGCAGCAAGCTGGGTTATCTGAAGGCGCAGGTGGAATTGGCGGTGGAACATGAAGAACTCGGTGAAGAGTTTCGCGAATTCCTGAAGACATTCCAGGTAGAGGAAGACAAGAAGGTCGTCGCTCTCAAGAAGTAAGTCTCTGCTGAAGTACCGTACCGGCAGGGCTGAGCCACAGAGCCGGCCCGCCGGTCGATTCGTTCGCCAATTGCATCATCGGCAATGGTGACTGCGGTTGCATCAAGAGAGTATGCTGCGGAGCCCTGCAGGTTCCCTTGGCACGACTTCCATGCATTCTCAAAAGGCCTCTCTGGCCATCTTCGCCGTGTTTTTCTTCGAGTCATCGGTCATCGGTCAGTGGATTCCCCGAATACCGGATATCAAGAATACTCTCGGGCTCTCCGATGGGACTCTGGGCCTGGCACTGCTGATGATGCCCCTGGGTACGCTGATCGGGTTTTCAGTGGCGGGGCGAATGGTTGAATTGACCGGCTTGCGCAACGCGTGTCGGATCTTCCTGCCCCTCTGGGCTCTGCTGTTCATGGGGCCGGCCCTCGCCGATAGCCTGCTGCAGTTGAGTCTGGCGCTGATTCTCAGCGGTCTGGCGATCGGCATGATCGAAACCGCGATGAACACCGAGGCGGCACGCATCGAACGTGTCGCAGGCAAGCGCCTGATGTCTCGATGTCATGGATTCTGGAGTCTGGGCACCATGTTCGGTGCCTTGATGGGAGGGGCTCTGGCTCAGGCGGGGTTCTCGGTATTCAGCCACTTTCTGTTGAGCATGCCGCTTATTGCACTGTTCGGCTACCTGGCAGCGACGGCCTTGCCGATCTTGGGTCATCAGACGCAAGGCGTATCTTCCGACGGTTCGCGTCGACAATCCCAGCACGGACTGGCCACTGTGGACGACAATACTGGGGAGGTGCTGCTCACGTCTGATGCTGCTCCGGCTGCAGCGGATGAACGATCTGGCTCGAGTCTGTTCTCCTTGCCGGAGCGAGCCATCGTACTGCTTTGCCTGATGCCATTGGGCATCATGATGGTGGAGGGCGCATTCATCGACTGGTCAGCCGTCTTCATGCGGGACGTTCTGTCCGCCAGTCCGCTGATCATCGCGGTTGCCTATTCGTCCTTCTCCCTCGTGATGGCTGCGGTGCGCCTATCCGGTGATTGGCTGGCCACGCGGTACGGAGATGTATTGATTGTTCGGGTGTCGGGGCTGGCAGCCTGTCTGGGAATCACCCTGTTTGCTCTGGCGCCATCGACAACCATGGCCTTTATCGCCGCTGCCTTGTCGGGTGCCGGTGTCGCCATTGTCTTTCCTCTGGCGGTGAGTGCTGCAGCGAATCGTCCGGGAAAAACGTCGGCTGCCAATGTGGCTTCGCTGAACATGATTTCGTTCAGTGCGTTTCTGGTTGCGCCACCCTTGATCGGATTTGTCTCCGAGTTGTTCGGCCTGCGTATCGCCTTGCTCTGTCTGTCTCCGCTGGCATTCCTGACCTTTCTGCTGGCCAGGGAGGTCGGCGAAAAAGCCGCTCAGACCTCGATCAGGTGATTCGGTAATTCATCGGGATTGCCTTGTGGCGCTGGGAAGTGTTCCCACAGGATCTCCCGACATTGATCGAGTGCACTGTCAAAGCCTGCTGCTATCTCGTCACGTTGTACATGTGCGATGAAATCCTGAACGATCTGTTGCCAGACGGCGTTGTCAACGACATCCGAAATACCCGAGTCGACAATGATCTCCACATGATGCTCGGCAACCGACACGAAGAGCAGCACGCCGGTTCGACCTTGCGTTCGATGCAGATTCTGCAGAAAGAACTGCTCTCGGGCATGCCGAGCCGCGCGCTGCTGTCTGACTGAGCGCGGAATCATCCAGAGTCTCGCCCGGGGTATCTGGAACAGCATGCCAAGGCCGAGGAAAACCAGGACCTGCACCGGGTAGAGCCAGTTGACGGCAGCAAAGCCGTTTTCCTGAACCTGCCAGCCACCGCTGCTGATCGCTGACCAGCAGTAATACAGACCCGGCACGCTCAGTGCGATCAATGCCGCCCACAGCATGGGTATGTAACGATACCCGTCGCTCTGTCGAGCAATGACAGTCACGATTTCCGCATGAGTGCGTGATTCCGTCTGCCGGATCCTGTCGGCCAGTGATTCTTTTTCTGCCTCGCTCAGAAACGTCATGTCAGCTGTTCTCGTTGCTCACGCTTACCATCCTCCGGATGCGCCGCCACCACCGAAGCTGCCGCCCCCACCACTGAAGCCACCACCGCCCAGGCTGCCGCCACTGCGGAATCCGCCACCGCCAATATGTCGATTGCTGCGTCTGCCACCGGAACCGCCGCCGCCTGACCCCATGAAATACACGAACAGGAATGCCACAACGGCTGCCGCCAGGCCGATCAGAAGATTGCCCGTGGTGAGGCTGAGTGCCAATCCTGCAAAACCGGCTGGAAACGCGCCTTTGGCGGCCTTGTGATGACCGGTCTTGCGCAGCAACTGCGGAACACCCACCATGGCGATGAAGATCAGAGGTATGAAGTTACCGATCTTGTCACTGACTGCATCGCTTCGATTGCTGCTGCTCTCAGGCGCCGTGTATTCCCCTCTGATGGCTTGCAGTATGGCATCGACGCCTTGTCTGATTCCCTGGGAGAAGTTGCCCTGACGAAAGGCCGGCAGAATCTCGCGCTGGATGATGATGCTGGAAAGGGAGTCTGTCAGAGCCCCTTCGAGGCCGTAACCCACCTCGATACGAACCTTGCGTTCGTTGGGAGCCACGAGCAGCAGCACGCCATTGTCATTCTCGGCAGTTCCGATCTGCCAGAAACGGCCGAGACGATTGGCATAGTCGGCAATGTCTCGCCCATCGAGCGATGTGATGGTTGCAACAACCACTTGATTGCCGGTTTCCTGCTCATGAGCTTCGAGTTGTGCAACCAGCGCGGCTTCTTCCGAATCATCCAGAAGACTGGCGAGGTCTACGATCCGGCCAGTGAGGGGCGGGAACTCGGCCTGTGCCTGCAGCAGTGCTGGCAGGCACAGCAGACACAGAGCCAGCAAAAGGCTGGCAGGGTTTGCGTGTCGCAGAGTCACCGTGGAAAAGAGCGTGTTTGCAGCCATGGATGACATCCTGAACCGGGGAGTAGGCAGGGCCTGCCGGGCGGAATCAGTTGTTATTGAATTCGACCGTCGGATTGACAGCATCGGCCTCGCTGATGGTGAAATTCTCCTTCGGCTCCATGTCCGAATACATGAATCGGTGCCACCAGCGACCGGGGATCGTACGCAATTCGGTGTTGTAGGTCTGCACAGCCTGGATGTAGTCACGTCGAGCCACGCTGATGCGATTTTCCGTGCCTTCCAGCTGTTGCTGAAGGGCGAGAAAGTTCTCGTTCGACTTCAGGTCGGGATAGGCTTCGACAACCACCATGAGGCGTTGCAGGGCAGAGCTCAAGGCACCCTGATTGGCCTGGAATTGCTGGAAGGCCTCGGGGTCGGTGAGTATGTCCGGAGAGATGTTCATCTGCGAAACACGCGTGCGCGCTTCGGTGACCTCAGTGAGTACATCGCGCTCCTGAGTCGCAAAACCTTCGACGGTATTGACGAGGTTCGGTATGAGATCGGCACGTCGCTTGTACTGGTTCTGCACTTCGCTCCAGCGACCGTTGACAGCCTCGTCATAGGTCGGAATGTTGTTGATTCCGCACGCACTGAGCGTGACCAGGGCTGTCAGGATGCAAAGCGTTCGAATGGACTTGCTGATCACGATGTTGTTCTCCGGTGTGATGATGAGGATGATATCAGAAGCATTACCGCGTCTCGGACCGTACGCCCGGAAGGGGAAGGTCTCAGCGGGTGAAAAATCGTGTCCTGATCACGGTGTGGACGGGCGTAGGCGAAGGCTTGTGAAAGACGCGTGCAAGAGCGAGTGCAAGAGCGAGTGCAAGAGCGAGTGCAAGAGCGAGTGCAAGAGCGAGTGCAAGAGCGAGTGCAAGAGCGAGTGCA
>CANLNQ010000007.1 GCA_947492525.1 uncultured Granulosicoccus sp.
CTGATACGGCTGATACGGCTGATACGGCTGATACGGCTGATACGGCTGATACGGCTGATACGGCTGATACGGCTGATACGGCTGATGCTGTCGAGGCTGAAGCAGTCTCTACCTGTCGACGTGAGTGCATCAGCCTTGAGGCCAGTGAGGCCAGTGAGGCCAGTGAGGCCAGTGAGGCCAGTGAGGCCAGTGAGGCCAGCGAGGCTAGCGAGGCCAGCGAGCTGACGGTGCTCCGCTTCGGCCAGACCGGTGCCCGCCCCAAGGCCTACCTGCAGGCCGGTCTGCACGCTGACGAATTGCCCGGCATGCTGGTCTTGCGAACTTTGGCGCAGCTGCTTCAAGAGGCAGACGAGAAGGGAGAAATCCTCGGCGAAATCGTTCTGCTGCCGGTGGCCAATCCCATCGGATTGAAGCAGCGGGAATTCAGCATCCTGCAAGGCCGCTTCGACGCCAAATCGGGTGAGAACTTCAATCGTGAATACGCCGACCTGGGCGTTGCGATTGCCGAAACGGTAGGCCCGGTGCTGGGTGATGATCCGGAGGCCAACGTCGTGGCGATTCGGGCCGCGATGGGGGCGGCGCTGGCAGAGTTGCGCCCCGAGACCTCACTCGACGTATTGCGTCACACGCTGCTGGAGCTTGCCCATGACGCCGATATCGTTCTGGATCTGCATTCCGACAATGAAGCGCAGATGCATCTGTATACCGGCACCGCGCTCTGGCCTGCGGCAGCCGATCTGGCAGCGGAGATAGACGCTCGGGCCGTATTGCTGTGCGAAGAATCCGGCGGGAATCCGTTCGACGAGGCCTGTAGCGCGCCCTGGTGGAAGCTGGCCGCCGCCTTTCCCGACAAGCCGGTGCCACCGGCCTGCCTGGCGGCGACGGTCGAACTGCGCTCCAGCAACGATGTCGACGAGAGACAGATCGGTGATGATGCTGCCGCCCTGATGCGTCTGCTGATCCGCCGAGGTCTGGTCGCAGGTTCGCCGGGAGCCCTGCCCAGACTGCTGTGCGAGGCCACGCCGCTGACCGCCATGCAACAGCTTGTCGCCGATACGGAAGGGGTCATCATCTACTGTGCCCGTCTGGGTGATCTCGTGCGAGAAGGTGAGGTCGTTGCAAGGATCGTCGATCCACTCGGTGGCAGCACGGACGTTACGGCCAGAACCGAAGGTCGCCTGTTCGCCCGCCATGATCAGCGCTACGCCTGGCCGGGCAAGATCATCGGCAAGATTGCCGGAGCGACACCACTGCCCGAGCGTGAAGGCCACCTGCTGACGGACTGATGGCAGGCATGCGCTCGGGTGCGGGCATGGATGACGTTCCCGATTGGCGTGTGAGGTGCCATTGAGTTGCGAGTGGTTCCACAGTTGGCTTGATGTGCGCAAATCACCGCCTGCGCGAGTCGCTCAGTTGGCCAGCAGATTGTTGATGGTCTTCAGAAAATCGTTTCGCTGGTAGGGTTTTCGAATGACCGGCTCCGTCAGCCCGGCTGTTACCTCTTCGGGGATGTAGCCTGTTACAAACAGGATCTTCACGTCGTTATCAACCAGCCTGATCTGTTTGGCGACTTCCTGGCCGCCCATTTCCGGCATGACGAAATCCAGGATGATCAGCGATATCTCCTGCCGGTGCTGATGAAACAGGTCGAGCGCTTGCCTGCCATTCTCTGCAGCCAGTGTTCTGAAACCCACCGATTCCAATGACAATCGCGTGATCTCGAGAATGTCGGGGTTGTCGTCTGCCACGAGTACCAGGGTCTGTTCGAGCCTGGCCAGTGTGTGGATGGCGGCGGGGCCCTGTTGTGGAGAAACGTCTGCCGAGTTCGAGATGGGGAGGTAGACGGTAAATCGCGATCCGCTTGCCGTATCGGAATCCACCAGTATCATGCCCTTGTGTTGCTCGACGATGCTGTAGCAATTGGCCAGGCCCAGACCTGTTCCCAGGCCTGCGGCCTTAGTGGTATAGAACGGATCGAATATCCGTGGCAGAACGTCAGTGTGTATCCCGCAGCCATCATCCTCGATGGTAATGACGCAGTAGTCCCCTGGCTCCATGTCCGGTAGCTGTCGCAGGAAGCTGCTGTCAACCGTGAGCCGGGAAGTGCTTATACTGATGTTCCCGTTGGAATCGATCGCATCGCGCGCGTTGAAACAGATATTGAGCAGTACCTGTTCTATCTGAGCCCTGTCAGCGTGGATGTACAGGGGCTCAGCCGATGGCATTGAGGCCAGAGCCACCGACGCGGGCAAGGTGCGTTCGAGCAGGATGGTCAGTTCCTCCAGCAGCAGGTTCACGTCGAAAGCTTCTTTCTCGGACTTTTCCTGCCGACTCAAGGTTGAGAGTTTTTCAGTCAGATTCATGCCGCGGATGACAACGTCGCAAAGCTGTTGCAGTGTTGTTCTGGTCGCCTTGCTGTGAGAGTCATCCAGCAGCAGACCTTCGAGACTGCCGATGACGACTTGCAGCAGGTTGTTGAAGTCGTGGGTGATGCCGCCGGCCATTTCGCCCAGCGCTTTCATCTTCTGGGAACGCGCAATGTTTTCCTCGAGACGCTTGATCTCGGTAACGTCCCGGCCAACGGCCGTGATGCCCTCGATACGGCCGTTGTCGTCCAGCAAGGCCGTGTTCGACCAGGCCAGCCATCGCCAGCCTTCCTTGGTCATTGCGCGTTGTTCGTGGTAGGAGGTGTGAGGAGGGTGTACCAGGCTGGCCAGGGATTTCTGCGTGTGTTCCCGGTCCTCTTCATGTACCAGAGGCAGGAACTGCCTGTTCAGCAGTTCGCTTTCCGGCTTGCCAAAGGTATTGCAATAGCTGGGGCTGACATACAGAAACCGGCCTTCCGGGTCGACCTTGACAACCATGTCGGTCTGATTCTCGACCAGAAGGCGGTATTTGTCTTCCTTCTCTGTCAGAAATCGCTTCTGTTTCAGCAGAATACGACTGGCAAGCGCCAGCAACACGGCCATCAGAATGCCCAGCCCGATACCCACTTCATTGAGCAAGCTGCTTGTATCGTCGAGGTAGGACTGCAAGGGGGCAAAGGACAATTGCCAGGGGCGCCCGATGATCTCGATGGGCAGCGTGACCAGATAGGGGCTTTGCGACGCCAGGTTCGACTGGGGTTGCGCGTAGATGAGCTCTTCACCCTCGAATACCTCGAACACGAAATGGCTTTGAAGCGGCTTTTCCGGTAGACAGGATTCCATCAGATTCTGCACGCGAAAAACGCCATTGGCGAAGCCTTGAGGCTCACCGTCAGGTGACAGAATCTGCTTGTAGAAGGCGAAGCCTTTCCCGGATTGCAACAGGTTGAGGATGTCCGTGCGACTCAAGCGGGATGAAGACTCCGCGGTGGCCAGAGCGGTGCCGACCGAGGCGTCTTCGTGTTCCCACAGATCGGCATTGAGTGCGCGCTGATTGGCTTCGGCTGGATAGACGACACGGATGACCCCTTCGGGGTCCACGTAGTTGAGTGCCAGTATGCCGCTATAGAGCGGGAACAGGATGCTGGCAGAATCTGCCCACTCCTCGATGGCGTGCTCCGGACTGTTCCTTCGAAGGCTGGCCAGTGCCTCGACCGGCTTGGCGCCCGAATCGAGGCAGTATTCGAGGCGTATCTTGACCTGCTCGGCCGTGATCCGGGTTTCGAGCAGGATTCTTTCCTTGTCCCGCTTGTGGCTGGTGAGCCCCAGCAGGAAAACAAGGAGAAGTCCGAAAACCAGAATGGTGATCGATATGAGATTCTGACTATAGGTGTTTGCGTTGACGTTCACCGATGCACAGACTCATCGGTGACGCGCATGACAGCGTCGGTAGGGGCTGGGTCTGGCTGCGGATTCAAGAGACCATCATCCGGCGGACCGATTCGAGTGATTCCAGAAAATGCACATGATGAGGATCAAGGGTTGTCGTGGAATGACGTGAGCGAAAGCCTGCTCTGGATTATTGTCTGTCATGGAAGGCTTATAGTTTAACGGCGTAGAGTCAATCTTGCAGAAACTGTAACCTCTGGCGAGAGTCAGGCACCGCGGCTTATAGGCTGCAGCTGGCGCTCTTGACGCAGCGCAAGCGTGGAATACTCGCGGTGAATGGGGCAGCTACCTGCGTTCTCATGCAGAGTGTCATCGGACGATTCGCTATACTCTGGCATTCGATGTCGAGCAAGAGGTTGGCAGGATGCGCGGAGCAGGTGGCAGTCAAGGTGGTGAGCTGCAGTTCCTGATCGGAATCGTCATGATGGTCGCCGGCTTCTATCTGTTGTTCAATGCCATTTCCATCGACTCTCGCTTCGGCCTGGGCATGCGACTCTACGGAATCGGCGGCGTGGGGATCACCTCTGGAATACTGATGATTCCACTGATCGCCGGCATCATCTTCATCTTCTACAACGTCAGGAATGTCATCGGCTGGGTGCTCAGTGTGGGCTCGCTGGTGGCCCTGATCGTGGGTGTGCTGGCCAACGCTCGATTCAGCCTTCGCGGCATGAGTTCGTTCGACCTCATCGTGATACTGGTGCTGGCATTCGGCGGGCTTGGCTTGTTCCTTCGCTCCCTGAAAAGCAACCCCCTGTAACTCCCTCCCCGGGCATCGCCAGTCAGTCAGTGCTTGTCGCTGAGCATTGCTGGCCCCATAGTGACGTTGCGTACTGGCGCTGTGGAACGGCGCTTGGGAATGTCACTTCGGTATTCGAGCTGCGGAACGACGTTGCGGTGTGACGTTGTAAGAGGGCGTTGTGAGATGACGCGATCAGATGACGTCGCGGGCCCTGGATCGAATCGTTGGAAGAGAGACCCATGGCGTGCAGCGGGTTAGTCCGGCCCCGGTTCGATGGCGAACCAGACTCGAAACAGAGCATTTTGATGTGTATTTGTTCGTAATATCCCGAATAAGCGAATAAGTTCGTAAATCATGCAGTTTACGTTGGTACCCATACCCCATATATGGGTATTCCCGCGTCATCCATGATGTTATTACAGGGCATCTGACCCTCAAGAACACACATGGAATCGGGAGAACGACGAATGCAGAAATCGCTGCACATTGATCCAGGCAAGTGTACCGGCTGCCTGCAATGCGAAGCCGCTTGCTCACTGGTCAACGAAGGGGCGGTCAATCCTTCGAAATCCAGAATCAAGGTTTTCAACTTTCACGACGAAGGCCGTTTCGTGCCTTACACCTGTACTCAGTGCGATGAAGCCTGGTGCATGCAGGCCTGTCCGGTGGATGCCATCGTGCTCAACCCGGAGAACGGTTCCAAGGATGTTCTCAACGATGTCTGTGTTGGCTGCAAGGTCTGCACGATTGCCTGCCCCTTCGGCACCATCAACTACAACTCGTCCACTGGCAAGGTTGTCAAATGCGATCTGTGCGGTGGGGATCCGGAATGCGTCGCCGCCTGCCCTACGCAGGCCATCACCTATGTTGACGCCAACGCCACCGGTCTTGACAAGATGCGCGCCTGGGCTGCCAAGACCGACAACGCGGCAGGCGCCTGAGGAGACGAGACATGAGCTGGACAAGAAAGATACTGCGCGTCAATCTGACCAACGGTACGGTTCAGGACGAGCCGCTGAACATGGAATGGGCCAACGACTATCTGGGTCAACGCGGCCTGGCCACACGCTATCTGGTCGATGAGATCGATCCCAAGTGCGATGCGCTGGGCCCCGACAACAAGCTGATCATGACCACCGGCCCGCTGACCGGCACCATCGCCTCCACCGGCGGCCGGTACTCAGTCGTCTGCAAGAGCCCGCTGACCGGTGCGGTTGCCTGTTCCAATTCCGGTGGCTTCTTCGGTGCCGAAATGAAGTTCGCGGGCTGGGATATGGTCATCTTCGAAGGCAAGTCGGCCAGTCCGGTCTACCTGCACATCGAAAATGACGTGGCCAGGCTGATGCCTGCCGATGACCTGTGGGGGCAGTCGGTTTGGGCCGCTGATCACGCCCTGCGTCAGAAGCATCAGGACCCGCAGGTGCGTATTGCCTGTGTGGGTCGCTCAGCCGAACAGGGATGCCTGTACGCCGCAATCGTCAACGATCTGCACCGCGCTGCCGGACGTTCGGGTGTCGGTACGGTCATGGCGTCGAAGAACCTCAAGGCAGTGGTGGTACGAGGTACCGAAGGCATGGGCAATGTGGCCGATCCGTCGCAGTTCATGCAAACCGTCAAGGCCGGCAAGAAAGTGTTGGCCGAGAATGCGGTTACCGGTCAAGGCCTGCCAGCCTACGGCACCCAGGTCTTGATGAATGTCATCAACGAAGTAGGCGCTCTGCCGACTCGCAACATGCGGGACATTCAATTCGAAGGGGCCAATGAAGTGGGTGGTGAGGCCATGCATGAGCCGCGCAAATCCGATGGCAAGCCCAATCTCACGACCAACGGTGCCTGCTATGCCTGCACGATTGCCTGTGGCCGAATCTCCACGATCGATCGCACGCACTTTTCGGTCAAGGACAAGCCCGAGTACTGGATCAATTCCGGTGGCCTGGAATACGAAGCGGCCTGGGCACTCGGACCGGATACCGGCGTTGACGATATCGATGCGCTGACCTACGCCAACTTCCTGTGCAACGAAGACGGTATGGACCCGATCTCCTTCGGTTCAACTGTGGCTGCGGCCATGGAACTGTTCGAGGAAGGGGTCATCACCACCGAGCACACCGGCGGTATGGAGCTGAAGTTCGGTTCTGCCGAAGCCCTGTGCTGGGCGGCTGAAGTCACGGCCAAGGGCGAAGGCTTTGGTGTCGATCTGGGTCTGGGTTCGAAACGCCTGTGCGAAAAATACGGACGCCCAGAGCTCTCCATGACCGTCAAGGGTCAGGAGTTTCCGGCCTACGATCCTCGTGGTATCCAGGGCATGGGCCTGGCCTACGCAACGTCCAACCGGGGTGCCTGTCATCTGCGCGGATACACCGTGGCGTCGGAGATTCTGGGCATTCCCGAAAAGACCGATCCTCTCGAGTCGGGCGGCAAGGCTGGCTTGGTAAAGGCGTTCCAGGATGCGACTGCAGCGGTGGATTCCGCCGGTCTGTGCATCTTCACTACCTTCGCCTGGACCATGGACGACATTGCACCGCAGGTGGATGCTGCCTGTGAAGGCGACTGGTCTACCGAGCGCATGATGGAAGTGGGTGAGCGCATCTGGAATCTGGAGCGTGATTTCAACCAGAAAGCCGGTATCAGCGGTGCCGAGGATACCTTGCCCACACGTCTGCTCAAGGAAGGTGCCGGTTCCGGTCCTGCTCAGGGCCGAGTCAGCGATCTGGATCAGATGCTGCCCGAGTACTACCAGCTCAGGGGTTACGGTGCCGATGGCTCGATGACGGATGAAACCCGTCAGAAGTGGTCATTGCCTGCCTGAGCAGCCGGCTTGCAATCTGGACACGCCGTTCAGGTACAGCCATGGCGCCTGCCTTCGATGGCAGGCGCCGATATCGAACCCTCGGGCGCAGCCAGACTGCGCCTGAATCGTTTTCAGACCTGTCAACCGACTCGGCTGGCCAATCATGGCGCGGCGGGATGGTCTGAAGGTGGCAATTCAATTTCAGGACGCAACTTATGCATTACGTGATTATCGGTGCCGGTCCTGCCGGTGTTAACGCAGCCGAGCACCTGCGCCAGTACGATCCTCTGGGCAAGATCACCCTGCTGGTGGCCGAGGATGTGCCGCCGTATTCACGCATGGCCCTGCCGTACTATCTGGCTGACAACATCCCTTCCGAGGGCACTTACCTGCGCAAGGAACCCGGGCACTTCGAGTCACTGAAGATCGATCTGTTGCAGGGACGGGCCAGTTCCATCGATACCCAGGCCAAGCGCATCACGCTGCTGGGCGGCGATACGCTGTCGTATGACAAGTTGCTGATTTCCACCGGCGCTACGGCCACCCGACCACCCATCGACGGCATCGATCTGGACCACGTGCACAACTGCTGGACCTTGAAGGACGCCGACAAGATCGTGGCCAGCACCCGACCCGGCTCGCACGTGGTTCTGATGGGCGCGGGCTTCATCGGCTGCATCATTCTCGAGGCGCTGGCGGAGCGTGAGGTGGATCTCACCGTCATCGAAATGCAGGATCGCATGGTCGCACGTATGACCAATCAGGTCATGGGCAACATGATCAAGGACTGGTGTGTCAGCAAGGGCATCAATGTGAAGACATCCACGGGAGTGACCAGCATCGAGAAAGGCACTGACTCAGCCCTTTTGGTGCATACCAATCAGGGGGAGAGCCTGCCAACGGATGTGGTGGTCTGTGCCACCGGTGTGCGCTCCAATACGGCGTTTCTCGATGGCAGTGGCATCGACATCGACATGGGCATCGTGGTGGATGATTACCTGCAGACCAGCGTGCCGGATGTCTATGCTGCCGGGGATGTGGCCCAGGGGCGGGACATGTCAACCGGTGAGTATCATGTACAGGCCATTCAACCCACGGCGGTTGAACATGGCAGACTGGCTGCCCACAATATGGTCTATGGACATGGCGTGCCCCATCCGGGCAATGTGAACATGAACATTCTGGATACGGCAGGCCTGATTTCCACCTCCTTCGGCTTGTGGATGGGTGTGGAAGGGGGGGATGAGGCTGAAATGTGCGACCGGGACAACTTCACATACCTGAATCTGCAATTTCGGGATGATGTGCTCGTGGGCGCCAGTAGTCTGGGCATGACGCAACACGTGGGTGTCATGCGTGGGCTGATCCAGACAGGTTGCCATCTCGGTGAGTGGAAGGACAAATTGATGAAGGCGCCGAATCGTCTGTCGGAGGCTTATCTTGCCTGTGCACAGAGTCAGCACAAGGCGCTCGGGCCGGTTTAGAAAGCTGCCATGAAGATCACGTTCAAGCTGTACGCAACGCTTCAGGACCTGCTGCCGGCAGGCGCCGTCAGAAATGCAGTGGATATCGAGGTGCCTGAGTCGGTGACGTTGAATCAGATCATCGACCAGCACAAGGTTCCGCGGGAACTGGCGCATCTGGTGCTGGTCAATGGCATATTCCATTGCGCCGAAGATCGGGATGCACCAGGCATGTTGAAGGAGAACGACGTACTCGCCATCTGGCCACCTGTCGCGGGAGGCTGAGTGTCGAGTTCACAGAGTGAAATCGGCGATCCGGGGGCCTTGCCACAGATCGCCTATAGTCGGGAAATGGGGTTGACACACGCTGACTTCTGGCGTCTGCTGCCACGAGCCATGGGAAATCACTCTTATGCCGTGGTAGGCAACAGAGTGTTGGCAAATGTGGATAATGGAAAGCTGGAGATCACGATCGGACCACCGCTGGAACGTCGCATCGCGCTGATGTGCATACCGTATTCAGTGGTCTCGTTCACATTCGATGGTGTCAGTGAAGCGCAACAGAAGGCATTCAAGGCCCACTTCGATCTGCACTTCCAACGAGGTGGTGGCTGAGAGCCCCGGATAATGACAATCATGGTGTCAGGAAAGTGAATAGCACACAGACAAGTGACCGATTCGACAGGCCTCTGCGCGATCTGCGCGTGTCGGTAACTGATCGTTGCAACTTTCGCTGCGTGTACTGCATGCCCAAGGAGACCTTCGACAAGAACTATCGTTTCCTGCCACGATCCGACTTGTTGAGCTTTGAAGAGATCGAAAGGGTGGTGCAGGCTGCTGCCGATCTGGGGGTGACCAAGGTACGCCTGACTGGTGGTGAACCGCTGGTTCGACGCGATTTGGAAATCCTGGTTTCCCGGATTCGTCATGTGCCGGGTATCAAGGATGTCAGCATGACCACCAATGCATCCCTGCTGACGCGGGCCCGTGCTCGCAGTCTGCGCGATGCCGGTCTGCAGCGCCTGAATGTCAGTCTGGATGCCATGGACGACGAGACCTTCATGCGCGTCAACGATGTCGATGTCACCGTACAGACCGTGCTGGATGGTATCGAGAACGCCGCTCAGGTCGATTTCGACTCCATCAAGGTCAATATGGTGGTCAAGAAAGGTCTCAATGATCATTCCATTCTGCCCATGGCGCGCTTCTTTCACGGTACCGGGCAGATTCTGCGCTTCATCGAGTTCATGGATGTGGGCAACAGCAACGCCTGGGACCTGTCGCATGTCACCACCAGCGGCGAGATCGCCGACATGATCAATGCCGAGATGCCGATTCGTCCGGCCGTGGCCAATTATCGCGGTGAAGTGGCCAAGCGTTGGGAATACAAGGACGGTGGCGGTGAGATCGGCATCATTTCATCGGTATCGGAGCCGTTCTGTGGTGATTGCAGCCGCGCCCGACTGAGCGCCACGGGCAGTATCTATACCTGCCTGTTCGCCTCCAGCGGTCACGATCTGCGTCCTGCACTGCGTGAAGGTGATACGGATACCGTGCGCGAGAAGCTGCGCAAACTGTGGTCCGTGCGTGCCGATCGCTATTCGGAAACCCGAACCCAGACATCGGTCATCCAGATTCGGCCCAAGGTGGAGATGTCGTTTATCGGCGGTTGAATACAGCCCTCGGTCAATATGCGATAGGATCGATTCATCGGGCCGGCCGATTCGGGCAAATGCATTGCCTTGATGGGGTGTCGTCCCGGATGATCGCCTACAGGGCGAAAGGAATAGATGAAGACCCTATATCGCCTCACGACGGCAAACAAGCTTCGAACGGCCATCGATCGCAAGATGGTGAAATACCTGGACAGACGAGCTGCGCGGAACAGACAACTGCGTGGTACGAGAATGGCCATCTTTGCCAACGAGCATGTGGGTATCCATGTCAATCAGTACGGTGTGTACGAGCGGCACGAGTTAAAGGTCCTGTTCGATTTTCTGAAGCCGCTCGACGATGCATTTGCAGATGCCACGGTGATTGATGCCGGAGCCAATATCGGCAATCACGCCTTGTATTTTTCTCACCACTTCCAGAAGGTGTTGGCATTCGAGCCGAACCCGGACACGTTCAGGCTTCTGGCGTTCAACACCGAGCTGGTGGAAAACGTAAGCGTTGTCAATCAGGGCCTGGGTGATGAGCCGGGTACGCTGATGCTGGTAGAAGACAGGTTGAACATGGGTGCCTCGTCGGTGGTGCGCAAGGCGGGTGCCGAGGAGCGCCAGATACCTGTGAAGATCGAAACTCTGGACGTGGCAACAGCCGACATCAGCCGTATCGAGATGATCAAGATCGATGTGGAGGGGTTCGAGATCAATGTGTTGCGGGGCGCCTCCGCACTCATTGCCAGGCATCAGCCCATCGTTGTCTTCGAGCAGCATGAGCGGGAATTCAGTGACGGTAGCACCGAGTCACTGAGATTTCTGAGCGATCTGGGTTATCGCTTCTGCTGGCATCAGAAAGGCAGCACGATGGATGCCGGTGTCTTGCGCAAGATGGCCAACTTCGCGGAGTATGTCGCCGGTGTCAGACATCGTATTATCACTGACGAATCAGTGCCTGTGAAGAATCATTCCATGCTGGTGGCCGTACCGGATCGCTATCACCGGACATTGCTCGGGTGAGTCCGCCGCGCTCATGACCATTCTCGTGTTCGATTCCGGTATCGGAGGCCTGTCGGTACTGCGTGAGGCACGCATGCTGATGCACGAGCACACCTTTGTCTATGTCGGCGATGATGCAGGCTTTCCCTATGGTGACTGGGATGGTGAGGCGCTGACGCGGCGCATGGAAGGCCTGTTCGACACGCTCATACAGACGTATCGGCCGCATCTGGCCATCGTCGCCTGCAATACGGCATCGACATTGATCATGCCGGCTCTGCGCACGCGTTTCGATCTACCGTTTGTCGGTATCGTACCGGCCATCAAGCCCGCGGCGGAGCGTACCGCATCAGGCCTCATTACTGTTCTGGCAACACCCGGCACCATACAGCGGCCCTACACCCAGGAGTTGGTCAGACAGTTCGCCAGTCACCGGCAGGTCACGATGGTGGGTGCGACTCGGCTGGCACGTTTGGCCGAGGAACACATGCAGGGGCGCTCGATCGACACGCGCGTTCTGCAGGCGGAGATCGATCCGTGCTTCGTTGAACGTGACGGCAAGCGTACCGATATCATCACGCTGGGCTGCACGCACTACCCGTTTCTGGTCAATGAAATGCGCAAGCTTGCACCCTGGCCGGTCGATTGGCTGGATCCGGCGGAGGCAGTGGCGCGTCAGGCGCGTGCGGTGCTTGCCAGCGTATCGGATGATTCGGTCGGCCCGCTCGACACAGGCTCACCTGCAGGCGATATCGCCATCATGACGTCGGGCTCGCCACCCGCACCGATTGCGCGCCTGCTCGGCGGGCTCGGCTTGCAGCTGACGTCACAACATTTTCCTTCTCTGGATGCCGGTAGCAGGGATTAGCCTGCGGATGACTTCATCAGGACTCTACTGCAACTGCGGAACTGACCTCGTCACCTGCCTGTTCGATGGCGTTGAAGCGCTTGCGGATGAACCACAGCAGGATCAGCGACGGTATCACCATCAGCGCCGTGATGATGAAGAACAGCCCCCAGTCCCCATCGAGTGAATCCACCATCCAGCCAGAGGTGGCCGCCAGCAATGTGCGGCCGGCGGTACCCAGGGAGGCGAGCAGAGCGTATTGGGTGGCCGTGTAGGTGCGGTCCACCAGCAGGGAAATGAAGGTCACGAATATCACCGTGGCGATGGAGGCTGTCACATCATCTACCAGTACGGCTGCGGCAAACAGCAGCTCCGAGGGCTCCTGACTCCAGGCCATGAAGGAGAACATCAGGTTGGTGGCGGCCATGGCGATGCCTGCCAGCAGCAGCGCTCTGACGATACCCTGACGCACGGCAAACCAGCCACCGATCAGTGTGAAAATCACGGTGACGACCCAGCCCAGGCCCTTGGAGTAGATGGCGATGTCGGATTTGGAGAACCCGATTTCCTTGTAGAAGATGATGGACATCTTGCCGACGAAGGCTTCACCGATCTTGAACAGAAAGATGAAGCCGAGAATGGCGAGTGCCACCTTCAGACCATTGTTGCGAAAGAAGCTGGCAAACGGTGCCACGATGGTACTGACCAGCCAGGCGATGGGTCCGCTTTCACCGCCACCGATGGCAGAGCCGAAGGTGGCCTGGTCACGGCGCTGGGCGCTCTGACGTTCACGCCAGGAGGCCTCGGGGATCAGCAGCAGCAGGGCGTTCATGGCGACCACCAGCACGGCCAGCGCCTGAAAGGTGATCGGCCAGTAATTCTCGAAGCCCTGTTTTTCCAGTGCATCGGCAATCAGCAGCGCCAGAAAACCACCCAGCTTGTAGCCGGTCCACCAACCCACGACAGCTATCGCCGCACCGGCTGCCATGGCACCGGTCTCTGATCGGCCTATCTGCTCGATACGCAAGGCATCGATGGTGATGTCCTGCGATGCCGAGCTGATGGCAATGGCCAGACCAATGGCGATGATCAGGGCCAGATTGTCTGTCGGGTTCAGATTGGCCCAAAGCAGCATGGCCACCACGATGATGGTCTGCAGACACAGGATCCAGGCCTTGCGTTGACCGACGCGCTCGGTGAGCAAGGGGATGCGAATGCGATCTATCAATGGTGCCCACAGGAAGTTGATGCTGTACACCCCGAAAATGAGCGAGGCGAAGCCGATGGTGCTGCGGCTCAAGCCTTCTTCCTTCAACCAGAGCGACAAGGCGCTGCCGATCAGCACCCAGGGGAAGCCGCTCATGGCCCCCAGCAGGAGAATTCTCAGCATACGTCTGTCGGCGTATACGTTCAGGGACGCACGTTCCGCACTGGCAGTGTCACTCATGGGGTCCGACCGGTTGAATTGCCTGACTGACTATAGCCTCAGATACCGGCCTCGGCTACTCTGATAGGACATGTCGAAAACCGGTTTGATCGAATGACACAGGCAGTGCAGGGCTATGCGGAAGGGTACTATGGGCGCTTGCCCTCCTGGCAGGAGAGGCGTGTGTTGCTGGATACCCTGGCGCGCCTCGGCCAGAACACCTATTACTACGCACCCAAGGAGGATGCGCGCCATCGCCTGAACTGGCGAGAGCCCTACCCAAGCGAGTGGAGAGCCGAGTTTGCAGCATTCTGCGGCCATGCCAGAGAGCGGGGTATCCGCGTGGTGGCCGGTGTGGCACCGGGCCTGGATTTCGATTTCAAGGATCTGCATGATGGGCCGGACCGCCAGGCCCTGTTCGACAAGTCTCGACAGCTACTGAGCGACGGCGCCGATTGCCTGTCGCTGCTGATGGACGATATCGATGAGGACTTTCACCAGCGCAGTGGTGGCATGCGATCCGAAGGGCAGGCGCATGCGCAATTGGCCAATGCGCTGGCGGAAGAGTTGGGTGAGCGTCTGTGGGTGACTCCGAGAATCTATGCCAATGAGCTGGCTGCCTCGGCGCCGACGTATCTCCCCGATTTTCTGGCCACCCTGCAGACATCACACACGGTATTGTACTGTGGCCGTGACATCGTCACGCGTCAGGCGGATTGTCGCGACATCCATCAGGTAGCGCCGCCCAGCGCACACCCCCTGGTGCTATGGGACAATCTCTACGCGAACGACTACTGCCCGCAGCGCCTGTTCCTTGGCGCCTGGTCCGGGCGGGAGCAGGCAGATGCCTGTGTGCTGAATCCGACGGGACTGCTCCATACCGATTGCCTGTTGCTGGACATGATGGCATCGACCCGGGCAGCGAACGGTGACGCGCATGAAGTCTGGCATGAGGTGATGCGACGCCACGGCGTCCCGGAGGCCTTCGATGCACTGGCTCCCTGGTTCGCTCACCCGGTGTTCAATGGCGAGGCTTTCGTGGCGCCCGAACCGCCTGATGCTTCTGCGCTGGCGGCAATCGAGACTTGCCTGTGGCGCTGGAAGACACCACTGTCGCGCGAGTGGTATCCCTTCATCTTCGGCCTGAAGCTCGACCTGCTGATACAGCAGGGCAAGATGTCTTCGCTGCGAATTCGCAAGACTCGGTCGGCCCCGCTGGCATTGCGTCTGGGGGCCGGTGATCCGGGTTGAGCCAGGCTGCGGCTCGAGAGTCAGAACAGTCGTTTCACCGAACTCATGGGGCCGGCGCGATCGATGACATCCTGAAGGGGTTCGATGACACAGCTCAGCGAGTGAGCTGTTGCATGCAGCAGTTCGTCGGGTGACACCAGTATGCCGGTATGTCCGGGCCAATAGGCCAGGTCCTGAGCGCGATAGTCTCCAGGACTGACATCGTTCCTCAGGAACGCTTCCTGATCGGCGCTGTCGCGCGGTAAGGCAAATCCTCGGGAGTGGGCCAGCGCCTGTACCAGGCCTGAGCAATCGATACCTTCCGGGCTGCGTCCGCCCCACAGATAGGGGCTGCCCAGAAAGATGCTGCGTGCAAGCGCCAGCGGTCCGGCCCGGTGATCAGCGCCGAGGGGCAGGCAGTGCGCAGACCAGATGTAGTGCCCACAGCCCGTACGACTGAAGGGGCTGTCATGCTGTTCAATGAGCGAGAGTTCTGCGCCAAAGGGAAGGCGGTGCCGCACTTGGCTTTTCATGTCTGCCTCGGCAAACAGCAAGGTGCTGCGTTGGCAGACACGATGGGTGGTCACGATCGCTGCAGTTTCACTACCACTCAGGTGGTCCCGGTGCATATGCCCTTCATAATGATCCTTGAGCAGTCTGACGTGACACCAGCCCGCCTGTTCACTCAGAACCTGTACGCTTTCTCCGTACAGCGCTTCGCTGGTGCGCATGGCATCGCCGTGAGGTTCTGCACGCACGGGAGAAACGGGGCGGTTGACACGGCAATTGTGAGCGGTCGAGGCAGAAGGCATGAGGGCAACGGATGACGAAGACTTTCGGAGCAGTGTCATGAATAGTAGTCTATCCGGTGGGGAACACGTTCACGGTTTTCGGCGAGCGCCCGGGCGTGCCGCGCATGAGGGATGCAATGATGGATATCGGTGATATAGCCGCTCTGGCAAACGATCATGGGCTGATTCTGCGAGGCGGCATTCGCGTTGAGGGGGATGAGGGAGTGCCGGATTGTCCTTCCGGTGAGGCTGCGGCGATGCTGCTGCTGTTCGGCCAGGCAGGCTCGGCCATCTGGCCGCATTTCTCAGGCTCGCCCGAATACCGGGATGGCGAGGCCGATCCGCTGGATCGCTGGAGTACCCGCGTGGGCAATGCGGTGGCGCAGCAACTGGGCGGGATGGCGCTGTTTCCATTCGAAGGGCCGCCCTGGTACCCCTTCGGTCAGTGGGCCCAGCGGGCAGAGGGTCTGCGCCCTTCGCCACTGGGTATTCTGATGCATCCGGCTTACGGTCTGTGGCATGCCTATCGCTTTGCCGTCGCCTTGCCGAGTACCTCGATTCTCGACGATGGTTTGCCGATCACACCATCCGCGCCGCGGCCGGTGACTCATGCGTGTGACAGCTGTGTCGGGGCGCCCTGTCTGCAGGCATGCCCTGTGGATGCCTTTCAGGCGGGTGGCTACGATGTAGCGGCCTGCGCCGCCTATCTGCGAGCGCACGATGACGCGCCTTGTCATCAGCTAGGCTGTCTGGCTCGGGCTGCCTGCCCCGAATCACGTGAAACAAGATATGAACCGGTTCACTGCCAGTTTCACATGCGACAGTTTCTGGCATCGCTACCGTGATGCTGCGTGATCGATATGTGATCCTCGTCACGGGCGAATTTCAATAGGGTAGGAATTCCTACCTACGTATCCGCTGCCGCTTCCATTAACCTGACTCGTTGACGGGAAGGCCTGAGCTGTATTGTTCGAGTCGTCTTTCTCACGCGTGCTTGCAGGAGAGGCGACTATCCGATCAGGCACGGGTCAATGTTGAAACGCTGGTGAATGAGGGAGCATGATGGTGGCAGTGGACAAGGGACAGAAGAATCGCAAGATATTGCTGGATTCGATCAGGACGGCAAGAAAATACAAGATGCTGCTGGCACTGATGATCGGCATGAGTGTCTCGGCCTGCGCGACCATGCCGGACACCGCGGCCCTGCAGGGCACGCTGGCCAAGGCCTCCGATGGCATCCGGGGTGGCTTCGGCAAACTGAAGGAGAAGGCCTCGGGTTCCGGCAATAATTCGAATAACAATGCCGCCTTGATCACCAATCAGTTTCCCAGTAACGAAGTACCGCACACACTGTTGAAAAAACCGCTGGCTGAAGGCCGCCTGACATCGGGCCACGGTTTTCGGTTCAGCCCCACCGGCGTGCCGATTCCGAAAAAACACAAGGGTATCGACTATGCCGCACCGGCAGGAACGCCGATCTATGCCGCCGGTGACGGCGTCATCGTCAAACACTATGTGAGCAAGAGCTACGGAAATTACGTCAGGATCGAGCATGAAAACGGCTTTTATACAGCCTATGCACACATGCAGGCCTTTGTGGAGGGTCAGGGTGTCGGCACGATCGTCAAAAAGGGAGAGATGATCGGGGCCGTGGGCTCGACCGGGCGATCCAGCGGACCTCATCTGCACTACGAGCTGATACACGGCAACAACTTCATCGATCCTCTGTTCGAGATCGCACCAGAAGAGCAGCAGGCCAGCGTCAAATAGGGGGCGGCTCCTGTGTGAGGCAGCAGGCGCATTGCCGAGTGGCTGATGGCGAGCGTCGGTCTGTGCCGCCACGAGGCAGCGCCCGAAAGATGCACAGGTAAGCTGCGTTGTCGTTGTCGTTGTCGTTGTCGTTGTCGTTGTGGTTGTCGTTGTCCTTGTCGATGTCGATGTCGATGTCGATGTCGTTTGCCGTTGCTGGTGCTGGTGCTGGTGTCGGTGTTGTTTGCCATTGCCGTTTGTGCCTTGGCGCGAGATAATGCTGCGGTATACGCGCCCGCTCCCTCATTCACTCGCCTGTCTGCCTGCTCATTCATGAATCACTCATCTACCAGGGCGAGCGCCGTGGCCAGCCAGCCACTCGGTCAATCCACCACTTACGCGGTCGTGGATTTCGAAACCACGGGCCTCAGCCCGCATCAGGGCGACCGGGCCATCGAAATCGGTATTTCGCTGCTACGGGACGGCCGGGAAGTGGATACCTTCGCATCCCTGATCAACCCGGGCATGCGCATTCCCGCTTTCATCACGCAGCTGACCGGTATTTCCAATGAGATGGTGGCCTCCGCACCAGGGGCGGGTGAAGTCTTCGAGAAAGCCCTGGCGTTTGTGGGTGAGGCGCAGCTGGTGGCCCACAATGCCAGTTTTGACAGGAAGTTCTGGCGACGCGAGCTCTCGGTGGAACTGGGCGTGGAATGCCAGCGAAATTTCGTCTGTACCTTGATGCTGGCTCGCCGCATATTCCAGTCATTCGCCAGCCATCGGCTGGGAGAGATCGCCCGTGTACTGGACATCGATACCGGCAGAAGTCACAGGGCCCTCGATGATGCCCGGGTGACCACCATCATTCTGGGTACGATGCTGGACCGCTTGCAGGTGGCGAACCCGGATCAGGCCATTGACGGTGCTTTCCTGCAGACTTACCAGAAGAGAGCGAAGACACAGCTCCCGGATCTTTCCTGGGCCAGCTGATGTCCTGTACAAGCGTTTGACGGCGGTCCGGTTCATGCGATGGTGGGTGAACCTCTCGCCAGCCGCCTGATATACGACCGGAGCAGACTCATGAAAGACGTGTTCGACGCCCTCAAGGAGATCATGGAACCGTGCACCCGTTCGCTGGATGTCAAGCACGACGAACCGGGAAATTTCCATGTGGACACTTTCCATGTGATGAAAAACAGGAAGCCCTTGTGGTTCGGGGGCGTGCAGACCCGGAAGAACTACGTCAGCTACCACCTCATGCCCGTGTACGTGAACCCGGAACTGCTCGACGGTATGTCAGCCGACCTGAAAAAGCACATGCATGGAAAATCCTGTTTCAATTTCAAGACGATCGATGACCAGTCATTCCGGGAATTGGCTGAGCTGACAGAACGCGCTGTGCAGTACTATCGACAAGCAGGTTATCTGACATGATCCCTCGCACTTGCGAGAAGTAGTCAGGAATTTCAAAACCGGCGGCTGCAGACTCGTACCGTCGCCTGTCTGCTTATACTCTCCGGCATTCCTCGCAGCCTGCAAACAATTACCATGAAGGCTGCACTGAGCGCTGTTCCTCCGGTGCTCGAGCGAATCATCCCGTTTCTTGCGAATTTGTGAGTTTCAAGCACTAGACGACTGGTCTATTTGTCCCCATCGTAGTGGCATGCAACAGCGTAACTCCGACACACAAGCACATATCCTGGCCACGGGGCGCCGCCTGACGGCGAAGAGCGGCTACGCCGGTGTGGGACTCAACGAGTTGCTGAAAGAAGCCGGAGTGCCAAAGGGGTCGTTCTACCATTACTTTCCCTCGAAGGAAGCCTATGGCATCGCCTTGTTGAGAGAGTTTGCAGACGACTATCAGCGCAAACTGGTGGAGACGCTGGATCACCCCGGCAAGGATGCACGATCACGTCTCATTGCCTATTTCACGCAATGGCGCAAACACCAGACCGGCGATGTCCTCGAAGATCGCTGCCTGGTGGTGAAGCTCTCCGCTGAAGTGGCGGACCTTTCACCCGGCATGAGCAAGGTGCTGGAGGCGAGTGTGCAATCCATCATCGATCATCTGGCTGCAACCCTGAAAGCGGGTATTGCTGATGGCTCCATTGGGCAACACGATCGGTCGAGAGATATGGCTGCAACCCTCTACTACCTGTGGTTGGGTGCAAGTCTGGTCAGCGGGCTGTCGGGCAACAAGGCAGCGCTGACGTCAGCGCTGCGAGTCACCCGAGATCTGCTTCCGGCACCCTGAAATTTCACCACCAATTCATGCAGTGAAACAGCGCCCATCCGTCACTCGGATGCTTGTACTGTTTTACAACTGCGACACCACGAAGATTCATTCCGTTAATCTAGCTAGATAAAGGAGAAGACATGAACCAGTCAGAAACAGTCAATCGTCAGATAGTACTGGCAGAAAGGCCCAAGGGTGAGCCGACCAAGAGTACCTTGAACCTGGTTGAGGGCTCCGTCCCGGTGCCTGGCGACAATCAGATGTTGCTCAGAACCGAGTATCTTTCTCTCGACCCGTACATGCGTGGTCGCATGAGTGACGCACCTTCCTATGCTGCGCCGGTGGAAATCGGTGGTGTCATGGTCGGCGGAACGGTGGCCGAGGTGGTCGAATCGAATCTGGAAGGCTTTGCGGCAGGTGACCATGTGCTGAGCTTCAATGGCTGGCAGGATTACGCCGTGTCCGATGGCACCGGTGTCAACAATCTGGGCAAGTCCTTCGAACATCGCTCGTGGGCGCTCGGAATTCTGGGTATGCCCGGGTTCACGGCCTGGGCTGGCCTGACGAAGATCGGTGAACCGAAAGAAGGTGAAACCATCGTGGTTGCCGCCGCTACCGGTCCTGTCGGTGCAACCGTCGGTCAGATAGGCAAGATTCTGGGCTGCCCTGTGGTCGGTGTGGCCGGTGGACCGGAAAAATGTGCCTATGCTGTGGATGAACTGGGTTTTGATGCCTGTATCGATCACAAGTCTGACGACTTCGCCGAGCAGCTGGCCGCGGCCAGCCCCGACGGGATCGATGTGTATTTCGAAAATGTGGGCGGCAAGGTACTCGATGCCGTGATTCCCCTGCTCAATCCCAATGCGCGTGTTCCCCTGTGTGGCCTGGTATCACAGTACAACGCGACTGAATTGCCCGAAGGCCCTGACAGGATGAACTGGCTGATGGGGCAGATACTGCGCAAGAAGATCAAGGTGCAGGGTTTCATCATATTTGACGACTTCGGTCATCTCTATCCCGAATTTGCAAAGCAGATGAGCGAGTGGGTAGAGCAGGGCAAAGTGAAATATCGCGAAGAAGTCATTGACGGATTGGAGAACGCGCCTGAAGCGTTCATCGGTCTGCTCAAGGGCGAAAATTTCGGCAAGCGCGTCATCCGCGTTGCCGCTGACCAATAAAGGAGAGAACATGAATATTCTGATGGTACTGACCTCGCACGACGAACTCGGCGATACCGGCAACAAGACCGGTTTCTGGCTGGAAGAGTTCGCGGCACCGTATTACGTCTTCAAGGACGCTGGTGCCAATATCACATTGGCGTCACCTAAGGGCGGACAGCCACCCATCGACCCGTCCAGCGACAACGAGGACTCGCAGACCGACGACACGCGTCGCTTCAAGTCGGATGAGGCCGCACAGAAGCATCTGGCGAACACCGAGAAGCTCTCAGCCGTGGATGCCAGTGGTTTTGATGCGATCTTCTATCCCGGCGGGCACGGTCCCTTGTGGGATCTGGCGGAAGACACGCACAGCAAGCAGCTGATAGAGACGTTCTACAACTCTGATCGCCCGGTGGGCGCTGTCTGTCATGCACCGGCGATCTTTCGTCATACCCAGCGGGCCGATGGCAAGCCGTTGGTGTCAGGCTTGCGGGTCACCGGATTCACCAACTCGGAAGAAGAGGCTGTTGGCCTGACAGAAGTCGTGCCCTTTCTCGTGGAAGACATGCTGAAATCCAATGGTGGACAGTACGAGAAGAGCGACGACTGGACGGAATTCGTGTTGCGTGACGGCAATCTGGTAACCGGGCAGAATCCGGCATCCTCAGCCGCTGCCGCCAAGGCGCTTCTGGCCATGCTGGAGCCAGCTGCTGCAACGGCCTGAAACGCCTGATTGTGTAGAATGTGCGGCCAGAGCTTCTCTGGTCGGGACGCGTCGCGGTAGCCCTTCGGGGCTGCCGCTTTTTCAAGCTGCGGAGTCGTCACATGTGCGGTCGGGTCAACGTATCGGATAACGAAGGGGTACGCATCCTGCTGGAATCGCTCGGCATGACGACGTGGCCGACCCGCGAGCCGCGTTTCAATATCGCGCCGACGCAGACTCTGGATGTCGTGTCCCTCGACGATGAACTGCGGCTGGTGCCGATGAGCTGGGGTGTGTCGATGACGTTGCCGGGAAAGAAGGGGCCGGTGACTCGCCGTATCCAGAACTCACGTAACGACAAGGTCTGGTCATCGCGCATGTGGAAGCCGATGATCGAGCACGGCAGAGTGCTGGTGCCTGTCAATGGCTTCTATGAATGGAAACGAGACAACGGCAAGCTGGTATCCGCCTTCTACATGACGCCTGCGGCGGGTTCTGCCATGTTTCTGGCTGGCATCAGCAAGCGGTCGGTCGATGATGCCGACAAGCCGGAAGTCTCGGTCATCACCACGACCGCCAACGAGCCGATGAGCGAGGTTCATGATCGCATGCCGGTCCTGTTGCTCTCGGGCAATGAGGCAATGGCCTGGCTGCAGGAAAGTGACCGGGAATCACTGGACGCCTTGATGAAGCCTGCCAGCAATGATGCGCTGGTTTTCACCGAGGTGAGCAACTACGTCAACAAGAGCAGTCATGAAGGTCCTCGATGTGTTGCGCCACCAGAAGAGGAGCCGGGGGTAACGAACGATCTTTTCGGAGATTGATGTTCGCTACTGCAATCGTGGTGCCTCAGTCCGGCAAAGCTGTTTCAGCGAGTCGAGCATCAGGCCACTGGTCGCCGCTTCCAGATTATCGCCCGTCAGGGTCATCATCACCGTGGTCCCGCCGTCCTCCCTTTCGCTGAGCCTGGCTTGGTCTTTCGAAGCAACCGGGTTGCGCTCAGCTGCGATGCGCAGCGCCACGACCGTGCTGATGGCTCTGTCGGGATGAAACCAGGGCCTGCCCGTGCCGAGTCCGGAGGCTGACGTGGCAAGCTGGATACCGGAGACGGCGAGCAGCGTCTGCTCTATCCGGCAAAGCTCGGCTTTCTCCTCCAACACGACAGCCAGGGTGAGGGTGTGTCCGCGCCATACCGGCACACGGGTGGCAAACGTGTGTATCGGAAACTGGTGGGAGAAGATCACACCCAGCTCGTTTCGCAGTGCGTCCGCTTCTCCCGGAAGGTGCCCGACGACCCGGTCGTGAATGGCATGCGCCTGCATGCCCGGCAGATCGGTGCCACTGATCGCCTGTAGCGCCGTGATCGTGGCCGACTGGATGCCGTAATCGCTTTGCAATGCCTGCAGAGGCAGGGTGCACATGGCGGTGGTGCAGTTCGGTGTCGCGTAATGCGGCGCGTTGCGCGGCAGCTCGTGGAGCCTGCCGGGTACGGCCAGAGGCTGATTCAGGCGCGCGTACTCGCCGTGAGTCAGCACGCGTACGCCCCGAGCCAAATGCAGAGACTCCACGCGCTGCGCGTCCTCATCCGGCAGGAACGAGGCCAGCATGGGTGCCAGTGTGTGGGCATCCGGCGGTAGAAGCGGTACGTGTCTGAATGCCTCGGCCACATCCGGGTGGACCGACCAATCCCGAGAATCGGCAATGGATTCAATGCCTTGCAGGGCCAGTTTGTCATGCAGGCTGGTGACGGTGAAAAGCGGTGAGTCCATCAATCTGGCCAGCAGATGGTGCCCGAGCAAGGTGTTTGCGCCGGCAATGGAAAGTGGAACTCGCGTCATGTTGCCATCCGATGATTCAGAAAATGGTTTGAAATGTCAGAAAAGTTACTTTAACATGTCACAAACGCAATCGTGAGATGTCAATGTACGATCCAGCTTCACCTCTATTGCGCGTCGGTGATGGTTCGGGCAATCCACCCGGGCCTGAGGCCAAGGCACGCTTCGCAGAAGATCGACTTCTGGACGCCGTCATCTGGTGTGAAATCATGCCCGGCGACACGGTGACCGAAGCGGATGTCATGGAACGTTTCGGATTGACGCGTGCCGCCGCTCGTGCCGGCCTGATGCGGCTGGGTTATGACAGCTGGGCGAGCCCGCAGGCCCGCCAGGGTTGGCAGATTCTGCCCATCAGCGGTGCCCTGATCGGGCAGGTACTCGAGGCGCGTCGCTTCGCAGAGCCATCGCTGGCCAGTGCCAGACTGTCGGCTGAAGCGCGCCGGGAGATGACCGAAATCGGTCTCGTGACAGCCACACTGAGTCAGCGGCGCGAAGCCGGTGCCGTGATGTCCTTCAGACACTATGTCGATCGAGTGGACAGCCTGCTGTTGAGTGCCATCAACCCGCTCACGGCGCGCCACCTGCGCAAGCTGTGGCATCACTCGGCCCGCATCACACGATTTCTGGAAGACGAGCACAGTGGCGAGCTTCTGCACCGCGACGATATCGCCGAATTGATCGAGGCGGTGCTGGCCGAAGACGGCGACGCCATCATCTCACTGCGGCTTGCATTGATCGATGCCCAGGAAAAGTTGTTCATGCGCCAGCTCTTGCAAAGCGACGCGCCCCTTAGCCATCGCAGCGGACACATTGTCAGCCACCGGCCGACTGACGCTGCCACCAATCGGAGAGATCTATGAATCATGTTGCCAAGGGCATACTGACAGGGCTCGCCCTGGGAGTGCTCTCAATGCCCGTGCTTGCCCGGGATATCACTATCGATCTGGTTGGAGAGCCTTCTTCTCTGGATCCGCAGGTGCAATGGAATCCGGACAGCTACTACGTCTACCGGAATATCTTCGACAACCTGGTAACCCGCGACAACGACGGGAACATCGTTCCCCAGATTGCCGTGTCCTGGGAACAGACCAGCGATACCGAACTGACGCTGACACTGCGCGATGATGTCAGCTTTCATGACGGCGTTGACTTGAGTGCTGAAGATGTCGTGTTCTCGGTCAAGAGAATCACGGATCCGGATTTTGCCTCACCGCAGCTGGGCCAGTTCAACCAGATCATCGGCGCGGAAGTGATTGATGATGTCACGGTCAAGCTGACCACTGATGGGCCCTACCCGGCATTGCTGGCGCAGTTGGTGAAACTTTCCATCGTGCCGAAGCATGTGGTTGAAGCCGTTGGCAAGGAAGCGTTCAACACGGCGCCTGTCGGTTCAGGCCCCTACAAGTTCGATGAGTGGAAGCGGGGCGTCTCGGTCACACTGAGCAGAAACGAGGATTACTGGGGAGAGGCCGGCCCATTCGATAACGCCATCTACAGAGCCGTGCCGGATGCAGCCACCCGCGTGGCCGATCTGCAAGCTGGTTCTGCCGATCTGGTGGTCAGTATCAACAGTGATGCAACCCTGCAACTGCAAGGCGTCGATGGCGTTCAGGTCCTGTCGGCACCGACGGAACGCGTGGCCTATCTGGGCATGAACCTCGACAAGCCGCCGTTCAATGATCCGGACATGCGAAAGGCGGCCAGCCTGGCCATTGACGTTGAAGGCATCACGCAGGGTTTGCTGGGAGCCGGCGAGATTCCCATGGCACAGCTGGCAAGTCCTGCGCATTTCGGCTATGCCGAGGGTATCGAACCTTTCGTGTACGACCCCGAGGCTGCGAAGAAACTGACCGCTGCCAAGGCCGATCTGGCCGCGACGCCGGTGACCTTTGCCACGGCACCCGTATTCGATCAGCGTGTGGTGCAGGCCTTGCAGCAGATGCTGAACGATGTGGGCTTCAATGTATCCATCTCGGTGACCGACATGCCTACCTACCTGAATATCGTTCGTTCCGAGCCGGCCGATAACGCCGAGCTCAGCTTTGGTCGCTGGTCCTGCGCCTGTCAGGACGCAGATGGCATCACCTATCCGCTCCTGCATTCCGATAGTGCATGGTCACGTGTGAACGAGCCGGAGCTGGATGTGCTTCTCGATAGTGCAAGAGTGTCTCTGGATGAGGATGTGCGCATGGAGGCCTATGGCAAGGTACATCAGATCAATCGCGAGAATGTCTACGTTCTGCCCCTGTATCAGGCAGCGGTTCTCTACGGTGCCTCGTCCAGTCTGTCTTTCGTACCCACTGCCAACGAAAGCATGTTCCTCAACCGCATGAGCTGGTCTGACTGATCATGCTCCGCTTCCTCCTGCATCGCGGTGGACAGGCACTGGTCGCGGCATTCGGTGTGGTGACGCTGGTGTTCTTCATCCAGCGTCTGGCCGGTGACCCGACGGCGCTGTTGTTGCCTGAAACCGCGACGCAGGCGGATATCGATGCCATGCGGGCAAGCCTGGGTCTTGACCGGGCCTTGTGGGTGCAATACCTGGATTTTCTGGGTGATGTCCTGCGGCTGGATCTGGGGCAGTCGTTCATCCAGAACGCACCGGTACTGGACATCATTCTCAGTCGCGTACCTCAGACCCTGCAACTGGCAGCCGGTGCCCTGCTTGTCGCTCTGGCCATCGGCATGCCTCTGGGTCTGTTGATGGCCCTGACGCGAGGCCGTCTCGTCTCGCGATGGATCATGGGGGTGGTGCTGGCCTGCCAGTCCATGCCGACTTTCTGGAGCGGTATCATGATGATTCTGGTTTTCGGTGTCTGGCTGAAATGGCTGCCGCCATCGGGTACCGGAACACTCTCGCATCTGGTCATGCCCTCGATTGCGCTGGGTCTGCTGTCACTGGCAACCTATGCCCGCATTGTCCGCTCCGCGGTCATCGATGAGCTGGGCAAGGATTATGTGCGCTCGGCGCGTGCACGAGGCGTGGGAACCGGGCGATTGGTCAAGCATCATCTGCTGCGAAATTCCCTGATCCCGGTCATCTCCATCACGGCTCTCGAGCTCTCGCAACTGCTGGCAGGCGCCGTCATCGTGGAGACGGTCTTTGCCTGGCCGGGTCTGGGGCTGTTGACGGTACAGAGTATTGCCTCGCGTGATTTTCTGGTCGTGCAGGCAGTGGTGCTGATCGGTGCGTTCGTCACCATCGGTGCCAATCTGGCTGCGGATATCCTGTATTCCGTGGTCGATCCCCGGGTACGCCTCACGGAGTCTTCATGATCATGTCGCGTCCCCTTGCACGGGTACGCAGCAGTCTGTCCTGGTGGCCGGCACTGTTGCTGGCCACACTGGTGCTGCTTGCCGTGTTTGCCCCCTGGATCGCACCGGTTGACCCGGACCGGCAGAACCTGCTGGGGCGATTGAAGCCGCCGGGCTTCGAGGCACGCGGACAGCTCTTCTGGCTCGGGTCCGATGAACTGGGCCGGGATGTGCTGAGTCGCATGATCTACGGGGCCCGGGTATCGATCTCGGTGGCCTTTCTCTCGGTGATGCTCTCAGGCATCGTGGGTGTGAGTGTCGGCATGCTGGCCGGCTACCTGCGGGGCCCGGTGGAAACCGTCCTGATGCGCCTCGTGGACATCTTCCTCTCCATACCGGCGATATTGCTGGCCATCATTACCGTCGCGGTGCTGGGGCCAGGCTTCATCAACGTCATTCTGGTGCTGGCGCTGACCCGCTGGCCCCGGTATGCACGTGTTGCCTATGGGCAGACACTGGCGTTGGCCGATCGTCCCTTCGTCACACTGGCAAGGGCGATGGGGGCTTCGACCCCGCGCGTACTTTTCACTCACCTGCTGCCCAATATCGCCGGCCCCTTGCTTGTCGTGGCAACGCTCGAGTTCGGTCTGATGGTGTTGTTCGAGGCCGGTCTGTCGTTTCTGGGTCTGGGTGTTCAGCCCCCGACGGCCAGCTGGGGGTCCATGCTCTCCACCGGACGCAGCTATGTGGCATCGGCCTGGTGGATCGCAACATTTCCCGGGCTTGCATTGTTTTTACTGGTCTTGTCGGCCAACCTCATCGGCGACCGCTTGACCGATCAGATAGGAAAAGGTAGATAAATGAATTTCGAATCCGAGTTTCAGGGCAAGCGCGTCGTCATCACGGGCGCCGCCGGCATCATGGGCAGGTCCCTGGCCAAGGCCTTCAGGGAGGCCGGTGCCGAGCTCTGTCTCACCGACAGAAGCACCGACGGCTTGCCGGACTTTGCCGTGGCTGCCGACCTGACGAGCGATGAGGGGCTGGCGCATCTGCTCGATCAGGTCAGGCAGCGCTGGGGTGCGCCTGATGTGGTCATCAACAATGCAGCGCTTTATCCGTCCTCCTTTCTGCTCGACATGGAAGTGGCAGACTGGGATCGCATCATGTCGGTCAATGTGCGTGCACCGTTCGTGTTGATGCGTGGGTTCTGCCTGCAGATGATCGAAGCCGAAGTGAAAGGCAATTTCGTGAATATTTCCTCGGGTGCGGCGCGCAAGATGCGACGCACCGCCGTCACTTACTGCATGTCCAAGACCGCGCTGGATCGCATGACGAAAGGCTTTGCGCTGGAGGTTGCCGAGTTCGGCATTCGTGTCAATGCGCTGGAGCCGGGCTTTGCCGCAGGTAGTGCGGTGTCCTCCCTGTCGCAGGAACATATCGACAGGGTCATGGCGGCGATCCCGCTGGGTTGTGAAACGGCGCCCGAAGATGTCGGGCAGTCGGCCTTGTTTCTGGCCTCGTCGGCGGCGAAGAACATCACGGGTACGTCACTGGCTGTGGACGGCGGCAACTCTGCCGGCACCATGGATGTCTATCAAGACAAGAAGCGACCACTGTGATCTGGAATCGTCCCCCCTATCCCTGGCCCGCAGGCAAACGCTCGGCCGCCTGTTTTTCGGTGGACGTCGATGCCAATGCACCGTGGTACTGGCAGCATCGAACCGACCTGCCCGACACGCTGGCCGCACGCGAACACCGTCAATACGGTTTGCGAGCCGGACTTGCCCGCATGGTTGCGATGCTCGACAGACTCGGTATTCAGGGCAGTTTCTTCGTACCGGCCGTGGTGGCCTACGACAATCCGGAGCTGTTGCCGGGTCTGCTGGAGCGTGGTCACGAGATTGCCCTGCATGGCTACTTTCATGAGCTGGTCTCGGATATCAACGATGAGCAGTTCACCCAGGCGCTGGAGTCGTCCATCGAGTTGTTCGTCTCTCAGACAGGTCTGAGGCCGCAGGGCTTTCGCTCGCCAGCCTGGGAAATGACACCTCATATGCTCAGTGAACTGGCACGACTTGATCTGTGGGACAGCTCCCTGATGGGGGAGGACGTTCCCTATGGTATTGCCGGGGTCACCGAAGTACCGGTGCGCTGGGACAATGACGATGCCATCTTCTTCAAGTTTCTCGGCGCCGGGGACAAATCACCGCGGCCGGATGAAGAAGTGGAGCGTCAGTGGGCCAATGATGCAGCAGCGCAGACCCGTGATGGCGGGCTGTTCATGCTGACAGTACATGACTGGATCTCGGGGCGAGCGGCGCGGGTCGAGATGCTCGAGAGAATCCTGCAGAAACTGATCGAGGATGACTCGGTCTGGTGCACAAGCTGTGGGCAGATCGCCGCCCATCACAAGACATTGAGCAACACGCTGGATGTGTCGCTCGATATGCTCACGCCGATCAATGACAGGAAGACGAAAAATGGATAACGCGGCAGGGCTGGAACGCCAGGGCAGCTCGTCTGCCAAGCGCTCGGCACAGACATGGTCGGTGAGCAAACCGCAAGTGGAGAGCTCGGGAGGTATCGTTGCCGCTCAGAACGAAGAAGCTGCAACGGTGGGCGCCACGGTTCTGGCTAAGGGCGGCAACGCCATGGACGCAGCTGTTGCCACCGCATTGGCGTTGTCGGTCGTGGAGCCCTGGCTGAGTGGACTTGGCGGCGGTGGTTTTCTCCTGCACGCGGATAATAATGGCACGGTCGAGGCGCTTGATTTCAATCTGCGTGCTCCGGAGAAAGTGGATATCGCCGATTATCCCTTGCAGGGCGGTGCCGGTGGTGACTGGTTCAACTGGCCTTCGGTGCACGAGGATCGCAATCTGATCGGTCCGCTGTCGATCTGTGTGCCGGGTGCCGTGGCTGGCTTGTCGGAGGCACTGCAACGCCACGGCACACTGTCATGGGCAGACGCCCTGGCACCTGCGATCGCTCTGGCAGAAAGAGGCATGCGTATCGACTGGTTTGCCGAACTGGCCCTGGCCATCGATACACCGGGCCTGTCGAGTCAGTCGTCGGCAGCCAGTCTGTTTCTGGATAGCTCGAGGCGGGTGGTCGACCCGGATGACCCCGCCTGTCGTTTGTTGCCGATGCCGGCCAAGGCCGCGATGCTCAGACGTCTGGCCGAACACGGCGCTCGGGATTTCTACGAGGGTCAGGTCGCAGCCAGCTTGCTGAAGAACCTCAATGACAGTGGCTCGAAGATGACGGCCCGTGATCTGGCGGAGTATCGTCCGGTCTGGCAGACAGCTGCGCAGAGTAGCTATCGAGACAGAATGGTGCACACCATACCCGGTCTGTCCGGTGGGCCCAGCCTGGTACAGGCTTTGGCGGATCTGGCCGGGCAGGATCTGGCTGCTGCCAGCAGTGCCGAGGCCGCTGCTGCCTATGCCAGAGCCATTCGACAAGCCTATGAATCCCGTCTGCGGGAAATGGGTCATGCCGCTGGCAAGGGTGATTGCACCAGCCATCTCTCCGTCATCGATGGCCAGGGCAATATGGTCTCGCTGACCAATACGCTGCTGTCTCGGTTCGGCTCCAAGGTGGTCGCAGCGGATCTGGATCTGCTGCTCAACAATGGCATGATGTGGTTCGACCCTCGCCCGGATCAGCCCAATTCCATCTGTGGTGGCGCAAAGCCTCTGGCCAACATGTCGCCCGTGATCACGACGCGCGATGGCAAACCCGATATCGCCGTCGGGGCTGCCGGCGGGCGACAGATCTTCCCTGCCATACTGCAACTGCTGTCCGCAGTGATCGACCGTGACATGTCGCTCGAGGACGCTGTGCACTCACCACGGATCGATGCGAGTACACCGACGATACTGGTCAATCGCCTGGCCACCACCGACACGGCGACTGCCATATCCAGCATGTACCCGGTGCAGATCACCGAGGACTCTCTGCACCCGGTGCAGTTTGCCATCCCCTCCATGGTTCAGGCCGGTAGAGACGGCGCCCCGAATGCCGGCGCAGTTCATCCGAACAGCCCCTGGGCTGCGGCAGTGGCAGAGAAATGAGTCTGCTCGCCATCGACGATCTGGCCATCGGCGCAGCTGACCTGTCTCTGGTGGACGGGGTCACGCTCAGCGTGGAGCCGGGCGAGGTGGTGGCGCTGGTGGGTGAGAGCGGTTCGGGTAAATCACTCACGGCGCTATCGATCATGGGATTGCTGGCTGACGGTCTGCAACGTCAGCGTGGCAGCATCGAGTTTGACGGCGTGGATCTGACGCAACTTGCCGACGAACAATTGCGCAGCTTGCGCGGAGCCGAGCTTGCCATGATCTTCCAGGAACCGGTGTCGTCTCTCAACCCGCTGGCAGCAGTAGGGGATCAGGTGGCGGAAAGTCTGATCGTGCATGGGCGCTCGAGCGTTGCCGATGCCGGTCGCGAGGCCATCGACATGCTCAGGCGGGTAGGTATACCGGAACCCGAGCGCCGGGCCAGGCAGTTGCCGACCGAGCTCTCGGGTGGCATGTGTCAGCGTGTCATGATCGCTGCAGCCTTGATCTCCCGACCGCGGCTGTTGATTGCCGATGAGCCAACCACGGCACTCGATGTGACCATTCAGGCGCAGATTCTGGCCTTGATGTCCGCGCTGGCCGAGGAGGCCAACACCGCCATATTGCTGATCACGCACGACATGGGAGTCGTGGCCGAGATGGCCGACAAGGTCTGTGTCATGTATGGCGGTCGTGTGGTCGAGCAGGGGCCGGTGGAGGCGCTGTTCGCCACACCGCGTCACCCCTATACAAACATGCTGCTCAAGACCATTCCACGGCTGGACGAAGAGCCCGGGCAGGAGCTGTTTGCGATTCCGGGCAATGTGCCCAGCCCACGTGACTGGCCGGTGGGTTGTCGTTTCAGAACGCGCTGCGACCGGGCCGATGAGACCTGTGCCGAACGTCCGGCGTTGACGGGTCAGCTTCATCAGGTCGCCTGTCATCATGCGCTGCGAGGTGATGCATGAGTTCCCTGTTGCAGATCAGTGATCTGAAAGTGCATTTCCCGGTTCGAACCGGCCGGTTCGGAGGCAGTCAGTCGGTGGTCAAGGCGGTCGACGGTGTGTCGATCCGCATCGAGCAGAACGAGACCGTGGCGATTGTGGGTGAGTCCGGTTGTGGCAAGTCGACCACGGGCAATGCGGTTCTCGGCCTGGCACCGGTGACTGCGGGTCGCATCGAGTTTCAGGGGCAGGATCTGGCATCACTGAATGCAAAAGGCCGTCGAGATGTCTGGCGCGATCTGCAGGTCATCTTCCAGGATCCGGTGTCTGCGCTGAATCCCCGGCGCACCATCGCCCAATCCATTGCCGAGCCGTTGCAGATTCACGGCCATGATGAACGGCAGATCGAGGCCCGTGTCGATGAGCTGATGGGGCTGGTCGGTCTCAATCCGGACCAGCGAGATCGTCGACCCGGCGCGTTGTCCGGTGGTCAGCGGCAGCGTGTGGTCATTGCCCGGGCACTGGCCTTGTCACCGAAACTGATCATCTGCGATGAACCGGTCAGTGCATTGGATGTGTCCATTCAGAGCCAGATCCTGAATCTTCTGATGCGCCTGCAGCGCGAGCTGGGTCTGAGTTACCTGTTCATCGCCCATGACTTGAGCGTCGTCCGGCATATCGCCGATCGCGTGGCTGTCATGTACCTGGGCATGGTGGTGGAAGAGGGGCCGGCGGCCACGGTGTTCGCCAATCCGGTGCATCCCTATACAGAGGCCTTGTTGTCGGCCATTCCCCTGCCGGACCCTGCCTTGCGCCACAGCCGTCGCAAGATCGTGCTGGAGGGGGATCTGCCGAGTCCGATGAACCCACCCTCCGGTTGCCCGTTCGTGACGCGATGTCCTCTGGCGGAACCTGCCTGCGCAGAGGCGCGGCCCGCGCTGGAGGCGGTGTCAGCGCAGCACTTCGCGCGATGCCGGGTACGTGTACCGATAACGAGGGAATCGCAGGACTGCTGAGCGTTCTGCCGGCATCGTGTTGCCGGCAGTTTGCAGCAGGACTACCGCGGCTTGCCCTTGTTCTTGCGATCGCGGTGGCGCTCTTTCTTGCGCACTTCACCTTTCGCGTCGGTTTTCGGGCCGCTCTTGCGCTCGCTCAGATCCCGGTTTGCCGCAGCCTTTCTGGGTGGCTTGTGGCCACCGCCCTGTTCTCGGCGTTTGTGTTCACCGGAGCGGGCCGGCTTCGATTGGCGACTCTCGGGCGTTGCACCGTCAGCGCCATCGGAGACTCTGGACATGTTCAGCTGTCGTTCGCAGACCCAGACACGCTTGAGATCCTTGAGCAGGAATTTGGGCATGCCCGACGGCAGTTCCACCGTACTGTGCGTATCGCCGATCTTGATACGCCCGATGAAGGCGGCATCCAGGCCTGCCTCATTGGCGATAGCGCCCACCAGATTCTCTGGCTGCACGCCGTGGGCGGAGCCTACCTCGACACGAAAGTTCTCCATTTCCATGGCCGCTTCGTCGGCTGCACGACGGCGTGCGGCCCGCGACTCGTTGGCCTCGCTCTTGTCGATGACGGGTGCCGGCTTGCTGTCCGTGGTGCCCGTGTCTGTATCGGCATCGATCGGCTGACGTCGAACGGCCTGTGCTCTGGCATCGGCAGGGTGGGGTTGGCCCCGTGATCGGTCTTCATCGCTGTGCACGTGTCGTGCTCGCGCCGCTGGCGGCTCCGAGGTGACGCCGGCACGCCGATCAACCTTCTCCTTGCGCTGCTTGCGTTCGCTGTGTGCGCTTTTTTCGCTGATGATCAAGGGCTGTTCGCCCAGATACATGCGGGCCAGTGCGGCTGCAACACGCTCGGGAGGAACATCCTGGTCGCGTGAGAAATCTTCGATCAGGCGCTGCAGATAAGCGAGTTCGCCGGTGGCCAGATTGTCGCTGATGCTCTGTTTGAACTCGGCAATGCGCTTGTTGTTGACCATTTCCACGGTCGGCAGTTGCAGGGGCTCGATCTTCTGTCGGGTAGCCCGTTCGATGGCGCCCAGCATGCGACGCTCGCGCTGGGTGACAAACAGAATGGCCTCACCGCTGCGCCCGGCACGACCGGTGCGGCCGATGCGATGCACATAGGCCTCGGTGTCATTGGGAATATCGTAATTGATCACGTGACTGATGCGTTTGACATCGAGTCCGCGTGCCACGACATCGGTGGCCACCAGAATATCCAGCTGGCCGCGCTTGAGCTTGTCGACCATCTGCTCACGCTGCTTCTGCGGCATGTCACCATTCATGGCTGACGCAGCGAAGCCTCGGGCACTGAGTTTTTCGGCCAGCTCCAGCGTGGCGGTGCGCGTGCGCACGAACACCAGCATGGCGTCGAAGGTCTCGGCTTCGAGTATGCGGGTCAGGGCGTCCAGCTTGTGCAGACCGCTGACCAGCCAGAAGCGCTGTCGAATGGTTGACGCCGTGGTGGTCTTGCCTTCGATGGTGACTTCGGCCGGGTTGTTCAGGTGTTTGCTGGCAATGCGCCGGATGACCGATGGCATGGTGGCGGAGAACAGCGCCATCTGGCGAGTGGCCGGTGTCTGTTCGAGAATCCACTCGACGTCATCGATGAAGCCCATGCGCAGCATCTCGTCGGCTTCGTCGAGCACCAGAGTCTGGAGATTGTCCAGCTTCAATGTGCCGCGACGCATGTGGTCCATGATGCGTCCGGGTGTGCCGACCACGATATTGACACCCCGTGACAGCTGGCGAATCTGCCCGGTGTAGTCCTGGCCACCATAGATGGGCAGAACTCGCACGTTCTTCATGTGCGTGGCGTACTTGGCGAAGGCTTCCGCCACCTGTATTGCCAGCTCTCGGGTCGGTGCCAGTACCAGTGCCTGAACGCCGCGGGCATTCAGGTCCAGTCTTGACAGGATGGGCAGCGCAAAGGCCGCCGTCTTGCCGGTACCTGTCGGCGCGTGCCCGAGCAGGTCGCGACCTTCCACCAGAGGTGGAATGGTGCGGGATTGGATGGGGGTGGGTGTTTCGTATCCCACGGCCTGGACAGCCTGCAACACGGCGGCGGGCAAATCGAGGTCTGAAAAGTTCTGTACAGTATTGGTATCTTGCATTGCGGGAGCTTAACGCGTTATGGAGCCTAGCGGTGAGCACACTTGCCCGTTTATTGAAGTTGAGCCCTTTCATCCGGCACAATACTCTGTCCTGCCATTCTGGTAATGCTGGCTGATCAGCCACGATGGGAACTGCATGAACTACTGGTTATTCAAGTCCGAACCCGACGCCTTCAGTATCGACGACCTGAAGGCCATGAAGGGCAAGAAGGATCACTGGGACGGTATCCGTAATTATCAGGCGCGCAATCTCATGCGTGATGACATGAAGAAAGGCGATCTGGGGTTTTTCTACCATTCCAGCTGCAAGGTGCCGGGAATCGTCGGCATCGTGGAAATCGTTCGCGAGGCCTACCCCGATCACACGGCGCACGACCCGGAGGCGAAGTACTACGACCCCAAATCCAGCCCCGACAACCCTCGCTGGGTCATGGTGGATGTCAAATTCAAGCGGAAATTCGACGAGGTGCTGTCATTGAGCGCGCTGCGTGAAGTGGAAGCGCTGTCGGACATGGTGTTGCTGCGCAAGGGCAGTCGTCTGTCGATTCAGCCGGTCAGCGAAGAGCAGTGGCACACGATTCTCGAACTGGCTGGCTAGGCGTCACGTCTTGCGACCTGCGCGAATAACCATCCGCAGTGCAGTAAATCGTACAAATCGGCTCAATATATCGAATCCCCTGCCAATAGCCTGAGGTGTTACAGGTAATTTTCGTGGGGACCTACTTCGGTGCAAGCGGATCGACTTCTCGTTGCCTCTGTGGTGCTCTGGCTGAGTCTGTCCAGTGCGGCGCTCTATGCCCTGGCGGAGTACGGCACCGAGGCCGGAGCCGTGGCCCCGGCCCCGGCGCTATGGCCCGCCTCACTGCCCACCGGCATCACACCAGCCGAGGACAAGGCGACAGTCGTGCTGTTCGCCCACCCCTTGTGCCCGTGTACCCGGGCCACCCTGGTGGAATTCGAGAGCCTGACGAATCGCTTGTACGGCCTGTTCGATCTGCACGTTCTGTTCTTCGAGCCCGCCGACCCGTCCGCCATGCCGGAGGTATGGGGTGCGTCGGATCTGAGGCAATTGGCATCCTCCTTGCCGGGTACGCAGTTGCATGCCGATGTCGACGGCCAGCTGGCACGCCATTTCGGGGCCTACACCTCAGGTCAGGTATTGCTGTATGACACCAGCGGCAGTCTGCGATTTGCAGGTGGTATCACCCCATCCAGAGGGCATACCGGCAGCAATCCGGGCCGCGGCACCCTGGTGAGCAACATCTTGAGCGATCCCGGTGTCGATCCGTTGGCTCCCGTTCTGAACCCGGTGTTCGGCTGCGGCTTGCTGGAGGCTCGGGACGGTGACCGAAAGCTGTCAACCGAGCCGGTCAGTGTCAACGATGAAGCCCGGAGCGTTGAACGCCTGGTGGGCGTCGTATCGCTGCAGGGGTTTCTGCCGCAGGGAATGGAACAGAGAGCGGTATCGTGAATGAGTCAGCACCGATGATGACGAGTACGAGTGACACGTCCGGGGGCGCAAGCCTGCCGGAGCAGTTTTCCCTGGATGTGGAAATCGATCGGGAATACCGCCGGGATCGCCGGCAGTTTCATGCACGGATCGACAAGCTCTTCATCCTGTTGTTCTTCGTGCAATGGCCTGTGGCCATTCTGCTGGCGTTCTACATGACGCCAAACACCTGGGCAGGCACCGACAGTTCGACTCATCTGCATGTGTACATGGCGGTAGGGCTGGGAGCTCTGGCCACCTTGTTCCCGGCCTGGCTGGCGCGGCTGCGACCGGGTGAACTGATGACACGGCTGGTGATCGGTGCGTCCACGATGATATTCACCGCCATCTTCATTCATCTGTCGGGTGGACGTGATGAAGGGCATTTTCATTTCTTCATGATGATGGCCTTCGTGGCGCTGTATTTCGATTGGCGGGTGATACTGGTCGCAGTCGTGGTTGGCGCGGCAGATCATGTCCTGCGTACCGCCCTGTTTCCCTTCTCGGTTTTCGGTGTTCTGGACAGTCCATGGTTTCAGCTCGCCCGTCATGTGGGCTGGGTGGTGTTCGAAGGCACGGTCCTGCTGTATGCCACCATGCTGATCGACAGAGACAAGCGGCGGGCGGTGTCGGATCTGGTTCTCAGCCGCCAGCGCGAGGCTGAAAACCAGGTCTTGCTGGCCTTGAACGAAGAGGCGACAGCAGAGCGAGAGGCGCAGGCGCGTGAAGCGGCTGCCTTGCTCGACGACAAGCGCAAGGCCGAGCAACTGCATCTGGATACGGTGAACGAGGCAAGGCGGCAGGAGCAGGAAGCTGCGGAGAGGATGCAGGGTCAGGTGGCCTCGCTGCTGGAGAGCGTGAAGCAGGCGGAGTCGGGTAATCTGACGGTCCGTATCGATGTGACCGGAGACGATTCTCTCGGACAGGTGGGCCAGGGACTGCAACGCTTGCTGCATTCTCTCAACGATGCGTTTCGGGAGATCAATGCCAATACCAATACGCTGGCCGAAGCGGCCAGTGAACTGGCCCTGACCAGCCGGGAATTGGGCGAGGATGCGGCTGAAACCTCGCAGCGTGTTGGCCAGGTATCGAGCAGTGCGGCGTCGATCAACGACGGGGTGCAGAGCACTGCCGCCGCGACCGAGCAGATGAATGCGGCCATCCGGGAAGTTGCCCGCTGTGCCGCCGAGGCCGTCAGTGTCGGTCAGGATGCTGTCGAGCTGGCCGGTCAGGCCACTGACACGGTGCAACGGCTGGGTGTGTCCAGCACCGGTATCGGCAATGTACTCAAGGTGATCACCTCGATTGCCGAGCAGACCAATCTGCTGGCACTGAACGCCACCATCGAGGCTGCCAGAGCGGGTGATGCCGGCAAGGGCTTTGCGGTGGTTGCCAATGAAGTGAAGGAACTGGCGAAGGAGACAGCGCGCGCAACCGATGAGATTTCCGGCAGGATCTCGGCCATCCAGACCGATGCCGGTGATGCGGGCAATGTGATCGGCAGAATTGCCGATATCATCGAACAGATCGACAATTACCAGACCACGGTGGCGGCTGCGGTGGAAGAGCAGACGTCCACGACGCGGGAAATCAGTGACAACGTCAATGCCAGTGCCCAGGGAAGCAGTGAGATCAACCGACACATCGAGGATATCCTGACGCGTGTCGAGAGAACCAAGTCCGGAACCGAGCAGGTGGATGCCTCGGTGGCCTCATTGCATGGGGTGGCCTCCAGAGTGAGGGCGCTTGTGCAGGTCTATCGCGAGGACAGGCAGCGACACTGACATACCGCTCTTCGATACTGCCCGGTGCGAATGCCTGATGGGGTTCGCGATCCGGGCAGTCATCGGTACTGCATGGATGAATTATTGCTCGAGCAGTGATTCGAACAGTTTGTCAGCGGCTGCGATATAGCCGGGGATGTCCTTCTTCCACTCGTTGTTGAGTTTGGCGTTGTAGTTCAGATAGAGCTTGTCATCATGGATGGTCCATTGATCAGGCTCGATCTTCACCAGGCTCTCCTGAGCGACACCGTAGGCGCAATAACCACCGTATTGGGGGGCATATTTCTGCGGATCGGCCTTGAACAGGTCCAGATGCTCCTGGCTGGCGAACTTCCAGGTCGCACCCTGCCAGTCGGTCGTGAACTCATCGCTGCCTTCCATCGGCCTGCCTTCGGTGAAATAGGCCACGGTATCGTAACCGCGGATGGCAATGCCGCTGGGCTCGTAACTGAACAGTCCGTGTTTTTCCAGGGTATTGATGCGTTCGGCTGCAGACACCTGGCCGATGGTTGCGAGAATCAGTAATACGGATGAAATGAACAATCGTGCGAGACGCATGACGCTTGACTCTGTGAATGACGGGCCTTGTACCCAGTACAGCAAGGGACTGTGCAATTGACGAAAAGTTTTATCCGGATGGAGGCAATAGCGGGTGATCGCACGGAATTCACGACCGGTTTTGCGACGCATTCGCCGTCGCGGTGTCCGCTCCCGCGGCCAGAACTTGCAGTAATGCGCAGACGGCAGCGACATGCCGTGTGAGCGTTCGGGTACAGCTGGTACCAAAGTGCTATGTTTTCAATCGCCCAGAACGCTACTGTGTACACTCATTGATTCCTGCCTGATGGAGCACGTCATGAAGTGGTGTATTGCGGTCCTGCGTGGCCTTGTATCGAGCCTCCTGCTCCTGAGTGTGTCATCGCTGTCGGTAGCGCATGCCGACAACACGATCAGAGTGGGGGTGCTGAAATACGGCACGGTGAACTGGGAATTGAAGTCCATGCAGCACCACGCCCTGGATGAGGCCAATGGCTTCACGCTGGAGATCGTGCCATTTGCCGGTGGGGATGCCACGCGCATCGCGCTGCTCGGTGGCGAGGTGGATGTCATCGTCTCGGACTGGCTCTGGGTATCGCGACAGCGTGCGGAAGGCCGTGATCTGACCTTCGTGCCCTACAGCTCCTCGGTGGGTTCCATCATGGTGCCGGGTGATAGCCAGTTGCAGGATCTGGGCGATCTGAAGGGGCAGCGCGTCGGTGTGGCAGGTGGGCCGCTGGACAAGAGCTGGCTACTGCTGCAAGGCATGGCCCGCCAGGACCACGGCATCGATCTGAACGCCGAGAACGACATCGTCTTCGGGGCGCCTCCCCTGTTGGCGGAAAAGGCGCGCGATGGTGAGCTGGACGCCGTGCTCAATTACTGGCACTACTGCGCACGTCTGGAGGCGGACGGATTTCGTCGCCTGGTCAGCGCCGAGGAGGCTGCCAATGCATTGGGGTCCACTGGCCCTGTGTCTGCCATCGGCTATGTGTTCAGCGATGCGTGGGCGGCAGAGAATCTGGCCAGTGCCTTTGTCAAGGCGTCGCGTGAGACCAAGCAGATCATGAACGACTCCGATGGGGAATGGCAGCGCCTGGCTGACAACGGGGATATCAAGGACGGTCCTGCCGCCTTGCGGGTTCTGCGCGATCGTTTCCGCGAAGGCATACCGGCGCGCAGCCATGAGGAAGAGGTACACGATGCCGGGGTCATCTACGGGGTACTCGGTGAGCTGGGTGGCAAGAAGCTGATCGGTGATTCCTCGCGCATGGTCGAGGGCACTTACTGGAACGGTGCACCGCTCTAGGCGTGGCAGGCGTGTACGGGTGACAAGGGCAGCCTGCTGATGCCCGCGCGCGTCAGAACCTGGGCTCTGGTAGCTCTGTCGCTGGCTCTGTTCCTGCTGCTGTGGGCGGTGACGGCTGCCTGGGTCGACGACAATACATTGCCGACCCCTCTGGCTGTCTGGCAATCGTTGCGTGTCGAGTGGCGCTCCGGAGAATTGCTCACTCACCTGAGTGTCACGCTGCTACGCGTGCTTGCCGCCTTTCTGGTGGCGATGACGGTTGGGTCGGCCATTGGCATCTGGCTGGGCATGAAGCCGCTGGCCGATCGACTGATCGACCCCTGGCTGATTCTGCTGCTGAACATACCGGCTCTGGTCATCATCGTGCTGAGTTATATCTGGTTCGGCCTCAACGAAGCCGCTGCCATCGGGGCGGTGGCGCTGAACAAGATTCCCAATGTGGTCGTGACGCTGCGCGAGGGGGCCCGATCCCTGTCGCCCGAGTATGCAGAACTGGCTCGGGTTTATCGCTTCGGTTTCCTCAAGCGCCTGCGGCATGTGGTCTTGCCCCAGTTGCAGCCTTTCTTCGCCGCTGCCACACGCTCCGGTATTGCACTGATCTGGAAGATCGTGCTGATCGTGGAGTTGCTCGGACGATCAAACGGCGTCGGTTTTCAGATACATCTGTATTTCCAGCTGTTCGATGTGGCAACGATCCTGGCGTATACCCTGGCTTTCGTGCTGGTCATGCTGCTGGTGGAATACCTGCTGTTGCAACCACTGGACAAGCATGCCAATCGCTGGCGGTCGGCTCGTGTCTGAGTCCTCACAGACGCAGGCGGTGAGCGTGAATATCCGCGGTCGGCATTTCCGGCTTGGCGATGGCAAGAGCCTGCATGTGGTGGATGCCCTGAATTTCACGCTGCCGCCGAAGTCCTTCACGTGCATCACAGGCCCGTCGGGCTGTGGCAAGACGAGCACCTTGCGCATGATTCTCGGTCTGGACCAACAGTACGAGGGCGAAATCGCATTGCCTGCAGGCGGTCCCGTGGCCGCCGTGTTTCAGGAACCGCGCCTGCTGCCCTGGCGCACGGTGGAGCAGAATATACGGTTGGTACTGCCCGATTCACGGCAGAATGCGTCCATCGATGAGCTGCTTGTGGAGCTGGGACTTGGCGAGATGCGCAACTTCTATCCCAACCAGTTGTCGCTGGGTCTGGCAAGACGCGCCGCATTGGCGCGAGCCTTCGTACTGCAACCGCAGTTACTGGTTCTGGACGAGCCGTTTGTCTCGCTGGACGAAGCCACCGCCGAACGTTTGCGCCAGGTGCTGATGCGATTGTGGCAGGCCCGGCCCACCACGGCGTTGATGGTGACTCACAACGTGGAGGAGGCGGTTCGTCTGGCTGACCGCGTTCTTGTGTTCAGCGATCGCCCTGCACGCATTGCCAGAACCGTTGATATCGACGTCCCCCGTGCAGAGCGTCAGGGCCGGGTTCTGCACGATCTGATCGGCCGCGTGCAGGGCTGAGCTGAGCTGAGCTGTCATGCCTCGGCGGTACGGCCGGCACGAAAACGCCTCGCCGGGTTGTAGGCCCAGCTGGCGGTGGTGAAGAACAGCAGCGTGCAGCCGAGAACGATCAGCACGGCCATCGTGTTGAATTGCCCGTGGAATGCAAAGCGGATCGCTTCCACCGCATGCGTGAAGGGATTCCATTGACACACCGTGGCCAGCCAGTCGCTGGATTCGCGCATTTTCCAGATCGGATACAAGGCCGATGAGAGAAAGAACATGGGGAAGATCACGAAGTTCATGACGCCGGCGAAGTTCTCCAGCTGCTTGACCACGGAGGCAATGACCAGACCCAGCGAGCCCAGTTGAATGCCGGTGAGAATCAGGATCGGCAAGGCGCGCAGCCAGCCGTCGTAGGCAAAGTCGATACCTGCCAGGCTTGCAACAAACAGAAAGGCTGCTATCTGCAGCAGGGAGACCATGACGCTGGCCATGAGCTTGCACAGCAGCAGGTACCAGCGCGGCAGAGGCGTGGTCAGCAGCACACGCATGCTGCCCATTTCCTGATCGTAGACCATCGACAAGGAGGACTGCATGCCGTTGAACAGCTGAATCATGCCGATCAGACCCGGCACGATGTACACCTCGTAGGTGATGTAGGTTTGATAGGGGGGAATGATGGACAGGCCCAGCGCGGCCCGGAAACCTGCCGCGAAGACGATCAGCCACAGCAGAGGGCGCACCAGCGCGGCAATGAAACGCTCCCGCTGATGGATGAAGCGCATGAGTTCTCGCAGCACGATGCCCTGCATGGCCAGCAGATGATGCCTCATGATTGCATGGTCTGCTGCAGCAGATCGGACAGATCATTCACGCCGGCCTCGGCGCAGCATTGCAGGGCCTGATCATCGCGCTGGACCTTGCCCTGGTGCAGAATCAGGACACGGTCGTTGTCATCGATTTCATCGATCAGGTGAGTGGCCCACAGGACCGCGCAGCCGTGTGTGTCAGGCAGTGCGCGGATGTAGCTGATCAGTTCCATGCGGGTCGGGATGTCGAGGCCGACAGTGGGTTCATCAAGGAGCAGAATGCTCGGTTCATGCAAGGTGGCGCGAGCGATCTCGACGCGGCGCCGGTGCCCACCGTTGAGCGTGCGAACCTTGTGACGACGTCTGTCCAGTAGCTCCAGTCGTTGCAGGGCGAGTTCGATACGCTGACGCGCCCGCTTGCGCTCGATGCCATGCAGTGCACAGAAATAGGCCAGATTCTGCTCCACGCTCAGATCCAGATCCAGCGTCTGCGACTGGAACACGATACCCAGCGGCGCCAGTGCCGCGGCGCCCTGCAGCAGCTTCATGCCATTGATGGCAATCGAGCCCGCGTCCGGGGCAAACAGACCGCAGATCAGAGAGAACAGTGTGCTCTTGCCAGCACCGTTGGCGCCGAGCAGCATGACCCTCTCACCGGCCTCGATGGCGATGGACACATCATCGAGTGCCTGCCGCTTGCCGTAGTTGAAGCAGACATGCCGGATATCCAGCGCTGCGACGGTGGGTGCAGAGGCAGACGGGGGATGCGTGGTTGCTGATGGGCTGGCAGTCATGATGGTTCCAAAATAGCACGTCGCAGGCGAGCAGGGCTCTGCCGCCGGTGGCGAAAGATGTAGGCCTTGCCTGAATCCTGTGGGCCAAAAAACGAATGGTCAGGTTCTCATCACAGAGGTAGGATAAACAGCTATCCGGTATGCCTGATCGTTATTACATGAGTGATCTTTCGCAAGTTCTGATTATCGATGACCACCCCCTGTTCCGGGAGGCGCTGAGTTCCGCCCTGCTGCTGGCTTATCCGGAAGTACGATCGCGCGAGGTCAGTACGCTGGAGGAGGCCATCACGCTGCTGGAGGCTGAAAAGGACTTCGACATTGCGCTGCTGGATCTGAACATGCCGGGCATCACCGGCTTCGAGGGCCTGTTGCAACTACGCACCCTGTACCCGCGCCTGCCGGTGCTGGTGGTGTCCGGGCTGGAAAACGAGCAGATCATCGATGAGGCGATTACCTATGGTGCCGCCGGTTTTCTGCCCAAGTCGCTGGGCCGAGAGGTGCTGGCCAGTGCCATTGGCGTGATCATGGCCGGCGGGATCTACGTACCGGATCGGCTGGACAGCAATCACGAGGTGGACACCTCCAGTGACAAGACCCGCATCATCGAACGCCTGCTCAGTCTGACACCGCAGCAGATGCGCGTGCTGTTCATGTTGCGTGAAGGCCTGCTCAACAAGCAGATTGCCTACGAGCTGGATGTCGGTGCCACCACGGTCAAGAAGCATGTGTCCGAAATACTGCGAAAGCTCGGCGTTCACAGCCGTACACAGGCAGTCATCGAAGTGTCGAAACTGGATCAGGATGAGCTGTTCGATGTGGAAAAACGCTTCCTGGGCTGAAGCCTGAGCATTAGGGCCTCACGACCCGAGGCGGATGTTCAGAGGGCAGGTTCGATGGCCCGCGTGCGCAGATGCATCAGCAGGGCGCGCAGTTGGGCAGGCTTGACCGGCTTGGGCATGACTTCCAGCCGTCCCTGATCGGCCATTTTCCAGAGCCTGTCGGAGGGCGCCGCCGTGACGACCACGGCGGGAAGGCGTCTGCCGGTCAGCTGGCGCACGATGCGTATGATCGATGTGCCCCGTTCGTTGTTCTCCAGATGCTGATCGGCAATGATCAGTTCCGGCTCCCAGCTCTTGTCACTGTTCAGCGCGTCCAGGGTTTCCTGCGTACTGCTTGCCAGGCGTAGATCGCAACCCCATTGGCTGAGCAGCGTATCCATGGCCTTGAGGGCCGTCAGATCATTCTCGATGAGCAGAATCCGCGTATTGGCCAGTTGCGAATTGCCGCTCACCTCGGTTGCGCGTGCAAGTCCCGGTGATCGTGGTGCCTCTTTGTAGGGCAGGGCCAGCTTGAAACAGGATCCGAAGCCGACACGGGAGTTGAGTGTCAATTGCAGGTTCAGGGCGTTGACCATCCGCTCGACAATGGCCAGACCGAGGCCCAGGCCGGCGAAGGAGCCATCCAGTTCATTCTGACCGGCGGCGCAGCGATTGAACTCGACGAAGATCTCCTTGAAACGCTCCGGCTCGATACCGATTCCGGTGTCGGCGATACGGATGTAGACCTTGTCTCCATGGCGACCGGCAATCAGCAGTGCGCCACCTTCGCGCGTATAGCGCAGCGCATTGGTCACGATATTCTGAATGGTCCGACGCAGCATCGTGGGGTCGGACCACACATGCAGACCACTGCACTTCACGCGCAGCTCCAGATTTCGCACGCGGGCGATGGGCTCGAAATCCGAGGCGATGGACTCGAACAGGCGATCAAGCGACACGGTCTGCCACTTGGGATGTACGTCACCGGCATCCAGACGCGACATGTACAGCAGGTTGCGCAGCAGCTCGTCCATGGTTTCCAGTGAGTGTTCCACCTGCGCGCACAGGCGCGAGCCTTCGGTGCTGTGCTGGGTCGAGCGCAGTGAGGACATCAACAGCAGGGCCGTATTGAGCGGCTGCAGGACATCGTGGCTGGCTGCCGCCAGGAAACGCGTCTTGGACAGATTGGCCTGTTCGGCAGCATCCCTGGCCTTGATCAGTTGGTGATTGGTCCGTTCGAGATCGACCAGGGTGCTGGACAGTTCCATGGTGCGTCGACGCACCTGCTCTTCCAGTCCGATGGCGGTCTGGAACAGGGTATAGGCATTGCCCTGCTGGTCCATGGAACGCTCTACCCGTTCCATCAGGGCCTTGTTGATCTTGCGCAGTTTGCGCAGTTCTTCCTGCTCGCTATCGCCCATGCGCATCAGTGCCCTGTCATCAGCTCGGGTGCCGCAATTGCGGTGTACGGCTCGCGTGCCACGCGGTGACAGTGCAGAGTGCTGAGGGCATCCGAATGCGAGGTATCCACGACAGTACTGGACTGGAGTCGGTATGGGCTGGGCTTCGAGTGTGTCACAAACCTGTGGTGATAGTGAAGGGGCTACGCCACTCTGTTAGTCTGGCTGTTCGGCTTCCACCCTCGAGCGGCAGGATGGGAAAGCAGCAGACAGGACAGGAATACGGCTAGAGATGAGCGAGCACGAAGAGAACGCGGAAGACATGGCAGATCAGGTCCGACCCGATGAGCTGCTGATGGGCGTTGCCGCGGAGGCCTGGCAAGCCTACAACGCGATGGAAACCACGAAACGTCGACACTTCGAGCAACTGGAATTGCTGGAGAACCGCAAGAAGAACTACAACATCGATCCGAGTCCGCGAGATCGGGCGCTGCTCTCGGGCCTGTTGCAGGATCATGATGAACAGGTGGGGCGCTTCACGCGTGCGAGTCAATCGCTCAAGCAGGCCGATGCTGCCGCACACCAGGCACTGTTCGGCTATATCGGCCTGATCACCCGGGCCGCGGATGCCCGGCGTACCACTCACTGATGCGTTCTATTCCAGCACTCTGAGTTCCACCCGACGGTTGGCCCGTCGACCGGCAGCCAGCGCATTGTCGAAGGCCGGTGTGGTCTCACCGAGGCCGCGAGCCCGAATACGGGCGCCCTCGACACCACGCAGCATCAGATAGTGGCGTATCGTACGGGCACGGCGATCGGACAGCGCCTGGTTGTGCTCCACGCGTCCGGCATTGTCGGTGTGCGCAAGAATCTCGATCCGTCGTTCCGGCAGACGCAGCAGGGCGCGCGCCACACGATCCAGTACCATCCGGGAGGCCAGGTTCAGGTAGGTCTGACCACTGTCGAAACGAATGCCGTCCAGGATGGCAGCGGGCTTGCTGTCGCAGCCGATCGCTTGCATGGCGCGCAGATGGGTGCGGCCTCTCGGTTCGGTGCGCTGCGCCAGCGGCGTTGCCAGTTCGCCGGGCGAATGCAGTGGCACAACGCGGCTGTCCGCTGCCAGGCAGACATCACGATGATCCGGTATCTGATCGCCGTCCACGTCCGGGGAACAGGCATCGCTGACGGCATCCGGCAGACGGCAGGGGCCGGGATCGGGTTGAGCGAGCTCTGGTGGCAGCGGCAGCAGCGAGAATCGCAGCATCAGGGACGGCAGTTCTGCGCCCTTCTGCTGGTAGCTGAGCAGGGGCCCGCTGCGTGTCCAGCGGCCGCTGGCATCGCCGCCCGGGCTGCCGAAGTCCAGCAGACGGGCATTGTCGGGCAGCACCCAGGAAATGCTCGATTGCACGGTTGCCGCCTCTTCAGGCTGAACACTTGCGTGCTCGGCGCCGACATCCAGCTGGTAGACGCCCGGCTCGGGTTCACTGAGTCCTGAGCCATAGCGATGCCTGTAGCGGGTCACGACACTGCCCGACCAGAGTGAGAGCCGATCTGGCGCCCGTTCGTGTGCCGTGGCGAAGGTCAGCCATTCGGGACCTGAAAAGCGGGTTTCGAGCGAGATGCGCGTGGTCGGCAGCGGCACCACCAGCAGTTGATCATCGCTGACCAGGGTGTGCTGTTCGACGTAGCTGCGCGCATCGGATTGCAGCACGATCAGTCTGTCGGAGAGGCTCTGCGCCAGTACCGGGCCGCAGCACAGGCAGGTCAGCAGCAGGCAGATCGAAACACGGGCAGACAGCGGGATGAACGCAGCCTTGCATTCACCTCGACGGGCGGCAGAGCGTGACCTCATGCGTTGGGCAATGGGACGGCAGCGCAAGGGTGTACGAGCATTGTCATGGTTGCGGGAGTCGAAGAAGGGGCGCTCAGTCGAGTGGAGCTTGGTACACTTGGGCCCATCGCAGGATCCGCGACGGCGGACGTAAGAGAATAGACCACTTTCACATGTCGAAACAAACCTGGCTTACCGGTATCACTACTTCGGGCACACCTCACCTGGGTAACTATGTGGGTGCCATTCGGCCGGCGGTGGAAGCCAGCCGCAATCCGGAGCGCGGCGGGTTCTATTTCCTGGCCGATTATCACGCCATGATCAAGAATCAGGATCCGGTGCTGCTGCGCGATTCGCGCCAGCAGATCTCCGCGGCCTGGCTGGCTCTGGGGCTGGATACCGAGCGCGCCACCTTCTATCGCCAGTCGGATATCCCGGAGATCATGGAAATGACCTGGATGCTGACCTGTCTGACGGCAAAGGGCCTGATGAATCGTGCTCATGCCTACAAGGCGGTCGTGCAGGAAAACCTCGACAATGACGCGGCAGATCCGGACAAGGGCATCACCATGGGCCTGTTCAGCTACCCGATACTGATGGCGGCGGACATCCTGATGTTCCGCGCCACGCATGTACCGGTGGGGCGTGACCAGACGCAGCATCTGGAGATGGCGCGCGACATTGCCCAGCGCTTCAATCATCATTACGGCGATCTGCTGGCCATGCCGCAAGCGGTGGTCGACGAGAAAGCATCGGTGCTGGCCGGACTGGACGGACGCAAGATGAGCAAGAGCTACGGCAATACCATTCCCTTGTTCGAGACGGCCAAGAAGCTGCGCAAATCGATCATGAAGATCAAGACCAACTCGCAGGAACCGGGCGAGCCGAAGGACCCGGAAGGCAATACCCTGTTCGAGATCTACGAAGCCTTCGCCAGCGAGGAGCAGGCACAGACGATGCGTCAGGCCTTTGCCGATGGCATTGCCTGGGGAGACGCCAAGCAGCAGTTGTTCGAACTGGTGGATGGCGTGCTGGCAGAACCTCGCGAGCGTTACGATGAGCTGATGGCCAATCCGGCCGAGATCGATGCCATCCTGAATCTCGGCGCAGAGAAGGCGCGCGCACTGAGCAGGCCCATGCTCGACGAAATGCGTCGCGCGGTAGGTGTGGCATGAACCCGGTCATGGTCAATCGCTGGCGCGGGAACGCCATCGAGAGTCGTCATCGCGGATCGGTGGCGGTGGTGGAGGCCTCGGGACGCGTCATCGCGGCCATGGGCGACGTGCAGCGGGCTGTGTTTCCGCGTTCGGCCATCAAGTTCCTGCAAGCCATTCCGTTTGTGGAAAGTGGTGCTGTTGACGCCTTCGGGCTCGATGATCGGCATATCGCGCTGGCCTGCGCCTCGCATAATGGCGAGCCGATTCATGTGGGTCTGGCGCAGGACTGGCTGGAACGTATCGATTGCGAGCATGATGACCTCGAGTGTGGTGCCACACTGCCCATGCATCAGGCGACACAGTTCGAGCTGATGTCCGAAGGGCGAGGACCGCAGCGCATTCACCACAATTGCTCCGGCAAGCATCTGGGTTTTCTGTCCACCTGCAAGCACCGCGGGGAGCAGACAGGCAACTACCGCCTCTACAATCACTCGGCGCAGCAGCGCTGGTTCGAAGTGCTCGAAAGCGTCAGCAATACGCGCGTCGCGCAATTGCCCTGGGGCTATGATGGTTGCGCCATTCCCACCCTGGCCATTCCGCTGCAACGCATTGCGCTGGCAATGGCACGGTTCGGTGATGCGTCACGCTTCAGTGGCGAACGACGGACGGCGGTGGAACGCATTCAGGCGGCCGTCACCAGCCATCCCTACATGGTGGCCGGCAAGGAGCGTCTCTGTACGGCCTTGATGGAAAGGCTGGCCCCCCACATCCTGGTGAAGGTGGGTGCCGATGGTGTCTACACCGCGCTCATTCCCGAGCACGGCCTGGGTATTGCCTTGAAGATCGATGATGGCAGCGATGCCGCCGCTCGTGTGGCGCTCGGCGCAACCCTGCAGAATCTGGGTCTGCTGCCATCCGACGAGATCAGAGCATTGGGTGAGTACCTGCGACCCTCGGTCACCAATTCCCGCGGAGAGACCATCGGCCGTATCGAACCCTCCTCGGACTGGGAAGCCTTCAACGCGTGAGCGGTGCCTCTTCGCAGCTCAGCAAGGACTGGTAATCGGCCTGTTGCTGCGCACTGCCGTGTTCTTCCAGCTGTTGCCTGAGCTGCGCCAGGCGGCGCAGGCGAATCATCTTCTGATACTGCGTGGCGAGGCGTTCCCGGTCCAGCATGTCCTGGTCCAGGCTTGCAGATTGGTCCTGTAGTTGCACCAGCTGTTCGTATTCGGGCAGGTTTTCGGTCTGCCGGGCAATCTCCTGCAGTTGTCCGCTGGCCGACATGCTCTGATAGGCGCCGGTGTAGGGGCCCATCAGTTCAGGCCACTGGCTGATCAAGCCGTATTGCAGGCGATACTGCAACTCCTGAATCTGCTGCTCCACAGACTGTTGTTCATTGGCCAGTGTCTGCACCGCCTGCTCGGCCTCTTCGAGTGCCAGACGCAGGTTGCGACGGGTCTTGCCGTTCAGAGCCACATCGTGACGGACAGCCAGATTGCGGAAGAGATCGGCATAGTCGTTGTCCGGCAGGTAGGCAGGCGTCGGTAACCAACGCAGGTACCAGGGTTGCCATTGATCCAGATAGTCTTCGCTGGTCGAGCGCGACAGGTCCGTGCTGTAAGCCTCTTCGAGCGTGAACAGATGCGCCTCGCGCAGGGTGGTCATGCCATCCTCGTTGCGATCCGGATCACGGCTGATGATATCGCCGCCACGCTCCTGGCCGGACAGGGCTGCGAAGAAGAAGGTGGTGTAATCACGGTAGTCGTCGCTGTCGATACTGGCGCTGCAGCCCTCGGCCAGGCGATAGGCGGACTCTGCGGTAAACCCGCAGCGCGGTGTTTCGCTCAGTTCGCTGCCCTGTGAAGAATCGGCATAGGCCAGCCGATGAAAGCCGCCGGAATAGCACTGTGTGAACACGAAACGAAAGGCAGAGCGTCGCGGTTCCAGCAATTCGTGAAGCTCGCTGGCTGTCAGGGTCGTGTCATCCCACAGATTCATCGTGACCTGGTCAGGCGTGCTGTAGGACTGACTGCCGTGTCCGTTGTAGACCAGCAGCAGCTCTTCATCGGCGGTGCGTTCGAAGATCTCCCGCAGACGCGGTTCCAGCTCACCCCGCCGCGTACTGCCCAGTACATCGTCTACCTCGTTTTCCCGGTAGCGACGGTTCTCCAGTGTCCAGTCGCCGAATACTCTGGCCAGGGGTGCCAATGGCGAGGTATCGGTTCCGGGGTTCACCATGTAGTGCACGTCCAGCCCGGCTTCACTGCCATCGGTGAAATAGGTATCCACTCTCAGGCCTTGCGCCTTGAGGATGTCCTGAACCCATTTGACGTTGAGTTCGATCTGACCCTGTGAGCCTTGAAGGTTGTAGCCACCGCCGATCAGCAGGGCTTCACTGGCTCGGCTGTTCAGGGTCAGCAGGGAGAGGCTGAGGGCTGTGGCGCCACACAGCATTAGCGACTTGCGCATCAGCGAGTTCTCCGAAAGAATCTGCCAAACAGCAGATCGAACAGACGGTAGGCCACGGCCAGCAGAAGACCGGTGCTCACGAGTGCCGGGATGGCCGCGGGGACCGACGGCAGGAGAGTGATTGCCAATGCAAGCCCGGCAAGCGGTAGCAGGATGCCACTGAACCACCAGGTGATGCGCAATCGGGACATCAGCAGATAGTCCAGCACGGCCACGACACCGGCTGCCCCGGCAATCATCAGGCTCTGCTGATAGCCGTGAATGAACTGTTGCAGCAACACGCGCTTCGGTACCTGCGACCAGGCTTCCAGTTGCCAGGCATCCGAGGTGATATAGGACAGCACGCTGCTGCTCAGCACGAAGGTGGGCCATGCCAGCAGGCTGATGAAGATCAGCAGCAGCAGAAGGTACAGCCAGGCGGTACGTCGGTGAACGGTCATGAGGCGCTACGCTTGAGCTTGGTCAGAGTTGTCATCGCCCTTGGACACGATGAAGGAGCCGATGGCCAGATAATCCAGCCCCGTGGAGTAGAAGCAGCGGATGGCGTCGCGAGGAGATTCCACCACAGGTTCGCCCTGTATGTTGAAGCTGGTATTGAGCACCACGGGTACACCGGTCCGCTGTCCAAGCTGGCTGATCAGTTCATGGTACAGCGGATTGGTTTCCTTGCGTACCGTCTGCAGGCGGGCACTGCCATCGACGTGGGTGATGGCTGGCAGCAGCGCCTGCTTGTCCTCGCGTACCTGGCAGACCTTCAGCATGAACGGTGCCTCGACGTCCAGATCGAAGAATTCACTGGCCGCCTCCAGTGTGGCCGAGGGGGCGAAGGGGCGGTAGGCTTCGCGGAATTTCACTTCGCTGTTGATCTTGGCCTTCATGTCGGGATAGGCCGGATTGGCCAGTATGCTGCGTGCCCCCAGAGCGCGAGGTCCGATTTCCATACGACCCTGGAACCATCCGAGAATCTTGCCCTGTTCCAGCAGATCGGCAGTATCCGCGGCAATATCAGCCGATCGGCGATAGGGCAGCTTGAACTGCTTCAGCAAGGCTTCTATGTCGGCATCTTCGTAGGCATTGCCGATATAGGGGTTGTCGTGAACGAACTTGCGATCCTCGCCCAGCACCTGATTGAGCACGGTGTAGGCCGCGCCAATGGAGGTTCCGTTGTCACCGGCTGCCGGCATGATGTAGACGTCATCAAAGCCGGCTTCCCTGAGCAGCCGACCGTTCATGACGCTGTTCAGGGCAACACCACCGGCGATGACCAGATAAGGCGCCTGCGTGCGCTGCTTGAGGATGGTGGCCATTGCCAGTGCGCATTCCTCCAGTACCTGCTGGAAGGCCGCGGCGACATCCTGATGATGCGGTTCGAACTCGCCATTGAAGGGGCGCGGTTTGCCGAAGGTTTCGTGAAACAGGTCAGAGCAGCGACGATAGCCCCAGTACTGGTAGCTGAAATAGGCAAGATTGACATGCAACTGCCCCTGATCATCAACCGACACCGTCTTGCGCGCCTGTTCAATGAAGCGCGATGCATCGCCCAGCGGCGCCAGACCCATGGTCTTGCCTTCGTCGTAGTTGGGTTTGAAGCCGCAGAATTCAGTGACGGCTTCATACACCGAACCCAGAGAGTGGGGAAAGTAGCTTTCATTGAAGCAGGTGACCTCGTTGCCACGGCCTTCGCCCAGCCAGGCGCAGGCCCACTCGCCCGAACCATCGAGCGCCATGATGGCTGCATGCTCGTAGGGGCAGACATGAAAGCTGCCGGCGGCATGCGACAGATGATGCTGGATCTGATGCACCTGTGGCTGTTGGCCGGCCGGCCAGTGACTGCGCAGCCATGACTTGAAGCGCTTCTGCTTGAAGACGCCGGCAACCAGTTCGTGCTTGATGAAGGGCAGTGATTTGTGCGGCGCTTTCAGCGCATAGAGTGTCTTGGTCAGCCATTGGTGAGTCGGCTTGATCGATACCGCAACATGATCGATGTCGGCGTAGTCGATGCCCGCGTACGCCAGGCACTGCTGGATGGCCAGTTCGGGAAAGGCACGTGTGTGCTTGTCCCGAGAGAAGCGTTCTTCTTCCAGCGCCACGACCAGTTCACCGTCGCGTACGATGCAGGCACTGGTGTCGTGGAACCAGGTATTGAGTCCGAGTATGATCATGATCGTGTTCTATGCTGCAGGCCTGAGTCGGGCCCTGGCGGTCTGTCTGAGACGGTCCAGCGTTCGCAACGCATGTCCGCCGGTGTTGTCTGCATAGTGCGTGAGATGCCAGACCGGTTCTGTCAACGGGTGCCAGCGCTTTGCCCAGAGTGGGGAGGTGACCAGACTCAGCGTTGCCAGGTTCTGCGTCATGGCGTGCTCGGCCGTATCCTGCAGCAGCAGTGAGCCGGGAGAGAAATCGCTGAATGACTCGTCATAGGCGATCTTCAACAGGCTCAGGCAGGAGCCGGTCTGCAGGGCGTACTGGGCGGCAATGCACTGATCATCCAGCCACAGCAGCGCGATGAGCGGTTGCAGGCCACTGAATTGCGGGTTCAGCAGCTGTTCATAGAACTGTTTGAGTGAAGGGTCATTGGCGATGGCGGTCGCCTCGCCCTGTTCGCCCTTCCAACCAGAGGCTTCCAGCGCCATGAAATGCCCCATGGCCTCCTGCAGCTCATCGTGCCGGGTCAGCCATTGAGCCCTGAGTTGACCCTGCTCCTGCAGCTTGAAGCGCAATCGCTTCAGGTTGCGTCGCAGTTTGCCACTGCCCGGAGCCTGGCCGCCGCGCAGGTCGAACCAGGCGGACTGCCGTATTTCGCGCTGATGCCAGGCCGGGTCATCGCCGACACAGCGCGCCAGTTCGGAGCGCTCGGGCACATTGCACAGCTGCCAGTCCCACTGGGTGTCGCCACCGAGTTTCAGAGCCTGTTGCAGGGCGGTGCGTTGTTCCGCGGGGTTCAGTGATGGCGACACCAGCGCATCACCCAGCGTCAGGTGATCGTGCATCGGCAGATTGAAGCGGTGCCGCTGCAGGCGAGCCTGCCAGGGCAGCAGCAATACCAGCGTATCGTCGTGATAGACGCAGGCACACTCGACCTCGGTGTCCAGCAGATGCCTCGACGCGGCCAGCAACCAGTCAGGGTGCTGATAGAAGCGAGCTTCGGGCTGGGCCTCAAACAGTTGCGGCCAACCACTGCGGGCAATGGTGTCTGGGCTCAGTCGTTCCAGGCGTGACGTGACTGAAGGTTCGGTCATTGGGGGTGAGTTCTGCCTCTCACTGGTTCTGGCTGACTGAGTTCATGTCCTGATATCGGCTGAAGAGTCAATGACTTCAGTGGATGCTGCGTACCTGGGCGGCACTGACTGCGATTATATTGACCACATCATCGATACTGCAGCCGCGACTCAGATCATTCACAGGCTTTGACAATCCTTGCAGGATCGGTCCGATGGCCTGAGCGCCGCCGAATCGCTCGATCAGCTTGTAGCCGATATTGCCGGCATCCAGCGAGGGGAAGATCAATACATTGCAGGGGGCGTCGGTGGCCTGTTCCGGCGCCTTGCGGGCCAGAATGTCGGGGATGACGGCTGCGTCGAGCTGTACCTCGCCCACGATCCGCCAGTCAGGGCGCTTTTCCCGCGCCATGGCCGTGGCCTGCGCGACCTTTGTGACAGCGGCATGGCGGGCACTGCCACCGGTGGAGAAGGACAGCATGGCCACTTCGGGGGTAATGCCGGTCAGTTGCATGGCGCTTTCGCCGGTGGCCACGGCAATAGCGGCCAGCTGCTCGGCATCGGGGTCGATCACCAGGGCGCAGTCGCCGATGAGCATGACATCCTTGACCGGGTGTTCGGGTTCGAGCAGCATGATGAAGCAGCTGGACACCAGGGATTCGCCGGCTCGCGGCCCCACGTAGCGCATGGCGTTGCGCACCACTTCCGCGGTGGCCGTGATGGCACCTGCCACGCAGGCGTCGGCATCACCTTCGCTGACCATCACACAGGCGAAGGTCACGGGGTCTTCCAGTGCATGAGAGGCCTTCTCCGGCGTCATGCCGCGATCGGCCCGTTTGGCGACCAAGGCGGCAATATATTGCTCTCGACGTGGAAACGTTGCCGGGTCCAGGATCTCGACACCGTTCAGGCTCAGGCCGAGTCTGTCGGCCTCTGCCTGCAACTGCCTTGCGTTGCCCAGCAGAATGGGGTCGGCCAGGCGCCGCTGGCGGGCCTCGACGGCGGCGCTCAGAATACGACTGTCACCGGATTCGGGAAGCACCACGCGGCGAGTGGTCTGCCGGGCTGCTTCCAGTACACGATCAAATGCGGACATTGCCTTCACGTTCATCACAGAATGCTAGATTCTAGGACAAACGGTGCCACAGTTCCTATTGAACGCTGGGCCGGTTAAGCTTCGCACCATGAATGCTATCGAAGAACCTTATCTGACGACTCGGGAACTGGCCGAGCTATTGCGCATCAAGGAGCGCAAGGTGTACGACATGGCTACCCATGGCGACGTACCTTGCGTGCGAGTGGTCGGCAAACTCCTGTTTCCACGTGCTGACATCATGCAGTGGATCGATGCGTCCCGTTCAGGGCCTCAGACTCTGGCCGAAGTCAGTCTTCCGCCCACGGTGCTGGGCAGTCACGACCCCTTGCTGGACTGGGCGCTGCGAGAGTCAGGCAGTGGTCTGGCGGCGTTTCTGGACGGCAGTGCCGATGGCTTGCAGCGCATGGCCAGTCAGGAAGGGGTGGCCTGTGCCACCCATATTCATGAAGAGGATGGCTGGAACGTGGCAACCGTCAAGTCGCAGTTCGAGCACCGTAATGTGGTTCTGGTGGAGTTCGCACAACGGGTGCGGGGTCTGATCGTAGCGGCGGACAATCCCCTGAAGATCACCGATATGGCCTCTCTGGCAGGTCACCGCCTGGCGCGCCGGCAAGGCAGCGCTGCCAGTCAGCAGCTGTTCGAACAGCTGCGTGCCGAAGCGGGTTTGAGCGAAGACAGCGTCAAGTCGCTGGACGACTGCGCGCGAACCGAGGATGAGCTGGGCATGCAGGTGTTCGATGGACACGCCGATGTGGCATTCGGACTGCAATCGGTGGCCACCCGGCTGCGTCTGGGCTTCGTGCCGCAGCTCGAAGAGCGTTTTGATCTGCTGGTGTGGCGTCAGGCCTGGTTCGAACCACCGTTCCAGGCACTACTGCGTTTCATGGACAGCGAGGTGTTCAGGGAGAAAGCCGCGAAGCTTGGCGGCTACGATATCTCCAACCTGGGGCGCGTGCATTACAACGCGCCCTGAAGGGGAATCAGAAATCCCTGACGACACGCAGAAAGACGATATCAATGTCCGGTGACAGGGTCTGGTTCTGCAGGGAGCCAAAACTGTTGTCGGGCTCCTTGCCCGATTGCAGATAGTATTCGGCCGCGACACTCCAGCCATTGCTGGCAGTGCGGCGTCCGAATTCCAGGCCGAGAGTCAGCCCGGTGAGATCGCCCAGTCGGTAGTCGGCCGAACCGTAGCGGCTGCTGTCGCCGGGGTCGGGGCGATCGTCACCGACGTAGAAGGGTGTGTAGAAATCCGCCGCAGACTGCTGGTAGTAGCGAAGGTGAGGTTGCCAGTAGTGACCATTGCCGACGGGAATGCGGTAGCGGAAATCCAGCGTGTGCGAATTGATACCCCAGTCATCGGTCAGGAAGCGATAGGAGGTGTCCAGTATGCTGTCACTGAGCGATACCTTGTATTGAGCATAGAGGCTGTGTTTCGTTCGCGAATCCGGCCGGTTCTCAAAGGCGACGGTGGGCAGATCGGCCTGCTCGGTGTTCTCGAATACGGGCTCGCCACTGACAGGATCGACAACGCTGATGAACTTGTAGGGATCGTTCAGATAGCCGGAGGCATGGCTGATCGAGTAGTTCAGCTGGAACAGACTGCGTTGATTGATGATCTGCGTCACGCCGAAGATGGCGTCAAGAACCTGCTTGTCGCTCCCGGAGCCCTGGCGGATCTGCGCGCTGCCGGCGGGCAGCATCGTGGCAAAGGGCACCGGTTCGCCGCCGACCGGTTCAACGGAGTCGAAGCTGGCAGAAAAGCCACCTGACAAGGTGGTGTTGCCGGCATTGATGTCCCGAGCCAGACCGCTACTGATGCCCAGAGACAGATAGTCGTATTCCTTCGACAGTGCGGTACCCAGATTGAGTGTCAGATCCTCGGCCACGGGCCGCTCCCAGCCGGCGTTGAGGGTCACTCGCGTATCCTGAAAGGTATCGTCCAGTGGTGTCGTGTCGACGCCGATGCCGTACTGACCGTTGCCGGAGGGGCGCGTGAAGGTCTGCGGCTGATCGGCACTGACGGCGCCGGTGGCAGAGGCGCCGGTCAGGGTGTCGATAGTGAGTTTGAGGTTCAGGAATTCATCGGTGTCCAGACTCTTGCGGGCACTGATCACGGGTTCCACGGCACTGACACGATCCTGTTCGTTGTAGACGAGCAGGCCTGCACTGACTTGCCAGTCGGAATCGTCCGACAGGAAGCCGGCCTGTGAATCGGCGCTGCCCAGCAGTGCCGCCGTGGCCATCGCCAGCGTCGCACTCAGGGAGCATGCCTTGCCTGCGGTTCTGCCCGAATCAGTTGCAGCCACAGCCGCCACCTCCGAAACTGCGTCCACCACTGGAGGCCTCCTTGCTGAAGTAGATGTGATCATCCAGCGCCGAGACGATCGGCTGGCTGTCCAGAGCCATTTCCGGTTTGGCCAGGATGCCGCGTTCCCAGGGCTTCACACCCAGCGAGCTGCAGGCGCTGAGCAGTGTGACGAGGCTGATCATCGACAGTAACGGCAAGGGTTTTCGTATTCTTCGCTGCGCTTTCATGTTCGGTTCTCCGGCGTCATGATCAGTTGGCGATAGCCGCGTTAATCCAGTCACGCAGGGTGTCGATGTCCTTCTTGCGAAACCCCACGTGACTGCCGATCAGCTGACCATCGCGATCAAACAGGAAGGAGGTGGGCATGCCGGGTACCTGGTGTTCGCTGGCCAGGGTGCCGTCCGGATCGAAGACGATATCGAAGGGTGTTTCGTAGTCGTCCAGAAAGCCTTGCGCATCGGCATGATGCTCATCGACATTGACGGCCACAATAGCCAGATCACCGGCATGAGCACCAGCCATGTCTGCCATGAACGGAAAGGAGGCGCGACAGGGGGTACACCAGGAGGCCCAGAAATCCAGGTAGACCACCTTGCCTCGGTAGTCGGCGAGGTCGAAATTTCCGGCAGCGATCTGCTGCTGGGCAAAGCCGTGGCTACTGCCCAGCAGCAACACGCTGAGAACGAGACGCTGACAGAGGTGTTTCATGAAGGGCTCCGGTTGGGACAAGTCCGTGTCGGCAGAAGGGATGATGCAGCAGAGTCTGAACCTGTTTGCTGACGATAAGCTGAAGCTCTGCCGATTCACCTTCAGCTGACTGTCAGTAAAGTGTTATATCAATACGACGAAGACGAAACGAATCGAACGGTGACATGCGTATCCTTCTGGTGGAAGACAATCAGCCGCTTGGCGATGCCGTGCGTGAGCAGATGCTTGGCGATGGACATGCAACAGATCTCATGCCGAGTCTCGCAGAGGCGCGTGCCTGCCTCGGTACCACCGCCTATGACCTGATTCTGCTGGACATGATGTTGCCCGATGGCAAGGGCATTACCTTGCTGCAGCATCTGCGCCAGCGAGAGGATCGCACGCCGGTCATCATCCTGACGGCGCTGGATCAGATATCGGACCGGATAGCCGGGCTCAATGCCGGCGCGGATGATTATCTGGTCAAGCCCTTCGATCTGGCCGAGCTCTCGGCCAGAGTGGGGGCCGTGGCCAGGCGCTATACCGGCAATCCCAATCCGACATTGCAGGTGGGGGAGCTGACGATCGATCTCAACAAGCGTGTCGTGAAACGTCATGAGCGCAGTATCGATCTGACACCTCGCGAATGGGCCTTGCTGGATGCGCTGCTGCAGCGTCTGGATGCCACCGTGTCGAAGTCGCGCCTGGAGAGTTGCCTCTACGATTTCGGTACCGAAGTGGAGAGCAACACCGTGGAGGTGCATATCAGCCGCCTGCGCAAGAAGATCGGGCGAGAGCAGATCCAGACCGTCAGAGGCATCGGTTACCGCATCGCGTCCGCGCATCCCTCATGAAGAGTCTGCAGGCCAGGCTGGGTGCAAGCCTGGCACTGGGCATCACCTGTCTGTGGCTGATCGCTTCAGTGGTGTCCGGGCTGGTCATCAGCCATGAGCTGGGAGAGGCGGCAGACAGTGCGCTGCGTGTCACCGCGCAGCAACTGCTGGCCATCACGCGTCAGGCTCCGCCGCTGGCAGGGGATAGGCCATCGGCAGCCACATCGACAAGGCCGGCAAGTGCTGATGCCGCCGCCTATCTGCCCGGCAATGAGTCTGCAGTCCGGCCTGAGCAGTTGCACGAGCTGGCCGAGATCTACAGTCTGCTGGGCTTTGCCATCCGTGACGTCGATGGTCGCGTGCTCCATTCGGGCGGTAGTCTGCCCGATGCGTTGTTAGAGGCCAGGCCTGCTGGCGGATTCAATGTGATCGAGGGTCACCGTGTGTACGTGGAGAGCTCGGCGGACCAGCAACGCTGGATACTGATCGCCGAACCTTCCCATCACCGTGACGAAATCAATCATGGCGCCATTCGCGTGCTGTTGCTGATCCTGCCGTTTCTGGTGCCGCTGAGTCTGTTGTTGGTCTGGTGGATGGTCCGTCGCAGCATGCGCAGCGTTACCGAGGTACAGCAGCAGATCGAAAGCCGTGGCGGCAACGATCTGAGTGCTCTGCAAACCGCGGACATGCCCCGGGAGCTGGCACCGATTGCCGAGTCGGTCAATCAGCTGCTGGCGCGTCTTGCACGCACTCTGGAATCGGAGCGCAACTTCACGACCAACAGTGCCCATGAACTGCGTACACCGATTGCCAGCGCACTGGCGCAGACACAGCGTCAGATAGCGTCCTTGCCGGACGGGGCGGAAAGGCTGCGTGCCCGGCGTATCGAGCAGACCCTGCAGGAGTTGTCGCGCACTTGCGAGAAACTGATGCAGCTGGCCAGGGCGGAGTCGGGCTCCATGGTCGGCGACGAGACATGCAATGTCTTCCCTGTCATCGATTATCTGCTGGGTGAATTCAATTCCGTACTGCGTGAAGAATCACGCTTGCAGTTGCAATGCCCGAATGAAGAGCGCTTCGAGACGGTACTGGACTTTGACGGGATGGCCATTCTGCTGCGCAACCTGATCGACAATGCATTGAAATACAGCAAGCCTGGCACGCCGGTGATCGTCCGGCTTGATAGCGCTGCCAACCGGATCAGTGTCTGCAATCAGGGGGCGTGTGTGCCGCCAGAGGAGCTGGCCCAGCTGAAAGCGCGCTTCAAGCGTGGCTCGGGGGCACAGGGCGGGGCGGCCATGGGGGCCGGCCTGGGTCTGGCAATCGCCGAGACGATTGCCAGACAGGCGGGAATCGTCATCGAGCTGCACTCACCGGCCAGAGGGCGGCGTGACGGGTTCGAGGCCAGCCTGTCTACCCGGTGAGTGCGATGATGAAGGCCCGCGCCAGGGCATCTGTGTCAGGGCGCTCGATTCAAGCACCTGATTCAGGGCGTCTGATTCGGAAAACCTGATTCAGCGCACCTGCATCAGAGCACCTGATTCAAGTTCATCTGATTCAGGGCTTCTGATTCAGGGTTGTACCGCGTTGGGAAAGAACAGTTGCTGACCGTCGATCTTGAACTGGGCAATCGCTTGCTGGCCTGCAGATCCGGTCAGCCAGTTGATGAAGGTCTGGCCCTCTTCGGCCTTGACGTTGGCGTGCTTGTCCGGGTTGACGAGAATCACGCCATACTGATTGAAGAGGCGTTCATCGCCTTCCACGACGATCTGGTAATCGCCCTTGTTGCCGAAGGCAATCCAGGTGGCCCGATCAGTCAGCACATAGGCGCTCATGCCGGTGCCGGCATTGAGCGTGGCGCCCATGCCAGAGCCGGTTTCCCGGTACCAGTCGCCCGATGCGGCTTGCGCATCGACATTGGCCAACGTCCACAGTCGCAGCTCTGCCTTGTGGGTGCCGGAGTCATCGCCACGAGAGGCAAATGTGGAGCCGGTTTCGGCAATGCGGGCCAGCGCTGCAGCGATGTCGGAACCACCCTTGATGCCGGCAGGATCGGCTGCGGGTCCGACCAGAACGAAGTCGTTGTACATGACATCGAAGCGCTCCACGCCATCGCCATCGGCCACGAATTTTTCCTCGGCAGGCTTGGCGTGCACCAGCAATACATCACCATCGCCATTGCTGGCGTTCTTGATGGCCTGCCCGGTGCCGACCGCTACCACGCGCACGTCGATACCGTTGGCTTCGGTGAATTGCGGCAGGATGGCATCCAGCAGACCCGAATTCTGGGTGGATGTGGTGGACTGCACGACGATGAACGGGTTTTCGGCGTGAGCAGCTGACAAGCCCGTCAGGCTCAGCGCGACGCCAAGCAGTAGCGACTTGAATGAATTCCGTTTGAACATGTCCCTGGTGTCTTTTGTTTTGGTAACAGGGAAAATATCACAACAAAATGCCATCAAACAACACAAAAAGGCTTGCGCGGGGAAATTCGGTCGACGAAATTGGCGGTATGCCTCACAGGTTCTGGCGAATGGCGTGTGAATCCGCCCGCTCAGGCAGACCGGTGAACGTGGTGTGTCCGGACGGGTGTGAATCCGATCGGCCAGGCCGACAAGGTGAGACTGGCGTGTGGGTGATTGTGAATCTGCTTGCTCAGGCAGGCGGTGAGGGTGGTGTCCGGACGGGCGGGAATCCGCTCGGCCAGGCAGACAAGGTGAGAATGGCGTCCGGGCGGGAGTGAGGCGCGCTCGCCACCTGCGGTGAAGGCAGGGATGAGCGCGCCGTGACCGGCAGCTATTGCCAGCTGCCAGTCACTGCCAGGGAAGGAGTGCGGTGTGTCAGGCAATGCCACCCATGCACAGATACTTGATCTCCAGATAATCCTCGACACCGTGGTGTGAGCCCTCGCGGCCCTGACCCGATTGCTTGACGCCACCGAACGGTGCCACCTCGGTGGAAATCAGTCCGGTATTGATGCCGACCATGCCGTATTCGAGTGCTTCGGCCACCTTCCAGACCCGGCTAAGATCATTCGCGTAGAAGTAGGAGGCGAGGCCGAAGATGGTGTCATTGGCCTGCTCGATGACATCGTCGACAGATTTGAACCGGAACAGCGGGGCCACCGGGCCGAATGTCTCCTCGGATGAGACTTTCATGTCCTTGGTGACACCGGTCAGTACCGTGGGCTCGAAAAAGGTCTTGCCCAATGCGTGCCGCTGGCCGCCGGTGACAAGACTTGCACCCTTGTCCAGCGCATCGGCCACGTGTTCCTCCACTTTCTTCAGCGCATTTTCGTCAATCAGGGGGCCGGCAGTGACGCCTTCCTCGAAGCCGTCACCGACCTTGATCTTGCTGGCTGCGGCTGCCAGTTTTTCTGCAAATTCATCGTAGACACCGGCCTGTACATACAGACGATTGGCACAGACACAGGTCTGACCGTTGTTGCGATACTTGGAGATCATCGCCCCTTCCACGGCAGCATCGATATCGGCATCGTCGAAAACGATGAACGGGGCATTGCCACCGAGTTCCATGGATGTTCGCATGATCTGGTCGGCAGCCTGCTTCATCAGGATGCGGCCCACTTCCGTGGAGCCCGTGAAGGTCAGTTTGCGCACCTTGGGGTTTTCGCAGAATTCCTTGCCCATCGCCGAGGATGAGCTGGATGGCAGGATGCTCAGCAGACCTGCGGGCAGACCCGCCTCGTTGGCCAGGACGCCCAGCGCCAGTGCCGACAGGGGCGTCTGTGCGGCGGGTTTGGCGACGAAGGCACAGCCGACGGCCAGAGCGGGCGCCATCTTGCGGGCGATCATGGCATTGGGAAAATTCCAGGGGGTGATGGAGGCCACGACACCGATTGGCTGCTTCAACACGACGATTCGCTTGTCGGTCTCGTGGCCGGGAATGGTTTCGCCATAGATGCGCCTGGCTTCTTCGGCAAACCACTCCACGAAGCTTGCGCCGTAGAGGACCTCTCCACGGGCTTCGGCGAATGGCTTGCCCATCTCTGCGGTGAGAATCGCAGCCAGATCGTCGGCATTGTCGATCATGAGTTCATTCCAGCGCCGCAATACCTTGCCGCGTTCCCTGGCTGTCTTCGCCGCCCAGTCTTTCTGTGCTGCGTAGGCCAGGTCAATGGCTCGGGCTGCCTCTTCACGGTTGAAGTCGGGCAGGCTGGCCAGATGTTCACCGGTCGCCGGATTGGTGACGTCGAAGCGTTGTCCGCTGGCAGATGTCTCGAGAAGCTCGCCAGCCAGATAGCCGGCCTGGCAGAGGAGCTCTTTGCGAATCAGTTTGTCATGGAGTGTGTTCATGATGGATACCCTGTGCTGCTTGCTTGGATTGTTGGAATGCGCTCATGATGACGGTGGTTCAGGCCAGCCACAATGACCATGCCTGCCGGCGGTGTCGAGCGTATGGTCTGTGCATGAGGTGTGTGAAGCCGATGGTACAGGCTGTTGCAGTTCGGCGTGAGTGGGATCGTGCGACGAGAATGATTGCGGATCATCTATCGGTTGATCGGCATCCGGTGTTATTGTCTGCGCTTTCCACTGGGCGTTTGATTCGACAGAATCCTACACGATGACTCACGACAACGAGCTAGACCAACGGCATCCGAAAGGTTCGACCGTCACCCGGGTGATGGATATCCTCAAGGCCATTGCCGATGCCGATCGCCCACTCAACCCGACCGAGATAGCCGAACAACTGAATATCCCCAAGGCCAGTGTGCATCGCCTGTGCGCGACCCTGGAGGATCATGGCTATCTGAAAACCCGTCTCAATGGACGTGGCGTACAGGCAGGGCCACGTCTGAATCAGCTGGCCCTGGGTGTGCTGTCGGCCTCGCCCTTGCAGGCGCAGCGTCGGGCCATACTCACCGAGCTGTCAGAGCAGATCGGAGAAACCTGCAATATCGCTGTGCCCGATGGGTTCGAGATGATCTACTACGATCGGGCGGAAACACATTGGCCAGTACGCGTCAGTCTGCAGATCGGTAGTCGTGTACCGGTGTGCAGTACGGCCAGCGGCAAGATGTATCTGAGTGTACTGCCCGAGGTGCAGCGCGAGCGTATCCTGGCCAATGTTCGCCTGAAGGCCTATACGCCCAACACATTGCTGAGTTTCAGTGAACTCAGAGATGAGCTGGCGGTCATTGCCCAGCGTGGTTTTTCTCTGGATAATGAGGAATTCATCGAAGGTGTGGTCGCCATGGCTGTGCCGGTGCTGGACCTCAACGGCAGACTGTATGCCACCTTGTCGTTCCATGCGCCCAGCATGCGTGTGCCATTCTCGGCCTTGCCGGGCTATCTGCCTCAATTGCAGGCTGCGAGTCGGCGTCTCGGTGAATTGCTTGACGAATGAGTGTCGCCAGTGGAAGGGCGGTACTCGCCCTGTTGGAACCCTAACCTGTAGCACTGATTGAATGACCAATTACTGGACCGAGACGGTAAACCGTCTGACGCCCTATATACCCGGCGAACAGCGTAGCGGTAGCGACATCGTCAAGCTCAATACCAATGAAAATCCCTATCCGCCCTCACCCAGAGTGATGCAGGCGATCGCGGAAGTCAGCGGCGATCAACTGCGTCGTTACCCGGATCCTGAAAGTGAGGCACTGCGACAGGTGCTGGCCGACTATCACGATCTGGATATCAGCCAGGTGTTCGTGGGTAACGGCTCGGACGAGATTCTGGCACTGGCGTTTCTGGCGTTTTTCACCAATCACAAGGTGCTGCAGTTTCCCGATGTCAGTTACAGTTTCTACCCGGTCTACTGCGAGCTCTACGGCATCAAGGCCAGAACCGTGCCGTTGACGGAGGACTACGTTCTGCCGGTGGAGAGTTTCGAGCCCAATGCCGGTGGAATCGTCTTCCCCAACCCGAATGCGCCCACGGCGCTGGCCGTCGAAGAATCTGCCATTGCCGGCTTGCTGGTCAGGCACACTGAGCAGGTGTTGCTGGTGGACGAGGCCTACGCCGACTTCGGAGCCACCAGTGTGGTCAGTCTGATCAAGCGCTTTCCGAACCTGCTGGTAAGTCAGACGTATTCAAAGGCGCGGTCCCTGGCTGGCATGCGCCTGGGTGTTGCCTTTGGCCATCCGGCTCTGATCGAGGGACTGCAGAGAGTGAAGAACTCCTTCAATTCCTACCCGGTGGATGCACTGGCTCAGGCGGCCGGTGTTGCTTCCATCAAGGATGAAAGCTATTACCGCCAGACGATCGATCGCATTCTGGAAACGCGTCGTCGTACAGTGTCAGACTTGCAAGAAAGAGGATTCGGCGTACTGCCATCGTCTGCCAATTTCGTGTTCGCAAGAGCACCCGGCGGAGAGGCCGGTAGTATTTTCAGAAAGCTCAATGACGCGGGTGTGCTGGTACGCTACTGGGACAAGCCACGCCTGAATCAGTGGCTGAGAATCTCCATTGGTACGGACGAAGAAATGAGGCGATTGATGTCGGCTCTTGATGCGTAGTCATGTGTTCAGGGCACTGTTGTGCCTGATGGCTGGTCTGTCGGTTGCTACCGTCAGTGCGCAGGAAGGCAGTGAGACAAGCGACGAAGAGCAACAGGGGATCGTGGGCAAGGCGGCCGACTATGCAGACGATGCGCAACGGGTGGCAACGCGTCGATTCACCGGCTTCATGAACCAGGTGGACGGCTTCTTCAGCGATGCGACCACCAAGGAAGGCAGTCTGGACAATGACAGCTGGGCGCGCATACGCCTGGATGCGATCAAACCGGCTGATGAAGACTTCGAGGTCAAGCCTTCGCTGAAGATCAGGGTATCGCTACCCAATACCGAGAAGCGCTTCAAGCTGCTGTTCAGTACCGAGGATGACGATACCGATATCGTGGGCGGCAGTGTCGATCGTTTGCAGGGGCCGGTGGTCAACGGCGATTCGAACGCCTCCGCGGCGATTCGCTTCATCCGTTCGGCACGCGACAATGGCAACGCGGATGTTGATCTCGGTGTGCGCCAGAGAGAGGGCGATATCCAGTATTTCGGGCGGTTCGTTCTCGGTTACCGCAAGGTGTTGGCCAGAAAGTGGAATTTCAGTGCATCCAACAGTTACTGGCACTATTCGAAATCCGGGTTTGAAAACCGGCTGACAACGTCCTTTCAGCGCAAATTGTTTTATCAGGACAATCTGTTCATCCGATCACATTCCGAAATCAACTGGCGCAAGGGACGCAAGGGAGCCGTCATCGGCCAGACCTTCGGCCTCTACAGTCAGATCAGTGATGCAAAGGCCCTGGCGTTCGAATTCATTGCGGGATATCACACAGCGCTGAACAACGGGCTCGAGGACAGATACCGCGGGCACGAAATTCGCTTCCGTTGGCGTCATAACGTCTGGCGTCCGTGGTTCTTCTATGAAGTCTGGCCCTCGGTCTCCTGGCCCGCCACGCTGGATTACGAGAAGTCCTACGGTATTTTGCTTAGAATGGAAATGGTCATCGGCGAACGATAGGTTTATGACTACGTGAAGCTAGTCTGTATCAGTGATACCCATGGCGACCATGAACAGGTCGTTCTGCCAGCGGGTGATGTCTTGATCCATGCCGGAGACCTGACCGGGCATGGTACGCGTGATGAGACGCTGGCTTTCATGGAGTGGTTCGGCCGACAGGCCTTCAGGCACAAGCTGTGTGTGGCCGGCAATCACGATACCTTCATGGAATCGGACCCCGTTGCGGCGGCGCGATTTGCCCAGGATAACGGGGTTCACCTGCTGAATGATTCAGGTTGCCATCTCGACGGGGTGAGCTTCTGGGGGTCGCCGATCACACCCCGATTTCTGGACTGGTCTTTCATGCGTGACCCGGGAGCGCCCATCGAAGCGCATTGGAATCTGATACCAAAGGATACGGACGTGCTCATTACGCACGGACCGCCACACGGTATTCTTGATCAGGTTCAGCGTGAGGACATGGCGCTCGAACACACCGGCTGCCCGTCGTTGCTCCGGCGGATCAGGGAGGTCTCACCGCTGCTGCACCTGTTCGGCCATATTCACGAGGCACGCGGGCGAGTGGATGCCGACAATCTGTCGTACATCAATGTAGCCACCATGAACAAGGGTTACTGTATCGAGCATGAACCGGTCAGTATCGAGCTGAGCGTGAACAAGTCAGGAGAAAGGGTATGAAAGGAACGGGGATCATCATCGGCACGGTTGCAATCATGCTGAGCGGTACACAGGCCATGGCACAGTCTGCCGAAGAGGCTGCCACAGCGTGCCAGGAAGCGGCCAGGTTGATTGCCGAGGATGATCTGGTGGGTGCTCTGGATGAAGCAAAGTGGTGTGTGGAGAGCCTGCAGCAGCTTCGCCAGCAGGCAACACTGACGGTTTTCCCCGATGCCGTCGCCGGGTTTGAAGGCGGTGAGATAGACAATCAGAGCGCCATGGGCATGACGATCATCGAACGCCGTTATTCCAGCGATGGCAACGATATTGCCGTGTCCCTGACTACCGGTGTGGCCGGCGGTGGCCTGGCAGCGCTGGCACAGCTGGGCATGGGGATGGGCGCTGGCAGCGGCAAGAAGATTCGTGTCCAGAAGCGCACGGTGCTCGACATGAGTGAGGGCGGTGGCGAGGCCCAGTTCATGGTGCAGCTGAAAAGCGGTGGCATGCTCACCATCAGCTCATCCGACCTGAGTAGCGAGGAATTGCTGCCATTCGTGAAGGCATTTCCGATTGCCGAGCTGGATGATGCACTCGAGCCCTGAGAGGCTCCGTCAGAGGCTCAACAACTCCGGTGATTTACTGACCTGATTGAGTTTGCCACTGCAGGCATCGCGCTCTGGTGGTCGTTTGTCATGATGCAGCGTGATGGGCAGCGTGCCGAGCGATGACAGATACCTTGTCAGCGGTCCGCGAATTTTCCTGAATGCCCGGCATCTGGATTCCACGCTGTCGCCCTGCGTGCGAATGGAGAGTTCCTGCGGCCCGCACTGATTGATCTGGAAGCCGAATTCACCGGCGTGCTCTTCTATCACGGTGTTGAGCGCCAGCGGCAGAACCGGGATCTTCTCATCCTTGTCTGCCGGCAACCACAAGGTGTCGTCGCTACGTCCATCGACGCTGAGCGTCGGTAGCGGATTGCCGCAATCACAAGCATCGGTATGCAGCGTCACGCTGTCTCCGATGTCGTAGCGGATCAATGGCTGCAATCGATTCGCCAGGTTGGTCACCAGTGTGGTGGCTGACTTCTGACCGGCGGGGACAGCTTTCAGGTTTTCATCCACCGGTTCGAGAATGAACCAGTCCGTATTGACATGCAGGCGTCCATGGCTGCAGCCAAAGGCCATGTTCATGGCTTCGGATGCGCCATAGTCTTCGATCAGCGGGCAGCCGAAGGCCGATTCCATCTGCTGGCGCTGGTGACAGTCCAGGTGTTCGCCCCCACACCACAGACTTCGGGGAGAGAGCTTCAATCGACCACAGCGTTGTTCATTGGCCAGTACGGCCAGCATGCTGGGATAACTGGAGAGAAAGCCGGGTTGCCATTCGTTGAGCTGTGCCACCAGCTCGGGCAGCGGCTGCAGAATGGAAAAGGTCCGCGTGCGATTGCTCAGCCAGGGGTTCAGCTTCGATGACCATTGCCAGAAGACCACGCCAGCGAAATGTCCCTCCAGCGCGGCAATCATGGCCATGCGACTGGTGTCGAACGCCATGTGCCAGGGATCCTGAAATGTCGGCTTGCGACTGTCCTGCTGATACCTGACTGCCAGCAGTGACTGATAGACCGACAAGGCCTGTCTGTCCTGTACGTAGATGCCAGGCTCGCCACTGGTGCCGCTGCTGGTCCAGACCAGATAGTCACCCAGATAACGATCGCCGATGGTGTCGTTGGTGGCTATGAAGCGATCCACCGATTCCCGGCTTACCCGCGGGTCACAGGACCAGCGATCGAAATTGCCCATCAGAGTCTGCCTGCTGATGGCGGGATAATCCTCGAGCGCTGAGCCAGGGGCTACCGATGCGTAGTGTTCAGCATACAAGGCAGAGCGCTTGCGAGCGTGTGCTATCAGTTCGATGGCTCTGTTCTGGCCGATACGTCTGGCCGATGCGGCGCTGATGATCGGTCTGGATTGCAGGCGCTGAATGGCCTGCCAGCAGGATACGCCATCCGACCAGTTGCTCAGATAGTCGAACGGTGAGGATCGATTGCCTGATTCCTTCGTCGTCATGGTTGACTCCGGGAACGCATGAAACGCATCACGGCGATTGCCGCGACATCCCTTTTCCGGTTGACGACTTGGCATTGTTCCCTTTTCAATGCCCCGATCTACCGGACAGCTTCATCATAAGACAAATCCGGCTCCGGGAACGAGCGACAGGTTAGTACAGTCCGTTCACTTTCGATATCCAGCTGGCTGGGGCCCTGTCCATGCTTGCCACTGTGAGTTGGTATTCCTGTTCGTTTACAACAACATACCGGCCGTACACCGGACAAAAAAAAGGCCGCTGATTCCTCAGCGGCCTTTCTTCCGTGCGCCTCTGGCATCAGGCCTCGCCCCCGTGCGAGAGCAGTGCCTGCCAGGCTTTCGAGCTTATTCGATGCCCATTGCCTGCTTTTCCATCGCGATGGTTTCGTTGATCACGGTGATGATGGCTTCGTTGCCACCGGCAAGGCCGGCGCCTGTTCGGTACTTGCCATTGATCACGACTGACGGTACGCCGGTCAGTCCTGCGCCCTTGGCCAGTTGCATGGCGCGGTTCATCTTGGTCTGTACACCGAATGAATCCATCGTCTTCAGGAATTTTTCCTTGTCCATGCCCAGCGCTGCGGCGAGGTCGGCAATGTCTTCCGGCTTCCGCATGCGTTGACGGTTTTCATGAATGGCCTTGAACATGGCCGGAACGAATTCATGCTCATGTCCCAGCAGCTGTGCGGCATAGAAGGCACGGGAATGCTGTTCCCAGGACGGATTCAACGGGGGAGCTTCACGAATGAATGCCACATTCTCGGGCATGTTCTGTTCCCAGGCAGAGATGCTGGGCTCGAATGCGTAGCAATGCGGGCAGCCCAGCCAGAAGTACTCGATGACTTCGACCTGATCGGGTGTGGAGGTGTTCTGTGGCGGATTGATCAGCTCATAACCGCCAGCGGCCATGGCATTACCGGCAACGCCCGCAAGACTGGCTCCGAGCGTCGTTGCGATCGTGGTTTGTAGTGTGGCAGACAGAAATCCGCGTCGCGTGAAATGCATGTTTCAGTTCCTCGTTGGATACAGAATTCAGGTATGGACCCGCGGGTCGGGGGTTCGTTCACTGCGAATAACACGAAAGTGCGAATTGTGTCAGGCAGAACTGAAATCGGCCCGCTGGGCGGGCCGATCATCAACAGGCAGATTCGTCATGCGGCGCGTGTCAGCGCTGCATCAGCCCTGCTGCAGTGGACTTACTCTGCGGCGGAATGCAGGCCGGCGATGTAGTTGGAAACTGCTTCGATCTCGGCATCGGTCATTCGCTCTGACACGCCACGCATCATTGCGTTGGGGTCGTTGGCGCGTTCTCCGGAGCGAAAATACTTCAGCTGGTCGCTGGTGTACTCGGCATTCTGTCCGGAAATGACGGGCCAGGCTGCGTTGGGGATGCCTTGGCCCGCAGGGCCGTGGCATGCCGCACAGGCCGCAATGCCTGCAGACGTGATACCACCGCGATAGATATCCTGTCCCAGTGTCAGGTTTTCTTCGGCAGAGACGTTTTCATGTTTCGGCATGGACGCAAAATACGCAGCCAGATCCTGGATGTCTTCATCACTGAGGTTGGCAGCCTGACCTGACATGAGCGCGTTCACTCGATCACCATCACGATATTCCGTCAATTGCTTGGCAAGGTAGGCGGCGTGCTGACCAGCGATATTCGGGTAGGAGGGCATGATGGCCTTGCCATCGGCACCGTGACAGGCTGCGCAGACGGCAGCTTTCGCCTTGCCGGCAGCAGGATCACCTGCGGCGGAGGCTGGACTAGCTAACCAGGCAAAGGCAAGAGTGGCTGCAAGGGCCCAAATTTTCATGAAAACTCCGACAATGACTTGAATTTGTTCGAATGGTTAGACTGTACGCAGCCGAAACCGCATGGGATCGACGAATTTTAGCAGACTGACAGGCAACACAAGTGTTCCAGGTCAGTCAATATCAACTGGATAGAACCTCAGACATGAACTCGGTGTATTTTTCGGCACAATTTCACTCCAGTGCCAGCGATCCGTACCATTGCCCCGAGTCGGAAGCGGAGGTTGCATTCGCGGGTCGCTCGAATGCTGGCAAGAGCAGTGCCATCAACACGATAACGCGGAATCGAAAGTTGGCCAGAACCAGCAAGACGCCGGGCAGGACGCAGTTGATCAATCATTTTTCCCTCGATGAAAAGCGTTTTCTGGTGGACCTTCCGGGTTATGGCTACGCACAGGTTTCACGCGACAAGCAGAAACAGTGGCAATCGGCCATGACCCGCTACCTGATCTCTCGACCCAGTCTGCGCGGTCTCGTGCTGGTCATGGATATTCGTCACCCGCTGACAGATAGCGACTGGCAATTGATCGAACTGCAGCAGCAGGGCCAGGCGGAATTGCACATCCTGCTGACCAAGGCGGACAAGCTGTCACGCAATCAGGTCAGTCAGGCCTTGATGGGCGTTCAGGATCAATTGTCGGAGGGCGGTGTGGAAGCAACGCTGCAGGACTTCTCCGCCTTGAAGAAGCAAGGTGTGAACGATGTCCATGCGGTGCTCGACAGCTGGCTGTTCGACAGAACGCTGGCTGTCGAATAAGGCGGTTCGGCCATCAAGTAACTGTCCAGTAGAGAAATATATGTGATGGCTTTCTCTTTTTTGGACTTGAAACCTGCGAAATGTTTCCGAAAATCAGCAGCTATCGATAAAGGCGCTGATTTTCAGACGTCATTCACTGGAAAGTCGTTACCTTTCGTAACAACCAGCCCGATGCGCATCATCAGAGTGCTGACGACCAGTGCCCAGGTTTATTTAAACTATTGTTTTTCCAAATAATTGAGGAACTTCTTTCCAAACTGTCAGTTTCCCTATAATTGACGCAGTCTTTTGTCATTCCGTCACATATCTTGTGAAAAGGAGTGCAGGACGGGTTTTGATTCACAGCAGTCGGCGAGCTGTGCGGACGCTACCTCATGACACCACGCGTGACGGTATGCCCCGTACAGGATCCTCGGGTCAGCTTGCCGGTTGCCATTCAAGTACCACGAGGAGAGAGTTTCATGAGCAAGAAAATCATCACCAATGCCTGGTCCCGTCGCGACATGTTGAAGGCCAGTGCCGCAACAGCTGCGATTACCGGTGCCCCGCTGTTTTTCTCGCGTCATGCCTATGGCGCGGATTTTCTGAACAATCCGGGAGACAGCGGTGTCGTCACACTGGGTTTCAACGTACCCCAGTCCGGTGCCTATGCCGATGAGGGTGCCGATGAGCTGCGTGCCTACAAGCTGGCGGTCAAGCACCTGAACGGTGAGGGCGATGGCGGCATGATGAATACCATGCAGCCCAGTGAGCTCAAGGGCAACGGCATCCTTGGCAAGAAAGTGGAGTATGTGACGGGCGATACGCAGACCAAGTCCGATGCTGCCCGTGCATCAGCCAAGCGCATGATCGAGAAAGATGGCGTTGTCATGGTCACCGGTGGTTCTTCCTCGGGGGTGGCGATTGCCGTTCAGGGTCTGTGTCAGGATGCCGGCATCATCTTCATGTCCGGTCTGACCCATTCGAACGACACCACCGGCAAGGACAAGAAGGCCAACGGTTTCCGTCATTTCTTCAACGCCTATATGTCCGGTGCCGCACTGGGACCGGTACTGGAGAAGAACTACGGCAATGATCGTCGCACCTATCATCTGACAGCCGATTACACCTGGGGCTGGACGCAGGAAGAATCCATCATCGCGTCCACGGAAGCAATCGGCTGGACAACGGTCGAGAAGGTCAAGACGCCAGTGGGGGCGGGTGATTTCAGTCAGTACATCACACCGGTCCTCAACTCCGGAGCCGATACACTGATCCTGAATCACTACGGCAAGGACATGATCAACTCCCTGACCCAGGCGATACAGTTCGGCCTGAAGGACAAGCAGGTCAATGGCAAGAACTTCGAGATCGTGGTGCCCCTGTATTCACGACTCATGGCTCAGGGTGCCGGTGAGAACGTCAAGGGTATCTTCGGCTCAACCAACTGGCACTGGTCATTGAGCGATGCCGGCAGTCAGGCCTTCGTCAAGTCATTCGGTCAGGAATACGGTTTTCCACCATCGCAGGCGGCTCATACCTGCTATGTACAGACCCTGCTGTACGCCGATGCCTGCGAGCGTGCCGGTACCTTCGAGCCTTGCCAGGTGGTGTCTGCACTGGAAGGGCACAAGTTCGACGGACTGGGCAATGGCGCAACCGAATACCGTGCCGGCGATCACCAGTGCTTCAAGGATGTGCTGGTGGTGAAGGGTAAGGAGAATCCTTCTTCTCAGTTCGATCTGCTGGAAGTGGTGGAAGTCACGCCTCGTGCGCAGGTCGAGTATCCGGTCGATCATCCCATGTTCGCCGGTGGCGATCTGGGTAGCTGTAACAACGGCGCCTGATAATCCGGCAAGAGCCGAGTGTCATGAGCCTGTAACGCTCGGCTGATTGTGGGTTTCGGCGTGGCGGTTGCCTGCGTCTGACCGCAATCGATCTTCGCTTATCAGCTCGTCGCGATCGGCGGCCTTTGCCGCCGGTCCGTCCCGCGCCGACGCCTCGGACAGCGGGACGACATTGGTAATACATACTCTGACCCTCATGTCGTGAGCTTGCAGTTGATGCAGGTTGTGCAGGCGCGCTGGTTGGTGTTTCCTTTTCAAAGCAGTGTTCTTGAACTGCAAGGGGCAAGCATTTGGACGCACTCATACTTCAATTACTCAACGGTCTGGACAAGGGCGGCGCCTATGCGCTGATTGCTCTGGGCCTGACCCTGGTATTCGGCACGCTGGGGGTGGTCAATTTCGCACACGGGGCCATCTTCATGATCGGTGCCTTCTGTGCGGTAACGCTGCGCAAGTTGCTGACGATCTCGACGCAGGTTCGCGACGAGAGCATCACGCTGTTCGAGGCTTACAAGGAGGTGCCGATTCTGGAGGCGAAGTTTCCGGTCGTCGGCAGCATCATTGTCGATTTCTCGGTACCTCTGGCCATTCTGATCGCCATCCCCGTGATGCTGGCACTGGGTCTGCTCATGGAGCGTGGCCTGATACGGCATTTCTACAAGCGGCCTCATGCCGACCAGATCCTGGTGACCTTCGGTCTGGCCATCATCTGCCAGGAAATCATCAGACACTATTTCGGCGCCAATCCCATTCCGCAGGCTGCCCCCGCGGTGGTTGCCGGCAGCGCGAATATCGGCGCCTTTCTCGGTTTGGGGGATAACGTGGTCTACCCCTGGTGGCGACTGATCTATCTGCTGTTCTCCTTCATCGTCATTGCTGCGGTCTTTGCCTTCCTGCAGTTCACCACCTTCGGCATGGTGGTCAGAGCAGGCATGCAGGATCGGGAGATGGTGGGTCTGCTGGGCATCGACATCCAGCGCCGCTTCACGATCGTGTTCGGCATGGCCGCTGTGGTGGCAGGGCTTGCCGGCGTCATGTACACACCGATACTGCCGCCCGACTATCACATGGGCATGGACTTTCTCGTGCTCTCCTTTGTCGTCGTGGTCGTGGGAGGCATGGGGTCGCTGGGTGGTGCCGTACTTGCCGGTTTCCTGCTGGGAATCCTGCAGTCCTTTGCCTCGATGAACGAGATCAAGAGCGTCTTGCCGGGGATCGATCAGATCATCATCTATCTTGTCGCTGTCGTTGTTCTTCTGGTACGTCCTCGTGGCCTCATGGGTCGCAAGGGTGTAATGGAAGACTAGGAACCCATTCGGAGATCACTCATGAAAAATACCTCTGCGACATCCGACTGGATACTGTTCATTGCCTTTGCGGCGGCAGTCCTGACCATGCCGATCTGGCTGGCGCCCTTCGGTGCGAACTATCCCGACCTGATGCAGAAATTCGCTATTTTCGGCGTATTCGCCATCGGCTTCAATATCCTGTTCGGACTCACCGGCTATCTGTCTTTCGGGCACGCCGCCTTTCTGGGAGTGGGTTCGTACACCGCTGTCTGGTCCTTCAAGCTGCTTACCATGAATGTGCTGCCTGCGGTCGTGTTCAGTATCGTGGTGGCAGGCGCCTTCGCGTTTCTGATCGGCTTCATCAGTCTGCGGCGATCCGGCATCTACTTCTCCATACTGACTCTGGCTTTCGCCCAGATGTCCTACAACCTGGCCTACTCGGTGCTGACGCCCATCACCAATGGGGAGACAGGCTTGCAATTGAGCCTGAGTGATGCTCGTGTGCTGGATGCAGCCGTGGGAGTCTCCACGGGGAGATCTCTGCCTTCGACATCCCTGTTCGGTATCAAGATGAGCGGTTTGCCCGGGTTCTACTTCTGCGCGGTGGCACTCATCATCGGCTTCTTCATCGCACTGCGTATCACGCGCTCGCCCTTCGGGACGATGCTGCGCGGCATCAAGTCGAATCAGACCCGCATGTCCTATACGGGCCTGAATACCAGGCCCTATCTGATCTGGGCATTCGTGATCTCCGGTATGTACGCGGGGCTGGCAGGTTCTCTGCTCGCGGTTACCGATCCACTGGCAGGTGCTGAACGCATGCAGTGGACTGCCTCGGGGGAAGTGGTATTGATGACGATTCTCGGTGGGGCGGGAACCCTGCTTGGGCCTGTGCTGGGTGCTGCGCTGATCAAGTATTTCGAGAACATCTTCTCGGCCTTCAATGATGTCACGCTCAATCAGGCCTTCGATGCACTGCCCGATGGTCTGCAGGGTTTTGTGGTGGAACTGGTCAGCCTGTTCGTCGGCGATGGCTGGCATCTGACGCTGGGTCTGTTGTTCATGATCACGGTCATCTTCCTGCCGGGCGGCATCATGGAAGGCATGCGACGTATCGGTGGTCTGTTCACCCGCAAGAAACCTCAACCCGCCAGCAGCACGACGTCTGCTGTGGCCGATCCTTCCTAGGGGCCTCTCATGGAAAACACCGTTCTGCACGTGGCTGACGTGCACAAGAGTTTTGCTGGTCTGCATGCGCTGAGTGATATCGATCTGTCTGTCCGGGAAGGAGAGACACATGCCATCATCGGGCCCAATGGCGCTGGCAAGTCGACCCTGCTCAATGTCTGCATCGGACGTCTGCGACCCACGTCTGGACAGGTCGTATTCGATGGGCAGAATCTGACCGGTAAACAGCCTCATGAGATCAACCAGCTCGGGGTGGTGCGTGTCTTTCAGACACCGGAGATCTTCCCGGAACTGAGCCTTCTGGAGAATGTCATGATTCCGGTGCTTGCCAAGCGCGATGGCGCCTTCAAGCTCAGCTGGTTTCGACGCTTTTCCGGTGAAAACGATGCCAGAGTGCAAGCCGAGGACATACTCACGGATCTGGGCCTGGGCGCGCTTGTTGGCAGTGAAGCGGGCAGTCTGTCCCGAGGCGATAAACGGCGGCTGGAGCTGGCCATGGGGCTGGCGCAGCAACCGCGACTGCTGCTGCTGGACGAGCCGACGGCCGGCATGGCCCGGCACGACACGAATGCAACCATCGATCTGTTGAAGCGAATCAAGGCGCAGGGCATGACGAAAGTCATCATCGAGCATGACATGCACGTCGTGTTCAGCCTGGCTGATCGTATCTCGGTGCTGGCTGGTGGTCGTATCATCTGCCAGGGAACGCCCGAGGAGGTGAAGGCGGATCCACGTGTCAAGGAAGCCTATCTCGGTGAGGAGCAAGTCTGATGAGTAATGCAAGCACGGCTGTATCGTCCGCCCCTGATGCCTATTTCAGCTGCGAAGGACTGAAGGCCTACTACGGCGACAGTTACATCGTTCAGGACGTCTCCTTCTCGGTCAACGAGGGCGAGATCGTGGCTTTGCTCGGCCGTAATGGCGCGGGCAAGACCTCAACTCTTCGAGCCATTGCACGGGCCGATAACCCCGACCTGCGAAGTGGCAGCATCTGGTTGAAGGGCGAGTCCATTCACGACAAGCAGGATTTCGAGGCAGCCCTGGCCGGCATTCAACTGGTGCCCGAAGATCGGCGCATCATTCCCGGACTCACGGTGGAAGAGAATCTGGACATTGCCCGCATTGCCGGTTCGAGTGGCTGGAGCTACGAGCGCATCTACGAGCTCTTTCCCCGGTTGAAGGAACGTCGAAAGCAGGAAGGCACGACCTTGTCCGGCGGCGAGCAGCAGATGCTGGCCATCAGCCGGGCGCTGGCTCGTGATATCAAGCTGTTGCTGCTCGATGAGCCTTACGAAGGCCTGGCGCCGGTGGTGCGCCATGATATCGAAAAGGCACTGATCGAGGTCAAGAACACAGGCATCACCACCATCCTGGTCGAGCAGAACGCCGTTGCCGCCCTCAAGCTTGCCGACTCCGCCCTCATTCTCGACACCGGCGAAATCGTCTACAGCGGCACCGCCGCCGAAGTCCTCGACAACGAACAACTCCGCCACGACTACCTCGCCATCTGACCCTCCGGGGACCCTCCGTGACCCTCCGGGTCGGACCATGGGAAGTCATTGATTTTATTGTAAATACACTCGTCCACAGGCCACAAACAGCCACTAAACGCCGCTTTTCTCATGAAGAAAGTGGCATTTAGTGGCCGATGTGGTCCGACCCCGGGGCGTGGTCCGACCCCGGTAAGTGATTGTTATTGGAAGTGGTGGATTTGGACGCGGTCGGCGCCGACGACGTCGCGCACGATGTCGAGCAGGTGCTGATGGTGTGTCAGGTAGATCACCTGGCCTCGCTCCGCCATTCCGGCCAGCACCTGAAACGCTGCGCTGGATCGGGCATCGTCGAATGATTCCATGATGTCATCGGCAACAAAGGGCAGCGGTGTACGCTGGCTGGCATAGTCGGCATGGGCGGCTGCCCGTAGCGCCAGATACAACTGGTAGCGAGTGCCGGTGGAAAGCTCGGACACGGCACGCGCCTGTTGCTGCTGATCGATGACGAAAAGCCGTTCATTGCCCTGGCCATCGTCGCGTGGCAGCAGCTGCACATATCGCCCGCCGGTGAGCGTGGTGAACGCCTTCTGGGCCTCGGTCAGAATCACCGATTGATGCTCCTGACGAAATCGCGCCATGGCGGCATTCAGGACTTTCTGCCCCGTACGCGCGATGGCACATTGCCTGGCCAGGTCCATGGTCTGAAGAACCAGATTCTGCCGTTCCTGATTCAGTCTGGCATACGCGTTCTCATCACCGATATCCTCCAGTTCACGATTGGCCAGCGCCCACGCCTCACTGGATTCATCGTAAGTGGTGCTGGCATCCTTCAGATGAGCATTCAGTTCGGCGAGCTTCTGCTCCACAGCCTGCGCATCATCCTCCTGACACAGCTGCTCGATATCCTCTTCGGTCTGGTCCGAACCGCTGATGTCACGCAACTGCGCCAGCGTCTCCTTGCAGCGGTCATTGAGTGTGCGGTGCTGCTCGGTACGGATCAACAGCGCCAGTAAGGCCTGGTCCGACTCGGCCCCCAGGGCCTGCCGCAGAGTATCGACGGATTGCTGGCTGCTGGCATGTGCCTGTTGGTTCTTGTCCAGCTTCTCTCGCAGCGCCTTCATCTGCGCCCGCACGGATTCGTGATTCTGCACCTGCACCACCGCGGCATCCAGGTGTTGCAGCGCATTGCTCAATGATTCTTCGCCGAGTTCCAGCAGAAGTTCCTTGATGGCTGTGTCCCGAGTGGCGAGACGCCCAGTGAGTTTTTCCAGTTCAAGCACAGCCTCGCGATGGCGCTGCACCAGCGGCGCAAGTGTTGCCACCCAGGAAAGCGAGTCACGCGCACGTGAAAGCGGCATATCGATGAACAGGGTGTCCTGCGTGAGCGCTTTCCACCGCTCCTGCCATGCATCAAGTTCCCGGCTTGCAGTTTGCAGTTGTGCCTGTCGTCTGGCATGTGACTCGGCCAGCGTCGCCTGCGCTCGTTGTGCCTCGAGCTGCTGCGCTCTCTCGGCCTTGAGGAATTCCAGAATGCTGTTTGCCTGGGAGAGCAAATCGTCCAGTGCCAATCTGCCCAGGGCGTCGTTGCGGGCAGACGACTGCAACGGGCCCAGCATGGTCAGCAACTTGCGGCATTGGTCGGCAGCCTTCAGTTCGAGCTTGTCGACTGTCAGTGCCTGCCCATGAAGGAGCTCCTGTTCGTTCAGCAGCCCGCTGACCAGCGCATGACGATTGCGCAGTCGCTCCGGATCGATTGCCGTGCCATCCTGAATGCTTCCGATGCCACTCATCAGTTGATCGATGCATCGTTGCTGCAGTGACTGAGAATCAGGCAATTGCCTGTCGGTCAGTTCTTCGAGCTCGCTCTGTTGACGAAGCAGCGTTACCTGCAGCATCTGCAGTTCGGCCGTGGCCTGATTGCTGCTGGCAGCCTGTGCCAGCAAGGCGTCGTGATTGCCGAGCGTCTTCTCGAATCGGCGAGCGCTTTTCTGCAGCTCGGCATGCGGCTGCAAATCATCGATGGCCTGGCTGTGTGTCGACCAGGCGTCATCGCGAGAGTCTCTGGCCTCGATCAGGCGCTTCGGATCCAGTGCGCCTGCCAGCGTCAACTCGGCGCAGCGATCCTGGTTCTCTCGAATGTCCGTGGAGAGTGTCTGGATGCGTTCCTGCAGCTGATGTAACTGGTGCTCGCTGTCGTTCAGCTCGGTGAGCCTGGCATTGAGCCAGCTGGTGTCGGGTAGCGTCAGTTGACTCAGTTGCTCAACAGACAGGCCGGCCTTGTCGAGCTTTTTCTCCAGAGCATGTCGACTCTCGAGCAAGGCTTCTCGCGCCGCGAGCAGTTGCCTGCTGAGGGCGTCCTGCTGAATGCTGCTCAGTAGATCACTGGCGATATCAAGATCGGGTGCCGCGTCATCGGTCGTTGCCGTGTCTGCTGACGCGCTGTTCTGCTCGTTCAGTGGCTCCAGACTGTCCAGTTCATCTCTGGCATGCTGTACGGCTGCAGACAGCGATTGTTCCTCGTCGAGCAGTTGCTGCAGCTCGGCCAGCAGGCTCTCACCGGGCAGTTTGCTCTCGAGCGGCGTCTCTGCCGGCAGGGCCAGACGCTTCCGGGCTGCATCCAGTTCGACCAGACACTGTGACACCGTCGCCTGACACTGGGCCTGTTGCTGTTGCCATTCATAGACGGCAGCACTTTCTTCGGACAGGGTGCGAATACGTTCTGTAGCCTGTACCAGGCGAAGCATCGCCTCATCCGGTGTCGTTGCGTCAAGGCGCTCCTGGAGCTCCTGCAGCTGTGATTCCAGGTCGGATCTGGAAGCCTGGGCGATTCGGCAATCCTCTAGCTGTTCGCGAATCCTGTCCAGCAGTTGTCGGGCGCTACTGCCCGTCAGGAAGTCGGCTGCGCGGGGGTGCTCCATCGGCACCACGGATTCATTCGCCAGGGCATCGCGTTGCTCGACCAGCTTTCGATAGTGCGCCGCCAGAGCCTGCGCCGACTGGCGTTTCTCCAACTGGCGGCAAGTCTGCTGAAGCTCGTCGCGCAATTGTCGATGCTTGTCACGGCGCAAGGTGGCGTGTTCGAGCTTGTCACAGCGCTTCTTCCACTCGCGTGTATCGAGCCTGGCCGCGTCCATCTGCTTCTTGTTGTCGAGCAATTGCTTCTTCAGTTCGGTCAGTTGCAGATTGACCCGCTTGTTGGGCATCCAGAACGCATTCGCATCGCTCAGGGATTCATCGATCTGCTCCTTGAGATTTGCAAGTCCGGCACTCGCAGAGAAGAGCGCCTGGCCCACATCTCCGTCACTGTTGAGGATCTGTTCGCCTCCTGCCTGCAGAGTCTGTTCGTCGAAGGAGAAGCGGCGTGCATAGTCCTCACGCGTCAAACCCTGCAGATCGAGAGGGAAGCGCTCCAGTCGCTCATCGTTGGCATTGGCCCAGTGATTCTTGAAACGCTTGAGTGTCAGGTTCTGCGAATCCTGCTCGAGTGTGGCTTCGATTTCCAGTACATTGTTGTTGTGCAGAAAATTCCACGGCGTTGTTCGCTTGATGCCGTAGAGCAGGTCCGTGATGGCGGCAAGTGTGGTTGATTTGCCGGCCTCGTTCGGCCCGTAGAGCACATGCAGATCCGGTGCGTCCGGGTGTCTGGGGCCGAAGGCCAGTTCGAAATCGGTGAAGTGTCCGAAGCGACGCAGCTTGAGTGATTCGAACCTCATGACGATGCACCCTCGTCAGTGTCTGCCTCGTGCTGCACCTGGCCCTCCAGCTGACGAAGCATCCACACGGCGCCATCGGGCAGCAGCGAACGTCGGATGTACTCGCGTTCTTCCTCCGGCGTGGCGCCGAACAGACCGTTCAGATCCGGTGGCAAGGCCTTGCTCAACTGCTTCAGATCGTCTGCAACCGCTTCGAGCAAGGGGACGCTGTCCAGCAGGTCGTCGCCAACCAGTGTCTGTAGCTCGGCGGCCAGTGAATGGTTGTTCTCACTGCCGGTCTCGTATTCTGCGGGAAGTTGCAAGTCGCGTGCACTGACGCTGTCGATCCACAGATCGTCGCGGTGTTCGTATTCGGTCTGCAGCGCAACGAGCAGCGTCTGACGATCGCGTTGATAGCTGCTGGCCAGCACACTGCTGCCTTCCAGTTCCAGGCGGACAATGAGCACATCACTGTCCATGGACTCCCGGCATTGGTTCAGGGCAATGAGCATCTTCTCGTAAGCCTGCTTTCTGTCATCGATGCCCTCGAGTGATACCGGGAGTCGTTCGAAGCGTACAGGGGCCAGATTGATGCTGCGAATCGCGGGTTTCTCGCCACTGGCCAGGGTGACCAGGCTGATGGTACGTTCGCCAGCTTCATTGATATGCCTGCCCAGAGGATTGCCGGGCATCACGATGGCCGGCTGCTCGTGGTGAATCTGACGCTTGTGGATATGACCGAGCGCCCAGTAATCGAATCCCTTGTCGATCAGTTCATTTACCGTGCAGGGGGCGTAGTCGTTATGCCCGTCGGCACCGGTGAGACTGGTATGCAACATGCCGATGTTGAAACAATGGGGATCGGCCTTGCCGTACTTGCCGAGCAAGGATTCCGGGGTCTTGCGCTTGGTGAAGCTCACCCCGTGCACCACGGCGCGGTCATTGGCAAAGTACTGCTTGCCGCCACGGCCATCGAAGGCATGCACATTCTCCGGCAGATCGAGAATTCGGCTTTCCAGAAAGCGCGTCTCGGCATCATGGTTTCCCCAGATGATGAAGACCGGAATCTGTCTGGCCTGCAGGCGTCTGAGCTCACGCTGCAGCACCATGGCCGTGTGCACGTCTTCCTGTTCGCCATCGAACAGATCACCGGCAATGATCAGGGCATCGACCTGTTCTTCTAGGGCGGTATCAATCAGTCGTTGCAGCAGTCTTCGACTGGCATCGCGCAACAGGTCGCCAAGGGCCGGATTCCTGGCAGCCAGAGAACGCAGTGGCGAGTCCAGGTGCAGGTCGGCGGTGTGTATGAATCGTACGGTATCTGCCATGACGGCAGAGGATACCTGTCATTGGCCTGCGATGGGGAAATGCGCGTGTTGCCGATGTAAGGTCTCAGCCGATGCGACCCATGCCGAACTGAGGCGTGTCATCCTTGGCGGCCTCTTCGTCAGGGTCGGGCTCGGGGGGTGAGGTGTCTTCCAGCGACAGCTCGAACAGCTCGGCGGCCTTTTCCAGGCTGTCGCTGCCACCGGCTTCCTGCTGGCTTGCCTTCTGCTCGGCATCATTGGCTGCGCGATGATTCGCGATCTGTCTAGCCATCGCGGCATGCACATCCATGGCCGGGGAACTGGTCTGGGTATCGGGCTCCTCGGTGTCGGCCTTGTCGGACTGCTCGGTATCGTCAACCTTGCTGGCGGCCTCTGCCGCCGCCTTCGCCGCTGCGACCTCGCTGGGCAGCTGTCCGCGCAGCAGCAGATCACTGTTGTCCTCGTCATTGACCGGGCCACTCAGCTTGAAACGCAGCCGCAGGTTGTTGGCAGAATCGGCATTCTTCAAGGCCTCTTCCTGCGTTATACGACCCGATCGCGCAAGATCGAACAGGGCGCTGTCGAAGGTCTTCATGCCCTGGTTCTCTGACTTGAGCATGGCCTCCTTGATGTCGGACAACTGGTCCTTCATGATCATCTGCTTGATCGTGTGGGAACCGAGCAGGATCTCGATGGCCGCACAGCGCTTGCCGTCGACGGTGGGAACCAGACGCTGCGATACGATGGCGCGAATGTTGTTGCCAAGGTCATGCAGCAGCTGAGCCTTGCGTTCCTCGGGGAAGAAATTGATGATGCGATCCAGCGCCTGGTTGGCGTTGTTGGCATGCAGGGTAGAGATCGCCAGATGGCCGGTTTCGGCGAAGGCGACCGCATGCTCCATGGTCTCCCGGTCTCGAATCTCACCGATAAGTATCACATCCGGTGCCTGTCGCAAGGTGTTCTTCAGGGCGGCGTGAAAGCTGTTGGTGTCAACGCCCACTTCACGCTGGTTGACGATGCATTTCTTGTGTGGATGGACATACTCGACCGGATCTTCAATGGTGATGATATGACCACCCTTGAAGCTGTTGCGATGATCGATCAATGCCGCCAGTGACGTGGATTTTCCCGAGCCGGTACCACCGACGAAGAGCACGAGTCCGTTCTTGGCCGTAATGACATCCTTGAGGATGTCGGGCAGGCCCAGGTCATCGAAGCGCGGTATTTCGGTCTGGATGTTGCGCGCCACCAGAGACACTTCGTTTCTCTGCTTGAAGATGTTGAGCCGGAAACGCCCGATGCCTTCTGGCGCAATGGCCAGGTTCATCTCCAGCTCGCGGTCGAATTCCTCGCACTGTTCCTCGTTCATGATCTGGCGGGCAATGGCTTCGACTTCGCCGCGTGCAAAGGGCTGATCACTCAGTGCCGTGAGTTCGCCGGCGAACTTGGCGCTGGGAGGTGCGCCTGTGGCCAGATACAGATCGGAACCGTCGAAATCGACCAGACGTTTCAGCAGTGCGTATATATCCATGAACAGGCCAGTGATGTCAGAATATCCATTGATTCAGGTAGCGGCGTTTCGTGGCGAGCTTGAAGTGGAACGATTTCGCAAAATCACGAAATACCGTGTGCGGATGACGCTCCCATGGACGGCAGGGAGCGCCACCGTGGTTCGCTCAGCGTGCGTGCCAGTAGATGCGCGAGAGCTTCTGATCGATCATGTTGACGGCTTCCTTGTCGACAATGACCTGAACAGTGCCCGAGCCTTTGGTGAAAACGATGACCGGTGAGCTGGGTATGCCTGAACTGTCCAGCACGCGACTACGGGCTGCCGGATTGCTGTCACTGGTGGTCGCGCTGCTCGGGTTCAGGTCGGGCACGGGCGCTGCGTTGTCGATATCCATCATGTAGAGTCGACCGGTGGTATCGAAGCTGCAGCTCAAGGGGTCGATCTGCGGTGCCGCCTCGAAGGTTGTCGCCAGCAATTTGCCCTCGAATGTCACCAGTCGCGACAGGGCCTTTTCATTACTCGCCAGCGCCACACGCCAGCCGCGTGCATCGTCCAGGTCTTCCTGCGCATCCGCGGCGACATCCGCATCGGCGGAGCTGATGGTGTCGTTGGTGGCGTCGAACAGATCGTTCGGCTCGATGGTCGAGAATCCCGAGGCAGGCGGTCCCTTTTCCACATCGGTATCACGGATCATGTAGAGGTTGTTCTGCATGCCGGTCAGCAGCGGATTGGTGCGGTTACCGGTGCCGACGCTTACTGACAGGTACTTCTCGCTGCCGCTGGTGTTCAAGGCCACGCTGGGTGCGTAGAAGATGGGTTGATGGTCACCGTCGTCGAGATCGGCCAGTAGTGTCACATCGGGCGTGGCCTGAATGTCGTCGAAATCGATGCGCCACAGCTGCCCGCCCAGATCACCCACATACATGCGATCGGCAAAGCTGTCGCCGTCGCTGTCGATGATGGTCAGGTCCGATGCAATCGAATACTGCATGGCTGCATGATCGGTACTGTCCACTTTCCACAGCAAGTCTCCACCGTCGTCGATCATGTAGATGGCATTGCCTTTCGATGCAGCGGGTCCGTCGACAGGATCCTGAACATCGGCATCGTAGCCGGCGGCAAAGGCCAGCACCTTGCGTTCGGTACTGCCATCATGAACCTTGATCAGAGACATGCGTGACCAGCTTTGTGCCAGGCGCGGGAAGTCGGGATCGAGTTCGTCGATTTCCCACATGAGACGGGGCGAATCCGGATCGCTCACATCCAGCGCATGGTAGGCCGTACCACCGCGGCGCATGCCCAGTATCAGCAGCATACGCTCGCCATTGTTGACGATGCCATCGTTGTTCGTGTCGGTATGCCAGCGGGTGATGCCGCCGTCCAGACCATAGATGTGCGCACCCGTATTGATGTTCTCCATCAGGTCCGGCAGGTTGGCAAGCAGTCGCGGTGGCATATAGGCAAACAGCTCGTCGCCTCCACTGATATCACTGCCTGCGCTATCGGTCGGTGAAGAGGCATCGATGGCATGCAGCAGACCCTGATTGGTCATCATGTAGACGACCTTCTGCGAACCGTAATCCACTTGCACGCTCTTGCTGTGCAAGGGATCACCCATGGGGGCTGACTGAATCCAGTCGAGGGCCAGCTCCCGTTTGGCGGAGCCTGATGGAAGCCCCATCATGTCGGTGGTGATCTGCGCGTTGTCACTTTCCAGTCGGTTGGCCGCCACACCGGCCAGCGGTGCACCGATGGCCGTGATGGAATCTCCGGTGAAGGTATACAGATTGCGGGTCGATGTCTGCAGTTGCTCATTGGCACCGCCATCGACCACCGAATTGCCATCGATCTCATCCGACCAGAAGCTCTGTGCCGTTTCGGCAAACTGTACGCCATTGTCTGTGGACACGGTTGCCTGCGCACCGTGGATATCCATCAGACCTGCATTGTCCACGAAATAGCCTTTCAGATTGCCCTGCCAGGCACGGCGTGAGGTGGGTGAAAACAGGCCGAAAAAGGCGCGGTTGTCGTGCGAGAAATTGGCCTTGTCGATATCGATGGAGAGTTCGGCGAAGTTCTCGCTGCCTCCCAGCACTTCATCGACGATGGCGCTCAGTGCCGCATTGAGTTCTTCGGGTTCATCGGCGCTGAAGAAACTGCCCTGGCCTTCGCTGGCCAGAAGTTTCAGGTATTCCTTGCCGGGACCTTCCACGTTGAAGCCGACCGTGTAGGTCGTGACCACGCTGCCCGGAATGTCGGGATTCTGATCATTGTTGGCCAGGGTGCGTACCACTTCCGGTCCGCAGTTGCCTTCGATCTGCATGCCATCGGGCATCTCGAAGATGCTCAGACTCAAGTCTTCGCAACCATCCACACCGGTGCCCACCACACTGCGCAGGGACTCACCGTCGTTGAGCCAGGTGGGCTGGCCATCGGAAATCAGGACAATGGTATTGGCCTGGCAGGTCTGCGTGATGGGGGAGTTGTAGTATGCGCCCATCCAGTCCCGGGTTCGTGAGTATTCGCAACGACTGTAGCTGCCCCAGAGATTTTCCTGTCGCTCGTAACCGGGCGTGGGTGAGTCCAGAGTGCCCATGACGGTGCAGGAGCTGGTGGATTTTCCTTCGCAGTAGTTCGGACCGCCAGAGGTGGAAAAGTCGTTGCAGTAATACGTCTGGCTGTAGTCGGTATCGTAGGCATTGGACGGTGAGTAGCTGCGGGCATTGGCCGCGCGGTCATCGCCACCGCTATAGACTTCGTTGACGCTGTCCCAGGTGCCTGGCTGGTGTCGACTGCCATCGGCAGGGTCACTGTCGTTGTGCGTCACCGCATCGCCGCGAAAGTACTGGGCGGCTTCCACCAGCGCATCCACCGTGGCCGTGCCGCCACCGGCATCCCGCTCATCAACCTGCAGAGCCATGAGCTGCGCAACCGTGTGTGTCCCGGGCGTGATGTCCGGATCCACGGTGCTGGCATCGGCGCTGAGCTCGCTGATGGGCCAGCGAATGCCGGTCGTGGTCTTGCTGTAGAGCGAGCCGATACCGGCATTGATGTAATCGACGTTGTTGTCGAGAACGGTATGCATGGCCTCCTTGAGAATGTCGATCTTCTTCGGGTTGCCATTGTCATCGTAACTACCGTGGATATCGGCTGCCATACTGCCCGAGTAATCGAGCACGAACAGGATGTTCGGTTTCTGCTGGGCACTGACCTGGGCGGTGTATACATCGATATCGTCTGCCTGTGCCGCCGTTGCCAGGCTGAGAAATATCAATCCGCTCAGACAGCCCGATCCTGTCCGTCGCGATATCGCGTTGTTGACCATGCTTCCCCGATCTCCGAATGAAGGTATACGGCCAGCGGTCACTTTTTTTCCGAGCAGCACACGACACGAAAGTTGGCTCGGAAGAACCACGGCTTGTCGTGCCTAGGGCGGCATGGCTGGGTGAGCCTTTAGGGGGTTGCCGGCCGGGTGTGCGGTGAGCGTGGAATCCGCGCTTGCAACTGTGCGGTATTGCTCAGAACCGCGGTGTCAGCGCGGTGCCCGAAGCCCGCTGGGTGCGTTTTCACGCGCGTTGCGAATGGCCACGATGGTGACTCCCAGCAAGGTCAGCAAGCCACCGATGGCAATGCGCAGGGTCAGCTCGTCGTCGAGCAGCACGATACCGAAGACGATGGCAAACAGCGTCGAGAGCGTGATGAACGGCGCCACGCTGTTGACGGAGTAGCGTTGCAGCAGAAAGTACTGCAGGCTGTGGCCGACAATGGTGGCACCGATCGCTGAATAGGCGGCAGTCCAGTATTCACGCAGTGGAATGAGCGCGAGCTGCTCCCATTGGGGCTGTTCCAGAATCAATGTGATGCTGCCCATGGCGAGGGTGGCGTACAGCGCAATCCAGGCCTGCAGGTTCAGGGCCGAGACGCCCTGAAGCTGGCGCATGAGGATGGTGGAAATGGCCATCGCCAGAGAGGCGATGGAGGTCAGTGCGAGTGCGTTCAGGTGTTCCGGCCCGACAGGGGCAAGACCGATCAGGACGACACCGCTGAACGAGGTGACGATGGCCAGAAAACGCGGCCAGCGTATGCGTTCACCAAGAAACAGAATGGCCAGCAAGGTGGCGAAAGGTACCGTGAGCTGAGAGGTAATGGCCACGGACGATAGTGAGCCTGCCAGATAGATGCCGTAGAACATGAAGGCGTAATGGCCCACCCCCATCATCAGGCCGATGGCCATGATGCGCATCATCTGCCCGGGGACACGCCGCAGGAACAGGCAGAGCAGGACAAGCACGATGGCAAAGCGCAGCGTGATGAACAGCATGGGGCCGAAGGCTGCGGTGCCGTACTTGCCGGCAATGAAGTTGAATCCCCACAAGGCATTGACGAGGATCACGAGCAGTAGATGATTGCGAGTCACGAAGAGTCTCAGCCGGGTGGAGCAAACGGCAGCGGCCCCGACGGAGACGCCAGCATCTGGCAGAAAGACGACCGGTTAGCGCAAACCCTGCACTGTTCCCGAGCATCCAGACACCAGTATACTCGCCGCTCCCGTCACTTTATCGAAGCCGTTTGATGTGAGCAGCACCATCGTCCAGATAGCCAATATTCTCGCCCCGGGCATGTTTCTGGCCATCGTCGGGCTCTTCTGGCATTACAAGGGACCGCGGTTTCCGGTGGATTTCGTCACCACCCTGATTCTCAACCTGTGCATGCCGGCGCTGTTGTTTCACACACTGGCGACCTCGACCGTGCCGCTGGAGTCACTGGGGCGCATGGCACTGGCCACGCTCGTGGTGCATATCGTGTTCACCCTGGCCGCCGTCGCTCTGTTGAAGCTGGCCGGCAAGGACTGGCGCCTGTGCGTGGCTCAGGTGGTTGGCAACACCGGAAATCTGGGTCTGCCGGTGTGCTTTCTGGCCTTCGGTGATGAAGGGCTCGCCTATGCCATGGCGTTCTTCGCGGTGCAGTGTCTGTTGCTGTTCAGCCTGGGAGAGGCTGTCTATGCCGGCAGCGCCAGCGTGTCTCGCGTCTTGCGCTCACCGGTGCTGCATGCGATCTGGCTGGGGGTGCTGGTGCAGATGCTCGATGTCCAGGTTCCCGAGATGGCCTTGCAGACATTGCAATTGCTGGGACAGGTCGTCATCCCCCTGATGCTGATCACGCTGGGCATCAGTCTGGCCGGCATGCGGGCCGCACAATTGCCATCGACTCTGCTCTGGGCACTGATTCGTACGCTGCTGGCCATGAGCGTGGGCTTTGGTGTGGCCAGTCTGATGGGCCTTGAAGGTGTCGCCCGTGGTGTGTTGATCATAGAAACCGTGGTACCGGTGGCGGTGTTCCATTATCTGCTGTCGATCAGACACGGGCATGATGCCAGCGAAGTATCCGGGCTGATTCTGGTGACGCATATCGCCGCCATCTTCTACCTGCCGATATTGCTTGGCGTCTTGTTGTAGGCTGACCGGCAGCAGACATCCCTTTCGATGTTCTGATCGTACACTCATCGAGTGTGTGCCGGGAACCGTCGCTGCAAGGCTCGGTCACAGTCCTGCATCGTTCTCTTCATGAATCAAACCACGAGTTTGCGCCATCCATGATCAGTCTCAATCGCGTCAGCATGCAGTACCAGATGGCCGGCCGCCCCATTGATGTTCTCAAGGACCTGGACCTGGATGTCGAGGCGCGGGAACGGGTGGCCATTGTCGGCCCTTCCGGCTCGGGCAAGACCACGCTGTTGCTGGTCATGACCGGTCTGGAGCAGCCCAGCGGTGGTGAGGTGGTGATCCATGAGCAGTCACTGGCGGCTCTGGATCGGGATGCACGTGCCGATCTCAGGCGCGACAACATCGGCATCGTCTTTCAGTCCTTTCATCTGGTGCCCAGCCTGACTGCCGAAGAAAATGTCGCCTTGCCTCTGGATATTGCCGGCCAGAGTCAGGGGCGTCGCCGAGCGCGTGACATGCTTGCGCGAGTGGGTCTGGGCGAGCGCGGCGGCCATTACCCGGCACAGCTCTCAGGCGGTGAACAACAGCGGGTTGCCATTGCCAGGGCGCTGGTCCATGAGCCGACCCTGCTGGTTGCCGATGAGCCTACCGGCAATCTGGATGAACGCACGGGGGAGGGCATCATCGAGTTGCTGTTCACGTTGAACCGGGAGAGTGGCACGACCTTGTTGCTGGTCACCCATGATCCTCATCTGGCTGATCGCTGTGATCGCAGTCTGCGCCTGGAGAACGGGCAACTGCACCCGGTTGCCGGGAAATGAGCGTGGCAAAGCTGGTACGCCTGCTGCCCTTGTTGTGGCGCGATCTGATCGGCAGCGGAACCTTGCGCGCCTTGTGGGTGTTCTGTGCCTGCCTGATGCTGGGCATCACGCTGATCGCTGCCTGCAGCAGTCTGCTGCGACTGGTCGAGGGCGGCCTGGCAACACAGCAGCGGGAGATCTTCGGTGGTGATCTGGTATTCAGTTCACGGGCGCCCTTGCCCGATGAGGAGCTGGCATGGCTGGAGGCCAACGGCACGGTGTCTCTGCAGGCAGAGCTGCGCACCATGCTGGGTACCGAAGGGGGCGATTTCACGGCTGTCGAACTGTTGAGCGTGGATGATCGGTATCCGCTCTACGGCCAGGTGTCGCTCCAGCCTGCGCAGGCACTGCAAGCGGTGGTCGAGCGTTCGGCGGAGGGTGTCTGGGGGGCGGCATTTGACCCGGTACTGGCGTCTCGTTACGGGCTTGCCGTGGGGCAGAGGGTCGATGTCGGCAGCATTCAACTGGAACTGCGCGCCGAGATCATCGAGCAGCCGGATCGGAGCCTGAATGCCAATACCCGCGGACCACCGCTGATCATCGATGCCCGGGCGCTGGAATCCACAGGCCTGGCCGGTCCCTTCAGTCTGATCGACTACGATTACCGGATCAGAACCGATGAATCCGCCGCCGACTTCCGAGCGCGTTTCCGGGAAGCATTCCCTTCCGCCGACGTCGAGATTCGCACGCTGGCCGATCGCAGTGAGTTGATCGCCAGGCGATTGGATCAGGTCGCGTCGGTACTGCTGCTCATCGGCCTGACCACGCTGTTCATCGGTGGTCTGGGTGTGGCGAACAGCATCGCCGCGTGGATCGCCACGAAGCGCGGCATGCTTGCCACCTTGCAGGCGCTGGGTTCACGGCAATGGCAGATTGCGGTGGTCTTCATCGGCCAGGTGCTGGTACTGGCTCTGCTGGCCAGTACGGCGGGCGCCGTGGTGGGCTCGGCCATCGCCTGGTTTGCCTCTCGCACGCTGGCGGCCTCCCTGCCGATATCCAGTGATGTGCTATCACTGCTGTGGCCGGCGGCATTGGCCATCGCCTTCGGTGTGCTCAGCGCCATCACCTTTGCACTGCCGGCCCTGGGTCGAGCACTGGCTGCAGAGCCTGTGGTCTTGCTGCGTGGTGCTGCCGAATTCAGTTCACGCCTGTCCACGGGCTACAGACGAATCAGTCTGGCACTGGTGCTCGGCACCCTCCTGCTGATGTTCCTGTTGTTGCCCGAGCCGCTGATCGGCGTGGCATTCATCGTGGTGGCCGCCTTGCTGGTGGGCCTGCTGGATGCGCTGATCATCGGCTTGCGCCGGGTGGTCAGGCGATTGCGTCAGATGCGCGTACTGGATGGGCGTTTCAGTCTGCAGATAGCGGCAGCCAATCTGTATCGGCCCGGCAACACACTCAGGGCGATGCTGTTGTCTCTGGGCAGTGCACTGACACTGTTGACGGCTGCCTCGCTGGTGATCTTCGCCACGCTGGAGAGCCTGGACAGTACGGTTCCCGAGCGCTCACCGTCGCTTGTCTTCTACGATGTGCAGGCCGAGCAGGTAGCCGACTTTTCGCGCACGCTGGAGAATCTGCCGGGCCATGAATCGCATGTGCTGGCACCGCTGGTTCTGGGTCGCCTGACGCATATCAATGGGCAGTCCATTGCGGCGCGAGACGATGTCGGCGAGGCCGAAGAGGCCAACGACGAGCACAAGCTGAGCTACCGCAACAGCAATATCGACAGCACCACCATCGACAGAGGTGCCTGGTGGCCCGACGATTACGCCGGAACACCGTTGGTGGCTTTCGAGGATCGAGAGGCCGATCAGCTGGGTTTGCAGGTGGGTGACACTCTGCGCTTCAGCATACTGGGGGAGGTGCTTGAAGCCGAACTGGCTGCCATCTACAGCCAGGCACGATTCGAAACCCGTTTCTGGCTGGAAGGTGTGTTCAGTCAGGGCGTACTGGATCCCTGGATCACGCGCTATATCGGTAGTGCACATCTGGCCCCGGGGCAGAGTATCAATGCCATGAATGAGCTGGGCGCCGGTTTCCCCAATGTGGTGACCATCCGGACCGCACAGTTGCTGGCGAATGCCCGAGCCATGCTCAGCGCTGCGGCGTTGGCGGTATCGCTGGTAGGCGGCATATCACTGGCGGCCAGTCTGCTGGTCATGAGCAGTGTCATTGCAGCAACGACACAACGACGCGTCTACGAAAGCGCCATCATGCACGCGGTAGGGGCCCGGCACGACGCCATTCGTCAAAGCCTGTTCATCGAGTATTTGCTGATGGCGGTCATCCTGACCCTGTTTGCCTTTGGTGCAGGCGGCCTGATTGCCTGGGGTATTCTGGAATACTGGCTCAAGCTTGCGCCGGATGGGCTGTGGGTGAGCGGTTTGCTGGTGGCCTTTGCCGGTAGCGTTGTCTGTCTGAGCGGAGGCGCGTTGTGGTTGATACGCAGCCTGCAGGTATCACCGGCGGTACTGCTGCGACGCGGTGCATGATCAACACCGTGGGTGTGCCAGGCTGCACATCCCGGATTACTCGCGACAGGCAACAGTTCGCAAGCAATCCGGGTTTGTATCAGCCTGGTGCGAGCCGTATCAGGCGTCGTAGGTACTGCTCGAGACCGATGAACCACTGCCGATCCAGTCGGTGTGATGCCAGCTGCCATCACCGTCCAGCTGCTGATAGGTATGCGCGCCGAAATAGTCGCGTTGTGCCTGCAACAGATTGGCTGGCAGCCGGGCACTGCGATAGCCATCGTAGAACGACAAGGCTGCGCTCATGGCCGGAACCGGAATGCCGCGATTGACGGCTTCACCGATAACCCGGCGCCAGCTGGCCTGCGTTTCGTGGATACGATCGCGGAAGTAGTCATCCAGTAGCAGATTGGCCAGTTCCGGCGTCTTGTCGTAGGCCGCCTTGATGTCATCCAGGAAAGCCGAGCGGATGATGCAGCCGCCGCGCCACATCTGTGCAATGGAGCCGTATTGCAAGTCCCAGTTGTATTCCTCTGCGGCGGCACGCATCAGCATGTAGCCCTGTGTATAGGAAATGATCTTCGCGGCGAACAGGGCTTCACCCAGTGCGTCCACCCATTGCTCGGGAGCGCCGGTGGGCTGGGCGTCTGGCCCCTGCAGTACGCCGGATGCGGTGACACGCTCTTCCTTGATGGCAGACAGGGCACGGGCGAATACCGCCTCGCCGATGAGCGTCAGCGGAATGCCCAGTTCCAGCGCGTTGATGCCGGTCCACTTGCCGGTACCCTTCTGGCCGGCGCGGTCCATGATGGTATCCACCACATAGGTATCGCCGTCCTTGAAACCGAGAATGTCTGCGGTGATCTCGATGAGATAACTGTCCAGAGCCCCCTTGTTCCACTGGGCGAAGGTCGACTGCATGGCGTCATTGTCCATGCCCAGTCCATTCTGCATGAAGTCATAGGCTTCGCAGATGAGCTGCATGTCGCCGTACTCGATCCCGTTGTGCACCATCTTGACGAAATGCCCGGCACCGCCATCGCCGACCCAGTCACAGCAGGGCTCGCCGGCATCGGTCTTGGCCGCAATGGCCTGGAAGATCGGCTTCAGATGTGGCCAGGCCTCCTTGTGGCCACCGGGCATCAGGGACGGTCCGTGGCGTGCCCCTTCCTCGCCACCGGAGACCCCGCTACCGACGAACAGCAGACCCTTGTCGGCAAGCTCCGCCGCACGTCGTTCGGAGTCCTCGAAATTCGAATTGCCGCCATCGATGATGATATCGCCCTTGTCCAGCAGTGGCACAAGCTCTGCGATGACTGCATCGACGGCCGGGCCGGCCTTGACCATCAGCATGACCTTGCGCGGGCTGGCCAGCGAGGAGACCAGCTCGTCGAGCGTCTTTGCTCCGATGATCTGTGTGCCCTTTGCCGGACCGTCGAGAAAGGCTTCCGTCTTTTCAAAGGTCCGGTTGAAGGCCACGACCGTGAAGCCGTTGTCATTCATGTTGAGAATGAGATTCTGACCCATGACGGCCAGGCCGATGACGGCAATATCTGCTGATGCGCTCACGTACATGCTCCTGCCAACCAGTGGCCTTGATCTATGAATTGCGACAAATGCAATGGTAACAGGCCGGTTCAGACAACGGCTGTCAGTAATGGTTGCCCGGCAAGATAGGCCGCCAGATTGTCCAGTACCAGTTTGCCCATGGCCTCACGTGTCTCCCAGGTGCCGCTGGCATTGTGTGGCTGCAGCACGACGTTGTCGAGCGTGAAAAAGGCGGGAGGGATATTCGGCTCGTCGGCAAAGACATCAAGTCCGGCACCGGCGATTCGCTTTTCCTGCAAACAGCTGAGCAGCGCCACCTCATCGACCAGCGTGCCGCGAGATACATTGATCAGATAGCCATCGGGGCCCAGCGCGTCCAGCACCCCGGCATCGATCGAGCCGATGGTGCCCGCGGTGGCCGCAGCGGTGACGAACAGATAGTCGACCTGGCTGGCCAGCTCTTCCAGCGAAGCAACAAAGGTGTAGTTGTCCGAATCGCTGCGTGGACTGCGGTTGCAATAGCTGATGGGCATGCGAAAGCCCTCCAGGCGCATGGCCAGCGCCTTGCCGATACTGCCCATGCCGTAGATGCCGGCACGTTTGCCCATGACCCGGCGCGTCAAGGGCATGGCTCCCTGTGCAGGCCATTTTCCGGCGCGGGCATACTGATCACCGACGACCAGTTGGCGTGACACGGCCAGCGCCAGAGCCATCGCCATGTCTGCCACATCATCACTCAGCACGTCCGGTGTGTTGCTGACCCCGATGCCGTGGTCGCGACACCAGGCCAGGTCGACGGCATCCACACCGACGCCGAAGACGGAAACGATCTTCACTGCGGGCAGCTTTTTCAGAATGTCCGCCGAGACGCCATTGCCACCGTCTGTGACCACGCCGATACAGCTGTCGGCAATACTGGCCAGCAAGGCATCCTTGTCCGTGCTTTCCCAGTAACGATGCACGGTGTAGGTGGATTCCAGCGTGTCCATCACCGATGGCAGCAAGGGGCCGATCAACAGAAGGGTTTGGCTCATGACAGGGTGTTCCGGTGTGATGCCCGATGACTGGAGCGCCGAAGGCAGGTGAATGGGAGGAGCGGGTCGTTCCGTGCGGCACGGCGTCAGGGCCTGATGACTCCGGCTGCCTGCAGCGCCGCCACCGCCGTGCGGGAAATGGTCTGGATATCGTTGTCGATGCTGACGGTGACCACATTGTCTTCCCCGCGCGGATCTTCCAGTGCGTCGAACTGGCTGTCGAGCAAGGCCTCCGGCATGAAGTGCCCGGTGCGCAGATGCATGCGCGAGGCGATCAGTTCGCGTGAGCCTTCGAGAAAGACATAGACGACTCTGCCGGCGGAATTCAGGGTCTGCCGGTATCGCTGTTTCAGCGCCGAGCAGGCGATGACGCAGATGCCGTGTTGCGCTGCCTGTGTCGCTGCATATCGGGCGACGGCTTCCAGCCAGGGTTGACGATCATCATCGTTCAGTGGGATGCCTGATGCCATCTTCTCGATATTGCCTGCCGGGTGCAGTTCGTCGCCATCCTTGAAGTGCGCCTGCAGATCGCTGGCCAGTCGTTCGGCAACGGTGGACTTGCCACACCCGCTGACGCCCATCACGATCACGGTCAAGGGCTCGTCCTGCATCGCGCCACTGGGCGTGGCTTCAGCTTCACTCATCATGGGGTAGTACACCTCGGGTTGGCAGGGCATCGGGAGCGTTGGAAGAATACGCCTCGAACTGTTCATCGTGTCCGGTGCTTTGCCGATGGATAAGCTCGAATCCCAGATTGCAGTGGGAGGGCGGGGGTGGCGTCTCGCCGTTGATGGTGGCGATGATCAGTTCGGCGGCCTGTTGCCCGATGCGATAGCTGGGCAGGCGCACGCTGGTGAGCGAAGGTTGCAGATAGCGCGCAAAATCGAAATCACCGAATCCGGCGATGGCCAGCTGATCGGGCACCGAAATGGCTCGACGTCTGCACTCGTGCAGCACGCCCAGTGCAGTCATGTCCGAGGCGCAGGCCAGGGCTTGCATCTCCGGGTATCGATCCAGCAGCTGGGCCGCACCCTTGACGCCGTCCTCGATGGCCATGGGGGCCTTGCCCACGGATGACTGGATGTCATCGCGCAATCCGGCATTGCGCAAGGCCGCCAGATGGCCCTGGCGGCGTTGTTCGCCATTCGGATCGAATGCGCCCAGAGCCCCCAGAAAGCCGATTCGGGTATGACCCATTGCGATGAGTGATTCGCTCATGCTGCGCCCCACCTCGACTTGCGAGAAACCAACCACTCTGTTGCGCGGCTTGTCGGGCCAGTGCCAGGTTTCAATGACGGGAATGGCGGCGCGTTCCAGCAGTTCCTGTGCCGCGGGAGAGTCCAGACCCGATATCAGCACGATGGCCTCCGGGCGACGACCGAGCAGCATCCGCAACAGCTCGCGTTGTTGCTCTACCGAGTAATAGCAGTCGCCGATCAGCAGATGGTAACCGTGCTCTCGCAGCGTATCCGACAGGCCATCGACCGTGCGCAGGAAACCGGCATGTCGCAGTGAGGGCAGCAGCACTGCCACGTGTCCGCTGCGCTGGCTGGAGAGCGAACCTGCCGCCAGGTCGGGTACGTAGTTGAGTTCGCGGGCGGCCATCTCGACGCGTTGCCGGGTGGCCGGTGACACGAGATCGGGAGTGCGCAGGGTGCGCGACACTGTCATCAGCGAGACGCCTGCCAGTGCCGCCACATCGCGGCTGGTAATGCTTCTGGCTTTGCTCGCCTTACGGCTCATGGGGCTGGATTATCGGTATCGGGTACGGTGAATGGACGCCTAAGCGCAACGCGTGTGTCAACCGCGAAGCCAGGCCGGTAACTGGCGGCCAAGTCGCGGGAGAGCTGTCTGTGGCGACTTTGGATAGCCACGGCTTGTATGCGATGATAGCGTTAACACCATTGATTCATCAAGGCTTGAGGAGAACTGAGGCGATGTACGGAGAACTGGAAGGTTGTGGTGTGGAAGTCATCGATTCATCCTTTGCCGATTGTCTGATCGGCCATGCACGCGTCGAAAGACTGTGGACAGGTGCTCGCTGGTTGGAAGGTCCTGCCTGGTTTGCTGCCGGCCGCTATCTGGTCTGGTCGGACATCCCCAACAATCGCATGATGCGATTCGATGAAGCATCCGGGCATGTCGCCGTGTTTCGACAACCCAGTCAGTTCAGCAATGGCAATACGGTGGACACACAGGGGCGGCTTGTCAGTTGCGAGCACCTGACCCGTCGTGTCACGCGCACCGAGCACGATGGCTCGATCAGTGTGCTGGCCAGTGAATACGACGGCAAATCGCTGAACTCGCCGAACGATGTCGTGGTGAAATCCGACGGCTCCATCTGGTTCACCGACCCCAGCTACGGCATCATGAGCGACTACGAAGGGGAAAGTGGCGAGCCTGAATTGCCCTGTCAGGTGTATCGCATCGATCCCGATGGCAGCATGAGTGTGGTGGCAGGCGATTTCGTCAAGCCCAACGGCCTGGCGTTCTCCCCCGATGAATCCATTCTGTACATCGCCGATACCGGCGCGTCGCACGCACCGGACGGACCCAGGCATATCCGTGCCCTGCAGGTCGCCGATGATGGCAGGAGCCTGGGTGATTCCCGGGTTCTGGCAGAGTGCACGGCTGGCCTGTTCGATGGCTTCCGGGTCGATCTGGGCGGCCGAATCTGGACCAGCGCCGCCGATGGTGTGCATTGCCTGAATGCCGAGGGCAAGCTGATCGGCAAGATTCTCATTCCGGAAATGGTTGCCAACGTCACCTTTGGCGGCCCGAAGCGCAACCGTCTGTTCATCTGCGGCACCACTTCGCTGTATTCGCTGTATCTGGCCATCAACGGCTGAGCCCGGCAAGGCCAGTCCGTGCGAGGCGCCGCGGCGGGGCTGACTGGTACAGCAGCTACTCCCAGGAGCCTGAATCCAGCGCATCCATCAAGGCATCAATGGCAGCCTGGGCAACGGCAACATCGTCGTCCGGTGCGCCGGAACCGACTCCGATGGCGCCGGCCAGCTGGTCATCGATCATCACCGGCAGTCCGCCTTTCAGATTGGTGAACTGGCCCTGGGTGGTGACGCCCAGCAGCACACCGAATTCGGACGGAGCGCCCCCTGTGGGGGCCGCGATGGAGGCGGCAGTCACCGCCTTTGCGGTGGATGTGTCGATGCTGTGGAATTTGGCACCCTTCATGCGGCAGAACGCCAGCAGACGGCCTGCCGCGTCTACCACGGCGATATTCTGTGGCACACCAATGGACAGCGCATGTTGGCGTGCAGCGTTCAACATCAGCAGAGCGGCTTCGTCGTCGAGTTCAGGGCGATGGTTGAGCATGGTTCAGAATCCTCTTGCAGAAGGGGCCTTTCGGTTGAATGGCGCGGGTTGCAGGGCAGGCCGGGCAGCGCTTTGTCGGTGCCGCCGAGAAACGCTCGTCTCGAGACCTTGATGCAATAACACGTTGTCGATCCATCACCCACACTATAATGGGTGCAACCCCGAGTCAGTGAACTTCTCATGCAACAACGCCTCGTCAATCGCGGTGTCCTGATCCTGCTGCTGATAGGTATCACGCTGCTGTTTCTGGCGCTGATCAAACCCTTCCTTCAGGCCGTGTTCATCGCCGCGCTGTTTGCAGCCTTGTTCTCCCCGCTCTATCGCCGGTTTCTGTCCATTATTGGCGAACGACCGGGGCTGGCTTCTGCCTTGACCCTGTTGACCATCATTCTGTTCGTGATGGTGCCTTTGAGCCTGCTGCTGGGCGCCGTGACCTCTCAGGCGCTGGACATCGCCGATACCGCCGTGCCCTGGGTACGTCAGCAATTGGCAACACCCGGACTGATTACCGAAACGCTGGAAGGCTTGCCGTTCTACGATTTCATCCAGCCCTATCGTGACGAGGCGCTGAGTCGTCTGGGGGATCTGGCAGGCTTGATCAGTGGCTGGACAGTGAATGCCCTGCAGTCGATTACCTTTGGCACCTTCAATGTGCTGCTGAGTGTGATGATCGTCTTGTACACGCTGTTCTTTTTCCTGATCGATGGCGATCGCCTGTTGTTCTACATGTTGTATTACCTGCCATTGAACGATGAAGACGAGACCAAGCTGCTGCAACGCTTTACCTCGGTGACCCGAGCGACGCTCAAGGGCACGGCTGTCATCGGTTTTCTGCAGGGCGCGCTGGCCGGTCTTGCCTTGTATTTTGCCGGTATCCCCAGTTCCCTGTTCTGGGCGGTGGCCATGATGGTTCTGTCAGTGGTACCGGGTGTGGGTACTGCGCTGATCTGGATACCGGCCGTGATCTATCTGATCGTGGGCGGTAATCTGGTCGAGGCCGTGGCGGTCGGTGTCTTCTGTGTGGTGGTGGTGGGGACTGTGGATAATCTGCTGCGTCCCAAGCTGGTGGGCAACGATACGCAACTGCATGAGCTGCTGATCTTCTTCAGCACGCTGGGTGGTCTGCTGATGTTCGGCTTCATGGGCTTCGTGATAGGGCCGATCATTGCTGCGCTGTTCGTCACGCTGTGGGAGCTCTACGGCCACGAGTTCAAGGACTGGTTGCCCACGACGGCCTTTCGCCCGCGTGGCGGCGCCATCGAGTTTCCGCACGAAACGCTGGAGCGCATGGGCGGGCAGAAGCCGGTGTGGGGAGCGCAGTCCGCCGCCTCATCAGAGACTCGCCAAGACGCCGCAAGCGACAGACCGACCCCTGCCGGCGATGGGTCTGCCATCGCGGGAGAACCCTTGACGATCGATCTTTCAGACGAGGGGCAGGCAGGCGAGGCTGTGGATAAGTCGGTGGATAAACGGGTATCCGGCAACGATATCAGCAGTTCCAGCGGTCGGCGCAGACGGCGTCGACGCCGGCGCTCGTAGTGGCAATCCGTGACATCCCGGTCAATGATGCCACGGCAAGATCATCAGGATTCCTGCGAGCTCCAGACGATTTCATCGGCACAGCTGATCGTGATGTCAGGAGCCGACATGGCGCTGGTATCGAGGGTCTTTTCGGCCAATATCCAGGTGATGACCGAATTCGACATGCCTGTGGGTGGAATGGTTTCCATCACCAGCTTGATCGTACCCTCGTCGGCACCGGGGAGTTCATGCAGAACGATCGACCAGGCCGGTGTTGGCATGCTGGCCTCCACGCTGATTGTCGTGGTCTGCTCATCACGTTGCAGGGCCCAGTTCCTGAAGCCGTAGGTCCGGCAGGTCGTCTCGCTCGCTGAAACCGACTGCTGGTCGGCAGCAACTGCGTTCTCGATGCCTGCGCTTCCCAGACAGGAACATCCGCCGGCCAGCAATGCCGACAACAGGAAACAGGCGTGCAGGGGACTTTTCATGGTCATGGCCTTCCGGAAGATTACTCAGTCGAGGACAGCGGGCTTGCTGATGCGACGGGCACCCATACCCGGATGTTCAGTGCCATCGAATGCGGTCAATGCAAGGTTGGCGACATCCTCGAGCAGAAAATCCGCTCCGGAGATGTCTGCATCCAGTTCGAAGGTCGCGTTGAAACCGAAGTTGCTGAAGGGAAATGTGCCGCACAACTCGCCCTGATCACAGATGAAGAAATCGTTGTCGGTATCCGTGCCGTAGATCAGGCGATAGGTCCCCTCTTCAATGGCGGGTGAACTTATCGCACCGCCGCTCACCCCATCACTCGAGAAGAACTGTTCATCCAGGGCTTCGAACGTACCGTCATCGTTCATGCGCTCGATGATGAAGAATACGGCAGCGCTGCTGGCGACTCCCTGAGCCACTTGATTGATGGCCGAAACAGGCACGATATGGCTCGAATTGTCGCTGAGGTTGAAGGCGATCTGCCCTGACAGTGCACCGGATTCCAGAGCGCCTCGGTCGAGCACGAACGAGTATTCGCCGAAGCCATTGGCAGTGTCGGGACCAGAGAAACGGATCGGGACGGAGCCGTCCTGCAAGGTGAGGCTGTCACTGCCGGTAATGGATGACACGGAAACGGTTGTGCCACCCGACTGCACGAGATCGAGCGTCACACTGTCCAGCGATGATCCGAAATCAAGCGATCCCGGTGAGGAGGTCACTATCGTTACAGGGGCTGGGTCGGGAGCGCCGCCGTCGGAGAACTGGAGAGCGCTTTCGATCATCTTGGGCAGTGACATCAGTCCGAAGCCTGTTGCATTGTCGAAGCCTGTGGCGCCGATATCAACGGTCAGTTGGCCGGCGGCCAGCATGGCTTCGATGTCGCTCTGTGTCAGGTCCGGTTCGATGCCTTTCATCAGTGCCATGCCTGCGGCCACGGTGGGGCTGGCCATGGATGTACCCTGCATGAGGCCCCAGCTTGAGCGAAATCCGGAACCACTGGCAACGGCGATGCCCGCGGCAATGCCATCGGCCAGGCCATCACCATTGACATCGACGCTCTGATCGCCGCCTGGCGCAGCGATATCGACACGCGGGTAGAAGGAGCTGTAGGGGGCCGCTGCGTCCAGCGTGTCCGTGGCTGCGACGGCAATCACACCGTCGTCAGCCGCCGGGTAACTCACGACAGGTGCACCATCGTTTCCAGCGGAGGCAACCACGATGACGCCCTGGGCAACGGCTCTGCTGATCGCTGCGGAAATATCAGGATCCTGGGTCGGCCCGCCCACGGACATGTTGATGACATCGGCCGTGATCGCCGGAACACTGCCGCTGTCATTGGGCAGACCTGCGGCGTACAGAATGGCGTTGGCAATGTCACCAAACAGACCGCAGTTGTCGCCCGAGTTGTGCCCGACCTTGATGGCAATGAGCCCGATTCCCGGTACGACACCGGTAATGCCGGCATCGTTCTGGGGTGCGACGGCCGTTGTGGATACGTGGGTGCCGTGAAAATGGTGGCAACTCCTCGGGTCGTCGTTCACTCGCACATCATCGGAGGCGTCGGCGACAAAGCCATCACCGTCGATCACGGCGGGTACGAAATCGCGTTGATCGACGATGACACCGGCAAGGTCCGGATGGTCAATCACCATGCCACTGTCGATGACGGCAAGAATCGGTCGCTTGCTCAGTGTGACGCTCTCCAGACGATCGACGGCCTCGGTCCAGCCTATCGCGCCCAGGTTCCATTGCAGGAAGCGATCGGGGACCGGGTCGGAGCCCAGTGATTGATGAGTGGATGGATACTGCAGCGCTGCGAAGATATCGTCGCCTTCCTCGCTGTTCATGGCCTTGATCATGTCGAGCATCGCCAGAGAATCCATCTCGGGCGCCGTCTTCGAGCTCTTGCTGTCGCCCGTGTGCAAGGCTGTCAGCGAGACGCGTTCCGCACCGCTGTCTGTACTGCGTTTGCGTTGGACGGCCAGCGAATCGAGCGCTTTGGCCGTGTCCAGTGTCAGCGCAATACGCTTCGATTCCTGCGCCAGAGTCGCCAGCATCTGTTCGCCTTCCTGCATGTTCGAGACAAAGGCCCGGTTGGTTGCGTTGCCCGGTAGCTCTGCCACGGCAAGACGGTCCAGCCGGATATCGCCGAGCGAGATCTGCGACTGGAATGCCGATGTGGCAAATTCCGTGGCCAGGCTCAGCGTATAGTTCGATCCGCCCGAATAGGCGTTCACGGCGAGAAAATAATCGCCATCTGACGGTACAACGATGGCTTCGAAGGCGCTACCGATGTTGATCGAGGCTTCCAGCAATTCGCCGTCTGTCGAGAAAAGTCCGATGTCCAGATCGGCGTTGTCAGAGGCGCCCGGATCGAAATCGGCGATTTCCAGCAAGATGGATTGACTGCTGAAGGCGGAAATACTGAAGACGTCGAAGGTGTCTGTTGAATCGGCAAATCGACCCGAGGCGGAGTTCGTCGGCGTGGCGGTGACAAAACCTTTCACGATCGCAGGGTTCGGGAGTATCTGGGCCGTTGCGAACGTATTGTTGTCAACTTCGGGGGTGGTCGGGTCGTCCACGTCGGTATCCGCCTGCAGTGCGTCATTCGCCGTGAGATTGCCGGACACCGTGTGGCTTTCCAGCGGTGTGTCGACCACATCATCATCGAGCGGCCTGTCGTCTCCGCCTTGCCCGTCATCGTCGGCGGGAGTATTGCCTTGCCCGGATGAACTGCCGCCACCGCAGGCTGACAGGCCAAGGCAGGCGAGCAACAGCAGGGAAAAACCGAACCTTCCGGTTGCAACTGATCTTCCGGTCCGCACGCCTGCTGCAAGGTCAGTAACCCGTGGCTTGTACATGGTCATTTTCCGGTTGTTCGAGAGATATCGAAAGTGAAGACAGGGCCCGGGCATGAGCCATGGAGGTAGCTGGCTGCCGGTGCCGCGTGATGTGTCTCGGCAGCGGTCACAGCCGGCTGCCATCTGCAGTGCGTGAAATACTCAGGCTTTGTCTGACAGTAAGCGGATCCGTTCCCGACTCCGGCATGCACGAGGTGTGGACAGACAGCGATATTGACTGGCTGCCTGTCGCCTGCCAGCGATATTGACTTCCCGGTCCAGCGTTCATTCCCAGCCATCCCGATCCGTGGCGCGCGTTCTCTATCCGAGAACCTGCCTGTAATTGTTACCTCAATCCCGGGTGCAAGTCCACAGTAGGAATTCATATAGCTGGCCTGGGTCACTTTCCCTGTGCCCGGCGTCGGCATCTGGCTCTTTACAGGACGATGACAGGCGCGGAACAAGCAGGAAATGTCAGTGCTGGAGTCAACCGTCTTGCGGCTTCGCAGTGAAATTCCAGAGTAGTATTGTCATCGCGCCCGCTCACGGGATGCAGAGTGCCCCGATCAGTGTTGGGTGCCGGTGTCGACACGCGGCCGTTACGGCACCGGGCTTGCGGAAGTGGTGCCAGCGTCGCCAGCCCACCATCACCAGTTGCGAGGCAGCTTCTTCATCAGGTGAATGCGTCCTTCACGCACTTCGATATATTCGCCTTTCACCAGTTCGGCCATGACCTTGCCCACCATCTCGCGTGAGGCCCCGATCATGTTTCCCAGCTCCTGATGCGAATACTTGCGCGGCATGGCCGGTGTGTCGCCTTCATGCTCCACGCACAGTTCCTGCAGCTTGTCGGCCAGGCGACGGTAGACATTGTCCAGTGCCAGGCTGCGACTGCCTTCGGTGGCGTCGCGCAATCGCTGGGTCAGCGAGCGAATGATATTGATGGCCATTTCCGGGCTGGCCCGCAGACAATCCAGAAAGGCCTGCTTGCCGATCATCAGGGCGGTGGAGGCCTCCAGTGTGCTGACCGAGGCGGATCGGGGTTCGTCATCGAGCAGGGAGATATCGCCGATGACGGCACCGGGCCCTTGCTGATACAGCACCAGCTCGCGACCTTCCTCGTCGCTGACAAAGACCTTGACCGAGCCGCTCTTGATCACATACATGGATTCGCCAGCATCGCCTTCGGTCATCATGATGGCGTGCTTTCTGAAGTTGAGCTCGCGAGTCTGCGCCGCAAGATCCGACAGCTGATCCTCGGTAAGGTGTTCGAACAGATCAACGTGTCGTAGCAATTCGATGGCGTTTGTCATACGGAGAGTCGGGCCTTGTCAGCGGTCTCTTCATTCTAGCAACCCTGATGGCAGTATCTCGATAGTCGGGGGTGTCTAATCGAATTTCAGCACAGGTTTATGTCTGAATCATCATGCTGGGGTACACTGATCCGGATCCCACCGCTTTGTCGGTTGGGCGCTGGCGAGGATTGCAACCTTGCCTTTGAATCCTAAACACGAAAGGTATATTTGACCATGGCACTAAACAAGCTCGGTTTGATGGGGCTGGGGCTGCTCGGCCTCAGCCTCAGTACCCAGGCATTCAGCCAGGATACGCTGGTGTACTGCTCGGAAGGTTCCCCGGAAGGTTTTGATCCGGCGCTGTACACCGCCGGCACCACCTTCGACGCCTCCTCGCGCCAGATCTACAACAAGCTGGTGGAATTCGAACGCGGCACCACGAACACGGTTCCGGCGCTGGCGGAGAGCTATGAAGTCTCCGAAGACGGCCTCACCTACACCTTCAAGCTGCGTCCCGGTGTGAAATTCCACAGCACGGATTACTTCACTCCCACACGTGACATGAATGCGAACGATGTGGTGTTCTCATTCGAACGTCAGCGTCTGGCAGACAACCCGTACAATCAGGTGTCTGGCGGTACCTGGGAATACTTCAACGGCATGTCCATGCCGGATCTCATCGAGTCCATCGAAGCGGTTGACGACCTGACGGTCAAGTTCTCCCTGACGCGTCCGGAAGCTCCCATGATCGCCAACCTGGCCATGGATTTCGCCTCCATCCTGTCCGAGGAATATGCAGCATCCCTGCTCGAAGCCGGCACCCCGGAACTGCTGAACCAGCAGCCGATCGGCACCGGACCATTCCAGTTCGTCGGCTATCAGAAAGATGCGGTCATTCGCTACCAGGCCTTCGACGAGTACTGGGCAGGCAAGGCCGATATCGACAATCTCGTCTTTGCGATCACCCCTGATGCCTCGGTTCGCTATCAGAAAGTGAAAGCCGGCGAATGTCATGTCATGCCGTACCCCAACCCGGCAGATCTGGAAGCCATGGCCAGCGATGATTCGCTGACACTGATGGAGCAGGAAGGTCTGAACGTCGGCTATCTGGCGTACAACACGCAGGTCGCGCCGTTTGACAACGTCAATGTGCGCAAGGCGCTGAACATGGCCATCAACAAGCAGGCCATCCTCGACGTGGTCTTCCAGGGCTCTGGCAAGATTGCCAAGAACCCCATCCCGCCTACCATCTGGTCCTACAACGAAGCCACGGTGGATGATCCCTACGATCCTGAAAAGGCGAAGGAAATGCTGGCAGCCGAAGGTGTCGAGAACCTGAAGATGGAAATCTGGGCCATGCCGGTTCAGCGTCCCTACAACCCCAATGCGCGCCGCATGGCTGAAGTCATGCAGGAAGATCTGGCCAAGATCGGTGTCGAGGTCGAGATCGTTTCCTACGAGTGGGGCGAGTACCTGAAACTGTCCAAGGAACTGGATCGCAAAGGTGCGGTGCTGCTGGGCTGGACAGGCGACAATGGTGACCCGGACAATTTCCTGGCAGTATTGCTCGGCTGCGATGCGGTAGGCAACGCCAATCGTGCCCAGTGGTGCTACAAGCCGTTCGACGATCTGCTGCAGCAGGCCAAGGTGACGTCCGATCAGGCCGAACGCACGCGTCTGTATGAAGAAGCGCAGATCATCTTCAAGGAACAGGCACCATGGGATACCATTGCCCATTCGGTTGTGTACAAGCCTGTGCGCAAGGAAGTCCAGGACTTCAAGATTGACCCGTTCGGTGGTCATATCTTCTACGGTGTTTCTCTGGCCAAGTAGTTCTGCCCGAGCACTGCAGGGAGACGGCCGCATTTGCGGCCGTTTCTCGTTGATGGCAGGGCGAATGCCGTTTTCGTCCCTGCGTTCAGGGCAGCTTTCCCGTCCGACTACCCACAGGCATCGCCATCAGGCGAGGCCTTGTGCAATCACAAAGACTGAAGGATCATGAATTCCATGGCTGATCGATATGAACCATTCCGAGCCGTCGCCCGGAAGGCATCACTGGATGCCATTGCGCTGGTGCCCGGCGCCAATTTCTCGCGTTTGTTCGGCACGGAGTTCCACCAGAATGAACGACCGCTGGTCGTCATCATTCCGGCCATCGGCGCACCGGCGGCGGTAGTGCCCAATCTGGAGCTGGCCTCGTTCGAGCAGATCGGATTTGAAGGCGAGGTCTTCGACTGGCGGGATCAGGATGGCTATCAAGGTGCGTTCGACAAGCTGCTGCAACACCTGCCATTGGGGTCCGTGGGGGTGGAAGGTCAGGTCATGCGCGTTTTTGTCGATCAGGCATTGCGCAAGGGCGCACCGGGGCTGAGCATACACGATGCCCAGAAGTGCATCGCGGCCTTGCGTCTGTGCAAGAGTCCCGAGGAGATCGAGATTCTCCGCCGCGCTATCGGTATCTCCGAGCGAGCCCTGGCGAACACACTGGATGCGGTCAAGGTCGGCATGACGGAGCGCGCCATCGAGAACATCCTGGTCCAGAATCTGTTCGGTGAAGGCGCCGAGGATTTTTCCTTTGCACCCATCGTGGCCGCGGCCGAGAATTCGGCACGTCCGCATGCGCATTCGCGCGACGACTATGCCATCAAGGCCGGTGACTCGCTGCTGATCGATTTCGGGGCGCGCGCCGGTGGCTTGTCAGCCGACATCACTCGCACGTTCTTCGTGCAGCATTGCAGTGATGCACGCGCCGAGGTCTATCAGACGGTACTGGCCGCCAATCTGGCCGGGCATGCCGCCGTCAACCCGGGGGCGACGGCCCACGATGTGGATGATGCGACAACGCGCGTCCTCGAGGAATCGGCCTTTGCGGACAGAATCCGGCACAAGACCGGTCACGGGCTGGGACGCGACATTCATGAGGATCCCTATATCATGCGTGGTAACCAGCAAGTGCTGGAACCGGGTATGGTATTCACGATCGAGCCGGGTCTGTACGACCTTGCCGATATCGGTGTGCGAATCGAAGACGATGTGCTGGTAACCGAGTCCGGTGCTGAGTCATTGACTAGTTTCGACAAGTCGCTGACGCTGGTCGGATAGGGTGCGTTTCATGAACAGTGTCACATCACGGACAGCCCCGGGGCTGTTCTCGTGCGTCAGGCAGGACTGAACCATGCTGAATTTCATATTGCGGCGATTGGGGACCTTCATACCCACCTTCATCGGTGTGTCCATCGTCTCCTTTCTGTTTATCCGGCTGTTGCCGGGCGATCCGATCCTGCTCATGGCAGGAGAGCGGGGCATGACCGATGCGCGCTACGCCGAGCTGATGACGCAGTTCGGTTTCGATCAGCCACTGCTGAGTCAGTACTGGGACTATCTGAAAGGGATTCTGCAGGGCGACCTGGGCACCTCGTTCAAGACCAAGCGACCGGTGTGGGATGAATTCTTCGCGCTGTTTCCCGCCACCCTGGAGTTGTCCCTGTGCGCCATCATCTTTGCGGTCGTGCTGGGGCTGCCGGCTGGCATCATCGCGGCCGTGAAGCGCGGCAAGTGGCCGGATCAGGCGCTGATGTCCACCGCGCTGGTGGGCTATTCCATGCCGATCTTCTGGTGGGCGCTGCTGCTGATCATCCTGTTCTCCGGCATGCTGGGCTGGACGCCGGTATCAGGGCGCATCTCCCTGATGTACTTCTTTCCCACCGACACCGGTTTCATGCTGATAGACAGTCTGCGCTCCGGCCAGGACGGTGCCTTCGCCTCGGCGGTGCAACACCTGATCCTGCCCACGATCGTACTGGGCACGATTCCGCTGGCGGTCATAGCCCGACAGACCCGATCAGCGATGCTGGAAGTGCTCAGTGAGGACTATGTGCGCACGGCCCGGGCCAAGGGGCTGGGGTCCATGCGCGTCAACGGGCTGCATGCGCTGCGTAATGCCCTGATTCCGGTCATCACGGTGATCGGCTTGTCGGTGGGTACCCTGATGGCAGGGGCGATCCTGACTGAAACCATCTTCTCCTGGCCGGGCATCGGCAAGTGGATGGTGGAAGGTATCAATAGTCGAGACTACACCGCAGTGCAGGGCGGCCTGTTGATGATTGCGGTGATCGTCATGGTCGTCAACCTGGTCGTGGATATCCTCTATGGCCTCATCAATCCGAAGATTCGCAAATGACGGTCAGTGACAACAGCCAGGCCGTGCCGAACAGCACCGCCGAGGCACAGAGCGGCGCGATGGCCAGACCCGGACGCTTCCGGGAGTTCTGGAGCTATTTCAGTGAGAATACCGGCGCGGTGGTCGGCCTGGTCATATTCCTGGCCTTCATTCTCATTGCAGCCTTTGCCGATGTGCTGGCGCCGCATTCGCCCACCGAGCAGTTTCGGCAGGCCTTGTTGCAGCCCCCTGTCTGGCAGGAAGGTGGCACATCCGAATTTCTGCTGGGTACCGATGCCATCGGTCGTGACCTCCTGTCGCGGTTGATACACGGGGCGCGTTATTCGTTCTTCATCGGCATCATCGTGGTGGTGATAGCGGCCGGCTCCGGCGTGTTCATCGGTCTGGTGGCAGGTTTTGCACGCGGCTGGGTGGATACGCTGATCATGCGCCTGATGGACATCCTGCTGGCTTTTCCCAGCCTGCTGCTGGCTCTGGTCATGGTGGCGATACTCGGCCCCTCCCTGATCAATGCCATGATCGCCATTGCCATCGTGCTGCAGCCGCATTATGTCCGTCTGACCCGCGCTGCGGTACTGCAGGAACTGCCCAAGGATTACGTGACCAGTGCGCGCGTGGTCGGTGCCAGTCGCTTGCGGCTGATGTTCGTGACCGTGCTGCCCAACTGTCTGGCGCCGATCATCGTCCAGGCGGCATTGTCGTTCTCCACCGCGATTCTGGATGCCGCCGCACTCGGCTTTCTGGGTCTGGGTGCACAGCCGCCAACGCCGGAGTGGGGCACCATGCTGGCCGATTCACGTGAGTTCGTGTTGCGCGCCTGGTGGGTGGTGACCTTTCCGGGGCTTGCCATTCTGATCAATGTGCTGGCCATCAACCTGATGGGCGACGGGCTGCGTGATGCCCTCGACCCCAAGCTGAAGCGGAGTTAAGGTGCCTTTACTCGACGTACGTAATCTGTCAGTGGATTTCAAGACGGCCAACGGTCAGTTTCGGGCGGTCGACGGTGTGGATGTGCAAGTGGACGTTGGCGATGTGCTGGCCATTGTCGGTGAATCCGGCAGTGGCAAGTCGGTGTCCATGCTTGCATTGATGGGTTTGTTGCCCTGGACGGCCACCATCACGGCCGATTCGATGATGTTCGATGGGGTGGACTTGTCCACCGCCAGTGACCGCAAACGGCGCTCGATCATCGGCAAGGATGTGGCGATGATCTTTCAGGAACCCATGTCCAGTCTCAACCCGTGTTTTACCGTGGGTTTTCAGCTTCGGGAGGCGCTCAAGGCACATCTGCCCCTGTCACGAAGAGAGCGTCAGAAACGTGCCATCGAACTGCTGGAACAGGTAGGCTTGCCGGAACCGGAGAGGCGCCTGCGGGCATTTCCGCATCAGTTGTCCGGCGGCATGTGCCAACGCGTGATGATTGCCATGGCCATTGCCTGCAAACCCAAGCTGCTGATCGCCGATGAACCGACCACGGCGCTGGATGTCACCATTCAGGCGCAGATTCTGGAGTTGCTGCTCGACCTGCAGAAGGATACCGGCATGGCACTGGTGCTCATCACTCACGATATGGGTGTGGTGGCCGAAACCGCGCAGCGCGTCAGTGTTCAGTATGCGGGGCAGAAGGTGGAAGAGCAGGGGGTCAGGGATCTGTTCGCCAGTCCTCATCACCCGTATACATCGGCCCTGCTGGATGCACTGCCAGAGCGCGCCACCACCAAGCATCTGCCCAGTATTCCCGGTGTGGTGCCGGGGCAGTTCGATCGCCCTGCCGGTTGCCTGTTTTCTCCACGGTGTCAGTATGCGGATGATCATTGTCGACAAGTCAAGCCTGGCACCGCTTCCGAAGAGCTGGGGCATGCAAGGTGTCATTATCCGTTGATCAAGGGCGTGCCCCAGCGAGAGGCTTCGTGAATCAGACCATGGACAACACACTCATAGAAGCCCGGGGACTCAGTCGCCACTACGATGTATCCAGTGGCCTGTTCGGCAAGACGGCAACGGTCAAGGCGCTGAGCAATGCCTCTTTCAGCCTGCAGGCCGGACGGACATTGGCGGTGGTGGGCGAATCGGGTTGCGGCAAGTCGACGCTGGCCCGCGTGGTGACGATGATCGAACAGCCTTCCTCGGGAGAGCTGACACTCGATGGACATCATATTCGCAGCGATGAGCCACTGACTGCCGCGCAGCAGGCGGATCTTCGAGCCTCGGTGCAGATCGTTTTCCAGGATCCCTTCGGCTCCTTGAATCCTCGACAGACTATCGGGCGCATTCTGGAAGAACCGGTGCTGATCAATCGTCCACAGGTATCCCGGGCAGAGCGGGAGCAACAGGCGCGGGAGATGCTCGCCATGGTGGGGTTGCGGCCGGAGCACTACGATCGATACCCGCACATGTTCTCGGGCGGGCAGCGGCAGCGCATTGCCGTGGCACGTGCCCTGATGCTCGATCCGCGGATTCTGGTGCTCGATGAACCGGTATCGGCGCTGGATCTGTCCATACAATCGCAGATTCTCAATCTGCTGGTGGAATTGCAGGAGCGTCTGAATCTGGCCTATCTGTTCATCTCCCACGACCTGTCCGTGGTGCGGCACATGGCCGACGACGTCATGGTGATGTACCTGGGGCGTGTGGTGGAGAAGGGGGCTGCCAGCGAGGTGTTCGATACACCGCGCCACCCTTACACACGGGCGTTGCTCTCTGCCACACCGGTGGCCGATCCGACACGGGAACAGACGCGAATCCGTTTGGAAGGCGAGCTACCATCCCCGCTGAATCCACCCGCAGGCTGTGCCTTCAATCCCCGTTGCTGGAAGGCCGAGGAGCGTTGCCGGCAGTCAGCACCAGAGCTCGATACGCAGGAAGCGCACCCGGTGGCGTGTTATTTTCCCTTGTAGTCGATGTGATGATCAGGACAGCGTCATGCAGCCATTGAGGATTCTGATAGCCGGTCTGGGCAATATGGGGCGCAGTCATGCGCTGGCCTGTCACGCCCATCCGGGTTTCGAGGTGGTTGGTCTGGTCAATCGCTCGACGCCGGACAATCTGCCGGAGAGCCTGTCATCGATTCCTATGTACACGGATTTCCAGGCGGCCCTGGCGTCAGTGGACTGCGACGTGGTCTCGATCAATACCTATTCCGACTCGCATGCGGCGTATGCCATTGCGGCACTGGAACGCGGGCGGCATGTGTTTCTCGAAAAGCCCATGGCGACCACGGTGGCCGATGCCGAGAAGGTCGTGGCAGCTGCTCGGCAGCATGATCGCAAGCTGGTCGTCGGCTACATCCTGAGGCACCATCCGTCCTGGACGCGGCTTATCAAGGAGGCCCGTGATCTGGGTGGACCCTACGTCTTTCGGCTCAATCTCAATCAGCAGTCCTCCGGTGCCACCTGGCAGACCCATCTGCAGTTGATGCAGTCCACTTCCCCACTGGTCGATTGCGGCGTCCACTACGTTGATGTCATGTGCCAGATCACCGATGCGATGCCGGTACAGGTCAACGGCATGGGCGTGCGCCTGAGCGAAGATGTGCAGGCCGACATGTACAACTACGGCCATTTCCAGGTGCGCTTCGATGATGGTTCAGTGGGCTGGTACGAGGCTGGCTGGGGGCCGATGATCTCGGAGAGCGCCTTCTTCGTCAAGGACATCATCTCGCCACGCGGGGCAGTGTCCATCGTCATGGACGACAATGTACGGTCTGATGATATCGATGCGCACACGCGTACCTCGCGTATTCGACTGCATCGCGCGGAGCTGGACGAAGCCGGTCAGTTCTCCACGCCTGATGTCCTGCTCGACATGCAGGATGAGCCCGATCACCAGGCGCTGTGTGACCGCGAGCAGGCCTATCTGCATGATGCCATAGTAAACAATACAGATCTGACCCGGCACTGGCGCGATGCCGTGCAATCATTGCGTATCTGCCTTGCTGCCGATGAGAGCGTGAGAAGCGGCAAGGCCGTGGATCTGTAGAGCATTGCGGGGCAGCCTCGGTTGTCACAACTGCTGACGACGGATATCGATGCGGCGCGGTTGCAGCAGAGCAAGCAGAGCAAGCAGAGCAGGCAGAGCAGGCAGAGCAGGCAGAGCAGGCAGAAACAGCAGCGTCAGTCACTTCCAGGCCAACAGGAGGCATATGATGTCCACAGACCTGAAAATCGATTACATCGAGCTCCCGGCATCCGATTTCGATGCCGTGCAGGCCTTTTACGAAGCCGTATTCGACTGGCGTTTCGAAGACTACGGTGAAGAGTACCGGGCATTCTCCGATGGCAAGCTGGACGGTGGTTTTTATCGTTCCGACAAGGTGTCGAGTACCGATAACGGTGCAAGTCTGGTCATCTTCCTTGCAGAGGATCTGGAAGCCGTTCAGCAAGCGGTGATCCGCGCTGGTGGCCGCATCATCAAGCCCATCTTCGAATTCCCCGGCGGGCGTCGATTCCACTTTGCCGATCCGCACGGCAACGAACTGGCTGTGTGGTCGAAAACCGGCGTCTGATTGTCGTTCGATCGGCAAGCCTGCGAGTACTCTCGCAGGCTTGCCATGGAACGATGGCGACGCATTCGTATGGAGCAGAGGCCTAGTTCAGAAAGCTCAAGGCTGACGATGCAATGACCTTGTCCTCGATGGCATTCATCAGTGTGGACCAGTCGACCGTTGGATCATCCTTGTTGCCCAGTGTGTCTGGCGCGGCATCCAGTGCGTACAAGGTGATCGTGTAGGAGTGTGTGGCATTGCCCGGTGAGCACGGAGGGGTGTAGCCCACACCGCGTTCATCCTTGTCCGCCCCTTCGTCGCCCAGCGATTCGGGATTGCCAGGCGGCAGAGCATTGGTCTCGACCGGAATGTTCCACAACAACCAGTACTGGCTGGGCGCGTGCCGGCCTTCCACGGTACCGCGCGGATAGTGATGCATCACCACGGCAAAGCTCTTCGTGCCAGCAGGTGCAGAACTCCACTGCAGTGATGGCGACAGCCCCTGGCCACCATCGCGTTGACATTTATTCTGCAGAGGCAACCGACCCTGATCCGGAAAATCGGGGCTGGACAAGGTGAAGGGGTCTGCTGCCCATGAAAGGGATGCAGGGCCGCCGGTCAGAGAGGCGACAGCCAGAATCCTGATTGCCAGGGAGCGAATGGCGCGCATCATCGGCAATACTCTCCACGCTTGAGCGCACCGTTGTTGGTGACGGTTCTTGTCTCCATGTGATAGCAGTTCGGAGTGTCGGAAGGTGTGTAGCGGATGTAATAGGCCTCTCCCTTGTAGGCGTAATCCAGACTGCGTGAACCCGAGTCGAATTGCGTGAAGACCAGATCATCCACCCCGCCGGCAGGCGGGCGTCCCGGCTGCATGGGTTCGCTGCCTTTGGCAGCTCTCAGAGGCGCAATGCGTGGCAGAGCATCGAAGTCTGCTACCTCGCCCATGAGACACTGAACGATGTACGGTGCCTCATCGGACGTGTGGTAGCGATAGCCGAAGGTCTCATCGGCCTGGCCGTTGCAGACATCCAGTGCCTGGGCTGCGATCGGCGAGCCATCGGGATTGTTGTTGCCGAAGATCGGAAACCCATCGAAGGCCCAGCCGATGATGGCATCATCCCCCGCGTTTTCCATGGCGTCCATCATGCAACTGGGGGCAATGTGATAGTGATAATCATCACCGCGGCCTGCATGTCCGCCACAGTCATCGAGTTGCTCGGTCAGCAGGGTGTCATGTTGCGTCTGGTGGTGGTGAAGGTCTTCCTGGCTCATCTCGCCACCTCCTGTGTAGTCGAAGATGGGCACGCCATTGACGGCGACCGCGAGCGCTGAATCACGCGTTTTGGGTGTGGTGCCGGCAGTTGCCGCGAGTGGAATGGGCGCTGCATAGTCTGCTGCTGGAATCGGCACCTGTTCGTTCGTGCCAACGATGCCAGTCATCAATGGATGATCAGGGTAGCTGGTCGAGCTCAGGTAGGCATATCCATTGTCGCAACTGACGCTTACCTGATCAGCGAAGCCAGCCTCTTCCACCGACGCCTTGACTGCTGCGCAGTGCTCGGTGATTTCCTGTGGTGTGCGCGCGTCTTCCTGCGCCTGCACGCTACCGTGGTGTAGCGTGAAGCCGATGAATGCGAGAGGTGCAGCCATGCCTTGCCATCGTCTGTTGAAGCGAATCATCTGAAATTTCCTTCCCTTGTTGCCTGCTTGAAAACGCACCCGAGTGCAACGGCCGGTCTGCGCGGTATTGCCAGGAATCGATGAGGCATCGACGCGTTGTTCGATGCACCCTACGCCAGTTCTTGCCATGTCATGCAAGCATCGGTTTCACATCTGTATCAGTTTGTTTCAGGTGTTGGCTCTTGGGCTGGGTCTTGGCCTTGAGGCTCTGGGCTCTGGCTCGGGTGGCTTTGCCTCGGCGTGGGCTGTGCCTGGTTGAATGATGACCGCGCCGGGCAAGGACGATAGTCCGGCAGCGGTGTGCGGCACAATGCCTGGTCATATCTGATATACATGAAGTATAATGAGGTATTGCAGTGTGGATGCTGTCCGAGTCGGACAGCATCTCGCTGAACCTGCTTCTTCCGTTGGTACAAGCCGATCGTGAACCCCATGGCCGACAAGACCCGCAGCAGCATGGCCCGGGATTCTGCGCCAGACATGGCCGAGCCGACCCTGCGCACCGTGTTGGCACTGGCCTGGCCACTGGCACTCAATGCCTTGTTGCTGCAGGCGGTGTTGATCGTGGATACCGTGCTGGTCACGCCGCTGGGGGAGCAGTCTCTGGCGGCCATGGGACTGGCTGCCAGTCTGGCCAGCCTGGTCATCGGCGCTCTTTTTGCCTTTTCCAATGGTACGCAGTTGATCGTGGCACAGGCAGTCGGCGCACGCCATGCGCTCGGCATCCGATCCGGTTTCTGGTCGGGCATGGTCGTCAATCTGCTGGTTGCCGCACTGGGCATCTGTCTTGTTCAATGGCTGGCTGCAGGCCTGCTGAACCGGCTGGCCGAAAACGCTTATATCGCTGAGCAGGCGTATGCCTATCTGTCGGTTTTCTGCCTGGTGTTTCTGGGTGTGGCCGTGTCTCAGAATCTGACGGTGTTCTTCAATGCCAGTGGCAATAGCCGAGTGCCGTTCTACAGCAACCTGATAGAGCTGCCGGTGAATGCGGTGTTGAGCTTCCTGCTGATTCACGGATATGGCGGGTTGCCGGCGATGGGAGTGGCAGGTGCTGCGGTAGGTACGCTGATCGGCGTGCTTGTCCGTTCGCTGTTCCTGCTGGTCTGTCTGTATTCGGGCGCGCAGGCTGCACCACTGACGCAGGGCTGGCCAACAGGCCGACGGTTGCACGATGTGCGCAGCCATTTTGCCCAGGCTTGGCCGATTGCCGGCTCCTTCATCAGCATGACGCTGTCGCTGAGCGTTTGCATGCTGTTCTATTCCCGTCTGGGGGTAAACCAATTCGCTGCATTGACGCTGATCTTCCCCTGGGTGAGGGCGGGTGGGCAACTGGTCACGTCATGGGCACAGGCCACCGGCATTCTGGTCGGTCAGATGCTGGGGCGAGGACAGTTCGCCATGCTGGATGACTTTGTTGGCCGAACCTGGCGCTTTTCGTTCTGCCTCGGCCTGCTGGTGGCCTGCAGCTTCGTTGCCATGTGCTATTCGTTCGCCTGGGTGTACCCGGAATTGCAAGCCGAGACACTTGGCTACCTGTGGGAGCTGCTGCCGATACTGTTACTGTTGCCCCTGCTGCGTACCTCGAACACCATGTGCGGCAATCTGCTGCGCGCTGGTGGCGATGCAGCCTATTCCATGAAAGTACATGTGGGCTCGCAGTGGATCGTGACGGTACCCCTGACCGTCGTGGCGGTTGTCTATCTGGAGCTTTCGGTGTTCTGGATCTATTCGATCATCCTGCTCGAAGAGGTCGTCAAGGCGCTCCCCTTTCACCAACGAGTCTACAGCGGGCGCTGGAAAAGACAGCTGCATGCCGCGGTGATCTGAAGCATCATCGGCCGCGAGCCTGCAGCAGGGGAACTCGCAGCCGGTGCGTTTCCAGGCGTGGCGTTCAACAGTCGCTACCCAGATCCGAGATCTGCGCAACACCCAGCTTTTCCGCGGTGATGCTCACTTCGCTTGTCTGCGGATCATCGTCGATATCGAAATCATCACTGAATTCCAGGGTGAGTACGCTTCCCGACAGGCTCAGCACGGCCGCATCGAACTGCACGATGTCATCCATGAACACGCGGTTGCTGAAATCGTCCTTGCGGACGACACCACTGCTCGGCCGCGTGGGCAGGCAGTTGTCGATATCATCGTAGTCAAACAGCTGCGCTACTGACGTGCCATCGGCGCCCGGGGTATCGATCACGAGAATACCGCGATCACCCTCTTCACCTTTCCAGCCATCTTCAAGCTCGTAGATTCCGGTGAAGGGGGCAAGTAGCGCGGTGGCGATCAGATCGTCATCCGTATCACCCGCCGCACCACCGGTGGAACTGTCGCAGGCTGTCAACAGCAGCAGGCTGGCGAGTGTGCTAACGGTCAGGATTGAGGCTTTGTTCAGCATGGGTGTTCTTTTTCCGTGTAGTCAGGTGGGCTCGGCGGGCGGCGCAAGGTCAGCTGCTGGCTATCGAAGAGCACTGCTACGGCGAGCCGCTTCAATGAGGATAGACCGGCTGACATGAACCGTGGCTGAATGACCCGATGATCCGCGCAGCACGCTGTCAATCGCGGAACTCGGCCCACTCGGGTTCGTTGTGGAAGACGAAATCGTAGTACTCGCGACCTTGCAATCCGGATGCCGCTTCCTCATCGACGATAACCTTGCAATTGGGATGCAGCTGCAAGGCCGATGCACTGACCATCGAGGTGATGGGGCCTTCCACGGCCTGGGCGATGATGGATGCCTTGGCCTTCCCCGTGGCCAGCAGGAGGATCTCGCGTGCGTCCAGAATGGTCCCGACGCCCATCGTGAGTGCGCGTCGGGGAACGCGCTCCGCATCGCCGCCGAACATGGCCGCGTTCTGTCGCCGTGTGGTGGGCGTCAGACATTTGTCTCGTGTACGCGACATGATGGCAGACAAGGGCTCGTTGAAACCGATGTGGCCCGCCTCACCGATACCCAGTAGCTGAACGTCGATACCGCCAGCGGCCTGAATGGCCTGTTCGTAGTCGAGGGCCGCCTGTTTCAGATCCGCTGCATTGCCATCGGGTACATGCGTGTTCTGCACATCGATATCGGTTCTGGAAAACAGATGCTGTTGCATGTATTGCCGATAGGACTGAGGGTCATCGGCCGTCAGCCCGATGTATTCATCCAGGTTGAAGGTACGACACTGCTGCCAGGAAATCGTCTGCTGCGACAGGTGCTCGTACAATTGCTCCATGGTGCGTCCGGTGGCAAGACCCAGGACGCATGCCGGCTTGTTGCCGATGCGCATCGCCAACAGTCTGGACACCAGCTCGACCGCCGCTCCGGCGTCGGGGCGAATGATGATCTCCATCAGGCACTGACACGCAGGCCGTCGCGGTCGAAGACGTGACATTTGTCCGCAGCGATGCCGAGGCGGCAAGCGTCTCCCGGACGGAACTGATGTTCGCCGTCGAGCTTGGCAACCATGCTCTGACCATCGGCCAGGCTCAGGTGTACGAAGGCTTCACCACCGAGGTGTTCAAAGACTTGCACCTTTCCCTGAAAAGGACCTTGCTGATCCACACGCAGATGCTCGGGTCGGACCCCGAGAGTCATCGAGCCATCAGGGTGCGTACTGTGACAGACAGCCTCGCCATTGAGCGTCACTGAACCGCTCTTGCAGTGGGCATCGAGAAAATTCATGGCAGGCGAACCGATGAAGCCTGCCACGAATCGGTTGGCAGGCGTGCGATACAGCTCCAGTGGGGTACCGATCTGTTCGACCTTGCCGGCACGGAACACCACGATGCGATCGGCCAGCGTCATGGCTTCCACCTGATCGTGGGTGACATAGACCATGGTGTTCTTCAGCCGCTGATGCAGTTTCAGGATCTCGACTCGCATGTGGACCCGCAAAGCGGCATCCAGGTTCGACAGGGGCTCGTCGAACAGGAACACCTTGGGTTCACGCACGATGGCTCGCCCGATGGCCACGCGCTGACGCTGCCCGCCGGAGAGTTCACGTGGCTTGCGGCTCATCAGCTCCTGCAGGCCGAGAATGTCGGCGGCGATGTTCACGCGGCGATCGATCTCGCTCTTCTCGACCTTGTCGTGCTTGAGAGAAAAGCCCAGATTGCCGCGCACATCCTTGTGGGGATACAAGGCATAGGATTGGAACACCATGGCGATGCCACGATGGGAAGGAGGCTGGTAATCCACCCGTTGTCCGTCGATATGAATCTCGCCACTGCTGAGTGTTTCCAGGCCGGCAATCATGCGCAGCAATGTCGACTTGCCGCAGCCACTGGGGCCGACGAACACCACCAGTTCACCATCAGCCACCGACAGGTTCATGTCGTGGATGACCTGAGTTGCGTCGAAGAATTTCTCGACACCCTTGAGTTCAAGCGTAGCCATCAGCCTTTGACTGCTCCAGAGGTAATGCCGCGAATCAGCTGGCGAGAGAAGATCACGTACATGATGAGAACGGGCAGGATTGCCACCGACAGGGCCGCCAGTACCGAGCCCCATTGAACCGTATACTGACCGATGAATTGCTGCACGCCGAGAGTAACGGTTCGCGTGTCTTCCCCGGGAGAGAGAATGAGCGGGAACCACAGATCATTCCAGATGGGGATCATGGAGAACACGGCAACGGTGGCAATGACCGGACGCACCAGAGGAATCACGACCTCGAAGAAGATGCGGTATTCAGACAGGCCATCGATGCGCGCACTGTCCTTGATTTCGCGCGATACCGAGCGCAGGAACTCACTGAATATGAAGATCGCAATGGGCAGGCCCTGTGCGGTGTAGACCAGTATCAGTGCGGTCAGGGTATTGGCCAGACCCAGATCGACGATCAGGTTCAACAATGCAACCGTGCCCAGACGTATCGGGACCATGATGCCCAGTATCAGATAGATGCTGATGAAGGTATTGCCCTTGAAGCGGTATTCAGACACGGCATGGGCGGCCATGGCGCCAAACAGCAGGATGAAGAACAGCGAGACACAGGTGACGATCAGACTGTTGCCGAAGAACATCGGGAAATCGCTGTTGGTCATGACGCTCTCATAGCCCTTGAGCGATAGCGCCTTGCCGGTGGGCAGACCCAGCGGGTCGCCGAAGATGGCCTTGCGTGTCTTGAAGCTGTTGAGCACGATCAGCGCCAGCGGAAACAGTGCCAGCAGAGTCCAGCTCAGCAGGATGGCATGGATGCCCACGCTGCCGAGTCTATCCTGCAGGCGCCTCATGAGTCGTACCTCTGCAGCCTGCGCTGCACGCCGAAGAGATAGCAGCCCACGCCCACCAGTATGATGAAGAACAGCGCCGAGGCAACCGTTGCCCCCATGTATTCATCGCCCAGTTGTGCCTGGAAGCCGAAGAAACTGCGAAACAGGAAGGTGCCCATCACATCGGTAGAGAAGTTGGGGCCGGCCATGCCGCCCTGCAGGGAATAGATGATATCGAAACTGGCCGTGAAGTTGCCGATGTAGGTGAGTATCGCGACCAGACCCAGGGTTGGCAGAATCAGCGGCAGCTTCACCTTCCAGAAGATCCACCAGCCGTTGAGCCCGTCAATGCGTGCCGCCTCGATGGTCTCTTCGGGCACATTGAGCAAGGCGGCATAGAACAGCATCAGTGGAATGCCGACATACTGCCAGATGGAAATCAGGGTGACGGTGACCAGGGCACTGCTCTCCAGGCCGAGCCAGGGGCGGAACAGGTCGCCGATGCCCAGCGCTTTCATGGCATCGGGCGTGACACCCCACAGGGGCGAGAGAATCAGTTGCCAGATGAAGCCGACCACGACAACCGACAGCAAGGTGGGCAGAAAGAAAATGGTGCGGTAGGTGGCGGCGCCCTTCAGTGTGGGGATGCTCAACAGGGCTGCCAGTGCCAGTGCAATGGGGTTCTGGATGAGCATGTGCAGCAGAAACAGCACCACATTGTTGTTGAAGGCATTCCAGAACTGATCGGCCCAGTAGGGCTCGCCAAGCAGTTTGGCATAGTTGGCCAGGCCGACAAAGACCGCCTGGTTTTCCTCGGCGCTGTACAGCGACAGGCGCAGGGACTCGAAGATGGGATAGATGGCAAAGACCGTGTAGATCAGGGTTGCCGGAGCCAGAAAGACGAGGATGTACCAGCGTCGCCCGGCGCGAGGTGCTCTCGTGGAAGGCGCAGATTGACTCACGACTCAATCATTCCGGTGGCGACTGAAGCGGCGCTTTGAGCGGAGTGCAGGAGGCTGGTCGAGGTTGCCGTTTGCATGTCGGTCATGAGTTGACGGGTGAAACGAGAGGTTGTTGACGGAGGACGACAAGGCCGGACCGTCGGCGCGTTGGATCACGCCGACGGTCAGGCATCCGACTTACGGTGTGTACCAGCTATCGACGTTGGCCTGTGCATCGGCCGCCGCTTCCTCGGCTGTCATGCTGCCATTGATGACATTGGCGGTCAGCGTCCAGAGATGATTGCCCAGCGCAGGTTCGCCGCGAGAGAGTATCTGATGAGCGACTCGGATGGTGGCTTCGCACTCACCGCGCATGGCAATGAATTCCTTGGCCAGATCGTTCTCCACCGTGATGTCATGGTTTGCCAGCGAGAAGAAACCCGGAGCGGCGTTGGTCAGCAGACCTGCGAATTCGGCAGTCGTCGTCCATTCGAGGAAAGTGCGTGCCGCATCCTTGTTCTTGGTGGCGGCATTCATGCCGATACCGATGTCGGTATGGTCGCTGATGTAGCAGCTGCTGTCGGCATCCTTAGCAGGTGGTGCAAATGCACCGATTTCGAAGTCGGCGTTCTCCTGAAAACCGGTGATCTCCCAGGAGCCGGTCGGGTAGATGGCTGCGCGGCCCAGGGTGAAGAGGTTCTGGCTGTCGGTATACGATTGCGCCTGATACCCGTTACCCAGATAAGGCACCCATTTCTCCATCTGACGGAAGCCTTCGACAAAGGCATCGTCGGTGAACTTCGCATCGCCACTGAGCAGTGCCAGACGCCCTTCCTCACCACCCCAGTAAGTGGGGCCGATGTTGGTATAACCCATGGTGGCCGCTTCCCACTGGTCCTTGGTACCCATGGCCATCGGGATGTAGCTGCCATCTTCCTCGATGGCGTCGAGTACGGCATAGAACTCGGCTTCGGTGGCAGGGACTTCCAGCCCGAGTTCGGCGAAAGCGTCCTTGTTGTACATGAAACCGTGGATGACCGAGGCCATGGGCACGCAGAATGTGGCATCACCGTTGTCGGTAGACCAGGCGCCCTTGGCGACATCGGAAAAATTCTCGAGGCCGGGCAGATCCTTGATGTCGCTCAGATTGCCGGCATCGTACATGGCCAGGGCGTTGTCGAACGGACGGCAAGTGATGATGTCACCGGCTGTGCCGCCAGCCAGGCGGGCATTCAGTGCTGCGTTGTATTCGGTCGCCGTCGTGGGTTTGAACTGCACGTCGATATCCGGGTGCTCGGCTTCGAAGGCGGGCAGGATCAGATCATCCCAGATTGCCTGGTCCTCGGCACGCCAGCTTTCGATGGTGATGACGGTCTTGTCGGCCAGCGCAATGCCGGACAGGCACAGGCCAACGGCCAGAGCGACGGTTCTTGGTACGAATCCACGCATGGGTTTTTCCTCGGTGTGATTGAATGTACGGGTAGTCGGATACTATCGCCTTTGGGATGCGGCGTAAAATGCAACTTCCCGATGCCACTTGCTGTTCCTGTGCTCAGCCGCTACGGCTGCCTCTCGCACAGACCATCACAAGAGGCCGATCTTTCGTTCGCCAGGTAAGCAGGAGCAGGATTCAGGACATGACAGTGATCGTGGCAGTGGATGGTGGCGGCAGCCGTTGCCGTCTGGCAGCGTTTGATGAATTCGGCCGGCCACTGGCCAGAGCCATCGTGGATGGGCATGCGAGCCTGTCGCGCAGCCCTGAACAGGCCTGGCAGAACATCGAGTCGGGTCTGACGCAGTTGCAGAAGCAGTTGCACCGGGCGCCGGGCTGGTTGCCGGATCGGCTGATGATGGGGCTGGCAGGTTCGCTGCAGGAGACCCGCCGCCAACGATTCCTGGCGCAATTGCCCGAGACGCTGGCGCACACACTGGTCACCGATGGTCACGCCCAGTTGCTCGGTGCCAGTGCCGGCAGGCCGGGTATCTGTCTGGCCATGGGCACCGGCAGCGTCGTGCATTGGCTCGATGAGCAGGGCAAGAGCGGTATGGTGGGAGGTTGGGGGTTTCCCGTGGGTGACGAAGGCTCGGGCGCCTGGCTGGGCATGCGTCTCGTGCAGATGTATCTGTGGCATGTGGACGGAAGACGTCAACATGGCAGCCTGATCGAAGCGGCGAGTGAACGGCTGGGAAATCGCGTCTCCGACATCCAGCAATGGAGTACACAGACTCAGGCCGGTGTGCTGGCGCAGCTGGCACCGCTGGTCTTCGAGCATGCGGCACGCGAAGATGCTCTGGCAATCTCGTTGATCGATGAATGCGTCACTCATGCACTTGCCCTGCTGGATCTGGCGCCGCAGCACTTGCCCGTTCATGTGGTCGGAGGCATTGGTGAGCGCTTGAAGGATCAACTGGCGGCGCAACTCGGTGAGCGCTTGCACAAAGCCCGAGGCGATGCCTTGCAGGGGCTCTGGCAAGCCTGGGCCGATACGCAGGGTGAATCGGCATGACGCGGCAGGAAACTCGCGGGCGCTGGCTCTGCGATGGACGTTGGATCAACGGTGTCTGCACACATGACGCGCGGGTGCACGAGCTCCGTGAGGATGGTACCGCGGGCGATGAACCCTTGTTTCTGCCTGCCCCGCTGGACCTGCATGTGCACGGTGGGGGTGGGGCGGATGTGATGCAGGGCGATGCCGCCTTGCGAACCGTGCTGCAAACCCATGCAGCGCACGGTACCGCTGGCATGCTGGCGACATCGGTGACTGCCCCGTTCGAAGCCATCGAGGACTTTCTGTCCAGTGTTGCCCGTGTCGGCCGCGAGCTGGATGCCGAGCACGTGGCGCAGGAACCGGGTAGCCGGGCCTGCGCGCATCTGCTGGGCGTGCATCTGGAAGGCCCTTTCATCAATCCTGACAAACTGGGCGCGCAACCTGATTATCCGGCGGCACTCGATCTGCCGCGCCTCGAGTCCTGGTTCAAGACCGGCCTTGTCAAAGTGATTACCTACGCACCCGAGCTGGATGAGGACCTGCAGGTGTTGGCGCTCTGCAAACGCTACGACGTGCGGGCGCAGCTGGGTCACACGCTGTGCAGCTGGGCCACGGCGGCGGCTGCCATGGCACAAGGCGCGGGGGTGACGCACTTGTATAATGCCATGAGCCCGGTGTTGCATCGCGATGGTGGAGCAGCCGTGGCGGCACTGGCCTTTGCCTCACACGCCGAGATCATCACCGACGGCATCCATGTCGACAGGGCAGCCTTCGAGGCGGCACGCCGTGCGATCGAGGGCCTGTACAGCATTACCGATGCTACCGCTGCTGCCGGTATGCCGGATGGCCAGTACCAGCTCGGTTCCCTGTCCATCGACAAGATCGGGCACCGGGTTGTTCTGCCCGATGGCACGCTGGCCGGTAGCTGTCTGACGCAGCAGCGTTCCATGCAGGTGCTGCGAGGTTGGGGATTGAACTGGGAACAGATAGCCGGCTTGAGCAGCAGCGTTCCCGCACAATGGCTGCAGCGATCCGATTACGGTTGCATTGCACCCGGCGCCCGAGCTTGCTGGCTGGAGATCGACAAGGACGAGCCGAGAGCACTGTGGCTCGATGGACAACGACAGACATTGAAACCATTGCCATGACATTGCTGCCGACTGAAAGTATTGATACCTCGCTCAGGGATCTGGACCTGAAACCCAACAGCGAGATTCTGGACGTGTTGCTCGAGAGTCAGAGGCGTGCTGTCGAAGCCGTCAGACAGGCCAGGGACTCACTGGATGCGGCTGTCACGGCGGCGGCGGCGCGTCTGGCGACAGGTGAGGGGCGCCTGATTCTGGCCGGTGCAGGGGCCTCCGGGCGACTGGCTGTTCAGGATGGTGCGGAGATGTGGCCCACCTATGGCTGGCCGCATGCGCGCCTGCTGCTGTGCATGGCCGGTGGTTCCGAGGCCTTGCTGTCCAGCATAGAAGGTGTGGAAGATGATGCCGATGCTGCCAGCCATGATGTGGAGGATGCAGGGGTCAACGCCGAAGATGTGGTCATCGCGCTGGCCGCCAGTGGGCAGTCTCCGTGGACCTGCGCCTGGTTGGAGCATGCACGCCAGCGCGGCGCGTTGACCATCGGTCTGTCGAACAATCCGGACACCCGGCTGTTACGCGCCGCCGACTGTCCCATCTGGCTCGATAGCGGAGCCGAAGTGCTGGCAGGTTCCACCCGAATGGCCGCGGGTACGGCGCAGAAGATTGCGCTGAACCTGTTCAGCACGACCTTGATGATTCGCCTCAATCGCACCCATGGGAATCTGATGGTCGATATGGCGGCCGTCAATCGCAAACTGGATCAGCGACGCATACGCCTGCTGCAGGGCGTGTTACCCGAGATAGACGATGAGTCTGCTGCCGTGGCCGTCGCGGCCGCCGACGGCTGGGTGAAGCTTGCCGCGCTGATTGCCCTGGGCGATAGCGCAGCGCAGGGGCGTCAGCGACTGGAGCGGCATGCCGGTTCATTGCGATCTGCGATGAAAGAGCTGGGCCGATAAGCCGGGCAGGGTCAGGGTTATTGTCAGTCGTGCAGTCGTGCAGTCGTGCAGTCGTGCAGTCGTGCAGTCGTGCAGTCGTGCAGTCGTGCAGTCGGTAAGTCGGTAAGTCGGTAAGTCGGTAAGTCGGTAAGTCGGGCAGTCGGGTAGTCGGGTAGTCGGGTAGTCGGGTAGTCGGGTAGTCGGGTAGTCGGGCAGACGATCAGTCAGTCAGTTCCAGCAGGTTCACCAGCATGGGACCCAGCACCGGTTGTACCAGTTCGGCAACGCCGGGAACGGCACTGACCTTGTCGATCAGCGGTTTGATGATGGTCATGCCGTTGCTGACGACGGCGTCTACAGGACCATGGGCCACAGCGGGCAGTTGCGAAATGACCTTCTCCAGTTCATCCAGTCTGGCACTGGCCGCTTCGATCTGGCTCACCGCGGCTCGGGCCGTGTCGACATCGGTGATGCCTGCCAGAGCCCGACTGCTCGTGTCGAAGACGTCGGCAAGACTGTCGGTCAGGCTGGCCAGATCAACACCGTCGGGCATGCTGCCCTGAGCGCTCTGCAACGCATTTCTCGACAGCTCGAGGGTGCTGTTCCCCTTGAGCGTGGTGTACGCCGGCGATGGGTCAGCGGCAAGACTGTCATCGGCTACCGAGGTCGCTTTCCTGTAAGCGCTGTCGAATGACGCTGATTCACGGCTGCCGTCATGGCCCAGATAACGGATGCCGATAAGCAGCAAGGCGACCACGGCCATCAAGGCCGCGCCTGCAGTCAGGACCCGGAATCCGGTCTTGCCCGGGAGCCTGTCAGCTGTGTGCTCCTGCTGTGCTACGCGCGGAGATTCTGCCGGCTTCTTCATGACAGGCTCAGACCGGATGCTGTCGCGAGTCACGACAGGCTGATGTTGGTCGGCAAAGGCATCGTGTGGTGATCGGCATGGGATAGTTCCGGTTTGATTCGCCATGGACACCTGACGGCACCCTCGATGGCCCGTTTGAACGGCCCTGAGGCGATGATACCGAGCAGTTCTCATCCTGTTGGCTGAGACATGAGTGCTACACGATAATTTACAACACTGTCACAAATGCCTGCAGGCCTGATGTACCCGCAACTCTGCTGTCAACCGACTGCATTCTGGCCGGTAATACGCCGTGTCAGGTGTTGTCATGAACCTTCAAGAGTCGAGTTTTGTGGTCGATACCAACAGTAGGTGTGTATGTAACAGGTATCGTCAACTCTAAAGTTTCGTGAGTCGGTAGACACCTTCTTGTCCTTGAGGACACTATTCGCCAACCAACAGGCCGATGAAATGAAGATCGACAGTGTTGTGCCAACGGATGCATCGCAGAAGGAGAGCCTCGCCGCCCAAGGGCCGGCTGGCATCAAGGGTGCTGACGCGTCATGCGTATCCTCGCACGATTTGAGAGCGTCTCTGGCGATTGTCAACGGTTTCAGTACAGCATTGGGTTCAAGCTTCAAGGATCTGAGCGAGCAGTACCAGATGATTCTGGAATCCGACGACGATACCGGCATGGCCGAATCTGCCGACCGACTCATGATGCTTGATGCGGATTGCCGCTTTTGTCTCTCGCGCCTGCATACAGCGATAGAAACTCTCAAATCTCGCCTGGAATCGGAACGGGTGATCGCCGGAACCGGCCAGGCAGAGGACACGGGGACATGAACGCTGGTCTGGAAGCTGTGTCCGAGCTGATGTGCCCGAATAACGAACTGGTCATGGTGGACGATGATGCACTTACCGTGGAAATCGTGTCATGGATTCTCAGCAAGGGACAGCATCGCTCGTGCCTGTTCACACAGGCAGACAAGGCGCTCGAGTATCTGAAATCGCAGACGCCCAGATTACTGATCGTGGATTACTACATGCCGGAGATGACGGGGCTCGAGTTCATCAGTGAACTGCACGGGAGTACCGATCTGTCGAAGACGCAGGTCTACCTGTGTTCCGCAGTCCGTCCACCCAATGGTACCGGTGAGCTGTTCGAGATCATGAACGTTGCTCTGCTGGAAAAGCAGCATCTGTGTGATCGTCAGAAGCTGACCGAGATGCTCGATACCTACCTGTAGCGGCCAGGGGTATCACGCTGCTGCCGTGGCAATACTCGGCGCAGGGCTGTCCGGGCGCGCCATTGCCCGGCTGGCTTTGTGCGGCCGAGGGGCCGTTGATTACCGGGCGGCACGGATAACCTGCGCCAGTGTCAGCCAGGTTCAGTCAGGGGAGCTTGAGTCGATAGCTGTGTAATTGCGGCGGTTCCAGGCTGCATGAGCACCGTATCCGAGAACACCTACCATGCCTGACTTACTTCTAGACTTCCTGTCCAAGAGCAATGATGGTCTGAATCAGCTGGATTCCGAGCTTGCCTCCCTGCTGGACAGTCCGCAAGATTCCACGGCTCTGATACACATCATGACGATGCTGCATTCACTGAAGGCGGACGCAGGATTGATGGAGTTTTCCGGGATCGAGAGTCTGGCACATGCCGGTGAGTCGGTATTGCATGGTTTGCTGGCGCATATCGAAGCCGTCAATGACGACACCATCAACCTGCTGGTCGAAATGGTTGATGGGCTGCGTGCCATGGTGGAGCAGCTTACCGCAACAGGTCTGGAGGGGGGCAATCGCGACGAGTTGATCGAAAGGCTGCGCTGCAAGGCCGAAATCCTGAATGTGCCCAGTACCTCTTCCTCGCCGGCCAAGGTGGCCTCTGTTGCCGACGTCGAGAAGGCGCCCGTGATCGAGGAGGAGCTTGCGGAGGACCCCGTGGTCATGGAACTGGATGACGAGATGAAGGAGGTGCTCAGAGACTTTCTGCAGGAGAGTTACGAGAACCTTGACCGTGTTGACAGTGAATTGATCGAACTGGAAGAGCAACCCGATAACCGGGAACTTCTGTCGTCGATATTCCGCTCCATACACACCATCAAGGGCACCTGTGGTTTTTTCGGATTCGACCGGCTGGAAAAGGTGACTCATATCGGTGAGAACCTTCTGGTCAAGTTGCGAGACGGTGAGTACAGCATGAGCGAGGAGATCGCGACAGGTCTGCTTGGCATGGTCGATGCGGTACGGGCGATGCTGGCGGAGATCTCCGATCACGGTCACGACGGGCGCAAGCTCTACACGCAGTTGATCGACCAGCTGACCGAATTGAAGGATCATGGCAAGACTTCGGCCGGCACTGCCGCCACGGTAGTGAGGCCAGGAACCGATACCCCGGCCACCGCAGAGCCTTTGGCCGCGAACCCGGCGGCAGGTGACGGAAACCCTGCTGATGATGTCACGGCAGCGGTACCGGCACCAGAACCGGCCGGGGTCGATACCGGGGCAGCTGCGAACAGCAAGCCTGCTGCCGCGCGTGAAGACAAGGCAGCAGCGGGCATCGTGGAGGCATCGATACGAGTCGATGTGCCGGTCCTGGACTCCTTGATGAATCTGGTGGGTGAGCTGGTACTGGCACGCAACCAGATCGTGGAGTATGTGGGTGCGCATGAGAACACTCAGGTTGTGGCGGCGGCTCAGCGGCTCAATCTGATAACCAGCGAATTGCAGGAAGGTGTCATGCAGACCCGCATGCAACCCATTCACAGTGTCTGGGCCAAATTGCCAAGGGTGGTGCGTGATCTCTCCAGAGCCTGTGGCAAGCAGATCAAGGTGGAGATGGAAGGCAAGTCGACCGAACTGGACAAGAGTCTGATCGAGGCGATGAAGGATCCCATCACTCACCTGGTTCGAAACTCTGTCGATCACGGTATCGAGAGTCCCGAACAGCGTCTGGCAGCCGGCAAACCGGCTGAAGGCACACTATTGTTGCGTGCCTTTCATGAAGGGGGACAGGTTCATATCGAGATATCCGATGATGGCGGCGGTATCAAGCCCGAGCGGATACGCCAGAAAGCGATCGAAAATGGTGTCGTGACTGTCGAACAGGCCGCTCGCATGTCCGAGCAGGAAATCTGCAAGATGATTTTCCTGCCCGGCCTGTCAACAGCGGAAGCGGTCACCAACATTTCCGGTCGCGGTGTCGGCATGGATGTGGTCAAGACCAATATCGAGAAAATCAGTGGCACGATTGACCTGGATACCGAAGTGGGGCGAGGCACGGTGTTCAAGATACGGGTGCCCCTGACACTGGCCATCGTGCCGGCTCTGATCGTGTCGACAGGCGCCCAACGTTTCGCGATACCTCAGGTCAATCTGATCGAACTCATTCGCATCGATGAAGAAGATCAGCCACGTGCCATCGAGTACATTCATGGTTGTCCGGTGCATCGTCTGCGAGGACAGCTGCTGCCGATCGTCTACCTGAACAAGGAACTCAACCTGGACACGCCACAGGAAGGTGCCTTGAACATCGTGGTTCTGCAGGCAGAGAAATGTCGCTTTGGTCTGGTCGTCGATCAGATCAACGATACGCAGGAAATCGTGGTCAAGCCCTTGACTGAAGCACTCAAGACGATTCCGGTATTCGCCGGTGCCACCATCATGGGCGATGGACGCGTCGCCCTGATTCTGGACACGCTGGGAATCGGACAACGTGCACGAGTCATGAGCGACAGTCCGGATCGAGCGGTCAGTCTCAATGTCAGCGGTGTCACGGAGAAGGTCGGCAAGAGCGAGACGCTGTTACTCGTCAGTACCGACAGTGATGGACGACTGGCCATTCCGCTGAATCGCGTGGCCAGGCTGGAACAGTTTGAAAGAGCGCGAACCGAGAACGCGGGAAATGCCGTGGTCGTTCAGTATCGGGGACAGATATTGCCATTGGTGCAATTGTCTGATTTCCTGCATGAGCGTCGTGCCAGTCGATCCGACGCGGTGGAGGAAGGCGATCAGATGCAGGTTGTGGTGTTCGGCGAGGAAGGGCGTCAGGTCGGACTGGTCGTGAACGAGATCATCGACGTGGTGGATGAGGTATTGCAAACCCGTGGCAAGGCCAGCCGTGAGGGTGTTCTGGGCACGGCCGCCATCGACGGGCAAGTCACGGAGTTGCTGGATGTTACCTCCTTCATCAATGCAACCTCGGCACTGATCAGTGATCTGGAGGAAGCGGCATGAACAACTCGAAGCCCCAGACCTATTGCACCTTCTATCTGGATCGCTACTACTTCGGTATCGAGGTCGAGCTGGTGCAGGAGATAATCCGTTTCCAGGAGATCACTCCCGTGGCGCTGGCGCCGCAAGTGGTCAAGGGCCTGATCAATCTGCGCGGGCAGATCGTCACCGCGGTCGACTTGAGAAGTCTTCTTGAATTGCCGGACAGGCAGGAAGACGAAGTACCGATGAACATCGTGGTCAAGACCCCACTGGGCGCCTTCAGCCTGCTGGTGGATCGAATCGGTGATGTGCTCGAATTGTCCGATGACAGCTTCGAATCTCCACCGGACAATCTGCAGGGAATGGCGCGTGAACTCATCCAGCGTGCCTACAAGCTCGACCGTTCCCTGTTGCTGACCATGGCGATCGAAAAGGTTGTCAGTGCAGATGTACTGAACCGACGCGCGGCGGCCTGAACTTGCCAGCCGTGCGCAGCCGTCGTCGGCAAACCGTGTCTGTGACGGTCGTCACCCGTCGAAGACACCCTGGCAGGCCCGAAGCGACACGACCGGACTGGGAGTCCGATCAACTTTCCGGCAATACTGCCGTTACTTCATGGACGTCAGTCAATCTCTAACGAGACAGAGAACACTTCAAGGATTATGGTCATGTCACAGTCTGCTGTCCACGCATTGATAATCGATGACTCGCGGGCCATGCGAGCAATACTCAAACGCGTATTGCACGGTGTGGGTTTTCGCACAACGGAGGCGACCAACGGTCTGGAAGGGCTGGAGTGTCTGAAGCAGCACGACGATATCTCCATCGCTCTGGTTGACTGGAACATGCCACAGATGAACGGCTACGAATTTGTCAGAGCGGTCAGGTCCGACCCTGCGAACAGGGACCTGTGGCTGATGATGGTGACGACAGAGACGGAGATGTCCCGCGTGGTCAAAGCCATGGCTGCGGGTGCCAATGAGTATGTGATGAAACCCTTTACCGAGGATGTGATCATCGACAAGCTCAGGTTGTTGGGGCTGGTAGCGGCCTGAAGATCATGGCACCCAAGCGCATACTGGTTGTCGATGACTCATCCATGTACCAACGGCTGTTGACGGACGTCATCAGTTCGAATCCGGGACTGGAAGTCGTGGGTGTTGCCGTCAATGGTAGAGAGGCCCTGGAAAAGGTAGAGACGCTGCAGCCTCAACTGGTGACCCTGGATATCCTGATGCCACAGATGGACGGCATTCAGACCTTGATGGAACTGCGTCGACAGTGGCCGGACGTCCGCGTCGTGATGGTCAGTTCACTGACCTCCGAAGGGTCCGATGCGGCGCTTGACGCCTTGACCCTCGGCGCGCATGAATACGCGGTCAAACCGGTGTCGGCAGGCGGTGTCAGCGCCATCAGAGACATCCTGCAGAAAGACCTGCTGCCCAAGATCGAAGCCCTGTGTGATCTGGAGAGTACCAAAGTCTCGGCGGTAGTCGACACGCCGGCACCGGTGGAGCAGGCCACCGGTTGGAAGGTGGCCAATCGAGCTTCGACGGGTGAATCGCGATTCGAACTGGTGGTCATCGGTGTCTCCACCGGGGGGCCGGATGCGCTGACTCGGCTGTTGCTGCAACTGCCTGAAAACTTCGGGGTGCCGATCTGCATCGTGCAGCACATGCCGGCCGAATTCACCGGCAAGCTGGCTGCACGGTTGAATGCCGCGAGTGCTCTGACGGTCTGTGAGGCCCATGCCGGACAACGGCTGAAGGCAGGAAGCGTGTACATAGCCCCCGGTGATCATCATATGGTGCTGGAGCGAGAGGGCGGTGAGGATGTCATCAGACTGAACCAGAACCCGATGGAAAATTCCTGCCGTCCGTCGGTTGATCCGCTGTTTCGATCAGCGGCGGCCATTCACGGTGCCAGATGTCTGGGAGTCGTGATGACTGGCATGGGCCAGGATGGACTCAAGGGCTCGGAAGTGCTGTATGCCTCGGGTGCCTCCATACTGGTGCAGGATGAGCAGAGCAGTGTCGTCTGGGGCATGCCGAAACTGGTGGCGCAGGCCGGTCTGGCAGAAGAGCAGGTACCGCTGGAGCGCATGGCAAGAGCGATACTCGAGCGTGTCATGGTGCCGCAGGGGCGCACGGTCGAACAGGTGGGTGATCGTGGCATGAAGGCCGCCAATTCACCGCGTCATCCGCTCTCGGGGTCGGAAGGGGTGGGCTCGTGAGCGAAATCAATGAGGCCGACTTCAACTTCGTACGAGAGCTGATTCACGAAGAATCGGCCATTTCCATCGAGCCGGACATGAAATACCTGGTCGAGTCCAGGCTGAGTACGCTTGTCAGAAAGACCGACCACAGCGATGTGACGGAACTGGTTTCCTGTTTGCGCGGCCGGCGGGACAGAACCCTGGTCGATCTGGTCGTGGATGCCATGACGACCAATGAAACCTCGTTCTTTCGTGATTCGCACCCCTTCGATACCCTGTGTACCGACGTCCTGCCGGCCATTGCCTCGGCTCACAACGAGACAATCAGAATCTGGTGTGCGGCCTGCTCCACCGGACAGGAGGCCTATACCATTGCAATGGCGGTTCTCGAACAGTGCCCGCAGCTTGCCTCCCGGGTATCCATTGTCGGCACCGATATTTCAGCCGAAGTCGTGGCGAAGGCCCAGGCAGGGATCTACAGTCGTCTGGAGGTCAACCGGGGCCTGCCCGCCCAACTTCTGGCTCGGTACTTCACGCAACAGGGGCTGGCCTGGCAGGTAAAGCCCGAACTCATGAAGATGGTGAGCTTCCACCGACTGAATCTGATACGGGACTGGGGAGCCTTGCCTGCCATGGACGTCATTTTCCTGCGCAATGTCCTGATCTATTTCGAGCCGGATGCAAAGTCATCGATCCTGCGACATACCAGTCGCTTGCTGAAGCCGGGTGGTTACCTGTTCCTGGGCCTGTCGGAAACCACGTTGAATCTGAATACCGACTATCAACGCATCACTGCCGAAAAGAGCCACTATTACAAGATTGCCTGATCGAGGGACACCTTGCCAGGATAGAGAAAGCCATGAATATGCTGAGTGAAGAAGAACTGAACGAGATTGTCGATGTGGTCTGCATGACAGTACTCGACCTGCCGGTACACCCGGGTGGCCGAGCGGTGCTTCAGTCGGGTCAGTATCTGACGGCCAGTATCGGTATATCCGGTGCCTGGAACGGGCTCGTCAAGGTCAGGGTCAGTCTTGACTTGCTGAATCGCGCGGCTTCGGACATATTCGACATCACGGTGGACAGTGTCGAACACCAGGACCGTATCGACACCATCACCGAGCTGACCAACATGTTGGGCGGCACCGTCAAGTGCATGCTGCCCGAAACTTGCGATCTTGCTCTGCCTGAAATCATCCCGCCCGAGAAAAAGGCCCGCGATCAGCATGAATGGGCCTATTTCAGTTGCGAGGATATGCCATTGGCAGTTGCCGTGATCGATTCGGCCAGCAGCAGCAAGGCTGCCTGAAATTCGAAAGAAAGCAAAGCGGGTGCAACGCGGGTGCAGCGCGGGTGCAGCGCGGGTGCAGCGCGAGTGCAGTAAGGGAGTCTGCACTATCAGATTGACGTGCCCCGGTCGCACGCTCTGGACACACGCTCGGGTGAAACGGCTGGTACACGGCTTGTAACCGTGTCATGGGTCCTGTGTCTGCAAACGATTGTCGCAATGTATTGCACATCCCGCTCCAGGGTATACCTGACCTGTCAGCTTCGACTAGACTGACGTCTGTGGAAGGTAGTTGACAGCCCTGTCGGTGTGTATGTGAACCTGCCTCACCACTTTTCCAGTGTGGGTGTTCCCACATGAATCGTGTTGTTGACATTGCAGGAGTGTGACATGGCAAGAAAAATCCCCGTGATCGGCAAAGAGGCCGGTCAGTTCATTCTGATTGCCACCTTGACGGGTCTATTGACGGCTTGCGGCGGTAGCAGCAGTGGTGATGGCGACACCGACCTGCCGCTGGGTCAGCAGGATGCAGACAACGATGGATTCATCAACGATGAAGATGATGACGCCGATGGCGACGGGATTCCGGATCTGAACGACGAATTTGTCGATCTCGATGGCGATGGACGCGATGATCTCACCCTGCTGACGGAAGCCGAGCTGGAAGGTGATACCGGGAATGATGGCGAATTCGTGGAAGTCTCTGCCGCCAATCCCTGCGGAAGCGAGAGTGGTACCGACAACGCTTCACTCACACCCGCCTGGAATGACAACTGCCTGGTCGAGCGCTCATTGACGGGCGGTCAGTTTGCCGACAGCCTGTTTTCCGTGGGTATCCAGCGTGTCCTGTATTGTTCAGGCTTCGGCAATGCCAGCAGTTACACGGCTTTTGCCGATGGCGAATACGGTGAACTGAGCGAAGCGGCCGCTATCGAGTTCCAGAATGCAGAAGCGTTGACACCCGACGGTATCGTGGGCGAGGCAACCTGGGCACGGCTGCAGTCACGCCTGGAACTGCTGGTGCTCGCGGACGATGACAACCCGCGTGATACCTACGGTTTCACGACAGGGCGTTGTGCCGGCATTGCGCTTTTCTATCAGGAGTATGAGAATTCGGTAGCGGGTGGTTGGACGCTGGCACGCAATCAACCGAATGAAGCGGAAGAGATTCCGTTCTCCTACGAATTGCCGTTCGGCAGATTGTGATGGAAACCGGGCGCACGTTCGGCGCAAGGGCGGGCTGATCATGTCCGGCAGGCTGGGCGTGGCCGCTGTCTCGGTGATGTGTGCCGTGGCAGTGGTCATCGGGTTTCAGTTCCATGCGGGCGCTGGCAAGGAGCCCGCACAGAGCTCCGTGGCGACAGACGCCAGCCTGCCGACTGATGAACCGGGCGATGCCGCTTCGCCGTTTTCACTCTCCACTGAGTCAGCCACCTCGTCGGTACAAGGCCCTGAGGCAGAGTCGGCTGCTGCCGTTTCGGCGCAGTCGGTCGGGAAGACCGACGGTGGCGGGGCGAGCAGCACACGTGCATCGCTCGATGTCGCGCAACTGGCACGCACGCCGATCGACGATGACGAATTCGACGAGGTCGTGGCGCAGTTACGCGCGAACCCGGCACTGCTGCAGCGTCTGATCGACGAATTTCGACAGGAGCAGGACCCGGATCGACGCGAGCAACTGATGAAACTGCTGGGTCATGCCGGTGGGGCCGATGTCACACTGCTGGCCAGCGAACTGGTGTATTCCGGGGACGACGCCTCGCGCACGCTCGGATTGCAGATGCTGCAACGGGCACAACCGGGCAGCGCCGAGGTACAGCAGATTGCCTCCGACCTGCTGGCTAGCGAGATAGAACCGCAGATCCTGGTCGGTACCCTCGCCACACTGGCCAGGCCCGGCACGGTGAATACCGAGAATCGGGGATTGTTGGCCGATCAGGTCGCCGTGATGACATCGCATCCGGATGCGGCTGTCAGAGGTGTCAGTCTGGACATACTGTCTCGCTTGAGCACGGATGGTCGGGACACGCCGGTACTGCTGGCAGCGCTGAGTGACAGCAACGAGAGGGTGCGTGAGTCGGCTGCCTATGCACTGGTCGAGCATGAGGACGACAGTATCGCCGTACGCAGTTCCCTGTGGCAGATGCTGCAGGATACCGATCAAGGTGTATCACCGCGCAGTGCGGCCATCCTGGCGCTGCGCAGCCTGACGCTGACGGCTGAGGAAAAGCAGGAGCTGGATGCGATCGAACGTCAGCTCGGCCAGATCAGGCGTTTGCAGTAGGGGGCCAGAGGGGCCTGATTGTTCAAGGTCTCGTTTGGCAGGATAGTTGCTCGACCCGGTATCCTGCCTTCGATATCGTGCCCGAACGTTCAATGCCTGCTGCTGACGATCTACTGATCGACTCCCACGTTGGAAAAGACCGTCCGGAACGGTTAGCCGGCAGCCTGCCCGAATGCCGCGAGACCACTGCCAGTCGTCATGAATCGTGGTTGTGCTGGCTGTCCGAGTTGCTGAAGGATACGCGTGGCCTGGCGCTAGTCACCGTCAAAGAGAACGATAGCGGTACGTCGACGGACTACGCCGGTGTCAGTGTCACGGTGACCGCCCGGACGCCCGCCTCTTTCGTGATCCCCAGAACGGGTCTTGCACTGGCTCGGCGCGCGGCGGTACGAGCCAGTCGACAGCGGTTGCAGTTGCCTGATAGTGACGAGGTGCTGTTGAGCCTGCCACTGCCAGCGGCCAGCGATGCCGACCGGGATTCCACCGTGTTGTTGCTGCTTGGCGGTGCATTGAGCCGGCAGCAGCAAGGTACTCTGCTCGGACTGGCCGCCTGGGCGGTGAAGAGCGCTCGATGGTGGTTCGACACAGCGCCGCCAACCGGCGCCACGTTTGCGATGCAGAAAGACCCTCTGGCCGAAGCTCTGACGCTCGGGCAACTGGTCGATCGCCTGAGCGAGCACTACCCGGGTAGCGTCTGTGCCCTTCACTGGATGCGCGCCGGTTGGCGTGGACAACGTCGGTCTCGCATCATGGCGATATCCGGGCAAGGCGATATCGATCATTCAGGGACCGCCGCTCGCACTCTGTCCAGCAGCGTCGAGCGGCACTTTTCCGAAGAATCAGCGCAGGCCTGTTACCTGGTGCAGGATGCGCCAGGTGAACAGAGCCCGGCCGAATCGGTGGATACAGGATTGGCGCCGTGGAGGTCCTGCCTGATCCTGCCTTTTCAGGTCGATGGTGAACATCTGCGGGTGTCACTGCACTGGTCGACTGAAACACGGCTGAGCGAGACTGAACGTGTTCGCCTGCATGGCTCACTGCCGGGCCTTGTGCAATGTGCCTGGCTACAGTATCGATGTGGGCAGAATCTGCCGGGTCTGGTGTGGCAGCGATGCCGCTCTGCCTTGAAGCGCCGTCTGCAGGGAGGCATGAAAACCCTGTGTCAGGCGGCCGTGTTGCTGCTTGCCCTGGTGTTCCTGCTATGGCCGGTCGACAAGCGTCTGTCCGCTGAGGTCGTGGTCGAGGCCGCCGAGCGTCATGCCCTGATCGCACCTCTGGATGGCTACGTCAAGTCGGTGCATGCGCGTGCCGGAGACCGGGTGGTCAAGGGCCAACTGCTGGCCAGGCTGGACGATGAGGATCTGCTGCGGCAGGTTGATAAATGGGTCGCTGAGGAGCAGAAGAACCAGCAGGATCACCTCAGTGCGCTGGCAACGCATGATCGCGTGGAGCTGAGCTCCTTGCGGGAGAGCCGTGAACTGATCAAGGCCGAGCTGGAGCGGGTCAGGGGACAGCTCGCGCGGCACGAACTGCGTGCACCCGTGTCCGGTATCGTTCTCGGCGATGCAGTGGAGGATGCTCTGGGTTCTGCCGTGACTGCCGGCAAGATCCTGTTCGAGGTCGGGTCGGCCGAGCATCACCGCCTGGCATTGCAGGTCCCGGAACGTCGCATATCGGAGGTTGAACCCGGTCAGGTGTTGAGTCTTCGTATGGCGGCAAACGCCAAGCGGCTGGGCGAAGCACGTGTCGATACACTCATACCGGTGGCCATCGCCAGTCAGGGACAGAATCGCTTCAAGGTCTACGCCTCGCCCCTGACTCAGGCAGAGGGGCTGAGACCGGGCATGAAGGGTATTGGCAAGATTCTGGTGGGGCGTGAGTCCAGGCTGATGCAATGGTGGAGTTCCCTGTGGACACGCTGTCTGTGGTTGGCATGGAAGCTCGGTCTGGTGGCATGAACACCTCGGCGATTACCGCAGGTACCGCACCACAGAGCGAACTGGACTGCAGGCCGACTCTGGCCTCGCACATTCGCGTGCAGGAGCAATGCATCAGAAACCACCGTTGGGCGGTGGTGCAGAACACGGTGTCCGGTCAGTTCATCCGGATCGATGCTGCGCTCTGGCGGGCGCTGACGCAGCTTCAGGGGCGCTGCTCTCTGCGAGACTGGCTGCGGCAGCACGAGTCGCAGTTCGATGCCAGAAGTCTTCTGGAGTCGGTGACACACTTGCAACGCCATGGTCTGCTGTGCGGTATGGTCAATCATCAACAGGCATCGCGGACGGGTCGCAGAACCGTCTTCAACCCTCTGATGATGAAGATCCCGATCTGCAACCCTGAAGCGTGGCTCTCATGGCTTGCATCCCGGAGTCGAGTCATCCGTGCTCGCGGCGCGCTGGTGACGATAGCAATCCTGTTCGTTCTGGCGCTCTCGCTGGGCCTGCTGAACACCGAACAACTGGTTTTCGACTGGCATCGCCTGCTGTCGGCACCAGAGCAGTGGTGGCAGTACCTGTTGCTGTATCCCTGCCTCAAATGTCTGCATGAAATCTCTCACGGTCTGGTTCTGAGTCGCCTGGGGGGAGCGGTACGTGAAGCGGGAATCTCCTTTCTGGTGTTGATGCCAGTGCCCTATGTCAACGCGACGGATGCATGGTCCCTGCCTCGACGCCGAGACCGACTGGCTGTGACCGCGGCCGGCATGTTGTGCGATATCAGTCTGGCCAGCATCGCCCTGATTCTCTGGCAGACACTGGAGAGCGGTGTTCTGAGCGATGTCGCCTTTGCGGTAATGCTGATGGGCTTTGTCTCGGTCTTCATGTTCAATGCCAATCCGCTATTGAAATTCGATGGCTACTACATTCTGGAAGATCTGCTGGACAGTCCGGGCCTGGCACGCCGCTCGATTGCCTACTGGCAGTATCTGTTCAAGCGCTATCTGTTTGCCGCCAGTGGCGTCATGCGACCATTGATCGCCGAAGGCGAACGGCGTTGGCTGATGCCCTATGCCGTGGCCAGTCTGGTGTACCGCATCACCCTCTCGCTCGTCATTTCCCTGTTTCTGATATCCCGGTTCCATGAAATAGGTCTGCTGCTGGCCGCCTTCTCGATCGTGCCGATGTTCCTGAAACCCTTGCCCCGCCTGCTGGGCTATCTGGCGGGTTCCGCCCAGTTGCAGGGACAACGCATCAGAGCCGGTTCAAGAGTGTTGCTCCTTGCCCTGTTGCTGACGGTGCCGGTGCTGCTGTTGCCACTACCGTCATCGACCCGTGCCGAAGGCATTGTCTGGAGCCCCGGACAGAGCGAGATTTTCATTGCCGAGACCGGGGAGATCACACAGTGGCTGGTGGAGGACGGCGAGTCGGTACGGGCCGGTCAGTTGCTGGTGCATCTGCAGTCTCCCGAACTCGCGATTGAAAGACAGCGGCAGGAGTCCTCGATTGCCTTGCTGCGGATGGAGTATGCCGCTCAGCGCCGGCATGCGCCGGAACGTGCGATCACGACACGGATGGAAATGGAGCGACAGCAGGAGGTGCTAGACACCTTGCTGGAGCGTATCGCGGCTCTTCGAGTGGTCGCGCCCAGAGATGGGCGAATCGCCTTCCCGCAGGATCGCCTGCTCAGCGGACAACAGGCACAGCAGGGAGAGCTGCTCGTGTATGTGGTCGGGAAAGAGCCGGTGGTAGTGAAGGCCGTGGTTGATCAGCGACAATTGGGCAAGCTGCAATCGGGCGTCAGGCAGGCGCAGGTGCGCTTTGTCGATGATATCAGGACGGTCATGCCTGCAAGGCTGGCACGCCAGCTACCGGCGGGCAATACCCGACTGCCAAGCATGGCGCTGGCGGACAATGGCTTTGGCGGCATTGCGGTGAAGGCGGAGCAGGAAGGGGTGCGAGCCCTGGAAGAGATCTTTCATCTGGAACTGGTGCTCGATGCCCCCGTGCTTGCCGAAGAACACGGCGGGCTCGGAGGGCGAGCGTACATCACCTTGAGGCATCCGCCAGAGACTCTGGGCGTACGTTGGTGGCGAAGTTCCCGACAGCTGCTTCTCAGGCATCTGGGGGCCTGACTTGAAACGGTTATTTCCAGTCGTCTTGCCTTGCAGGATCGTTATTTGCTGCTGCCAAGAGATGAACACGATGAGGTTGTCACAATGACCGACTGCCAGACGATGCGCGCAGCACTGTCCGCTGCAGGGATCAGCGGATCAGACGCCGTGTGCGGGAAAGCGTGACGATGCCTTCATCCAGAGTGGCTACTGCCACCGATACAGAAGAACACAAGGCGGACGCTCCCGCTTCCGTAAAGACCAGAGGCCGAGGCATGCGGCAGCTGTTCTCCCTGTTGAATCCGTTTCGCTTTCTGCCGAAGATGAGCGCCCGGTTTCACATTGCCATCGGCTTGTCCTCCTTTGTCAGTAGCGTGGTGCTGCTGGCCCTGTTTCTCGGTCTGATACCAGATCGTCAGAGTGCGCAGCTGCGCACCCGAGTGGTGCTCTCGGAATCGGTTGCCACACTGGGCTCAGTGCTGCTGCGCGCAGGCGATATCTCCGGCTTGCGCTCCTCGCTCGAATTCGTCATCCAGCAGCATCAGGATATGTACCTGATCGAGTTGCAGCGGCGAAGTGGCGGGAGCATCCGTTTTCCATCGCCGCGACCACTGCCTGAAGGGATTGTCGAAGAGCAGTTGGTGACCGATGATATCAGCGTGCCACTGATGCAACGGGGGCGTGAATGGGGCACCCTTGTCTTTCGCTTTCTATCGATCGACAACGAGCCCTGGTACGTGCGATACCGGCAATCCCCGCTGTTCCTGATTGCCTTCATCAGCTTGTGCAGCTTTCCCTTGTTCTATCTGTTTCTGGGCAAGATGCTCAAGGAGCTCAACCCGTCGGAAGCCGTGCCGTCTCGGGTCAGATCTGCCCTGGACACCATCGCAGAGGCCTTGCTGGTACTGGATGCGCGCGGCAACATCGTCCTGGCCAATTCCGCGTTTGCCGAGCTGACTGGCAAGGATCCGGAGCTGCTGCTTGGATTATCCGCCAGCGAGTTGCCCTGGCAGAGTGATGTCATGGATGAAACGCATGTCTGGGATGCCTCGCTGTTCGAAGCCAAGACCACGCGACATGAAAAGATCGGCTTTACCGATGCCTCGGGGCAGGTGCGTGTCTTCATCGTCAATTGTTCACCGGTCTTCGCCGCAAACGATCAGGTAGGCGGCGTTCTGATCAGCATGGATGATGTCACTCAGCTGGAAGAACAGGAACTTCTGCTGCGCGAGTCGATGAAGATTGCCGAGGAAGCCAGCCAGGCCAAAAGTGCGTTTCTGTCCAACATGAGTCATGAGATCCGTACGCCGATGACGGCCATTCTCGGTTTCACCGAAGTCATGAAGCGCAATAACCGCAGCAGCGAATCGGAGCGGCTGGGCTATCTGAACACCATCGCCAACAGCGGCCAGCATCTGCTGGAACTGATCAATGATGTGCTTGATCTGTCCAAGGTGGAGTCCGGGGCGATGGAGGTGGAAGAATTGCCCTGCGATTGTGCGTCGATCTCGCAGGACGTGATTCGTGTGCTGCAGTCCAAGGCTGATGAGAAAGACATCGATCTGCAGGTGCGTGTTCTCACCGATTTTCCCGACATCGTCATTGCCGACCCGTCTCGTCTGCGTCAGGTCATTACCAATCTGGTGGGTAATGCCATCAAGTTCACCGATCAGGGGGCGGTGCAGGTGAAGCTGTCGTTCATGGCGGCGGATAAGCCAGCCGATGCGCGAGTCCGCATCGATGTCGTCGACAGCGGTATCGGCATGAGCGAGGAGCAACAGGCGCGCATATTCGAAGCGTTTACCCAGGCCAGTGCAAGCATTTCCAGGCGCTTTGGCGGAACCGGTCTGGGCCTGTCGATCAGCCGGCAATTGACCGAAGCGATGAACGGTACGCTGGAGGTATCCAGTGAGGAAGGGGTGGGCAGCACCTTTCACGTGGAACTGCCGGTTGCCCATGATGCCTATGAATTGCTCTCTCCCGAGTCGATCATGGCCTCACTCGAGCGCGTCGAGGTTCCTCGCCAGGTAACCTGGGATCTGCCGGAGAGCCGCATTCTCGTGGTGGATGATGGGCCGGAGAATCGCCAGTTGATGACTGTGATACTGACCGGTCTCAAGCTTCATGTCACTGTGGCCGAAAACGGCAAGGAAGGTCTTGATGCGGCCGTAGCCGCCATGCAGTCCGAGCCATTCGATCTGATTTTCATGGATATTCAAATGCCGGTGATGGATGGGTATGAGGCGGTTGCCGAAATGCGCAAGGCCGGCGTGACGCTGCCCATCGTGGCGCTGACAGCCAATGCCATGAAAGGCTTCGAGAAAGACATACTTGCCGCCGGTTTCTCGCACTATATGGTCAAGCCCATCGACATGAACCTGCTGGGTGATCTGCTGGCTCGACAACTGGGAGGTGTTCGACGACTGGTCGATGTGGATGAGGCGGGCGAAGACGAGTTTATTGCCGATCAGGGCTCATCCGAGGCTTCAGACTCTGGGGTCACTGCCGATTCCTTAGAGGTGGGGGCTGCACAGGATGATTTTGACGGTGTCGAGCCTGTGTACAGCACACTTCCGGTGCAGATTCCGGATTTCTACGAAGTCGTGGAACAGTTCATACAGCGTGTACAGGAAGAGCATCTCAGGTTGACAATGGCGATTGAGCAAAATGATGGTGACACTGTCGCTCAGATCGCGCACTGGCTGCGTGGGTCTGGTGGCAATGTTGGCTACGGTGGCTTTGCCGAACTGTGCAACGAGATCGAGGCCTGTGCTCATGGAGACATGTCGCAGTTGCCGGCCCTGGAGGCGCAATTGCAGGCTTTCACGCGTCAGGTGCTTGCCGGCTGGCACGTGACCCCACGACCCAGTGCCGCCGGCTGATCATCAACCATGTCAATGGATGAATCCTCACAGAAGCGTGATAGTGATCGTCCCGCTGTATTGATGGATGCGCAGACGCGCAAGCTGATGGCGGGCTCCAAGATCATGATGGTCGATGATGAGCCGATCAACATGCGCGTGCTGCAGCTGCATCTGACAGCACAGGGCTATGGACGCTTCGTCAGTGTGACCGATTCCAGGCTTACCATGTCGACCATTCGCAGTGAACGACCCAGCGTTCTGCTGCTGGACCTGAACATGCCCGATGTCTCCGGGCTCGAGATTCTCGAGCAAGTACGCGCCGACCCCGAGCTGAAGCAGTTGCCGGTAATCGTGCTGACCTCATCCAGCGATCCGGAAACCAAGGTCGAGGCCTTGCAACTGGGAGCAACGGATTTTCTGCCGAAGCCTGTGGATGCCAACGAGCTGGCGCTTCGCATGAAGAACACCATCGTGGCCCGCGCCTATGAGCAACGTCTCAAGCACTTCGATGCACTGACCAATCTGCCCAACCGACTCTATTTTTCTCGATTGGTGCAGAAGCTGATGAAGACATCGGAGACCGCAAATGGCCGATTCGGCCTGTTGCTGTTCAACATCAATCGCTTCAAGTCGATCAACGATACCTTCGGTTCAGAGCAGGGTGACGATGTGTTGTGGGCCTTCAGTCAGCGCATGCAGGTGGTCTTCGATCATGCCCAGGGTATCTCCCCCCTGCGCCGCGAAACGCTGAAGACCCACTGTATCGCTCGGCTAGGGGGAGCGCGATTTGGCGTGCTGGTGCAGCTGGGCAAAGGCCTGGTCGATGAGGCCGTGGTGCAGGACTGGCTGCCTCCGCTGATTGCCGAGTTGGAGAAGCCCTTTGTGGTCGAGCAGCAGGATGTCTATGTGTCCACCAGCGTGGGTATCTCGGCCATCGATGACAATGCCCGGACAGTGGAAAACCTGATCAACAATGCCGAAACGGCCATGCGCCGAGCCAAGGAGCAGCAATCCCCGAGTTATGCGCTGTATTCATCCGACATGATGTCGGCGGCCCGGCGTGCCCTGCTCATGGAGAATGCCATGCGAACGGCGTTGGTCAATGAGGAAATGGCGCTGGTGTACCAGCCCAAGGTGGATGTGCGCAGCGGTCTGATCAGCGGTGCTGAAGCGCTGCTTCGCTGGGAGAACCCGGAACTGGGCTTTGTCTCTCCGGTGGAATTCGTGCCGGTGGCCGAGTCCACGGGCATGATCGTGGCGATCGGTCATTGGGTTCTGGAGAGTGCCTGCCTGCAGGCCATCGTTTTTCGTCGCGAGTGCAACCCTGATTTCAAGATGGCCGTCAATGTGTCGATCCGTCAGTTGTACGAAAAGGGCTTTCATCAGTCGGTGGATGAGATTCTCAAGCGTACCGGTTTGCCGCCGGAGGCTCTGATCATCGAGCTGACGGAGAACATGATCATGGACGATGTGGAGGCCAATATCGGCAAGCTGTCGCAGCTGCGCGATCTGGGTGTCTCCATCTCGGTGGATGATTTCGGCACAGGCTACTCCTCGTTGAGCTATCTGCAACGCTTTCCGATAGACCAGCTGAAGGTGGATCGCTCATTCATCATGGAGATCGAATCGGCGGACGAAAAGGCGCCGATCGTCAAGGCCATCGTATCGCTGGCACACGATCTGGAGCTCAGTGTCGTGGCAGAAGGCATCGAGGAGCAGGTGCAGCTGGATCACATCAGCAAACTGGGTTGTGAGGAATATCAGGGGTACCTGAAAAGTCGTCCGATCAGTGCCGAAGCTCTGCAGCAGCTGATGCTCGAAGATATGAAGAAATGTGCCTGACGCTGCGATAGACTGTCTGCCACCTGCCTGGTGGAAAGATGGTCTGTTGGATGGAATTTCAGTCTGAGCGCAGTACGGTTCTGGATACGCATGCTCGTCGATTGATCGATGCGCAGCAGTTCGGCGGAGTGAGCTGGTGCATCGAGCAGCATGGCCGGGTCGTGGCCGAGGGAAGCGTCGGGCATCGGGATCGTCAAGGTTTGCAAGCCATGACAGCCGACACCCTGTTTCGTCTGTATTCGATGACCAAACCCGTCGTGTCCGTGTACTGCCTGCAATTGATCGAAGCGGGTCTGTTGCAACTGGATGATCCGGTCAGTCGCTTCATTCCGGAATTTGCCGATCAGCTTGTGCTGGGTGGGGATGGATCTCTTCAGCCACTGCAGCGCGCCCTGACCATCGAGGATCTGCTGACCCACCGCTCGGGACTTTCCTATGATTTCCTGCCTGGCTGCAAGGTGGCCGAGCGGTATCGTGAGGCGGGTTTCGCCGCCGATGGCTCGCGCTCCCTGCAGGATCTGTGTGTGGCACTGGCAGGCTTGCCATTGGCACATCAACCGGGGACGCACTGGTATTACAGCTATTCCACGGATGTACTGGCCGGCGTTCTTGAACGAGTGGCGAACAAGCCTCTGGGCGCCTGTCTGCAAGAGGCCTTGTTCGAGCCGCTGGAGATGCAGGAAACAGGCTTCCGGGTGAGTGAGGAGAATCGCTCACGGCTGGCGCAGATGTTCGGTCAGCGCGAGCTGGGTGAGCCGCCATCGCCGGGTGCTAGCGGCACCTTGCCCTCCAATACATTACGGCCGATGGATGTCGAGCGCAGCTATCCTTCCGATAGCGACGAGTTCGCTCGTGGCGGCATCGGCTTGTATTCCAGTGTGCAGGACTATCGTCGGTTCATGGGGCTGCTCATGCACGGCAAGGCAGCGTCAGGTAGAACGATGTTGTCCAGACCCATGCTCGAGCTTGCCCGGCAGAACCGTCTTCGCGACACCCAGATGCCGATCACCATCGGTGACAAGGCCTATCCGGGTTATGGTTGGGGTCTGACGGGTCGCGTCATGGCCGATACCTCTGCTGCCCTGCGCTTGAGCTGCCGTGGCGAGGGCGGCTGGGCCGGGGCTGCATCCACCTATTTCTGGGTGGATCCCGCCAATCGCTTCAGCGGGATCGTCATGGCTCAGTATCTGGGTTCGGAAGTCAGTCTGGGGCCCGATATGCAGGCATTGGCCTATGCCGCTCTCGGTTGAGAGCGACCGGGGATCGAGGCAAGCCTCTGACGTGCCACATGCCCGCTGCGTGTCGGGCGATGCAGGTACGAGTTGTCATGTTCCATCAGCAACAGCACGATCGGTGAGCTGAAGCATGCGCCGTCTGCGACGAATCAGCTGGCCTGTCCGGTCTTGAAACGCGGTTTCATGGCAGCTGCGCGTTCGGCCGTTGCCTTGTCCTGTTGTGCTTCTGCCTGCCGGTCTCGCTGGGCATCGGCTTCCGGCCAGCCCTGGCAATGCTGCTCGATCAGTCCGCCGAGGAAGGCGATATGGTCGGGTCGGTCATTCAGGCAGGGGATGTACTGAAAGCGTTCGCCGCCATTCTCCTCGAAGTACTCCTTGTTCTCGCCACAGATCTCCTCGATGGTTTCCAGGCAGTCCGCCGAGAAGGCCGGCGACATGATATCGATAGACTTGATGCCTTCGCCCGGCAGCGCCTTCATCGTGTCATCGCAGTAGGGGCGCAGCCATTCTTCGCGCCCGACGCGTGACTGGAACACCACGCGGATCTTGTCGGCGCCGATACCCAGCTCCTCGGCCAGCAATCTGGAGGTCTTGTGGCACAGACAGAAGTAGGGGTCGCCGTTGAGTACGTAACGTTGCGGGATGCCGTGATAGGAGGTCACCAGCAAGTCGCCACGACCGTTTGCCTCCCAGCTCTCGCGGACGCTGTCTGCGAGGGCGCGAATGAAGGCGGTGTGGTCACAGAACTGATTGATGAACCGCATTTCCGGTATCCAGCGAGTACGCTGCATGCGTTGGGTAACCGCATCGAAGACCGAGGCGGTCGTGGTGCCCGAATACTGCGGGTACATGGGAAGTACCACCAGCCGGCGCACATTGGCCGCTTCCAGCTCGCTGATGGCGCTGTCGATGGACGGCTGACCGTAACGCATCCCCAGAGCAACCTTGATCGGTTCACCGAATCGTTGCTGCAGATCCTGTTCCAGAGCGGCGGCCTGCTGGCGCGAGATACTCAACAACGGCGAGCCGCTTTCCTCCGACCAGACTTCCTGATAGGCCTTGGCACTGCGTGAGGGACGAACCCGCAGGATGACACCGTGCAGGATGATCCTCCACAGCCAGCGCGGCAGTTCGATAATGCGCGGATCGCTCAGGAACTGGGCCAGGTAACGCCTGACGGGGCCCGTCTCCGGGGCCTCTGGCGTACCCAGATTGACCAGCAGGACGCCCAGTCGCGCCGGAGTACCGTGTTCGTAGTTCGGTGTGCCAATGTATTTCATGAAGTCCTGGATCGTAGCCGGGCAAGGGATCAGAGCACTCTGTTACGCTGATTCTGACGGGTTGGAGCTGCGAAAGAGTGCCATTGCCTCCATGCAGGCGCCACGCCAGTACCGAGCGGGGCTCTTTCAGGTCCGGTAGTCATATGTCGCTATCCTTACGACTCGGTTCACTCGTATCGAGTCAGTACGGGTAAACTGCAGCCAATCATCAGTATAACCGTTCGGACACATGCCGATTAGTCAACGCGAAAGAGGTGCGCCTTGTCGCTGATCATCGCCTTACCCCGAGAGCGTCGCTCCGGCGAACGCCGTGTCGCCCTGGACCCGTCTCGTGTGGAACGACTGCTTCAGGATGGTCTGCAGGTCTGCATAGAGGCTGAATGCGGGCACGCCGCCAGCTTCTACGATGAGGCCTATCAGGGTGTCACGGTGGTCGAGGACTTTGCAGAACTGGTACGCAATGCCGATATCGTCGTGAAGGTGGTGTGTCCGACGCTGGAGGAGATCGCCCTGCTGCCCGAGCGTTCGCTGCTGGTGTGCATCATGTCGGCATTCCAGCACGTGGAGGAGCTGCGTGCGCTGCGTGAGCGTCAGATCACCGTGCTGGGCATGGATCATCTGCCGCGGACCACACGCGCGCAACCCATGGACGCCCTGTCCTCGCAGGCAACGGTCGCCGGCTACAAGGCCGCATTGCTGGCCGCCGAGCTGTCACCACGGCTGTTTCCCATGCTGACCACGGCGGCGGGCACCATTCGTCCGTCCAGGGTGCTGGTGGTCGGTGCCGGCGTGGCCGGGTTACAGGCCATCGCCACGGCGCGGCGCCTCGGAGCCCAGGTGGAAGCCTACGACATTCGCAAGGCGGCCAAGGAACAGATCGAGTCCCTGGGTGCCAGGATGATCGATACCGGTGTGGAAGTGGAAGGCGCCGGCGGCATTGCCAGAGCGCTGCGCAAGGACGAAAAACAGATTCAGCACGATGTGCTGGCCGAACACATGGCGCGGGCGCATGTTGTCATCTGCTCGGCTGCCATTCCCGGGCGGCGTGCTCCGCGCATCATCACCGAGGACATGGTCGATGGGATGTTGCCCGAATCGGTGATCGTGGACATGGCAGCTTCCACCGGTGGCAACTGCGAACTGACCCGGATCGGCGAACACTACTATCACAACGATACGCTGATTGTCGGACCCCTGAATCTTCCCAGTCACGGGGCTGTGCATGCCAGCGAGATGTATGCCCGCAACGTGCACAACATGTTGCAGCTGATCATCACCGATTGCCAGATCGTGCTCGATCCTGACGACGAGATCATCGCTCGCTGCGTTCTGATGCACGATGGCAAGGTCAGTCATCCCGAGATCGCCGCGTTGCTGGAGCTGCCGGAAGCCTCCTTCGGTACCGCCGCTGCCAATGCCGAGGAAATGGCCGACGAGACCGCAGGCTGGCTGAAGGAAGAGGAAGAGCCCAAACCGGAACATCGCAATGCAACTGGCGCAGATGAGGCGTCGGACGCAAGCACAGGCGGCGCCGCCGCAACGGCCGCCGCCGAGACCGCTGGCTCTTCCACGCCGGCAACCAGGGAGAACCGTGGTGCGGGGGATCAAGCAGGAAGCCGAGTGCAGGACGCCTCCGAAACGACCCATGCTCATGCGGTCGGCATCGATGGTGGCATTGCCGATGAGCAGGACTTGCGGGATCTTGCCGCACTGGAAGGCGCCGATGGCGACGAAATGGTGAAACTTGCCGCGCAGGCGGAGGGGTCACAGGCAGAGGAGGCGGCCGAGGAGCCGCTACCGCGTGACGAGTTGACGGTGATCGACGGTGTCGGCCCGGCCCTGCAGGAACGGCTCTATTCCTTTGGCTACCGTGAGCTGTGGCAGCTTGCGGAGCTGGACGATGACGCGGTGGAGAAACTCTCCGTGCAGCTCGAACTTGCCGATGAGATCAACGAGAAGGATTGGCGCGGACAGGCCCGGCGATTGATGGAGAAGCGTTCATGAGCGGTGTAGGCGGTTTGTATCTGGTCCTGTTGGCGGCGGTTGCCGGCTACGTGCTGATAGCTCGCGTACCCTCGATTCTGCACACGCCGATGATGTCCGGGTCGAATTTCATACACGGTATCGTGCTGGCCGGAGCGATGCTGGCTCTGGGCAATGCCGAGGGCACGATCGAACAGATCATCGGTTTTCTGGCCGTGACGGCTGCCGCCGGCAATGTGGTTGGCGGATTCGTGATCACCGACCGCATGCTGGCTCTGTTCGATCACAAGTCGCGAGGCCGGCGCAAGAGCACTGCCTATCCGAATCATGATGGCCCTGCCAGTGAGGATCGCAGACTGCCCGGGGCCAGAAGTCGGCCGCTGGTGCGACCCGAATCGGCGTCGACACCGCACAAGTCGAACAAACGTTCCACGGGTGGCAAGGCATGAGTACATCCTCGAGTCTGCCACTGGCGCTGGAACTGGCCTGGTTTGCCGCCACCGTGCTGTTCGTCGTTGGGTTGCGCCGCCTGAGTTCCCCGACCCGGGCTCGATCCGGCATCTGGTGTGCCGGCGGTGGCATGACACTGGCCGTTCTCGCAACGGCACTGCATCCCGACCTGGGCAGCAATCACTCCCTGATACTGGCGGCCATGGCATTGGGCGGCGGAATTGCACTCCTGCATGCGCGTCGGGTCGACATGGCCAACATTCCGCAGGTTGTCGCCTTGTACAACGGTCTGGGCGGCATTGCCGCCGCGGCCATCGGGATGCTGGTACTGCTGCATGTCACGCTGTATGGACCCATGGTGAAAGCACTGGCGGTACTCAGTGGCCTGATCGGTTGCATCTCATTTGCCGGTTCCATGTTCGCCTATCTGCGCCTGACCGGTCGCTTTGCACGGCGGGAGGACTTCGCCAAACGGCAAGTGGCGTATCTGGCCAACGGCGCACTGGTTCTGCTGCTGGGGCTGATCCTGGCGACCTCCGCTACCGCGCATCCGATTCTGTTGCTGGCATTCGCCATCCTGGCCATCAGTTTCGGTTTGCTGATGACGCTGCCCACCTCGGCTGCCGATATGCCGGTGCTGATCTCCATGTACAACGCCTTGACGGGGCTGGCTGTCGCGATGGACGGCTTCGTGCTGGAGAATCCCACCATGATGGTGGCCGGTACCATCGTCTTTGCGGCGGGTTCTCTGCTGACCCGTCTGATGGCACGAGCAGTCAACCGGCGTCTTACGGAAATCATGTACTCCGGATTCGGTATCACGGCCGATGGGCAGGCCAGGACCCACGCAAGAGACCATGTGAACAAGATCGATGCGCGTGATGCCGCCGTCGACATGGCCTATGCCGATCGCATCCTGATCGTACCCGGCTACGGCATGGCCACGGCGCAGGCGCAGCACAAGCTGCGAGAGCTGACGCAGTTGCTCGAGGAGCGAGGCGTGCACACCGGTTTCGCCATTCATCCGGTGGCGGGACGAATGCCCGGCCACATGAACGTGCTGCTGGCCGAGGCCGGGGTTCCGTACGAGAAGATCAGCGACCTGAACGATATCAATGCCGAGTTCTCGCAGGTGGATGTGGTGCTCGTGGTCGGTGCCAACGATATCGTCAATCCGGCAGCCCGGGATGATGCTGAATCCCCGCTCTACGGTATGCCGGTGCTGGAGGTCGATCAGGCCAAGCGGGTCATCGTGGTCAAGCGAGGGGACGGTACCGGGTATGCGGGTGTCGAGAACCCGCTGCTGTTCTCGCCCGTGACACGTGTGTTGTTCGGTGATGCTCGCGATACCGTCCAGGATCTGATCATGGCCATCAAGGGACTGGACTGAAGCACCTCTGATGTCTGGCAGGGCCTGACGCTTGCGCTGTAGCTGTAGCTGTAGCTGTAGCTGTAGCTGTAGCTGTAGCTGTAGCTGTAGCTGTATCGGGCGGTCTGGTCTGGTCTCGCCTTTCTCGGGAATCCGGGACCCGGGATGGACAAGCCTGCAAACGCGGACCAGGAGACTTGCCCGTTGGTTTCATGAGTCCGGCAAAGTGTCATGAAATATAACGCAGTGCACGTGGATCAGGTGTGGCAATTGTTCTACCCGGTAGCAGTGTGTAACGGTTAAATGACTGGAATTTGTCGCGTTTCGGGGTTGACGATCCGGAATTAGGCTTGGGCTTATACACAATGCGTCCGATCGCTTGTGGAAAGTCTGAAAATCGTGTATTGGCTCTTCCACTGTCTTTGGAAATCTCACCAAGTTATTGATAATTATAGATATAATTGTATTTTCGTTGCGTCTTCACATTTTCCCACATCACGGCCGAATGCTACGGCAGAACAATGCTCCAAACCTTGTCCACACAGTTATCCACAGGCTGGCGGACTTTCTGTGAATAAAACGAGACTGACGTGCGGCTTGTTTGACGCTATCGTCATGGCCATGGCAGCCTCGCCTGCGATCGACCGTTTCCTACACAAGACTTCGCTAAGCGCATGAATCCCTTGGTACAAGTAGCGGTGAAGTCGCCGGTCTATGGCGTGTTCGATTATCGCTGGAAGGCAGACTCGCCGATCATTCCGGGTACACGGGTAACCGTGCCGTTCGGTCGTCGGCAAGTCATTGGTGTGATCGTGGCGGCCATCGATCACAGCGAGGTGCCTGCGGGCAAGTTACGAGCGGTGCACAAGGTCCATGACGAGAAGCCGGTTCTGCCCGAGGATCTTCTCAAGCTGCTGACATGGGCCAGCCGTTACTACCACTATCCTCTGGGTGAAGTGCTGGGCTCGGCATTGCCGGTGTTGCTGCGCAAGGGGCACGAGGCCGTGATTGCCGAGCGAGACTACTATCGCTGGGTTGCGCACGAGCCCGGCACAGGCAAGTCTCGGGCAGCACCGGTGCAGCAGCGACTGCTGGATCATCTGCGTGAACACGAGGGCAGACCGGTTGCCGTGGATGCACTGCGAGCCATCAGTCCCGGCTGGCGAAAGTCGCTCGAGCCTCTGCTCGAACGCGGCTGGGTGGCGCACGATACAGCCATGCAGGTGCCACGCAACCAGGCGGCCGATGCCGGCCCGGAGTTGTCTGACGAACAGCGCGTGGCCGTTGAGGCCGTGCAGGCGTCGCTGGGTGGTTTTGCCAGTTTTCTGCTGCGCGGTGTTACCGGCAGTGGCAAGACGGAAGTGTACCTGCGTTGTATCGAAGAGGCCGGCAAGCGCGGTTTGCAGTCGCTGGTGCTGGTGCCGGAGATTTCATTGACACCGCAATTGATGAGCCGCTTCGAACGACGTATCAGCGGCTGTCTGGTGAGTCTGCATTCCGGTCTCAACGACACGGAGCGCTTGCAGAACTGGTTGTGCGCCTCCGGGGGGCATGCCGATGTCGTCATCGGCACCCGTTCCTCCATACTGGCTCCACTGCCCAGACTGGGGCTTGTCATCATCGATGAGGAGCATGACGGCTCCTTGAAGCAGCAGGATGGTTTTCGCTATCACGCCCGCGATCTGGCGCTGATGCGGGCACGGGATCGGCAGTGCCCGATTGTGCTGGGTACAGCCACCCCGTCGTTTGAAACACTGAACAACGTCAAGTCCGGCCGGTTCAGGGAGCTTCGCCTGACACAGCGCGCGGGCGATGCCATACCGCCGCTCATGAAGCTTCTGGACATCCGCAGACGCAAGCTCGTCGAAGGCATGAGCGATCGTCTGCTCGATGCCATCCGCGATCACCTGGACAAGGGTGGCCAGGCGCTGGTGTTCATCAACAGGCGGGGGTTCGCACCCACCTTGCTGTGCAACGATTGCGGAGCGGCGGCCGACTGCCGGCGCTGCGATGCGCACATGACGGTGCATGTACGTCAGAACCGCCTTCGTTGTCATCACTGCGGCTCGGAAAGAGCGCTGCCGGTGCAGTGCGACAGTTGTGGGTCGACCGAACTGGATCGGGTGGGGTATGGCACCGAGCGCATCACCGACGCCCTGCAGGAGGAATTTCCCGACGTGAACATCGCGCGCATCGATCGTGACAGCACGCGGCGCAAGGGGGCGCTGGAAGCTCAGCTGGACAAGGCGACCAGCGGTGAGGCACGCATTCTGGTGGGTACGCAGATGCTTGCCAAGGGGCACCATTTTCCCAAGCTGACGCTGGTGTGCATACTGGATGCCGACCGCGGCCTGTTCGGTACCGATTTCCGATCTCTGGAGCACATGGCGCAGTTGACCGTGCAGGTGGCCGGACGCGCCGGGCGAGAGACGCAGCAGGGCACGGTACTGATCCAGACCCGCAACCCTGATAACCCGATGTTGCAGACGCTGGTGAAGGAGGGGTACAGCGCATTCGCCGAGATTGCCATGGCGGATCGCAAGATGGCTGATCTGCCACCCTTTTCCTTCATGGCTCTGGTGAGAGCCGAAGCCAGTGCCGCGCAGGAGGCGCATGCTTTTCTGCAACAGGTCTCCGAGGTTCTGCTGGCCGCCAGAGGTGGGCGTCTGGATGTCATGGGGCCGGCGCCGGCGCCGATGGAACGGCTGGGCGGCCGATATCGCGCGCAGTTGCTGCTGCAATCCGACCGTCGTTCGATACTCAACGACAGTCTTGCGCGTCTCTGCACGCAGATCGATCAGCTACCCGGAGCACGGCGATGCCGCTGGTCAATCGATGTGGACCCGGTTGATCTGTTCTGAGTGCCGCATCCTCGGGCGAACACTGCCGGGCGGCTCGCCCTTCGGGAGCGGCTTTCGAACCGCTCTGAAAATAGCCTTGTATGAAGCAGTACACTAGAATCGCCTGCGAAAGAGACTGCGTCCAGCCCTCCGTGAAAGAGCGAATCGAACAACATCTGGCCGAGGCATTGAGCGTTCTGCAGGCCAATGGGACGGTTCCTTCGGACATCACAGCGCCAATCGAGGTCACGCGGACACGCGATGCCGGTCATGGTGATCTGGCCAGCAATCTGGCAATGATACTGGCCAGACTTGCCGGTCGTGAGCCGCGCGACCTGGCTCTGGCGCTGATCGAGGCGCTGCCTCCATCGGACGCCATTCGCGATGTGCGTGTGGCAGGGCCCGGCTTCATCAACTTTCATCTGGCCGAGGATGCACTGTCTGCCGTGATCCCGGCTGTCCTGACCCAGGGCGAGCGATTCGGTTGCAGCGACGTGGGTGCCGGGCAACACATTCAGGTGACGTTCGTGCTGGCCAATCCGGATGAACGCTTGCACGGTTCGCAGGCGCGCGGTGCGGCATTGGCGGACACCGTGGCCAATTTGCTGGATGCCGGCGGCTTCGACGTGCAGCGCAAGGTTTACGTGTCCGATTCGGATCAGTGGCTGGATGAGCCTGTCAGAACGCCGTCGGACGTCGATGCTGGCCAGCGCCTTGTCGATGACCCCGGGAATGAGGTGTTGAGCAACATCAGGCAGGATCTGGCTGACTTCGGCATTCAGGTTGACTGCTGGCTCGACGCGCGCGCGGCATTGTCTTGTCCGCGTGAACAACTTGAATTCCTGCCGTCCCCGGCCGCGTTACGGTTTCATGGCCATGAGCATCTGGCGATGACCTCACCCTGCGGATCAGACATCACCCTGCGAGATCTGCTTGATGAAATCGGCAGCGACGCTGCACGTTATTTCACGGTGATGCGCAAGTCTACGCAGCCGCTGGATGTCGACCTCGATCTGGCCAGGGCGCAATCCCCCGAAAACCCTGTTTATCTCGTGCAATTTGCCTATGCACGTGTGTGCAGTGTGATGCGTCAACTGAAACAGCGCGGACTGACTTTCGACCAGGAAGCGGGTCTGGCGGCCTTGCTCGGCTTGAGCGAGTCTGCAGAGGTCGAGCTCATGCGTTTGCTGGCTGGCTATCCGGAGCTTGTTCGGCAGGCGGCACTGACGCATGAGCCTCATCGACTCACGAGATACTTGCGCGATCTCGCAAATGGTCTACACAGTTATTACAACGCGCATAAAGTTGTTGTCGACAACGACGAGTTGCGGCATGCAAGAATGTGTTTACTGCTTGCCGTCAGGCAGGTTCTGGGTAACGGGTTGTCGCTCATCGGTGTGTCGACCCCTGAGGTAATGTGATCCATGGCAAGTGGTCGACAAACTGAAATGCATGGCAGCCGCCTGTGCGTACTGGCGCTGAGTTTGCTGGTGGTGCTGGTCTTCGGCTTTGTCGTGCTGTTGTCGCGGCTGCCGGTAGGCATGCCCACGACGGACATGGCGGCGGCCGAGATGCAGTCCGATGCTGCAGTGAGCGCCTACCAGTTCTATTCCGTGCTTCCCGAGACGACCATCAAGCAGAGGCAGGCCGCCGTGCGCGAAGTCGTGCCACCACCTGTCGAGGTGGTTCCACCGGCAACGCGTGTTGTTCCCGGTAGTGTGCAGAGTCTGTCGGCACGTTCGCTGAGGGCGGAGAATTACGCCGAGATTCCGGCCAACAGTGTCGGCCATGAGTCCTACTATCTGCAGGCCGGCAATTACCGGGATCGCGCCGATGCCGAAAAGACCCGCGCCTCCCTGCTGTTGCTGGGGCTGGAGTCCACCATTGTGCCGCGGCAGGAAAGCAATGGCCTCGTCGGTCATCGCGTTCGCATCGGCCCGTTCTTCGATCAGGAACGCATCACCACCGCCAAGGAACGCCTCAAGCGCAGCGGCATCAGCTACAAACTCATCCGCGTCACCGGCTAACCCCCGGGTCGGACCATCGTAAGTGTCTGATAAAAAAAGAATAGTTAAGTATTTTCAAGCTTTTTTCGCGCTAAAACAGCGTTTACCACCCTGGAAAAAGGCCATTTAACAGGCAGCCGCACCCGCGGGTCGGACCACCGTAAGCCCTTGTTCCTTACCCGAGGGTCGGACCTCCATAAGCCTTTGTTTCAACCACACCAGCGCGAGAACAACGCCTGGCCTTCGCCAAACCCCTATCGCAATCGGGACGATGCCGGCTACATCGATCCGCATAAGCTCTGCCAGTTCTCAGTTCCTATCCGTCGCGCTTGCCATCACGGTGCACGTCCTGTCTACTCAGTCAGCCTTCGGGCCTTTTCACAGGAAGTGAAAAGCCACAACGCAACGGTCCGTACCGGTTGCAACGGGTTCCAGGGAGGGACACCATGCCGCGAGCCAATCGCCACTTCATTGCCGGGCAAGTCTGGCACATCACCCAACGCTGCCATCAACGCGAATTTCTCCTGAAATTCCAGATGGATAGACGCCGCTGGCTTTACTGGTTGTATCAGGCGCGCCGCCGATTCGGTCTGAGCGTTCTGAACTATATTGTCACCTCCAACCATGTCCATCTGCTGGTTCACGATAGCGGCAACAACGCCATTCCCACGGCCATGCAATTGGTGGCAGGGCGTACGGCTCAGGAGTTCAACAAGCGACACGGGCGTACCGGCGCGTTCTGGGAAGATCGATACCACGCAACCGCCGTGCAGACAGACAATCATCTGGCGCGATGCATGACCTATATCGATCTCAACATGGTGCGGGCCGGAGAGGTGTCGCACCCGGAAGAGTGGTCCTGCAGTGGTTATCACGAAGCCAAGCATCCGCGCCAGCGAGGGTCGCGTATCGATCTTGAAAGCGCCTGTCGATTGCTGAAGTTCGACTCGCCCAAGGAACTGCTGATCGCGCGTGAGAGCTGGATCGATGATCAGATGTGTCACGGGACGCTGGAGCGAGAAGGTATGTGGACCGATAGTGCGGCGGTTGGCACGCTCGAATATGCCCTTATGATGAAACGTGCGTTGGGTTTCAGTAACCCCGGTCGACGTGCCAGGCCGGAGAAAGCGGGTAGTTTCGCCGTGCGTGAGCAGATGGCAAGTTATCAGCCCATAGGCAGTACACTGAGCCCTTAATCGGCCTCTTTCGAGGTCAAATATTCCTGTTCAAGAACGAATACGAGTCTCGTAGGCTCGTATTCGCTCTAATTATCAACGAGTTATGGTGGTCCGACCCGAGCGAGCGCGAGAGCAAGAGTGGCACAGGCTGATAGATGGGTGTCTGCTGGCGGATCAGCACAGGCTGCGCCGTGTGGTGAAGAAGCTGGCGGGGAAGCCGGAGGATGATCCCGAGCGCCTGCGCTTCATGCAGCGGGTGGAGAAATCGAGCGCACAGCGCGCCGTGCGGGCGGCGAATGTGCCCACGCCGGTATATCCGCCCGAGTTGCCGGTGGTCGAACAGCGCGAGGAAATCCTCCAGGCTATCAAGGACCATCAGGTGGTCATCCTGTGTGGAGAAACCGGCTCGGGCAAGACCACCCAGTTACCGAAGATCTGTCTGGATGCAGGCCGCGGTGTCGCGGGGCTGATCGGTCACACCCAGCCGCGACGTATCGCCGCGCGCAGCGTGGCCTCGCGCATTGCCAGCGAACTGGATACCACGGTGGGTGAGGCGGTCGGTTTCAAGATCCGCTTCAGTGATCAGGTCAGTGAGCGAAGCTATGTGAAGCTGATGACGGACGGAATTCTGCTGGCAGAAATACAGAATGATCCCTGGCTCAATCAGTACGACACCCTGATCATCGATGAAGCGCACGAGCGCTCGCTCAACATCGATTTCCTGATGGGCTATCTGAAGAATCTGCTCAGGCGCCGCCGTGACCTGAAGCTCATCATCACCTCCGCCACCATCGACCCGGAGCGCTTTGCCGAGCACTTCGATGGCGCACCCATCATCACCGCTGAAGGTCGTACCTATCCGGTCGAGCTGCGATACGCACCGCCAGAGGCGGAATCCGATTCGCTGGACGATATCGACATGCCCACTGCCATCATCAATGCCTGCGAGACGCTGCTGAAGGAGCGACAGCACGATATCCTGGTCTTTCTCAGCGGGGAGCGCGATATTCGGGAAATGGCCGATCTGCTCGGCAAGCAGTCATCCCACAATCGCGCGTTTCGCGGTGTAGACATCCTGCCGCTGTTCTCCCGTCTGTCCAATGCAGACCAGAACCGCATCTTCCAGTCGCACAGCAACCCGCGCATCGTGCTGGCCACCAATGTGGCAGAAACCTCTCTGACCGTGCCGGGCATTCGTGCCGTGGTGGACCCCGGATACGCGCGGGTGTCGCGCTACAGCGTGCGCAGCAAGGTACAGCGACTACCGATCGAGAAGGTATCGCAGGCGTCGGCCAATCAGCGCATGGGCCGCTGTGGTCGTATTGCCCCGGGTGTCTGTATTCGCCTGTATTCGGAAGAAGACTATCTGACGCGCCCGGAATTCACCGAGCCGGAAATCCTGCGTACCAACCTCTCATCGGTCATCCTGCAAATGGCGTCCATGAAGCTGGGGCGGATCGATGACTTTCCCTTCGTCGAAGCCCCCGAGTCGAAGTTCATCAATGATGGCTATCGCACGCTGCAGGAACTGGCTGCGCTGGATGAAAAGCGCCAGCTGACCCCGCTTGGAAAACGTCTGGCCCGCCTGCCGATCGACCCGCGTCTGGGTCGCATGCTTCTGGCCTCTGCCGATGAAGGTTGTGTCAATGAAGTGCTGACGCTGGTCAGCGCACTGTCGGTTCAGGACCCGCGTGAACGTCCCTTTGAAAAGCGCCAGGCTGCCGATGAGCAGCACGCTGAATTCAACCATGAAAACTCCGACTTCATGGCCTGGCTGAATCTGTGGAGCTTTGTCACGGTGCAGAAAGAGGCGCTGTCCAATTCGCAGTTCCGGAAGATGTGCCGCCAACGCTACCTGTCGGCCCTGCGCATCATCGAATGGATGGACGTGCGTCGACAGCTCGAGCGACTTTGCAAGGAGCTGAACCTGAAGCAGTCCAGTGGCGAGGCTGCTCAGGACAATATTCATCGTGCGCTGCTGTCCGGTCTGCTGGCCAATGTCGCCATCAAGACCGACAAGCAGGGCTATCTGGGTACCCGCAATCGCCACCTGAACATCTTTCCGGGTTCCGGCCTGTTCAAGAAAGGTCCCAAGTGGATCATGGCGGCAGAGATTGCCGAGACCAGCAAGCTCTACGCCCGTCAGGTGGGCGCCATACAGCCGGAGTGGATCGAGTCGCTGGCCACGCATCTGCTGCAATACAGCTACCGCGATGCCCACTGGCACAAGAAAAAGGGTGTCGTCAACGCCTGGGCGCAATCCACGCTCTATGGCCTGATCATCAATCCGAAGAAAGGCGTCAACTATGGTCGGATCAATCCGGCGGAGTCGCGTCAGATCTTCATACGAGAGGCTCTGGTTGCCGGCGAACTGAACACACGCGGCGAGTTTCATCGATACAACCAGGCCTTGCTCGATGAAGTCACTACCCTGGAGGAGAAATCCCGCCGCCGCGATATCGTTGTCGACCCGGAGGAGCTGGTGCGCTTCTACGATGCAATCGTGCCGGAAGGCATCTGCACGGCCGCCCACTTCGAAAAATGGCGCAAGACCTTCGAGGCCGACAACCCACGGGCGCTGTTCTTCGAGCGGGAGCAATTGCTGCTCGATGACGCGGTGGATGTCAGTGCGAGGGACTACCCGGATCAGATGGAGATGAGCGGTATGGTGCTGCCGCTGAAGTATCACTTTGCTCCCGGTGAAGAGGATGACGGGGTTACCCTGGTCTGTCCGGTGGAAGTGCTGAACAGAGTCTCGCCGGCGCGCTGCGAGTGGCTGGTGCCCGGCATGCTGGAAGAGAAGATAACCCTGCTGATCAAGGCGCTGCCCAAGAGTCTGCGGCGCAACTTCGTACCGGCGCCGGATTACGCGGCAGCGGCGAAGGCGGCGATGGACCCGTCCGAGGGCTCCCTGCTGGGCTGCCTGTCTCGGCACCTGAACCGCATGACCGGTGTGAAAGTCACGCAGGAAGAATGGGATACCGGCAATCTGCCAACGCATCTGACAATGCGATTCGAGGTGGTCGGCAATGAGGGCCAGACACTGCGTGCGGGTCGCAATCTGGCGCAATTGCAGGAGGCGTATGTGGGAGAGGTCGAGGAAACCCTGCTGCGCTTCAGTGATAACAGTATCGAGCGTGACCAGGTCAGCGACTGGAATTTCGGTGATCTGCCTCACAGCGTGGATATCGAGAAGAGCGGCATGACGCTGCAGGGTTTCCCCGCGCTACAGGCAACGAAGAACGGGGTGGGCATCAAGCTGTTTGCCACTGAAGCGGCGGCCATGAGTGCCATGCCGGCAGGCGTTCGCGCGCTGTACAAGGAGGTGCTGAAGGACGAGGTGCGCTATCTGCAGCGCAAATTGCCCAACATCAACGTATTGAGCCTGCGGTTTACGCCTTTCGGCAACAAGCAGACTCTGATCGACGACATCATCGATGCTTCCGTGGATCATGTGTTTGTCGACACGGAGCAGCTACCGCGCAATCGTGACGATTTCATGCAGAAACTCGATGCAGGTCGATCGGAACTGGTCGGAGTCGCGGGACGGTTCTGCGATACCCTCGGGCAGGTGTTCGAGCAACATCGGCAGGTCGCCAAACGGCTGGAAGGGGCCATTTCCCTGAGCTGGATCGAGCCGGCTGTGGATATCCGGGACCAGATCGAGCAACTGATTCATGCCGGCTTCGTGACGCAGACCGGTCTGACCCGGCTGGAACGATTGCCGATCTACTTCCAGGCCATGGACAAGCGACTTGATGCCATCGACATGGCGCCGGACAAGGATCGCCGCCGCCGGGCCGAGCTTCTGCCGGTGTGGGAATCCTTCAAGCATCTGCCGCGCGATCGCGATGACGATCCCGCCTATCGGCAGGCGCATCAGGCCCTGCGCTGGGCCTTCGAGGAGCTACGTGTCTCGCTGTTTGCACAGGATCTGGGTACCCGGGAAAAGGTGTCGGTATCACGCCTGGAGAACCGTGTCAGCGAGCTGGCCAAATGGCTGCCGAAGCTTTGACGCAGTTGTGCATTGATGCTTGCGGGACCTGAAATCACGACTAGACTCACCCCATTAACCGAACAATGATCCCGGGGTGTTGCATGAAGAAGTATCTGGTGGGCATGGCTCTGCTGATTGCCGCCGGCCCCATCCGGGCCGGTGGTGTCGACCTGGCCCTGAGTAACGAAACGGCCAACCTGTCTGTTATCCTCAATCGCGATCCTTTTCTGTCGGAACAGGCTCGTTCGCAGGATGGCGGCGCAGAGATTGCCGTCGGTGGCTTCATCAGTGAGGTGGGTGACAACCTGCTGCACGCCACGCTGCTGGCTCGTGGGGTGCGTCAGACACTCAATTCCCAGTATCACATCAGTGCAGGCATGAAGCTGGTTGGTGGTGAGATAGAAGTGGGTGAAGATCGGGAGAATGCGACCGACAGTGAAACGGTGGGTGCACTGGCGCTGGGTTTTCAGGCCGGATTGCTGTTGCAGCAATCGGCCTATAACCCGGTGGAACTCAGCTTCGAAGGGTTCTACGCGCCCAACATCACCAGTTTCTCCGATGCAGAACGTTACGGTGAAGTCAGCGTCAGGCTGCAGGTCGAGATCATGCCAAGAGCGCGCGCCTATGTCGGCTATCGTCGTATGCGTTTCGACACCAACGACTACGATGATGTGCAACTGGATCGCAGCGCGCATTTCGGGCTCAGTATTTCCTTCTGAGCATCAGAACACTACCTGCTCAACGCGCGATCCCGAGCAATGACGTTTTTTCTCGTTGACACCACCGGGCTGGTGTTAGTGTGGCGTGCATGACTGAAAAGACGCCCTCTCTCACTCGTCTGCTCGACATCATGCGCAGACTGCGTGATCCCGATATCGGTTGTGCCTGGGATATCAAGCAGGATTTCCGGAGTATTTCGCCCTTCACGGTGGAGGAGGCCTACGAGGTGGCCGATGCCATCGAGCGCAACGATCTGGATGATCTGTGCGACGAACTGGGTGATCTGCTGTTTCAGGTAGTCTTTCATGCGCAGATGGCCAGTGAGCAGGGCGCGTTCACGTTCGAAGATGTCACGCAATCGATCATCGACAAGATGCTGCGGCGTCATCCGCATGTGTTCGGCGATGTGGTGTACGAGACCGAAGCGGATCTGAAGGCCGGATGGGAAGCCATCAAGGCGGAAGAGCGGCGAATGAAGGCCGCTCGTATCGCCGCTCGTGAGCACCGTGAAGAGGCTGCTGGAAGGACGCCGGAACAGGCCAGGCTTTCACCCGCGCCGCCGACATCCCCCGATTCCACCATGCCGGCAAGGCCTCGGGCGGCGGAATCATCTTCCGCGCTTGATGGCATCGCCCATAGCCTGCCGGCGCTCATGCGTGCAGACAAGTTGCAACGTCGTGCGGCGAGAAACGGCTTTGACTGGCCGGATATCGAACCGGTCTGGGGCAAGCTGGACGAAGAGATTCATGAGCTTCGCGAGGCCGTGACGCAGCAGGATCCGGATGCCATCGAGGACGAGCTGGGAGATCTGCTGTTCACCGTCGTGAATCTTGCCAGGCATTGCGGTGTCGATTCGGAGCAGGCCCTGCAACGCGCCAGCCGCAAGTTCGACAGGCGATTCAGGCGGGTCGAAGCACTGGCAGCCAATGAGGCAGCGCCCTTGCAAAGCCAGAGTCTGGAACAGCTGGATGCCTTGTGGGACAAGGCCAAGACAGAGGACTGATTTCCCCGGCCGAGGCCTCGAGCGCTTGTCGGTCGTGACGCAGCGGTGATTCAGGAATCGTGACTGGCCAGCTTCTCCAGACTGTCGGCCGAATCGCGAGGCTCTTGCAACAGACTGATCAGTGTACCGGCCTCGCGCAGGGCCTTGGTCAGCGAGGCATCGTGACGGTAGATATCCGAGCGTCGCTGCAGTTCGCCGGCTTCATCCACCCAGGTGGTCATGTAGGTCAGATGTGTCGGAACCGGTGATCGCAATCGGACCCGTTTGGTCTCGCTACCTTGCAGTGTCTTGCTGATGGTGTCCTGACTGTAGCCGTCCATCTTCATGAGCAGAATGGCCAGCGCGTCCGGATCGCTCAGACGGATACAGCCATGGCTGTAGGCTCGGTCGTTGAGCGTGAAGTGCTTCTTGGCCTGCGTATCATGCAGATAGATGGCATAGGGGTTGGGCATCATGAACTTCATGCGGCCCAGTGCATTGATCGGTCCACCGCGTTGACGCAGCAGGTAGGGAAAGGGGTTCGTGTTGAGATCAGCGGATGTGATCTCTTCCGGTGGCACCACAACCAGTTGCTTGCCCTCTCGTTTCAGGAAGTCGAACTGGCGTGAGACGAGGTAGCCGGGGCGGCGACGCTCCTTGGGGATCAGCTCACGGTTGGCGATGGAGGCCGGTACCGTCCAGGTGGGATTGAACTCCATATAGCTCATGTCGCGCGAGAAGGTGGGCGTCTGGTGATCCACCGAACCGACTACTGCGGTCATGTTCATCACGGTCTTCTCGCCATCGCGTACCACCACGTGATAGTCGGGAATATTGATGAATACATGCCTGTCCCCCAGTTTTCGTGGCATCCAGCGCCAGCGTTCCAGGCTCAGGGCGATCGCCTGGATTTCCTCTTCGATACTGAGGTTCAGCACCTTGCGGGTGCGCAGGTCGAGCCGTCCGGTGGATTTCAGGCCGTGTCGAAGCTGAAAGCGCTGCAGGGCCTGTGTCAGCTCGTCGTCGAAGTATGGCGTGACGGTGCCGCCCGGCTCCATATCGCCAATGTCTGCCAGGCGAGACTTGACAGCGTAGATGTCGGCATGGCTCAGCATGCTCGACGCACTGGTGTGATGATTGATTGTCGGTCGCCGAGTACCGCTGGCCCGTTCGGTCAGTAGATCGCGCATGCGCATGGTCAGGCGTCGATAGTCCGCATGGGCAGGTGTGACCGAGCGCAGGGCCTGTGCCACGCTGCTTCGGCCCGAGCGGACCGAGTCCAGTAAATCCTCGGCGTTGACGACAGGCGCGTCGCGAAACAGATCCTTCTGCGTCGCGCGAGCGTCAACCACGCCCTGGCCAAGATGCTGCGAGAGCTTGATGAAGGCCTGATCCATCCGATCGTTGAGAACATCCTTCAGGGACAGGCTGCCGGGCAGATGTACCGTTCGAGGTCGTCCTGCCTGGCTGCGAGAACCATCCAGACCGCTCAGGGTGTCTACCGTCCGCAGTATCTCCGCCAGCGCGTAGCTGTCTGGATTCAGGCCATGAACGGCGGCATTCTGGATGCTGCGAATCAGTTGCTGTGCATTGATCGACAGGCCATCGCTGGTCAACCAGGGACCATTGCTCTGCAACTCGGAGCGTTGTGCATCGCTCAGTGAGGTCGACAGCTCCAGTGCAAGACTCAAGGCGTGTTTGCCATTGACCGGCTTGTCCTGTACTTGCACATGATCCGCTGCCGCGGCGGTCGGTGCGCTGCGGGCATAACCCAGCAGGGGTTCGAACGGCTGTGTGGTGAATCTTTCAGCGTAGCTGACCAGCTGTGTGTCGTAGGACAGTCTGGCGGACAACTCGGCCGGATGCTCGGAACGCGGGTCCGACAGTGCGGGTTGAGACAGGCTGATTGCGGCGATGCCGGACAGGGATGCTACAAGGACGTTGAGAAATTTCTCCACGAAACAGGACGCTCATGCAAGGCTCGGCGGGCTGAGATCCGAGCGGTTGACAGTATCGATGTAACACACAGCCTCACTGCAACATCGACCTGTGGCCTGTCACCTGAATCCAATCATCCGAGTCGCTGCCCCGAGTTCATCGATCTGCGATACCGGTATCAGCTCGGGCGTGACCAGTGTCGCGTTGATGTCTACAGCAGTTCGCGCAGGCTGGCCAGATAGGCCTGTTCGTCGGGTGCACGACTCTGGCGCTGCGCTTCCCAGAGAAAAAGCCCGAGTCTTTCGATCATCAAGTGCTCCACCTTGTGCCCATCGCCATGCTTGAGCAACAGAGAGCGGGTGATGGATGCGATCCCTGCCGGTCGGTCGGTGCCGACCTGTTCACGCAATGCCAGGTGCAGACTCAAATGCAGAAAGGGGTTTTCGTGACCGTCCTCTGCGGTGAAATCATGGTCCACGACATCCTCACTGCCAAGCAGTAGAGAATGGTATTCGGGATGCTCCTCGAGCAGCGTGGCGATCTGCTTTTCCAGTGGTTCCAGCGATTCTCCTCGCAGATGCTTCTGCCAGGTACTGCGGAACATCTGACGAGTGCGGGTACGGTCCTGGGTGAACAGCATGTCGGTAATTCCTGGCGTTATCGGATCATGACCGAAGAGGTGTGGCTGCTTCGACGTCTGTCGTCACTGATCGTTCATCGGCGTGCTGTCGCCGCCTCGATCGTGCGTCGATCAGATTCTTGCCCGCCAGCAGCAGCCCCAGAGCGAAAAAGGCGCCGGGAGGAAGCAGGGCGATCAACAGGCCATTATCGGCGGAAAACAACTGCAATGCCAGCTGCCGGGCGCCGTCACCAAACAACAGGTGAGCCTGCGAGAACAGGGTGCCTTGTCCGAGCAGTTCGCGCAGACCGCCCAGCAGCACCAGTACCCAGAGGAAACCCGTGCCCATGGACAGCGCGTCGTGCAGGGAGCTGCGCAGGTCATGGCGAGAGGCAAAGGCTTCGGAGCGGCCGATGATCAGGCAATTGGTCACGATCAGAGGCAGGAAGATCCCCAGTGAGGCATGCAGGGCCGGTAGCCAGGCTTGCATCAACAGTTCGATGATGGTGACTGTGCTGGCAATGATCAGTACATAGATCGGGATGCGAATAGCCGGCAGAACCACCGGTCGCATGAGAGAGACGGTCGTGTTGGCAATGAGCAGCGTGAGCAATGTCGCCAGCCCGAGACCGAAGCCGTTGACGACATTGTTGCTCACTGCCAGCAAGGGGCAGAGCCCCAGCAGTTTGACCAGAGCCGGGTTGCCGGACCAGAGCCCTTCTCTCCACAGCATTCTGACAGACGCAGACGCAGACGCAGATGTAGATGTAGATGTAGATGTAGATGTAGACGCGGATGCAGATGCGGGCCTGGCCTGCGTATCGTGATTCATGATGCACACCTGTTCATGACGGAAACACCTCGTCGCGATGTTGCTGGTACCACTGCAGGGCTCGATGGATGGCGGTGATGATGGCCTGTGGCGTGATGGTCGCGCCGGTCAGTGCATCGTAGCGCCCGCCGAATTTTTCCACCGCCCAGGCATCGTCACCCTCGCTGGTCAGGGATCGATCGCTGAACTGCGTGATCCAGTCCGAACGCGCGATGTCGATGTCATCGCCGAGGCCCGGCGTCTCCCGGTGTTCAGTGACACGAGCGCCGATGATGCGGCCATCGGGATGCAGCCCCAGCAACAGACGGATGTCGCCATTGTAGCCGTCGGGCGCGACCACGCTCAGTACCGCGGCCAGTGGCGCCTGCTCGCGATAGACGGTATACAGGGGCACTGGCTGTTCACTGCCCAGCTCGGGAGCCACGATCAGTTGGCGAGTACTCAGAGGATCCTCGTCGTAGGGGCCGTCGGGCAAGACGGCCGAGAGCCCCTGCAGCAGCCATTGCTGGCGAGCAGCCTCCAGTCGTTCACGCGTCAACTGATGCACCAGGCTCAGTGCTGCAATGGCCAGAGCCGCACAGCAGGCCAGCGTCAAGCCAGTTCTGGCGGGCATTCTCATGGTGTGCCTGCACGTGAACGGCCCGCAGGGCCGGTGACCAGATAGTCGATCAGGGGCACGGCGGTATTCATCAGTAGAACGGCGAAGGCAAAGCCTTCGGGGTAGCTGCTGAATTCGCGGATCAGTACGCACAGAATGCCAACACCGGCCCCATAGAACAATTTGCCCTTGCGACTGGCAGCTGCCGTCACGGGGTCGGTTGCAATGAAAAAGGCACCTAGCATGATGGCTCCGGATAGCAGTGCCGGGAGCAGTGGCAGAGCATGGTCGGTACTGACGGTGCCCAGCACGAGGTACATCAGACTGATGCTGCAGCCTATGGCCACAGGAATATGCCAGCTGATGATGCGTGTCAGCAGCAGATAGAGTCCTCCGGCGAGCCAGGCCAGATTCACCCACAGCCAGTGGGAATTCAGGATCAAGGCTTGCGCTTTCTCCGAATAAGTGGCCAGACTGGCCTGCGCACCCGCACCCGCACCCGCACCCGCACCCGCACCCGCACCCGCACCCGCACCCGCACCCGCAGTTGCACTTGCACTTGCACTTGCACTTGCACTCACACCCGCACTGACATCTGCCTCTGCTCCGTCCAACGCAACTGCCGGTGAATTCTGCGAACCCGTGACAGATTCCGCGACCGGATCCGCACTCCCCGCTTGCAGGCGGATCTGTCGCAAGCGGTCCAGTGGTGTGGCGCCGCTCATGGCATCCCAGGCACCGGGCTGAGTGCGTGGGTCGCGCACACTGTCCGTGGACTGCCAGTCACTCATCGTGACCGGAAAGGAGACGATCAGCACGGCATAGGCCACCATGGCCGGATTGAACGGATTGTGCCCCAGTCCCCCGTACAGATGCTTGCCCAGCATCACCAGCACGAAGGTAGCCACAAGCAGTTGCCAGAGTGGCAGCGAGGGCGGGAGGCACAGCGCCAGCAGCCAGGCAGCCAGCGCAATGCTGCCATCGTTCAGGGAGGGTAACAGGGGCTTGCCCCGCAGACGCAAGGCAAGCGCTTCGAACAGCAGGGCCGACACTATCGATACCGATGCCGTCAGCAGAATACGTTCATCGATCAGCCAGGCCTGTAGCAGTGTTCCGGGCAACAGGGCCAGCATGACCTGCAGCATGATGTGGCGAACTCGGCGATGCGCCGAGGCCAGCGTGTGAGTGTCGGGTGCCAGAGCGCTCATGATTCCTGCGTGCCCGAGGGTGGCGCTTGTGCGTCGGAACGGGTGGTATCGGCCGCGTTCGGCTTGTCTGTGGCAGGTGTTGGCGATGCGGTTTGATTGCTGGTTGCGCCGCGTGGCTTGCGGCGTTGGCGCGCTCTGGCCAGCGCATCGGCAATCGGATCCTTGCTGGTGCTCAATTTCGCCTTGGCCTGTTGGCGTCGCGCCTCACGGGCTGCGGCTCTGTCTGCCAGCCTCTGTTCCCTGGCCTGAAAACGCTGTTGCGACAACAGTGCCATATGTTCCTGGCGTTCGTGCTCTCGCTGGGCATCTCTGGCATGACGAAAGGATTGCGTCAGGGGGATCGACGAGGGGCAGACCAGGTCGCAGCAGCCGCAGGTAATGCAGCTGTCCAGGCCGAAGCGCTGGCAACCCGACAGGTCATCGGCCCGGGCATACCAGTACAGTTGCTGGGGCAGCAGTTGCTCCGGGCATACCTCTTCACAGGCGCCACAGCGGATGCATGGCTGGGGTGGCGGAGTCGCCTGTACCGGTTGAATGCCCAGGCTGTTGGTGCTGGCTGTGACCGGGGCCTGCAGCGATGGCAGGTCGAATCCACTCAGAGGGCCATTGGCGCGTACCCGATGCTCCATGACTGAGTCCTGGTATCCGCACTGACGCAGTACCTCGTCCACGGGGGTACCGAAGCGTACCCGTACATTGACAGGCTCGGGCAGACCGACGCCCGATACCGTGACGATTCGGGAATACAGCGGGAAGCCCTGGCAGGCTCGATGTGCCGCCAGTGCCGTGGCGACATTGATACTGAGTATGCCCAGCTCGGCCGGGCGTTGTTCGGCGTTCATCGAACGGCCGGTGATGCGGCGTATCAGGGAGCGTTCTGCGCCAGCGGGGTAGACCGGTTCCAGCAAGACCAGTTCCAGCGCAACAGGATGCCGCTGCAAGGCCTGTCGGATGGCGGCAATGGCGGCTGTCTTGTCGTTTTCCACGGCCAGTACACAGCGTTGGCACTGCGTCGAGTCCATCAGGAACCCGATGGCCTTGATGACGGCTGTCGCATCGCACATCAGCAAGGCCTCGTCGCAGGCGATCTGTGGTTCGCATTCCACGGCGTTGATCAACAGAATCCGTGGTTCGTTTGCGCTGTGCTCGATGGCCTTCAGCTTGTCGGCCGTGGCAAAGGCCGCACCTCCCAGGCCTTGCACACCGCACTTGTCCAGCCGTTCCGCTGTCATGGTCGGTAGCGGTTCGTACAGCCGCGCCTCGTCAGGCTGCTCTGTATCCGGCTCCAGCACGATGCAGGGCGCATGCATGCCCGACGGGTGGATGACTGGTCGTGGCTCTATCGACGCGACCCGGCCGCTGGCAGGCGCGATCACGCCGGGGGCCAGACTCTGGCCAGCCCCTACCCATTGGCCCGCCTTTACCCGCGGTATGAGCGCTTCACGGCGATAGTCCAGCAGGGGCAACATCAGTCGGGCAGGCAGCGCAAGCTCACGGATCTCACCGTTGACGGGCAGGCCGGGCTTGTCCCTTGGCAGACGTAACCCACCGTGCAGTTGAGCCTGGCCAGAGGCGCAGAGCAGGGACAGGGGGAACCATTTCATGCCGGTTTCGGCCAGTGCCAGTGCGCCAGAGTGTCATCGGCCGGAACCAGGCTGATGCAATCGACCGGGCAGGGTGGCAGGCACAGCTCACAGCCCGTGCACTGGTCGATGACAACCGTGTGCATCAGTTTGGAGGCGCCCACGATGGCATCCACCGGGCAGGCGGCAATGCACAGCGTACAGCCGATGCAGAGCGGTTCGTCGATCAGTGCCACCTGGGGTGCTTTGGTCTCGCCCCGCTCGGCGTCCAGTGGCAGGAACTCCTTGCCAAGCAGGTCGGCGAGCTCGTGAATCAGTGCTTCACCGCCAGGCGGACACTGATTGATGGGCGCCTCATCGTTGATGATGGCCGTGGCGTAGGGGCGGCAGCCCGGATGGCCGCATTGTGCGCATTGCGTCTGTGGCAGGCAGGCATTGACTCGTTCGATCAGCTGCTCGGCGGGCGGGATGGTCTGCTCGACATGGGTGTCTGCTGCCTGAGTCTGCTGGATGTGGGTGTCTGCTGCCTGAGTCTGCTGGAAGTGGGTGTCCGCTGGCGAATCAGTCATTTCGGGTGCGCCATCATCGGGTGGGGTGGTCTGTCGTCTGGCCCATCGGCGCAGACTCAGTGCCCCGCTCGAGGTCGATAGATAGCCGAGGACAGCACCCAGCAACGCCAGGGCGGCGATGAAAGCCAGCAATGCCAGAAGCGTCGACACCCGGCTCAACCCAGACCGCTGAAGCCCATGAAGGCCAGCGACATGATGCCGGCAGTCATGAGAGCCACGGCGCTGCCGCGAAAGGGGGCCGGAACATCTGCCAGCTCGATACGTTCACGCAACACGGAAAACAGCACCAGCACCAGGGTAAAGCCGACAGCGGCGCCAAAGCCGTAAAGTACCGCGTCTCGCAGGTCATGCTGCCGGTTGGCACTGAGCAGGGCGACACCCAGCACCGCGCAATTGGTCGTGATCAACGGCAGATAGATGCCCAGCACCCGATGCAGCAAGGGACTCTGGCGCCGGATGACGATCTCCGTGAACTGCACGACCACCGCAATCACCAGAATGAAACTCAAGGTACGCAGGTAGTCCAGCTCGAAAGGGATCAACAGCCAGCGATTGACCAGATGACTCAGGGCTGCCGACAAGGTGAGTACGAAGGTCGTGGCCACCCCCATGCCCAGCGCCGAGTCCACACGGCGGGACACGCCCATGAAGGGACAGAGACCGAGGAACTGCACCAGCACGAAATTGTTGACCAGTACCGTGCCCAGCAGGATGAGGGCGACATCGCGCATCAGAGCATCCGCAGGCGGCGCGATCGCGGTGCCAGAGCCACCGCAATCGCCTGTCTGTCAAACGCCGTCTGCATGCGCCTTACTTGACCCTCATGCCGGCAGTGGCCCCGTCATCCGGCGTCAGGATGAACAGGTCGGAACCGCCGGGTCCTGCCGCCAGCACCATGCCACTGGACAGGCCGAATCGCATCTTGCGAGGCTTCAGATTGGCTACCATGACGGTACGTCGACCAATCAGGTCCGCTGGATCGTAGGCGGCCTTGATACCGGCGAAAACGGTACGCGTCTCGATGCCGATGTCCAGTGTCAGCTGTACCAGCTTGTCGGCGCCCTCCACCGGCTGGGCGTCGGTGATCACGGCAACCCGCAGATCCACCTTGTCGAAGTCATCGATCTCGATTTCCGGCTTCAAGGGCTCCAGCGATGCATCCTGGTTGCCGGCAGCACTGCCTGACGCCTTCTTTGCATCGGCATTCGCCTTGGTCTCATCCATGACCTTCTCGATCTGGCTGGCCTCGACTCGCGTCATCATCGGTTTGAAACGATTGATGGCGTGATCGCACAGCGGTTGCTCGAGAGACTCCAGCGTCAGTGTGGTGTTGAGGAATTCTTCCGTCTTGCTGGCCAGTTCGGGCAGTACCGGACTCAGATACGTGGCAATGATGCGGAAGTAGTTGAGACCGATGGTGCAGATCTGCTGTACCGCTTCAGCCTGCTCAGGATCCTTGATCTTCACCCACGGCTCGGCATCATTGATGTAGGTATTGGCATGTTCGGCCAGCAGCATGATCTCGCGCATCGCCTTGCCGTATTCGCGCTGCTCGTAGTACTGCATGATGATGCTTTGTGCGCTGGTGAAATGCCGGTAGTCCTCGATCATGTCCTCGGGGTAGGCGGTGGCCAGTCGTCCGTCAAAGCGCTTGCTGATGAAGCCGGCGCAGCGACTGGCAATATTGACGACCTTGCCGACCAGATCCGCATTCACGCGAGTGATGAAGTCGTCGAAGTTCATGTTCAGATCAACCACGCTGCCGCTGAGTTTGGAAGCAAAGTAGTAGCGCAGGTATTCAGGCTGCAGGTGCTTGAGCCAGGTCTCGATGGTGATGGAGGTGCCCCGGGATTTCGACATCTTCAGGTTGTCGACGGTCAGAAAGCCGTGACAGAACACGCCGGTGGGCTTGCGAAAGCCAGCGCCTTCGAGCATGGCGGGCCAGAACAGACCGTGGAAGTTGATGATGTCCTTGCCGATGAAGTGATACAGCTCAACATCGCTACCGGGCTTCCAGCTCGCTTCCCAGTCTTCACCGGTCCGTGCTGCCAGATTCTTGTGGCTGGCAATGTAGGCAATCGGCGCATCGAGCCAGACATAGAAATACTTGCCGGGCGCATCCGGAATCTCGAAACCGAAGTAGGGGGCGTTGCGGGAGATGTCCCAGTCCTTCAGGCCGCCTTCGAGCCACTCCTTGAGCTTGTTGGCCACTTCCGGCTGCAGGCTGCCGCTGTCGGTCCATTCGCGCAGCATGTCGCTGAAATTGCCCAGCGCGAAGAACAGCTGTTCGGAATCACGCAGTTCAGGCGTGGTGCCGGAAACCTGGGAGATCGGGTCCTTCAGGTCGGTGGCATCGTAGGTGGCGCTGCAGTTCTCGCAGTTGTCGCCATACTGATCCGCGGCGCCGCAGTTCGGGCAGATGCCTTTCACGAAGCGATCCGGCAGAAACATCTCGCGCTCGCGATCGTACAGCTGCTTGATCGTGCGACGAACGATATTGCCGTTATCGCGGTTGCGTTCGTAGATCAGATTGGCCAGCTCGCGGTTTTCGGTCGAGTGCGTGGTGTGGAAATTGTCCGGTGAGAGCAGGAAGCCGGCAATATCGCGCTCGTGTTCGGATTTGACCCGCGCGATCAGCTCTTCGGGCTCGATGCCTTCGGCCTGCGCCTTGAGCATGATGGGGGTGCCGTGGGCGTCGTCGGCCCAGACCCATTGGCATTCGTTGCCCATGAGTCGCTGATAGCGCACCCAGACGTCTGTCTGGATGTATTCGAGCATATGCCCGATGTGCAGGGCACCGTTGGCGTAGGGAAGGGCACTGGTAACCAGGATACGACGGCTCATCGGGTCTGTGTCACTGTTGTTGCGGTGTGGAAGATGCGGGGGTTTCGCCCGCTGCGCAGAAGTGTATAGTTGCGGGTTGCACGTAGTTTAACAGTCCCGTTCAACCAGTTCATACCCGTACAGGAGTGTCGCAGTCGGATGTCTGAAGTCTTGCGCGAAAAAATCGAATCCCTGCTCGGTGAGATGGAAGATCCCCATCTCGCTGTCAGCCTGCTGGCGGCCAAGGCCGTCAACGATATCCGTATCGACAAGGGCGCGGTCAGTATTGACCTGTGCATGCCCTACCCCTGCCAGCGCTGGGCCGGTACCTTGCGGGAAATGGTGGCCGAAAAGCTGGCAGGAATCGAGGGAATCAGCGATCTGACGGTCAACATCAGCCACAAGATCATTGCCCACAGTGTGCAGCATGGCGTCAAGCGGCTCGAGAACGTCAAGAACATCATTGCCGTGGCCTCGGGCAAGGGGGGCGTGGGCAAGTCCACCACGTCCGTCAATCTGGCGCTGGCGCTGGCCTCGGAAGGTGCCACGGTGGGGCTGCTGGACGCCGATATCTACGGTCCCAGTCAGCCACGCATGATGGGCCTGTCCGGACAACCGGAGTCGAAGGATGGCAAGAGTCTGGAGCCCATGGAAAACTATGGTGTGCAGACCATGTCCATCGGCTTTCTGATCGATGAGGAGACACCCATGATCTGGCGTGGCCCGATGGTCACCCAGGCACTGGAGCAGCTGCTCAACGATACGCGCTGGAAGGACCTGGACTATCTGATCATCGATCTGCCGCCCGGCACCGGTGATACCCAGTTGACGCTGGCGCAGAAAGTGCCGGTCAGCGGCGCTGTCATCGTCACAACCCCGCAGGATATTGCCTTGCTGGATGCTCGCAAGGGTTTGAAGATGTTCGAAAAGGTCGAAGTTCCCATTCTGGGCGTGGTCGAGAACATGTCGACTCATATCTGCAGTCAGTGCGGCCATGAAGAACACATCTTCGGTGCCGGTGGCGGGCAGACCATGGCCAGCGAGGCCGGCATCGAATTGCTGGGCTCGCTGCCACTGGAAATGGGCATTCGCCTGAATGCCGACAGCGGCAAGCCGACAGTGGTCGCCGACCCTGAGAGCCGTACCGCCGAGATCTATCGAGAGATTGCCCGCAAGGCGGCTGCGCGACTCTCGCGTCAGGCCAAGGACTACTCCGCTGCCTTCCCCAACATCGTGATACAGAATACGTGAGCATCAAATCCGACAAGTGGATCCGGCGCATGGCCGAAAGCAACGGCATGATCGAGCCGTTCGAAGCAGGCCAGGTGCGCGTTGATCAGAATGACGAGCGCATCGTCTCCTTCGGCACGTCAAGCTATGGCTATGACGTGCGCTGCGCCGATGAATTCAAGATATTCACCAATATCAACCATGCCATCGTCGATCCCAAGGCCTTCGACTCGGGCAGCTTTGTCGACCTGAAGTCCGATACCTGCATCATTCCGCCCAATTCCTTCGCGCTGGCGCGCACGGTCGAGTATTTTCGCATTCCGCGTAACGTCTTGACGGTCTGTCTGGGCAAGAGCACCTACGCGCGCTGCGGCATCATCGTCAATGTCACGCCGCTGGAGCCCGAGTGGGAGGGTCACGTCACGCTCGAATTTTCCAATACCACGCCTTTGCCGGCGAAGATCTATGCCAATGAGGGGATCGCGCAGATGCTGTTCTTCGAAAGCGATGAAGTCTGCGAAACCTCCTATGCCGATCGCGCCGGAAAGTATCAGGGGCAACGGGGTGTAACACTGCCGAGAACCTGAGCCGGTTCGGTGGACCGTGAGCAGTTTCTCGATGACGGCGCAATCGGCACACGCCGGTCGGATGAGCCAGGCCTGGTTGGCAGGCTGCAATCCATGTGCAGGCCGCACTCGGCTGCCCGGAATTTCCCGGAATCGCTGTCAATACACTGTCTGCAGCGATCGGCGAGGCGGTTCCCGGGGCTTTGCGAGGACTGCGTCACGGCCTGCGCTGCTCACCTGCGAAGGCGTCGGGATTCTGCGACACCACGCCCGATGACATCGATACTGTGGTCTGGTTGGTGCTTGCGTGTTTGCCAGTGGCGAGTTTTTTTGGTTGAATCGGGTGTATCAACAAACATTGAGCACCGACATGATTGATTGCGATGGCTATCGAGCGAATGTCGGCATCATTCTGAGCAACAGCGAAGGACAGGTTTTCTGGGCAAGACGAGTCGGTCAGAACGCATGGCAGTTTCCGCAGGGCGGAATCGACCTTGCCGAATCTCCCGAGGAGGCCATGTACCGAGAGCTGAAGGAGGAGACAGGGTTATCGCCCAGTGATGTCGACGTATTGGGTTGTACACGAGAGTGGCTGAGATACCGTTTGCCCAAACGGTACGTGCGCCGACACCAGAAGCCGCTGTGCATCGGCCAGAAACAGATCTGGTACATGCTGCGAATGATGGGCAGTGAGGCTGCTGTCGATCTGGCCAATAGCCCCAAGCCCGAGTTCGACCACTGGCGCTGGGTGGATTACTGGGAGCCGTCAAGGCAGGTGATCTTCTTCAAGCGCAAGGTCTACAAGCGAGCGCTGACGGAACTGCAGCCCTTGCTGGTGTCCGAGCAAGGCTGACAGCGGCTCAGGCAAGCGGGTCAGTCCGACCCGCTTCGCCGCTGGCGGTACTCAGGCCCTCAGTTGAAGGGCCGAACGATAACCAGAATGACGATGCCGACCAGAAACAGGACAGGCACCTCGTTGAACCAGCGATACCAGACATGAGAGCGCGTGTTGGCGTCATCACGAAACACGCCCACCAGCCGTGCACAATAGAAGTGATAGGCGATGAGCCCGCTGACCAGCAGCAGCTTCAGCTTCATCCAGTCCAGCGTCAGCAGACCCGGCAGCCAGATGATCAGCAGCAGGCTGCCGAACACGATGGTCAGCAGGGCGCCGATATTGGTCATGGCCATCAGCTTTCGCTCCATGACCTTGAAGGTCTCCATTTGCCCCGTATTGCCCTGATCGCTCATGGCGTGATATACGAAGACACGCGGCAGATAGAACAACCCGGCGAACCAGGTAACCATGAAAATCACGTGCAGGGCTTTTATCCAGAGCATCGTCAGCTGATTCCGAGCAGTTCGTCGAGTTCCTTGCGCAAGCCGTCGAATGGTATGGCGCCGACGTAACGCTTGACCAGCCTGCCTTCCGCATCCAGCAGGTAACTGGTGGGTGTGCCCTTGATATCACCAAAGGCGTCCACGGCTTCACCGCCGAGATCCAGTGCTACCGGAAAGGGGAATTTTCTGCGTTCCGTCATTTCCAGTACGTGGTTGGGTGGGTCGTAGGCCATCGCCACCGCGACCAGCTCCAGCCCCTTGTCAGCGTAGTCGCCGTACAGCCTGGCCATGTCCGGCATCTCGGCCACACAGATGGTGCAGCTGGTCGACCAGAAATTGATCAGCAGCGGGCCTGTGACCTCGCTGACCTTCAAGGCTTGTCCGGAGAGTGTCTTGAAGGTGAGTTGGGCGACCGAATCGTTCAGCTCGGTACGGTTGCTGCATGAGGCAAGTAAAACCATGACCAGCAGACACTGGACAAAGGCTCGCCAATGACTCGACACCGTGCATGCCCGGCTATTCCTTGCAGAGGATTGATGGCAATGGTCGGAAGAGAGCAGCACGAGTTTCCGCGGATTTCTGTGAGTGATGTCAATCATACCGAGTCGTGACCTTGTTCGTCTGGTTCATGCAGCAATGTGTACAGGACAACAAAACGCTAAGGAAATTCGAGCAATGGCCGACATTTTTGATGGACGCTTCTGTACTGGTTCAAGTTTGTGTCAACGGAGCCTGCCTGGGCCGTTGGGTCGTTCACTTAAAAACGCTTCCACGCATGTATGCGATGAAGCAGTCGTTAACTGGAGAATTGTTTCATGAGAAGACTACTCAGCGGTTTGGTGCTGAGCCTTGGCCTACTGGCAGGTGCTGCGCATGCAGATGCTGCCAAGCTCTACTTTGGCGCAGGGTTTGCCGACGGCAGTGTTGATGTCACCGATGGGACTCACAAGAGCCTCGGCACCCTATCCGCAACCGTTGGTGTCCAGTTACTCGACTTCATCGGTGTCGAACTTGAGGTAGGGGCTGCTTCGGATCAGGCCGGCAGTATCCTGAGTGATTCCATGGTGGGTTTCCAGTCTGCCATGTTACGGCTGGGCTACCGCTGGAATCGTGTGGGTGTCTATGCACTGGGTGGCTATGCCCGGCTGGATGTCGATCAGGACTACAACGACAGCGATGGCGGAACCGCCCTGGGCCTGGGTATCAACCTGTTTGGTAACGAGACCACGGCCCTGAACCTGCATGTGCTCGATTTCGATGACGGGGCGTTCACCACGACGACGATCGGATTCCAGCATTACTTCGGCGGATTCCGGTAGGTCATGCTCATGGGCAGAAGAGAGTCTGAAAAAATGGACAAGAGAATTCTGAGTGCACTGCTGCTGGCAGGCAGCGTAGCACTGACGGCCTGCGGGCCACGTGATGAAGACGGCACGACCACGGACAGTACCGGACAGCCGGATTACAACACCGGTGGTGATGTGGTTACCGATAGTGGTGGTGACGGAACCACCAACGAGCTGAGCCTGCGTGTACTGAGTAATGTCAACAGTATCAATACCGGCGGCACCGATGTGGCCAATATTACAGCCCTGGTGACAGACGCGAACAACAATGCGCTGGCCGATACGGCCGTGTCATTCAGTTCCACCGGCGGTGTTCTGCAGAACATCTCGACATCCACCGACGAGAACGGTGAAGCCAGTGCCACACTGAAACTCCCCCAGGATTTCCAGAACCGCGACATCGTCGTGACGGTGTCTTCTGGTGGTGCCGATGCCGAAGTCATGGTGACGGCGCTGGGCAGTACGCTGGAAGTGACCGGGCCTGATACCCTGGTGCTTGGTGACAAGGCCGAACTGGTCCTGAGTCTGATTGCCGGCAATGGTGAGCCGATCTCCAATCAGGTGATCGAGGTGACCTCGTCCGTTGGCAACACCATCGAACCCTCGGTGGCGGTGACCGATTCGGATGGCCGGGTATCCATTCTGGTCGGTTCGGACAACTCCGACGACAAGATCCGTATCAGTGCGCTGAACAGCACGGTCACGGCCACTCACAGTTTCGAGGTGGCGGAAGACATCCTGAGGTTTGCCAGTAACACCGATGGTGCAGAACTTCCCGTGTCGACCACCAACCGAGTTGTGGTCTATTGGAGTAGTCAGGGTGCGGTGGTGTCCGGGAAAGCATTGCGCTTCTCCACCACGGCCGGTGAGATCGTGGGTGACTCGACCATCGTGACAGACGCCACCGGAAAGGCCACGGTGAGATTGCGCTCCAGCAGTGCTGGTCCTGCCACGATTACGGTTGAAGGGGCTGACGAAGGTACGCCGAAAACCAGTGTCGATGTGGAATTCGTGGCAACCGAGCCGAGTGTCGTCTCCGTTGATGCTACAACCACGCGGGTGCATGCCACCGAAGCCAGCACAGTGATGGCCGTGGTGACCGATGACAATGGCAATCCGGTGAAGAATCAGACAGTGGACTTCACCAGTGTGGATCTGAAAGGCGGGCAGCTGAATCCCGCGTCGGCCAAGACCAACAGCTCGGGCGTTGCCAGCGTTGCCTTCACTGCGGGGGCCAATGCCACAGAGCTGAACGATATCGTGATCGAAGCCCGGGTCAAGGGCAGCGACATGTACGATGAGTTGAGGCTCACCGTTGTGGAGCGTGCCTTGAACGTGACGATCGGTACGTCGAACGAGATAAACATCAAGCCTCTGGGAACCCAGTACGCGCTGCCGTTCATCGTTCAGGTGGCTGATGGTAGTGGTACGCCTCTGGAGAACGCCACGGTCGAACTGTCCATACGCCCTATCGAATACACGAAAGGCTATATGGTTCTCGTCAACGAAGGTGGCTTCGAATACGCGCCCGAGATCGAGAACTGGTCCGCGCATCACTGGGCGATGTGGGGCTACAGCATCGATTGCGACAGTGAGGATCTGAATGGCAATCGTTTGCTTGACGCCGGAGAAGACAACAACAACAACGGTTCACTGGACCCTCAGGATCCGGCAGCCCTGGCAGCCATCGATGATGAGGATTACGCCACGATTTCAGGCGGATCCGTAACGACAGACAAGAACGGTTCAGGCTATTTCGAAATGCTCTATCCGGCCAGTAACTCACTGTGGTCCTATGTGGAAATCACTGCCAGGGCCGAAGCGCTGGGTGCGGAAGCGGATGATTCCTTTCGTACCTCCTTGCCCTTGCCCACGACCGAGATTACCGCCGACGACGAAATTCCGGCCAACCATATCAGTCCTTACGGTACAGACCGGGATTGCAGCAATACCAACTGATGCTCGTCAGGGAAAGTGGTATCGGGGTGATGAGCCCCGGACCACGCACTCCCTGTCGCGGGCTCGGTACGCACCCTGTGACAGTGGGGGCGCGTCAACTTGCCCGGTTACCTTCAGGCGCCTGATCCATGAGTAGAGAACCGGACATTCCCGGCTCGAGTCCACAGGGACGAGGTCAGTAAACTTTTCCGCAGGATAGCCGCCACTATCCTCAGAGACGGTGTATTTGCCGAGGCACTGCTTGCCGGAGCTCGGTCAACAGGAAGATACAAGTACTATGGTTTTCAAGAGCGATTCGAATCCCGTGACATCCGGCACCGATGAGAGTGGGGCGTTGATTCTGGCAGCCGCGGCAGCAGTGTCTCCGGTAAGCGAACTGAATGCCAGCAATCGCGAAGCCCTGTGCAAGAGTGCAACTGTGGTTCATGTGCAGCGCAACGACCAGATCAAGCCGGAGAATTCCCACCGCTGGCTGATGTATCTGGTTGACGGATCGCTCAATCTGTATTCGGGCAAGGACGAGGTAGGTGTCATCAACGCCAATACCTCGGAGAGTCTGCAACCCCTGTTTCAGGACAAGGGGGCCTATCAGAGTGCACGCACCAGTACCGTCGCCAGAATCGTGCGCTTCGGGCGAGAGCAGCTGAACATTCTGCTCAAGGAACAGCAGAAGAACGCCATCAGTGTGATGGATGTGCAGGTTGGTGACGACGACAACGCTGTCTTCGATGACATCGTGGCGGCCATCAAGAGTCGCAACGTGACACTGGCCAGTTCCCGGGACGCTGCCAGCAGAATCCTGGCCGCCTACAAGCAGGTTGCCGGCATTCCCGAATTGGCAGAAGTCATTCAGAGTGACCCCGGACTGGCCGTTCATATCGTGCGGGTGGCCAACAGCATCGATGCCGGCAACTCGGAATCCACATCCAGTATCCGCGGGGCGATCACCCGAATGGGGGTGGAGGAAACTCAGCGCAATCTATCGGAGCTGCTGCAACGCAATACCATGGTGCCTGCCAACGAAGTGATCGGCAAACGTCTGCGCCGCTATATACAACGAACACGATTGTCCTCAGCCATTGTTCAGGTGCTGGCCAAAGAGGTGCCACATCTCAAGCCGGAAGTTGCCATGATGGTGGCCTTGACCGCCGATGTGGGTGAGTTGCTGATACTGACCCATGCCAATCAGCATGCGGATCGCTTCAATGATGAAGAGCAGCTGGCCGGTGTGATCGACAACCTGCGCGTGATTGTCAGCTGCTGGCTGATTGCCGAATGGGATTTTCCGCAGGAGTTCATCGACGCCTGCCGGACTGCTCGTGACTGGTATCGCAATCACAACGGCGAAATCAACTATACGGATCTGGTTACTGCCGCCTTGCTGATCATCCAGTCGGAAATGCCGGAGCCCAAGAAGAGTTCCATTCCAAGCGCCAACAATCTGTTGCTCGCACGTCGATTGCAGCAGGCCGGCATTGATCTGACTTCGCCGGGAGATATCGTGAAGGCCGCAACAGGGCGATTGGTGACTGTCGAGGCACTGCTCAAGGCGAGCTGAATAAACGCGGCACTAATAGCGCCCGTCCATCGGTTCGGGCGCCAGGCATGGCAATCGCGCAGTAGAGGTATCTCCACCCACGCCTGCTCGCCGATGCGACTGTGTCCTCAAGCATCTTTCCGAGAAGTAACGCAACTGCGAGTCAAGCACGATTCTCTTCTGCGGCAGGTCTGAGTATCCAGCGGATAGAGCTACTTACTCACTCTGCGTGGGTTCGCCCCGTCAACCCGCACACGCCGCTTTCTTCCTACGGGCCATTTTCGCATGCCCGCTGCGTGACCTTGCCACAGCAGGCTTCCGCGAACCACCCGCGGAGGGCATTCATGCCTGTCAATTCCTGGTTTCGGTTGTGCCAATCACCTTCGCGTGTTCTTTACGTGTGCCATTGGTAGTGAGCTGCCGCGTGCGTATTTGCACCTGCTGAACATCGCGACCATCGCTCGATCCGATCGCATTCAGAGCACTCTCCTTCGCCGTCGGTCGAGCCCCCGTCTGACTCCTTGCAGTAAAGGCACGGGTTTTTATCCATTTTTCAATCGCGGCACGCTCGGGAATCGCTGCTGTAGATTTATCTCCAACGTTTACAGCCAATCACGGCGACAAACGCTTCAAAAGGAGATAGATCATGCTCAGTTGGGCAATCGCATTTTTCGTCATCGCCATCATCGCCGCAGTACTCGGTTTCGGTGGTATCGCCGGCAGCGCCACCAGCATCGCACAGATTCTGTTCGTGGTCTTCCTGGTACTGGCAATCGTGTCCTTCATCAGAGGACGACGCCCGAACGTCTGACCGGTGCAGACAGGCAGCCTGACCCGCACCAACAGTGAGGGACAGAGCTGCTGTATCTCGAGCTGCTGTATTGACAGCAGCTGTATTACAGAAAGACAAGGAATTTTCACAAGACAACGGAGGAAGTGTTCATGAAGCACATGATCAAATCCAGCGTTATGGCGCTGGCACTGGTAGCGACATCAGCCTTGGCAGACGACGGTGTCTGGAACCAGATCGAAGGAAACTGGGATCAGGTCAAGGGCAGCATCCAGGAAACTTGGGGTGAGATGACCGACGATGAAATCGACCAGCTGTCAGGCAAGCGCGATCAGTTTGTCGGCATGGTCAAGGAGAAATACGGCATCGCACAGGAAGAAGCCGAAGAGCAAGTCGATCAATGGGCGGACTCTCTGGACATGGACAGCTGACAGGTGCCGTTTACGATCGGCCATGAAAGATGGCCGATTCAAGTATGACCAAACGGGTTGGAGAGGGCTGCAAGGATGTCTCAGCGGCTGTCAACCAGCTCGAAAACTACCGAAGTTAACTTTGCAACAGAGGATAGATAAATGAAAGTATCAAATACACTGACTGCAATCACCGCTGCCGGCATGCTGAGCATCATGTCTCTGGGCAATGTAGCGCTGGCCGAGGCTCCGGATTCCGCCAAGGTCGAGGCGACAGAGCTGCAGGACGACATCAAGCTGCATCCCATGCTCGGGTCCTATGGTCTGTCGGTCACACCGATGGACGACGGCACACTGGCCATCGAAGGCATGGTGGATGACCAGCAAGCCTATGACGCGCTCAATCAGATGATCGAGGAGCGAACCGAAAGCTCCAACGTCCAGATCGAGAACAACGTCGTCAAATCATGACCCAAGGCCGGCATCGACAAGTGATGCCGCGTATACCGGATCATGATTAGTGCAAGAGAAAGCCGGACTCAGGTCCGGCTTTTTCGTGCCAGTTTGCCAAGGCGAACCGAGCCAGGCTAAGCCGAACCAAACCGAACCTAGCCAAAGCCAGCCAAAGCCAGTCAAAGCCAGTCAAGCCAGTCAAGCCAGTCAAGCCAGTCAAGCCAGTCAAGCCAGTCAAGCCAGTCAAGCCAGTCAAGCCAGGCCTTGCCCCTCACCCAGCATCGTCGGGTGTAACAGGCGTCAGAGCTTGTACGCTTGTCTCGCGAGGTCATGACTGAGGGAATGCGCTACCTCGGCGGCATCCTCCTCCCTCAATCTGCCCGTGGCGACCAGTGTGCCCAGATAGGCGCAGTCAACACGACGAGCCACGTCGTGGCGAGCCGGAATGGAACAGAAGGCCCGTGTGTCGTCGTTGAACCCGGCGGTGTTGTAGAAGCCACAGGTCTCGGTGGTGGTTTCCCGGAATCGACGCATGCCCTCATAACTGTCGAAAAACCACCAGGGTGGCCCCAGTCGCAGGGCCGGGTAGACTCCAGCCAGCGGTGCCAGCTCTCGCGAGAAGGCTGTTTCGTCCAGTGTAAACACGATGATGCTCAGATCAGGTTCCATGCCTACCGCGCTCAGCAGTGGCTGCAGGGCTCTGACGTATTCAGTGGGCGTGGGTATGTCGAATCCCTTGTCACGCCCGAAGCTCGCTTCAACTGATGGATTGTGATTTCGCAAGGAGCCCGGGTGGATCTGCATCACCAGGCCATCGTCCAGACTCATGCGCGCCATTTCAGTCAGCATCTGTCCACGGAAGGCGTCGGCGTCAGCTGCGCTGCAGCTGCCGCCGATCACACGCGCATAGAGTCGCGTCATCTCATCCTTGCTGAAATCTTCAGTACGCGCGGTCGGATGCCCATGATCCGTGGCGGTTGCGCCGTGTTGCCTGAAGTAGGCGCGCCGTGAGCGATGCGCATCGAGGTAGCCCTCGTAGCTGCCAGTATCGCAACCGGTCAGTTCACCCAGTTGCCTGACATTGTCCAGAAAACCGTCGAATTCAGGGTCAATCACGGCATCCGGTCGGTAGGTCGTGATGACACGCCCCTGCCAGCCGGAACTGGCCAGAGTCTTGTGCGCGTCCAGTGGATCAAGAGCGCTTTCCGTCGTCGCCAGGACCTCCATGTTGAATCGTTCGAACAGGGCGCGTGGGCGGAACGCGTCTGTTGCCAGTTTTTCGGTAATCGAATCATAGAACTGGTCCGCGGTACTGGCGTCCAGATTCTCGCGAATGCCGAAGACGTGTTCAAAGGAATGGTCTATCCACAGCTGGGAAGGCGTGCCACGAAACAGGTGGTAATTCTGTGCAAACAGCCGCCAGATGGTTCTCGGGTCGGTCTCCACCGGGCCGCCATCGACTCTGGGAATTCCCAGCAACTCCAGGCGGATGCCCTGGGAGACCAGCATGCGAAAGACATAATGATCGGGAATGACGAACAGTTCTGCGGCGTTGGCAAATGCCGTGTTGTCGGCGAACCACCGCGGATCGGTATGCCCGTGCGGACTGATGATCGGCAGGTCTGCAACACCCTGGTAGAGCTGCCGAGCGATGGCCCGGCTACGGTTGTCGAGAGGGAACAGTCTGTCCGGATCAAGCTGCGGCATGATAGTCGTTTGACCTGTATCGGCAAGTGGTGGTGAAGCAGCAAGATACCACGGCACTGCGCTCATGCGCAGTGGCCGGCAGGGTGCCGGTCAGACCAAAGAAGCCTGGCAGACCAGGACATTCAGTGGGCTCGTCCATGAGCCCGGAACCCATCAGGCCGAGGCCTTCAACACCCCACGCTGAATCTGATCCTCTTCGATCGATTCGAACAAGGCCTTGAAGTTGCCTTCGCCAAAGCCGTCGTCGCCCTTGCGCTGAATGAACTCGAAGAAGATCGGACCGATGACCGTCTTGGAGAAGATCTGCAGCAGGATGCGGGTCGAACCACCATCCACGACCCCTTCGCCGTCAATGAGGATGCCGTGCTTCTTCATCTTCTCGATGGGTTCTTCATGATCCCTTACCCGCTCGAAAGACTTGTCGTAGTAGATCGAAGGAGGGCCGGGCATGAACTCCATTCCCTTGTCGGCAATCCGGTCGGTCGCCGCATAGATATCGTCAGTACCCACGGCGATATGCTGAATGCCTTCACCTTTGTACTCCTTCAGATATTCTTCGATCTGGCTGTTCTCGTCGGCGCTTTCGTTGATGGGGATGCGGATCTTGCCACACGGCGATGTCAGCGCGCGACTGGTCAGGCCTGTCATCTTGCCCTGGATATCGAAGAAGCGAATCTCGCGAAAGTTGAAGGCGGTGGCGTAGAACCGGTACCAGGTATCCATATTGCCGCGCATGACATTGTGCGTCAGGTGATCCAGATAATAGAAGCCGGCACCCACGGGTTGCGGGTCTCGCTCGCCCAGCCACTCGAATTCCCTGTCGTAGGGTGAACGACCCTGATCGTAGTCCTCGATCAGGTACAACAGCGAGCCGCCGATGCCGATGACTGCCGGTACATCGAGGGATTTGTCATCACCGGTGTATTCTTTGGCGCCATAGTCCAGTGCGCATTTGAGCGCGTGTTGTGCATCCACCACTCGCCACGCCATTGACGGTGCGCAAGGGCCATGCTCTTCCACGAAACGAGAAGCGTGCGAGTTCTTCTCCCGGTTCAGGATGTAATTGACGCGGCCCTGACGGTACAGAGAGATATCCTTGTTCCTGTGCCTGGCGACTTCGGTGTAGCCCATTCGGTCGAACAGCGCTTCCAGCTCCGCCGGGTCGTGGTGTGCGAATTCCACGAATTCGAAGCCGTCCGTGCCGGCGACATTCACATCATCGATAGTGGCCTTGGGGGCATTGTGAGGATAGGGGCCCATGAGAATCTCCTGTGTCCACAGTGGATTGACTGTCTGAAACGGCAGTATGGGAATGCTGCGGACAATACGCAAATATCTTGAGAAAAACGCAAGAACTGTGCATTTCAGGGGTGAATACGAAATTCAGGCGCTCGCAAGCAATGCATCATGCAATTATTGTGCGCCCGGAATTCGCTGTTTCACTCCGGCTTCAATTGTCGCTCATAGGCGTCAAACAAGTCGCTGACCCGTATTCCATTGATGGTCATTCCCTGCAGATTGGCGTTGCTGATACTGGCATTCGAAAAATTGATGTTGTCGAAGCTGGCCTGCTGCAGATTGATATTGTGAAAACGGGCTTCGGAAAGATTGACATCGTCGAAGTCGGCGCGCGCCAGGTTCGTATCGCTGAAACTGGCATCACTCAGCACCGCAAAGAAGCGGGACTCGCTGAGATCAACGCCATCGAAGTTCGATTGGCGCATCCTGGCGCGTGAATAGGTCTGTCCGTTCAGGTCCGGGCCGTCGAAAGGATCCTTGTTGTTTGTCATGTCGCAATAACTCCCTGGCTGCTGGTCGCTTGTTCTGGTGACAGGTCACACCGGCAAATGCTGCCCGGTGCACTCGGGTCGACATCGCGCGCTGACGTCATTGAGCCGGGTGCCGGGCCGTATGCTGCGCTGCTCGTCATTCGCAAGCAGGGTGGGATCGTCAGCCCTTGACAGCACCGGCGGTCAGGCCGCTGACGATCTGCCGCTGGAACAGCAGGATGAGCACGCACAGTGGCGCAATGGATGAGACAGCCGCCGCTACAGCATACATGACCTTGCCTTCCGACTGCGTGGTGCCCAGAAAGCCTGCAACCCGAGGCACCATGGTCTGGTTGTCCTGACTCAACAGGATCGAGGTGACGGTAAAGTCGTTGTATGACAGCAGGAAACTGAACAATGCCGTGGTGATGATGCCGGGCCACATCAGCGGAATCACGGTCAGGCGAAAGGCCTGAAACTGTGTACACCCGTCGATCATCGCACTCTCGTCGATCTCTCGCGGAATGTTCTGAAAGAAGGCATGCAGCATCCACAGGGTGAATGGCTGATTGATGGCGACCAGTACGATGATGCTGGTGGGCAGATAGCCCCAGATACCGAGCTCGAAGAAGGGCAGCAGATACCCTGAGACGAGCGTGACATGTGGCATGGCGCGGAAAACGAGTGCCGCGATCAGTAGCCAGAAGGCATAACGAAATCCCGAGCGAGCCAGGGCGTAGGCACCCAGCAGACCGATGCTCAGTGATAATACAACCACGGATATGGTCACCAGAAGCGTGTTCAGGGTCGCTTTCCAGAACGCCTTTTCGACCCATGCGCCGTGGTAGGCAGAACCGGTGAAGGCGCTGCCGGTTCTCTCGATGGTGTTGGGTCCGAACAGTGCGTGCTTCCAGTCGCCTGGTGACAGAAAATCAGCTTCGAGCTTGAACGATCCCCACAAGGTCCACAGAAAGGGGAAGGCGGCAAGCAAGACCCACAGAAGCACGATCGTGGCAGACAGGATGTACAGCGTCAGAGCGCGTGCGTTCAAGGCTCGTTTCATGATGCCCCCGTCAGCTTCGCTGCGCGAAGTCACGCCAGCTCCGTCTGAGCAAGGGAAGCAACAGGAGGATGATGCCGATGATGGTCATCATCGATGTGGCGGATGCGGAGCCATACAAGGGGCTTTCCTGGCCACGCAGGTCACTGTAGATCAGGTAGCTCAGCGAGGTGGCATTGGCCTGGGCGTTCAAGCCGACAATGGGTTCCAGAACGCGAAAGTTGTCCATCAACTGAACCAGTGCCACGAAGATCACCAGTGGCATCAAGTGCGGAATGATGACATAGCGTACTCGCTGCATGGCGTGGGTGCCGTCGACTCTGGCTGAATCCAGGATGTCTTTCGGTACCGTCTGCAGGCCGGCAAAGAAGATGATGAAACTCAGTGGTATCGAATGCCAGATACCGTAGCCGAACAGCGTCAGCCAGGTCAGCAGGGGTGAGGCTTTCAGGGAAAGCTCGGGGTCATCGAACAGCCATTGCAGATTGGCTCCGATGATGCCTCTTGCATCGATCATCCAGAACAGGACCAGCGAACCGATCAGCGGCGTCACGATCATCGGCAGCAGGGAAAACACGATTACCGGGCCGCGAAACAGCGCGGGTAGTTGATTGACGGCCAGGGCAATGATGAAGCCGAGAACGATCACCAGTGGTGTGACGATCGCCGTGTAGGCGATGGTGAAGCTCAGTGCCTTGTAGAAAGGCAGATTGAACAGCTGGCCAAGGGCCTGCGACAGGCTGCTGCGTTCCTGCCAGATGGTTCTGATCTGCTCGATGGCGAGATGATTGGCATCGAGGTAGGTGCCCATGCCGTTGAATCTGCCAAGCGGCTTTTCCTCCCTCAGCGATTTCATCGCCTCGGTATCGACTTGCATTTCCGTTCGGCAGCCGAAGGGGCCGCAACTCTCCACCGCCTTCATGACCTGCTCGTGTTCTACGAACAGGGACTGTACGACCACTGATAGCAACGGCACGGCGATGAACAGCAGCATGACGAGCATCGTCGGCAGCATGAATATCAGAAATTGCCGATGCCTCATTGTTCAGCGACAGGTCAGCAGCCGATGCAGGGCAGGCCGGGCAAGACCTCGATCATTCGAGGTATCCCGCTTCCCTGGCGGCTGCCCGGTAAGCCTGTGAGGCGTCGGCCAGGGCCTGTTCAGCGCTCTCCTTGCCCTGCAGGAACTCGCTCAGATTCTCCGACAGAGCGGTGTGCAGCAGGCCCATGTAGGGGAGCATCGGAAAGGGTTCGGCTCCGGCTTCAACGGTCTGAAAGGCGCCAGTGGAGGCCGCCGTCGGCTGGTAGCCTGCAATCAGCCAGACCGCACTGGCTTCTGCGGTTTCCAGCAGTTCAGGAGAAATGGCATGCATCATCGCCTGAAAGGAAGCCTCGGCGTCCTCATCCGAGATGTTGCGGGCAATCGTGAAACCCACCCACCAGAGGTAGCTTGCCGGTACGGTGCCGCCGCCAACGGTGGGTGCTGCAGCGAATACCGAATTGGCAATCACTTCGGGGGTGGAGCTGCCCTCCGGGTCGATGATGCCGCCCGGACGGGAGCTCCAGCCGTTGTAGATGGCCAGTGTTCCTGCAGCCCAGCGACGGGACACTTCGTTGGTATCGAAGGTGGCGAATTCCGGACTCATGTACTCGGACAGGCGCTTGAGCATGTCCAGCGTCTGCAGGCCTGCGTCGCTGTCGATGGCGGGCTCGGCGGTATCGCCGACGAACAGTTCACCGCCAAAGCCCTGATAGAGGTTCAGGAATTCAGTGCCCAGATCCCAGCCGGGCTTCAGGTTCAATGCCAGCGGATACTCCATGATGCCTTCGTCGCGAAGGGCCTTGGCAACCGTCAGAATCTCCTCGTAACTGCGCGGCGGTTCCACGCCGGCTGCCTCGAGCAGATCCTTGCGATACCACAGGTGCTGGGTGTTGACCATGAAGGCGATGGCCATGACCTTGCCATCGATACGAATCAGTTGATGATCCTGCAGATTGGGTTTGAACGTTTCGATCAGATCATCCAGTGGTCTTACCAGGTCCTCGTTCAGCAAGGGCGGCAAGGAATTGTTGGGTACGATGGCCACGGTGTAGGTGGCGGGCTCGGCGCTCAGCGCCGGCACCTGAATGCTCTTGTGTTCACTCGTCTGGTTGCTGGTGACCGGCACCGATTCGCTGGCGCAGGCCTTGGCGCGCTCAGCCACGACATGCATGGCCTCGAAATCATCGGACAGGATACTGACTCTGCCAGACGTCAGGCCGCAGTCAGCCTGCGCTGGCGTCAGGCTCATGGCGCCGAGCAGAACAGCGATGGTCGTCGTGGTTTTCAGCAGGTATTTCATGGAGTTGTCTCGGAAATGAACTGTGCAAGGCAGCATCCTGTCTGCCTGCGCCGAACGGGTCGTGGCAACGGGCGCAGATTGGCCCTGCCCCGATGACCCGACCATCAGCGGGGGTGAGTCAGTTGGCTGACTGATCCATGCGCCGCAGAGGCTTCGGAATCGAGAAGGTGATCGTCTCCTGTATGCCGTCGGCCTCCACGGCCGTCTGGCCGCCTTCGGCCCGCAGTCGTTCGATGACTTCACTGACCAGGATTTCGGGTGCTGACGCTCCGGCGGTGACGCCCACGCTCTGCTTGCCGACCAGCCAGTCACTGTCGATATCCACCGCCCGGGTGATGAGGCGTGATTCGACACCGGCGCGTTCGCCGAGCTCGGCCAGTCGATTCGAATTGGAGCTGTTGCTCGCGCCGACCACCAGAAGCAGGTCGACCTCTTCACACAGCTTCTTGACGGCATCCTGACGGTTCTGGGTGGCGTAGCAGATATCGTCACGATTCGGCGCCGCTATGGCCGGAAAGCGCTTGCGCAGGGCATCGATGACATCCTGCGTATCATCCACCGACAAGGTCGTCTGTGAGACAAAGGCCAACCCTTCCGGATCCTTGATTTCCAGCGTTTCCACGTCGGCGGGTTTCTCGACCAGAATGATGCGCCCGCCATTACTGGTGTCGTAGCGGCCCATGGTGCCTTCCACTTCGGGGTGACCGGCATGACCGATCAGGATCACTTCCTTGCCTTGGCGAGCGTATTTCACCACTTCCAGATGGACCTTGGTGACCAGCGGGCAGGTGGCATCGAAGACTTGCAGGCCACGCCCGTGAGCGGCGCTCTCAACCGCGTGCGACACGCCGTGCGCACTGAAGATGACGGTGGCATTGTCCGGCACCTCGTCCAGTTCCTCGACGAAGACTGCGCCCTTGTCCCGCAGGCCATCCACGACATACTTGTTGTGCACGACTTCATGGCGGACGTAAATGGGGGCGCCGTGGATCTCGATGGCGCGCTCGACGATCTCGATGGCACGGTCAACGCCGGCACAGAAGCCGCGCGGATTGGCGAGTAGAATTTTCATGGTAGTCAATCCTGGTTGATGGGCGGCTTCCCCTTGCACCACGCCAGCGCTGCATGCCGCCAGGCGTGGTGTTGGTGGGCATGCCAGCCCGTACTTGTTTCGAACCGGACAACAGAATCGTCCGTCGATGGCGACCTGAATCAGGTCGCCGGCTTGTCGTCGCTTTCCTCTGCCGTGGTTTCGTTCTTCTCGAACAGGGTCAGGCCCAGCAGGAGTGCCGTACCGCAGCTTATGGCAGCATCGGCGATATTGAAAGAGGGGAAGTAGCTGGTATTCCAGTACACCTGAATGAAGTCCACCACATAACCGTACACGGCTCGATCGATCAGATTGCCGATGGCACCACCCAGAATCAGCGCAATGGCCACGCTCAGCCAGCGCTCCGCGCGCGTCATGCGCCACAGCCAGACGAACAGCACAATGCTGACCACCAGGCTGATGGCGGTGAAGAACCAGCGTTGCCAGCCGCCTTCGTTGTCCAGAAAGCTGAAGGCTGCGCCGTAGTTGTAGGCCTTGGTGATGTTGAAGAAACCGGTCACCGGAATCTGCTGATACATCTCCAGCGACCTGTCTGCCCAGATCTTGGTGATCTGATCGAAGACGACGATCAGGGTCACGATGCCATAGCGCAATAGGTGGGACATGGTCAGGCGATCGAGCGCTGTTCGCCGGTGCCGTGAACGTTGCTGATGCAACGTGCACAGACTTCGGGGTGGTCGCTGTCCGTACCGACATCGTCACGCAGATGCCAGCATCGTACGCACTTCTCGCCACTGGCCTTGCAGGTCGATACGGCAAAGTCGAGTCCGTTGGCACTGAGCACTTCGGCATCCGCGGGCTTCTGGTCCAGCGACTCCACGGCGGCTGTCGAGGTGATGAAGACGAATCGCAGTTCATCGCCTACCTTGGCCAGCGTCTGCGCCAGTGCATCCGAGGCATAGATCACGACACTGGCCTCCAGAGCGCCGCCGATGGTGCCTTCACTTCTGAGCTTCTCCAGCGATTTGGACACCGCCTCACGTACCAGGGTCACGGCCTGCCAGTCGGCTCTGCTCAGCAGGGCGTCGTCGTCCAGGGCCGGCAGGGTTTCCAGATAGGTTTCGGTGAACGGCGTCGGTGAGCGACTGCTGCGGTCGGTGTCAGACTGTTCGCGCAGGTGCTGCCAGATCTCATCGGCGGTGAAGCTCAGTACCGGCGCAATCCAGCGTACCAGCGCATCGGTGATCTGATACATGGCGGTTTGCGCGGAGCGGCGGCCAAGACTGTCGGCAGGCATGGTGTATTGCCGATCCTTGATGATGTCGAGGTAGAAGCTCGACATGTCGACCGCACAGAAATGGTGGATGGTCTGGTACACCGTGTGGAACTGATAGGCCTCGTAGGCTTCATGCACCGTGCCCTGGGTACGCAGAGCGCAATCCACCGCCCAGCGATCCAGCGCCAGCATGTCTTCCGGGGCGACGGTGTGCTGATCGGGATCGAAGTCATCGATGGCGCTGAGCAGGTAGCGAGCCGTGTTGCGAATGCGACGATAGGCATCGGCCATGCGATCCAGGATCTCGTTGGAGACCGTCATTTCGCCGCGGTAGTCGGTCGAGCTGACCCACAGGCGAACGATATCGGCTCCGAGGGTTTTCAGCAGCTTCTGCGGCGCAATGATGTTGCCCAGAGACTTGGACATCTTGCGGCCCTGCTGATCCACCGTGAAGCCATGCGTCAGCACCTGACGATACGGTGCCTGACGATTGATGGCCACACTTGTCAGGATCGAGGAATGGAACCAGCCACGGTGCTGATCGGAGCCTTCCAGGTAGATATCGGCCGGATAGCTCAGCTTTTCGTCCTGCTGCAATACGTGCATCCAGGAGGTGCCGGAGTCGAACCAGACATCCAGCACGTCGGTCACCTTGTCGTAGTCATTGGCGTCATCGCCCAGCAGCTCGGCTGGGTCGAGATCGAACCAGGCCTGAATGCCTTGCTCGGCGATGCGCTCTGCCGCCTTTTCCACCAGAGCCGTGGTGTCCGGATGCAACTCTCCGGTCTCCTTGTTCAGGAACAGTGTGATGGGCACACCCCAGTAGCGTTGGCGCGAGATGCACCAGTCCGGACGACCGGCAATCATGCCGTGGATGCGTGACTGGCCCCAGTCCGGAATCCATTGCACCTTGTCGATTTCCGCCAGCGTGTCGCGTCGCAGGCCTTCGGTATCCATGCCGATGAACCACTGCGGTGTGGCGCGATAGATGATGGGGGTCTTGGTGCGCCAGCAGAAGGGGTAGCTGTGCTGATACTTCTCATGCTTGATCAGGCGGCCACGACTTTCCAGCTCCTCGATCATGTGAGCATCGACCTTCATGACGTGCTCGCCGCCGAACAGTTCGACGTGATCACGGAAGATGCCGTGATCATTGACGTAGTCCAGCAGGCCCAGATCGTGCGCCTTGGCAGCGTAGAAATCGTCCACACCGTGATCCGGTGCCGTGTGCACAGCGCCGGTACCGGCATCGGTCGTCACGTAGTCGCCCATGATGAGCAGGGAATCGCGCTCATACAGCGGATGCTTGAACCGTTGTCCCTTGAGCGACTCGCCGGTGGTGGTGCCGACAATCTGATGGTCGGTGAAACCGTAACGTGCCATGACATCATCCACCATGGCCTCGGCCATGATCAGGCGTTCGCCGTTGACGGCAACCAGCGCGTATTGCAGCTCGGGGTGCAGCGTGATGGCCAGGTTGCCCGGAATGGTCCAGGGTGTGGTGGTCCAGATGACGATATTGACGTCGCTGCCATCATCCTCGGCACCGAAGATGCCCAGAATGGCGGCCTTGTCACGCGGTGCGAAGCGCACGTCAATGGCCGTGGAAGTCTTGTCCTCATACTCGATTTCGGCCTCGGCGACCGCCGAGTGGGCACCCCAGCTCCAGTAGACCGGTTTCGTGCCCTTGTAGACATGTCCGGCTTCGATGATCTTGCCCAGTGCCCTGACGATGTTGGCCTCATTGGCAAAGTTCATGGTCAGATAGGGTGCCTGCCATTCACCCAGGATCCCCAGGCGCTGGAATTCTGCGCTCTGGTTGGCCACCTGTTCGCTGGCGTATTCCCGGCAGCGGGCGCGGAACTCGGCTTCGGTGACATTGCCACCGGGTTTGCCCATCAGCCCTTCCACCTTGTTTTCGATTGGCAGACCGTGACAGTCCCAACCCGGCACGTAGGGCGAATCGAAGCCCGCCAGTTGCTTGGATTTGACGATCATGTCCTTGATGACCTTGTTCACCACATGGCCGATATGAATATCGCCGTTGGCGTAGGGAGGGCCATCGTGCAGGATGAATTTCGGGCGGCCCGCCGAATGCTCGCGAATGTGCTGGTACAGGTCCTGCTCGTTCCAGCGAGCCAGCATTTCAGGCTCGCGTTTGGCCAGATTGCCCCGCATGGGGAAATCCGTCTTGGGCAGGTTCAGCGTCTTTTTGTAATCGGTCACGTGTGTCTTGCTTCGTCAGTCGTACAAAGTGGGTCAGTGTAAGTCATCTGTGGCTCATGAGTTCGCGAGCAGCGTCTGCATCGCGCGCAATCTGTGCCTTGAGTTCGTCCAGTGAGGCAAAACGTTGCTCATTGCGCAATGCTTGCACGAAATCAATGGCCAGATGGTGGCCGTAGAGTTGTTCCTCGGCGTCCAGCAAATGCACTTCAAGCAGCAGTTTGCGTCCGCCGACCGTGGGTCTCTCGCCCAGATTGGCAACCGCGGCATGACGCCGTCCGGTGTCCTCGTCGTGCGCCCAGGCCGCAAAGACGCCGCGCAGCGCCGGGCGATGATCGCCCAGGGCCACGTTGGCGGTGGGAAAGCCCAGCTGACGGCCGACCTTGTCGCCATGAATGACTCGTCCACTGATGCGGTAGGGGCGGCCGAGCAATGTGGTGGCCTCACTCAGTTCACCATTGCGCAGGTGCTCTCTGATGAGTGTGCTGGAGACACGCTGATTACCAGAAATACAGGTCGGGCTCTGTTGCAGTGTGAACCCGTGGGTATGAGAGGCCGCCTCGAGCAGTTCGAAGGTGCCGTGGCGCTGGTGGCCGAAGCGAAAGTCATCACCGATGACCATGTGCCGGGTGCGCAGGGTATCGATCAGCACTTCGCGGACGAAGTCGTCGGCGGATTGCCTGGCAAATTCGTGATCGAAGTCCAGCAGCAGCAGTCGTTCGATACCGGCAGCCTTGATGCTGTTGTAGCGGTCGCGCAGACCCTGCAGCCGGGCGGGGGCGCCCTTCGTCACGAAATACTCATGCGGCAGGGGATTGAAGCTGATGACCGTGCTCACCAGTGCTCGCTCACCCGCGGTGCGGACCACTTCGTCGAACATGGCCTGATGCCCGAGATGCGCGCCATCGAAATTGCCAATGGTGATGGCGGTCTCAACGGCGTCCGGCCAGTTGTGGAGGCCTCGAATCAGTTGCATGGGTTCGCTGTCATGACGGGTGGAAGGAGGTTCATGGTGTTGCCAGCTGTCGTGGACGGATGCCTGCCAGCAGCAAACCGGCCGAGTACACGAGAGCGCTGCCCACGATTATAGCGAGCAGGGTCCCCAGCCTACCAAGCGCGCCCATTGCCTGCCACTGAATCTGCGTGCACAGCAGCAGCAGCAGGGTCAGGGCAAGCAGGCCGGGCAGGCTGCGACGGGCGAATTGCCAGACCCGCGGGGAGATCGTGTAGATGTCGTCGGCCTTGAGCCGTCGGTACAGCATGATGGCCTGTTGCCAGGCCGCAACCGAGCTTGCCAGGGCCAGGCCGGTATGCGGGGCGATGAAATCGAGCCAGATCATCGGCAGCACGAACAGCAGGTTGTAACCCATGTTGGACACCAGGGCGATGATGCCGATGCGAACCGGTGTGCGGGTGTTCTGGCGGGCGAAGAAGGCCGGGGCGAAGATCTTGATCAGCAAAAAGGCTGGCAGGCCGGCACCATAGGCAATCAGGCTGTAACTGGCCATGGCGGCATCGTCGGGGGTGAATTCGCCGTAGCCGAACAGTGTCAGCAGCATCGGCTGCGCCAGCGTCATGAGGGCAATTGCTGCCGGCAGACCGAGGATCACCAGCAGGCGCATGGCCCAGTCCAGCGTGCGTCGGAACTGATCGGGGCTGTCGAGCGAATGCTCGCGCGAGAGTCTGGGCAGGATGATCGTCGCCAGAGTGACACCCAGCAGGCCCAGCGGAAATTCCATCAGGCGATCGCTGTAGTAGAGCCAGCTCAGACTGCCCGCCGTCAGAAAAGAGGCAATGATGGTGTCCAGCAGCAGGTTTATCTGGGCCACCGAGGAGCCCAGAATGGCGGGTGCCATGAGTTTCAGGATGCGCCTGACGCCGGGATGCTTCCAGCCCCAGCGAGGTCGGGGCATCAGGCCGATCTGGCGCAGGAACGGCAGTTGCAGGAACAGTTGCACCGCGCCGGCGGCAAAGACACCCCAGGCCAGCGCCACAACCGGTGTGTCGAACATCGGGCTGAAGGTCAGGGCGGCCGCAATCATGCAGATGTTCAGCAGCACCGGTGTGAATGAGGGGATCGCGAACTTGCCGAAGGTGTTGAGCATGCTGCCGGCATAGGCAACCAGACTGATGAAGAACAGGTAGGGGAAGGTGATGCGCAGCATGTGGGTGGCCAGCTCGAAGCGCTCGGGTTCATCGATGAAGCCCGGTGCAAACAGCATGATCAGAAGCGGGCTGAGCATGACACCCAGGGTGCTGACCAGCAGAAGTATGATGCTGAGGGTGCCGGACACATGTGCCGCCAGATCAATCAGCGCCTCCCGGCTGCGGGTTTCCTTGTACTCGGTGAAGACCGGCACGAAGGCAGTGGCAAATGCCCCTTCGGCAAACAGACGACGCAGGAAGTTGGGGATCTTGAAGGCGACCAGGAAGACATCCGTGGTGGCGCCGGCCCCGAACACGATCGCGAGAACCTGGTCACGAACAAATCCAAGCACCCTTGAAAGCAGAGTCATCAGGCCCACAATGGTCCCGGATCGAACAAGATTTGCCGGTTTCATGAAATCTGTCGTTGACGTCTTGCAAAAGGCGGTGGATAATGGGCGGCTGAATTCAGTAATGTCAAGTTAGAGGATAGTCCGTGGCAAACACAGCTCAGGCGCGCAAGCGCGTCCGTCAGGCAGAAAAATCTCGTCAACGCAATGCGAGCCAGCGCTCGATGATGCGTACGATGGTGAAAAGAGTCTTTGCAGCTCTTGCAACCGGTGACAAGGCAGCGGCCGAGGCAGCCTACAAGGAAGCCGTACCCGTGCTGGATCACATGGCTCGCAAGGGTCTGATTCACAAGAACAAGGCAGCTCGATACAAGAGCCGTTTCAACGCTCAGGTTCGCGCGCTGGCGTAATATCGTCCGGGGCCGCAGGGCCCCGGCGTAGTACCTGGCTTGCTGCTGAATCTGCAGGAACTGGTTCACCGGAAAACGATCATGTTATCCCGGTGGATCAGTTCCGGTTCACTGGCAAAGCCCAGCAGTTGTTCGAATTGTTCGCTGGATTTTCCCAGCACCTTGCGTGTGTCCGATGAGTTGTAGTTGCTCAGTCCGCGTGCCACTTCCTGGCCGTTCTGATTGACGCATGACACCAGCTCGCCGCGAGAATATTCGCCCTCACACTGACGAACTCCCACAGCCAGCAGGCTCGAGCCTCGACTCTGCAGTACATGGCAGGCGCCTTCGTCCAGTACCAGTGTGCCCTTGGCGCGCAGGTGATCCGCCAGCCAGCGTTTTCGTGCATCCACCGGTTTCTGATCGCTGGTCAGCATGGTGCCCAGGGGTTCGCCTTTGCGCAGTCTGAGCAGGATATCGGGTTCACGACCATTGGCAATGACTGTCGTTGTGCCGTTCTGCGCCGCTCTGTCGGCTGCCAGAACCTTGGTTCGCATGCCGCCGCTACCCAGTGTCGAGCCGGGTGGTCCTGCCAGCGCGAGTATCGCCGGGTCGCTGGCATTGGCTCGCTCCAGCAATCGTGCATCCGTGTTGCTGCGCGGGTCCTTGTCGAACAGGCCGTCCTGATCGGTCAGCAGTACGAGGACGTCGGCATCGATGAGGTTGGCCACCTGCGCACCGAGTGTGTCGTTGTCACCCAGCTTGATCTCGGCAGTCGTGACCGTGTCGTTTTCATTGACGATGGGCAGTACCCGGTGCTTGATCAGGGTGGTCAATGTGCCACGCGCATTCAGGTAGCGCCGGCGATCCGCCAGATCGTCATGTGTCAGCAGGATCTGTGCAGTGAGCTGGTCAAAGCGTTCGAAGCCGGATTCATAGGCTCGGATCAATCCCATCTGGCCCACCGCGGCGGCGGCCTGCAGTTCATTGACCTGGGTGGGGCGTTGCGCCAGCTTCAGGCGGGCGACGCCTTCGGCAATCGAACCGCTGGAGACCAGTACCACCTCCAGACCCTCGGCCAGCAAGGCGGCAATCTGGGTGGTCCACTGGCCGATGATGGCGTGATCAAGCCCCTTGCCATCGGCGGTCAGGAGAGAGCTGCCTACCTTGACGACCCAGCGCCGGGTCGTGCGCAATCGATCACGCATCGTCGGTGGAAGCCTCGTCCTCCTTGCCGGAGCTGGGGGTGGTCTGCTTGTCAGTCGCCTTGGCCTTGGCGGCCTGTTCTTCCTCGCGCAATTCTTCGAGGTGATTCATGATGTCAGCGGCCAGCTGGCGCGTGCCATTGCCGGATGCTGCAGAGATGCGAAACACCGGTCCCTTCCAGTCCAGTTGGCTGACGATGGCATCGCAATGCGCATCGACGTCGCTCTCGGGCAGCAGGTCGGTCTTGTTCAGAACCAGCCAGCGCTCCTTTTCATAGAGCACTTCGCTGTGTTTCTTCAGTTCCTTGACGATGGAAATGGCGCCTTCAACCGGATCGGTTTCGTCGATCGGCATGACGTCGATCAGGTGCAGCAGGATACGGGTGCGGCTCAGGTGCTTCAGAAAGCGCACGCCCAGTCCGTGGCCTTCGGCAGCGCCCTCGATCAGTCCGGGAATGTCAGCCATCACGAAGCTGCGGTGCGGCTCGATACTGACCACGCCCAGGTTCGGGTGCAGGGTGGTGAACGGGTAGTCAGCCACCTTGGGACGCGCCGAGGAGATCTGTCGTATCAGCGTGGATTTGCCCGCATTGGGCAGGCCCAGCAGGCCAACGTCGGCCAGAACGCGCAGTTCCAGCAGCAACTCGCGTCGCTCGCCCGGTGTGCCGTCGGTCGTCTTGCGCGGCGCCTGGTTGGTGGAACTCTTGAAGCGGGCATTGCCCAGTCCGTGCCAGCCGCCCTTGGCCACTTCGATGGTCTGGCCTGCGTGTCTGAGGTCGGCGATGATCTGGCCGCTGTTGCGATCGGTGGCCACCGTGCCCACCGGTACCAGAATGATGCAGTCCTTGCCGCCGGCACCGGAGCAGTTCTGGCCGCGGCCGTTCTCCCCGCGCTGCGCCAGATAGGTGCGCTGGTGCTGGAAGTCGGCCAGGGTGTTCAGATTTTCGGTGGCCTTGAGAAAGACGCTGCCGCCATCGCCACCGTCGCCGCCGTCCGGCCCGCCGCGCGGGATGTACTTCTCACGCCGGAAGCCGAGCGCACCATTGCCTCCGTCACCGGCTATAACGTTGATTCTGGCTTCGTCGACGAATTTCATGGGTTCTTGTCCGGGCAAAGAAAAACCCGCACTGGGCGGGTTTCGCTGTCGTCCTGCTTGTTACCGTGGAAGTAACCGAGGGCTTCAGCCTTCGACGGCTGCCGGGATGACGTCAATGAACTTGCGGTTGTTGGCACCGCGCACATTGAAAGTGACAACACCGTCTGCCTTGGCGAAAATGGTGTGGTCCTTGCCGATGCCAGCGTTGACGCCTGCGTGGAAACGAGTGCCGCGCTGACGAACGATGATGTTTCCGGCTACTGCGTTCTCACCACCGAACTTCTTCACGCCCAGACGTTTGGATTCTGAATCGCGACCGTTGCGAGTACTACCGCCTGCTTTCTTGTGTGCCATGACTGATTACCTGACTGGATGCTGTACGAAGGGCTGTGTTCAGCCGGCGTTGATGCCGGTGATCTGCAGCTCTGTGTAGTTCTGACGATGTCCGGCCTGCTTGCGATGATGCTTGCGGCGACGGAACTTGATGATCTTGACTTTGTCGCCACGGCCGTGAGACAGCACCTTGGCGCTGACTGAGGCGTTTGCGACCAGAGGTGCGCCTACATTGACTGATTCGCCACTGCCGACCATCAGCACTTCGTCCAGAGTGACGTCGCTGCCGGCTTCCGCCTTGATGGTTTCGACCTTGAGACGGTCACCTTCGCTTACTCGGTACTGCTTGCCACCGGTTTTGACTACCGCGTACATGATTACTGGTCCTGAAACTGGGGCCCAAACTGACATCGGGCTCTTTGCGCAATGATATGCGGTATCTACCGCGAACAGCCCGCTACTATACCCGCGAACTATTGGATACGTCAAGCCCGCGTGATGCACAAAGTGTGCAATCTGACAAGCTTGAAATCGAGATTCGCAGTGATTGTCGAAAACTGCGAACAACGGCTCCTGATTCCGTCATCGAGGGCGGCAACCAGGCAGACGACTAGCCTGATGGCATTGCGCCGCGATTTCAACTGCGCCAGACGAGTATTCTGCGTTCGATCCAGCCAATCAGGCTGCTAATCACAACTCCGAGTATCGACAGTATGACAACGCCGGCAAACAGTCTTTCCAGATCGTACAAGGAGCCGGCTTCGAGAATGTAGGCGCCTATGCCGTATTCGGCGCCGAGCATTTCTGCCGCAACCAGCAGGATGATGGCGATGGCCAGGCTGACACGCAGTCCCGAGAGAATGCCGGGCATGGCCCCCGGCACGATGATCTTGCGCACGATGGAAAACCAGCCGAGCCCGAAACTCTGTCCCATGCGAACCAGCGTCCTGTCGACATTGTCCACGGCTGCGTAGGTTGCCACGACGGTGGGGGTAAACGTACCGAAGGCAATCAGTGCGTATTTGGAGGCTTCGTCGATGCCGAACCAGATGACGAACAGGGGAAGCAGGGCAATCTTGGGAATCGGGAAAAGGGCCGCTACCAGCGGTACCAGTCCGGCGCGAACCAGGGAGAACAAGCCGATGAGAATGCCGATCGCCACGCCGGCCGTGATGCCGAACAGGGAGCCGATCAGCAGGCGGCTGAGTGAAGGCAGCAGGTGCTTCCACAGAAGGCCACTGCTCCATAATTGCTGGAACGTGGCGAATACGTCGGAGGGGCGGGGCAGGGTCAGGTTCGAGATGTAGCCCTGGCGGCTTCCCCACTCGATACCCAGCAGCAGCGCGGCGAAGATCAGAACAGCCACGCCACGCACCGGTTTCGGCGAAAAGCCGCCGCCGCGAAACGGAACATCGATTTCGCGAGCCTGTCGGGGGTCGTCCGGCTGAACCATCTCGCTCCCCCTGTTGCTACTGGCTGTGGTGGCGCTCCGTTCCGGGCTCATGGGTTCAGGTCTCATCGGGCGTCAGCGGGCTCATGAATCCAGCAACTCTCGTTCGGCCTGTTGAGCTTCGTCGCGCATCATCTGCCACAACTGGCGACGGACCTGCTCAAGCTCGTGGCTGTTCTGGCCTCTTTCGTTCAGTGGCTGATCAATGCTCACTGTCTTGAATATCCGCCCGGGCCGTCGTGACAGAACCACGATGTCATGGCCCAGGCGCACGGCCTCCGACAGATTGTGTGTCACATAGACGCCGGTGAACGGTTCACTGGTCCACAGTTGTACCAGGTCGTCCAGTAGCAGTTCGCGGGTCTGGCTGTCCAGTGCCGACAGCGGTTCGTCCATCAGCAATACGGCCGGATTGACGGCCAGGGCCCGGGCGATGGCCACGCGTTGTTTCATGCCACCGGACAACTGGCGCGGCAGGGCATGGCGGAAATCCGCCATGCGGGTGCGCTGCAGCACGTCATCGATTATCTGCTGGCGCCGGGGTGTTGCCAGTGCGTGGTCCTCCAGCACCAGGGAAATGTTTTCTTCCACGCTGCGCCATGGCAACAGGGCAAAGTCCTGAAAGACATAGGTCAGCGGGTTGAGGCAGTCCGCGGGGGGATCTCCCAGCAAGCGGATGGAGCCGGACGAGGGTCTTTCCAGGCCACCCATCAAGCGCAGCAGCGTGGATTTCCCGCATCCCGACGGGCCAACCAGGCACAGGATGCGGCCGGCTTCGACCTTCAGCTCGATATCCTGAAGCACGGTCGTGTTGTCGTAGGCGTGGCTGACGCCTCGCAATTGCAGTTGCATGCGGTCCTCGCACTCGGTTGTGCGTGTGAGCGGGTGGGGCGAGCGCCGGGTGGCAGCCATTGCACCCGGAGCTCACCGTGTCATGCCGATCCTACTGACCGATGATGGGGACGTAGGAGGCATCGACCACGGTGTCGAGCGTCACCGAGTCCTTGACCAGTCCTTCTGCCTTGAACCAGTCGATCTGATCCTTGATGGAGCTCAGGTTCATGGCCGCGCCTTCGTTGATTCTCATGGCGCCGTTGATGATGCTGGGTGCTGCCTTCTCGTAATCCCGGTCGGTATACACGTATTTGTGAATCAACTTCACCATGTCGTCACGCGCGGCGTCGTCTGTGGTCTTGTCGACCAGCGCTGCGTTGAAATCCGCGGCCCCTCGAGACAGCGCTGACAGGAAGGCCTTGTTGCGCTCGCTCTCTTCGCTGGCGCCCTTGGCGGAGGTGAAGATGGTCGTGACCTGATAATCGGGCAGGTAGTCGGCTACCGAGCCGATGATCTTCACGGCGCCGGCATCGGCCAGGGGCTTGGCGATATGCGGCACGATCGACCAGGCATCAATCTGTCCGGACTTGATGGCGCCGATGATGGCGCCGGTCTTCTGCAGTGGCTTGAACTTGACGCTGACGCCTTCGGCGGTTGCGATCTTCGAGCCCATGTAGTGAAAGGACGAGCCTGCCTGGGTCGTACCGAAGCTGCGTCCATCGAGCATCGCAGGTGAGGTCAGGCCGTCCTCGAAAGCGGTGTTGGAGGCGAGGATCTGCTGGCCGTAGATGCCGGCCTCTTCCGACAAGGCACCACCGATGACTTTCACGGCGCCTTTTTCTGCCAGCGAAATCAGGCCGCCGGAAATGGCGGTGACCGCGTAGTCGGCGTCGCCGGAGGCGATGGCAACGGCCATGGGCTGAGCTGCCTGAAAGAACCTGAACTCCACATCGAAGCCCGCTTCCTCGAAATAACCCCGTTCGAATGCCACGAAACTGGCGGCGTGGCTGGTGAATCGCAGTGCGCCGACATTGATCCGGGTGCGACTCTGGCCGATGGCCGGCAGACCGAACAGGCTGGTGGCGGCAGTTGCGCCCATGATGCCAAGGGCTCTTCGGCGGCTGATCGGGCTCATACACTGTATCCTTGCAAGATTGTCGTGGACTATTGTACCGCCCGATAGTTGATTGCCACATGCGAAGTTGCCAGTATTGACGGCGCGCATCAAACTTTCCGATTCATGAATACCTCTGTTACACAACTGATGACCTTGTCGATCGAAGACAGCCAGGCCCTGATTGCCGCCGGCATGAGCCGGGTGGATGAGCTGATACGCCAGCGACTGGCGTCCGAGGTGGTGCTGATCAATCAGTTGTCCAGCTACATCATCGGCAGCGGCGGCAAGCGTCTGCGGCCACAGATGGTGCTGCTGGCTGCCGGCGCCTGTGGCCTGGATCCGGAAACCGAGCCGCACCCCGTCACCGTGGCGGCCATCATCGAATTCATTCACACGGCAACCTTGCTGCACGACGATGTCGTCGATGCATCCGAATTGAGACGTGGTCGAGATACCGCCAATTCGGTCTGGGGCAATGAGGCCGCTGTGCTGGTGGGCGACTTCCTGTATTCACGCTCCTTCGAGATGATGGTGGAGGTGCAGAACCTGGAAGTGATGAGCATCCTGGCATCGACCACCAATCGCATCGCCGAAGGCGAGGTCATGCAACTGCTGAATGTCCGAGAGCCGGATATCAGCGAAGCGCAGTACATTCAGGTCATCGAAGCCAAGACGGCGCGACTGTTCCAGGCAGCGACCGAGCTGGGTGCCGTGCTGGCAGGCGAATCCGCGCAGATACAGGCCGCATTGGCCAGCTACGGCATGCATCTGGGTACGGCCTTCCAGATTGCCGACGACGTGCTCGACTACAAGAGCGATAGCGACACCATGGGCAAGAACATCGGCGATGACCTGGCCGAAGGCAAGACCACCCTGCCGCTGATCTACGCCATGCGTGACGGGACAGACGCGCAATCCGGGATCATCGCCGAGACCATTCGCGAAGGTGGCCTGGAGCGCCTGCCCGAGGTGCTGGAGATCATCCGGCAGACCGATGCGCTGGACAAGTCGATGAGCCGGGCGCACGAATCCGCCAGCAGTGCCATTGATGCGTTGAGCATTCTGCCTCCGTCGCGCCATCGTGATGCCTTGCAGCAGATCGCGCGCTACTCGGTCGATCGTACTTACTGACGGCGCGGGTCGGCTCGTTCCGCGGGCTGACTGGGGACGCAGCCGAGGCCGTTCAGGCCGGGCTTGCCGTCAGCGGGAAGGTGCTACTGGCTACGACAGCCTTGCTGACGTCGCCGCATTCTTGCACAAAGGCCGAGCACCGCCATGAGTGCGAGGCTCGGAGGGCCCGTGCCGCCCGCCCCGGCGCTGCCGCCCGACGCTTGCGGAACCGCTTGCGAGGTGTTGGCTGAACTGTTGGTATCACCGTCGGCAAGCGCCTGTTCACCGGAAGCGGGCAGGCTGTCAGGGCCTGTCGAGGCTGCGTCCGCAAAGGTCACCGAACTCAGTGCCAGCAGGGGATCATCCAGGTTCAGCGTGGCCTGGTTGTCCAGTTGTTCGGTATCCGTGAAGCCACCGTGACTCAACTCGCTGACGACCAGCGGATAGGTGGCCCCGTCATTGACGAACTGTGCGGTGACCGACAGGCTGTTGCTGCCGCCGGGCGGTATGACGCCATGGCGGCAGTCCAGTTGGTTCCCGTTGATGCTGCAACCGGCCGAAGGGGCAGACAGCTGGGTTCCATTGGGCAGTAGTGTGCTGCTGTTGACCTGGGGGGCGACACGGCTGCTGTCATGGTTCAGGGCCGTTACGGACAGTTCCAGTTGATCGCGGTGTTCACCGGCGGTGGCGCTGATCTCCACGCCGACATCGATATTGTCCAGTACGCAGGTCGATGTCAGGGCCGGGCGCATGCGCTGCAGGCTACAGGCAGAAAAGGCGGGTCGCGTGTTGTTCGACAGTTCCGACCACATGATCTCGTTGCCGGATATGCCCTCGTCAGTGCTGCAGACCGCATCGTCATCATGTTCGGCGCCCAGGTTATGCGCTATCTCATGTGCCGAGAGCAACATGTCATAGGGGAAAGGCGTCGACATGCTCAGATCGTAGCCATCGAGTCGGCAGATCGTGTCGATCCAGCCCAGACCGATGATCTTGTCCGGGTCGGGGCGACCACTGAACAGGTGAACGAGGGCCAGATCGGCAGGCAGGTTTTCATCCTGCATGCGTATGTCTCGGTAACTGCCCAGTATCTGGTCGACACCACCCGAGAAATTCAGCAGCGGATCCTGCGCCGGGTCATCGTAGACGCGTATGCCGTCAACGATGACGGCCAGGCCGAGTTGCTCTCTGTAGAGCCCGTCGACACCATTGATGATGCTCAGCGCATGCGCCAGCCCGCGCTGCCCATGCTGCTCGTTGTAGCTGCTGTCCACGGTGATGCCGATCTTGATGGAGCGACTGGCAAGCTCGCCGTCGGCATCGGAGAGTTTGGCAATGGCCGAGTCTGTTGATGTCTCTCCGGAATCACCCCCCGGGGATGGCGGCAGCACCATGTCGCCCAGTGTCAGATTGCCCGGCTGCGGTGCTAGCGCATGACCGCCCATGTCATCACGAAATTGCAGCTCATGCAGCTCGCCTCGGGTAAAGACATGGCCGGTGTACCGGCTCTGCTCAGCGCTGTCATCGACCGCCAATCGGGCCCAGGACTCCTCGTCGCCCACCACGCGACCGTCATAGAACTGCGGCAGGCCGAGGATGGCGTTTTGCAGATTGCTGCGATTGGCAAGCAGCTGCTTGGCGGTCAGGGTCAGCTCCCACTGATCGTCAAGGGTCGAGATGGTCAGCGTCAGCCGCTCGCTGTCGAAACTGACTGTGGCCGGTGTGGCTGGCGCCAGGAAAGTCCCGGCTGCGGCAAGGGAGAACGCTTGTGCGAGCAGCAGCAGGCCAAGCACTACCCACCGGCATACTCGTCCGCGCCCGCGTGCATATGTAGGCGGCGTAGGCATGGCGGGAGTCTATCAGTCTGTAAGCGACTGAATGGTGGAGACATTATGAACGTCTGTTCAGGTTGGGGAACCATTCCGGGCAAATCGACACTCACCGCTGGCCAGCGGCCAGACCTCGTGGGGCCCGATATGCGTGCGAATCAGGCGCAATGTCGGGAAGTTCACGGCGGCTGTCATGCGTCGCACCTGACGGTTGCGACCCTCTCGCAGGCTGATTTCCAGCCAGCTGGTGGGAATGTTGCGGCGTACTCTGATCGGTGGGTCGCGTTCCCAGAGATGTTCAGGTTCGTCGACCCGACGCACCTTGGTCGCCTTGGCCGGTCCATCCTTCAGCTGCACGCCGCGGCGCAGGCTTTGCAGGGCTGCGTCATCGATCTCGCCGTCCACCTGCACCAGATAGCGCTTGGTCAGCTTGAAACGTGGGTGGCTGATGCGTTGTTGCAGGGTGCCGTCGTTGGTCAGCAGCAACAAGCCTTCGCTGTCTCTGTCGAGACGGCCAGCGGCATAGAAGCCGGGGGCGTCGATATAGTCGGCCAGTGTGGCGCGGCCTTCCGCATCGGTGAACTGGCAGAGCACGCCGAAAGGCTTGTTGAACAGCAATACGCTGGACTGCACACCTGCCGGTTTCATCGATCGGCCAGGCGTCGGGCAGTTCGCTGTGCGAGCTCGTCAGGCAGTCCGGCATCCGCCAGTGCCGTTACCAGGCTGGCCTCGCTGCGAGTCTGGCGCACACAGCTGTCGAGGCTGTCAGGGAGTCGCTCATCGTGAATGAGACCGGTCAACGAACGTGCCAGCGCGATGGCCGTCTTGTGTTCGTAGAGCAGGCGGCTGACACGAGGCGCACCGCGAAAACGCATCATCGATACCTCACCCAGATTTGCCAGCAGAGTGTCCAGATCATGCCACTTGTTGAGCAGTCGGGCGGCCGTGGTCGGGCCGACGCCTGGCACACCGGGAATGTTGTCGCTCTTGTCGCCGCTCAGCGCCAGCCAGTCGGCAATCTGCTCGGGCTTGATCTTGAAGCGCTTGTGCAGCTCGTCGTAGCTGGCCATCGGACGGCGTCCGTAATCCCAGTAACGATCCTGCGGGCCCACGAACTGCGCAAGGTCCTTGTCACCCGAGACAATCGTGACCGGTATGTCCCGGGTGGCTGCCAGATGGGCAAAATGTCCGATGATGTCGTCGGCCTCGACTCGATCGCTACCCAGGGTGGCAATGCCCATGGCCTGGGCCACCTGCTTGCAGCGGGCGAACTGCGGGGCCAGGTCTTCGGGCGCCGGTGGGCGATCGGCCTTGTAGGCGGGATACAACTGATTGCGGATGCCCTTGCGGAAGCACTCATCGAACGCGCAGAGCATCATCGCAGGCTTGTGATTCTCGATGATGTGGCACAGCGTTTCGGTAAAGCCCTGGACGGCATTGTCCGGTTCGCCGAAACGGTTGCGGGTATCCACGGGAAGACCTTGCCAGCCACGAAAGACATAGATGCTGGAATCCACGAGGAAGAGGGGTTGTTGGAGCACTAGTGGTTGATCAACTCAAGGTTGCCTGGGTGGTGAAGAGTCATGCGCTGCTGTCCGTCGACGGTGTTCAGCCAGCCGCGTACCCGTACCTTACTACCAGTGAGCGTATCGGGTACGACTGTGTGAGTGCTACCGTATCCCGGCCAGTGCCTGCCGAGCCGGATCTGCAGGCCGTTGTCCAGCTGCACGATGGCGCGCCTGCCTTGTCCGCTGACCGCGACTACCGTACCGCTCACCCGTTGAAACCCCGACTCGCTGCCGGACAGGTTTTGCAGGCCCTGTTCGAATGCTTCGGATTGCCAGAGACCGAGCCTGCGCTTGCGAGCGCCCTGTTCCACCTCGAGCAGACTGCTTGCACAGCGACTATTGGCGCCGACGGCCACTGCCGATGCCAGGCCTTCTGCCACCAGTGCATGCGCCGCGCTGCGACCATCGGTGAGGCGGACATGAGCCAGAATGCGCCCATGAACGTCGCGAGCTTCCTGTCCGATGATCATGACGGCCTGCCGCCCCTGCAGAAAATCGTGCAATGCATCGCGGGCCTGTCGAGCCAGTGCACGTGTCTGTCTGTCAGCCGCGTGCAGTTCCGGCGCATTGATGCCGATCAGCCGCAGGCGGATATTCCCGTCCACAACCAGCGAGTCACCATCGGTGATGTCGGTGATGCGCACGGCCTGTGCCTCTGCGCCGGCCAGGCAATCACTGGATGCAAGCGCCCGGGAGACGACCCAGGGGGACATGAGTAAAGCGCCCACGAAAAAAAGGCATCTCAATGGATGCCTTTTCGCGTTCATGTCAGTCAGCACCATCCGTGTGCTGCTGTAATTCGAGGTCGGGTTATTTAGCGCCGTATCGACGACGGAACTTGTCAACCTGACCAGCGGTATCCATGACTTTCTGCTTGCCAGTGTAGAAAGGGTGGCAAGACGAACACACTTCGATACTCAGATCTCGTCCAGCCGTGGAACCCGTTTCAAACGTGTTACCGCAGCTGCACGTGACTGTGATTTGTTTGTATTCGGGATGTATTTCCGGTTTCATAGCAACCTCCCGGTTATCAAAAAAGGAACCGGATACTAGGGCTACTGACAGCAAAATGCAAGCTTCGGGATAAAGCTGGCCGGTAAACAGTCGATAAATGCCCGAATTGACACGGATCGATCCCGATGCTCTGGCGACTGGTAGCAAGAATTCTGTTCAAGGCCTGTGTGCCACTGGTGGCGATAGCGGGGGTTCTGACCTACGGCGTCTACCTGCGCGGCGGTGATCCGGCAGCCCTTTGGGGCTCGGTGGCAGAGCGCGGTCTGGCGCAGTTCGACAAGGTGTTCGCCGGCGTACAAGGTGATGCTTCCCGGGCTGCCGATGCCATCGGTCGCAGTGCTGCCAGCATGGCCCGTACTCCGGACCCCGCGGGTCGGACCACGGTTTTCACCTGGCAAGACGCCGATGGGCTCACGCACTACAGCACTGAACGCCCGGAAGGGGTCATGGCAGGCACTGTCAGTGTTGACCCGAATGTCAATGTGCTGGCCCCGGTGCGGGCGCCTGAGCCGGAACCCAGTGCGGCGGTGGCCGCCTCGGACATGGCTGAGGGCGCCATCAGCGAGCCGGATGGCCGCCTGCCGGGTGTGGCGGGTCAGGTCCTGGCCACGCGAGAGCCGGCGCAGGCATCGCGCGACAATGCCGATCAGGGGGCCGCTCTGGATCCGGCGCAGTTGCTCAGGATGCTGCAGTCAGCCGACAGATAGGCCCTTGCGGGTGCCTGAGGTCGCAAGGTATCGCGTCCCCGTGGGCAAGAGCGGCTGCTCCGGATCGAGCGTGTCCCTCACTTGACGATATTCAACGGGATCACCGGGTAGCGGTGTACGTTCGGCAGAAACAGTTCCAGCGTGTCATTGAGCCAGTTGAAGCCGGTCGGTGTCGCTCGCAGGTTCAGACCCTCCTGTTCCAGTAATCCGCGTTCGATGGCCTGATGGATTGTCGCCTGCCAGGGCAGGATCGCCGTGCCGGTATGCAATTCGAACAAGGGCAGGGGAAAGCCCTCCACCAGACGCAGCGCATTCATCAGGAATTCCAGAGCGGTGTCTTCCAGCGGAATCGGGTCTTCACCGCCGAGCCGCTGCTCGGCATTGACGGCCTCGAGGTAGCGCGCCGGATGCTTGTGCTTCCAGCGTCTGACGATCGTGCCATCGGCAGCCGAACTGATCTTGCCGTGGGCGCCGGCGCCAATACCCAGGTAATCACCAAACTGCCAGTAGTTCAGATTGTGCTGTGAGCGATGTGGCTGACGGGCTTTCTTCGCATAGGCAGAGATCTCATAACGTTCAAAGCCTGCATCAGAGAGTGTCTCGACGATGCCAGCCTGCATGTCCGCGCGCTGTTCATCCTCTGGCACAGCCGGTGGAAACCGGGCGAACAAGGTATTGGGTTCGAGTGTGAGTTCGTAGCAGGACAGGTGGGTAGTGCCGAGACTGATGGCCGTGGCCACATCGCTCAGCGCCTCCTCGTGACTTTGCTCGGGCAGCGCAAACATCAAGTCCAGATTGATCTCGTCAAAGCCTGCCTGTCTGGCAATATCGACGGCCCGCAGGGCCTCATCGGCGGAGTGGATTCGCCCCAGAGCCTTCAGATGGCGTTCATTGAAGCTCTGTATTCCGATGGACAGGCGGTTGATGCCCGTGTCGCGGTAGTCCTTGAACCGTTGCTGTTCGAAGGTGCCAGGGTTTGCTTCCATCGTGACTTCGGCTGCCGGCGACAGGCCGGTGAGCGCGCGGATGCCACTCATCAGTCGATCCATGGCCTGTGCGCTCAGCAGGCTGGGGGTGCCTCCGCCGATGAAGACCGTACTGATCGTACGCCCCCAGACCAGAGGCAGCTCATCTGCCAGATCGGCCAGCAGAGAATCGACATACTGCTGTTCAGGAATGTCGCCGCGTTGTTCGTGCGAATTGAAGTCACAGTAAGGGCACTTCTTCACACACCAGGGGATGTGCACATACAGCGACAGGGGCGGCAGCTCCCGAAAATCGCGATTCACTGCGAAACGGTCCGTCTGTCACTGTACAGATCGCTCAATCTGTCCACCAGCAAGGCGATAGCCTTGCCACGATGGCTGAGCCGATTCTTGGTTTGCTTGTCCAGCAAGGCTGCGGCTGTCTGCGTGTCATGGTTGCAGAATACCGGGTCGTAGCCGAAACCACCCACACCTTCAGGTGCTTTCAGGATATGGCCTTCCCAGGTGCCTTCGGCAATCAGCGGAGACGGGTCGAATTCGTGGCGCAGAAAAACGACAACACTGCGAAAGCGTGCGCTGCGCTGCCAATCATCGTTCAGTTCAGACAGTTGCTGCAGGACCAGTTCGTAGTTGGCGACATCGCCACTACCGGCACCGTGCCGTTCCGCATGACGAGAAGAATACAAGCCTGGCGCGCCTTTGAGTGCATCCACCTCGAGACCGGAATCATCGGCGATGGCCGGAAGGCCCGACGCGGCAGAGGCGTGTCGAGCCTTCAGCAAGGCATTCTCGACGAAGGTATGCGCTGTTTCATCGACGGACTCGATTCCCAGGCTGCCTTGCGCGACCACGTCAAACTGCAGGGGAGCCAGCAGATCGTGCAATTCCTGAATCTTTCCGGCATTGCCACTGGCGAAGACAAGTTTCTGCATGCGGTACTCCCTCTTGTGCGGTTTGACGCCGTCTCAGTTTTCCAGGCTGGCGCTCTGTGCCGCAACCAGCTGCTTGATGCCATGCTGGGCCAGCGACAACATTTCCTGCAGTTCGTTGTCCCGAAAGGCATGGCCTTCGGCGGTCCCCTGAATCTCGATGAAACCACCGGCCTCGTTCATGACCACATTCATGTCGGTTTCCGCGTTGGAATCCTCGGCATAGTCCAGATCCAGTACAGGCTGACCTTCCACGATACCCACGGATATGGCAGCGATCTGACCGTGAATGGGGTTGCGCTTGATCTTGCGCTGCGCCAGAAGTACCTGCATGGCGTCAACCAGCGCTACATAGGCACCTGTGATGGCCGCCGTGCGTGTGCCACCATCGGCCTGCAGCACATCGCAGTCCACCGTGATCGTGCGTTCACCAAGGGCGTCCAGGTCGATGGCGGCGCGCAAGGCACGACCGATCAGGCGCTGGATTTCCTGCGTTCGACCCGATTGCTTGCCGGCAGCCGCTTCGCGACGTGCCCGGGAGTGGGTCGCGCCCGGCAGCATGCCATATTCTGCCGTCACCCAGCCACTGCCCGTGCCTTTCAGCCAGGGTGGCGTTCGGTTATCGATACTGGCGGTACAAAGCACTTTCGTATCCCCCATTTCGATCAGCACCGATCCTGCCGCATGTTTGGTGTAACCACGGGTGATGGTGATGTTGCGAGGTTCGTCGGTGGCTCGTCCGCTTGGGCGCATTGGCTGGTCTGTCTTGAATACGGGGGCGGCAGAGTATACCTGCTTGAACCCTGTTAATTCGGGCATTCAACAGAACTATTCATCATCGTGTAGATTCCACCCTGTATCAACCGCCACAGGGCCTCGGTAATGTTACACAGCATGACAGCCTTCGGACGAAGCACCCGGACCATGGAAGCGGGTGAGGTCTCGTGCGAGATCCGTTCAGTCAATCACCGTTATCTGGATATCGGCGTCCGGCTCCCCGATTCCCTGCGCGCGGCCGAGACCGGTATCCGCGAGGAACTGAGCCGTGTTCTGAGCCGGGGAAAGGTCGATGTCTTGCTGAAAACGAGCGATGGCCAGTCGGGCGCCACGGTTCTGGATGTGAACGAGGCCCTGCTGCGCCAGTTGGCACAGGCCGCCGGCGGTGTGGAGACGATGACCGGTGCGCAATGTGTCGTGGATTCGGTGCGCCTGTTGCAGTGGCCGGGTGTGGTCGGTGTCAGTGCGGAACAACAGGGCGAAATGGCGCTGCATGCTCGACAGGCCTTTGACGATGCCTTGGCCGACTTCATTGCCACGCGCAGGCGCGAAGGCCGCATGATGGAAGACATGCTGCTGCAGAGGAATGAGCAACTGCGCACACTGCTGGGCAGCTTGCGAGTACGACGGCCACAGGTAGTGCAGCGGCAGCGCGATAAAATGCAAGCAAGGCTCCTCGAGCTGAGCGTCGATCATGACGAGTCACGGCTGGAACAGGAACTGGTGCATGCTGCTCAGCGCCTGGATATCGATGAAGAACTGGACCGATTGAGCGCACACGTGATCGAACTGGAGCACGTATTGAAGCGCGATGAACCGGTGGGGCGTCGGCTGGATTTCCTCATGCAGGAGTTCAACCGGGAATGCAATACCATCGGTTCGAAGTCAGCGGACAGTCAGACCACCGCCATGGTCGTCGACATGAAGGTGTTGATGGAACAGATGCGCGAGCAGATCCAGAATATCGAATAGTGCGCTGAATTGAACTGGCTGTCAGTCAGTCAAGCACGAGTTCAACACTCAGCCCCATGTAATTCACCCCGCCCCCCTTGCTGGCGAACAGACCGAACACCGTCGATCGGTGGAACACGCTGTAGCCGATATGGATATCCCTGATACCGGCCGAGAAACGCTGCCCACCCCGCCCCAGCAGGTGGTTCACAGAGGTCTGCAGGGTCCACTCGAGATAGTTGGTCAGCTTGGCGGATGTATCGGGCAGGAAATCCTCGACCTCGACAATCGGGATACGGCTGGCATAGCTCAGCCCCTCTCCCAGGCCGATGCGCAGTGGTAGCTGTCGCTTGCCAAGCCTGAACGTCTGGTAAGCCTTGATATACACGGTGCCACCGATGACATCCGGCTGGAAGCCACGTTCGTCGTAATACTGCAAACCCCCGTACAGCACCACTTCTGCCGGCCAGCCCAGCAGTGAATTGCCCACTTGACGACCGGCGCTGAGGCTGGCGACACTGGTGCGCTGGTCGGGTCGTTCGTAATAGAAAGCCAGCGCCGGACCGAAGTCACTTTCCGAGGCGCCGGCAAACATGGCCTGCAGGAACCAGCCGCTACTCGATGAGCCCGTCTGGTCGATCGTTGCGGAGGCGTTCGGCGACATGTCAGCAAGGCTGTCGTCGCCTTGCAAGCCGCTCTGCGATGCAGTCACGGCCGTGGAGCCGGCAAGCAGCAGAAGCATGAGGCCGTAACGACGGACAATCACAGGCAGGCAAGGAAGAGGTGTCAAGAAGTGAAATCCACTACGGTTAGGTTAGGACGCGGGTCCGATGGTACGTTCAAAGTGGCCGCTGGATGGCTGATGTGACACATTTTTATGACCGGGCGGGAATCTCTTGTAAGAATCACAGAGTCTGTCTGGCAGGCAAGGTTCTGAGGGCGGGCGTCGAGCACACCTGCGGCTTCGTGTTTTTGCGTGCAGGATGCCCGCCAACGCGCAACAGGCGTGGATGCTGCGGGTGTGTGGAAACGAGTTTCTCCAACAGATGCGCAGCGAGGCATCGCAGAACCCGTTATTCTGACGCCCGGCGGATATCCCGCAGAATCAGCCGCAGGACCATGCAGCCAGACCGCAACTCGATCAAGAAGGCCACCAGAAAGCGCTATGAATGGCCGCCACCGGAAGGCACCGAGGATGTCTACGTGCCTCAGGCTCGCAATCCCATCCATTCCATATTGACTGCCTTGCCGGTGATCATGCTGGTGGTCGGCTTGTATCTGTACTACCAGGGGGAGTCGGAACAAAGCCACAGTGCACCGATTCGAGCCGAGAGCGTGGATGCAGAAGGCATATTCACCGGCTTGTCCGCGGTCAAGTCCGGATCAAGCGGAGGGCGTCACTATCTGTGGTTCGAACAGGACGGGCAGTCACGCGGTGTACGAATCCAGCCTGGACAGGCCGCCATGCTGCAGCCACTGGCTCGTGGTGAGGCAGTGCGTGTCAGAATGGCGCCGAGTGTGCCCGACTCCAGAGTCTTCTGGGCCTGGTATATCGAGCAGGACGGCGTTGTTTTCCTGGATACATCCGATACGCTGCAATAGCAAGCCTGACACCTTGCCCGGGTCGGGCCCGACAAACGCGTTCAGGCGGTAAGCGCCTTCCTGCTCCTGCTGCGAGTGTCCACGGCGGCCTTGCGCGTGAAGTGAAGCGTTACCTTGAGTCCCGGATTGTCCGGGTTGCCGGTGTCATTGTCTTCCATGGTCAGGCGGGCTGAATGCAGGCGGACAACCGCTTGAACCAGACTCAGTCCGAGGCCGTTGCCGGGAGAGTTCCGCTCGTTTTCCAGTCTGACGAAACGTTCGAAGACGCGCTCGCGCTCAGCCTCCGGAATACCCTGGCCGTTGTCGGATACGGATACGCTGAAAGCGTCACTGTTACCCCTGACCGACAGGCACACAACACCATCGTGAGGCGTGTACTTGATGGCGTTGTCGAGCAGATTGGTCAAGGCCTGACCGATCAGATGGCGATTGCAATGAAACACCGGATTGCTCCGGATATCGGTGTAGAACGTCAATTCCCCGTGTTCTTCGGCAACCGCTTCATACAGTTCTGCCAGCTCGCCGGCAAGGTCACCGATGCGGGTTTCGGTCCACTGCGAGGAATCGATACCGGCTTCCAGACGCGCAATGCTGAGCATCGCGTTGAAGGTGTGAATCAGGCTGTCTGCATCACCGATGGCCTCGTCCATCACTGATCGATAGATCTCCGGGTCCCGCTCTTCCAGCAAGGTGACTTCCAGACGGTTACGCAGCCGGGTCAACGGGCTTCGAAGATCATGAGCCACGTTGTTGGTCACCTGCTGCATGCTCTTCATCAGGTCTTCGATCCGATTCAGCATCTGATTGAGCTTGGTGGAGATCTCGTCGAACTCGTCGTCCCGGTCAGTCACGCGCAGGCGCTGCGACAGATCGCCACTCATGATCTCCGACGCGGTACGGCTGACCGAGTCGATGCGGCGAAGCACACTGGTACCGATCCACAAGCCGCCTATCAGGGAGAACAGCAAGGTCATGCCGGTGGCACCCACAACCAGCGCGAAGGTATGATCAAGCAGAGCCTGCTCATCGCTGATTTCATGGCCGATGGTCAGCTTCAGGCCGTCGGAGAGCTGGGTTTCGGCAACCCGAACCGGATTGAAGGCTCGGGGGCTGCCCGGCGGCAGGTCGGCGACATCGCCCATGTTCCGCGTGGTGTGGGTTCGCACGGACTTGAGTTTCAGCGGTAGAGCATCTGCCGGTTTGTCTGCGGCCTTCTCGTCCGATTCATTGTTGGCCAGATAGTAGAAGCGGCCGTAGGTATCGATCTGGTTGCGTCGCTGTATCGCTTCCAGCAACTCCGGCAGTGCCCCTGACTTGTACAGATTGATCAGGTAGTCGGTTTCGAGGCGCAAACGCGCATCCACTTGCGACTCGATCTGATCACGTGTCGACCAGTAGATGAAGCCCAGCGTGGCCGCGGACAGCGCACTGAACAGCGTGGCGTAGATGAGGGCAAGACGAAAGGCAGACGTGCGGAAAAGCCGACGCCTGTCGAGTCGACGGAGCCAGCCCGGATACTGCCGAGATTGCCTGTCCTTGCTGGGCTGCTCTGTGGGTACAGGGCGTTGAACTGAGGTATCGGCCAGTTTCTGCTGCAACATGGTATCCGGTTGTTGCGCGGGACATCGATTACCCAGCGCCAGAGAGTGACCGGGAACAAGCGCTCAGGCACTTGTCCCCGGCGTTAACCGTCTCAGTTGGTCTCGGCGGGTGAAGAGACTTCCTGCAGCTTGTATCCAGCTCCCCTGACCGTGTGAAGCAACGGCGAGTCGAAATCCTTGTCGATCTTGCTGCGCAGACGGCTGATCTGTACATCGATGACGTTGGTCTGTGGATCGAAGTGATAATCCCACACGTTTTCCAGCAGCATGCTGCGCGTGACAACCTGCCCGGTATGTTGCATGAGATATTCCAGCAATCTGAACTCGCGCGGTTGCAGATTGATGTTGCGACCGGAGCGTGTGACCTTGTGCTTGATCAGGTCCAGCGTCAGGTCCCCGACATGCAGAACCGTACCCTGTACTCCCGAATGTGCACGACGGGTCAGCGCCTGGAGCCGCGCCGTGAGTTCGCTGAGCTGGTAGGGCTTGGTCAGGTAATCATCGCCCCCGGCCTTCAGACCGGTGACGCGCTCGTCAACATCATCAAGGGCGCTCAGAATGAGAACCGGAGCCATATTGCCCATGCGTCGCAGCTCCTCGATCACTGACAGACCGTCACGCTTCGGCAGCATGCGATCGATGATCATGGAGTCGTAGGCATTGGCAATGGCCATTTCCAGGCCTTCTTCGCCGTCGGCAGCATGCTCGACGGAATGCCCGCTTTCGGTCAAGCCCTTGACAAGGTACGCCGCCGCTTCGGTGTCGTCCTCGACTAGTAAAATTCGCATGTAGCCCCCATATTTTGGTGAAGCAAAATCCTGTTCGAACAACACTGTTCTTTCTGACAAGCTGGTAACGAAACGCTTGTCATCAGAACCGGGTCAGTCTGTGACCGGTTCCTGTCTGCATCAGTTACGTGACAATACACGGAGTTCAGAAAATCATGTTCAAAACGCTCGAACCTGCTCGCGTGATGACACTTGAGTATGGCGCAATTGCCCATTCAGCAAGGTCCGCGATCAAAACCAGACTGGTCAATACGACCAGAATATATCGAAAGTTGCTTTTCCGGTTGGCATTGGTACCCATTATTGCTGTAACGCCATCCTTTGCCTCTACGCTGCCTGATTTCAGTGCACTTGTCGAGCAGGAGGCCGCTGCGGTGGTCAAGATTTCGGTGCTGGTTGAGGCTGAAAGCCCCGCGGCCGGCGGTTTTCCGGGTCTCAGCCCGGATCAGATACCCGAACAGTTCCGTCGTTTCTTCGACCAGCTGCCGCAGTATCAGCTGCCTGATCCGGGGCCGCGTGCCGGGGCTGGCAGCGGATTCATCATTTCGGAAGACGGCTACGTCATCACCAATGCGCATGTTGTGGACAATGCCACAGAAATCACCGTTGGCATGAATGATCGCCGTGAGTTTGACGCAACGCTGGTGGGTAGCGATCCGGCCAGCGATATCGCACTGCTCAAACTCGATGCCGAAAACCTGCCCACCGTCAGCATCGGCGATGCGGAAGAGCTCAAGGTTGGCGAGTGGGTGCTGGCAATCGGTTCGCCGTTCGGATTCGAGCACACGGCCACTCAGGGTATCGTGTCGGCGCTGTCACGCAGTCTGCCGGATGACACCTATGTGCCTTTCATCCAGACGGATGTGGCAGTCAATCCCGGTAATTCCGGCGGGCCTCTGTTCAACACCGACGGTGAGGTCGTGGGAGTCAACTCGCAGATCTACTCACGTTCGGGTGGCTATCAGGGCTTGTCATTCGCCATCCCCATCAATGTGGCAATGTCCATTGCCGATCAGCTGAAAGAGCACGGCTATGCGACAAGAGGCTGGCTGGGTGTCGCCATTCAGAATGTCGATCAGGCTCTGGCAGAATCCTTCGGACTGGACAGACCCGAAGGGGCTTTGGTGTCACAGGTCACTGACGACAGTCCTGCAGACAAGGCGGGTTTGAGCAGCGGCGACATCATTCTGGAATTCAACGGGCGGCCTGTCGGTTTTTCCGGCGCGCTTCCCCCATTGGTTGGCGCTGTCTCGCCTGGAGAGACGGTTGACATGCTGGTGCTGCGAAACGGCAAGAGAAAGACGATCGACGTCACCATCGAAGCACTGGATGAGGGGCAACCGGCGCGCGTCGAGCTGGCGTCCAACCCTGTCGGGGAATCGCGTCTGGGAGTCGAGGTGTCAGCCTTGCCGAAGGATCTGGCCGAGCAGCTGGATGTCGAGCACGGCGTGCTGGTGGCGAAAGTGGATCCCGATGGCGTCGCGGCCAAGGCAGGGATACGAGAGGGTGACATCATCCTGTCATTGAACCGGGAAGAGATCGACAGCGTGGACGAGCTGGAAGCGTTGTCCAGAGAGGCGCCGGCAGGGGCATCCATTCCGGTGCTGGTGCAGCGTGACAGTTCGTCGATATTCCTTGCGCTGAAGCTGCCTTCCGGCAAGGGCTGACGTTCCTTCCCCCGGGTGCCAGGCGCATCCGGGGGGAAGTCGTGGGTGACCGTCAGCCCGCCGGACTGCGTCAGTCGGGCTTGTCGGTCACCATGATGTCTTCCAGAGACAGTCCGGTCAGGCGGTTGACCGTGCGCCAGATGAACCAGAAAATGCCCAGCATCATGAGCATGGAGGGAATGGCAATCACCGGATAGCTCAACAGGGTCATGCGGCCCAATTCCTCGTTGAATGCCGATGAGCCACTCTCACTGGTGACGATGATTTTCGCCAGAAAATAGTTCATCACGGCACTGAACAGAAACGTCCCTGCCAGCAGGGTGTTGGCTCTGTCCAGCCGCGCTTCGAATTCAGGGCGCGTATTCTTGTTTTCCAACTCCTCGTGAATACGATCGACGTTCATGATGGTGGGGTTGAACAACAGTTTCCTGACCAGCGGATACCCCAGCTTGTTGGCAACGAGCACGCCGATGCCGATGCACAGGGGAATGGCGGCCTCCTTGATGGCCAGCCACTGGGCATCGATCTTGAGCAGGCCGATGCCACCGGTCAGAAACACACTGACCACCCCCAGCGCGGCCATGACGTTGCGCTTGCCATTGGCAAACCACTCGTACAGGCCGTAGCCGATGGGGAATGCCAGGGCCAGTATCAATGCGTTGGTCGCGCCGAGTCTTGCTTCGCCGCTGAATTTCATCAGGATGATCGACGGGATGACGATGCTGATGATCAGGTCAACAAACGGCCGCTGTTGCGGTTGTGTCTTCGGGCTCGGAGCTTCTGTCACGGTGTCGTTATTTGTCGGCATATCGCGCGAGTATAGCCTGTGACTGGCAGGCAATTGCCAGCCGGCGCCACGAACCGTGTAACACTGCCCGGTATGGTCCGGTATTCGCGCCATGTTCAGATAGCGGGTTGCCGGGCAGGGGGCAGGTCGTTTCCCCTGCCATGCGGCATTGGCAAAACTGGTACGGCGGCAGTGCGGCCGTGTATTCTTGTCGGCAGGGCAGTTACGATGGGTGTCTGCTATAGATCAATGAACCCGGGGATTGAACGGCGCTGACCGTGCAGACATTATTCTGATGGCAATCAAGCAAGAAGATCAGGTGTTCAGCGTTCTGCCGTGCAAGGACTTGCAGGCTGATATCGCGTTCTATTCACGGGAGCTGAACATGCAGCTCAATCGGCTGTACCCGTCGGAGAACCCCCATTCGGCCGAGCTCTCGGGCCGCGGCCTGTCCTTGCTGCTGGACACGCGCCATCAGGGCGCCCCCGGACTGCTTGTAATCAAGAGCGAGGATGAGCTTCGACAATCCGTTCAGTCACCCAGTGGTACGCAATTGCGGTGGGAGCGCACGGCAGAGCCGCATGTGCAGAGCTTTGCCAATCACCGGATCGAGGTCTGCACCCTTCGAGGCACACCCTGGGTAACCGGCCGGGCTGGTACACATACGCGAGATCTGATTCCCAGTCGATTGGGTGGTGGCATCATGGTGTCCCACATCCGGATTCCGAACGGCGGTCCGGTACGCGATCGAGTGCACTATCACACGACCGAGTTCCAGCTCCTGTTCTGCGTACAGGGCTGGATTCAGCTGGTGTACGAGGATCAAGGGCCCGCCATCACTCTGCAGGCCGGTGACTGCGTGACCCAGCCTCCGCATATTCGGCACCGTGTGCTGGAGACATCCAACGGACTGGAAGTCATCGAGGTGGGAACCCCGGCCGAGCATGTCACCGCGATAGACAACGATCTGGAGTTACCGAACAATCGTGTCGACAGTCACCGACTGTTCCATGGGCAGCGTTTCTGTCACTACGTGCACAAGGATGCGCGCTGGCAGCCGCATCGTCTGCCGGGGCTGGCGGCCTCGGAAACCGGCGTGGCGGAAGCCACCGCGGGGATTGCCGGTGCCAGAATGCTCAAATCCAGCGGCGCATCGCCGGCGTATCGAACCTCACACGGTGCCCAGGTCCTGTTTTCCTACGTGGTAGCTGGCAGTGTGCGCATCAACCGGCAACTCCTGGTCGCGGGCGATGCCTTCACCATGCCGCCTGATGAAGAGTATTCCGTGGGCGATATCTCGCCGGATCTCAGTGTGCTGGAGCTGTCACTACCGGGCAGGTTCGACACTCGTCTGTAGTCACCGGCGCTGCACCTCGTTCAGGGCGTTCAATCAGTGCCGACACCCGGCCGGATCATCTTGAAGTAACGTTGCCCCGGCGGCAAATCGAGTTGCAGTGTTCGGCGTTGCGTGACGCCTCCCGGTGCATTGCCGCCTTCACTGATCTGCAATTGCAGCGTGTGCGAACCGGGTGGCAGCGGGGTGCGTATCAGAGTCAACCAGGCGGGCAGGGTTTCCCAGCTACGGGTGTCGGCTTGTTCCAGGGCGAGAAAGAGCAGCTTGGCGATGCCGCCTGCCAATTCATCCTGTTCGGAGATTGCCTCTGAAACACTGTACTTGGTGGCAACACGCAGCGCTTGCCTTGCCGCGATTCGCTTGCCACGCTCAGCCAGAGACTCACTGGACAGGCGCAACAGCTGCGTGTCACTGCGTATCAGTGACAGGGCTTCGCCATCCTGTTCGATCCTGATGACCGGGCGCTGACTGATGGCCTCGGGATAGTAGGGGAAGGAGATGCGGGCATTGATGTCGATGAACAGGTCACCGGGCAGTTTGGGCTGGATGAACCCGGACGCCACAAACAGAACCAGTTCGCTTTCGTCCCGCCCCAGGGGCCTTTCCAGAGAGGTGCCGAAATCTTCCCGCAGGCGGCGATACTCGACACTGGCGCTGTCGTTCTGCCCCGCGGCTGCAAAACTGAGGGCCATGACTGCACGGGTAAAGACATCCTGTTTCAGGATATCGCCGTGCTCATCGTAGATGGCCACGGCTCGTCGGGCCTCCACGGCCGCACTCTGCGGGTCGTTGATCAACAGGAAATTGAGCATCTGGAAGGTATGAATCCAGAGACGTTCGCTGTATTCACCGCTGTAACGGGTTGCCCAGTCGCTGGTCAACAGCGCGGATGACTGATCTCGCAAACTGACGTAATCGAGTTCATCGACCAGTCGCAAGGCACTGTCGAAGGCTGCGATACTGGTTGAAAACTCCCCCGCAGCCTGAGCAACCAGTCCCCGGTCCAGATAGAGAAGCAGCCTGTCCCGGCGCGACACATGTGCCTCGGATAGTGTCTGTAGAGCCTCTTGCGCGCTGCCGTGACGAAACTGGTCCCGGGCCACGCTCAAGGCCCCGGATGTCGCGCAGGCCTGCAACAGCACCATCGAGCACAACAGCGTCGCGCGCAGCATCATTCCCGGCAGTCGACTGACTGGCACCTCAGAGCTCCTGTGGATGGACGAAGGGAAGTCGCTTCAACAAGAGGCACTACCAGCCGATGATGGGTCGAGAGGACTCACGGGCTATTTCGACATTGTCGGCCCAGGAAATTTCGCCGGTCTCCAGATCGGTCAGTTCCAGGTTCATCGAGTAGTAGATGAGTTCACGCTTGTTCAGGCGCCATTGTCTGGCCTGCTTTTTCTCGATGGAGCGCAAGGTGCCGGAGAGGATGTAATCAGCGCCCAGTTGCCGGCCTTCAGTTACACGTTCTTCGGGAGGCACGAAGCCCGAGTATTGGTAATCGGCCTCGTCAAGCAGATTGCCGCGCTGCTTGCGGTTGATGAAGCGATACTCGCCCGACTTGATCAGTGCCAGCCGAATGTCATCGGTGATGCCGCTGGTGCTGATGTGTTCCGATGTCTCGTTGTCCACACCGTAGATCACGATGATGGGCTTGGCGGTTTCCGTCACGATGTTGGGCGATGAGAGAAGACTGCTGGTCAGAGCGTCGACGATCTGCTTCTTGTCCGAAAAATCGTAGCTGGCGTCGTAGTGTTTCTCGGTATCCGGGTCCAGCGATCGAGTCGTTGCCACGCAGCCGCCGAGAAGGCTTGTCACAAGGACCATCGACAGAAGAGCGCCCACACGTCGATTCGGGGAATGTCTGGTCGATGTGCGATCAGGCCGAATGCGGCCATCCATGGCGTCTGTTGGACAGGCGGATGATTCGGCTCTGGCTACGGGAAAGTACATGCGGATCTCCGATAGGGGGCGAGAAAACGGTAATGATGAGGACGAAAATTCTGCGATGCTCAGACGGGGCAGGATACGTCATGATCCTTAACGTCAGGTTAACCAACGGGCACAGGCAATGCAGTTCGGCTTCCATTTGTCCTTGATAGCTGCACAAAGATTCCTGGAAATGTTAACTGTTCGTAAATTATTTCAGGTGTGTGTGATATTTTTCGTTGATTCCCCGAAGTGAATCTGGAGGTCTGTCATCGGCAGCCTGTCATGCAGAATGCCAGAAGGCTCGGGGATCAATGGAATCGATTGAAGTGTATCGGCCGGTGACGGCGCACGATGACCCCGAGTTGGGTGGCAGAAGCTTCAGCAATGGACGAGGCCCTGAAGATGGTAAGGAAAGACCGGCAACTGGCAAGACTGACCGACAGGCCCGTTACGCAGGCAGATGAGGAGATCGAGCCGCTACTGTCGCGCAGCTCTGCAGGACGATCAACCACCGGCTCCACTGCCAGATCCCGTCTTGTGTTTCACGGTAGTCTGCTGGGCATCGGGCTGACCGGCTCCATCGCGTGCCTGTGGGCGATGCTGTACACCTCTCGGGGTGAGGAGGTTGCCAAGAATCTCGGCTTGCACCGTGTTGCCAACAGTCTGGAGAATATCCTGTCGCTACTCGCCTATCCGGTCTTGATGTTTTCGGTCATCCTGTCCCTGTATGCCGGACAACAGCTTTATCGTCTGTACAGGGAAGTCAACCAGGTGGACTCATCACGTCGATCGCTTCGACAGAAGTAGCGGCGACTCTGGCTCGGCTGTCTCCCTGCTCAGGCCGGCTTTCGGGTCATCGAGCGGGCTCAGCGATCGATATCACCTGCTTCGTCGGTGACAACCTGTCCGGTCGCCCGTCGCCAGATGATCGCGCCGGACAGGCCGATGCCCAGAAACGCGCTGTACAGTATCAGCGCCAGCCACTCGATGGATTGCTGATTACCGGAGGATACCCAGCCTTCCTGCAGTGACAGATAGATCAGGGCTGCGAAAAACACCAGGACAATGAGGGTGCCGATCATGCCCAGCGCCTTCCAGGCCGCAATCAGCAGTGCCAGATTGATGAGTATGGCCACGATGGCGCCCAGAATGACCCAGGCGTCGGTAGGGTTTTCGTTGTTGCTGACCCAATGAAAGACAGACGTGCCCGTAGGGTTGTAACTGGCGAAGACGACTATGGCTGCAATCAGCATGCGAGTCAGCAGTACGCCGGGTGATGAGTCTCTGATGGCCTGGATCATGGAACCGTGTCGAATCGTCGTTGGAGGAGATGCCAGACTATAGTCGTTCGCCACGGCGATAGGGCTTCAGCAAGGCCTTGGGATACTCGGCCCGACGTGCCACGATGACCATTGCAACAATGCTTAACACATAGGGGAGCATCAGGAAGAACTGGTAGGGGATGTAGGCACCGGCCTGCTGTTGCATCCGAACCTGAAAGGCATCGAGTCCGGCGAACAGCAAGGCGCCCAGAAGCGCCTTGCCGGGTCGCCATGATGCAAAGATGACCAGTGCCACGCAGATCCAGCCACGACCATTGATCATGCCGAAATAGAAGGCGTCGAACGCGCTGATGGTCAGGGATGCACCACCAACGGCCATCAGAGCGCTGCCCAGCATCACAGCCAGAGTGCGCACTCTGATCACGTCGATCCCCTGGGCTTCAAGCGCTACCGGATTCTCCCCGGCTATGCGCACGGCAAGTCCCCAGGGCGTTCGATACAGAACATACATGGCAAGTGGCACCATGACCAAGGCGGTATAGGTCAGCGGTGTGTGCGAGAACAGGGCCTCTCCCAGAAACGGTAACGAGGACAGTACGGGGATATCGATGTTCTGAAAGGGGATGACTTTCGGAGGGGATGTGCTTTCAGGCAACAGCATCTTGATGATGAAGTAGCTCAGGGAGGATGCCAGCAAGGTGATGCCGATGCCGGTGACATGCTGGGACAACCCCAGGGAGACCGTGAAGCTGGCATGCAACAATCCCAGCATGGCACCCACTGTCGCTGCGAACAGGACGGCGCTGACCAGATCCCCGCCGTTGTAGACCCATAGCCAGCCAGACATGGCGCCTGCGGTCATGATGCCCTCGATGCCCAGGTTCAGCACACCGGCTCGTTCGCAGATCAGTTCGCCGAGTGTGGCGAAGATCAGTGGGCAGGCAATGCGCAGGGTGGCTGCCCAGAAGCTGGCGCCCAGCAGTATTTCCAGAATATCCATCAACGGCGAATCCGGTAGCGAGACAGCATCAGGCCGATCAACACACTCAGCACAGCCGAGGCAACCATGATGTCGGCAATATAGCTGGGGACTCCCAGCGAGCGTCCCATGGAGTCCGCACCAACCGAGATGCCAGCCAGAAACGTGGCTGATACAACCACACCCAGTGGGTGCAGATTGGCGAGCATCGCAACGGCGATGCCGGTGTAACCGAATCCGGGGGACAGGTCCAGTGTCAGATAGCCCTTCAGGCCGGCGACCTCGCTGACACCCGCGGCACCCGCCATCGCGCCGCTGAGCATGGCTACCCAGAACAGCGTGCGAGCGGCAGGGATTCCGGCATGTCGTGCAGCGTTGTCATTGAGGCCCAAGGCCTTCACGCTGAATCCGAAAACACTGAAACGCAACACCAGCCACAGGATGACGGCGGCTGCCAGCGCGAAGTAGATGCCGGCGTGCAGGCGCGTGCGCGGTACCAGTGCCGGCAGTATTCCTGAGTCAATGATGGGGGCTGCCTGTGGCCAGCCCATGGACATGGGGTCACGCAACGGGCCTTCCAGTGCATAGCTGACCAATAACAGGATCACGAAATTGAGCAGAAGCGTGGTGACCACTTCATCCACACTCAGACGAGTCTTCAGATACCAGGGCAGCAGCAGTGCACAACCACCCGCCAGTGCGCCGACAATGAACAGCAATGGAATCATCCAGATGGCGTTCAGTTCCAGCAATCCCGTGCCCACCAGGGTGGCTGCCAGGGCGCCACAGTACAGTTGTCCTTCTGCGCCGATATTGTAGAAGCGAGCTCGAAAGGCAATGGCTGCTGCCAGGCCTGTGAACGTCAGGGGAATGGCTCGGGACAGTGTCTCTGTCAGGCCGAAGGTTGAGCCGAAAGCGCCGATGGCCATCATGCGAAAGGCATCCAGTATCGACTCGCCTGTCCACACGATGAGCATTGAAGCCAGCAGCAGGGACAGGACGATAGCCATGAGCGGTGCTGAGAGCGACAACCACCAGGGGACTGATTCACGAAGTTCCAGACGCATCAGACTGTGTTCATCATGTCGGGCTGTTGTCAAAGGCACCTGACATGCGCAGGCCCAGTTCGCGAGCTGTGAGTCCGGCGCCCGGCAATGACTCGCTCATGTGTCCATCGTGCATGACAACGACCCGGTCGGATAGCCGCAGCAGTTCATCCAGATCTTCGGTGATCAGCAGAATGCCGGCACCTCTGTTTCGAGCATCGATGAGAAGGGAATGGACGGTTGAAATGGCCCCTTCATCGAGACCTCGTGTTGGCTGGTTCGCCAGAATGACATCCGGGCTCCGGGCCAGGTTGCGCGCCAGAATCAGCTTTTGCATGTTGCCGCCGGACAGCAAGCCTACCGGTTGCTCCTCATTGTGACATCGCACGTCGTATTCTTCGATGAGCTGGCAGGCCTGATGGCGCGCCATGTTTCTGTCAAGCACAAGGCCCATGCGCCAGACCGGTTGCTGGCCCAGTTCATCCAGCAACAGGTTCTCCCAGAGACTCATCTCGCTGATGACGCCCTGGCTGTGGCGGTCCTCCGGAATCCGGGCCAGCCCCTTGCCGGTCAGCATCCGGGGCGTGGGGCGTTTCATCACTTCGCCCTGCAGAATGAACTCGCCTTCGTCCGGCGTGCAGAGTCCCGACAGGACACTGGCAAGGGCTGCCTGGCCGTTGCCGGACACACCGGCAACGCCCACGATTTCATGGGCTCTGATCTGCAGATCGATGCGATTCAGCGTTGCACGCCGGGTGGTTCGGTCTCTGACGGTGATCGCTTTCAGGGCCAGTAGCTGCTCGCCGGCAGGACGCGCGACCACGCTGGGCCGTTCCACTGCCCGGCCGACGATCATCTCCGCGAGTTGATTGCGATCGACTTCAGCCGTACGGGCATTTCCAACGACCCTGCCGCCTCGCAGTACCACCACTCTGTCACTGATCGACAGCACTTCGTGCAGCTTGTGCGAGATGATGATGATAGCCAGGCCGCGAGAGGCCATGCTGCGGAGCAGAATGAAAAGGTCGTCGACCTCCTGCGGAGTCAGCACTGCCGTGGGTTCGTCCAGAATCAGAATGCGGACATCGCGATAGAGTGCCTTGAGTATCTCCACTCGTTGACGCTCTCCGACGCTGAGGTTCCTGATCGGACTGTCGATGTCCACACTCAGCCCCGCATCGTCCATGATCTGCTTCAGACGTTTGCGGGCACCATGGCGGCGGCTGAAGGGTTTCCACAGGGATTCGGTACCCAGCATGATGTTGTCAAGTACCGACAGATTGTCCGCCAGCGTGAAGTGCTGATGAACCATGCCGATGCCTCGCTCCAGCGCCTCTTCGGGAGAATGCTGATCCAGCGGCTTGCCGAAGGCTTCGATACTGCCGCTGTCAGCCCGGTAATGGCCGAACAGGATGTTCATCAGCGTGGTCTTGCCGGCGCCGTTCTCACCCAGCAATGCGACGATTTCACCGGTATGGAGAGACAGGCTGATGTCCTGATTCGCGATCAGCGAGCCGAAATGCTTGCTGATGCCGTTGATGGACAGTATGGGGGAGCCGTCCCCGCCCGCTGCCGATGCCAGGGGATCCAGGCTTGCAGAGGGCGGTTCCATCGTCGGATTTCCGGACGGCTGCGAGGGGTGTGTGTTGAGCACGGTACGGGATTGCGGTCTGCTTTCCTAGTAAGTGGACTTGGGCTCCTCGTCGTTGATCTCGATTGTCAGCTTGCCAGCGAGAATGTCGTCGCTGGTTTGCTCGACTCGGGACTTGATGTCTGCATCGATGCGATCTTCGAATTCATAATAGGGGGCCAGCGAGGCGCCACCCTTTGCCATCATGGTCCACTCCTTGTAGTTCTCAGCCGAGAACGTCCCCGCCTTGACGCGTTCCACAGCATGCGAGATCGCGTTTTCCATATGCCAGAGTGCGGATGTGACGACCACATCTGTTCCGTTCTCTTCCTTGTTCATGTCGTTGACATTGCCGAAGGCAAGAATGCCTTTCTCTCTGGCGGCATCGACAACGCCCGCTCGTTCAGCGTACATGATGTCCGCACCCGCTTCGATTTGTGCAAAGGCGGCTTCCTTGGCCTTCGGTGGGTCGTACCAGCTGCCGATGAAGGTCACCTTGAATTCGACTTCCGGGTTGACCGCTTTAGCGCCAGCCATGAAGGCGTGAAACAGACGGTTTACCTCTCCAATCGGGTATCCCCCGACCATGCCGATACGGTTGCTTTCGGTCATGCTGCCGGCAATCATGCCCATCAGGTAGCAGGGTTCGTGGATGTAATTGTCGAATACCGAGAAATTTTCACCGTGCGGTTCAAAGGGGTCGCCCATCAGATAGGCGGTGTCAGGGTAGTCATCTGCGACCTTGCGCGCCTCGCGGCTGATGCCGAAAGCCTCGCCGACCACCAGGTCGACGCCGCTTTCACTGTATTCGCGCAGGACTCGCACGTAATCGGTGTTGGCCACCTTCTCTGAATAGTCGTACTCGATTTCGCCGGCATCTTCCAGTGCCTGTAGCGCCTGGTGCAGACGAGCGTCCCATTTCTGTTGAATGGGCTGCGTGTAGATGCCGGCTACCTTGATGGTATCGGCCAGCAGAGGGCTCGAGCTGACGGCAAGGGCGCTGGCGAGCAGCCAGGTGCTCAGTTTGGTTTTCACGGACATGCAGATGACTCCTGGAACAGGTAGAGACTGGCCGGATGGCATTCGTGGGACATTCCGATGTTGTCCGAGAGATTCTCGATCGTGTAACAATCGGAGGTCGTTGCCAGAGCCTACGAGGGCAGGGGCACGGGGTCAACTGTTGATGTTGAATATGTGATTGTGTCTCTGGCTGTTGTGCTGCGCGGTGTTTCCGGGCGATGATCGTGGGTTCTGTCGCCAATGGCGATTCTTTCCTGTGCCCGCTGGTGCAGGCAACACGATCTGCAGGGAGTCTTTGTCAACGTGTTTCCGATGAACCCTGATTCGGCAGTCGCACCGGATCATGCCGCGCCGTCATGATGGACATCGTTGAGGAAAGTGCGGAGCTCTGGGTATTTGGGTATGGATCCCTGATCTGGCGACCAGTCTTCCAGTACGAGATGAGGCAGGCCGCAAGGCTTGCCGGGTATGCGCGACGTTTCTGCCAGGCATCACACGACCACCGCGGAACGCCCGAGAGACCGGGGCGTGTCGTGACTCTCTTGCCTGTCCCCGGCAGTATCTGTCACGGGATGGCCTTCAAGCTGCCGGAGTCCGACCGCCACAAAATACTCGAGTATCTGGATCACCGTGAGCAGGATGGCTACGAAAGGTTGTACACACCGCTGCACGTGGGGGAGGGCAGAACGGTACCCGGGCTCACGTGGATCGCCCGTGAATGCAATCCATCCTGGCGTGCCGGAGAAACCCTTGAAGAGGTCGCAAGACTGATTGCAGAGAGCCATGGGCCCAGTGGTGCCAACAGAGACTATCTGTTCGAACTGGAGCAGGCACTGGACGCATTGAACATACCTGACCCCCATGTGAGCGAGCTGTCGGAACGCGTCAGGCAGCTGTCCTGCGAATCCTGGCTGTCGGAACGCTTCAGGTAGTTGTCCTGCGAATCCTGACGGGCAGTGCCGTCAAGTCAATATTGTTGCCGGTTCAGTATTTCTGAAGATTCAGAGGCACGGTTCCCTTCTTGACGTCTTCGCAGGTGAGCTTGAGGCTCGATGAGTCCTTGCTGGCGACGCCAAAGCATTTTCCGGAAACAGGTCGGATGCGGCCCTTGTCCAGTGCCTTATAGGTAAGCTGCGCAGAGCGGCCTTCCAGTGTTCCCGTGTAAGTCTCCTTGACGGGAATGCCCTGGTAGTCACCCTCTCTGGTCATGGTGAAGGCATTGCCATTCTGCTGGAGCGTGATTGTCATCTCCGGATAATCGGTATCCTGCCAGCGCCCGGAGAGTTGCGGTGTCGGATAGTCCTTGAGTGCCTGCGTGTCTCCGCGCAGTGACTCGGGCAATGTGGCTCTGATGTCTTCTGGCAATACGGAGCAGGCAGTGGGTAGCAGCGCGACTGACAGAAGTGCTGCGACCGATAAGGGGAGAAGGTCGGGATGTTTCATGGTCCTTGGCTTTCCAGATGGTGACGCTGTCGATGGTAGACATAAACAAGACCGGCGGTCGAGGCCATCATTCACGAGTAGACAAGGTTCGTCCACCAATGTCCTGATGGGGATTGCCCGTTTTCGGTGATCACGCCACGTGTGCAGGTAGTTCGGCACATTCAGATAGTTCGGTACGTGCAGGTAGTTCGGTACGTGCAGGTAGTTCGGTACGTGCAGGTAGTTCGGTACGTGCAGGTAGTTCGGTACGTGCAACTAGATCAAGGCGTGCATATAGATCGACAAGCAGCCGGCTCTTCGGAACTGGCAGAGGGTCTTGGAGGCAGCATTGCCTGTGCACCAGATCGGCCTGATGGTTGTTGATACCAGCCGATTCAGGCTCTCAATCGGGCATTCAAAGGACTTTACGCGGCTGATGCCGTTGGAAAGTGGCGGAAATTCAACGACTAAGCACTATAGATCCGAATTGTTGATGGCTCGTCACGAGAGCGTTCCTGAAAAATGTCATCGAAATTTCAGAAAGACCGTTGTTTTTCTCCAGAAAGTCCGTAGAATTCGCCTCCTCGCAGCGATGCAGGGCAGCTCTCGGGTTGATCTGGTTGAGGCGGGAAGAGACAGGAAAAGGTTGTCAAATAATTTCCCTGTTTCGAAAAAGTCGCGCTAAGATAGGCGGCTCGGTCGAACGGTAGATGGTTCGGTCGGCGGATGGAGAGGGATTGAAAAATGGTAGAAATTATTTTTCACTTCTTCGTCAAACGATGTTAAAGTAGACGGCTCGGTCAGGCGATACACTGCTTCACTGAGACGGCAGTACCGGGAGATGATGTAAAAATTATTTTCCACCGATCGACAAGTTCGTGGTACACTCCTCGGACTCAGCCAAGCGGAACTGCGTTTTCCCTGGCAGGCTCTTTTACAACTAAATCAAGTAATTTAAATGGGTGCTTGGATTGCACTGGTTGCTTCAGGC
>CANLNQ010000008.1 GCA_947492525.1 uncultured Granulosicoccus sp.
CGTTGTGAGTGCCGTTGTGAGTGCCGTTGTGAGTGCCGTTGTGAGTGCCGTTGTGAGTGCCGTTGTGAGTGCCGTTGCCAAAGCGGAAGTCAGCAGTTTGAGAGAAACATGAACAAGACAGCAGGAAACAGTGTGGTCGTTGAAGTCCAGCGATTGATGGAGAGCCGTCCGGACATTGCTGTTTTGCTCGGCCTGAATGCAGATGCCACACGCAGCTTCGGAGATCTGGCCGCAGCTGTACTGGGCAGTGTGTGTCAGGGAAATGTGCAGCTCATGGAAACGGTTGGGCAGGTCTTTCGCGATAACCCGTCCTTGAACGCCTTGTGCGAGCACGACATCGCCGAGACGGCTCGACGCAATTTCGAGCCTGGCGGCATGGCTGCAACGATCTTGTATGCACGCGGTGTCCAGGCTGTCATGGCGCATCGCGTCAGTCATCAGCTGTGGCTGGATGGCGATGCGGAACTGTCCCTGGCGCTGAAAGCTGTCTGTGGAAGAGCCTTGGCTACCGATATTCACCCGGGAGCGCGAATCGGAGCCGGCTTCTGGCTGGATCACGCACTGGGCTTCGTAGCCGGTGAAACCGTGGTCATCGAAGAGGATGTCTCCATCTGGCATGGCGTCACCCTGGGCAGCACGCTCAGCGACAGTGGTGACACGCGCCATCCCGCCATCGGGCGTGGTGCAGTGATTGGTGCTGGCGCCATCGTGCTCGGCAATATTCGCATTGGTGCCGGTGCCAATGTGGCGGCGGGCTCCATCGTATTGAAGGATGTGCCTGACCATACGGCCGTCGTCGGTACCAAGGCTCGCGAAGTCGGCGCCGCCAGAATCTCCTTCACCCACTAGAGGCGCAAGTCTGTCATGAACGCATCCTTCGGTATCGACCATCCCCTGATCGCCGTACATGATATCGAGCAGCTGCGTGATCGCCTGATTGCTATGGGCTTCAACATGACGGCGATTGGAAAGCATCCCTGGGGTACCAGTACATCCCTGGCCATGTTCGAGGGGTGTCTGATCGAGATCATGGGGATCTATGATGCTTCGCTGATCGATGAAGTGCCTGCAGGTGATTTTCATTTCGGACGCCATGTTCACGACTATCTGCAGCAGCGGGAAGGCGTCGCTCTGACAGCTCTGCACAGTAGCGATTCACAGGCAGATGCTCGTCAGGCGCAGCGTGTCGGTTTTCAGGTTGCCGGTCATCTGGAATTCGGTCGTGATGTGACTCTTCCCGATGGTCGTCAGGATAGAACGAAAACCACGCTTGCATTGATGCCGGATGCGAACTGCCCGCGCCTGTCCTTCTTTCTTTGTCAGCAGCACAGACCGGAGCTCGTGTATGTTCCAGAGTGGTTGGAACATCCCAATTCGGTTCATGGGATTGGTGGCATCAGCATCGTGGCCGAGTCGGACAGTCAGCGTGGCCTCGTCGAAAAATTCAGTGCCTTGTACGGTGCGGCAAAGCCGATCGAGGGAGGCTACCAGCTGCAGACAGCCAATGGTTGCATTCGGCTGCTGACCAGCCGGCAGATCGAGGCCGAGTTGGGCAGGCTTCCGCAGGCTGTTCGCTCCGATAATCAACCTTGCATTGTCGGTATGGATCTGTGCTACTCGGATGCCGGATTGCTCAGGCAGCATTTGCAATCCAGTGGTGTCGATTTCACCGAAAAAGAGGGGGTTTTCAGTCTCCTGCAGGCAGAGGATGCAGGCAACACTTTCCTGCGCTTCCAGCAATGTCAGCGCGGTTGAAAAGATCCGGTTCTTCCTCGGGTGAAGCCCGTCTGTCAGTCTTGACGGCAGGTTCAAGGATGCTCATGCAGGCAATTGCTTAAGGTGGCTAACAAGAAACAGATTCGGCATCGTCGTCTTGTCGGTTTGCTGGAAGTGAGCCCGAATGCGCGGATCGTTGAGCTGTCGGCCTACTCGTTGATGCTGATTCACTTACCTTATCTGCCGTGAGGGGCAGATGCATTCATGTTCGGAATCCAGCGTTTTCGACTAGTGCTGGCAGCGAATTCGGGAGTGGCCGGGCTGCAGGTCAAGTGGGGAGCCTGTCAGTAGCAGGTGTCGAGCCATGCGCAGTGTGCCGTCAATGAACCCCGCGCTCAGTTCCTGCGCTGTTGGTGTTTCCGAATGAGTCTGTAGCCAGGCAGTCAGCATCAGGCGCCGCAGCATGATGAACGTCGGAATCAGCGCCTCATCATCCTCGTTCAGTTCGGTCACTTCTCTGTAGCCTGATACCCAGGCTTGCAGCAGATCGGGTATTTGAGGATCTTCTTCCACGAAGCTGATGGCCGCGGCAAAATCGTAGACATACCAGCCTATACCGCAATCGTCGAAGTCGATAACAGCCAGCTGTTTGTCACTGACGAGCAGGTTCGCCAGGCGCAGGTCCGCGTGGATAAGTCCGAAACGTTCTGGTTCCTCGCCGTAATGAGACAGTTGCTCCTTGATCAATGCAACCGTGTCCATCAAGACTTCCTTGTCCGTCGGTATCAGACCGGAGCAGTGTTGCCAGTGACCCCAGTGCGGTGCTTCCCCGATGGTGGTGTCGAAGTTCCATATCTTGCGGGTAAAGGACGATGGTGGTGTCCAGTGACGGGCGTGCTCGTGAAGCCTCGCGGTAATCGCACCCAGCTGACGAAAGTCGCTGACCAGGGATTGATCCGTGGAGGGTTCGGTTCCGAGGGCGAACTCGAATGCCACCATATGACGTGTTTCTTCACCATCGTCGAAAGAGGCGATCAGAGCACCGCTCGTCAGCGGAATCGGACGGGGGGTCGTGATCACCTGCTCCTTGCGCAAGGCCTGAATCCAGGACAATTCCGACTCGATTTCAGCCAGCGTGTGATAGTGCTGTCGATGTACCCGTATGACGCACAGCGGCTGACTCTGATCGTCACTGATCAGGAAGGTGGCATTCTCGGAGACGGTGAGCAGTGAAACGTCAGACGCGGGGGGCAGGTTCCACCGGGGCAATGTGTTGGCTACGATCTGCCGAAGATGCTCGATGTAGCCTGTTTCGTAGAGCTCGGTCATTGACAACTATCAGCCATGTTCCGGTGGGAAAATTCTGGAAGGCAGTAGCTTACCTGCGAACCGCTATATTATTTGTTCAGCGTGCGATAAAGACGGCAACAGAGTGGTGTTGTGCCGCTGCAGGCTGACGAAACCACCGCACAAACATGCAATCAGAACAGCGTTCTGGCCACGAATGACCAGAACAGCAAGGTCAGAGGCGCCGCGAGTGTGGAGAGCAGCAGTGCGTTGGAGGCGATGGCCTCTCCCGTACCAAACCGTGCCGCCATCAGGTAGGGGTTGACACCGGTCGGCATGGCGGCGGCAACAATCACGATTTCTGCCTGAAATGGAGACAGGCCGATTGCCAAGGCCAGCACGGTTGCCACGGAAGGCATGAACAGCAGTTTCAACGCTGTCATCGTCGCGGCCTGGGGCACATTACGGGCAATGCCGAAGCGGCGCAGGCTCAGTCCCAGTGATATCAGCGCAAGTGTGCCGGCCACCGCGGCCAGCCGATCGACCAGTTCGCTGAGAAAGTCTGGTAGCTCGAGTGGCAGGAAACGCCAGATCACGCCTGCCAGAATGCCGAGTACCAGAGGGTTCGATAGCAGCGACTTCACGATTCTCAGAAGCGTGGTTGCCGGACTTGACTGATGTTCACGCAGCCCATCGAGCATCTCGGCCCGCTCGTTGAGTATCACCGAGCTTGTCAGCATGATCGGCATGTGAATCGCGAGTATCAACGACAGCGTTTCCGTACCGGCTTGCCCGAACAAGGCGAATATCACGGGGAAGCCCAACAGCAGCAGATTGGAAAAGCTGGCCGACAGACCTGCGACCACTCCGGAGCGTGCATCACGGCCAAAGCCTCGCCGGATGACCAGCGTTGCCACCACCCAGGTACACAAGATCGAGGTGAAATAGGCCGACCAGAGGGTCAAGGGCTTGACATCGCCGAAATCCGCCTGCGACAGGGTACGAAAGAGCAGGGCGGGAATGGCCACTGCAACCACGAAATCCCCCAGGGCCTCACCAGCACCTTCGCGCAGAATGCCACGCAAAGCCAGCAGATAGCCTATGGCCACCAGTGCGAAAACCAGCGCGAGTGTATTCACGATCCCCATCGAGCAGATAGTTCCCTTGGTTGCGATGACTGGCTTGAGCGGCGCCAACTGCCTGCGAGTCTTGTCGGCAGCGAACCACAGCGCCCTGGTAGTCACGGATATGTCGCGTGTCAGTATCGAGGCCGCTCAAGCAGTGATGGTACAAGGTGCGAGCAGCAATGATTTGTGCCGTACAGGACTTTCGCAAATTCAGACACTTGTCCCGATGTGCCACCCGTATCGTTGCACTCCCGAGCAGAATGCATGATGATCGATGCAGGCAGAAATGGTCATGGTGCCTTCATGCGTGTTTCCAGAGCTGTGGTAGTACTGCTTGCGATGATCGGGATCGGTGTGCTTTCCGTACCCGCTCGAGCGAACGAGTTCGTCTTCGCCAGATTGGTGTACGGCGGTGGTTATGATGGTTGGCCGCGCTGGCAGGCAGACTGGCCGGAGGCCGAAACCCACTTTTCCTCTGGTCTGGAAAGGCTGACGTCCATCGAGGTGTCCAACGAAGATGTGCTGGTACGCATGGCAGGCACCGATGTCTTCGATTACCCGTGGATCTATGTGGTAGAGGTCGGTTTCCTGAGTTTCTCTGCGGATGAAATCAGTCAACTGCGTGAGTATCTGTTGCGTGGCGGATTCCTGATGGTTGATGACTTCCATGGACAGGCCGAGTGGCAACAGTTCGAATACATCATGGCCCAGGTCTTTCCCGAACGGGAGCTTGAAGAACTGGACAGCGATAGCGAGATCTTCCACGTCATGTATGACCTTGCCGAGCGGGAACAGATTCCGGGTATCCGAGCCTGGTTGAACAATCAGACTTGGGAGAAGGGCGGCCGTTACCCACATTGGCGGGGCATTGTGGATGATCAGGGGCGCGTCATGGTCGCGGTGAACTTCAACCAGGATCTCGGCGATGCCTGGGAACATGCCGACGATGCCCGGTATCCGGCGCGCTTGACCACGCAGGCGTACCGGCTGGGCATCAACTACGTGGTGTATGCGATGACCCACTGACCGAAACATGCATTGCCGATGTGTTCATGTCGGCAGGTGTGCGTTGTCCATGGGTTGTCAGCGTTACCTCATCGCTTTGCGCCACGGCATTGCCCGCGGCATCCAGACCAATGAGTTGGTATCGATACGCGGTGTTGCCCGCCAGATCAGCCGTGAAATAGCTGCGACCATTCGCTGTGTAGACCAGTACGCCATCCTGTCTGAGTTCGTAGCTGGATGGCGTGTTGCCATTGACGTTATCGCCACGCCAGAACAATTCCACGGCGGTAGATGAGTAGACCTGTCCGGTCAATGGCAGCGAGTTGGCAGCCGTGGGTTGCGATGTCTCGTCATCGCTACCGCCTGAGTGAAACGCCGCTGTCGTGACCGATGAGGCGCTTGATCTCAGGCCATCTCGATTGATGGCAATCACTTCATAGACATGATTCAGCTCGGACTCGCGGGAGTTATCCAGATAGCTGATGCCGGTCGATCTGCCGATTTGAACTCCATCTCTATGGATCTCGTGTGATGTGATACCGCTCCCCGCCGACGCTCTGTCCCAGAACAGCTCTGCTGTACTGGCGGAATAGACCTGTGCCGTGAGGTTTGCTGGCGCTGCAGGCAGTGGGTCGGAAACCGGTCGGGATGGACTCGACGGATCGCCCGGTGCTGCCTGACTCAGCCGTGTCAGGTTGCTGCGATGCAAGGTGCCTGAAGAGAGCACGTCGCCCATGTCTGCGTCGGGTACATCCCCCAGGTAGTCGATGGTGATGAAGTACTCGCCCATTTCGGTCACCATGTAGCTGTTCCCCTCCACCCGATCGATGATCTGTCCATCGTGCCAGATCAGAACGAACCGTTTGGTTGTGTTCCAGAACAATTCCCCCAGACTCGGGCCGTAGATCCTGCTGGTCAGGTTATAGGCCTCGGCGTCAATCCTGTCGCCTGTTGCCGTGAACTCGACATCGGTCAATCGTTCTCTTTCGGCTACCAGTTCCGGATCCTGCAGTGTCATTGAACGTATTGCCTCACCCAGCACATTGCCGGCGGCATCCAGAGACTGGATGCGTATCTGCTCAGCCTCTGCCGTGGCGACCCTGGGGATTCTCAATGAGGTGCTATCCGTGCTCAGCCTGGCTTCTTCGGTGTCATTGCGCAGAATGCGGTAGGTGGATATCTCGTCCATGACCGGCGGCGCACGCCAGTGGATATCCAGTGAGTCCGGCCCGTTGAAGATGAACACCGATTGCGGGTCAGCATCACGACGTTGCACGGCAGAGCCGGGAATGAAGGTGTCGATGTAGGCCAGCTCATCGATTCCATCGCCATTGACGTCACCCGGTCCGGGGTTGCCGTAAAAGGCGTTGGATTCCACCCAGTGAATGCCGTTGCTGCCATCGATACTGGCTTCGATGAGAACGGCAGGTCGTTCACCCGGTGTGCCGAACAGAATGCTCGCTCCCAGTTCGTAACTCCCGATGGCATTGGCCAGCAGCAAGTCGCTGGCCCCGTCACCATTGATGTCACCCGTGGACAGGGGTTGTACCACACCCGGGTTTCCAGCCTTGGGCCTGGCATACTTCTGCACGATCTGACTGACTCGACCCTCGGGCAGCGTGTCGATCTCATCCGCTGGCAGCAGCCCGTCCGGTCCTCCATAGACAATCAGCGATCCCGTTCCGTCGAGAAGACTGTCGTGGTCCACACCGGACACTCTCATCAGGACATCGTCATAGCCATCGGCATCGAAATCGAGAATGCGCTGGCATCCGCCATAGCTGCAGGTATCGAATATGCGGTAGCCATTGTTGCGGTAATCATCGTCGAGGGCCAACTGCGCCTTGCCATGAACCAGCCATTGTTCGCCATCCTCGTGGATGGCAAGGTCATCGAAGCCATCGGCATTCACGTCACCCACCGAGTGAAACCTGGGCAGGGTGCCGAACTCGCCTCGTGGCAACTCTGCCAGCGGGGTGTCGCCTGCGATCACATCGGCATCGAGAGATGGGCGCAGAGCGCCTGGCTGGCTGGCGAGAATCAGGTGCTTGTCGTTCAGCTCAGTTGCATCATCGGCATAGCTGTAGACTGACAGGTCCATCAGGCCATCGCCATTGACATCGCCTATCGGGTTTACCTCGAGATCATCGGCGACCAGCATGACCTGGCCTGGCAAGGGGTTGGTCGCATCGATGAGTGTGCCATTGCTGACGGCACCATCAAAGATGATTTCACCGTTGTAGGCATATTCGGTACTGATGTCATCCATGCCATCACCGTTGAGATCGCCGACGTTTCTCAGCCTGGCGGAGCTGTCGGGACACTGAACCTGCCCGAATTCGTCCAGCACGGCGCCGAAGTTGCGTACACGCGTGTATGCATCCAGTGCATCCGAGCTGATGGCCACAGACCGACTCTGACGACTGGGCAGGTAGATCAGGGTCTGACAGAGCTGACCCGGTTCCATGGTCCTGAGATAGGCTTCTGCAATGCCGTCACCATCGGCGTCTGCCAGAAAGCCTCCTCGGTAGAAGCCGGTTACATCGATGGATTCCCCATCGATGCTGATGTCCGACTGGAATGTATCGGTACCGGATAGTGTGGTGCCAACAATGGCCGGCAGACTCTGTTGTGCCTGAACAGCGCCGGACATCGCGGCAAGCAGTACTAGAGTGCCAGTCTTGCGGACTGTCGACATTCGGTGCCTGCTTTGGAGCATGTGTTGTGCCTGTCTTGTATCACGCCGATTCCTGCCAATGATACGATTCGACGACAAGGATTGCCAATGCGTGCTCAAGGGTATTACTACCATGTCCGCGCCTGATCGCGGCAGTGATCGCCAAGCCAGGCCTGAAGGGTGCGCTCACCCTGTCAGCGGTGAATCGATTCTGTCATCTCGATGTGGTCGAAGGCGTGCACACAAGTGTCACGACAACTTTCAGATCCAGCCCAGAAAACGCCACCACAACCAATCAAGAGGAACCAGAAGTCCGTGGCTGAGCAGCGCCAGCGGGATGGTGACGCGCACGACATTTCGCAGTTTTTCCCCGGATAACTGCATACCGAGAACCAGGGGCGCTACCTGATAGGGGAATATCACGGTGGCGAAGCCAACGACCTGAGTCATGAGTACGGCATCGAGGCTCATGCCTGCCGCTGATGCCAGCTCTGAAGCCATCGGCGTCAGTACCGTTGGTACACCCGGATTGGTGGTGATGAGTCCGGTAAGACCGGATATCAGCGTCAACGACAGAAAGTTGATGAACCCGTGTTCTGGATCAAGCGGGAGCACTGATTGCAGGCCTTGGCCAACCACAGTACCCAGACCGGAGGTGTTGACCAGAGCACCGACACCCAGCGCAGCAGCCACGAAGATGATCATGCCGAAGTCCACCGAGGCATTGAAATCCCTGGGTGCCACGGCGCCGATGCGCGGCAGGAGCAGTAGAACCGCAGTGCCTATGCCGATCCAGGCTGGTCCCACACCGTGTATCGTATCGCTCATCCACAGCAGTAGCGTCCCTCCCAGAATGAGGGCTACTCGTCTCTGCAAGGCGCGGTTTGCTGAGGACTCCGGTGCTGGCACGAGTGTCCTTGTGCTGTCGATCCTGTCGGGAAACAGAACCAGTACCAGTATGATCGTGAGGGCGGATTTCGCGATGCCGAGAACCGGGTAGTGCAGAGCCAGATACGAGGTGTAGTCGAAATGCAGTCCGTAGAGATTCTCGGCGGAACCTGCCAGTATCATATTGGGAATGTTCGACGGCAGGATCGCGAAACTGGGCATGTTGCAGGCCAGAGTCAGTGCCACGGCAAGGCCGATGCGTCCGTTTGAACCCGGCTTCAGACCCGATTGTTCCGCCAGAGCCATGCCGATCGGTATCAATACAACTGCGCGTCCAACAGACGATGGCATGATGAATCCGAGTAGCATTGCGGCAACCGTCATGACAGTAACGAGGCGCGTGTAGCTTGTGCCGACCAAGGGGGTCAGTCGGCTTGCAAGGCCGGCCCCGAGGCCGGAACCGGTAATGGCAGCACCGATGACGAAACCCGAAACAATCAGCCAGATGGCCGCTGAGCCGAAACCTGCAAAGATGATATCCGGCGTGGCTATCCCCGGGATGAGTACTGCGGCAAAGAAGATCAGTGAGGTGAGAAATGGCGGCAGAAGCCCGGTACTCCAGAGAGCCAACGTCACGAGTATCACGGCTGCACTCGGGCCGAGCGTGCCCGAAGCAGGCGCTATCGACAGCCCCAAAGCCGTAATGAGCGCCAGTACAAGAAAGACGCCTCGTGCATCCAGTGCCGAGGCGAGGCGTGGCTTCAATCGTTGTATTGCGTCTGTATTCATGAGTGTTTCCAGCAATCCCACCGGAGCATGATCAGTTCCGTTCTTCCAATCCCACCGGAGCACGATCAGTTCCATTTTTCGATGCTGGCTCGATGAGAGCATCGCGGGAATGAGACGTTAATCGAAGGAGATGCATACCTCAGTGACTTACTCACCCTGGAGGTGCAGGCGTGCGTCCAATCGTGAAAAAAGAGTGATGATGAAACGTCAATAAGCTGCCTCAGTCGACGGTTCTCCCATCATCGGGTACGTAGGCGCTTGTTCCCGAGAATGCGTTCAGGGTATAAGTGGTGGGGTTCTGTCACCATGCCTGTTGCAACACGAACGCGCCAATCTGCACCTGTCGAGGATCCGTGCCACAAGTCATCACACGTTTGTCAACCATTCAGCGAGAGCGAGCGCTGTCCCAACTCAAGGCTGCCGTGCTGTTTTCGGGGCTGGAAGAGCACAGCCTGCAGACCATCGTCGAGCGAATGTGCCTGGTGCTGCTGCAGGATGGGGAAACGCTGTTCAATCGCGGCGATGCAGCGCCCTCCGTGTACTTGCTGTCCACCGGGCAGATCAAGCTGGCACGTCGCCGACCGAACGGTGCCGAAAAGGTCATCAGTCTGGTCACACCGGGCAACACCTTTGCCGAGGCCGTCATCTTTGCCAGTGAGCGACGATACCCGGTAGACGCAGAATCCATTGGTGCCAGTACTGTCTGGGCTGTCAACGGCGACCACTATTGCGCAGAATTACAGCAGTCCACGAGCGCCTGCTTCTCAGTGCTCAAACGGCTGACAGAACGATTGCATGAGCAGGTTGCCGATATCGAACGCCTGAGTCTGCACACGGCCTCTTCGCGACTCATTGCCTATCTGCTTGGACAATTGCCCGACAGGTTCGAAGGCGACACGGCCATCATTCGTCTGCAGGCGCCGAAGAATGTCATTGCCTCGCGGTTGTCCATCGTGCCGGCCACGTTCTCTCGTACATTGGCGAAATTGTCGCGCGAAGGGCTGCTGGGCGTCAGAGAGAAAGAGATCGAACTGCTGGATATCGATGCAATGCGAAACTATGCCGAGGACACTGTCGTCTGACTATCCTGCGTCGATATCAACGCCTATAATTCTCAGTGCAGGCAAATTTCAACCTGAATACGAATTCGGAGTCATGCAATGCAAGAGTATCCGCATCATTATGTGGTCAAGGCCTCAGGAGAGCCTGACAGCAGCATTCTGCTGGAGTGCGAAGGACTGGATTCAATGCAGTCGGCACCGCCCACGCAATTCGGTGGTCCTGGCAATCTCTGGTCACCCGAAGAGCTGCTCTCTGCGGCAGTGGCGGATTGCTTCATGTTGACGTTCAAGGCCGTTGCCAGAGCCTCGAAGCTGGAATGGCAATCACTGAGTTGTACCGTGGACGGTATTCTAGACAGGCCGGAGAAAGACTCCCTGTTTACCGAGTTCCGGTTGAAAGTCGAACTCAAGGTGCCCGCAGGCACCGATGAGGCCAAGGCGCAGCGGCTGCTGGAAAAGGCTGAAAAGGGATGTCTGATCACCAATTCCCTGAAATCCGAAATCAGCCTTGAGGCGAGTGTCGTCGCGGCCTGAAGCGTATCTTCCGCTAAGCCCCGCAAGCTCAGATGGCGAATTCACGCAGCCGTTCGTAGATCGGACGGCAGGCATCAGCGATGACTTTCTGGTCGTCGCTGAGTACAGTTTCCCGATTGCGCGTCGGTGCAAATCCCGTACTGCAATTGACGGCGTCATACCAGTGTGAACCCCAGATGCCATCGGTGTCACGGGGACCAGTTGGCCAGGACAGCATGCTCTTGTCGAAAGGGATGTCGAGCTGATCGCACAGCGCGCGCAGTTGCGCTTCCGGATCTGCCAGAAAGCGTTTGCTGTCGATGACAGCAGGACGACTGCCTGTGCGCTCGTGCAGCAGATCGAACAGAAACCCCTGCTGTTCGTAGCCCAGGTCGCTGGCAGTCAGGTCGCCGCGCTTGACCCAGTAGGAGGCCACCACGGGCTCCGGCTCACGAATCAGGAATACGTTATCCAGCGAGTCCAGCCAGTCGGTGGAGAAATGCGCAAGCCAGTGTGTGGCTATGTGCTTCTGATAGAAGATACCGCTTTCCGGGGGCCTCGTCACGGTACGGACGACGGCTTGCCAATCCGTCTCGCCATCGGCGATGATCTCTTCGCGCATCGGATGATCCAGTCCGGTACTGTGAAGATAATGGGCGTAGAAAGGTTCATCCATGACGACGGTGTCGTCCCGATTCTCCCATGCGCGCATCATGGCGGTGGAAATATTGCGTGGTCCCGACCACATCGCGATACAACGTCCTGACATGTCCATCTTTCTCCGGCAGATTCGCAGCAGGCTTTACGATTTTGCAGCCATGGCAGCAAACACCTGATTGGCCGCCGCCACTGTCTCGTCAATATCAGCGTCAGTGTGTGCCGAGCTGGAAAATCCGGCTTCGTAGGCGGACGGTGCCAGATAGACGCCGGCGTCGAGCATGCCGTGGAAGAATTGCCTGAAATGATCAAGGTTGCATTTCATGACGCAGTCGAATCCGGTGACTTCGGCGGCGTCGGTAAAGAAGAAGCCGAACATGCCACCGGCATGAGCCGTGTGGAAGTCGATGTCGTGCGCATCCGCGGCCTCCTTCATGCCGTGCAGCAAGCGGCCAGTCTTCTGATGGAGGTGTCGGTGAAAATCGGGAGCCTTGAGCAGTTCAAGCGTCTTGATGCCGGCGACCATGGCAATCGGATTCCCTGAAAGCGTACCGGCCTGATAGACCGGACCGACGGGCGCGATGTGCTCCATGATGTCGCGTCGGCCGCCGAACGCTCCCACGGGCATGCCTCCACCAATGACCTTGCCCAGTGTGGTCAGGTCAGGAGTGACGCCGTACAGTTCCTGCGCACCGCCGAGTGAGACACGGAATCCGGTCATGACTTCATCGAAGATGAGTACCGTGCCGTGCTCCGTGCAGAGTTCTCGCAGTATCTGCAGGTAGCCGGGTGCGGGTTCGATGAAGTTCATGTTGCCGGCAATGGGTTCCACGATGATGCAGGCAATGCTGTCACCCCGTTCGGCAAACAGCTCACGCACCGCTTCCTTGTCATTGAAGGGCAGGGTAAGCGTGTGTTTCGCGAAGTCGGCGGGGATGCCGGGTGAGCTGGGAACGCCCATCGTCAGGGCGCCAGAACCGGCCTTGACCAGCAATGAGTCGGAATGCCCATGATAACAACCCTCGAACTTGAGGATATCGTCGCGGCCAGTGAAACCGCGAGCCAGGCGAATTGCGCTCATGGTGGCCTCGGTGCCCGAACTGCACATTCTGACCATCTCGATCGACGGCACGATGTCGCAGATCAATTCGGCCATCTGTACTTCCAGCTCGGTTGGTGCGCCAAAGCTCAAACCGTTGACCGCGGCCTGCTGGACCGCCGCGATGACTTCGGGGTGTGCGTGGCCGAGCAACATCGGTCCCCATGAACCCACGTAGTCGATGTACCGTTTGCCCTCGGTGTCGCTGATGTACGCGCCACTGGCGCTGGCGATGAAACGTGGCGTGCCACCGACACTGCCGAAGGCGCGAACCGGGGAGTTGACACCACCGGGAATGACTTCGCGGGCGCGATCGAACAGTTGCTGGGCGGCATTGGGTTCTGCGGACGTACGGCTGGTGGACACAGTGGCCTCCGGATGTCGGTTGTTGCGTGATTCGGTAGGTGCATATTACGGCATGTCAGCGGTGTAAATGAGACAATGCGCGCTACTGGATTGATAAGAGACAATTCGTGGTGAAATACAAGAAATATCTTTGTAGCGTGTGCGGCCTCATTTATGACGAGGAACAGGGCTGGCCCGAGGACGGCATAGCGCCCGGCACATTGTGGGAAGATGTGCCTTTGAATTGGAGCTGCCCGGATTGTGGGGCCGTGAAGGATGACTTTGACATGGTGGAAATCTGATGAGCGAACTTGGTACGACACTGACCCAATACATCATCGAACAGGGCCGCGCCCAGAATGAGTCGCGCGGTGCCTTCACCGCCTTGCTCAACGATGTTGCCACTGCCTGCAAGCGCCTGTCGAATCTGGTTCGGCTCGGAGAGCTGGCCGGTGTTCTGGGTACTGCCGGGCAGGAAAATGTCCAGGGTGAACAACAGAAGAAGCTCGATGTCATCGCCAATGAGGTCTTCATCGATGCCATGCAACGCTCGGGCTTGCTGGCAGGTATCGCCTCCGAAGAGATGGACGAGCATTATCCGATCCCGGATCGCTACCCTAGAGGCGATTATCTGCTGTGCTTCGACCCTCTCGATGGTTCCAGCAACATCGATGTCAACGGCGCGACCGGCACCATTTTCTCGATTACCCGACATGTCGACTCCTCGGCGCCCAGCGACAGCGACTTCCTGAAAGCCGGTACCGAGCAGGTGTGTGCCGGTTACTGCCTTTACAGCTCGGCCAGCATGCTGGTGCTCACCACTGGCCATGGTGTTGCAGGTTTCACGCTGGACAACAGTGTCGGGGAGTTCATTCTGACGCACCCCGACATAAAGGTACCCAGAGAGACCAGTGAATACGCCATCAATTCATCGTATTCGCGCCACTGGCTGGCGCCCGAGAAGCGTTATATCGACGAGTGCAATGCCGGTACGGACGGGCCTCGCGGACGCAATTTCAATATGCGTTGGGCAGGATCCATGGTAGGTGACATTCACCGCATACTGTGCCGTGGTGGTGTCTTCATGTATCCCATGGATGCCAAGTTGCAGGCTGCGGGCAAGCAGGGCAAGCTGCGCCTTCTGTACGAGGCCAATCCAATGGGCATGCTGATCGAGCAGGCTGGCGGTCTGGCCCATACCGGTACCGAACGCATCATGGAGATCGCACCCGATTCCCTGCACCAGCGCGTGCCGGTGATCATGGGGTCGGCAGACGAGGTCGAGCGCCTGATTCAGTACCACCAGGAAGCGTCTGCCTGACGTGGCCGACGATCCACCATTCTGGGAAACCCTGTCGCTGGATGAGATGAATGACCAGCAATGGGAATCGCTGTGTGATGGTTGTGGTCGCTGCTGCCTGCAGAAGCTGGAAGATGAAGACACGGGTGAAGTGTGGTTCACCCGTGTTTCCTGCGTTCAACTCGATTGCGGCAGCGGCCGATGTCAGGACTATGCAAACAGGTTCAGCAAGGTTCCGGACTGTCTGGCCGTTCGCCCGCTGACAGAACAGAAGATCGGCTGGTTGCCGGAGAGCTGTGCCTACCGCAAGCTGGCACAGGGAGAGGCGCTGGAAAACTGGCATCCATTGGTCAGCGGGAACGACCGGAGTGTCATCGAAGCGGGCATATCGGTCGCCGGGCGATGCATATCCGAGGCAGAGGTTGCTGCCGAGGATTATTTCCATTACCTGATTTATTGGGACGATAAGGCAGGTGACTAACATGTATTGTTTGTGCGGTAACTTTTATATCCTTTAATATCAGTCACTTGCAGCTTCGGCTGGAAACGCTTTTTTACGATCATCTGTAGTAAAGGCGCAACAGTTGTGGTTGAATTGATACCTCGAATGGCAACATCCTTGCTTCGGCAGATGGAGCTGTATCAATACAGTATTGTCATACTCACCAGTACCCGCCGGAGATGCACATGTCGACAGTCAATGCTGAAGCTTCCAACCCACCCTCTGCCTCAGGTGTCGAGCGTCGCGAGCGCCTTCACAACACCATTGCAGCATTGGTGAAGCTTCGTCAGGAGGTTGTCGTCAGCTACTGTCAGCTTTCCGGTGTCAGCTCGTTTGCCAGTCGCAATGAGGAAACGCACTCGGTCAAAGCCGATCAGTTGCGGCGTTTCTGCCAGATCATGGTGGACTACACGGCAATGGGGCACTTCGAGGTTTATCAGCGTATCATTGAGGGCAAGGAGCGCCGGCGCGCCGTCAAGGACGTTGCTGCCGAGGTGTATCCTGCCATCGCCGAGACCACCGATTACCTGGTGGATTTCAATGACAAATATGACGCCTTTGAGGGCACAGCTGAAGATGTCGACATGCTCGCGGGTGATCTGTCTCGACTGGGTGAAATCATCGCCGTGCGTGGCGAACTGGAAGACCAGATTCTGGCTGCGCTCGAACAGTAATTCCCTGGCCGTATCCACGGCCCCCATTTCCGGTGCTGCTCTCAGGCAGCGCCACAACCGCGGAGGCTCGCCGTCCGCGTGACTGCACTCAAACTCAAGAAGCGTGAAGAACGTCGTGTCCTGGCCGGGCACGGCTGGGTATTTTCCAACGAGATCGATATCGCGCAGACGCCCCTGAAGGGTCTGGAGCCGGGATCATCCGTCACGATCGAATCTGCCAACGGCAAGTTTCTTGCCCATGCCTACGTCAACCCCCATTCCCTGATCGCCGCGAGAGTCACCAGCCGTGATGCCCGCGAACCTTTCAATGCCACGGTATTGAGAGCTCGCCTGCAAAAGGCGCTGGAGCTGCGTGAATTCCTCTATGAAGATCCCTGTTACAGACTGGTTCACAGTGAAGGCGACTTTCTGCCCGGACTGACCGTCGATCGCTATGGCGATGTGCTGGTCGTGCAGATCACCACCGCAGGCATGGAGAGATTCCGCGACGAGATCGTCGATGCCCTGCAGTCAGTGACCGGCGCCACCGGCATCTACCTGCGAAACGATGCGCCCGTGCGCAAACTTGAACACCTGCCCGAATACCGTGAGTGGGTGGTTGGTGAAGCTGTCGATCTGCTGTCGATTCGCGAAAATGGTCTGCAGTTCGAGGTGCCGGCCGAACTTGGCCAGAAAACCGGCTGGTTCTACGATCATCGCAGCAGCCGTGCCGCGCTGGCTCCGTGGGTAAAGGGCAGGCGAGTGCTGGACCTGTACACCTACCTGGGTGGTTTTGCCCTGAATGCCGCTGCCTACGGCGCCAGTGAAGTCATTGGTGTGGATGCATCGCAGCAGGCGGTCAATGGCGCGAGCGCCAATGCGACGCTGAATGGGCTGCAGGAACGTGTCAGCTTCAGGTGTGACGATGCGGTCGAAGCCATGCGGAAATTGTTCGAAGAGGGGGAACGATTCGACGTGGTCGTGCTGGATCCTCCTGCCTTCATCAAGCGACGCAAGGACAGGGATCAGGGCTTGCGACACTATGCGCTGAACAACCGTCTGGCCATGCGTCTGTTGAATCCGGGTGGCATCCTTGTCAGCGCCTCCTGTTCGCAGGCCTTGAGTCACGAAGATCTGCTGCAGCAGATGCGTCAGAACACACCGCGTGGCAGTCTGGGCCTGCAGGTGCTGGCACCGTTGCAGCAGGGACCGGATCATCCGGTCAATATCGCCATGCCGGAAACGCTCTATCTGACCGGCTGTATTGCCAGACTGCTCTGATTCAGGAAGCGATGAGCCGGTCTTGTCCGGCTCATGGCAAATGGCCTCACCAGCAGGATGGAATGAATGAGGCCGGCCGAGTGTCATCGTGAATCAAGTCATCACGGTCAGTAGCGAGCACGCCACTCCCCCCGGTGTGTCAACTGAGTACCCGGTTGTCACGGTCAGTATCGGGCACGTCACTACCCCCGTGTGTCGCTGTATACCCGGCCATCGCAGTCAGGACGACGCAAGTGACGGCGTCCGGATGTCACGGCGTACCGGAGGATCATCTGTCCCGGGAGATCAGGGAACCAATCGCCGCTCTACAGGTATAATTGCCGACCTGTCTGCCTTCCGCGCCTTCTTACGGATCAACGTACCGAATGTTGCAATACCCTGATATCGACCCCGTGGCATTCTCGCTCGGACCGCTGACCGTGCACTGGTACGGCATCACCTATCTGGTCGCGTTTCTGGCCGGCTGGTGGTTATCCACACACCGGGCCAGAAAACCCGGCTCCGGCTTGAACCCCGATGAGATCGGCGATGCGGTGTTCTATATCGTGCTGGGTGTGGTGCTCGGTGGCAAGATCGGCTCACTGGTGTTCTACCAGACCGACATTCTGCTGAGCAGGCCGCTGGATGCCATCAATCCCTTCAGCGAGTACGGGTGGCGCGGCATGTCCTTTCACGGCGGCTTTCTGGGCGTGGTCGTTGCGTTCTGGCTCTACGCACGCCATACAAAGCGCACGTTCTTCCAGGTGGCAGATTTCTTTGCGCCGGCCTTTCCGATCGGTCTGGGCGCCGGGCGCATCGGCAACTTCATCAACGGTGAATTGTATGGTCGGGTAACCGACGTGCCTTGGGGAATGGTGTTTCCCCATGCTGGCGACTTGCCACGTCACCCCAATCAGCTGTATCAATTCTTTTTCGAAGGTGTCGTGCTGTTTCTCATCGTGTGGTGGTTCTCGTCAACGGAGCGACCGCGTCGTGCCGTGTCCGGCGTGTTCGTTCTGTGCTACGGCATCTATCGCTTCTTCATCGAATTCGTGCGGCAACCGGATGCAGACCTCGGCTTCATTGCATTCGGCTGGCTGACCATGGGGCAGTTGTTGTCGTTCCCGATGATTCTGCTCGGTGCCTGGTTGTTGTACAGCGCCTATCAGAAGCGCGCAGCCTGATGACCGAGGACGCCCACATGCATGCCCTCAATAGAGCCCGAGTATGAGACATCCGGAAAACCAGTACCTAGACCTGCTCTCTCAGGTTCTCGAGCAAGGTGATGAGCGCGTCGATCGCACCGGCGTTGGAACACGCTCGATCTTCGGCGCAATGATTCGTTTCGATCTGTCAGGGGGCACGGTTCCCATTCTGACCACGAAACGTGTCTACTGGAAGACGGCCGTGAAGGAGATGATCTGGTTCCTCACCGGTGGAACGAATATCCAGCCGTTGCTGCGCGAGAATGTGCGTATCTGGAGTGACTGGCCCCTGGCCAGCTATCGTCGTGAAACAGGCGAGGAGATTTCGCAGGAGGATTTCGAGCAACGTATCATCGAAGACGACACGTTTGCGGCGAAGTGGGGTGAGCTGGGACCGGTATACGGCAAGCAATGGAGACGTTGGCTCGGTACTGACGGTCGTGAATACGACCAGATTGCCGATCTGATCCGAATGCTCAAGGAAACACCGGCGAGCCGTCGCATGATCTTTCATGCCTGGAATGTGCCCGAACTGGGTTCGATGGCGCTGCCACCGTGTCACATGATCTATCAGTATCACGTGACGTCGGATGGCCGGCTCAATTGTCTGATGTATCAGCGTTCGGTCGATCTTCTGCTGGGCGCCCCGTTCAATTACGTCGGCGCCGTTGCCTTGCAGCTGATGCTGGCGCAGCAGGCCGGTCTGCGCCCCGGAGAATTTGTCTGGGCAGGCGGTGATGTGCATCTGTATCTCAACCATCTCGAGCAGGCGCGTGAGCAGCTTTCGCGTGAACCTCGCGCATTGCCACAGATGCGTCTGACGCGCCAGGCGGCGACTATCGATGACTATCGCATCGAGGATTTCGAGGTCGAGGGGTATGACCCCCATCCGGCCATCAAGGCGGATGTTGCCGTATAGAGGCCAGCCGAACGGAAAGCCTCGCCGCAGACAGATGACTTGAATGCGGTGGGTGCCACACTGTTGGTACGTCAGGAACAGAGAGCGCTCAGGCGTTTCCTGATGAAAAGTGCCGAATGGTTATATGGATGGTGTCATCCATCCTCGGAGCGGGGAACTTTAGACGCGGGTCGGGTACGAACGGAATGCCAGCCACGGCGAAGGCATGGCGTCTGTTCATGGTCAGTGATCCTCGCTGATCGTTCTCGTCATTGTCCCGGACAGATATCTGTCTTGCTCATGGATAGCTCCTCTGCCTGTTTGCGGGAGAGATCCGCCCTCTCTACCATTTGGATTCACGATGAAGAAACGCAAATCACCCATGAATGCGCCGTTGAAGAGCGTGTTGACCTTGTCAGTTCTGCTTGCACTTGGTGCCTGCAGCAGCAGTGACGACGACGATGATGTCGTCGACCAGTCGGGCATTGACGACGTTCAGAGCATCTCGGTGACTCTCAGCGCTGCCCAGGAAATACCAACGCCAACAGCGGTACCGGATGGTGCCAGTGGGTCGGCAGATGTGTCCGTTGACGCCGATGGTATTGTCACCGCCACGGTGGGTGTCAGCAATCTGTCGGGTGATGCAACCATGGCCCATATCCATCGCGGCTTCGCAGGTTCCACGGGCCCGGTGCTGATTGGCCTGACGAGTGAAGACGGCGGATCCACCTGGACCGTACCGGCGGATGCCAGAGCCTTGACCGACGATGAAATAGGGGCATTCAATCGAGGTGAACTGTACTTCAACGTTCATACCGAAGCCAATGCCGCGGGCGAAATTCGTGGGCAGATCGATGCGGGAAATGCAACAACGTTCTCGGTCTTGCTGGAGAACATTTCCACCGCAGACACATTGAACGTGTTGTCCGACAATACAACCCAGGCTGTGCCCCTGTCCCCGGGCGTTTTCATCGTGCATCGAAATGAGGACGACAGTCCATTGCTGCTGCCCCGCGATGCGGCCAACGCAGGTCTGGAGGCCGTTGCTGAAGATGGGAACCCTGCACTGTACGCAGAGGCTGTCCCCGGTTCGGTTGCATTCAGTATTCCTGTGGGTGCCGATGCGCCTGCCCCGATTGGTCCTGGCGGTTCCTACGAATTCACGCTGCAGGCGGTCGACGGCGACAAGCTGGACTTCGTCACCATGTTCATCCCGTCAAACGACTGGTTCTACACGGCGACCGATGCGGACAACAGCCTCGATCTCTTCGTTGATGGTCAGCCGGTGTCCGGAGAAGTGCTGGAGTCGGACATCGCGATATGGGATGCAGGAACCGAGCTGGATGAAGAGCCAGGTACCGGTGCGAATCAGGCGCAAAGGCAGGCTGAAGCCAATACCGGTGATGCCGATCCGGATACACGAGTCAGCAGCCTGACTGGTCGCGGGCAGAGCGTCAGCCTGAATGGTGCTGTGTTGCGGGTTACCATTACTCCTCAGCCTTGAAGAATCGGCTTCGATCGATGTGATCGATCGAAGCCGCGTATCTCTCGAGTTGTATTAACGGCCGATCTGTCAGATCCTCCGACTCGTGTAGCCGGGCATTGTTTGCCCGGCTTCTACCGATCAGATTTGAGCTCAATCTGACCCGACACGCAACCTCGCTTGCCCGGTTGCATCACATGTAAACGTTTCTCTATCGCATGATCAACAGGGCGTCCTGATCATGCCCGTGGTTACCGAAACAGTCCTGCGCGTGGATCCGGTGCTCTACCGCGGCAAGCAGCTTCTCGCGCTTCTTTCGGCTCACCTCGGCGCATCTTTCGCGCTTCTGGCGGGAGATCCCTGCCAGAATATCACTGGCCGGAATACGTACCACACCGAATCCCTGTCCGAAGCGGCACTGGCTGTCGACCGTTACGCAGACGGTCAAAAGACGTGTATCGTTAGTCAGCTCGACGCTGACAGCTCGCCACTTTCTCATCATGTCAAATCCATCCGCAGAATTCTGGTCTGGCGCACGGGATACGATACCCGTGGTAGTCGGTGCCATTCCCTTCGGCATCATCTTTGGTGCGCTCGCGATCAATGCGGGCCTCTCCGTTGCGGCGACGATCGCCATGAGTCTTTTCGTGTTTGCAGGCTCCTCGCAATTCGTGGCCGCGGGTCTGCTCACGCAGGGCGCCGGCATTGTCGTCATCATTCTCACCACCTTTGTCGTGAATCTGCGCCACGCGCTGTATTCGGCTTCATTGGGGCCGTATCTGTCTCGCTTGCCGCAACGCTGGCTGATGCCGCTGGGATTCTGGCTGACTGATGAAACCTACGCGGTCGTGGTTCAGCGTTATGCACGGGCCGACGAGTCACCCTTCAAGCACTGGTATCACCTGGGCTCCTCGGTCCTGATGTACGGCAACTGGTTGCTGTGCACACTCATCGGCATGGTGGCGGGTACGCAACTGCAGGGAATGGCCAACTGGGGCCTGGAATTTGCCATGGTCGTGACCTTCATTGGTATCGTTGTGCCATTGCTGCGTAACCTGCCGATGCTCCTGTGTGCTGTTGTCGCGGGATCCATATCGTTTCTGTTGCGTGAGTGGCCCAATCAACTGGGTCTGATGGTCGCTGCACTGGCAGGTATTGCTGCGGCCATGGTGGTTGATGGCGCCAGTCGGTACACGCGCGTTTCGAAATCTGCAGGGTCTGCATCATGAGTCACTGGCAGGAAGCACTACTGATTCTGGGCATGATGGCCGTCACCTTCGGCGTGCGCTACCCGGTTCTGGCGCTCAGTGGCCGTATTCCGATGCCGGCTTGGTTGATCAAGGCGCTGAGCTATGTGCCTGTGGCTGTACTGAGCGCCATCACGGTTCCGATGATGCTGGCGCCAGAGGGTGACTTGCAGCTGAGTCTCGGCAATGAGTATCTGGTGGCAGGGGTCGCCAGCATCGTGTTCGTGGCGTTTACCAGGCACCTGCTCTGGACCATCGTGTCGGGAATGGCGCTGTTTCTGGCCTTGCGTTTTCTGCTGTAAGCTCGACATATCATGCCTTCGGGCAGCAGCACGGGCGGGTAGGAACAATGGGGCCTTTGTCGGGACTTCGCGTCATCGAGTTTGCGGGGCTGGGGCCTGCGCCGTTCGCCGCCATGTTGCTGGCAGACATGGGGGCTGATGTCGTACGTCTCGAAAGAGCGAATGGCGACAATTTGCTGGACATCGAGTACGACGTACTCAATCGCGGCAAGCGCTCGGTTGTGGTGGACCTCAAGACCCCGGAAGGTGTGGATACCGCACTTGCACTGCTGGCGCATGCCGATGTCCTGATCGAAGGGTTCAGGCCCGGGGTCATGGAGCGCCTGGGGCTGGGGCCCGATGCCTGCTGGCCGTCGAACCCCACCCTGATCTATGCCCGAATGACTGGCTGGGGGCAGGAGGGTCCTCTGGCTCAATCGGCTGGACACGACATCAACTACATTGCGCTCAGCGGTGTCTTGTCTGCGATGGGCGATCGGGCGGGTAGACCGGCAATCCCGGTCAATCTTCTGGGTGACTTTGGTGGCGGCGCCCTGTATCTGGCTTTCGGCATCATGGCCGCGTGGTACGAAGCGCAAGCCAGCGGCAAGGGACAGGTGGTGGATGCGGCCATCAGCGACTGCACGGCGCACCTGAGCACGATGCTGCACGGTCTGCTGCACAACAAGCGCTGGCATGATGAACGAGGCAGCAATCTGCTCGATGGCGCAGCGCCGCACTACAACACCTACCAGTGCGCTGATGGGCAATGGATCAGCATCGCGCCACTGGAGCCGAAGTTCTACGCCGAATTCCTGCGGAGGATGAACCTGCAGGATGACGAGCAATTCAGTCACTGTCACAATCCCGAGCACTGGCCGAAGCTGAAAGAGCGGCTCGCCGGACTGTTTGCCGAAAAGGACTCAGCGCACTGGTGTGCCTTGCTGGAAGGCAGCGATTGCTGCTTCGCTCCGGTGCTGGGTCTGCGCGATGCCGCCCGGCATCCGCACAATGTGGCAAGAGCCGTGTTCGAAACCCATGAGGGTTGCGTACAACCGGCCCCGGCACCGCGCTTCAGCCGAACGCCGGGCTCAGTCCAGGGCCCACCGCCGGCGGTCGCGGGCCAGGCTACCGAGGTATTGTGTCAGTGGCGTGAGAAGGGCGATCAGTAATCCCACATCGTGCCATCTTCCAGCCGCACCACCGGGTGGCTACCGGGCTGGTAGCTGTATCGCTCCGCTTCCTTTTCATCGAAATCAACGCCGAGTCCCGGTGCATCGCTGACCTGGAACAAGCCGTTTTCCATGCGGTGTTCGGAAGGAAACAGGGCATCGCATTCCGGCGTACCCAGAACCAGGTATTCCTGAATGCCGAAGTTCGGCGCCCAGGCGTTCAGATGGGCCTGGGCTGCCATGCAGATCGGTGAATGGCTTGGCGCTCCATGAAAGCCGGTGCGCACATGGTGCAGCGAGGCGAGATCGACAATGCGCTTGACGGGCGTGATGCCGCCACCGTAGGTCACCGCGATACGAATGAAATCGATCAACTCCTCTTCAATCAGCCTGTTGCACTCCCAGACAGAGTTGAAGACCTCGCCGATGGCGATGGGCGTGGTCGAATGCTGCCGAATCAGCTTCAGTGCGTTCTGGTCTTCGGCTGGGGTAGGGTCTTCCAGCCAGAACAGGCGTACCGACTCCACCGCCCTGGCGAATTCAGCCGCTTCGCGTGGCATGAGACGGTGGTGTACGTCGTGCAGAATATGCAAGTCCGGGCCGAAACGCTCCCGGATGCCAGCCAGTGCTTCAGGCATGAATCGCATGTAGCGATTGCTGTCCCATATCTCCACCTTCGGCCGGATTCCGCTGAAGTCTGACAGGAAGTGCTTCGAGTTGCCTTTTTTCTCCGGCACGGCATAGCTGGCAGTGGGCATGCCCGGTATGCCGCACTGGACGCGTACCGCCTTGTAGCCCAGTTCTACGTAGTGCGCGATGGAATCCATCAGGTCTTCCAGGTCAGCGCCGGTCGCATGTGCGTAGACCATGGCGCCGTCCCGGCTCTTGCCGCCGAACAATTGATACAGGGGCATGTTCGCCATCTTGCCCTTGATGTCCCACAAGGCCATGTCGATTGCGCCGAAAGCGGCCATGGCAATCGGGCCCCGCCGAAAGTAGGCACCGCGGTAGAAGAACTGCCAGATATCTTCGCTGTTGCGCGGGTCCATGCCGATCAGGCTGGGAATCAGGTAGTCGCGCAGATAGGCGGCCGGCAGGGTCTCGCGGTTGTTGAGCGTGGCATCACCCAGTCCGTAAACGCCCTGATCAGTCATGATCTTGAGCGTTACGTAGTTCTTGGCAGGACCACCTACAAAGACTTTCGCGTCGTTTATCTTCATCAGTGATTCTCCATCGACAGCGACTTGCTCAGTTCAATCCGGAAACGTCGTGCCATTGGTCATTCCTGCGGATCAGATCGATGATCTGCTGGTACTGGCTGCCTTCCCTGAAAGTCGGATAGGGCTCGACCGTCTCACCCCGGATATCCTTGACGAATTCACTTGCCAGATAATGCCAGCACTGCTCCGTTTCACCGTCGACATCCGGCACGGCTGCGAGAATATCCGGCGGACGTGCCATTTCCTGCCAGGCCCCCTTGCCATCCCAGAGGTACAGCGCGCCACTACCGTAATGGCCCTTGAGATAGATGGCCCCCTGTTTGCCGTAGAAGACGATATGGTCTTCGTGAAAGCGCGGTAGCAGGCCGCCATGCTTGAAGAGTACGGAAACCGGATCCCGGGCGAACGGGCTTGCCATCCGCGCCATGACCGTATAGGACCATTCCACATTGCTCTCGCCCCATTGCAGTGTCGGGTCACTCAGGTCTTCGGGGATGAATTTCCGTCGTTCCATGAAGTTGTGAACACCCTCTACACGAGGCGCTTTCCCGAGGTCATCACGCACGTCACCGAGAATCGACAGGATCCTGTCACCGATGACCGAGCTCACTATCGACAGGGTGTGGGTGAAATTGTTGTTCAGACGTCCCCCACCATCTTCCTTTCGATGTGACCAGCCGAACGGGATGTTTCGTTCCAGATTGAAATGAGAGATGCACTCCACCTCAACCGGCTCCCCGATAGCGCCTTCGGCGACCAGCCGCCTGGCGTGCAGAACACCCGAGGTATAGCGAAAGCTGGCGGCATAGGCCGTCTTCACATCTTTGCGCTGTGCCAGTTCGTGCAGTTCGACAGCCGTCTCGCCATCTGTCGTCATCGGTTTGTCACAGAAGACATGACAACCGAATTCGATGGCCTGCTTGATCGCTTCGTAATGCGCCCCACCGGGTGTGGCAATGGACACGATATCGGGCTGGCAGGCTTCGAGCGCGGACTGCCAGTCGGTGCCATGGTAGGGAATATCCAGCTTCTTCGCGATCGTCCTGACGACGTGCGGTGTGCGTCCGACCATGCCGACAATCTCAGCACCTGCGCCGCGGAACGCATCCGCGTGGCCTTCTCCGGCGAAACCGGTTCCGAATATCAGGACTTTCACGCTGAGTGCTGCCTCTGTGTTCGACTGACAAGGGCACTATAGAGTATTTCCGTGTCCAGCCGGTCTTGTGACACTGCAACGACAGGGCTTGAATGCGATGCGGGCGACCCGTCACGATCGCCCCATCATTATGCAGGCCATGATCTTCCGGCAAGCATTGCGGCAAGCATTGCGGCAAGAACTACGGCAAGAACTACGGCAAGAACTACGGCAAGATCGGCCGTCGAGGTCTCGATGCCGTCGTCACATCATTTCAGCTTCAGCACGCGAGTCTGCTGCTTTCTCATCCGGATATTGATCATCTCCACAGCTACCGAGAAGGCCATGGCAAAGTAGATATATCCCTTGGGTACATGCACATCGAAACCTTCGACGATCAGCGTCATGCCGACCATGATCAGAAAGGACAGTGCCAGTATCTTGATGGTGGGATTGGCGTCAACAAAATCACTGATGGACTTGGATGCCAGCAGCATGACACCCACGGCAATGATGATCGCCGCCATCATGATGGGAAGCTCATCCACCAGACCGACTGCGGTGATCACCGAATCCAGCGAGAAGACGATATCGAGTATGGCGATCTGAATGAGAATGCTGAAGAAGGCCGCAGACGCGCCGGACTTGCCGGACTCTTCCTCGATCTCGAAGCTGGCATGGATCTCGTGGGTCGACTTGGCAAGCAGAAACAGACCGCCACCGATAAGGATCACATCCCGGCCCGAGATCTCCTGATCGAAGACAGTGAACCAAGGTTCAACCAGCCCCATCACCCAGGTGATCGACAACAGCAAGGCGAGGCGTGCAAACATCGCCAGTCCGATACCCAGTCTGCGCGCCCGATCTCTCTGTTCTGGCGGCAGGCGACCGACGAGAATCGAAATGAAGATGATGTTGTCGATGCCGAGCACGATTTCCAGCGCAGTCAGGGTGCCCAGTGCAATCCAGGCTTCAGGGCTTGTCAACAGGTCGAGCATCGAGGTGCTTCCGAGAGAGGGGTATGGGGAAGATCAGTTGGGTTTTAGATCATCGAGATCAAGTATGCAACAGTTACCATTCGATGATGGTATGGAAACCCAGATCCGGCAGATGACCGGTCACGTTCGCCTTGGCGATCTCCCAGCCGAATTTCACGGCGCTGTCCGTTGATGCCCACAGGCCCGCACCGGTCGGCTTGAATGCCAGCATGGTCAAATCCGGATCTTCCTGCCCGGCCGGATACCATGCCGCCACAACCGGTGACCAGAACTGTTCGATGATGGCCGGGTCGTGCTCGGTGCTCAGAACACCATCCACACTGGCATGAAAGTCTCGTTCTCTGGATACCAGGCACAGTTTGGCTACGGGGGAATTCAGCGCGGCGGCCGCCAGGTCGGTCTTCTTGCTGGTGTAGAACCACACCGTCTTGCGAAGGGGGTCGGCCTGGGGTGCCATGGGTTGCAGATGCGATCCACCACCTTCGGCCCCTAGAAGTACATCACGCGCGTCTGCCAGTTGGTCCCACAGCGCCTGCTCAGCATTGATTTTCAGATCCTTTACGTCGGACATCATCCACCTCTTGTTTGATTGGCAATACGGCCTTGCGGCCCGTTGTCTTGAACACAAGCCCGTGAATAGCGGTACGGCTTGTATTGCAAACGACGATACCGCTTGCATGGCGAACAGATACCCCCGTGTAAATACGATAGGGAAAACGCCTCGTCACCCGGGTATCATCGAGTGTCCGTTCCCTGAATCGGCATGTGGAATTGCGCGTGCATCAGCCTTGAGGTGAAGAGCCATGATTGTCAGTCTGTCACGCAAGCTGTTCGCCGCTTGTCTCGTCAGTATCCATGTCATGGTCCTGGGTGGCGCCAACACCGTCGTTGCCGACGATACGCAGCGAGTCGGCGCCTGGCAGGCCGTGAAAGCAGGCGAAGCTGTGGTGTTGATGCGTCATGCGCTGGCTCCCGGGGTGGGTGATCCACCGGGTTTCGAGGCGGGGAACTGCGAGACACAGCGAAATCTGTCCGACAAGGGCAGAGCACAGGCCAGGGCAATAGGTGATGTGCTTCGAGCAAACGGCATTGACGAGGCGCAGGTATTGTCCAGTGAATGGTGCCGTTGCCTGGATACGGCTGAATTACTGGGTCTGGGACAGCCAACTCCGGCCGAGATGCTCAATTCGTTTTTCGCGGACAGGCACAATGAGCCACGACAGACAACGGCCTTGAGGAAAGCACTGGAACACTGGGTCGCTGACAAGTCGGAGACTGTCGTCCTCGTTACCCATCAGGTCAATATCACTGCGCTGACAGGACAGTTTGTCGGTTCCGGCGACATGCTGATTGTCACGATGACCGATGACCAACCCGAGGTATTGGCCAGCATCCGTACCGATTGAATTCCTGGTTGTTCGGGGTCGCTTCCGCGGGATCGCCTGTCTTTGTCGAAAGGCGTGATTCGCCTGGGGCGTCTGCCGGTGAGCCACTCGCAGCGTATGACTGCCAGAGTCATGCGGTACGAGTTCCATCATGTTTTACAAAGCAAAGGGGGGGCGGAGCGAAGGATTGTTTTACAGTGCCGGGGTTGACCACTGTTCGGAGAATCTATCGTGATGGGCTTTGACATGAGTTACCTGTTTCTGGTCATGCTGCCGGGGATGGTCCTGTCCGGACTGGCGTCCATGATGCTGAAACGCACCTTTGCCAAGTACGAAAATGTGGGTACTCGAAAGAACATGACCGGGGCCGAAGCGGCGCAAGCCATGCTTGAGCGGCAGGGTGTCACCGATTGCAGGATAGAAGCGGTCAGCGGCCGACTCAGCGATCATTACGATCCGCGAGTGAAAACCCTCAGGTTGTCCGAACCTGTCTACAACGCGCGATCGATATCGGCCATTGGTGTGGCTTGCCACGAGGCCGGTCACGCCTTGCAACATGCTCAGGGCTATCGCTGGTTGAAGATGCGGTCGACGCTGGTGCCGGTAACGAGCATTTCCAGCAAGATGTCCATGCCTGTCATCATGATCGGCGGTCTGTTGATGACGCTGGTGCCTGTGCTCGGTATGCCCGTTCTGTTGTTTGGCTGTGCCTTGTTTGCCGCCGCGGTCGTGTTCTCCATCGTTACGCTGCCTGTGGAATGGGATGCCAGTGCCCGGGCAAAGACCGCCATGGTTGAAGCGGATATCGTGACTCACGAGGAGATGCAAGGTGCGGGCAGTGTGCTCAATGCCGCTTTCCTGACCTATCTTGCCGCCGCCATTGCATCGATCATGACCTTGATCTACTACTTGCATCGAACTGGCGTACTGAGAATGTTGTTGAGTCGTCGGTAGGGACTGGCACATCGGCGAATGTTGTTGAGTCGTCGATAGGCACTGGCATATCGGCGAGAGAGCACTGGAAGGGGGATACCCTTACTTGTAGCAGGGAAATATTCGTGAAGTTCAGGCGAGGCATCTTGTACAAATGCCGTGCTGGTGCCAGTACGGATGCGCCATACTTTGTGCCATCGCTCGAGGAGATTTCCCATGCTCAGATTCATGACCCTGGTTGCCGTGCTGTCGGCAGCCTTACCTTTCGTCAGCCATGCTCAGGCAGCGGAACAGATCCGCGTCGGTATGTCGGGTGGCTATTTTCCCTTTACCTTCGTGCGTCAGGACAAGTTGCAGGGTTTCGAGGTGGATGTGATGAACGCCGTCGGTGAGCAGGCCGGACTGGATGTCACCTTCGAAACGATGTCTTTCTCCGGCTTGATCGGTGCACTGGAATCGGGCCGCATCGACACGATAGCCAACCAGATCACCATCACTCCGGAAAGGGAGTCGAAGTTTGCCTTCACTCAGCCTTATGTCTTCGATGGCGCGCAGGTGGTGGTGAAAGCGGGCCAGGAGGAGACAATAAAGGGGCCCGAGGATTTGAAAGGCCGGACGGTGGCCGTGAATCTGGGTTCCAACTTCGAGCAGTTGCTGAACGAACTGCCGTATGCCGACGAGATCGATATCAAGACCTACGAGAGCAACATCGCGCTGGACACGTCTCTGGGCCGGGTTGATGCCTTTGTCATGGACAGGGTCTCATCGGTTCAGCTGATTGCAGAAAGCCCTCTGCCGCTGGCTCTGGCTGGAAAACCTTTCGATCAGATTCGCAATGCGCTACCGTTTCGCAACGATGAAGACGGCCGCGCCTTGCGTGACGCTGTGGATAAGGCCTTGAATGTGCTGCGTGAGAACGGCACCTTGCTGGACATCTCGACCAAGTGGTTCGGAAGCGATATCACTGTGGCGGAGTAGCCCTGAATGCAGGCTCTTGATATCGACTACATGCTCGGACTCGTGCCGGTGTTGCTGGGGTATATACCACTGACACTCGGCATGGCGACTGCGGCCATGGTACTGGCGCTGATTCTGGGCTCGCTGCTGGCGGTCGAGCGTGTGGTCAAGGTGCCAGTGCTCGATACGCTCGTCATGCTCTTCATCAGTTTCTTTCGCGGTACGCCATTGCTGGTCCAGCTGTTTCTGTTCTACTACGGACTGCCGCAGGTACTGTCTTTTCTGACACAGATCAACGGTGTCACGGCAGCGGTGATGGGGCTCACCTTGCATTTTGCCGCCTATATGGCAGAGAGTATTCGAGCGGCGATCATCGGCGTCGATCGTAGCCAGTGGGAGGCGGCCCAATCGGTCGGAATGACACAGACGCAAATGATGCGTCGTATCATCCTGCCGCAGGCCGCTCGAGTTGCTGCACCGACCCTGGTCAACTATTTCATCGACATGATCAAGAGCACGTCACTGGCATTCACGCTGGGGGTGACCGAGATGATGGGCGCGACGCAGAAGGAAGCCGCGGGAAGTTTTCTGTACTTTGAAGCGTTTCTTGTCGTGGCCATTCTCTACTGGATCATCGTGGAAGCACTTTCACAAGTGCAGAAGCTGCTTGAAACCCGGCTCAACAAGGCATTTGCGCGATGATTGACGTTCAGGGACTCAGCAAGCGTTTCGGTGATACCGCGGTACTCAACGGAATCGACCTCACCATCAATGATGGCGAACGTATCGTGGTCATCGGACCCTCGGGAACCGGCAAGTCCACCTTGCTGCGTTGCCTGAACTTTCTGGATATGCCGGAGAGCGGTCGTCTGCGTATCGGTGATCTTGAACTGGACGTGGCCAAGGCTGGCAAGGCCGACATCCTTGCCGTGCGTCGACGCACGGCGTTCGTGTTCCAGAACTATGCCTTGTTCGCCAACAAGACCGCGCGCGAGAATATCACCGAGGCGCTGATCGTCGTGCAGAAGCGTTCTCGCATCGATGCCGAGGCGCGAGCGGATGAAATACTGCGTGAAACCGGACTGGCCGACAAGGCTGACGTCTACCCGGCAGCGCTGTCGGGTGGGCAGCAGCAACGCGTCGGCATTGGTCGCGCCATGGCACTCGATACCGAGCTGATGCTGTTTGATGAACCCACTTCAGCGCTTGATCCGGAGTGGGTTGGGGAGGTGCTCGATCTCATGCGTCGGGTAGCCGAACGTCGGCAGACCATGCTGATCGTGACCCACGAGATGCAATTTGCGCGGGAGATTGCTGATCGCGTGATCTTCATGGAAGGGGGTCGAATCGTGGAACAAGGCTCGCCACAACAGTTGTTCGACCACCCTCAGGATCCCCGAACGCGAGAATTCCTGAAACGCGTGGGCTGATCTTTCGATTCCTGAATCGGCCTTTCACCGGTTTACAATGGTTGTCAGAACGTGACCATTTGTCGAGCATCGGGAGAGGCATCATGACAATGACGTGGATGGACAAGGTTGACGAGCGCAGCGCAAGCGCGCTTGCATCCGGTGATCTGCAGCCCGTGCAGGTGGACGAATGTTCCATTGCAGATGCTGGCCTGGATTTCATCGTGCGTTGGGTGTCTTCCCTTGCGGCCAAGGATGCAGTCAGTAGCAAGGCGGGGGGCAAAGAGGACCCCAAGGAGGAGGTCGCGATTCCGGGCGGTCCGCGAGACCCCGATTTCAATCCGTTTCTCAATCCGGATCCGGAGTTGAAGGTAGGGCCACTGGGGGATGAGCATGTCGTGATCCTCAACAAGTTTCCCTTGTGTGATCGGCATCTGGTGCTGGCCAGGCGCAGTTTCGAAGAACAGTTGCTGCCGCTGACGCGCAGCGATTTCTCAGCGCTTGCCGTCATCATGGCAGAGGCGGGCGGCACTGGACTGTACAACGGCGGTACCGCTGCAGGCGCCAGTCAGCGTCACAAGCACCTGCAGTGGATTCCGTCCACCAGAGGCAATGCCGCTCTGGCGATCTACGCTGCCGGATTGCCGTCCGATCTACCGCTGCAGGCCGTGGCAACGCACCCCGCTCTGACGATGAGGCATTGTTTCGTTCGCGTGGAGTGTGGTCGGGGTGTCGCTGTCGATGTGGCCGCAAACAGTCTGTTCGAGGCTTTCGAGCGAGCCTGTGGGCAGCTGGGACTGATTGCGGGCGAAGATGGCCTGTTGCCGCCGTTCAATCTGCTGGCGAACGAAGGCTGGCTGCTGCTGGTGCCGCGCAGTCGGGAATGCTTCGACGAGATTTCGATCAGTGCTGTCGGCTTCGGCGGCACACTCTATACCCGGACGACCGAGCAGATGGAGACGGTACGCAGGGTGGGTCCCTTGCGTGCGCTGGCTGCGGTTGCTTGCTGAATCGACAATGGCGGGCCATTTGTGTCGAACCAGACACGTTCTGACACAAGACTGACGTCCTACCGTGGTAATGGCTGACGTATAATTTCCGGCTAGCGCCGTCGATGCCGATGCGCGCAGCCAGATCGCAAGGGCTGGTACGGACAGCAGCACATTATCGATAGAGGAGCCTACCCGGTGACAGCCAAGCAACCTGTGGTCTGCATGATGATGGCCATGGATCGCAATCGCTTGATCGGCGACAAGGGGCAGATGCCGTGGCATATACCCGGAGAACTGGCCTATTTCAAGGCCGTGACGACAGGCAAGCCGGTCATCATGGGGCGAAAGACCTTCGACTCCATCGGCAAGCCATTGCCCGGACGCACGAATATCGTGGTCACACGCAATACCGACTGGTCCGCTGACGGTGTTGTTCGCGTTCACAGTCTGGAACAGGCACTGATCGAGGCCGGCAAGGTCAGGCAGGATGCCGATGAGCCCGAGCTGATGATCATTGGGGGGGCGGCGATCTGTGAAGAGGCCATGCCGCTGACACATCGGTTCTATCTGACCACGGTCGATCACGCCTTCGAAGGTGATACCTGGCTGGAAAGTTTTCACTGGGATGACTGGCAAGTCGTCTCGAAGAATGTCAGGGATCCGGAGACCACCGGTGGCTTGCCGGTGACCTACTGGGTACTCGAGAAGGATCGTTCATGAACCAGGTCTCCAATACTGCCAGTGCAGGTCGTCAGCCGAACCGTCAAGCGGCTACCCGATACCAGCCTGAAATCGATGGCCTGCGTGCCATTGCTGTCATCGCCGTCGTGTTGTTCCACCTTGAATTCAAGTGGATTCCCGGCGGCTTCATCGGTGTGGACGTGTTCTTCGTGATCAGCGGCTTTCTGATCACACGACTGATTCTCAAGGAGGTCAGGGCGGACGATTTCAGATTCGGTCGCTTCTATCTACGTCGTCTCAGACGACTCGGACCAGCCTTGATCGTCACCCTGCTGCTCACCTGGGCGGCATCGATGTTCTACCTGACCCCGGAGCACTTTCAGCGATTCTCGGGCGCTCTGATGTCATCGGTGTTCTCGGTGTCCAATATTTTCTTCTGGGCAGAATCCGGCTACTTCGATGCCTCAGCCGACCTCAAGCCCCTGTTGCATACCTGGTCGCTCAGTGTCGAAGAGCAATTCTATCTGATCTGGCCGGCGCTGATTGTCCTGTGCGCGCGAGGGGGGCGCTGGGTGTTGCCTGTCGTGATCGCACTGCTGTCGATGGCCAGCCTGTATGGTGCACTGGTATTCACCCGGATCGATCCTGCTGCCAGTTTCTTCATGATGCCGTTCCGCGTTTACGAATTCGGGCTGGGCGCCGCTCTTGCCATGTTGCCGGGGCTGATCAGGAGCAACACGGTTCGCGAAATCCTGGTGATTCTGGGGCTGATCATGATCGGCTACAGTGCCCTGTTTTTCGACAAGTTCACCCCGTTTCCCGACATCTACGCCCTATTGCCCTGCATGGGGGCAGCCATGCTGATTGCCGGTGGCGAAGCACGGGCAACGGGATTGCTGCTGCGCAATCCCTTGAGTGTCTGGATTGGCCGAATTTCCTATTCGCTCTATCTGGTGCATTGGCCCATCGTGGTTCTGTACAAGCACATCACTTTCGAGGATGTGGTTGTTGGCAAGACCCGGATTGCCTTGCTGGTGCTGACCATGATGGCCGCGGCTGCTCTCTACTACGGTGTTGAAAAGCGATTTCGTCTGGCACCGCAGGTCAAGCCGACCGGCACCCGATTTTATCGGTTTGGCTATCTTCTCGTTCCGTTGATGTTGTCGCTGGGCTCTGCACATGCGTATCTGCGCGATGGCTGGCCGGGTCGATTCGATGAGGCCGTGGTCAATGCCATTGGCAATATCATGGAAAAGCAAGAGCTCAGGCGGCGCTTTATCGCCCCCGAGGATGCCTTGTCGAATCAGCCGTTTGATGAAAACGCCGAGGAACGGGTGCTTGTCATGGGTGATTCCCATTCCACAGACGTATTCAACGCTCTGTATCTGAACGTCATGAACGACCCTCGCATATCGATCAGGCGACTGGAGATCGATGACCTGTGTTTCTACCTGTTTGCCGATGCCGAGAAGCAGGACCCAGGTCAGCTGTCCGCTGACGGGGTCGATCGATGCATCGAACAGTTCGATGCCGTTCAGCAGTCGCAACTGCTGGCGACAGTCGATCACATCGTACTGTCGGAGCGTTGGGAGCGGGAATCACTGCCCAATCTGGAGGCATTTGCAGAGTTCCTGCGCGGGCAGGGCGAGCAGGGTCATATTCCCGATATCGTGCTGATGGGGCGAACGGCCGAGTACAAGAGTGTGCCCTCCCTGATCATCAAGAACGGCATTACCGACGATCTGCAGCAACAGATGGCCGAGTCACGAGTCACGGAGCTGGATGAGCTCAATGTCGAATTCAGGCAACAGGCTCAGGCGCTGAACATGCACTATCTCGATAAGCTTCCCTTTCTCTGCAGCCCTGATGCAAGTCGCTGCGATGCTCTGGACGAGCAAGGAAAGGTACTGTTCACCGATTACGGTCACTGGAGTGTGGAAGGGGCGAAACTGTTTGGACAGCGGATGCTGAAGTCCCCGGAAGCTGCGCGTCTGCTGACGGGGCTGGCAGATGCCGGAGCCGACTCGTAAGGTCAGCTCTATAGTGTTCGGCTATTCGGCTGTTCGGCTGACCGGCGCGGCGGCACCCGTGAGAGCTCTACCGGAACCCGGTCAGAGTCAGCTCGCGCTGACCCAGTAGCTGCGGCGTTTTTCGATGGCGTAGGCGACGAGATCGCCTCCCCAGACACAGCCACGATCGGTGGGTATGACTCCGCTGCGGCAGATGGCCGGGTGGCTCGACCAGTGACCGAATATGATGCTCTTGTCCTGTACCTTGCGATTGGCGACCTCATGCCAGGGCAGGAGCGAAGCGGGTGCGTGAGCCGGTGAGCCGTTGTAATCGAAGTCCAGAGAGCCGTCTGGTCGACAGTAGCGCATACGCGTGAACGCATTGATGGCAAAGCGTTGGCGATCTTCCCTGTTCAGGTCCTTGCGCCAGTTGTCGGGCGTATTGCCGTACATGCGGGACAGGAATTCAGGCAGATTGCCGGTGAGTTCGCCGTGCAGCTCCTTGCTGAGTTTTCTTGCACGTTTGAGCGACCAGCCAGGATAGATGCCCGCGTGAACAAGCACATGATCGAGCGTGTCATCCACGTGTATCAGAGGCTGCGCTGCCAGCCACTGGCACAGCTCGTCGCGATCAGGCGCGCGGAGTATGTCCTCCAGCGTATCCTTGCCCGACGACTTCCGGAAGCCATGCACCACTGCGAGCAGATGTAGATCATGATTTCCCAGCACCGATATCGCGCGTTTGCCCAGATTCTTCACGAAGCGCAGGGTTTCCAGTGATTCCGGCCCGCGATTGACGATATCGCCGACAAACCAGAGCCGGTCACTGGCAGGATCGAAAGCCACCTTGTCCAGCAGACGCTGCAACGGTGTCAGGCAACCGTGCAGGTCACCGATGGCGTAGGTTGTCATGTTCGAACCCGTGTCGGTTCCGGAGAAGCAGGGCAACTGCCCTGAGAGATGCCGGTCTGTTCCTGACAGATCATGAAATCCCGGGCAGTACCAATGCTCTTCAGTGCAAGGTTCGTGGTGTCGACAGCAGAAAATCGGCAATCGGTGCCTTGAACTCTTCGCCGTCGTCCGTGACCAGACTGTAACTGCCCCCCATGGTGCCCATGGACGTTTCCAGCATGGTGCCGCTGGTGTACTGGAAGCCTTCACCGGGCTTCAGGTGCGGCTGTTCCCCCACCACGCCCTCACCCTGGACCTCCTGTACCTTGCCATTGGCATCGCGAATGACCCAATGGCGGGTCAGCAGGCGCGCTGCAATCTCGCCCACATTGCGGATGGTGATGGTGTAGGCAAATACGAAACGGTTGTTTTCCGGGTCTGATTCGGATTCCACGAACAGCGTATCCACATCAACCTGGATTCCTTCGCTGATATCGACATCCATGCTGAACAGGTCCCTGACCGAAGATGGCATCATGTTATCACTGCTCACGTGTGTCTCAATTGTTTTGCAAGGCGATGAAACGCTGGCAGATCCAGTGTCTCGGCGCGTGCCTGTGGGTCAATCTGCAGATCGCTGAGAGCATTGTCGTCCAGATGACCCTTGAAGTTGTTGCGAAGTGTCTTGCGTTTGTTGGCAAAGGCCAGCCGTGTACAGGCTTGCAAGGCATCCAGCATTTCGCTGTCGGGCGCATCATCACGCGGTTTCATGCGCACGATAGCCGATTGTACCTTCGGCGGAGGGTCAAATGCCGAGGGCGGTACGGTGAACAGGGGGCTGACCTCGAAAACACTTTGCATCAGCACGCTCAGACGTCCGAAGGCGCGGGTGCCGGGTTCGGCATGCAGGCGATCCACGACCTCCTTCTGCAGCATGACATGAATGTCCTTGATCATGTCCTGGCATTCCATCAGGCGGATCAGCAGCGGTGTGCCGATGTTGTAGGGCAGGTTGCCGACCACTCTCAGAGAATGTCGAGCTGCCGGTGAATCGACGGATTCATCCGCCAGTTCTCGTGCCAGTGCCGTGAAATCGAACTGCATGACATCGCCGGGATGGATTGTCAGACCATGCAATTGCTGCGCTTCGAGCCGGGCGATGAGGTCACGATCGATCTCCACGACAGCCAGCTTGTCCAGTCTTGCCAGCAGTGGCAAGGTCAGTGCGCCGAGACCCGGGCCCACCTCCACCACCGAATCACCGGTTTCCGGCCGCATCGCGGACAGCATGCGTTCGATGACGCTCATGTCCTGCAGGAAATTCTGGCCGAAGCGCTTGCGAGCCTTGTGGTTCACGGGTTCGTGGTGCTCCTGCCTTGTCGTGAGTCAGCCAGTTGTTCGGCCAGGGCAATGGCGGCATCAAGACTGCCGCTACTGATGTTGCCGCTACCGGCCTTGTCCAGTGCTGTGCCGTGATCGACCGAGGTGCGGATGATCGGCAGGCCCAGCGTGATATTGATGGCCTTGCCGAACCCTGCGTATTTCAGCACGGGCAATCCCTGGTCGTGAAACATCGCCATGACCGCATCGGCTGTATCCAGATGCTGCGGCGTGAACAGGGTGTCGGCTGGCAGCGGGCCGATCAGGTCCATGCCCTCGGCACGCAATCGTTGCAGCACCGGTTCGATGACATCGATCTCCTCTCGCCCCATGTGGCCGCTTTCACCGGCATGTGGGTTGAGGCCGGATACCAGGATTCGTGGATTTGCTATTCCGAACTGATCGACCAGATCGTGATGCAGGATAGATAATGCACGGTGCAGCACATCAGCCGTCAGGGCTTGCGGAACGGCGGCCAGAGGCAGGTGAGTGGTGGCCAGAGCCACTCGCAACGGGCCACTGGCGGTCTCGGCAGCCAGCATCATGACGGGTTCGGCGTGTGTGCGTTCTGCCAGGTATTCCGTGTGCCCGGTGAAGGCGATGCCGGCATCGTTGATGACACCCTTGTTCAGCGGTGCCGTGACCATGGCGGCAAAGCGTCCGGCCACACAGCCATCCACGGCGGCATCCAGTGTTGCCAGCACATAGCGGCCATTGCGCGCATCCAGCTGGCCGCAGTGCACGGGCGCATTGGTCGGCACATGCAGCACAGACAGTTCACCCGGCTGATCGACGACACCATTGGCGCCAGCGTTCAACTGCTCATCAGGCACGTACTCGCGCACCTGCAATGGCAGCCCCAGTTGCTGCGCCCGGTCCTGTAACAGGGCACGATCGGCGATGGCCACGATTCGCGAACGGCGTGGTTGCTGCGCCAGCATCACGCACAAGTCAGGGCCGATGCCGGCCGGTTCCCCGGGCGTCAGGGCGATCAGGTGGCTCAAGAACGAATTTCCACGAAGGATTCATCCCTCAGTTGCCGGGACCAGCGTTCTATTTCCTGCTCCACCTTGCCCTGACGCAGAGCCTCGGCTGCCTGATCACGCAGCGTCTCTTCGTCGATCTCCCGGGTCCGGCGATCGAGTAGCTGCATCAGATGCCAGCCGAACTGAGTCCGGAACGGTGGGCTGATGTCCCCCTTGTCCAGGCTGCTGGCCATGTCTTCCATTTCTGCCGGCAACTGGCCTTCACTGAACCACGGCAATTCACCGCCCTTGTCGGCACTGTTGGGGTCTTCACTGATTTCGGCGGCCAGCGCCTCGAAGGAGGCGCCGTCGATCAGTTGCTGGCGGACCTGTCGCAAGCGCTGCTCGGTATCGGCCGCATCACCCGCAATGAATATATGCCTCGCCAGTACCTCGGCCAGCTGTGACTGATCGCCGCTTTGCTTGTCGGCCAGTCGAATGACGTGGAATCCATTGGCGGAGCGCAGCGGTTCGCTGAGTTCGCCCACTGACATGCTGCCAAGTGCATCGGCGAGAAAGTCCGGAAGTTCCTGCAACCGTCTCCAACCCAGATCACCCCCTTGCAGGGCGCGGGCACCATCGGAGGAGGTGGCGGCCACTTCGGCAAAGTCGTCGCCATCGCGCAGTCTTTGCAGAACGTCGCGGGCACGCTGCTGCGCGGCATCGGTTGCCTCGCTGTCAGCGGTTGGCGGCACCGCAATCAGGATATGCTGGATGCGATAGCGCTGCTGTTCCTCGACATCGTTCCTGATGGCATCAACATAGTCATCGATCTCCTGCTGCGTCACGCGGATACGGGGCTGCACCTCGCGCTCGATGAGCTGCTGCAACAGCAATTCCTGTTCGATGTTCTTCCTGAACAGATCGTAGTCGAAGTTCTGACTTGCCAGTGTTTCCCGAAACTGCAGCGTATCCATATTGTTGTTACGCGCAATCTGTTCGATGGCTCTATTGGTACTGGAAACGTCAATTGAAATGCCGGTGTTGCGCGCCCGTTGCCGCCGAATCTCCTGGTTGATCAGTTCTTCGAGTACGCGATCAGCGAGCACGTCATCGGGTGGCAGGTTCTGTCGATTGCTTCTGGCCTGTTGCTTGAAAAATGCAATGGCGGAACTGAGGTCGCTGTCGAGCACCACACCGTCGTTGACCACGGCGCGAATCTTGTCGAGTACCACGTCATCGGCAGCTGCCGACGAGCCATCCGCGGTCGAATCGGTCTGGGCCAGGGCGGGGGATGCTGCGAACAGGCACAGCAGCAGGGCCGCGGTGGCTGTGCCCGCCGACCTTCCCGGAAGCATGAATCTGTCAATCATTGCACGTCGTCTCGATAGCCCAAAATGGCATTTTCCAATAAGGCCCCGTAGTTCTGACCGAGGGGGGCCAGGCCTTTGAGTACCAGCTGAAAATAGATGCTGGTGTCATGATCCTCGCCGTCATCAGCGATATAGCGCCGCGCAGCAAACCTGACCGCCCAGCAGCAACTGTCGTACTCCAGCCCCAGCAGGGACTCGATACTTCGATCCGCATCCAGCGAGTAGTTCCACCGACTGGCCACGCGCCAGCTGTCACCGATGGCCCACAGACCGGACAGATCGATCTGCTCGGTCTTGTCCTCGTCAGTGTCACTGTTCACCACGCGGTGGGTGAAATTGAGAATGCGATCATCCTCTGGCCGGTAACTCAGCGACAGGGAGCTTCGCACGGTTCGATCCTCGTCCGGGTTCCACTGAATGCTGCCCTTGCCATTCCAGTCCTTGGTCAGCGCCGTTTCCACTTCACCCACGAAATCCGAGTAGTCCCGCGTATCCACGGTATCGGTGGAGGACAGGGTAACAAGCCTGTCATCGAAATAGCGCACCTGACCGATACTGGCACGAAAACGTTCCTGGCCATTGAGTCCATCGATCATGCGGGTCGTCAAGGCCATGGAGAACTGATTGGCGTCGGCGATCCGGTCTGCACCACTGAACCGGTTTTCACGAAACAGCTGACTGATGTTGAAATCGAATTCGCTCGAATCGAATACCGGGATGTCCGATTGATCGCGGTAGGGCACTCGCAGATAGAACAATCGGGGTTCGAGTGTCTGCACCGAGCCCTGCTCATCGAGCACACGGTCGAAGAACAGGCCGCTGTCGACGCTGAACGAATCCAGGTTACGGCTGCTGGTGCGTTCCAGTTGCTCGGTTTCGGTGTTCAGGCTCAGATTGTTGAGGCTGTAGTAGGTGAACCGGTGCGAGACGCTTGGTGTGAAGAACCAGGCGTCGCGCACGATGGGCAGCGACAAGCGCGGACGGACATCGATACGTGTGCCCGTCACCGCATCGTCCTTGTCGAAATAGACGAATTCACCGTCGATATCGCTGCGAAAGCCCAGGGGCAGGCGGCCGGATTTTGCATAGGCCTTTATCTGCGGCAGACGACGATGGGGCCTGTCTTCGGCTTCGATGTCCTCATCCACCGTCTGGAAACTCTGCAGGCGAGTGAGTATCTTGACGCCGTCATGATCGTAATTGAGGTCGGCGCGCTGTTCCAGGTGGGTGATGCTGGCCACCTGCAGACTGTCGCCCAGATCTTCGAAGTAGTCCTTGTCGGATACGCGTCTGGCGACAATGGTGGAGGTGAGGTCGGGCGTGAAACTGCCGTTGTGCAGCAGTTGCGTGAAATAACGCGATTCACCATCGAGCTCCTGATCGTTCAGGTATTCATGATCCAGAGTCCACATGCCCTGACGGTTCATGTAGCGCAGTTCGCTTTGCAGCTGCGCACCCCGCTTGGTCATGAAACGGGGCGTGAAGGTGGCATCGAGGTCCGGACGTATGTTCCAGTACCAGGGCAGGTGCAGTTCCAGTCCGGTCGCATCGCCGCGGGCCAGGATCGGTGCCAGAAAGCCGGATTTGCGCTTGTCGCTGATGGGAAAACTGAAGGCAGGCAGTGCCAGCAGCGGTACGCCCTTGAAGACCAGCCGAAGATCCCTGGCGAAACCGACGCCTTCTTCGGTGTCCAGGTCGATATCGTCGGCCTTGACGAACCAGCTCTGATCACCGGGCGGGCAGGTGGAATAGGTGGCGTCCTGCATGGTGAAGTGCCCATCGGGCTCACGGGCCATGGCCGCCGCTGTGCCACTGGCACGCTTGCCGTTCATGTCCAGTTCGTAGTCACTCTGGCCGGTGCTGAACTGGTCATCGTCGATATCGATGTAGGCTTCATTGCTCTCCAGACGGAAACCTTCGCCCAGAAAGCTCAGCGCACCATTGACCGATACTTCGCCGGTGACCGGGTTGTAGCTGGCATTCTCGGCCGCCAGTTGACGTCCCTGGTAGCTGATGGTGGTGTTGCCTTCCAGGGTGACCAGATCGCCATCTGCCGTGAACTTGTCCGCCTGGGCTTCCACCTTCTGTCCCGGTACGGGATCGAAGTCGCCGGGTTCGTAGACAAAGCGGGGGGCCGGGCACTGAGCGGCCTGAACAACAGGCACGGCGAGGCCGCCGCCCAACAATGACAGTGTCGCGACAGGCAAGGCGCCGAGCAATCCGGTGGAAATGAGGTGCACGCGCCTGATGACGAAATTCCAGTACAGTGATCGATACGCAGATGATAGACGGCTTTGTAGTGTGTCTCAACGATACGGGGGGTCATCGGCACAATAAAGGCGGGTTCATGACGTAACGGGACCGCTGGGGGTGGATGAATGATCAGTACGAAATGCTGACCTGCTCACCTGAGCCGGACAAGCAGGTAGACTTCCGCCATGGCTCAACAAACCGCAATCGATCCCAGCTGGCAGTCCCGTCTGGACACCGAATTTTCCGCACCCTACATGCGTGAATTACGCGAATACCTGGCTCGTCGCAAGGCACAGTCCGCCGTCGTGTTTCCGCACTCGAGCAACTGGTTCAAGGCCTTTTCGCTCACACCGTTCGACAAGGTCAAGGTGGTCATCCTGGGGCAGGACCCGTATCACGGCCCCGGCCAGGCTCATGGCCTGAGTTTTTCGGTGCCCGAAGGCGTGCCTGTGCCACCGTCGCTACTGAACATGTTCAAGGAAATCGACAGCGATCTGGCCGATGGTGAGCCAACCCTGGCCCGTCAGCGCAAGGGGTGTCTGATTCCGTGGGCCGAGCAGGGGGTCTTCCTGCTCAACAGTGTACTGACTGTGGAGAGCGGACAGGCGGCATCCCACCAGGGCAGAGGCTGGGAGACCTTCACGGACAACATCATTCGCCAGCTCAGTGAGGAGCGCGAGGAGCTGGTCTTTCTGCTCTGGGGAAGCTATGCGCAGAAGAAAGGCCAGGTGATCGATGCCAAGCGTCATCATGTACTGACGGCGCCACATCCCTCTCCCTTGTCGGCGCACCGGGGATTTCTGGGTTGCCGGCACTTTTCGAAAACCAACGAATGGCTGGAAGCCCACGGGCAGACGCCAATCGACTGGTTTCAGGTCAGATGAATCGACCGGGTGCGTGATTCGACGTCTTCCATGTATTCACTGCGTGTTCTTGCGTGAATTGTCGGAAACTGTCTACTAGACTCTGAGCAATGATGAAGCTTCACTCCATGGTCGCCGTGGCGACACTCCTGCTGGCAACGACAGCCAGTAGCCTGCTGCGCGCCGACGATGCCGCTGCGACGGGTTCCGATGGGCCTGCAGCCGCGGCGCTCGAGGCTGCACCCAGCTATCTGAATCGGGCCGATGTGCGCGAATTTCTCGATCAGCTCAGCCGTGACAGTGGCCTGAACCGCAACACGCTGGCGGGCATCATGGCACGTGCCACGCGGCAGCAGTCTGTCATCGACGCGATCTCCACGCCCGCTGAGCGGACACTGAACTGGGCTCGTTACCGGCCGATCTTCCTGAAGCAGGAGCGTATCGATCAAGGTCGGGAGTTCGTGAAGGAACACGCCGAGCTACTGGACAGAGCCACACGTACCTATGGGGTTCCCGGCAATATCATCGCCGCGATCATCGGCGTTGAAACCTTCTACGGTCGTATCACCGGTTCACATGATGTGCTGGATTCGCTGGCGACCCTGGCCTTCGACTACCCACCTCGCGAAACCTTTTTCCGCAGTGAACTGGCGGAGTTCCTGACCTTGAGCGCCGCTGAAGGCTGGGATCCTCATACACGGCAGGGCAGCTACGCGGGTGCTATGGGGGTGCCGCAGTTCATTTCGTCCAGTTACCGGCAATACGCGGTCGATTTCGACGGTGACGGCAAACGGGACCTGTTCGATTCCATGGCCGATGTCATCGGTTCGGTGGCCAACTACTTCTCCGAGCACGGTTGGCAGCAGGGCGCGCCGGTGGCCGAACCCTGGACATTCGCCGATGGCAGCATTCCATCGCAGGTACGCGCACTCGTGAGCAGCTCGCTCAAGCCGACGGTGGCCGGTGAGAGCGTTGCAGCCCTCGGCTTCAACGGTGAATCACTTGCCGATGGCACGCGCGACAACACTCTGCTCAGTGTCATGGTGCTGGAAGGGGCCGATGGCGATGAAGCCTGGGTGGCATACCGCAACTTCTATGTGATCACCCGCTACAACCACAGTCGTCTGTACGCCATGGCGGTCCTGCAGCTTGCACAGAACATCAACTCGACTCCGGAGTAGTTCAACCCGATGATGATTACGACGTTTCGGCTGCTGGCCGGTATGCTCCCTGTGGGGTTGCTGGCAGGCTGTTCTCTGCTGACGCCGCAACCTGCCTGGAAAATGGCCGTCGCCGGAGATGGACCGGGTGAATTGCACCGTATCAATGTCACTGATCTGGTCGTGGCCAATCTGCCGAAGTCTCGTTACGGCAATCCCGTCAGCTATACCGTGTTCGGCCAGGAATATACCGTGCTCGACAGTGCCGATGATTTCAAGCAATGGGGGACAGCCTCCTGGTATGGCAAGAAATTTCATGGTCGTCCTACGTCCAGTGGTGAACCCTATGACATGCATGAGTTGACCGCGGCGCACAAGAACCTGCCGCTGCCTACCTATGTCCGGGTAACGCGAGTCGACAACGGGGAATCGGTCGTGGTCAAGGTCAATGATCGAGGGCCTTTCGTCGGAGATCGCATCATCGATCTGTCCTATGCCGCAGCTGCCCGTCTGGACATGCTCGAGGCGGGCAAGGCCGATGTCTTCATCGAGGCACTCAGCAGTCATGAGCCAGTCGTTGCCGCCTCGGGCGAGGCAGTGGAGACAGCGGTGGCAGACAGTGCGCCCGTCGCTGTGGCTGATGCTGCGGTCTCTGACAGGCAGTTCCTGCAGGTGGGTGCGTACTCGGAAGAGCTCAATGCCAAGGCCATGCAGGTCAGTCTGCGTGAATTTCTGGATGCGCCGACTCAGATCAGCCTTGATGATGACACGCAGCTGTTTCGTGTCCGTATCGGGCCTCTGCAGGATCCGGAAAAAATGCGTCTTGCCCAGGAATCCCTGGCCCTGGCAGGTATCAACAGTTACCTGGTGACTGACTGACACCTGTCATGGCGCAAACAGTTGCGTCAAATCACTTACACTGTCGTGCACGTTTCACCGTTGGTCCCAACCCAGGTTCTGCTATGAAGTTCCCCCGCGTTTCAAGCTCCCGTCGTCTGTTCTGTATGGGCGTGCTGAGTCTCGTTCTCGTCATGCTGATACCAGCGAGAGCCAGTCTGGCAGCGGCGCCGCTACCTGCACCGCCATTGCTGTCGGCCGACAGCTATCTGCTGATCGACTTCATCAGCGGTGAAGTACTTGCCTCCAAGGAGCCGGACAAGCAGATCGAGCCGGCCAGTCTGACCAAGCTCATGACGGCCTACATCGTGTCCGAAGAGCTCAAGCGCGGCAGTGTCTCGATGGATGAGCCTGTCATGGTATCGGCCGAAGCTCAGGCCATGCCCGGCTCGCGCATGTTCATCGAAGCCGGCAAGCTGGTGTCGCTGGAGGATCTGTTGCGTGGTCTGATCATCCAGTCAGGTAATGATGCCAGCGTGGCATTGGCCGAGCACATCGCTGCCAGTGAGCGCGGTTTTGTCGACATGATGAACCGGACTGCTGAAAACCTGGGCATGAAAGGCACCCACTTCGCCAATGCCTCGGGTCTGCCGGATCCGGAGCACTACACCACCGCCAGCGATCTGGCCATCATCGCCAGTGCCATCATCCGCGAGCATCCGGAAACCTATCAGATGTATTCGGAGCGTGAGTTCACCTACAACGAAATCACGCAGAAAAACCGCAATACCCTGCTGTGGCGAGATGACTCCGTGGATGGCATGAAGACAGGTCACACCAATGCAGCCGGTTATTGTCTGGTTGCCTCGGCCGTGCGCGAGAACATGCGCCTGATCAGTGTCGTTCTAGGAACGGCCAGCGACAAGGCGCGCATTGCCGAGAGCCAGAAGCTGCTGAACTACGGCTATCGCTTCTTTCGAACCCGGCAGGTCTACTCGGCAGGCGAGCAGATCAGCCAGGCCCGTGTCTGGATGGGCGAGCAGGAAAATCTGAGTCTGGGTGTTGCCGATGATCTGTATCTGACGCTGCCGCGTGACTCCTTCGACACCTTGCAGTCGCGAGTGGAAGTGAATGACTACATCCGTGCGCCCATTCGAATCGGTCAGGAAGTGGGGCGTAGCGTATTGCTGGTCAATGACGAAATTGTCAGCGAAGTCCCGTTGCTGGCCTTGCAAAAAGTGGAAGAGGGCGGCATCTTCACGCGCATGAAACATTCCATTCAGCGTTATTTCCAGTAGTGTCATGAGCAACGAGACACTGATCGAGTTTCCTGCCGATATCGTCGTCAAGGCGATGGGCCTCAATGAGGGCGATTTCGAAGCCCTGATCGGCGAGCTGGTGCGACCCCATGTCGAACCCGACTCCGTCAAATTCACCACGGTGCCCAGCAAGGAAGGCAAGTATCTGTCGGTACGCGTGCATTTCACGGCAACCAGTCATGAGCACCTGCTGAGTATCTATACGGCATTGAAAGCCGAGGAACGGGTGCTGTACACGCTGTGAAAACCCGGTATCTGGGGCTGGCCGACTACCACGAGACGTGGCAGGCGATGCGCGACTACACCGACACGCGCACCGACGAAGACGCCGATGAGCTATGGGTCTGTGAACACCCGCCTGTCTATACACTGGGGCAGGCTGGCCGCCAGGAGCACATACTCAACACGGCCGACATTCCGGTGGTGCAGAGCGACCGTGGTGGCCAGGTGACCTACCATGGTCCGGGTCAGGTCGTCATCTATACCCTGGTCAACCTGCGGCGCAGCAATCTGGGTGTTCGCGACATGGTGGTCCGTCTCGAGAACAGCGTCATCGGGCTGCTTGCCGCGCACGGTATCGAGGCCGCCGGCAGACGGGATGCGCCCGGGGTGTATGTGGGCGAGGCCAAGATTGCGGCACTGGGCCTCAGAGTGCGACGTGGTTGCACCTATCACGGCCTGGCCATGAACATCGATGCCGATCTGAGCCCCTTCAAGGGGATAGACCCTTGCGGATACCGGGGTATGTCAGTAACGTCCACTCAGGAACTGGGACTGTCTGTTCCCAAAAAGCAGATCATCGAGCAACTGGTATCGCAGGTGCACCAGCAATTGCATGCCTGTTAGTCGCCCTCGGGCTCTGTAACTTCACATTGAACTGGTAGACTGTCGAAATGGATCATACAGCCCCCTCCCGCTACGACCCGGAAGGCCACCAACGCGGTGCGGCCAAACTGGCACGTATTCCCGTCAAGGTTGCCCCCACTACCGAACTGGTGCGCAAGCCGGACTGGATCAGAACCCGTGTGTCGACCAATCCCCGGGTGCAGGAAATCAAGCAGATGATGCGCGAGCTGAAACTGTCTTCGGTATGCGAAGAGGCCAGCTGCCCGAATCTGGGCGAATGCTTCAGTCATGGCACGGCCACGTTCATGATCATGGGCGATATCTGCACGCGGCGCTGTCCTTTCTGCGATGTCGCCCACGGCAAACCCAACCCGCTGGATACCGATGAACCGGCGAATCTGGCCAAGGCGGTCGCTCAACTCGGGCTGAAGTACATCGTCATCACCTCGGTCGATCGCGATGACCTGCGCGATGGTGGAGCCAGTCATTTTGATGCCTGCATCAAGGCTGTGCGGGAAGCCTGCCCGGGAATCCAGATCGAAGTGCTGGTACCTGACTACCGCGGACGCATGGAAAAGGCGCTCGAGGGCATGTCTTCGAACCCACCGGATGTCTTCAACCACAATCTGGAAACCGTGCCACGCCTCTACAAGCAGTGCCGACCGGGTTCGGATTACGAGTGGTCTCTCGATCTACTGGAGAATCACAAGAAACGCTTTGCCCATGTACCGACCAAATCCGGACTGATGCTGGGTCTGGGTGAAACCATGGATGAAGTTCTGGCCGTCATGCAGGACTTGCGCGACCATCAGGTCGACATGCTTACGCTGGGGCAGTATCTGCAACCCAGCCGCTCGCATCTGCCGGTGTCCCGATTCTGGCATCCCACCGAGTTCGATGAACTGGCGCGGCTTGGCGACGAAATGGGCTTTTCGCATGTTGCCAGTGGCCCCATGGTGCGCTCCTCCTATCACGCTGACAGACAAGCTGCCAACGTCGTCACAAAATAGTTTTTGAGAACCGCTTCCTGCTAAGACATTCTGTCCGTCATGCCGTTACCTGACCCGAGAGAGGTGAACAGGTTTCAGGCATGATTCGGGATTCAGAGACCCGGGAAGTCAATGGCGCGTTACAGCGTGCGTTGTTCGATGAAGCCATACCGTCCCTGTGCCTTGGACTTTGCATGGTGCTGGTCAGTGGCGCCATGCTCTATGACAACGATTCATTTCACCAGCTGATTCTCTGGGGAGGCTCGATCGTTCTGTTGTCAGCGGTGCGTGTTGCACTGGTGTGCTGGGTGCGCAGCAGGAACGTCGGACCGATATCCGTCAAGCTCTACAACGGAATCATGGCGCTCACCGGTGCTCTGTGGGGGGCGACGATACTGTTGTGGTCGGCCGAGCTGACGCTGGTGGATCAACTGATCATCGCACTGTTGCCGGTGCTGGCGGCACTGGGTGGCTTGCTCTCGCTCGGGCACTGGCCGCCCACCTACACCGCGTTCATCGGTGCCATGCTGGTGGCCATGATTTTCAGCATGAGCGCTCAGGCCGATGAAAGCTTTGCCCGCCTGCTCATACCGCTGGCCCTGATTGCCACCGGTTGTCTCTACTGTTCCTATCGACTCTACCTGCAGAAGCGCGAAACCCTGCTGCTGCGGTTGCGCAACCAGGACGCTCTGCGCAGCAAGGATGAATTTCTGGCGAGAATGAGCCATGAATTGCGCACCCCCATGAACGGTGTGCTGGGCATGGCCAGAATGCTTGCCAAAACGCCGTTGAATCGCGAACAGCAGTCACTGGTTGCGACCCTGAACCAATCAGGCACTGACATGCTGGATCTGGTCAGTGATCTGATGGATGCCGCCAGCCTGGCCAGTAACGACATTCGTCTTGTGCCGGAGCCCTGTGATCCCTGTGAGCTGACTCGAGCCGTGGTCAACGACTACCAGCGTCTGATCGCCTCGAAGGGCCTGACACTGGATCTGAAACTTGACGCAGGCATTCCCGCTTGCATCGATCTGGACAAGGCGCGATGGGAGCAGATTTGCCGCAAGCTACTGGATAATGCACTGAACTTCACCGAAAAAGGCCGCATCCGCGTGCAACTCAGTGGCATCGATGACCACCTGGTTCTGGTCATTCACGATTCCGGCTGCGGTATCGAGGCGTCTCAGTTGCAGGCCGTCAAGGAGGTCTTCCATCAGGTCCGACCGGATGCCAGACGGCGCATCAGCGGTGTTGGTCTCGGTCTGCCCATTGCGCAGTCATTGGTCGATCTGATGAGTGGAGAGCTGCAGATTGCCAGCGAGCTCGGCAAGGGATGCTGTGTTACCGTCAGTGTGCCTATGGTCACGGTAGCGGCTCAGCCGGTCGACACCACCGAACCCGACAGTACGAACACCCGGGAGGTCGTTGAAGACCTCACCAAAGCCGTGCCGGATGTCGTGATTCACACTGAAGAAAAACAGACGCCGGTCTTGCCGGTCCGGGTGCTGGTTGCCGAGGACAATCCCGTCAATCAGCTGGTCATCGAGGCGACTCTGGAAGATCTCGGGTGTGAAATAACACTGGTTGAAAACGGACTGGAGGCCCTGGCGGCCTTGCAGACATCCGCATTCGACATCGTGTTCATGGATTGTCAGATGCCAGAGCTTGATGGTTTTGAAGCAAGCCGGCAGGCACGTGAAAACGGATGCCAGCTACCGATCGTGGCCGTTACGGCCAACGCCGTTGCCGGGGACCGGGAGCGATGCCTGGCCGCCGGCATGGATGACTATGTGTCGAAGCCCTTTGCCGAGGAGGATCTCAAGCACATGCTCGACAAGTGGCTGGATTGCCCGGACCTACAGACGCCCTCGGCTCATGCGGCGTAGGGATTCAATGCGTTTTGCATTGGCTCCCAGATCACTCTTTCCCAGACGCGAGGCGCTGCGAACCTGCAGAACCGGCGCGTTGCCTTGGGGATCCCGGGTTACCAGAAACTCCACATCATCCACAAAGCCCATGACGCGGCTGGTCCAGGTCGTGTGCAGATACTGCTCAGTCTGGGTGACTATACGGGTGCCTGGCTGCTCACTGACCAATGTCGCCATGGACTCGATGGCCGATTCGGGATCCGCCTCGATGGGCAGGGTGTCTCGTTGGCAGTTCGGTGTGGCAGGGCAGGCGGACAGTGTCTGCTGCTGATTGTCGGTGACGATGCCACCGGCAACACTCGAGCCCAGATGAGGCATGCCCAGACGCAGGCCGATTCCCAGTACGATCAGTACGACGATGGTGGTCATGAATTTCAAACCTAGGGTGAGATGCGCTGTACGGACCAGTCCGCCGACGGCTCGCTGCGTTCGAAGATGAAGCGATCATGCAGTCGATCGGCACGTCCCTGCCAGAACTCGAAGCGGTGAGGGTGCAGTCGGTAGCCCCCCCAGTGTTCAGGCCGAGGTACGTTGCCATTCGGATGTTCCTTGTGCAGCTCTGCCACGCGTCGTTCCAGAATGGCACGATTTTCAACCGGCGCCGACTGGATGGAAGCCGCCGCGCTGAAGCGACTGCCTTCAGGACGGGACTGGAAGTAACGTTCGGCATTCTCCGCATCGAGCTTTTCAACACGACCCTCTATGCGTACCTGTCGCTCAAGCCCGCACCAGTAGAACAGCAGGGCGGCCTGGGGGTTCTCGTCCAACTGCCGTGCCTTGTCGCTTTTCTGATAGGTGTACCAGCAGAAGCCCTCATCGTCGAAGTGCTTGAGCAGTACGATGCGTGAATGCGGCTGACCCTGTGCATCGGCTGTTGCCAGATGCATGGCCGTGGCATCGAGAATGTCGGCATCGCGCGCTTCCTGCAACCAGCGAGTGAACTGCATGACCGGGCCGCTTGCCAGATCAGCCCGACGCAGGGTGTCGGCCGTGTAATCGCGACGCGCCTCGATCAGACTGGCTACGTCATTCTTGTCTTCTTGTGTCATGGATAGGCTCATCGCAGACGAGTTGGAGTAGGGATTCTACGCTGTTCTTGACGACAGGCGCATGGCTGCCACGGCCAGACTCAACCAGCCGATGATCAGCAGCAGTCCGCCCAGCGGGGTGATCATGCCGAGTCGGGTGATGTGGGTGAACGCCATGAGATACAGGCTACCGGAAAATAGCAGCGTGCCCGCCGTGAAGCAGATACCGGCAATTCTGATGGAGGTGCTGCCCTGTCCCGTGCCGATGTGCAGGCTCAGCAGTCCGCAAGCCAGCAATGCCAGGGCATGCCTGGCATGGTAGGTAACAGCCGTGTCGTACCAGCCGCCGGCACGCTCATCCAGTACGCCCTGCAGGGCATGGGCCCCGAATGCGCCGCTCATGACGGCAGTGGCTCCCAGCAGGCTGGCCAGTAGCAGCATCCAGCGGCTGTCAGTCAGTTGACTCATGGTGATCGATGGTTCCGAAGAGAGAGGATCTTTCAGCCTGACGATGCAGACTGTCTACCTGTGTGAAGGCTGTTAATATCAGCGGTTTATTCTGAACGAGTTACTCAGGAGAGTCCCATGCCTACATTCGATGTTGTCTCTGAAGTGGATCAGCACGAGCTCAGCAATGCCGTGGATCATACCCAGCGAGAGATCGGAAATCGCTTCGACTTCAAGGGTACCTCAGCCAGGGTTGAACTGGCGGATGGCAAGATCATGCTTTTCGCCGACAGCGATTTCCAGATACAGCAGATTCATCCCGTGCTGTACCAGAAACTGACCGCCCGCAAGATCGATATTGCGTGCCTCGAAGCCGGCAAGGTGGAGAACAGCGGCAAGGGGGTGAAGCAGGCCATCACTGTTCGACAGGGCATCGACAAGGACATCGCCAAGAAGGCTGTTGCCAAGATCAAGGAATCCAAGCTGAAGGTGCAGGCTCAGGTTCAAGGTGAGCAGCTGCGCGTCACGGGCAAGAAGCGTGACGATCTGCAGGCCGCCATGGCGCTGCTCAAGAATGCCGAGCTTGGCCTGCCGATGCAGTTCCAGAACTTTCGGGACTGAGCAGGATTCAGGTCGTGGGCAGGTGATAGATGTCGTAGCGCGTGTTGGGTGATTCCACACAGGTTCGTTGACCCTGCCACTGCTCGCTGCCGGCCAGCAGTGGTGCTCCTCGAGGTCGCTTCACCGCAACGCGGGCTGCACCGCTGTTCAGGGAAGCCCTCAGCAAGCTGCCATCGCTTTCATCCGGTGGCGGTCCCAGCAGCGCGTGCAGAAACTGCATGCCCTTGCGCGAACCCGCTTTCTTGCGTCGTCGTTCCGGGTACATCGGGTCCAGATAGATGACATCGGCCTGTAGCTCCGGCAGCAAAGACTCTGCGTGACCGGCGAGCAATCTGACGCGTGCTGAGGTCTCGCAGGTGGCAGGCTCTGCGGCTGCGCGCCTCAGGGCATTGTCCAGCAAGGCATGTACGACAGGATTGCGCTCGATCACCGTGACATGAGCGCCGGTCGTGGCCAGTGCCCAGGCGTCCTGACCGAGCCCGCCGGTGGCATCGATCACCGTCGGCATGAAGCCGTGACGCTTGCGAAAGGCGTTCAGCCCCAGGGCTCGTGCCAGTGGCTGGATACCCTTGCCAGCTTCGTTCGCCCGGTGCCGCGCCTTGCCGGAACTGAAGTCGATACTCAGTTTCACGCCATCGGGCCGGACCAGTTCCAGCAGGGCAGGGGAATTGTCTGGCTGCGGGTGCCGTGCCAGTACCCAGGCATCTTCCGCTGGCGTCGGGCTAGCCGGTAGTGCCAGACGATCGAAGGCATCGGCCTCGGAACCCTCTGGCGCATCGATCCCCGCGTGTGTGTAATCGCAGCCGACGATCAGCGGTGGCGTCCAGTCAGACACGGTTGACGTAAACTCCTTCAAGGTCACCGCTTGTCGAATGCATCAGAACTGCCCCATGATACCGAGCCCACCCACTGCGGCGGATCAACGCCGCCGTCTGCGATTGCGAGTCGCAGCCAAGCTGATGGTCAGCGTGGCCATGCTCTGTCTGGCGTATGTGCTCATCGCCCAGGTATTCACCGGTGGCGGCGAGACGCCATCCATGCCCAGTCTGCGTGTGCCCATCGCGGATCTGCTGCCCGGGGAGTCGCGCATCATCTCCTGGGAAGATCGTCCGGTCATGCTCTATCGGCGTCGTGACGAGGATCTGGCGCAGTTGCAACGCGATGATGAGCGTCTTCTGGATGCCCCGTCGAACAAATCGACACAACCGGAGGACTATCGGGGCGACTTTCGCTCGGCCAGTCCTGATCTGTTCGTGGCGATCGCGCTGGGTACCGACCTTGGCTGTCCGGTGAATTTTCTGCCAGCGCAGACTGCCCGGTTTCAGGGCGAACCGTGGCCGGGGGGATTCGTCGATACCTGCCGCAAGGCACGCTACGATCTGGCCGGGCGGGTCTACCGTTCGCAATACGCCGATCGCAATCTGGTGGTACCGCGCTATGTGCTCGAGGGCGATACGCTGATACTCGGGCGTTGATGCCTCAGTAGTGCGGGGGCAGTTCATCAGTGATGGACGGTGTGGCTGCCGAGTCAGAACTGCCGTGCATGCGGTTCATGAGTTCCACTTGTTGCAACTGCATGCGCTCGATGTCCCGGTATTGCCGCAGGATGACCTCATTGAGCTCATGCACCGTGTTTTCAAGGTCCATCATTTTCAGTTCCAGATCCTCGATCCGGGCGTCGAGGGCAGGATCAGGCAGGGCGGCGTGGTCGTTCATCGTGTATCTGGTTCGGGAGTAACGGGCGATAGAGGGCTACAGTATGATAGATTGCCGCGCTTGAAACCAAGACTGGACTGACGCTTGTGTCTCTGACTCCTGACGATATCGAAAAAATCGCCCATCTTGCACGTCTGGGCATCGATAAAGACGCGCTGGAACCGCTGGCTGCCGATTTGTCGACCATGCTCGACCTGGTGGAACAGCTGCAGGCCGTGGATACCGAGGGTGTGGAACCCATGGCTCATCCTGCCAATGCCACACTGCTGCTGCGCGATGATGTGGTGACCGAATCCGATCAGCGCGAGGCCTTGCAGGCACCCGCCCCCGCTACCCAGGACGGTTACTTCCTGGTACCTCGCGTTATCGAATGACAGGTGCTGACCATGCATGACAAGACTCTGGCCGAACAGGCCGCACTTCTCGCCAGTGGTGATCTGAGCAGCAGCGATCTGGTCGAGCACTATCTGCAGCGCATCGAGCAGCACAACGAGGCCCTGAATGCGTATCTGGCCATCGATGCCGATGCCGCCAGGCAGGCGGCGAGCGCCGCTGACGAGCAGCGCAAGACCGGTAACGCCGGCCCCCTGACGGGCGTACCGATTGCCCACAAGGATATCTTCTGCACCAGCAGCATGCCCACCACCTGCGGATCTCGCATGCTGCAGAATTTTGTCTCGCCGTATGAGGCAGCCGTGGTGCAGAACATGCGCACAGCCGGCATGGTGACGCTGGGCAAGGCCAATATGGATGAATTCGCCATGGGCTCGTCCAACGAGAACAGCTTCTACGGTCCGGTAGCCAATCCGTGGCAGACCGACCGGGTACCCGGCGGTTCCTCGGGAGGCAGTGCCGCCATCGTGGCGGCGCGCCTGGCATCGGCGGCGACCGGTACCGACACCGGTGGCTCGATCCGTCAACCGGCCGCCTTCTGCGGCATCACCGGCATCAAGCCTACCTACGGACGCGTGTCTCGCTACGGCATGATCGCGTTTGCCTCGAGCCTGGATCAGGGAGGCCCCATGGCGCAGACGGCTGAGGATTGTGCCTTGCTGCTGCAGGCCATGGCAGGGCATGATTTGCGCGATTCCACCTGCTCGCCAGCGGCGGTACCGGACTTCAGCGCCGAGTTGAATGCCGACCTCAAAGGCCTGCGTATCGGCGTGCCGCAGGAATATTTCGCCGAAGGTCTGGATGATGGCGTGGCGGCCCGTGTCAACGAAGCGCTGGCTGTGCTGGAGGGTGAGGGCGCAATACTCAAGCCCATTTCTCTGCCCAACCAGGGGCTGTGCATACCGGCGTATTACATCATCGCGCCGGCGGAAGCCTCCAGCAATCTGTCGCGCTTTGACGGTGTGCGATTCGGTCACCGCTGCGAGAACCCGCAGGATATCGACGACCTGTACACACGCTCGCGGGGCGAGGGCTTCGGGCCTGAGGTCAAGCGTCGTATCCTCATCGGCGCCTATGCCTTGTCGGCGGGTTACTACGATGCCTACTACAAGAAGGCTCAGCAGGTACGGCAACTGGTCAGCGATGATTTCAGCAACGCCTTTGCCGAGGTCGATGTAATCGCTGGTCCTACCACGCCCACCACGGCATTTGCCCGCGGTGCCAAGAGCGATGACCCGGTTGCCATGTACCTGAACGATCTGTTCACCGTTTCGGCGAATCTGTCCGGTCTGCCGGCCTTGTCCGCGCCCTGCGGGTTTGCTGAAGGACTGCCCGTGGGTCTGCAGCTGTGTGCACCGGCCAATCAGGAATCGCGCCTGCTGAACGTGGCACATCGCTATCAGAGTGTGACCGACTGGCATCGCCAGATTCCCGCGAACTTCGCCTGAATGGCTCCGGTAAACCACTGATACAGGCTTGCAAAACATGACATGGGAAACTGTAATCGGGCTTGAGATTCATGCTCAGCTCGCCACCCGTTCCAAGATCTTCTCGGCGGCCTCCACCGACTTCGGTGCGGCGCCCAATACCCAGGCCTCGGCGGTCGATCTGGGACTGCCCGGCGTGCTTCCGGTGGTCAATCGCGAAGTGGTGCGAATGGCGGTGCGCTTTGCCCTGGCCACCGATGCCAGCATCACTCGTCGTTCGGTATTTGCCCGCAAGAACTACTTCTATCCGGATCTCCCCAAGGGGTATCAGATCTCACAGATGGCCTTTCCCATCGTCGGTGAAGGACACATCAACATCACCTTGCCGGACGGTCAACAGAAAGGCATCGGGCTGACTCGAGCCCATCTGGAGGAGGATGCGGGAAAGTCGGTACATGATCTGTTCGAAGGCATGACGGGCATCGATCTGAATCGCGCCGGTACGCCGCTGCTGGAAATCGTTTCTGAGCCGGATATGCGTTCGGCAACCGAGGCGGTCGCCTATGCGCGCTACATGCATTCCCTGGTGCGTTATATAGACATCTGCGACGGCAATATGCAGGAAGGCTCTTTCCGCTGTGATGCCAATGTCTCGGTGCGTCCGGCTGGCAGCGACACGCTGGGGACACGCACCGAGATCAAGAACCTCAACTCCTTCCGCTTTCTCGAACGCGCCATCGATTTCGAAGTCGAACGCCAGATCGATATCCTCGAAGATGGCGGCAAGGTGATACAGGAGACACGCCTGTATGACGCTGACAGGGACGAAACGCGCTCGATGCGTAGCAAGGAAGAAGCGAACGACTATCGCTATTTTCCCGACCCTGATCTGCCGCCACTGGTCATCGACGAAGCATTCATCGATGCGGTCCGGGAAACCATGCCGGAGTTGCCGGTGGCCCGAAGAACACGCTTCATCGACGAACTGGACATACCCGCTGCCGATGCGCAGGCGCTGTGCGCCGATCGGCAGATTGCGGACTATTTCGAAGCGGTATTCGAAGGCCGCAAATTCGCCCCGAAACTGGCTGCCAACTGGGTGCTGGGCGAACTCTTTGCGCGTCTGAACAAGGAAGATGTTGACCTGGCCGATGCACCGGTCAGCGCCACACTGCTCGGTGATCTGATTGCCCGGGTCGACGATGGCACCTTGTCAGGCAAGCTGGGCAAGCAGGTGTTCGACGCTCTCTGGGGCGGGGAGCAGGATGTCGATGCGGTCATCGAGGCGCGCGGGCTGAAGCAGATCACCGATACCGGTGCGATCGAGGCGATGATCGATGAAGTGATCGCCGCCAATCCGTCACAGCTGGCTGAATACCGGGCTGGCAAGGAAAAGCTGTTGTCCTTCTTTGTGGGTGCGGTCATGAAGGCATCGAAAGGCAAGGCCAATCCAGCCCAGCTGAATCAGATGTTGCGCGACAAGCTGAAAGCCTGATTGATCCGTTCCTTCGCCTTTCTGGGCCGTCACGGACGGTGGGTGCTGCCTGCCGGCCTGGCGGCAGGCGTTCTGCTGCCGGGCGCCGCAGGCCCCCTGAGACAGGCCATCCCCCTGTTCATCGGGGTGTTGCTGTTTCTGGCTGTCTTGCGCATTCTGCCGGATGCCGGCGCAGCTGCTAGCATGCGCAGCCGCAAGGCCTGGACCTCGACGCTTTTGCGAATCGGCCTTGCGCAGCTGTTGTTGCCGATCAGCGTATTCAGCCTGCTGAGCCTGTTGCAGCTGCCGCGAGTGGTTGTATTGGCAGCGACGCTGGTAGCCGCAGCCCCGCCGGTGTCAGGCAGCCCCAACCTGGTATTGCTGTTGCGAGGCGATGGGGCTCTGGCCATGCGCTGGTTGATGCTGGCAACGGCGTTGTTGCCATTGAGTTGTCTGCCGGTGCTCTACCTGTTGCAACCGGAGCAATCCATCACCACCATGTTGTCTCCCGCATTGCAGCTGCTGGTATTGATTGGCGGCTCTGTCACGCTGGCATTGCTGGTTCTGCGTTTCCTGCAAGTGAGGAAGGTGGAACTGGATGCACAGGTGCTGGATGGTGTGAGCGCCCTGACCCTGGCACTCATGGTGGTGGGGTTGATGTCAGCGATACACGATCCGGCCAATGGCTGGGTTGAGCTGGTGCAGATGTTGTTGCTCGCCTTGCTGGTGAATATCGGATACCAGGCCCTGGGTGTGCTGGGTTCACGGTTCGCTCGGGAAGGATCGGCGCAAGGCATCGGCACGGGCGTCGTCTTCGGGAATCGCAATATCGCGCTGTTCCTGGCGGCCTTGCCGGCCATGCAGATGGAACCGCTGCTGTTGTTCATAGCTTGTTATCAGGTACCGATGTATCTGACCCCGTTAATCGGTGAGGCTTTCTATGCTCGCCTGGAGTAATGCCCATGAGAGATAGAGATAAGCAGCAAAAATTCATCGTCGAATCCTGTGATGTTCGGGGTCATCTCGTGCAGCTGGACGACACCTGGCAAGAGGCTGTGGCGCGAGTCGATTACCCGCCGCAGGTCCGACAAGTGCTGGGAGAGGCTTTCGCCGCTGCAACCCTGCTTGCCAGCACCATCAAGTTCGATGGCAAGATGACACTGCAGGTTCGCGGTGAAGGGGCGGTGCACCTGCTGGTGGTGCAGGTAACCAACGACGGCAGTCTGCGAGGCCTTGCCCGCTGGAATGACGTGCCGGAAGAACGCTCCCTGCAAGCCATGTTCGGCCCCGAGGCGCGCATGATCATCACGGTTGAAGCCAATCGACACGCGGAACCCTATCAGGGGATTGTACCGCTGGAAGGTGAGACCCTGGCCGAGGCGCTGCAGGGCTATTTCCGCACCAGTGAGCAATTGCAGACGCAGTTGTATCTGTCGGTCACGGAGAATACGGCTGCCGGTGTGCTGATACAGAAGCTGCCGACCGAAGAGCGTCTTGCCAATGATGAAGACGGCTGGAGTCGGGCGACGGCCTTGTGCGATACCCTCGGTGATGAGGAGCTGTGCACCGAGGACAGTCAGACGCTGCTGTATCGATTGTTTCATGAGGAGCAGGTTCGGGTTTTCGAACCGGAATCCGTGCGCTTTCACTGCAGCTGCTCCCGCGAAAGAACCGATGGCATGCTGACGGGCCTTGGCAAGGCGGAGGTCGAGAGCATTCTCGAGGAGCAGGGCAAGGTGGAGATCAGCTGCGAATTCTGCGATAGCGTCTACAACTACGACAAGGTCGATGTCGCCGCGCTGTTCAAGGGAGTACCTACGGCGGTCGCCAGTGCCGCAGTGGAAGAGGAGCAGCCCGGCGATATCACGCGGCACTGATCGTTCGAGAAGGCCGAGCCGAAGTCGAGCGAGGGGCTGAGGCGAGGCGAGTGTAAGGCTCAAGCCGAAGTCGAGCGAGGGGCCTAGGCGAGGCCAATTGTAAGGCTCGAGCCGAAGTCTGAGCCGAAGCCGAATGATAGGCCTGAGGCGAAGTCGAATGACAGGCCTGAGGCGAAGTCGAATGACAGGCCTGTGTGAATTTCTGTGCCCCCGGGGCGGCGACGGTAATACTACCCGTTTGCCGCTCCGGACCGAATGCGACAGTCATCGACATCCCGGTATAATCCGCTCATTCATCCGCATCCGCGGAATCGGGAGCCAGGTCATGAACATCCACGCCAATGTAGAGCCGATCACAGGTTCGGGACCACGGATGCCGAACGCCTTGCCCCGGGGCCTGGTCGTCAGTTCCTGTCTGTCGCTGGCCGTACTCAGTCTGTACAGCAGCACTGCGCTAGCGGCTCCCACCGTGAAGGGCAACCTCATCGCCTGGCCGGACGATGGCTGGTATCAGGTTCAGGATGCAACCACCTTCGAATCCCTGTGTCAGGGAGGGCTTTCCTGCGAAGTTGAACCCGGCGACTACATCGTCATCAATCATTCGACCGGTGAGCGATTCGAGAATGTGTCTGTCACTTCGGACGCTATCGAGGGGGTCACTGTCGAGGGCCTGACTATCAGCTGGCCGGACGATGGCTGGTATCAGGTACAGGATGCGCATACGTTCGAATCCCTGTGCCAAGGCGGGCGCTCCTGCACGGTCAGCGCAGGTCTCTATCTGGTCGTCAACCACACCACGGGTGAGCGTTTCGAGAACATTGTCGTGGCCTCGGATGGCATGACAGGCGAGCCGGATGGCGACGAGTTGCCGCCACCTCAGGTACCGCAACTGGCTGATCCGTATGCCTTGCCCTTGCCTTTGCCCAACCCGGCAGATCCCTTCGGTTCCCTGCTGGAAATCGATGACGAGCAGCCGTTGGCAGGTGGTCCGCCCACGCAGCCAAAGCATCTGCGGCGCGATCTGGTGTCCAACAACTGGGCGGAAATCAGCTGGGCACCCTCCAATGACGATGGTGAGGTGGTGCAGTACACGCTCTATCGCAGCGATGGCGTGACCTATGAAATCCGTGGCGATCAGACCGATCCGGCAGCGGGCTCGCAAGCCGAGATAGACAAGTACTGGCTGACGACCTCGTTCATTGATTGCAACTTCACCCGCTTCGACGAACGCCTTCATCGTTGTGGCGAGAACACGCCGGTGCCGGGCGAAACCTACACCTACGAAATCACCGCGACCGACGACGAGGGGCAGGAGTCTGTTGCGTCGGAACCGTTGACCATTACCTACCTGAAGAACCGTAATGCCCCGGTTCCCCTGTATGACGATCTGTACAAGGGCGCCGATGATCGCTTTGTGCAGAATCACGACCTGTCCGCCGTGCCCTATTGGCTCGACGAATTCGATCTGGTCTTCGCCGATGAATTCAACGAGGATTCACTGGATGAGGACAAATGGCAGACCCGGCTGGTCTGGGGCGATTCGCATATCGTCAATGGCGAACAGCAATACCTGGTCGATATCCAGGCCTATCCCGACTTCGGCTATGACCCGTTCACCTTCACCGGCGAGTCGATGATCATCAATGCCATTCCGGTGCCCGAGGAACTCGAAGAGAAACTGCCTGCCGTGTGTGATGAGGCCGATCCTGAAGATCCGGCTCCCTGTCAGTTTCTGTCCGGCGCCCTGTCTTCACATGATCGTTTCCAGTTCGTCTACGGGTATACCGAAGGGCGTTTCAAGGTCAGTGGCGTGCCGGGCGCCTTGTCCATTTTCTATCTTTATCACCGCTACGCCGGTACCGGTGTGAACTACCACGCACCGGAAATCGATATCGTCGAGTACCTGGGAGAGAACCCCTACGGGGACCCGGATGCCTTCCAGACCTATCATTTCGGTGATCCCAATACCGGCATCACGCGTTCGGCACCGACCATGTCATATGCCAGACCCGATGGCGGTACCTACGCGGATGACAATGAATGGCATACCTTCGGCGTACTCTGGGAGCCGCAACTGGTCGTGTGGTATATCGATGGCATCGAAGTCAAGCGCATGTTCGGGCCTCAGGTCTCGCGTCAGCCGATGAATCTGGTGAACTATCTGGTTGCCGGCAGCGGTTGGGCGCCAACGCCGGACGCCAGTGACGAGACGCTTTTTCCGATTCAGCTGGAGGCAGATTACATACGGGTCTACCAGAGAGAGGCGTTCAAGGGCACCGCGTACTTCGGACGCTGATCACTCTTCCGGGTCGGTTCCGCAGACCGGGCATCGCGGGTTCTTGCGCAGGCGGATCTCGTTCCACTCCATGGTCAGGCCATCGAACAGGATCAATCTGCCGGCAAGGCTGGTGCCGATGTCGCTGATCAGTTTCAGTGCTTCGATGGCCTCGACACATCCCACCATGCCGACCACCGGACCCAGGATGCCCGCCTGGGCGCAGGTGTCTACCGGATTGTCCGTATCGCTGTAGAGGCATCGGTAGCAGGGGGCGTCGCCTTGGCGCGAATCATAGACGCTGATCTGCCCATCGAAACGAATGGCGGCACCGCTGACCAGAGGTACCCGAGCCTTGACGCAGGCTGCGTTCAGGGCGAATCGGGTGGGGAAGTTGTCAGTGCAATCGAGAACCACCGTGCAGCTGGCGACCAGAGCATCCAGGTCTTCCTCATCCAGGGCATAATCGAGTGTCTCGATCCGGCACTCGGGATTGATATCCAGACAGGCCTGACGCGCCGATGCCGTCTTCAGCTGCCCGACGCGTTCAGTGGTGTGGGCAACCTGCCGCTGAAGGTTCGAGACTTCCACGGTATCGAAATCCGCCAGACTCAGCCGGCCGACACCGGCCGCGGCCAGATACAAAGCTGCGGGTGAACCCAGGCCGCCGATTCCGACGATGAGAACGTGGCTGGCGCGGATGCGGGCCTGTCCGGTCTCACCGATCTGCGGAAGACTGGTATGGCGGCTGTAACGATTATCGGGTGTCAGGTCCATGATGCCAAGAATACAGTACATTAGAGTTCATGAACTTCCTTGCTCACAGCCTGATGGGATTCGACGAGGCCGAACTGATCACGGGTCAGTTCTGTGGTGACTTCGTGCGCGGCAGCGACTTGTCGCATTTCCCTGCGCGTGTGGAAACGGGTATTCGCCTGCATCGTCATCTGGACCGTTTCACCGACACTCACCCGGTTCTGTACCAGGCCCGTTCGGCGATCGATTCGGTGTCCTATCGTTTTTCAGGCATCGTCATCGATGTGCTGTTCGATCACTTTCTTGGTCGTCAGTGGTCTCGCTACAGTCCGCACACCTTGTCGACGCACACCGAGATCGTGCACACGGCGCTGACCGATCATCACCAGCTTCTGCCGGAGCGTTTGCAGCGTTTCACACAGGTATTGATCAAGGAGCGCATACTGGAGAACAATGCCGATCTGGGCGCTATCGAGTTGACGCTGGCCAGATTGTCGCGAAGATCCTCACGGTTCGCACCGTTGGCGATGGGTGAGGCAGAGCTTGCGCGTTTGCGATACCAATTGCAGGAACCATTCGAAACGTTCTATCCTGATCTGCTGGATGCGGCCACGGGGTATCTGGCGTGAAGGCGCAAGCCATGCTTGGGAAAACAACAACAATGACAGGGAAAACAAGTGGACAGTGATTTCAGTGCCAATCCGACGGCTGTTCTACCGGAGCAGTGGTCGCGCAGCAGCTATCGTTCCTTGCCGCTGGCCAATCGTGAACTGAGCTTTCTCAAGTTCGATGAACGAGTGCTGGAACTAGCCTGTGATGGGAAAGTGCCCTTGCTGGAGCGCTTGCGCTTCCTGTGTATTTCCAGCAGCAATCTGGATGAATTCTTCGAAATCCGGGTGGCTGGACTGAAGCAGAAGATACTGGGAGGGATCGAAGGTGCCGGCATCGATGGCCTGTCTCCGCAGCAGGAGATGGCCAGTATCAATCAGGCGGCGCATTCTCTGGTGGAGCGCCAGTATCAGCTGCTCAATGATGTATTGATACCCGAGCTGGCTGCCGAGGAGATCCGTTTCTTCAACCGTCTGGGCTGGACGCCGGAGGTCAGCGCCTGGGTCAAGGAGTTCTTCAACAACGAGATTGCCCCGGTATTGAGTCCATTGGGGCTGGATCCTGCGCATCCGTTTCCACGACTGACCAACAAGAGCCTGAACTTCATCATCGATCTCAGAGGCGTTGATGCCTTCGGTCGGGATTCGGGGTTTGCGCTGGTACGAGCGCCTCGCTCCTTGCCGCGAGTGGTGCGAGTGCCGTCAGAGATCTGCGGCGTACGTGATGGCTTCGTGTTTCTGTCATCCATCGTGCATTCGCAGATCGGCTCACTGTTCCAGGGCATGAACCCGGTGGGCGTCTACCAGTTCAAGGTGACACGCAACAGTGATCTCTACGTGTCGGAAGAAGAGGTGAACAACCTGCGCCGCGCTCTGGAGAGCGAGCTGGTACAACGCAATTTCGGACAGGCGGTGCGTCTGGAAGTGGCGGCCAATTGCCCCAACCGCATCATTCGCTACCTGCAACGCCAGTTTCAGCTCGAGCAGGATGAAGTCTACCGGGTTGACGGCCCCGTCAATCTCAACCGGTTGTTCGGCATCCCCGATCAGATAGACCGGCCGGATCTGAAGTTTCCCTCGTTCAGCCCCGACATGTCGCCGGCCTTCGAAACGAGCAGCAGTATCTTCGACAATATCGCCGCGCGTGCGCCGGTGGTGTTCCACCATCCCTACCAATCCTATGTGCCGGTCATCGACCTGGTGCGGCAGGCTGCGGCCGACCCGGACGTGCTCGCCATCAAACAGACCCTGTACCGCACGGGTCATGAGTCGGCCTTTGTCAGCTCGCTGATGGAGGCATCACGCCGCGGCAAGGATGTGACCGTGGTCATCGAATTACGTGCCCGCTTCGATGAGGCCGCCAATATCGAACTGGCAACCCAGTTGCAGGAAGCCGGAATACAAGTGGTGTACGGCGTGGTCGGATTCAAGACCCACGCCAAGATGCTGCTGGTGGTCCGGCGTGAGAAGAAGAAGCTGGTGAAGTATGTACACGTGGGGACCGGCAACTACCATGCAACCACGGCACGGGCCTATACGGATATCAGCATGCTCACCAACGATCCGGCCATCACGGAAGATGTGCACAGGGTATTCACTCAGCTCACCGGTCTGGGTCAGACCCTGTATCTGAATCACCTGATTGAAGCGCCATTCAATCTGCATTCGTATTTCGTCGGTCGTATTGCTCATGAAACCGAAGTGGCCAACAGGGGCGGGCGCGCCCATGTCATCGCTCGCATGAATTCTCTGGTCGACCCCGGCATCATCAATGCGCTGTATGAGGCATCACAGGCAGGCGTCAAGGTCGATCTGATCATCAGGGGAATCTGCATGCTCAAGTCCGGGGTGCCAGGCTTGTCGGAAAACATCCGTGTGGTCTCCGTGCTGGGGCGCTTTCTGGAACACTCGCGCATCTACTGGTTCTTCAATGAAGGGGCCGAACAGCTTTACATGAGCAGTGCCGACTGGATGCCGCGCAACTTCTTCAATCGTGTCGAGATAGCCGTGCCACTGGAAGGCGAGGCGCTGGAGCGAGTCAAGCTGGAGTGTCTGGATGTGTATCTACAGGACAATCTCTATGCCTGGCAGCAGGAGCCTGATGGCAGCTATCGGCGTCTGGTGCCCGCCGACAGCAAGACCGACGAGAACGAGGAACCGGAACCGTTCAGTGCGCAACAATTTCTGATGGATCGCTACGGCGGCAATCACATGGATCACTAGCGGTAAGCCAGACTGACGCGCTCGTGACCGGCCAGGTCACGGTGCGTGTGAATGCGATCGAATCCGTGGTGCTCGAGAATGGCTCTGACACTGGCACCTTGATCCTGGCCATGCTCCAGTAGCAGCAGACTACCCGGCTTGCCGACGCGACAGCTCGCTTCCACGATCTGTTCGAAGTCCTCAAGGCCGGTGGTGCCACTGACCAGCGCTGTCCGCGGCTCATACTGCAGGCTTGGCAGATGCGGATCGTCACTGGCAAGGTAGGGCGGGTTGCTGATGATCAGTGCAGCGGATGCTGGGGCAATGCTGTCCAGCCAGCTGCCCTGAACGAGCTGCACCCGGCCGTGACCGAACTGGCGAACATTGTTCTTCGCAATCTGCAAGGCCGCGTCATGGCGTTCGATGGCAATGATCGGACGATCACCTGGTTCCTGCGCCAGTGCCAGAGCGATGGCACCGGAGCCGGTACCCAGCTCGATGATGTCACCATCGGGCAGCCCGGCCAGTTTCTCCAGCGCCAGCTCCACGAGCAGTTCCGTGTCGGGTCGCGGAATCAGAGCGCCCGCCTCAAGGGTCAGTGGCAGCGACCAGAACTCACGCTCACCGATGATGTAGGCCAAGGGCTCACCTTCGCAGCGCCGTTGCAGCAGCTGCTGCAGTGAGTCGAGCTGCGCCTCGCTCAGCGGCGCTTCGGGAAAGGCGAACAGGGAGGCACGGGAACGACCGGTGACGTGGCTTGCAAGAATTCTGGATTCCAGTTCCGCCGACTCTCGGTCGTGTTCCGTGCCGGCCGCCCTGGCCAGCGATTCTCTGGCCTGTGTCAGCCAGTGCCCGACGGTGTTCAGTCGCCGAACTCGGCCAGCAGATCTGCCTGGTGTTCTGCAATGAGTGGTTCGATCACCTCGCCCAGTGCGCCGCTCATGACTTCGTCGAGCTTGTACAGGGTCAGGTTGATGCGATGATCGGTCAGTCGTCCCTGAGGGAAATTGTAGGTACGAATGCGTTCGGAGCGATCTCCCGACCCTACCTGCAGACGCCGCGATTCGGATTCTTCCGATTGCTGCTTGGACACTTCAGCGTTGAGCAGGCGTGCCTGCAGCAGGGCCATGGCCTTCGCCCGGTTCTTGTGTTGTGAACGTTCGTCCTGGCATTCAACGACCACACCGGTCGGTATATGCGTCAGGCGGATGGCCGAGTCTGTCTTGTTGACGTGCTGCCCGCCGGCACCGGACGCGCGGAAGGTATCTACCCGGATATCGGCCGCATTGATGTTGATCTCCTCAACCTGATCGACCTCGGGCAGGATGGCAACGGTGGCTGCCGAGGTATGAACACGACCCTGTGATTCGGTTTCGGGAACGCGTTGCACGCGGTGAGCGCCGGATTCGAACTTCAGTCGTGAGAAGACCCGGTCGCCCACCAGTCTGCATACCACTTCCTTGTAGCCGCCGTGGTCCCCGGGACGCTCGTTGATGATCTCGGCTCGCCACTTGTTCAGCTCGGCGTATCGCAGGTACATGCGCAGAAGATCCCCGGCAAAGATTGCCGCCTCGTCACCGCCGGTGCCCGCACGAATCTCCAGGAAGGCGTTGTTCTCGTCACGTGGGTCGCGCGGCAGCAGCAAGGTCTGCAGCTCGCGTTCCTGGGCCGCTTGTTGCTCTTCCAGACCGGGCAGCTCTTCCTCGGCCATGGCACGCATGTCCGCATCGCTGTCAGCGGCCATTTCCCGTGCGCTTTTCAGATCATCTTCGGTCTGACGGTAGGCGGCAAAGGCGCTGACCACGGGCTCCAGCTGGGCATACTCCTTGGAGAGAGACCGGAATTTCTCCTGATCGTTGATGATGTCCGCCTCGCCCAGCAGTGCGGCGATTTCTTCGTGACGTTCACTGATGCTCTCGAGCTTTGACTGGATGGAGGCTTTCATTTTCGTGTGGTGGGCAGGTCCAGTAACGTGCGTGCTGCTTCAAGCAGGGAATCGTTGCCGTTTTCGGCAGCCTGGCGCATGCGCGCCGTGGGTTTGTGCATGATCTTGTTGCTCAGGGAGTGGGCGAGCTGATTGAGGATCATTTCCGGATCCTGTCCTGCACGCAGTTGCTTCAGAGACTTGTCCAGTGCCTGGGCGCGAATATCGTCGACCTGAGCGCGATAGGCCAGAATCGAGTCCTTTGCGCTCAGAGACTGCAGTTTGCGCATGAAGAGATCGACCTGTGCCGAGACGATCTGCTCGGCCTCATAGGCCGCTTCCTGGCGTGACTGACGATTCTCCTCGATCACTTCCTGCAGGTCGTCCACCGTGTACAGGAAGACGCCATCCAGATCATTGACTTCCTGTTCCACATCGCGAGGCACGGCAATATCGACGATCAGTTGTGATCGGAACTTGCGTTCCTTGAGCGCTCGCTGCACAGCACCTTTGCCAAGTATGGGCAGGGTGGAGGCCGTGGAACTGATGATGATGTCCGACTGAGGCAGGGCCTGGGGCATATCCTTGAGTTCGATGGCAGTGCCACCGACCTCTTCGGCCAGCACCGAGGCGCGCTCGATGGTGCGATTGGCGATGCGAATCGTGCCGATACCGGCAGTCTTCAGGTGTCTTGCAGCCAGCTGGATGGTTTCACCGGCACCGATGAGCAGGGCCGACTGCTTGCTCAGATCCGTGAAGATCTGCCGGGCAAGACTCACGGCTGCAAACGCGACAGACACCGGGCTGTTGCCGATGGCGGTGTCCGACCGTACCTGCTTGGCCACCGAAAACGCCGTCTGGAATAACGTACTCAATTCCTTGCCCAGGGTGCCGTTTTCATCGGCGTCACGATAGGCACGTTTTATCTGCCCCAGTATCTGCGGTTCGCCCAGAACCATGGAATCCAGCCCGCTGCAGACCCGCATCAGGTGCCGAACGGCTTCCCGGTCGGAGTGATGGAACAGGTAGGGTTCGAAGCCCTGGTCACGCAATTCGAAGTAGTGATGCATCCATTCGACAACCGCTCCGGTATCCTCGTGGTCCATGCCACAATAAATCTCGGTACGATTGCAGGTAGAGATGATGGCGGCTTCGTTGACCGCACCCACGTTTCGCAGTGTGGCCAGTGCATCACCGAGTTTACCCTCGGCAATGGCTGCGCGTTCCCGGATATCGACGGGTGCCGTATGGTGGTTGAGTCCGAGAGCGAGGATTGACATTGCATAATTCTAGCAAAAACAGGGACAAATCCGTCCAGATTGGCATCTGATTAGTCGTCAAGTGCCGCTACACTCACTAATTGATGACAGTGTTGCGTGATCAAGCGCACGGGATCGACAATGAGCAAAGAATGTAACGTCAAAGACCGATTTTTCCAGCGACTGTGTTCAGGGGCGATTCCCTGCCTGCTGTTGCTGGGTTGCAGCGCGGTACCCATGAGTCCGGGCACGGTCATGGCGCAGGGAAGCGATCCCGCTGCGCAGCCTGCGCCGGCCACCGATACGGCGGGATCAGCCCGTGAGACGCCGGCTGCAGGCGGGCAGTCGACGATGGATGCGCAACTGATGTTCGAACTGATGATCGCCGAACTGGCGGGACGTCGCGGTCAGCTGGATGTTGCCATGGCAGGTTACCTGCGCGCAGCTCAGCATACCGATGATCCTCGGGTATCCGAACGGGCCACGGCGCTGGCGCTCTATGGCCAGCAGTGGGGAGAGGCGGAGAAGGCCGCCCGGCGCTGGTTGGTGCTGGAACCCGAAAACACGCAGGCCAGTGACATGCTGGCTCAATCACTGTTGCAGCAGGGAAAGACCGACGAGGCTGTTGCCCTGTATCGCGAGTTGATGCTGAACGCCGACGATCCCGATCAGAACATCCGTCAGCTGCAGGGCGTGTTGCAGAATGCCGGCGATGAAGAGCAGGCGCTGGTGGTCATGGAAGCCATGCGAGAGACGCTGCCCGACAATGCCAGCGTGCACATGGCGCTGGCACGAATCAAGTTGGTGGGTAATGATCTGGATGGCGCAAGGGAGGCTGCCCGGGAAGCTCTGAGGCTCGATGCCGACAATACCGAGGCCTTGTTGCTGAACGCCCAGCTGATGATGGCGGCCGGTGATCCGGATGCCTCGTTCGAGGCGATCGAGAAATCCCTGGAGCAGAATCCGAACAAGCTGATGCTGCGAATGGGCTATGCCCGTCTGCTGCTGGAAGCCGGTCGTTTCGATGCGGTGGGTGCGCAGCTGGATGCCTTGTATGAGAGCTCGGATGAGAGTCCGGATACCTTGTTGACCATCAGCATGATGGCGCTGGATGCCCGTCGCCTGGAGCGAGCGAAGACCTACCTGAGCAGTCTTCTGGATACCGGCGAGTACCCCGATGAAGCAAACTTCTACCTGGCACGAATCAGTGATCAGCAGCAGGATCATGATGCGGCCATCGCATTCTATGATGCGGTGGGAGCAGGCGAGTTGCTGGTACCGGCACAGATCCGGGTCGCCGAACTGCTGGGCTTGTCCGGTGATGTGGAGGCGGGCCGCGCTCGTCTCAGAGCACTGGCCGCCGAAGTGCCCGATGACGATCAGCAGGTGAGGTTTCTCAGTGCCGAAAGCCGCATGTTGCAGAACGCGGGACTGGCTGCCGAAGCGGTGGACGTGCTGACGGCTGGTCTGGAACAGTATCCGGGAGATACCGACCTTCTCTATTCCCGGGCACTGGCCGCCGATGCCGCCGGTGACGCAAGCATGCTGGTGGATGATCTCGAAGCGCTGATTGCTGTCGAACCGGACAACGCACACGCCCTGAATGCGCTGGGGTATCACTTCGCCGATTCGAATGTCGAACTCGAGCGGGCGGAAGAACTGCTGGTCAAGGCAAATCGCTTGCTGCCCAACGATCCTGCCATCATGGACAGTCTGGGCTGGCTGCGGTATCGACAGGGCAAGCTGCCCGAGGCCATCGAGTTGCTGGAATCTGCCTATCAGCTGTTTCCGGACGCCGAAATTGCCGCGCATCTGGGTGAAGTGTTGTGGCTCAATGGCAATGAGCAGGAGGCTCGCCGCTTTGTCGACAACGCCTTGAGCAAGAGCCCTGAAGATGATCGCCTGCTGCAAGTCAGGAAGAAATACATCGAATGACCGGCAAGCCATGGCAGTACGGCTCCCTGGCGGCAGTGATGAGTCTGTCGCTGCTACTTGGTGCTTGCCAGAGCGTCACTCAGCCTGCCGGGCAGAACACTGACCAGAACGCCTCAACCCGGCAAGCACTGGCTCAGCGACACGAGGCCATGCTTGCGGAACGGGACGAATTCCGGGTCGATGGCGGGCTGGGGATCTGGACCGACGAGGAGAACCTCTCGGCACGTCTTCTCTGGGAACAGACACCGCAAGTCCTGCATCTGACACTGGAAGGACCCCTGGGCCTGGGGACAATGCAACTGGCGGACACAGAAGGCATGGCGACCTTGCATCGGGGAAATCGCCTGCTGTCCCGTGGGCGCAGTGCCGACACGGTGTTGCAGCAGGGTCTTGGATTGACAGCCCCGGTACCGCTGAATGAACTTGCCTTCTGGGTCCGGGGGCTTCCGGGTAACGCAAGCCGTATAATGCGTGACGATGAAGGAAAACTGTCTTCGCTGCAATTCACGGATGAGCAGGGAACCCGGTGGCAGGCGCGTTTCCGACGGTACGACAATTGGGATGGTGTGGCCGTTCCTGCCTTGATTACCGCATCCGGTGGGCCATATTCGGTGCGTCTGCTATTGAAAAATTGGTCGTATGTAACCAAAACTGTTGTGTCAGAAACGCCCGAATCGAACAATAGGCTTTCGATCCCGGGTCGGTAGCGGTACACTACTGCCCAGTTTACAAACCATAGCTATACAAAGGACTACGTTGACTACAAGATGGCTGGCCCCGGCCAAGATAAACCTGTTCCTGCATGTTACTGGACGACGAAGTGACGGATACCACACGCTTCAAACCGTGTATCAATTCGTCAACCTCTGCGATGTCCTGCAGTTTGCCGTGCGTGAAGACAGTGAAGTTCACCTCAAGTCTGACTTCAAGGAAGTCCCGCCTGAGAGCAATCTCGTGGTGCGTGCGGCAAGAGCCCTGCAGGCGCATTCCGGCACGCGAGCCGGCACGGACATCACACTCGAGAAAGTCATTCCCACAGGCGGCGGTCTGGGTGGCGGCAGTTCGGACGCAGCAACCACGCTGGTCGCGCTGAACGAGTTCTGGCGTCTGGGTCTGAGCATCAAGGAACTGGCCGAGATCGGTGTTACCGTTAGCGCCGATGTGCCGGTCTTCGTATATGGACAAGCCAGTTGGGCAGAGGGCATTGGTGACAAATTGACGCCGGTGGCGCCACTCGAGCCCTGGTATCTGATCGTCAATCCGATGGTGCAGGTTTCAACAGCCGCATTATTCAACGCCCCGGAATTGACACGGAACACAAGTCCGATCACAATACGCGACTTCATGGACGGACGAAGCACTAACGTGTTCGAGTCGGTCGTGGTAGCTCGGTATCCGGAAGTTGGCGCGGCTCTTGATTGGTTGCGTACCAACTACCGCGGTTTTCGCGCTAAAATGAGCGGTACAGGCAGTTGTGTCTTCACGGCATTCGATTCTGAGGAAGAAGCTCAGAAGCTGTGTGACAAGCTACCGAAAGGCATGACCGGTTATGTCGTGAAAGGCAGAAATGCTTCTCCACTTTATGACTTTTCCGGATAGTTTTAGCGTATACTCTGCGCAATCTTGATTGGGCCGTCGCCAAGCGGTTAAGGCACCGGGTTTTGATCCCGGCATTCGGAGGTTCGAATCCTCCCGGCCCAGCCATTATTCAAGTAGTACCAGATCAGACCTCTCAAACCGCAACAAGCTGCTGATCCCATGCATGAGCGCAAGCTGATGATCTTTGGCGGAAACGCCAATCCTCGTTTGACTCAGAATATCGCTGCCTACCTGCAACAGCCGATCGGCAAATTGCAACTGACGCGATTCAGCGATGGCGAAACCGCCGTCGAGATTCTCGAGAATGTGCGTGGCGGCGATGTCTTCATCGTACAGCCTGTTTGCGCTCCCACCAACGATAACCTGATGGATCTGCTGGTCATGGTCGATGCCATGCGCCGCTCGTCCGCAGATCGAATCACCGCCGTTGTCCCTTATTACGGTTATTCGCGTCAGGATCGTCGCGTACGTTCCGCGCGTGTGCCCATCACGGCGAAGCTGGTTGCCAACATGATGAGTGTGGCGGGGGTCGACCGTGTGCTTACCGTCGATGTACACGCCGAGCAGATCCAGGGATTCTTCGATATCCCGGTAGATAACGTTTACGCATCGCCGCTGTTGTTGCTGGATATCTGGCGCAGCAAGTACGACAACCTGGTGGTCGTCTCGCCTGATGTCGGCGGTGTTGTCCGTGCAAGGGCGGTTGCCAAGCAACTCGATGATGCCGATCTGGCCATTATCGACAAGCGCCGACCGCAGGCCAATCAGGCGCAGGTCATGCACATCATTGGTGAAGTGGCTGATCGCACCTGCGTCATCATCGATGACATGGTCGATACGGCAGGTACCCTGTGCAAGGCCGCTGAAGCACTCAAGGAGCACGGCGCTACCAAAGTTGTGGCCCTGGCCACACATCCGGTCCTGTCCGGCAAGGCAATTTCCAACGTCAACAATTCAGTTCTGGATGAATTGGTCGTTACAGACACCATCCCGCTGTCCGAGGCCGCGCGAGCTTGCGATCGTATCCGCCAGCTGTCGGTTGCCGATCTCCTGGGTGAAACCATTCGCAGAATTCATGAGGATGAATCAGTCAGCTCCGTCTACATGGACTAGCTTTCTGATATAATTCGCCGGCTCTGCCTGGTCGCGGGCAGTGAACGATGCACCAATTCCGGTGACATCGCCTTACGGAGAATCCGACATGTCTGACGATAACATCCACGTCAATGCCACGTCGCGCAGCGTTTTTGGGAAAGGTGCGAGCCGCCGCCTGCGTCGTGACAACCTGGTTCCTGCCATCCTTTATGGTGCAGATAAAGAACCACAAGCCATTCAGCTGAAGCACAACGAGGTCATCAAGCACCTCGATACTGAAGCTTTCTATTCACAACTGTTGTCCGTCAGTGTCGATGGTGGTGAGCCCGTTCGATCCCTGCTCAAGGACGTACAGCGTCATCCCTACAAGCAACAGATCCTGCACATGGATTTCGTTCGCGTTGTGGCGGGTGCGGAACTGCAGGTCAATGTACCTCTGCACTTCATCAACGAAGACACCTGCGTTGGCGCGAAGGCCGGTGGCATCATCAGTCACAACGAGAACGAGGTACTGGTTGCCTGTCGTCCTCGTGATATCCCTGAAGCCATTGAAGTGGATATGGCGGCACTGGAAATCGGTGATTCCGTTCATCTGTCCAACCTGGTCATGCCTGAAGGCGTGCGTCTGGTGGATCTGCATGAAGCCGGTGATGACTTCGACCGTCAGGTAGCTGCCGTCAACGCACCTCGTGTTGAAGCAGAGCCTTCAGATGATGACGATACAGCCGCTGGCGATGTACCCACTGCCGGTGATGCGGACAGCGCTGAGTAAGTACTGAACAGCACTTGCTGACCCACCGATCGCTCCGCTTGTCGTGTTTCTGAAGCACGGCAACGGAGCGATTGGCCGTTCAGGGATCCTTCATGCCAGGTGAACACGTCAAATTCGAACTGATTGCAGGCTTTGGCAATCCCGGCGGCGAATACGCTGCAACCCGGCACAATGCCGGATTCTGGTTCGTGGATGAATTGGCCAGGCAATACGGTGGCACCTTCAATACCGACAAGCGTTTCTTCGCGGCTGTAGCCGATATACGCGTTGACGGCCGCAAGGTATTTCTGGTCAAGCCCATGAACTACATGAACAACAGCGGGCAGGGGCTTGCCGCGGTAGCACGCTTCTACAAGATCGACCCCACGAGAATTCTCGTCGCTCATGATGAGCTTGATCTGCCACCGGGTCAGATTCGCCTGAAGAAGGCTGGCGGCCATGGCGGGCACAACGGATTGCGCGATTCATTGGCCAGGCTTGGCAGCGGCGACTTCTGGCGCCTGCGCATCGGCATCGGCCATCCCGGACACAAGAGCGCCGTGTCGGGTTACGTCCTGAAACGCGCGACCGCAGAACAGCAACAACTGATGGATGAGGCACTCGAGCTCGCTCTGCGAGAGTCTGCCACCATCATCAACGGCGATATCAATGTCGCCACCAAGGCTTTGCACAGCCACAAGCCTCCAACCACCTGACAACCGGTAGCAACTGACATGGGTTTCAAATGCGCGATCGTGGGTCTGCCCAACGTAGGCAAATCAACGTTGTTCAATGCCCTGACCAAGGCTGAAATTGCAGCAGAGAATTATCCCTTCTGCACCATCGAGCCGAACGTGGGAATCGTTCCGGTCCCCGATCTGCGACTCGATGCATTAGCCGAGATCGTCAAGCCGCAGCGCATTCTGCCCACCACCATGGAGTTCGTGGACATCGCCGGTCTGGTTGCAGGCGCGTCGAAGGGCGAGGGGCTGGGCAACCAGTTTCTGGCCAACATTCGTGAAACCGATGCCATTGCGCATGTGGTTCGTTGCTTTCAGGACGATGACGTCATTCACGTTGCTGGCAAGGTAGACCCGCTGGACGATATCGAGACCATCAACACCGAGCTGTTGCTGGCGGATATGGAAGCGATTGACAAGGCATTGCTGAAGATCAAGAAGACCGCGAAATCGGCCAACAAGGAAGCCATCGCGGAACAGGCATTTCTGCAGAAGGTGGCAGAGGCATTAGCCAACGGCACGCCGGTGCGGACCTTGGAGATGGGCGACACCGAACGCAAGTGGCTTCGCCATTATCACTTGCTGACCGTCAAGCCCACCATGTACATCGCCAACGTGGATGAAGGGGGTTTCAAGAACAATCCGATGCTGGATGCCTTGCGTGAGTACGCCGCGGCAGAAGGTGCGGATGTCGTGCCCGTCTGCGCGGCCATTGAAGCCGAGATCGTACAGCTGGATGATGAAGACAAGCAGGACTTTCTGGCCGAGATGAACCTGGAAGAGCCAGGCCTGAATCGTGTCATACGAGCGGGTTATCAGTTGCTCGGCCTGCAGACCTTCTTCACGGCAGGGGAGAAGGAAGTGCGAGCCTGGACGGTTCGTGCGGGTGCCACTGCCCCCAACGGTGCAGGACGTATCCATACTGATTTCGAAAAAGGCTTCATTCGCGCCGAAGTGGTCGGTTATGAAGACTTCGTGCAATTCAAGGGTGAGTCAGGTGCCAAGGACGCCGGAAAGTGGCGCCTGGAAGGCAAGGACTACATCATGCAGGAAGGCGACGTCGTTCACTTCCGTTTCAACGTCTGAGCAGACTCAGACAATCGCATCCTCCTCCGGCAGATCAATGGCTGGTCTGCCCGTGAGCATGCGCCAGCGGGTAGAGCGCTCGTTCCAGAGTGTTTCGAACTGAGCTGCTGACCAGGAGCGTGACAGCGGTACCGGTGCGCTGCTGGTGAACAACAGCAGCTGCAGGCGGTCCTGCTCGAATACCGCCATGCGTCGTATGTCATTGGCGTGATCCAGGCAGGTCAAGGGCTCCATGCTGCAGGGCTGCATCGACCGTGTCAGACGCATGGCCATGCAGGTGTCCAGTTCTCGCGCATTCTGCTTGCTGGCAAATTCTATCTGCCAGCCCCCGACGATCGGTGTCATCGCCCAGTAATCGATATCGACAAAAAGGTTTCGGTCGGGCTTGTGTTTCAGCATGGCATAGCCATGACTGCCGGCATCGAATCGCTGTATGGATACAGCCTGGTTCTTGAAGGCTGGTTGGAACGACACCGGATCGGTACGCCTGCCAATCAGACTATCGACTCTGGCTTGAGAGGCAAACTCGTCGCTCCAGTGCATCGGTGAAAAGATCTGGCCGAGCGGCTGTCGATCGTTGAGCACGGCCCTGAGCAGGATCGCGGCGTGTGGAGAGCGCACTTCTATGATGTCGGCATTCTTGATGCCATGAATCAGGGCATCGTGCGGGTGCAGTTCGACGAAAGGTTCGTCAGTATGTGCATGCAGTGCTGCGGCGTAACCCGTGCTGGTCATGGTATGCCACTGTTCACCGATTCTGCCGGTATTGAGTATCAGCGGGTAATGGTCGGAAAGATCCCTGTTTCCCGGCCGGGCCGCAGAGACTGGATACAGGCGTGCCTTGTGATCGGCTGTGGAATAGTGGCCGTTTTCATAGAAGCGGACAGACTGCGTACTTGGCTTGCCGCTCCGCCACGGCCAGTAAAAGGGCTGCAGATCCTGGTATTCCTGATCGCTCAAGCTCGCGCAGGCGCCAATGTCGAAATCGCGATTTCCGTCGTTTCCCGTGGTTGACAATGCTGCATGTTCCCGGAAGATATCGGCTGCCGAGTCGAAGGTGAAGCCGGATCGGAATCCCATGCGACAGGCAACCTGGCTGACTGCCCACCAGTCGGCCCTGGCATCTCCCATTGGCGGTCTCAGTGCTCTTTGTCTGGAAATGCAACGTTCCGCATTGGTCGTGGTACCGTCCTTTTCGCCCCATGGCAGTGCAGGCAGGCGAACCGTCGCATAATCCAGTGTATCGGTTCTAGTGGTTACGTCGGATACGATCACATGGGGGCAGGATTGCAGTGCTGCCCTGATGGTGTCCGCTTCAGGCAGACTGTCAACCGGGTTGCTGCCCAGAATCCAGACCGCTTTTATACGACCCGCTTCGATGGCCTTGAACAGGTTGACGGCGCACAGGCCGGGTTTGCTGGCAATGCGCGGTGAGTCCCAGAACCGCTGAACCACGTCGCGATGCTGTGGATTGTCCAGGTCCATATGGGCGGCCAGCGCAGTGGCTTGTCCGCCGACTTCTCGCTCCCCCATGCCATTGGGCTGTCCGGCGAGTGAAAAGGGCCCTGTGCCGGGTTTGCCAATGCGTCCTGTTGCCAGATGCATGTTGATGATGGCGGAAACCTTGTCACTGCCGGACTCGGACTGATTCACTCCCTGACTGTAGAGCGTCACGGTTCGGGGTGTGAAGGCCACTCTGCCGTAGAATATTTCCAGTTGCTGAAGGTCGACTCCCAGTCGTTCTGCGAGGTGCTCCATCGGTAGTTCGCCGATGGCCTGCAAGGCCTCTTCAAGCCCGTTGACGTGTTGCTTCAGATATTCCTCATCCAGTTTGTCGTGACTGGCAAGGTAGGCCAACAGTCCATTGAACAACAGGCAATCGCCATCGGGTTGGATCCTCAGATGCAGATCGGCATGGTCAGATGTGGTGGTGCTTCTGGGGTCGATGACCACAATGAACATTTCGGGTCTGCGGCGCTTTTCAGCCAGTATTCTCTGGTGGATGACCGGGTGGCACCAGGCAAGGTTGGAACCTGCCAGCACGACCAGATCGGCAAGCTCCAGGTCGGCAAAGCAGCCGGGTACCGTATCCGATCCGAAGGCGCGCTTGTGGCCGATAATGCTGGACGCCATGCCCAGGCGAGAGCTGGAATCGACATTGGCGGTACCGAACCAGCCTTTGACCAGCTTGTTGATGACATAGTAATCTTCAGTCAGTAGCTGACCACTGGCATAGAAGGCTACCGAATCATGTCCATGCGCTTCAATCGTCTCCTCGAATGCTCTCGCCACATGGTCTATTGCCTGATACCAGCTGACGCTTTTGCCGTCGATTTCCGGATAGAGAAGTCGATTGTCGGCGTTCAAGGTGTCGGCCAGTGCGTGCCCCTTGGCGCACAGCTGCCCCAGGTTGGCAGGATGTGCTTCATCGCCGCTGACAGTAAAACTGCCGTCGCTCGTCCGTTCAGCCGTGATGCCGCAACCGGTGCCACAATAGGGGCAGGTGGTATTCGTTTTCATGCGATCAGAAGCCTTTCCTTGATGGGGGCAATGGCCTCACTGATAATCAGAGGGTGACGAGTCGCGTGTACAGTTGAAGCCTATTCTCAGCGCCACAGTGCACAATGGACAATCTGATACTAACGCCCATGCAATCAGCTGCCCTCTGCTCAATTTGCAGCGGACCTGTGCAAGTTATGCACTACCATACCAGTACACTGAGTGGATTGACCTGGTAGGGTGGAGAGTTAAGCGATGAGACATCTTCAACAACTACGTTACATTGATGCCGTTGCGCGTACGGGGTCGATCAGACGGGCTGCCGAGTCGCTGGCGATCACGTCGACGGCATTGAACAGACGCATTCTGGCGGTAGAAGAAGATCTGGGTACGCCGATTTTCGAACGCCTGTCCAATGGCGTGCGTTTGAGTGTGGCTGGAGAGCTGTTCATCCAGCATGTGCGTCAGCAGATATCCGATATGGCGCGGGTGCAATCACAGATTGCCGATCTGTCAGGTGAAAGACGAGGCCATGTCTCCATCGTCTGCAGTCAGGCACTGATGCTCCAGTTCATGCCCGGCCTGGTATCACGTTACCGAGCCGATCATCCCGGTGTCTCCTTCACGTCCTTCATCGGTGGACGTCAGCAGGCTGTCAGTGCCCTGGTGGATTTTTCCGCAGATCTTGCCTTCGTGTACGAGGCAGAACCTTCGTCGGCAGTGCAGGTATTGTACGAGTTACCGCAGAAGCTGCATGTGCTGATGGCGGAGGATCATCCACTGGCGGGCAGGTCACAGATCCGGTTGACCGAGTGCACGCAGTATCCGCTGGCACTGCCCAGTCAGAGAGCCGGTATTCGGCATTGCCTGAATGTTGCGGCGGCCCAGCGTTCTCTGGAACTCCGTGCAACCGTGGAATCGGACAGTGCCGATTTTCTGCTCAAATGCCTGCGAACCGAGCCCATGCTGGCATTCCAGATACCGCTTGCCTTCATGCCTGATGGTCCGGGGGAGGGGATCTGTGCCGTGCCGCTTCACCCCAATGACTTGCCACCCGGCATGCTGCAGCTATCGCAACAGCGGGGCAGGCATCTGTCGGTGGCAGCTGCGCGTTTTGCCAGTTTCATCATGGATGGTCTGTCTCGACTGGAGGAAGGGAACAAGACTTGATCCACGGACAGGGTCAGTTGCCTTGAAACCATTCGGGTAGTGCTCAGTCTCAGGCTGGCAACTGGTATCTGTTCTGTTCGGGCAGCAGCCAATTTTGCCACCTGACAGGAGATCCGATCTTGACTACAGACAACGGGCTGAATACCGACTCTGCGACACGCGACGATTCAGGCGCATCACCTGTGCACCTGTTGCTTGCAGCCTGTGCAGTGGGTGCCATTGTTGGCATAGTGTTCATCATCGTGCAGCCCTGGTTCGGCATGTCCACGTTGACAAGCCGACATGCAGCGGCTTATCAGGAGCTGGGTAACTGGTCTGCCGCCCCCGCCGTGATCATCGCCTGGCTGGCGCATCTGGCCGTATCGGTGTTCTACGGTTTCATCAGTGGTCTGGTCATGCTGAAGTACCGCTCCCTTGGCATCATCTCACTGTTCACGCTGGCGTTCTCCTGGATCACGACACTGATAGCGCCGCCTGCCAATGCGCTGATCGTTCAGTTGGTCTCCTTCCAGCAGGTCAGGCCCGAGCTCCTGCCCGGTCTCAATTTCCTGCTCGATGCCAAGTTCTTCCTGCATCTGTGGTTTTTCGTGGCGATTGTTACCGCGTTGTCCGTGTATCGCAACAAACTGAGACAAGATGAAGGCAATGCCCGGCTGAGCGAAGTGGCGGGTTGACCGAGCGTCTGGCGCCTGTCGAGGCAGCATCATTTATTTTCATTTTGCCTTGACAGAGCGATTCAAAGTCATCACAATAGTTGGCTGAAGTGCGGCGGCTACATAGCTCAGTTGGTTAGAGCACAACACTCATAATGTTGGGGTCCCTAGTTCGAATCTAGGTGTAGCCACCATTTACTTCAGCCAGATGTATTCCCGAAAAGTCGCTACAGGCGGCTTTTTTTGTGCCTGTTGGAAAGGCTGGTGTCTGGTTTTCGGGGATATGGCCTTGACTCTCGTTGATCAATCACCTTCCGGCGACTGCAACACATACCCGAATCCCCGCACATTCGCTATCAGCCTGATTTCGTGTTTGCTGTCGACTTTCTTTCGCAGATAACTGATATAGACCTCCACGACATTGGTGGTTGGGTCGAAGTCATAGCCCCAGACAGCCTTGAGGATCTCCTCGCGGCTCATGACCTTGTTAGCGTTTTCGGCGAGGAAGCGCAGCAATGAAAACTCTGTCGCGGTGAGGGCCAGCGGTTTGTCGGCACGAAACGCCGCCTTGAGTGACAGGTCCAGTCTCAGGTCATCGATGATGAGGTTCTGGGCATCACCACCGTGGCCGGTACGCCTCAACAGGGCTTCCAGCCGTGCAAGCAGCTCGCCGAAGCCGAACGGTTTGGTCAGGTAGTCGTCAGCGCCTGCTCGCAGCCCACCGATCTTGTCGTCCATCGTGTCCTTGGCCGTCAGCATCAACACCATTGTCTCGTGGCCGTCAGCACGTAGCTGTCTGCACAGATCGACCCCGTCATCGCCTGGCAGCATGCGATCGAGAATCAGCAGGGCGGGCCGGTCGCGTGCAACGCGTTCAACAAGATTGTGGCCATCGTGGGTGACGCTCACTTGATACCCTTCCGCGCTCAATCCTATCTGCAGGAATTCGGCGATTTCTTCGTCATCCTCAACGATCAGGATATCCGGTTTGCTGATCATGTCACGCTCACTGTCTGCGGCAGCTGGATATGGATGACGGCTCCTTCATCATCGTTTTCGATGCCGATTCTGCCCTGATGCTGTTCGGTAATCCATTTCGCAATCGACAGACCCAGTCCGAGTCCGCGCTTTGAACGTCCGCTGGGGTCCGAGCCACGATAGAAGCGATCAAAGGCGCAAAGCAATTCATTTTCGCCAAAGCCTGACCCCTGATCTCGAATGAATATGTGTGCCAGTTTTTCGTCGCAAAGCAATTCGATACTGACTGTCGATCGATCAGGGGCATACTTGATGGCATTGTCCAGTCCGATCAGAATCGCCTGACGCAGCCGCTGCGCATCACCAAGGATCAATACAGGTTCCTCGGGTTGTCTGGCAGAGATGAATACTCTGCCACGACGGGAAAGCTGCTCGCTATCGAGAAGCACATCGGCGATGACATCCTGCAATTTCAACTCACTGTTCTCTATGCCGATTGAACCGTTTTCCGAGCGAGACAGTAACAGCAGGTCGTCGACGAGTCGTCCGACCTGTTCTGACTTGGTGACGATTCGTTGCAGGGTCTGGCGCATGGCATCGACCTTTCGTTCGGGATCGCGCAAGGCAATCTCTGCCTGGCCGCGCAGAACCGTCAAGGGCGTACGTAGCTCATGGCTGATGTCGGCGAGGAAGTTCGAACGGCTTGCATCGATATCGCGCAGTTTGCGATTGGCGGTAGCCAGCTCGTCGGTGCGCTCCATGACTTGCTGCTCAAGTACCGACTGCGTGTGTCTGACACGTTCGCGCTCTGCCGCCAGTTGATTCACCATGTGATTGAAGCGATTACCGAGCTCGCCGAATTCATCGGTCGATGGTTGACTGATCGCGTGAGTGAATTCTCCTCGCGTGACGGCTTCTGTGGCTTGAGTCAGCAAGACGAGTGGGCGAGCTATGGTTCTGTTGATCAGATAGGCATTGGCCATCGTCATCAAGGCGACGATGACGATGACGGCCAGCAGTAGAAACAATGAGCGCCATGCCAGCTCATCGGACTTGATGAGCGCCTGTCGGATTTCCTCGCTTTCTTCCTCAACCAACAATGCAATGAGATTATCCATCTCGTTGTCCAGGGAGAGTTCGATATCGTCACGGTAGATCTGTATTGCCGTGGGCCAGTCGTTCACTGTGAGACGTTCGATGATCCGCTGCGCGTTCAGCATGAGATCCGCCTGAATACCCTTCAAGGTCTGGATCTTGGCTATTTCGCCTTGTTCCTGTCGCAATTCTTCGGGATCGTTATCGATATCCTGAATTTCAGCATTGACGTAGTCGAGCTGCTGATCAATGGCCTCTGACAACTCACGATCAGCATCGTGAACCGCCGGTACTTCGTCGATGCCCAGAACGGTCAGTTCTGCCAGTTGCTCGGAAAACTGATTCGCCGCGCTGGCCATGAGGTGGACATTCTGCAATTGATTGTATGACTCCTGCAGGTGGAGTCGATTGGCATTCGACAGAACGACCGCATGAATGATGATCAGGCAGGTGCCGGTCACGCCAAGGAACAGTGCGGCATTACTCAGGATGATCTTGGATCTTGCACGCACGATTGTCAGATCTCTGATTGCTGTTCGTGGAAATTCACAGACGTGAAGAACAAGTAGAACGAGTCACTGATACTTCGCATGTTTACAGCGTTGATGGACATTTTTCCACTGTAATCATTGCCGATCTGACACGGGAATGTAAGCGTTCTTATCGAATTCTAATTCCGCTGCGTGTGCAGATGCGGCACTGTAAATGGCGTCACATGATTCGTATGCCAGGGACAATTTCTTCAAATGGAAACACATGCTCTCAGCGCAAGGAAACCGCCGCCATCGACAAGGATCGAGCCAGGTAGCAGAGAAAAGGAAACCAGACGGCATCCACGCATTGTATTGTATTCACACGACACGCTGGGGTTCGGGCATCTGCGCCGCAACCTGTTGCTGGCCGCAGCATTGCGGCGTTGTTCAAGCCAGCCGGAGATCCTGTTGATTGCCGGCATGCGTGAAGCAGGAGCCTTCGAGATTCCAGCTGGCGTTGATTGTCTGACTCTGCCTGCCTACAGCAAGGGCAGTGATGGGCAATATCAACCGCGAGACCTTGGAAAGGATCTTGGCGAACTGACAAACCTGAGAGCCTGCATCATCAAGGCGGCGATAAAGAACTTCGAGCCGAACTTGCTGGTGGTGGACAATGTTCCCCGAGGAGCGCAGTCGGAGTTGGACAGCACGCTACAGTATCTGCGCGCCAGCAATTCCGGAGCCCGAATTGTCCTTGGCTTGCGTGATGTCATTGACACCCCTTCAACGGTTCGCAAGCAGTGGCTCAGGCAGAGAAACTTCGAGGCCATCCGGGATTTCTACGATGAAGTCTGGGTCTACGGAGACCCTCTCATCTACGACCTGATCGATGACTGTCAGTTCGGTGAGGATATTCGCCGAAAGGCCGTCTACACAGGGTTTCTTGATCAATCGATCAGGCTTGAGAGTCACGCTGCCAGGCCCAGTTGCAAGGCCGTTCTTGGAGAAGACTCTCGTCCCTATGTGCTTTGCGCCGTAGGCGGTGGCAAGGATGGCGGCGCCCTGTGTGAAGCCTTCTGTGCCGTAACGCTTCCTGCCGGTCATCGCGGGATTCTGGTGACAGGATCGCAGATGGGAAAGGACCAGCGCCGGGTAATACAGGACATGGCCGCTGCCAATCCTGATATCACGATGGTGGACTTCGTTCGTGAGCCAATTGCACTGATGCACGGAGCGGCAGGGATTGTGTCAATGGGCGGCTACAACACGGTGTGTGAGGTGCTGTCTCTGGATCGACCCGCGCTGATCGTGCCGCGTGTCGCACCACGGCAAGAGCAGTGGCTGAGAGCGAAGATGCTGGAGGCCCATTCACTGATCGATTCGCTGCATCCTGAGCAACTGAATGCGGAGCGTTTGTCGCAATGGATGGCATCTCTGCAGGCAAGACCCGAGGCTGTAGCGCGATCGGTCATCGACTTGAATGGCCTGGACCGAGTGAGTGAACTGGCAGACCAATTTCTGAGCGACTTCGTTGCTCCCTTGAGTGAGGCTAGCTGATACCCATGGACACCTGCAACATTACCGTCGATACCATCAATACTTCTGATTGTCACGATCTCACCCTCGATACCACTCAATGCACAGAGGGCATACCCCTATCACGAGGCGCCAAGGTCGGCTACGTGGTGAAGCGCTATCCGCGTTTTTCGGAGACGTTCATCGTCAATGAAATCCTCGCTCACGAAGCCGCCGGGCTGGATATCGAGATCTTTGCGCTACGCCCTGTGGAAGAGGCCTATTTTCAAGACATGTTGGGACAAGTACGAGCGCCAGTGACTCGCCTGGCAGACAAGTTGCGCAGTGCCGACTCTCTGTGGGAGCTCATCGTGAAAACGCAGCGAGAATTGCCGTCAGCATGGGCAACCCTCGCGACCCTGGAGAATGAGGATTCCCGCAATGTATCTCAGGCAATGATGCTGGCAATGGAGTGTCAGGATCGCGGAGTCACGCATCTCCATGCTCATTTCGGCACGGTGTCGACCAGTGTGGCCAGACTGGCTGCGAAGCTTGCGGGTATCACCTACAGTTTTACCGCCCATGCCAAGGACATCTATTACCAATATGATGTTCCTCAGCAACTGCAATCCAAAATCGACGATGCGTCACATGTGGTGACCGTGTCGGACTACAACGTCGACTTCCTGTGCAAGCGTTTTCGCTGTCATCCTCGTCGCATTGTGCGCATCTACAACGGTCTGGACATTGCTCGGTTTGATTACCAGGACCCGGATCCGCAGGCTACACGGGTGTTGGCGGTAGGGCGCCTGGTGGAGAAGAAGGGTTTTCATATTCTGGTGGAAGCCATACGGATTCTGGTGAATGCCGGCAGGCAGGTGAATTGCGAGATTCTCGGCACCGGCGAAGAGATGCGTAATCTTCAGGCGCAGATCGATTCCGGCAAGCTTGGCGACAGTGTTCGTCTGCTGGGAGCCAGGCCTCAGAGCGAGGTCTTTGCGGCCATGCGAAGCTCTGCAGTACTGGCATGCCCTTGTATTGTTGGCGATGACGGTAATCGGGATGGGCTGCCGACAGTTCTGATCGAAGCCATGGCGCTGGGCGTGCCGTGCATCAGTACCGATGTGACGGGTATTCCCGAGCTGATCGTCAACAATGAAACCGGATTGTGTGTGCCGCAGGGAGATGCCGAGGCGTTGGCCTCGGCGCTGGCAAGCATGCTCGACAACAAGGCGCTCCAACGGCAGCTGGCACGGGCCGGGCGTAGAAGGGTAGAGAAGGATTTCGATCAGAAGAAGAACTCGGCGGTACTGAGGTCAGTCTTCGATCTGGCCATCAATGGCCAGATCACGATGGAAAAGGGAGCAGCGTGATGCGTGTGCTGTATGTCTGCGCTGATCAGGGTATTCCGGTATTCGGTTGCAAGGGTGCCTCCGTTCATATTCAGGAGATGGTTCGTGCCTTTGTGACTCAGGGCATCGAGGTCGTGATCATGTCGCCACGACTGGAAGGAATACCACCCGCGGATCTCGCTCACCTTGCCGGTATTCCGTTGCCACGTGCCGATAACAAGAACGCGACTCGCCGAGCCTTGCTGTCGATAGAGACCAACAAGCTGATCTCAAACGCTCTGTCGGATCTCGGCTCCTGGGATCTCGTCTACGAACGTCATTCCCTCTTCACGCAGGCACCCATGAGTGTGGCCCTGCAAGAAGGCATTCCGGGTGTGCTTGAGGTCAACGCACCGTTGCTGGAAGAACAAGCACGTCACCGCCAATTGCCAATGGCTCTTGAAGCTCGCTCGATGGCCTGCTGCGCCATGCGTTGCGCAAGGGTCGTGACGACTGTCTCACCGGCTGTCAGTCAGTATGCGCAATCCCTGGGTGCGCATCCGGAGCGCGTTCATGTCATGGAAAATGGCGTCAACCCTCATCGCTTCCCCGCGACGCCCAAACCGCAAGGGCCGTTCACCATCGGGTTCCTGGGAACACTGAAGCCCTGGCACGACGTTGCGACGCTTGTGCGGGCGTTCGCGTTGCTACGCAAGGGGGGGCTTGATGCACGGTTGTTGATCGTCGGAGACGGTCCCGAGAGAGCTTCTTTGCAAGCACAGCTTGAAAGGTTGCAGATGGCAGACTTCGTTGAATTCACCGGCAAGCAAACGCCTGAGCAGGTTCCACAACAGCTTGCCCGCATGCATGTCGCTGTCGCGCCTTATGGGGATGGTCAGCCATTTTATTTTTCCCCTCTGAAGATCTACGAGTACATGGCAGCGGAGCTGCCGGTGGTCGCCAGTCGCGTCGGTCATCTGGCATCCGTGGTGCAGGACGGTCACAACGGCCTGTTGTGTCCGCCCGGTGATCCACTGGCCCTGGCGTCGCAGCTGGAAACACTGGCAAACGATACAGACTTCGCGGAGCGTCTCGGGAGCAATGCAAGAGAGCATGTCATCGCCAATCATGACTGGAGCCAGGTAGCCTCTCGAGTCCTGGAACTTGCGAACATCCAACGACGGGTGATGGTCGCATCGTGAACGCCAGAAAGGGTCGCCGCCCAGGTTCGATACGCCAGACGGTTCCAGGATTGCGACGGGTGCTGTTGCGCTTTTCACCCTATCTACGGGAGCATCGAGCGTTGCTGGCGGGGTCGACGCTGGCACTGGTGCTTGCCACGCTGGTCAAGCTACTGGAACCCTGGCCGCTGAAGTACATCATCGACCGTGTGGTGCCCGGCATGCTGGATACACCGGGGTACGCCAGCCAGAACGGGTTCGTCAGTCTGACCTCCGGTGAACTGTTGGCCCTGTGCTCCGTCGCCGTGGTCGTCATTGTTGCCTTGAAAGCTGCCTTTGAATATCTGGCAACCGTCGGATTTGCGCTGATCGGCAACCGGGTCCTGACTGAAATACGTCGAGACCTGTTCGATCACCTGCAGAGATTGTCTCTGGCCTTCCATACGCGTGTGCGCACCGGAGACCTGACCATGCGCCTCATCAGCGATGTAGGCATGCTCAAGGAGACGGCCGTCACAGCAGCTCTGCCGCTAGCCGTCAGCTTGCTGATGCTTGTGGGTATGGTCACGATCATGCTGGTGCTTAACTGGCAACTGGCCATGTTGGCGCTCCTGCCGTTGCCGCTGTTGTGGCTGAGCACACAGCATATTGGCAAGAAGATTCAGACAATCAGTCGAAAACAACGCAAGCGCGAAGGCGATATGGCCTCCATCGCCGCGGAGTCACTCGCCGGCATTCGAACCATACAGGCGTTCTCGCTGGAAGAGCGCGTGGCGGAAGGCTTTCAGGGAAAGAACAGCAAGAGTCTGAAAGAGGGTGTCAAGGCGAAGAAGCTGGCTGCGGCCATGGAGCGCAGTGTCGATCTGCTGCTTGCCATGGGGCTGGCCATTGTATTGTGGTTTGGCACCTTGCAGATTCTGGCTGGCCGGCTGACCCCGGGGGACCTGCTGGTGTTCATCACCTATTTGAAGAACACGTTTCGACCGGTAAGAAACTATGCCAAATTCAGCAGTCGACTGGCCAAGGCAACCGCGGCGGGCGAGCGCGTCATCGAACTTCTGGATGAAGAGCCCGGGGTAAGGCATGCAGCTTCAGCCGAGCGTGCACCGCAATTCAGTGGCCGGGTGCAGTTCGATCACGTCTCTTTTCGATACAGGGACAATGACCCGTTCGTTCTTGATGGTTTCTCGTTGTCGGTAGACCCCGGCATGCGGGTCGCGATTACCGGGCCGTCCGGGGTCGGCAAGTCGACCTTCATCAGTCTCGTTCTGCGCTTCTACGATCCGGAGCAGGGTCGTGTTCTGCTGGATGGTGTCGATATCAGAGACCTCGAGCTGACGAGCTTGCGGAAGCAGATTGCGTTGGTGCCACAGGAAATTCTGCTGTTCAACACTACCGTGCGAGATAACATTGCGCTGGGGGCAGAAGGAGAGGTCACCGGAGAGCAGATCGAAGCGGCCGCGCGACTGGCCAATGCTCACGACTTCATCATGGCCATGCCGAATGGCTACGATACCGTGGTCTCCGAGCGTGGCACCTCCCTGAGTGCCGGGCAACGGCAGCGTATCGGCATTGCCAGGGCCTCCTTGCGCGACTGCCCGATACTGTTGCTCGACGAACCGACGGTGGGTCTTGATCGCACCAGTGAAGCGGTGGTAATTGATGCAATCGAGCGTATCACTGCCGGTCGGACAAGTTTTCTGATCACTCACGACCTGGCACTGGCGTCACGTTGTGAGCGCATCCTGTGCTTGTCGCATGACGGCATTCCGGAAGACGGCGAGCATCAGGAATTGATGCGAGAGGATGGGCTATACGCCAGCTTGTGGGCCGCTGCGGATTGCTCTGAACATAAACAAGGGAAGATGCATGTTGTCGCGCGCTGATCTGGACATCATTACCCGGGACAATCAACTCCCTGGCCTGGCCTTGTTACTGGATATCGAGCTGTTGTCAGCGCGTCTGGGCATCAGTCTGGAGAAGATGACCTATCTCAATTACAAGCCGGGTACGTCGTGCACGGCCAGCGTCGTGGATATTGCAGGTAATGCCCATGCCATCATGGCGTACCCGCGAGACCGGTTCGACGAAGTCAAGGCCCGTCGTGAATGGACTGACGGCAGTACCAAGGCAAGATTACTGAACGATGTCTGTGTGGCGCTGGTTCCGCTGGCACTGGACAGGCAAGTCAAGGCGGCCAGAAAGATGGTCGGAAGAGAGGTGCAAGAGAGCTTCTACAGAAAACTGCTGGCGCGTGAAGAAGCGGGAAATCAGCTCGACAGCGTTCTGCTTCGCTACAAGCCGAATCGGCGAATCGTCTCGCGTCTGCACGTGGGAGGATATCCGAAAGCGCTGATCAAATGCTTCGACCGCGAGCGCTTTGACAACGCCTTGATGGGTGCCGAGATCTGCTCCGTGCTATCGGGGGTCCGGCTGCTGGGTATCCATCGCAGGCGGCGTACGATCGCCAGTGCCTGGATCAAGGGACAATCACTGTGTCCGGTCCTGTCGGGAGAGCTGCACTGTGAGGCCTTCGCGGCAACCGGACACTGGTTGGCACGGTTTCATGATTCCCCACCGCCGGTGCAGCTGCCGTTGACTCATGAAACCCGGAAAACGTTGGCGAGCCCTGTGCTCGACATCGCAGAAGACTGTCTGAAATTGGCACCTCGCTTGTCCATGACACTGGATAGGCTTGTCTGTCAGATCAATGAGACATGTTCCCGTCATTCGATGCCGTTGACGCTGATACACGGTGATTTCAGCGCCGACCAGGTGATCGTGGCTGGAGGCGATGGTGTCAGTGACGATGTCCGGAAGCCCCGGCCGGTTGTCATTGACTGGGATCGTGCCATGGTAGGCAGTCCGCTGCGGGATGTGGGAAGCTTTCTTGCTCGACTGGAGTATCAGTCGCTGGATGGCAGCCTCGAGGTGACCTTTGCGCGTAGTGCGCAGTTGGCCTTCATGGATGGTTACAGGGATTGCTTGTCAGCTACCGACATGCGGCTTGTCCACGCTTTTCACGCCAGGGCCTTGCTGCTACTGATCCTAGATGGCTTTCGTCAGCGGCACGCCAACTGGTATGAGTTATTGGAGGTGTTACTTCGCAGGGTGGAATTCCTGGTCAAGAGAGCAGTTGCCCGACCTCAGAGAGAACCGACGACCGAGATGCCAGTGCTGTTGGAGGCGGCACTGGATATCGACGTAATGAGAAAGCCGATCAGAGAGCTCATGACACCGGATTCGCATGCCATGGTGCTCGAGTCCGCGCAGCTATTGCGGCACAAGCCGGGACGGCGAGCGTTGATACGGTATGAGGCAAGGCAGGCAAGCCGTACGATGGTGAGTCAGCCGCTTGTCGTGTTGGGCAAGCTCCGTTTTCGCAAACCCGATCTGCAAACGCCGGCTCTGCATGATCTGTTGCGAGCGAATGGTCTGGATGAGAATAATTCCAAGGGGGTGGGAGTGCCAGCCAGCCTTGGTGTTCATGCGGCGGGGAATATCTGGTTTCAAACCGTGGTTCCGGGGAAGGAGTTGAGCATCTACCTGGAGCCCGATGCCCATACAGACCAATTCAAGCGAGCGGGGCGTGCGTTGGCTGTACTGCATTCAACCCCGGTGACCAGCCCCCGCACCTGGTCACTGCGGAACGAAGCAGACGTTCTCACAAAGGCCCTGGACAAGGCCATCACGGCACGACCGGACTTGAAAGAGAAGGTACTGGACCTGCGCAATCTATCCCTGCGTGCATTCGATTCCCTGACCGAAGTGAACGCTCGGCTGATTCACCGTGACTTTTATCAAGATCAGCTGTTGATGGATGGTGATCGCGTCTGGATCCTCGATCTGGATCTGCTTGCGCAGGGAGATCCGGCAATCGACATTGGCAACTTCCTTGCGCATATCAAGGAAGTTGCCCTGCGCCGGTATGGCTCTGTATCAGCGTTGAAATCGAGCGAGCTGGCGTTTCTGAAAGGCTATGCTTGCGAAGGCTGGGGCGTAGATCGAAAACGGATCAGTCTGCTCGAATCGTTGTCACTCGCTCGTCACGTGCATATCAGCACGCTGTTTGCAGATCGGCGCCATACGACGGAGGCATTGCTGACATATTGCGAGAACCAAGTGGCATCCATGCTATCCAGCGAAAGTCTGGTTTGTTGATGGCGTATTGCGAGGTGCAAGTGGCATCCATGCTATCCAGTAACAATCTGATCTGTCGATGTCGTTGTGCGCTCGGGCATGAGCCAGAACGCGGATGGGAAGCGACTTCCTGCTACGAATGAGTGCCTGCAGATAACGGCTGCAAACCACGAATTCAGGACGTGGCTCGCCCGGCGCGTTCCACCAGCAGGCGCAGTCGTGAGGTAAGAGAAGTTGCACACTGCAACTGCGAAGTCGTCAAGTGGAGGCGGTAGCACCAGCGATGGTGGCGGTCCTCGGGCACATTGATGCATTCGGCATCGGGGTCCTCATGCGCAAGCTCTGCATCAATTGCCAGGAGATCCTGCAAAGGCAGGATTGCCAGCATTGCCGGCGAGGCGAATTGCGCGGCCACGATGTTCTCGGCGGCGATGGGAGGGAGCTCGATGGGTGCCTGCCCGCCGTGTTTGAGTACTTCATTCCACAGGCGAGTGGCTGTTGCCGGCGACTCTCTCCACCAGCCACGCAGCACGGCCATGTCGTGCGTTCCTGTACTGGTGACGGACAGATACGGGACCGTGGCGGGATCGGTTCGCCAATGGCCCAGCTGCTTGGGCATTCTCTCGATTTCGAGTGACAGCATGCCCAGCTCACGCATCACTTCAGGCACCTGCGGTGGCACCATGCCCAGATCTTCGCCGCAGGCGAGCATGTCGGTTGCTTCGACCACCCCGCGAAGCGCCATCCGACCTCGGCCTCGCCACAGCGCATCATGACGGGAGTAGAAGAAGGCATTGGCCATGTCGTCAAATGCCAAGCGATTCGCGGCGGACAGTTGTTCGTAGCCGCTTGTCTTCCACCACTGGATTCGCGGGTGCCAGCCACCCGGTACCGCCAGCAAAGTCAGGTTACGAGGGTCGTCACCAAAAGGCGTAATCAGAGGGTCGAGGTCGATATCATCCAGCCAGCCACGAATTTCGGGTTCGGTGAGCGGCAGGCAGGGTAGGAAGCGGCCACGCAGCCCGGAGTGCTGGCCCGCAGGTATTTCCCAGATGCGGAAGAAGCCGAGCACATGATCGATGCGATAAGCGTCGAAGGTGCGCGCAAGCGCTGCGAATCGGTGTCGCCACCATTGGTAACCATCGTCTGCCATTGCCTCCCAGTTATAGGTCGGAAAGCCCCAGTTCTGCCCATCGACCGCAAACTCATCCGGCGGAGCGCCTGTCTGCGTGCCGATATTGAACCACTCGGGGTGCACCCAGGTCTCGACGCTGTGCGGAGAGACGCCGATGGGAAGATCTCCTTTCAGGGCTACACCGCGGCGCCAGGCGTGCTCGGCGGCAGCCTCGAGCTGGCGATGCAGATGGAACTGCAACCAGGCGTGAAACCGGAATTCGTCATGATCAGGATGATCCGGTCGCCGAACAGCCTGTACGCGCGTCGGGTCGAAAGTGGCATCGAGGCCCCACTCACTGCGATCAGCCGTATCATGACGGTCGCGAAGCACGCACCACAGGGCGTAGGGGCCCAGCCAGTCCCATTCGGCCTCCATGAAAGCATGCAGTCCCTGGTACTTCCCGTCGGCGGCGTAGACTTCGCGCAATAGCCTCCACTTGGCGCCCATGACCCGCAGATAGTCGATTTGGGGAAGATTGTCGAGTTCGCCTCGAAGCCGAGTCACCTCATCAACCACGGCGTCGGCACCCGGCAGGTCGAGTACGTCGATATACAAGGGATGCAAGGCGTGAACCGAGACCGGGTCGTAAGGGTAGGAGTCTTGCCAGTCGTGCGTGACGGTGGTGTCATTGATGGGCAGTAGCTGGACGACACTCATGCCGGCATCCGCAGCCCAATCGATGAAGGCGGGCAGGTCGCTGAACTGTCCAACGCCAAGGGAATGCTCGCCGCGCAGCGCGAATACCGGCAGCGCAAGACCTGCACCGCGCCAACCGCTGCGTCCTCGAATGGCCTCGTCGACCACCACTGTCCGGGTGGCGTCCGGCGGCACGATTCGCTGTTCCCCCGGCTCAGGCTCCAGGCCTCCGTCAGGTCGGCGCAGGGCGTAGCGATAACCCACCACGGGTGTTGGACCATGTACGGCTTCCCACCAGGGGTAGCCATCATGCGCGGCACGCATCGGGATCGCAATCGTGTTGCCATTGCTGCTGTCTGTTACCAGCACCACCGGATGCCAGCCGGCAGGCACGTCCGGCTCCAGCAGGCGGAAGCGTACACCGTCGGAATTCTCCGACTCGGTGCAGGGTGAGGCGTGATGATGAACTGCACGTGCTCGTGAGAACAGGCTGGAACGGCGTGAGGTACGAAGCGCATCCTGTTCCTGCCAGCGATCGACAAGCTGCGTGCCATGAGTCAGGCCCGGTGGTGGCTTGTGATCCGGCCCGTGCTCCTGCCGAACGATGGTGTCGCCTTCCACAAGCCGGTAACGGTAGGCGCTGCTGAGCTCGACCTCGCCTTTCCACCAGTGACCCGTGGTCCAGACAAGATCCGTGACGTCGTCACCCGCGACAATCTGCAGTCGTTGGCCCGAGCTAGTCTCGTAATGGCAGCAGGAAGCTATGAGCATGGTAGTCGATGGTAACCCATCCCCTTCGGCTTCGGGACAGCTCGGTGCAGCTCACTCCTGCCAGGAATGGTTGCCATCGACAGACCACGGTTCACGGGCGAAGACCTCTTCGAGCATCGGTCGGAAGAATGACAGCGGCTGGCTCTTGTATGCCGGATCGAAGCAGTTCTGATCGTAGAGTTCGCAGAATTCGACGGCATCATCGAACCAGGCATGTCCCTGGTAACGATCACGCGCATGCTTGTCCTGTCCGGTCTGTTCACCGTAGTAGTACATCTGGAAGATGCCGTGTGTCTTGACAATCCAGTACAGACGCTCACTGACGAACGGGCGCAGAACCGCTGCAGCCAGCTCGCTGTGGCTGTAGGGGGCCAGCTCATCGCCGATATCGTGCACCAGTGCCGCCACGATGTAATCTCTTGATCGGCCATCGCGCCAGGCTCGGGTGGCTGATTGCAGGGAGTGCTCCAGGCGGTTCACACGATAACCGCTCAACGAGTTCGCCAGACTCAGCAGCTGTGCCTCGATGCGTCGCGGCAGTTCCGCGGCGTACTGCTGTTCGAGGCCTTCCAGAAAGGCATACTCCTCGGCCGTGCCGTCTTGCATGCGAGTGAATTCGACTGTGTCCACGATGCAGAGCCTCCTCCATTGCGTCAGATCCATGCACGGCCGCAAAGTGCGATCCGGGTCAATGAACGCGGGAGACTCCAGCCTACCAGTGACAGAGTCATGAAGCCAGCCATAACCATGACGGGACACGAAGTCAGCCGTGTAACAGTGAGGTGCCACCAAGACACCCGGACACACCTTGTGGCATCAGCGACGCCAGTATCAGTCGGCGATATAGCGGTCGCGGCGATGGTTGAAGGCAATGACGGCGCTCAGTATCAGTGCGCCCAGCAATGAATACAGCACGCGCGATGGCTCGAACAGGGTGAAGGCAATGGCAAACAGGACGGCGTCGAATGCCAGTTGCACAAGGCCGGCGCGCACCCCGAAATGCTCCTGAGCATAGAGTGCAACAACACCCAGACCTCCGAGGCTGCCCTTGTGCCTGAAGGTGCCAAGCAGCCCGTATCCTGTCAGGATTCCGAAGGTGATGATGCCGAAGAGCGGGCTGATGTGGTCGAAGCTCAGCCAGTTCGGAATCAGCGCCATCAGCAGGCTGAGGATCGTCACGCAGGCAATCGACTTCAGGGTGAACTCACGCCCCATACGCGTCCAGGCGAGGGCATAGAAGGGCAGGTTGATCAGCCAGAACACCCAGGAAAAGGACCAGCCTGTCAGATAGGACACGACAAGCGCCAGACCCGCTGTCTGCCCGGTGATGAACCCCAACTGCGCGATGATCGACAGACCGATGGCGGTGGTGATCAGGGAGATCGCAAAGCCTTGCACGTCTTCGAGCGGACTGTGTTTCGGTTGCGGCTGATTCAGGACGATGGGTGTGGGCATGAGGACAATCCGAAAAAGGCACGCTGTGGGACAGGCAGTCGCCTTCCTGGAAAAGGCTGCGAAAGTTACAACTGCCTACCGGTACAAGCAGGATATGGCGGGCCACTCACGATGAGCTGGCGATCCTGCTGATGAACATCGCGCGCTCAGGATGCGACAAGTCTGGCGATGAAGTCCACCGTTCAGGTCTCAGTAACGCCGGACAAGTCTTGTGACGCTAGGCAAAGCCCATCGCTGTCAGAACCCCGCGCATGTCCTCATGCAAGGGCGCCTGAAGATCGATTGTTCTTTCGCTGATCGGGTGAGAAAAGCGAAGACTGGCTGCGTGCAGCATGAGCCGCTGGCAGTGATACTGTTGGCGCACAAAGGCATTCTGTTTCCCGTCGCCGTGCGTGGTATCGCCGACGATCGGGTGAAACACATGTTTCATGTGGCGTCTGAGCTGGTGTTTTCTACCGGTGTGGGGCACCAGGCTTGTCAGTGTGAAGCGAGCGCTGGCATAGCGACCGACAGCATGGGGCAGTTCGCATCTTTCAATCGCGCGATAGTCGGTGACCGCACTCTGCGCCTCCTTGTCCTTGTCGGCCTTCCTGTCGGTCAATTTGTCCTGCTCCTCCTTGAGCGGGTAATCGATCCGGCCAGCGTCCTGAACATGGCCGCGAACCAGAGCTAGGTATTGCTTGTGAACCTGTCGATCAATGAATTGTTCGGACAGGCGTCTGGCGATCTCGCTGCTCAGGGCAAACAGCAGAACGCCTGAGGTCGGACGATCGAGCCGGTGTACCGGATAGACACGTTGCCCGATCTGATCGCGAGTCAATTGCAGTGCGAAATCCTGCGCTCTGGCATCAATCAGGCTGCGATGAACGAGCAGACCGCTGGGTTTGTTGATCGCGACCAGATGGTCGTCGTGATAGAGGATATCGAGCATGGGCGCACGCTAGCATCATTTCGGGATGGATGCTGCCGAGCCTGAGCTTTCAATCAGGGTCGATCTGCGCATATCTCCATGGGAAGAAGGCGGGTACCTTGGCCTTGTAACGGCGATAATCGTCTCCGTACATGTCTACCAGCTTTTGCTCTTCGTACCGAGCACCAATGATCAGATAGATACTCGCAAATACCGCGGTCCAGAAGCCGAATGATGAGTGGGCATTCCCCCACAAGTACATGAAAGCACCGGTATACAGCGGGTGTCTGACCCACCGATTCATACCTTTGGTGTTCAGTGGTTCGTGGTCTGTCTCCTGATGATTCCTGCGCAGCTGAGAAAAACCGCTGAAACGACCAAGATCATATTGTCTGAGGCTGATTGCCATGACAATCAGCCCAGCCCAGGTCAGCACTTGCAGAAGCAAGTTTATCGAACCTGCAATCGGAAGTATGTTTCCATGATCACTCAGCAGCCACCTTCCCAATAGAAATACCGCTGCGATATGGAGCAGCGACAAGACGTTGTAACTGAGCCGATAAGCGCGGCCGACCACGGGGGCCAAGCGACGCTTGACGGAAAAGAACGTCAGAGCGGAGTGCACAACGCCAAACGATAACCACAGAAGAGCGTAAGCGACAATGTCTGTCATGGTTTTGCTACCCGCATGGAGAATACTGTCTGGATAATGTAGTTCACAGAAACAGCACCGTCGCAACCAGACTTCCGGCCAACACATAGAACACCATTGGGGCCAGTGTCATTCGAATGATCAAGCCCTCTTTACCGACAAGATTGACGACCGACGCGGCTGCAACCACATTGACCACGCAAATCATGTTGCCAGCGTTGGCGCCCAACATTTGTAATGCAAGAATCGTGATTTCGTCATTCCCGGTTTGCAGTGCAGCACTCTGCTGCAAGGTTGCGAACATCATGTTCGAGAACGTTGCAGAGCCTGCGATGAAACTGCCCAGAGCTCCAACGAAGGGTGCTACCAGAGGCCAGGAACTGTCGAATACTCGCACGGCAAGATTAGCCAATTCCAGCGGCATTGCCATGAGTTCAGCTGAATTCACATCGGAATTGATGAAGATGCGTACCATGGGCACGGAAGCGGCAAGAGCGATCACGGTGGGTATCAGCGAAAGCACCGAAGCCTTCCAGACCCTCGTGGCTTCGCCAGTAGTCAACTGCTGCAGGAATACCGTGATAACAGCTACCAGAGCGAACAAGGTCCCTGGTAAATACAATGGCTGGATAGAGGCATCTATCGGGGTGCCAAGGATATTGCTCAGGCCCAGCGAAAAACTGGTCAATGCACTCTTGAACGGCAGAAAATCAACGCGCGTGATGACAAGAAACGCGGCAACCAGAAGGTATGGCATCCAGGCCAGTAACAAGCTCATTCGCAAGGCAGACGACTCCGCCACGTCTGAAACTGGTGCCTCGCCACCATCTGGCTTCTCTGCTTGATCCTTGCAAAAATCCCAGGCCTGCCGTGGCTGTAGAAACCCTTTTCGTACAGCCATCATGACAATGGCAAGGCCAATGATCCCACCCAGAATGGAGGGGAATTCAGGGCCCAGCAACACGGCCACGGCGTAGGCCGGAACGGTAAAGGCCAGACCGCCGAACAAGGCAAATGGCCAGAGTTTCAAGCCATCCAGCCATGAGCCCTTGTCTCCGAAAAACCGGGTAAGTACGCTGATCATGAGCAGGGGAAGCAAGCTTGCGACAAACACATCAATGCTGACCGCGCGAACAGCAACCGCTTGCAGGAAATCTGCAGACGGCTGTTCCAGCCCCTGTCCTATACCCACGAGAACAGGCGTACCGACAGCACCGAAAGTGACTGCCGAACTATCGGCGATCAACGCGATAACCACCGCAGACAACGCTGGAAAACCCAATGCAACCAGCAATGGTGCAGCAATCGCTGCAGGAGTACCGAAACCGGATGCTCCTTCGAGAAACGACCCGAACAACCATGCAATGATGATTGCCTGGATCCGTCTGTCAGGCGATACATGCGTGAAGCCCATGCGAATCACATCAATCGCACCGCTGGCTTCCAGTGTACGTAGCAAGACTATGGCACCGAACACGATAATCGTGATGCCCAGCGCGATGACCCATCCCTCCAGCACCGATGCGGTGATAAAAAGTACGGGCACTTCCCAAACCTGCCAGGCCATCATGGCCGTGATGAGCAAAGCCAAGGGCATCGCGCGGATGGCCGGCATGCGCAGAACTACCAGGAATACCAGCACTGCCAGCACGGGCATAGATGCTGCCAGACCTTGAATCAGAGTCATTCTTGCTCCAGAGAGTGCATGTTCAGAGGATCAGATCACAGCCCGTGATTCACAGCTTCTCACTAACCCATGCAATAAGCAAAGCAATCAGGCAATCTCAGGACTTTGGCGCGCCGTGCACAAGTGCCACTTTCGTGATACTCGCTTTGATAGTGAACGGGCTCTGATCGATGATCATCCTCTCGGGAGCCGCGCGGCGGCAGATGAGTGTCTTCGCGTACACGACGTCGAAACCACGCCCCATACCCTTATCGGCGACGAGTGTGTTGACGGCAATGAAGCGCTTCGCAAATACCTGGGCTCGGAGGTACTTGGCAGGGAGGTACTTGGCAGGGAGGTACTTGGCAGGGAGGTACTTAGCACGAAGGTACTTGGCAGGGAGGTACTTAGCAGGGAGGTACTTAGCAGGGAGGTACTTAGCAGGGAGGTACTTAGCAGGGAGGTACTTAGCAGGGAGGTACCAGCCTTGTCCTTTTCGCCGACTGATCATGAGTTCGAAGCCTCGCTGACCTGTCAGTGCCGACCAGCGGCCAGCTTGATCAGCAGCCGATCCAGCTGGTTGGCAAAATTACGGCGATCGGTCTGGTTCAATGCCGAAGGCCCACCTGTATCCACGCCACTGCCACGCAAGTCGTCCATGAAGTTGCGCATGTTCAGGCGCTCACGAATATTGTCAGCGGTGTACAGCTCGCCTCTGGGGTTGATGACCGCGCAGTCCTTTTCCACCAACTCTGCCGCCAGAGGTATGTCCGCGGTGATCACAAGGTCGCCCGCCGTGGCGTGCTGGACAATATAGTTATCCGCAACATCGAAACCACTGCCCACTCTGACGGCCTTGATGAATCGTGATTTGGGTATTGGAATGGGCTGGTTGGCAACCAGTGTGACAGTCAGCTCCAGCCGTTTCGACGCCCGAAAAAGAATGTCCTTCACCACGCGCGGGCAGGCGTCGGCATCTACCCAGATTTGATTGTCAGACATGCTGTTGTTCGGCCAGGCTGGAGGGGGAGAATACTCTATCCGGCTTGAGGGGGCGAGTTTTCCGGGCACAGGATGATGTGCCAGGAACCGTCACCTGGAGGACATCAGCCAACTGTCGCTCAAATATCCGAGGTCACCACGCAGTCCGGTGAAGGCAACGAGATAAGCGCCTGACGGTTGAAAACGCCTTCGATATCTGGCTGGTCGCCGACCGTCAGGCTGACCATGCCGCCCGCCATTTCCGAATCGCTGACGCGAATATTGCCCAGCTCACTCCTTGGCAAGGTGTCATCCACATCGATGGTGAAACTGACCGATTGACCCGGTGCCAGCGTGTCCACAAGTACGGACAGTCTGTTGTCCCCATCGAGCACTGTACTGGACGACGTCAGCTGTACCTTGCCTTCGCGTGCCTCGAATGGCTGGAAGACCTCCACACCTTCACCGGCGGAAGTCGTATCGAAAATCAGTTTCCCGGCGGTGCCCGACAGATCCAGTGTCATGTTGATCTTTTCCAGAACACAGTCTCCACTATTGGTCAGTGAGAACCAGTCCTTCGGCGCGCTTTCAACAAAGGCAATATCCATGCTTGCAGATAGCGGCTGGTTGGAACACAGCAATACGGTGGTGACAATAGGGGCGAGTAGTTTCATGGTGATCGGGTCGATTGGGTTTGCGTCGGGCAGACGGGTAACAACTAGAGTGTCAGGGCATTGGGAAGGTGGGAACTGCCGATGGATTGCCGGAACTACTGGTCTACTTGAAGATACGTGTCGTATCCGGGATTCGATCACTCTGATGCATCAGAACTGGCCCACTTCACTGTGTTCGGGAAAACAGGGTATGCTGTAAACGCTACTGTCAATCAATGGTTTATAAGGATATGAACCCAGAATGTCCGCGCTGCCGCGCAAACGGCAACGAGGTGGCTCGCCATGGCACCTTCTATCGACGCTGTGATGCCCGAGCCATCGACCGGTTTCGCTGCAAGGCCTGCCGCAGCACGTTCTCCCGCGCCACCGACACAGCGGCCTTCAGGCAGAAGAAACGTCGCATCAATCAACCGCTGATGGCCTTGCTCAGTGCCTGTGTGTCGATGCGCCGGGCCGCTCTGCTACTGAATGTGTCGCGCAGCACAATCAGTCGACGGCTGGCATACCTTGGCGAACAGGCAAGGTTGCAGGAGGAGCGCCTGCTGGACAGAGAGGCCCCGGTCAGACAGGTACAACTGGATGATCTGATCACGCTGGAGCACACCAAATGCAAGCCCTTGAGCGTCTGCGTGATGGTCGACAGCCAGCGCCGCTTGATACAGGGATTCGGGGTGGCGCGTATTCCGGCAAGTGGCAATCTGGCGGCGATCTCCCGCAAGAAGTACGGAAAACGCCCCGATGAGAGCCGAAAGATGCGCGAGGAGCTGTTTGCCGAGGTGCAGCACCGGATCCACGCAGAGGCCTGTTTCAGCACCGATGGGCATGATCAGTACACCACATTGATCAAACGCCATTTCCCGGAAAGCTCACATACGGTGCACCCGAGCAAGCGCGGTTGCGTGACCGGACAGGGTGAGTTGAAGAAGGTCGGCTTCGATCCCCTGTTCTCGATCAATCACACCCTGGCCATGCTCCGGGCCAACATCAACCGCCTGGTGCGTCGCACCTGGTGCACCACCAAGAAACCCGAGGCACTGGTGCATCATCTGTGGATCTATGTAGCCACCCATAACCGCATGATTCGGCAGAAGCTGGCCAGACAAAGTCCGACTACAGAATGACGGTGATGTAGCGGATCAGACGATAATGCAACTCAGGAGATTTATCATGAGGCACTGAACACACTGATCGAGGCCAGTTTTCGGCTTGTCCGCCGTTTTGCTACTGGGGCCGTGACCGATACGGGGAGTCCACGGGCCAGCCTGGGAGTTCCCGAGCCTGCTATGGGACTTCTCCCAGTCTAGAGCGACTGGGTGGCGTTCTTGTTGAAGGCTGCCAGTTTCCGGAAGCCTTCTTCAATGCCGATAGTGGGCTGCCAGTTCAGCAAGCGTTGCGTCTCACGCTGGTCAAACCAGTGAGCCGTGGCCAGCTGCTCCGCGAGAAATCGGGTCATGGGTGGGTCATCCTGCTTATCCAACAGCTGCCACAGATTTTCGATCACCGTGCCGGCGGTGATCGCGATACCGGCAGGTACGTGCCGGAGCGGAATATCCATGCCAGCGGCATTCAGTATGCGCTGCATGATCTCGCTCACCGTTCGAGGCTGTCCGTTGGAGATGACCAAGGCATGGCCTGCAGCGCGATCCGCGTTGTCAACACCTGCGACTATGGCATCTGCGGCATTGTCGATATAAGTGGTGTCAATCAGGGCCAGAGCACTGCCCACAAGTAGCAGGCGTCCGGCGCGGGCGCGATCAACGATGCGTTGTATCAGCTGTGTGTCGCCCGGCCCCCAGACCAGGTGAGGTCGCAAGGCAAGCACCTTCATGGTCGGACTGTTGGCAGCCAGTGCGATCTGTTCGCCAATCGCTTTGGATCGCGCGTAGTGCCCGCGTACATGATCGGGGTCTGCCGCGCCTGCCGGAGCGCCGATCAGTGAGCAGCCCGAATGAGCGACCGAAGGGGTGGATATATGGACGAAGCGCGCCACCCCGCATTGCGTCGCCATCCTGATCAACCGCTCGGTACCCCTGATGTTGATCGCTTCAAAGGCATCCCAGCGACCCGCTATGCTGACTTTCGCCGCTAGATGGATCACGGCATCCTTGTCTTTCAGGGCAATGGCTAGTGACGCCTCCGTGCTGTTGCTCGTGGTGGTTGCTTTACCAGACTCAGACTTTGCGGCGCCGCTCGAGTTTGCGATGTCGCAACAAACCTCGGTGACGCCTGCAATACCGGACGGCCGACGCTGCAGAACGGTCACCTCATCGCCTCGTTCAAGCAGGCGAGACACGATATGCCGGCCGATCAGGCTGGTCGCGCCTGTGACGAGAACCTTCACCGTGACACCCGGTTGCACATATTCATCGCAAGCTCACTCAATCAAGGATTAGCGTACAAGGATACTGATTCACTGATTCACTGATTCACTGATGCACTGATGCACTGATGCACTGATGCACTGATGCACCGATGCACTGATGCACTGATGCACCGACTCGCCACTCGCCCTCACAGCGATGCTACCGAGTCTCCTGCCAATGTCCGGCCTGCCCACACGGCAACAGCTGTACGGTCAATCTTGGAATTGTGGCGACGATCGACAGGCAGTTTTTTCACCACCAGAACCGCTGCGATATCCACATCGTCGCCGACGACTTGTCTTATCTTGTCCGTCAATTCCATGGATGCCTCGCCCGTCGGGGTCAGACTCACCAGAAGCTGTACTACTGCCACGATTATCTGAGTGCCGACAGGTCCGACGCCCACGACCGCAGCCAGGGTGACGTCATGCAGGCTCTCGATGCGTTGCTCGCTTGCCACTGGCGCCAGTACGCCCTTGGGTGTCGTGATCACATGTCCCAGTCGACCACCGATCCACAGCCTGCCGGCATCATCCAGCTGACCGATATCCCCCGTGCGATGCCAGCCTGCTGGCTGGGAGGCGCGGTGCTCGGTCAGCCACAGTCGATCGTAACTGTCCCGTGCATGCGCGGCCTGCAACAGGATCTCTCCCAGTACACCGGGCTCGCTGGACACGTCGCCCACCGGCTCACCGAGGGGGCCCAGCGGGTCGATTCGTACCACCACTTCAGGCAGCGGATGTCCGACACAGACGCCTCTACTCCGAGGATCACCTGATGATGTCTCCTGGTCGATCTGTTGCAGTTCGGTCAGGGAAACATCGGCAATGGGCAGAGCTTCGGTCATGCCGTAAGGGGTGTGCACATCGGCCGCCGTGAAGATCGAGTTTGCCTGCGCCAGCAGACTTGCACGAACCGGTGCGCCGGCCGAGAGCAGCAGGCGAACCGCTGAACAGGCAGCTTGCTGCGCATCAGTCAGTGTCGACTTGCTGGCGACCACATTGACCAGTGCGGCCGGGGAGGCGAACACCAGGGTTGCATTGACAAGCTTCACCGCATCGGCCAGTGATTGCGCCGTCAGCGTGCCGGGGGCGGTTACATCCATATCCGGCACGATGGACGTGATGCCCATGGTCGGCCCGTACAGCGCAAAGGGTGCGAAGGCAGCAACCAGGCGGTCGTCCGGCGTAATCCGGTACAGGGACATCAGCGCATCACGTTGCGCCTGAATCTGATGGTGGCGATAGATAACGCCCTTGGACGGTCCGGTTGAACCTGAGGTGAAGACCACCGCGGCCAGCGTTTCCGGAGACGGTAAGGATGGCGCTGTCGCCGTGCGACCCTGTATGCTCAGGGTCTCCATGTCAGTAACGATGCTCAGCGTCCTGCTCATGAAAGACGAACGTTTGCCAACGGCAATCCGTTTGCCAGGCCAGCGCAACAGTTTGGCAGCAAGCAGGGCCTTGTCGATACCAATCAGCCAGGCAGGGTTGGCACTGCGCAGCGCGCGTTGCATGCCGGTCCTGCCCAGCCCGGAGTCGACCAGTACCAGTGTTGCACCGAGTCGCCAGCAGGCGTACACAGCCAGACAGAGATCGATACCGGGCGTCACCATGACGGCAACCCGGTCACCCGGATGAATACCGCTTGCCTGCATGCCCGCGGCCAGGTGTTCGATACGCGTGGTCAATTCAGCAAAGGTGATGGAACGGTGAACGGGGGCGATTTCGACAATGGCATCCGTCGTGGCGGTTGCTTTCGAGAAGTCAGCAAGTGCTCGTCTATCTGACAGTGCAGGTATTTCCGGCTGCGCGGATGAAGCCGATTTGACCGGCACGTCAACAGCCAATCGGTAGCGTTCGATCCAGGCAACAACGGCGCCGGCAACATCGGCATCTTCGGCGACAAAGTGTGCTGCGCCCGGAAAACGATGAACATCGGCATGGGGCAGGCGCTGTTCAAGATCGTGAAGGTAGAGATCACTGAATACCTTGTCGCGTGGTCCCCACAGCAGCAAGGCAGGCACCTCTGCCAGTTGCGACAAACCGCTGGCAATCGCATCCAGAGGGCCGGCACTTTCGTGCTGTGCATCGAGTGGTATATCGGCCACGAAGTCCGCAATGGCAGTGCGTTGTGAAGGCTTGCGATACGGTGCATGGAAACCTGCTCGAACCGCAGGCGGAAGTCTGGGACTGGACATCGCCACGGCACCCCTGATGAAGGCGCGCGTATTCACGGTGGCATTGTTCAGCACCGGGGGCGATCGCGTCAGGCGGATAAGCGCCGGTGCGGCGGATTCTGCTGGTTGATGAACCGCTGTGTTGGTCAGAACAACACCTGCCAGCTGAGCAGGCGACTCGGTCGCGGCTGCCTCTGCTTCACGCAGCGGCAAATGACGCAATGCCCAGCCCAGGGAAATCGGGCCGCCCCAATCGTGAGCGACGGTAACCACTGGCCCTCGAATGCCCATCGTATCGGTGAGCTGGCACAGGTCGTCTATCCGTCGCGCCAGAGGGCGCCGCACACCCGTACGTTCGGAGTAGCCCATATCCAGTTGATCGACAGCAATCAGGCGCACCTGCTGGCCGTGAGTTTCCTCCACTTTGGCCAGTAGCTTGCGCCATATAAACGACCAGGACGGGTTGCCATGGACGCAGAGCAGCGTCAGCGCTGGACTGTCGGACCTCTCGGTCCAGGTATCCAGTACATGCCATGTACGGCCTGCCGCATCGATGCCAGGGGTGTGGACCAGACGTGACCACCGCGGGTCGAGTCCGATGATGCCTGCAGGCGGGAGTGAGGCAGGCGCAGTAGGCCGTGTGTTCACCAGCTTATTTCAAGAAAGGCTGCGTTCAGCCCTGAGCCCACTCCGACACAAAGCACACGATCACCGGCGCTGAGCGTCGGTGCTTCCTTGGCCAGAGTGAACGGGACTGCAGCCGGGCCGATATTGCCGTAGGTCGGGAACGTCAGCGGTACGCGGGTGTGATCGATTCCGAGGATATCGACCATGGCTGCGGTGTGTACACGCGATACCTGATGAATGATGTAGCGATCCATATCGCCCCAATCGTCGCTGTCAGCCTGGTCCCAGCAGACCTTGCCCAGTTGGGTGCCGGCCGCCAGCAATGCCTTGGTATCGGTACGCATGCTCTCGAGTGAGCCGACGCACAGATCGTGGTGTTCGGTGGCTGCGCGAAATTCTCCTCGCCCCAGGCGGTGACTACCGGGGTTCTCGGAATGGCGACCCAGGACCATCGCTGCCGAGCCCGAACCGAGTGTCAGGCTGGCAAAGTTCGAAAACAGGTCTGCCATGGTGGAATTTTCGTCAAGCAGTCGGTTGATGGTGTTTTGCTGGATCTCACGTGTGCCTTCACCATCGACAATCAGTGCATAGTCGAGCTGTCCTGCCTCGATGAGTGTGCCAGCCAGATGCATCGCGTTGACGAAGCCCAGACAGGCATTCGACAGGTCGAAGTTGATGCAGTGCGGTGACAGACCGAGCCGATCATGAACGGAAACCGCGCTGGAAGGTTCCAGACGGTCTCGGCAAACGCTGGTATTGGTGATCATGCCGATGCGGCTGGCATCGATACCGGCTGCGGCAATGGCTTTCTCGCCAGCCAGGGCAGAGGCTTCGATAAACGAAATGTCGTTGGGCCATTGACGCCGTTCTTCGATACCGGCCAGCTTCTGCAAGAGCCCCGATTCCGCGCCAACGCGTTGCAGAAAGGGCGCGAGAGCCTCGTCGATAGCGGCAGAGGTGACCACTATGGGGGCATCACACGCTTCTATCGACACGATAGCAACGTCATTGAATTCGTACTGGAAGTTATTGGACACGGCACCCTCTATACGTCTATGAACCGCGAGTTTCTCACGGCATGAGCCGATATGCTTGTTCCGGGGGCATTTTTTTGGTTACCACGCGATGTGACGGAGGACCGATTGGCGGCAATTCGCAGCTGCTCCAGCTCAGCCACGATTGCTCCTGCCTGTGCATCGGCGTTGCGAAACCAGTCTGTCGAGCAGATTCTGCGCATGTTCCAGCCGAGTCGGCCAAGCGTCTCGTAACGCAACCGTTCCCGATCACGCACGGACTCTGCTTCGTGATCATCGCTGCCATCACAGTCGATACCCATCAGAAATTCATCCGGCCGATCCGGATTTCGAACGGCAACATCTATGAAGATGCCAGCCACACCCCATCGCGGGACTGCGCGAAACCCGGCCTCAGTCAGTCGGCGAATGAGCGAAGCCTCGAAGGCGCTGTCCAGCGTCGTCTCAGGCAGGCAAGTCGAGTGCAGGCCTGCACTTTCGCAATACGAGAGCAGTGCTCGCAAGCCCATTAAGCCGCATTGTTGCATTGGGTTATCGGCTCTGATGTCACAGGAGCCTATCGAGGCGATTATCTCCATTCGCTTGCGAGCGTGTGTCAGCAGCGCCCTCAGGTGTCGCCAACCGTCAGCGGAGCCGATACAGCCGAAGCCGTGGATGGCTGTGCTGCCGATCAATCGTGGCCCGACGGTCAGAGAGAACATGATCACATCGCGCTCATGGCCGTGGATGTGTTGCAGAGCCTTGAAGTACAACGGTTCGCTGGATACTCGTTTGCGTTCGCAGACTTGTCGCAGAACGCTGTCCGAGCTCAGGCGCTTTTCCCAGCACGCTTCGATCTGGTCGCATTGTTGTGGTGTGATGGCGACAACGCCGACCGATTCATGGGGACGTTGTTGTATTTGTGCAGCGAGCAGATTGATGACATGGTCGGCCTCGGCGCGGTTGACATCGTCAATGAAGATGCCGTCATCCAGGCGCGTCAAGTTGACACCGTATTCCACCGCTCGAACGAAGGGAGAGGGGAACACCGCCAGGTCAATGTCATTGAACTCACGGGCGGCAAGGTTGATGAGTGATTCGTGATGTGAGCGGTAATGCCAACGCAAGCGACGCATGGGCAGCACGGGTGCTACCGCGTCAAGAATGCTGCGGGCATTTGCCTCATTGGCTACTTCGCTCTCACCCACGCCTTGCTCAGAGACCGTGCGCTGGAGCCATGATGAAGGCAGCAGTTGCCTGTCGTCGCCGACCACCATCACCTGTCGGGCACGGGCGATGCCGCCCAGCGCTTCTTCCAGAGGGATCTGCGAAGATTCATCGATGATGATGAGATCGAAATCATACTGCCCAGGCTCAAGGTATCGTGCCACCGACATCGGACTCATCATGATGCAGGGCTTGAGAGCCTGAATGGCACCTGGTGCACGTTTGAATATCGAGCGTAATGAGGCCTGCGGTTGTCGCTTGTCTGTCTCATGCTGTATGAGCAATAGCTCTGACAAGGTGTCCGCGGTCCCGCGACAATCGCCCAAGGGAACATCGCGACGACTGCAATTCGCTGCAATCTGCATTCGTTGCAACGCCTGCAGCTCCTTGTCGTATCGTTGAAACTGCTGACGAACAGCCTGTATCTCGTTGCCGTCCAGAGAGGACAGTTCATCGTCCTGCTGCAACATGTATATGGCCAGTTGCCGGTACAGGTCGGCCTGAATGGCCGTTTGAGCCTGCTCTGTGGGGATGGATCCGTCTTCCAGCCGGTCCAGCAGAGCGCCCAGCGTATCCGATGCCGTCCTCTGCCGAGCTCGCTGATAGGACAGCCAGGCATCGAGACAGTCGGATTGCTGCAATGCACGGGTGTTATGGCGATGGCATTGCGACAATGGCGCAACGTTGGACTGCCATTGCGTGCGATTCACTTGCCCGATGGTTTCGAACTCTGTCTGCGCGGATGATGCCTCATCGAGTTCGCTGTTCAAGGCCGGCATTGCCTGTCGTAATCTATCCAGTTGTGCCAACGAGGGTTCCTGTTGCATGGCCCTGGAAAACAGACTTCCGGATGGGGCCAGCTGCAACAGGGCAATGGCCTGCTCCAACTCTGAACATGCGGATGAGTCATCCGTTTCGGGGTTGGCGCTGATGGCAAACAGTGACGGGACCCAGCGCTTGCAGAATTCCGTCCCCACCCACTCACGATGCTCCCGTGCACTGCTGGACCACAGATTCGCACGGTCTATCAGTTCCGCCAGACTCAGCGAAGGATCCTCGACGCACTGACGCAGTTTCGTCAGGTGCGCCTCCAGTCGGTAGCAGAGCCCTGTCAGGCCCACCGCTGAGTCCAGCAGATGGCTGTCGCTCGACAAGGCCGAGAAATGGTTGGGGTAAGTACTCTGCACTTTTTCGACGTTTTCCTGCAGTCGCCGTGCAGTATCACGCAGGCCGTCGCGCAGAGATTCCTGAAGCAGGCCGGCCGCGTCGTTGTCCAATGCAAACAGCCCATTGGCCAGCGATTTATCCTGTTGCCTCGGTGAGTCGAACTGCTCCGCTACCGATCGATACCATTGGACAAGTGTGCGGTGCAGTGCCAGATTGGTATCCAGTGAGCGATACACACCGCCCAGCGCCGGGTGGTGTTTCTGTGTGTCGTGCAGTTCTTCCATGCCTTGCTGGTAAACGACCAGTTGCGGTAGCAAGCGTGCGGTCTCGTCCGGTCTGATGCCGGTTCTGGATAGCTCACGCAACCGCTTTCTGGCTTGATGATATTTCGGGCGGAAAAAGGCGTAAAAGCCGGCATTGCTCAGCGTGTCGCCAAGCTCTCGCAGTTGCTCGCTAGCGGGGAGCTTCTCAAGATTGAAAGCGGGGTGCAATTGGCCGTATTGTTCTCGCAACGCCAGAATGCGAGGCTCCATCTCATCCAGCGCCTCTGCGAAATCGGAATCACGGTATCGATCATCACGGTAGCGCCATAGTCGGGGAGATAAGCCAGCGCAGACATCACCGAGCGTGCCAAGGAGCTGCAGACCATCAAGCGTGGGTTCAAAGGCATCGTTGAAGTCCGCCGGCAGACTGTTCTGCAGATCACGCGCCTTGTCGAAGAATGCAGCAAGCTCCTGACGCAACTGCGCAATCAGCTCGACATGGCTGGCGATTGTCGTCATCGTGGCCGTATCCGTCAGCCCCAGTTCGTCCCGAATTGACAACAGGCACTGAATGGTCGAGTTGGCACGATCTTCCGAGAACAGGTCTGCCTGCCGAAACGAGGCCGACAGCTGCGTGAAGTCCTGCCGAAATCTTGTTCGATCACGCTGCAGCTTGATGAGTGAATCTGTATGGCCTCGAAGTTCGTCGAGGCCTTGAAGCTGGTTTTCACTTATATCAAGGGGAAGTTCTTCCAGTGAGCGGAGTTGCATTGATAGCACCTCCTGGGCAGGTGCTTCGCTCTGCTCGACTTGCAGCGTGTCCTGCAACTCATCCCAGAGAGACATGACCCGCTGCTGCTTTTGGGTCCAGCGCTCCAGTGCTGCCATCAGTGCCTGGCGTTCGGGAGCGAGGATATCGGCGTTCGACAGGCCAAACCACGGATGAGATGATATTGCTGATTCAGCGGTTTGCTGTTCGACCAGCGCCAGCACCACCTGAAGCCGCTCGGCAGATTCCAGTGTCTGTCTGATGAAAGTGGCAGTGATGATGCCCGGGTCGTCAAGCGGTATCAGGGGCGAGCCTTGAAGTGACGGGGCACGATCAGTGAAGTCAGTGGCACGCTGCAGGATCTGATGCGGTGTCAGCTCAGTATTCCGCCACGGTTCATTCAGTTTGCGCGTGTACTCGGCCAGGAGCCTTCCATGTTCCTCGTATCGATTTATCTGCTCTTGCAGACCCGCGGGCGGATCCGAGTGTTCGCGCCGCTTGACGCTGCGATTCAGGCTGTCGAGAAAGGCGGATCGGCTCGTCGCATGGCTGTTCAGCTCCAGGCAGAAGTCCCCGAGTTCTGCCTGATCGAGTCGTTGCCTGACCACATCCAGTGCTGCCTGCTTGTTGCTCATGAACAGCACATCGAGTCCCTTGTTCAGGCTGGCGGCAATCACGTTTGCGATGGTCTGCGATTTTCCGCTGCCCGGTGGGCCAGCAATCACCCGACTGTGGCCGTTGATGATATCGATCAGTACGCTGTGCTGTGAGCTGTCTGCATCATGGATCAATGGATAATCGCGGTGGATGTTCGACATTTCGTCTATCGGATGTGTCGGCAAGGCTAGCGAGCTGGCACTCGTTGCTGCATTCTCATCACCCAGCAGGCATTGCTGCAGAATCGGATTCTCGGTCAGGCCGCTCTCGTCGGGCCAGCGATACGGGGCCAGGTCCTCGTACATCAGCTGTCTGCTGAAGTCGAGCTGGCATAGCGCTGCGAAACGCCGAACAGACCAGCGAGTGTTTACGCCATCGATATGCTGTGCAAGGGAGTTGAAGTAGTCCTCTGGCAGACAGTCATCCTCGAGTGTGGGGAGTGTCACGTCGAAGTCCTGCAGCAGTCGGCCTGACAGGCATGTATTATTGTAGATGCCTTCATCACGCAAGCTGATCTGATAGTTGCTCGTGCCATTCATCGAAGGGCCATTGCCACGGTTCAGGTCCACCGGCACGATGAACAGGGGCGACAGGTGAGGCGTACGGGACGACGTGGATTCGTACCATTCCAGAAAACCCAGAGACAGATACAGGGCATGACCACCGCTCTCATGTTGAGCGTCTTGCGCCAACTGATGCAACCCGGACAGGCGCGATTCAAGCTCAACCGGGAACAACAGAGTCTGGAGACTGTCATCCGCATGCCCGAGATCAATGACGCCTGATTTTCCGCTGCTGAGCTCGTAGTCCGGATTGATGTGGTGGCGCCGAGCCCACGCTTCGGGTTCTGGATATCCGTGGCGAGCGTATTCACCGGTATCGCGGTCGAATACCAAGTGACCTTCGTCGATCAGTTCCTGGTGGCTGGGAGCGGGAAGGGGGGCCAGGTCGAACACGTGTCCGTTGTTCAACATGTCATACACCTGATCGGGTAATTCGTCGACAAGGCGGACCACCTCCCCATGCTCGAGGGGGCAGTGAATCAGGCGGTTACCCGCGCTGTTGTCACTCAGACTCTGCCTCAGCCTGTCAAGACTGCCTGGAGCCTGTGTGTCGTTATCGGAGTAGAGGTTGATGTCGAGTTTGTCGCTATGGTCCATCCGTGATTCCATGTAAGCTTCTCTGGCATTGTGCCAGCACGGAGGGCATGGAGCGAGCAGGTAAAACGACTGGCGATTTTAAAAGCCTTGAAACAGTATGGAACCTGACCTGTAAACGACTGTGCCGAGCCGATTACCCGATTGTTTGTGCGTAAATGACCGCTATCAGTGCTCCATTGCGCCGCTAGCTAGCGTCAGCCAATTACTTCGGGCGGTCAATTTCAGCGCTCAATGATGCGTCGATTCGGGCTTGAAAAAGACGAGCAGATTGACGGTCAGTTGGTTGCCAGCTTGCGAACTGTATACCTGCGAGTAGCAGCCCGTTGAGTGTTAGATGCAAGATAACCCAGCAATCACCGCGCATCGCGGACTCCTGTTTTCTTGCGATGAAAGGTCTTGAATAAAGCTCTGAGATCGTGCAAAGCTATGTGGTAGTACACCATGCATGTTTCAATTATTCTCCGAAATGGAATCCGCTCATGATTGATCTCACTCCTAGTGTAAGTGCTCTGTGTCTGGCTGCCGTTGTAATATCAGCTGGTTGTAGTACAGCTCCAGTGGAGAACGCCACGCCAGAACTGGCTGCAGTTGGTTATATTCCAGAGCTTGGAAAAGGAAACGTCCAAGGAACTGCTTGCAATACCGGTAATCACGTTGGCACCCCCGGAACCCCGGGAGGGCGACGTGACAAGATCATGCGTGATGCGTTGGAAACAGGTAATTACACCAGGGGGATCGAGCGTCTCAACAGTTTGGGGGGTAACAGTGAAGGAATCAGTGTTTATCTTGCTTATCTGGAAACGAAGGATGTTAAAGCAACTGCAGCGAAAACAGGCGTAACAAACGAAACTGTCGCATCTCGGCTCGCCTGCGCTGGGCTGATTCTCTAGCTGATCGCCAGTTCGACGCTATTCGCTTGCCGCAAGCTGCAGTGGTTCAAGCAGGAACTGATGCTTGCTGTCATGATCAACTTGGAAGCAGAGCTGTACAGGTGAGAGTATCGGTGCTGGCCGAAGTACGAACTTCGGTCAAGCCATACAAGATGACTCACATGATTCATCGCGCATGGAAAGTCATCCAACATTCTCAGGTCTCTCAGGTCTCTCAGATCACTGAAAAAGACCACCTGTAGAAGCCTGCCTGCTTTCGCGCAATACCCTCTACGCCAGTCGTCTGCTAGCAGACTATTCGTTCATCTTGCAAGTGTGAATATTACGCATCCAGCGAGGTGATTGTTGCCAAGATGCAAGCAAGTAATCACCGCATACTGGTTGCCACAATCACCCGGCGGCATTCCGTCATGAGAGATCAATGAACGCACCAGCGACGACACGTCGATTTACCAACAAGCCGTTTTCTCGAACGCTTCTGGCCACTGCAGTATCGCTCTCTGTAGCGTCGCTGGTGGCCTGTGGCGGGTCATCGGACACAGCCGGTACCGGCAGCAACCCGGGCATTCTTCCGCTGGACGACGACTCCAATCTTCGCGAACTCGATGTTTCCTTCGATATACCCGAGCGGCTGGAACTGATCGGCGTTGCTCTCACGGCCACCGTGACGGCCGGAGGAACGGGTCAGAACATGGAAGAGGTGGATGGCACTTTCGCATCGACACTCGGTTTGCCCGGTGATCAGCAACTGCAGGTGTATGTCGGGGTTCGTCGTGCGGAAGATGACTTGCTGCTGGCAGCGGCAGATACCACGGCATGGCTGGGCGATGAAGGCAGCAAGATCAGCTTGCCAGAGCAGTTGTTCAGCTACGCCTTCGATCAGGACGGTGATGGTGTAGACAATATCGTGGAAATCGAGCGCGGCACGTCGCCCACGAGTCTCAGCCTGGACTTCGACGCGGATGGGCTGCCGGATGACAGTGATCGGGACGACGACAATGATGGCGTTGCCGATGAGGCTGATGCCTTCCCGTTCAATGGTCAGGAGTTCGAAGACACGGACAATGACGGGATAGGTAATCGTTCGGATCGCGATGACGATGATGACGGCGTACCTGATGACAACGATGCCTTCCCCACCGATGCAACAGAGACGCGTGACACGGATGGAGATGGTATCGGGGACAACCGTGATACCGATGCTGATGGCAATGGTGTGGATGACGACCAGGAAGATTCGGACTACGACGGTGTGCCGGATCCGATCGATCTGTTCCCCAATGACTACTATGAGTCAGCCGATGCAGACGGTGACGGAATCGGCGACAACGCTGACCCGGATGATAACAACGATGGCATATACGACTACCGGGAAGGTTCGCAGATCATCGTGCCTTATGTCGATAATGCCAGTGTCAATGTCGATGGTCGCTGGGAAACCGGCTACCGCAACAATCAGTATTACGACGAATGGGGCAAGGCTGTCGACAATGACTCTTATGGATACAGCCTGAGGCTGGGCAACCTGCAAGTCGACAACACGGGACGCTACGGTCAGTACAGCTACTCGAGCAATTATTTCGAGATGATGCACGATGGTGAGTACCTGTACGTGAAGATCTCGATCGGTGATGAAGAGCTGGATGACTGGTTCAACGACTCGGTCGATATGTGGGATGACGATTCGGTTGAACTGTACTTCGATGTGGGTTACGACCAGGCAGAGAGCTTCGGTGACGACGATTTCCAACGCCTGTTCCGCTTCCGGGATGACGTTGACGATCCGACCATCGATGGTTACTACTCGGCCACCGGTATGGTCACCGATCATGTCACGAGCTATCGCCACGAAAACAATGCCAATTCGGTCTACCAGCAGCTTTATGAAATCCGGGTAGAGCTCTCTTCGATCGGTCTGGAACCCGGCGATACCTTCGGCCTGGAGGTCGGTGTCAATACCGATAACGATGGCGGAGCACGAGATGTCAAATGGGGCTGGTGGGCGCCGGTGGGTACCGACGTAGCCTGGCAAAACCCCAGTGTCTTCGGCAAGGCGAAATTGCAGCCGAGCGACTGAGGCAGGGAAGACAGCTACCGCCTCGGCGGTAGCTGTCGACTTGATGCTGTGATTTCAACAAGTGCGCAGGCGAACCCGATGCCTGCGGTCGGCTGAAGCTCCCTTATCTTGCAACCCTTTGACAGCTTCAACGACGAACGGCTCCTGTCGCCCACGAGAATCGTGGTGTTTTCATTACGCAACAGCGCGGCCGGAAATTGACGTGAGTGCGACAGACGTGCAGCATACGCTTACCGTATCAACAGCACTGCCGTCGGTTGCCGAACATGACATCGAACTCCATTTCCCTCTGGGACGAATCCGCTGAAGAGTGTGAAGTATCACAGCCATTCCCCTCAGGGCAGACAGTGGATGTGGTTGTTGTTGGAGGGGGATTCACGGGTCTTTCCACGGCATTGCATTGTGCGGAAAAAGGCCTGTCGGTGCAGTTGCTCGAAGCCCGTCAGATCGGCTACGGAGGATCGGGACGCAACTGTGGATTGGTGAATGCAGCTCTCTGGCTACCACCTGCTCAGGTGCGTGAAAGGCTCGGCAAAACCTACGGACCGCGATTCATCGAACAGTTCGGCAAGGGGCCCGAGTATGTTTTCTCATTGATAGAGAAGCATCGGATCAATTGCGAAGCCACGCGTAACGGGACCATTCATGCCGCCCATTCTCCTGCCGGGCTGGAAGATCTGAGGGGTCGCATGGAAGAGTGGAAGCGTCTGGGCGAGCCCGTTGAGCTACTTGATCGAGCCACCGTGTCGGAAATGACCGGCACCTCACGATTCCACGGCGGACTGCTCGATCACCGGGCGGGGACGATCAACCCGATGGGGTATTGCCGTGGCCTGGCCAGAGCGGCAAGTCATGCCGGTGCCTCGATTTCCACAGGCGTTACTGCACTGAAGGTCAGCAAGAATGGCACGCACTGGACAGTGGAGACCGATCAGGGGGACGTCAGTGCCAAGGCCCTGATACTGGGAACAAATGCGTATACCGACGGACTGTGGCCTGATTTGAAGCGCACCTACACGATGATCAGCTACTTCCAGCTGGCCACCAGACCGCTTGACCAGCGATCATTATCCATTCTGCCTGGCAGGCAGGGATTGTGGGATACGGCACCCATCATGTTCAATTTCCGGCGAGATTCATCCGACCGCTTGCTCGTTGGCAGCATGGGCAGGTTCATGGGGACGCTGGACAAGGGCCTGTCGCAGCGCTGGGCCAGTCAACGGATTCGCAAGCTTTTCCCGGAACTCGGGCCGGTGGAATTCGAAGCAGCCTGGCATGGGCAGATTGCCATGACCCCCGATCATCTTCCGCGAATACTCGAGCTTGATACCAATGTCTACACGGCTATCGGGTACAACGGCCGAGGTATTACCACGGGCACATTGTTTGGCAGGGCACTGGCGGAACTGCTCACTGGAATGCCCAGTACTGAATTTCCTTTACCGATAAGTTCACTGTCCAGAGTTGCCACCGCGCCGCTGTATTCAAGTTTCTATCAGGCGGCCTTTACTGCCAACCAGATGGTCAGGAGCATTCTCTGATTGTGTGACAGGACGCAAACAGGGTGACGAGCAACCTGCAGTGGCTACCCCCGGAACTGTCGATGAGCACAGCCACCGTGCTTGTTGTCTTCAGTTTCGTGACTTCCGCCATCAGTGCCACGTTCGGCATGGGAGGTGGTGTTGCGATGCTGATTGCACTGCTGACAACCGTCCCCCCCATTGTGGCCTTGCCGGTGCATGCGCTGGTGCAACTCGGGTCGAACGCGGGGCGTGCCTGGATGATGCGACCGCACATCATGAGACCGATATTGCTGTGGTTCCTGCCTGGCAGCCTCGTGGGTGTGCTGATTGCCAGTCAGTTTGTCGTGAGCTTGCCCACGGCGGTGCTGCAGATGGCTCTGGCGGCATTAATTCTCTGGAGCGTCTGGGCGCCCGGCATGTCGCGGCAGGAAACGCCTGAACCAGCCTTCGTTGCGGTCGGCGCCTTCACCAGCTTTGTCACCATGTTTCTGGGGGCCACCGGTCCCTTGCTGGCCGCCTTTCTGTCGCCAACGCTGTATGGTCGAGATCGCACCGTAGCCACCCATGCCGCGTGCATGACCGTACAGCATCTGCTCAAGTTGATCGCTTTCGGTGTGCTTGGATTCGTTCTCACCGAATGGTTGCCGCTGGTTCTGGCAATGATTCTCAGTGGCCTGCTGGGAACACGTTTCGGTGGCGTGTTGTTGCAACGCTTTCCGGAAGACACATTCAGGAAGGTGTTCAAGATGCTACTGACCCTGCTGGCGCTACGCTTGATGCTCAAGGCGCTATCTGCATGAAACATTAACAATCTGCAATGAAACCGGAATGAAGGCGAGACGGTCATGTGTTCTGTGTGGAATCACCCCTTTACAGGAATAAACATGGTCAATTCAACAAGTTTTCGCAGAAAACCCGCGCAGGTGTTCAGACAGGCTCTGGCTTCGGTCGCTCTGGCGGGTGCGGTGGCCGGTACCTCCGTTGCCAATGCTGATGGTTTGCCCGACTTCGAGACGCTGGTCGAGGAGCAGGCCGATACGGTAGTGAGTATTGCGGTCGTGCGAGAAGCACTGCAACCCGCTGCTGCCGAGTCGCCGTCACTGCAACAGTTGCCTGAGGAACTGCGGCGCTTCTTCCAACAGGATCCTCGTCAGCAGCCTCCGGGTGGTTCGGGGCGTGGCATCGGCTCGGGCTTCATCATTTCGGAAGATGGTTATGTCATGACCAATGCGCACGTCGTCAACGGTGCCTCGGAAGTCATGGTGACGCTGGACGACCGACGGCAGTTGCCTGCAACGGTGGTCGGGATCGACGAATCAACCGACATTGCCTTGCTGAAGGTGGATGCAAGCGATCTGCCATCCGCGCAACTGGGCGATTCAGACGATGTGGCCGTGGGTGAATGGGTGCTAGCCATCGGCTCGCCATTCGGGCTTGATCATACAGCGACCCAGGGAATTGTCTCGGCGGTGTCGCGTAATCTGCCTTCCGGTGGCTATGCACCGTTCATCCAGACGGATGTCGCTGTCAATCCGGGTAATTCCGGTGGGCCGCTGTTCAATACCGATGGTGTGGTGATCGGTGTCAATTCCCAGATCTATTCCAACTCCGGTGGCTACCAGGGCTTGTCCTTTGCGATACCCATCAATGTGGCCCGTCACGTGGCCGAGCAGTTGAAGAGCACAGGTCACGCCAGCCGCGGCTGGTTGGGTGTGGCCATTCAGGATGTGGATCAGGGACTGGCGGATGCCTTCGGCCTTGATGCACCCACGGGAGCTCTGATATCCGGCTTGTCCGAAGACGGACCGGCAGCGGCAGCTGGTCTGAAAACCGGGGACATCATCACCGAGTTCAACGGATCCGTGGTTCATCAATCAGGTGATCTTCCAGGCTTGGTCGGGGTGATTCCGGCGGGCGAGACAGCGGCTGTGACATTGCTGCGTGATGGCAAGGAGCGCACACTTGATGTGACCATCGGCAAGTTCGAAACGCAGACAGTTGCGATGAACAATTCGACCGACACGAATGCCGATCGGCTTGGCGTGCTCGTGGGAAAACTGACTGACGAGATGCGTGAGGAACGCGGTATCGAGCAGGGTGTTCGAGTCCTGGAGGTGGATCCAACCGGACCAGCTGCAAAGGCCGCCATTCTGGCCGATGATGTCATCGTCAGTCTTGATGGCAAGAACGTCGATAGCCCGGAAGCATTCATCGAGCAGGTTGATGGATTCAAGGCGGGCAAGCGGGTAGCCGTCCTGATCCAGCGAGGAGAGTATTCACGCTACGTCGCCATCGAGATTCCGGTAAGCCATGAGTAGTTGTCAGTAGTCTTGAGTGTCGCGGCCGGGTGGCCGGATCGTTGGTCTTTCATCGACGCTCCGGCTGCCGGCCAGTAACTCTGCGGCAGCGCGTACTGGCAAGATGCCGTAAATATTTATAGTATAGTGTCTACTCCACGGGCAACACGGACTAGACGCAGGTGTCTGACCCAACCAAGTCGAAAACGCTGCACTATCTGCGTTCCGTCCACGATGGACAACCGCAGAATATCGAAGCCTCCATACGTCTCATGCTGCGGCGCAGGCGAGTATGCAAGGACACCGAGCTGGACCCGGGTGATCAGTCGATCATGCGAGTGCAGCACCGACAGTCGTCCACATCGAGAAAGCCGGTCCTGCTGCATCTGGTCAGGTATGTACCGGGAGAAAAGGCTGCGACCATTGACCCGGACCCGGAAGGACCAGAGGATAACGGCGATTCCGAGCGTCCGCCAAAGGGCAAGGAGTTCAAGGCCGGTGAATGCTTCATGCTCGTCAAGGACGCCGATGTGCTCTTCTGTGCCAACGGTATCACTCAGGCAGCTGCGCGAGCGTACCTGGCCAGATTGTTCGCCGATTGTGGCGTTGAAACCGAGCTTTGCCGATTCGATCTGCGTCCGGCGGCCGACCTGGATCGATTGGCCATCATCCGTGAACGAGGCGTCTCGTCCATCCAGCTGGGGAGCGTTGCCTACGAGGCCAGCCGTAAACTGCTGCCAAAGAACCAGAGCATGAGCAGACGCATGCTCAAATCGGTGTCCGATCAGGTATCCGCCCTGGTAGCCAGAGACGACACGGTGCTTGAGCAACGGGTGATGGAAGACCTGATTGTCAACGTGGAGCTCAAGCTGCAAGGTAATTCGTATGCCGACATCGAAGCCCAGCGCTCCATCGATCAGATGGCCATCGCCTTGCTGGAGGAAGAACACGATAACCCGGGTTTCACCATCATCACTCGCGACGGAAATCGTCTGTCGGACCTGTCTGTACGCTTGCACAAACGGGTGAAGGTGGCATCATCCAACAACTCGGTGGAACACGGGTCTGTGTGGAATTCCATGACAGTCTATTATGGTGAGCTTCATGAGGGTAAGCTGCTAGAGACATGAGCATTTCGGACATCACGATTGACTGGCCACGAGTCCTCGGGTTCGTGCTGGCCGCCGTGGTGTCCTGTGTCGTCGGCTGGTATGGCCAGCCGCTGGTTCACGGCAACGCTGAAGCTTCCCGCATCATCGTGAATGTGTTCTCCATCATGGCCGGGGTGCTCATCACGATCATGACCTTGCTGGGAGAGCCCAGCCTGTACCGTGGAAGAAGCTGGCGGGCCGATGCTGTCAGACGCAGTAATGTCTACCGCCGACTGGTACGGCAGAAGATTCTGTTCATCCTCTATCTGGTGACCCTGGCGCTGGTTTTCGTCTCCAATCTGTTCAAGGGTGAGTACAGTGAAGTCAGCTTCCTGCGCTACATCGAGTTTGCCTATCTGTCCTGCGCTTGCATGGCATTCATTCTCTCGATGACCTTGCCGGGCCGCCTGACGGGCCTGCAGTTGGCACGGTTCGATGAAATGGTCGAAGCACGACGCAAGGCCGAGATACCCCGAGGAGAGGACAAGCAAGACGCCTGATCCGGAGACGATATCAGCGAGGTAGGAAAACATACTTCCTTGTCGACAAACGCTCGTGAGAGTGTATACTTCCTCTCGGGCATGCATGCGCAGTCTAAAGGCATGAGACTGCAAGCATGGAACCGTGTTGTATCCGGTGTGTTGTGCCTGTTCCTGAATGATCCGAATGCCCGTCAATGGTCAAGGCAAAGCCTGGCCGGCTGGGTGGTGTGTGCATGGATAGCTTGCCGGGGTTGGTGCATGTTAGAAACAGAGGCCTGTCGCGCGTCCGTGACGCCGATGAAAAACGATTCAGTGTCAGTGAACGAGCTGGTGCTGCTGGTCACAGGACCCGGCCCCGACACGGAAAAACTGAGTCGAGTGGTGCGCAATGCAGGCTACCGACCGCGCATCTGTCATGATCAGGATGCGCTGCAAACCGTCTTGAGCGATCGTACCTCTGCAGACAACTACGTGGCGACGGTGCTGTGCCATCGGAGCTTGTCCGGTCATGAGAACACCGGTACTGAAAGTGCCTGGCGCCCGCATCTGCTGCCAGAGCAGCTGCACGGCAAAAGACTCATTGCTGTGTCGGATTGCATGAACGAAAATACCGTGGTGGCGCTGCTACAGGAGGGTGCTCACCATTGTTTCGATCTGCATGAGTCGCCACGAATTCTCCAGGTGCGCCTGGAGGCCGCCTTGCGACGACATGGTCGGCTGCTCAGGAAACAGCTTGTTCTGGGCGATATACGATTCGACCTGGAGAAACGACGGGTGACCAGAGCAGGCGATCTGGTAGACCTGTCTCCCAAGGAATTCGAGCTGGCCTACTATCTGTTTTCCAACTGGGGAAGGGTGGTGGATAACGAAGAGCTCATGACATCCATCTGGTCCTTGCCTGCCAGCATGGATACACGCCGTATCGATACCGCAGCCTGCCGGGTTCGCAAGAAGCTGCAACTCGCCGAGCCTCATGGCTGGCAATTGAAACGATTGCGATGCGTCGGATATCGCCTTGTCAATACTCAGACCGAGCAGGGTGACGTTGGTGTTCACCCTGACACAGACAAGCTGCTGGAAACGGTTTGACGTGCATCATCAGCTGCCCGGTAATCAGCTGGCTAGCTTCATCAGCTGCCGGTTGATCAGCTGGCTATCTTCTCCAGGGAGTTCCGGCCTACACCCAGACGTCCGACCGGTACGGCACTGCGTCGTATGGATGTTGTCGGACCTATCATGAACAGGTCGCCGTTGCGCCCATTCAACTGATAATCGATTCCGGCTGAGCGGGCTAGATTTGTCTGGGCTTCCAGATGCTCGGGCTCCCCGTGCACGGGTATCAGCAGATTGGGGCGTATCCATTCGTACAACTGCATCAGTTCCTCGACACCCGGATGACCGGAGGCGTGTATCGGCAAGGAAGAGTGATCCGGAGTAATCACCACAATGCCTCTGGCCTGCAAACGCTCGATCATGCTCTCGATGGCGCGTTCATTGCCGGGAATGGTTCGAGCGCTGAAAATGACCGTGTCACCGGTCTCCAGTGCCATGTCACGAAAACTGTCGTGACTCAATCTGTTCAGAGCTGTGCGCGGCTCACCCTGACTACCTGTGGCGACCAGCAGCACGGTTTCTCTGGGAAGGTAGCCGAGATGATCGGACTCTACCAGTGTCGGGCCATCGGGCCACAAGCCACAGGCTCGAGCAGCCGCTGCCGTATTGATCAGGGAGCGACCCAGCAGGCCAAGATGTCGACCCGTTGCGTCAGCGACGCGCGACAGTGTATGCAAGCGCGCGATATTGCTACCGAAGCAGGCCACGACCACGCGCCCCTGCGCCTGGCTGACGTGGTGGTGCAAGCCTTCGAACAGCGCACCTTCCGACAGTGAGTGACCCGGTTTGTCAGCACAGGTGGAGTCGCAGACCATGGCCTGTATGTCGGAGTCTCCTATGCGTTTGTAGATGGACGGTTCATAGTGGTGCCCCACCACTGGCTGAGGATCGAGTTTCCAGTCGGCCGTGTGAAAGACACTACCTGCGCTGGTGCGTATGACCAGGCCGCATGGGTTGGGTATCGAGTGTGTGTTGGGCACCCATTCGACATCGAATACCCCCAGTTGTTGGCGATCTCCCGGTTCCACCAGGGTGATATCCACCTTGTTCAGCAGACCGTGTTCAACCAGCTTGCGTCTGAGCATTTCAGCGGTGAAGGCCGTTGCATGGACTGGACAGCGCAGCCGTGGCCAGAGATGTGCGACTGCGCCGATATGATCCTCATGCGCGTGAGTCAGGAGAATGCCCTGCAGATTCTCGCGTCGTTCGGCAATGAATTCCGGGTCAGGCATCTGTACGTGATAGCCACTACTGGTGCCACCGTCTGCATCGCGGAAAGTGACTCCGCAGTCCACCATCAACCATTGATCGTCATGGCCGTACAGATTCATGTTCATACCAATCTCTCCACAGCCGCCAAGAGGTAGGAACCAGAAATCTCGGTTGTCAGGTGTCATGTGTAACTCGGTTGCCCACGGAAGTCGCGCATCAGTTCAGGTACTATCAGTGCCAATACGCCAATGTTCAAGAATAGGTTCGCCAAGCTCACATGTATACCTTGCTGATAGTCTTTCTTCTGCTTTCGATCATATTCTCGTTCCTGTGTTCCATCTGGGAGGCGGTACTGCTGAGCATTACGCCATCCTTCACGCAGATGCAGGTTCAGGAAGGTACCGAGGTTGGCAAGTCACTGCAGGAGTTCAAGGACAACGTCGACAGGCCGCTGGCAGCCATTCTGACGCTCAATACGATCGCTCATACCGTAGGTGCCATTGGCGTGGGTGCTCAGGCCACCAGTATCTGGGGCGCATCGATCATGGCTACCGCGGTGGTCCCGGTGCTGATGACGCTGGCGATCCTGTTGCTGTCCGAGATCATTCCCAAGACCATCGGTGCCAATTACTGGAAAGAGCTGGCGGGCTTTACGGTTCGCAGCCTCAAGATTGTCCTGTGGGTGTTGGCGCCTCTGGTCTTTCTCAGTCAGATCATCACCAAAGCGCTGAAGAAGGACAAGGAAGCCTCTGTGTTCAGCCGGGCCGACTTTGGTGCCATGGCAGAGCTGGGATCTCAGCAGGGCGTGTTCGACGAGGGCGAATCGAACATCCTGCGCAACCTGCTGCGTTTCAACACGGTCTTTGCAAAGAACGTGATGACCCCTCGAACGGTCATGGTGGCGTCCGATCAGGACACCAGTATCAAGGACTTTCACGATACTCACCCCAATCTGCGAGTGTCACGCATACCGATCTATGAAGGGAGTCAGGACAAGATCACCGGCTATGTGCTGAAGCACCAGATACTGAAGAAGCTGATCGATGGCCATGGCGACGACCCCCTGTCGACCATCCGCCGAGATGTGCTGGCCGTCAAGGAGTCGTTTCCCATCCCGGATCTGTTCAGCCATTTCACCGCCAAGCGCGAGCATATCGCCATCGTGGTCGATGAATTCGGCGGAACTGCTGGCCTGGTCACGATGGAAGATGTCATCGAGACGCTGCTGGGCCTCGAGATCGTGGATGAAACCGATAATTCGTCGGACATGCAGGAAATGGCACGCAAGCAATGGGAAGAACGCGCTCGAAGTGTCGGCTTGCTGAAGTCAGAGGCCGATCTGGAAAGTGAGCTGGACCCTGCAGAGGGAAGCGATCTCGAAACCCCCTGGTCAACACCCGACGCAGCGCCTCGAGGGGCCGAATGATCGACGCGCAGGGTCCCGGATCAAGACACTGCTTGCAGTTCGGTTGAGCAGGGCCTTGCGGGTCTCGCTGCGCAGTTTATGAGCGGAACAGTTACTCGTGGACGGCTTTCGCTCCACGCAGTTTCTGGAAAGCCATGAACAGCATCAGGGCGATGCCCCCGGCGATGATGCCTACGACACCATTGAGAAGGCTGGCGGTCAGCTGTTCTGCCACGGTACCAATGCCCTTGATGTCGTTGAACACGGGCAGGGCCGATACACCGCTGGCTGCTGACTGGATCTGCACGGACAACCAGTGAAAGCCGTGGGTGAGAATGCCGCCTCCGACGAGGAACATGGCAGCGGTACCCACAATTGACAGGAACTTCATCAACAAGGGGGCGAACCAGAGAATCGCCTTGCCCACCGTCTGACCGAAGGCGCTCGGCTGGCTGCCATCGGCCGGGGCACTCAAGTGCAGGCCGACGTCGTCGAGCTTGACGATGGCGGCCACAAGACCGTACACGCCAATGGTCATGATGGCTGAAATGGCGATCAGTGTGGCAACTCGCACGCTGAACGATGCTGCTGCCACGGTACCCAGAGCGATGACGATGATCTCGGCGGAGAGGATGAAATCGGTACGGATGGCTCCCTTGATCTTGTTTTTCTCGAACGCCACCAGATCAACCTTTTCATCACTCACGGCCGCAAGGAGTTCCTTTTTTTCCGCCTCGGCTTCAGCCGGGTGGAGAAACTTGTGGGACAGTTTCTCGACGCCTTCGAAGCAGAGATAAAGTCCTCCGAGCATCAGTAAAGGCGTGATGAGCCAGGGAGCGAAGGCGCTGATGGCAAGTGCTACCGGAACCAGTATCACCTTGTTGAAGGCGGATCCCTTTGCCACGGCCCAGACCACGGGCAGTTCTCTGTCGGCCTTGACGCCGGTGACCTGCTGCGCGTTCAGCGCCAGGTCATCTCCCAGTACGCCTGCCGTCTTCTTGGTAGCGATCTTGGTCATGGCCGCGACATCGTCCAGAATCGAAGCGACATCATCAAGCAGGGCAAGCAGGCTGGTGGCCATTGGCAAGGTCTCGAGTTTCTTGTTTATCGGGTAGCTCGGCAGTCAGCCGAATGCGGGCGAATGCGCAGTAGCGATACACGCAGATTCCGGATTATAGCGGCGCAGCGAGGCGAGTTATCAGGAATGTCATCAGGAACCACTCCAGCCCGGGGTGGATAGTGACTCGCCGGATAGAAGTGGCGTCGCGAGAGAGGGGGCAGAAGGGGGGGGGCACGAGAAAGCAGTTGTCAGCCGCTCGCCGGGTGATTGAAGGAACGCGCCTGGAACGGCACATCGAGTCGAGATGGCTCTCGATCGGCTTGGCCTGTTGAGTACAGTCAAGCGTCTGCGGGATCAGCGAATAGCCGCTTTATTCGGTATCCTGCATGAAAAACGCCTGCCCCCGAACAGAGGCAGGCGTTGATACGTCCGAGTTGTCGCTATTACGCCTTGGGGACGTAGGCGCTACACCAGCCCGCTGCCATGACGGCGCTGCCCGGGAAGAGTGGGCACGGACCTTTCGCTTCGCCTTCAGCACCTGTGTAGAGTGTGCAGTTGGCACAGTTCTGATCAGCTACTTCACTTTCGGAAACATACTGGAGGGCTTGAGCCTGTGCGGACTCGGGATCCACTACCGGAGCGTCGTCAGCGTGGCTAGGCAGGCTGGCTACCAGAGCACTTACCGGAATTACCGCAGCGCCTGCACCCATCATCGAAACAAATTTACGACGTTTGATATCAGTCATCAGTTTTATACCTTGGCGAAAATTAGCGTTTAACTACATTCGACATACTATACGACCGACTTGATACCTTGGACGCTCCCCAAAGATATTTATCAATAATTAATTGATGGAAATCAATTACTTGTTATAAATGATAACCATTATCATTAGCATTCAACTTGCCGACGGCAGGGGACGTTCGATCAGTACCAATTGGTCGTATTGCCGCTGAAAATACGCGATCAGTTGCAGGTGTCGATCAACCACTTCCGCACTGCAGGTTGCCTTGACCGTCGGCAGGGTTTTCAGCAGATCGTGCAGGTTGCGGGTAACGTTATGCAATTTGTTTTTCAAGTCATGACTCCTGGTGTTGGTACTGCCGGCGCGAACACGCTGCGACGGCAGGCTGCCGCTTCGTTGGAATATTGCGAAGTTATAGATCGTTTTCCAGCGAATGCAATGTTTCAGCAGTATTACTGATCGGCAAATGCTTTAGCCGATTACAGTTACATGACCGTAATGCGATGGAAATGTTCAGCGCAACATGGATTTCGCGGCCATGCCCAGAACGTCATCCCAGATGGACCCATCCTTGTCGCTGTCGAGCAATGAAGAAAGCAGGCCACCATTACTGGCACGTGTGGACGCTGAGCGATTGCCTCCGATGACTTTCTTGCTCAGGGCACCCATGGCAAGAGAGGCGATCACAGGGAGCATCTTCTTCAAGAGACTGCTGCTCAGACCGGTTTTGCCTGAAGCGCGAGTAGCCACCTCCCTGCTGACCTCTTTTGAACCGAAGATATGGCCGAGGATATCGTTGCCATCCTTGACGGTCTCCGGTCTGCCCAGCGAGCCGGGCTTTTCCATGTATCGCTCATGCTTGCCGGTACGCAAGGCCTCGAGCAGGTCGTCCATGCCGGGGGTCGCTTCGGTATTCTTCTGCAGCCCACGAGACAGGGCCGGGATCAATTCCTCCACCGCTGCCCGAGTCTCTTTTTCGCTCAGATTGAAGTTGCGTTGAACTTCCTCAATGGCGGATTTGTTGTCATCAGCGAAAAGTACGTCGAGAAGATTGCTCATGTTCGTGTCCTGTGTTCGAGCCCCAAGCGTATCACCAACCGAATGCCGAACATGAGCTCGTCCGGGACACTGCAACAGTACTTGTCAATGTGGCCTTGCAGACTGTCTACAGATAATCATCGTCACCAATCGAGTCGTCCACCACGTCATCCATGATGAAAGCCTCCCAATCTTCCAGCACTTCCCGGAAGTGCTTCAGGGCAACGTGATAGGACTCGCTGGAGGGCTGTTCCGGAGACGTTTTGGAGGCGCCGCTTTCTGCCGCATCGATGGCGGCAACGGGTGTCAATGTGACGCCCTGAGTATCGATGATGACCTGGTGAGCATTGCCGATGAACTCGCGAGAATCATCCGAGCCATCTTCTATGGCGGTCAGATCATCCATCAAGTCTCGACAGATATGATCACTTCCCTGGACATCGGTCTCAAGGAAACTCATCAGCATTTTCTCGGCAGCGGGTCCGCGGGCCTTGGGGCTACCGTCAGTGTCAAAGAAAAACTTGTGATTTCGGGCCATCTTCCTGAGGGTCATTGTGTTGGCGCACGCTAACCGCGCGCTTTCCATATCCTACTCAAACTGAGATGAAATACCAGTGTCAACCGACATTAGTGAGGAATTTTCTGGTTATACCGAGTGTCATAATCGTGACTTGTCGCTTGAATCGAGTTCAGATGCCAACTTTTGTGAATCAGAAGCCATGTCTCGCGGTGAATCGAAGGCGATGTGATATCAACGCTATACTCTTCCCACGTGCAATCTGCTGAGTAAATCACCGTGCGGCTTCTTGTAGTCGAAGACGACCCTGAACTGGTGTCCTATGTGCGCACCGACCTGGTGCGTGCCGGATTCGCTGTGGATATTGCAGATAACGGAATCGATGCCGAACATCTTGGTAACACCGAACCCTACGATGCCGTGGTACTGGATCTGGGGTTACCGCAGAAGTCCGGAATGGATGTACTGCAGGCGTGGCGCAAGGATGGCAATCGGGTGCCGGTCATCGTATTGACTGCACGTGATGCCTGGTACGAACGAGTCGATGGGTTCAAGGCAGGTGCCGACGATTATCTGGGTAAACCATTCCATGTGGAGGAGCTGATTGCCCGGATTCGGGCGTTGATCTATCGTCGGCACGGCAGAACGTCGCACCAGATCGAGACCCGATGTCTTCGGCTGGACGAAGACGTGCAACAGGTCGAAGTGGGCGATGTGACTCACCAGTTGACCGGTACCGAGTTCCGGTTGCTGCGCTACATGATGCTCAACAGTGGGCGCATATTGTCCAAGACGCATTTGTCCGAGCACGTCTACGATCAGGACTCGGAACGTGACAGCAATCTGATCGAGGTCTACATTCGCCGCCTGCGCGAAAAGATCGGTACCCAGATGATTCTGACAAAGCGTGGCCAAGGCTACATATTCAACGATCCGTCCGTTTGAACTCCTCCCTCGAACGAAGTCTTCAGGTCGGGCTGGTCAGTAGCCTCTGCGTCATCATGTTCATCTTCTGGTGGAGCGCCACACTCGCCAGTCGGCTTCTGACCGAGCGCTTTGTGTTCGAGCATCTGGCCGCCACCGCTGGCAGTGTCGAGTCGGTGCTGCTCTTCGATGATGTGTCGAAGGAAATCAGACTGGGTAACTACCGGCTGGATCCGGCCTATGACAGACCTGCCTCAGGCCACTATTTCGTCGTCAGGACAGACGAGAAGACACTGTCGTCTCGATCTGCGTGGGAGCAGTTCTTTCAGGTCCCGTTGTTGGTGCCGGGCGAGCAGAGGGTGGCGCATGGCGTAGGCGTCGCCGGCGAGCCGTTGCTTTTCTGGTTCGGGGGCTACGCTCGCCAGGGGCAAACGTTCACGATCTCGGTTGCGCAGGACGTCAGTGAAATCAAGGGCAAGCTGCAGGTGTTTCAGTGGTTCTCGGCCGCGGTTGCCCTGGTTCTGCTGCTGGTGCTGCTCGGCGTGCAGCGTTTGATCGTCAAACGCTCGGTGGACAAGCTGGATACCATTCGCCGCGACATGACGCGGCTGGAGCATGGCAAGGCGGTCGCTCTGTCCGAAGATGTGCCGACCGAGGTACTGCCGCTGGTGCGCGAATTCAACAGGATGTTGCGCCGATACGACCAGCGACTGCGACAGTCGCGCAATGCCGTTGGAAATCTGGCCCACTCACTCAAGGGGCCGTTGAACCTGTTGCTGCGAGCCACCGAGTCGGTCTCCGCCGAAAAGCATGACCGGTCGATCATCGGCCAGAATGCGGAAGCGATTCGGCAATTGATCGAAAGTGAGCTGAAGCGTGCCCGACTGGCCGGTCGCGGGACGCTCGGACAGCGATTCGATCTCGATACCGAGCTACCGGCACTGATCGGACTGCTGGAGCAGGTCTATTCCGAAAAATCGGTGGATGTGCGCTACAACATCGGTCCGGGTGTGGAACTGGTGCACGATCGTCAGGATATGCTGGAGCTGATCGGCAACCTGCTGGATAATGCCGTCAAATGGAGCAATTCGGTGGTCGTGATCAGTCTGAGAAGCGCCAGGGGTGTCCTGCTGGAGGTCGAGGATGACGGCCCGGGGTGTTCCGCAGAGGAGCTCGGGCGGCTGACTCAGCGCGGTGTGCGCCTGGATGAATCCGTCGCAGGCCATGGTCTCGGTCTGTCGATTGTCAAGGATATCGTGGACATGTACGAGGGGCGTCTGGAGCTGACCACCTCAACCCGCCTGGGTGGCCTGCGCGCAAGCGTCTTTCTGCCTGCGCGCAGCCGCTGAGCCGGCAGTCGTGGTCCGCTGCCGGTGCAGTGCACATCGAGGAGCTCGGTTTGTCAGCAGTGAGCGCCGGGTTCGAGCGCTACAACCATCAGCGCTTTGACGGCGATAGCTCGATCACCGGCTTCTTGTGATTGCGTCGGAACAGCGTTGCGGTATGCCCGATCTGCTGGACACTGACGGCATCGACTGATTCACACAGCTTTTCCAGTTGCGCCTGGCGAGCTTCCTTTTCGGATTCACTCAATTTTACCTTGACGAGTTCGTGGTGGCTCAGCGCCCCATCGAGCTCGCGTGTTACAGCGTCAGTCAGGCCGTGCTGGCCCAGACGAACGACAGGCTTGAGGGCATGAGCCAGTGAGCGCAGATATTTCACTGTAGCCTTGTCCAGTTCGCGTTTTTTAGTCATATGCAGGTCTGATTGTGTGGCGGCGGGCGATAAACGCCCTACAATTGTCAGTTGCAGGCCGCCATGGGGTGGTCATTCTAATGGGTTGGAGCGTCGTGGGTCGAGCAAACAGCAAAAGCAGCAATCGCTGGTTGCAAGAGCATGCCAGTGATCAATATGTCAAGCAGGCTGCCATCGACGGATATCGGTCGCGTGCAGTCTACAAGCTCATCGAGCTGGATGAAAAGGACAAACTGATAAGCCCGGGCGCCGTCATACTGGAGTTGGGCTCTGCCCCCGGTGGCTGGACACAGTATCTTTCACGACGAGCCGGCGGGCAAGCGCGTATCGTCGCGTCGGATATTTTACAGATGGATTCATTACCAGATGTTAGTTTCGTGCTCGGTGATTTCACGGAGCAGGAAACCGCCGATGCCATCAGTGAAGCCATGGGAAATCGCAAGGCAGACCTTGTTTTGTCTGACATGGCGCCCAACTTGAGTGGTGTGGGAGTCTCCGATCAGGCCCGTGCCATGGGGCTTGTGGAGCTGGCGCTGGAATCCGCCACCGAATTTTTGCAACCTGAAGGAGCCTTTGTGGTCAAGGTTTTTCAGGGTGAGGGCTTCGATTCGTACATGAAAGAGGTACGAAAACGTTTCCGCAACGTAAAGGTACGCAAGCCTGCGGCTTCGCGTGCGCGCAGCCGCGAAGTCTATGTAGTAGCAAGGAAATTGATATCATGACGGTACGACTGTCATCCAATGGTCAACGGAACAAGCGGCTGATGCCGAACTGCGAGGTAAGTCTTTGAGCGATTTATTGAAAAACGTTCTGCTGTGGGTAGTGATAGCGGTCATTCTGATGACTGTCTTTCAGAACCTGGGCGGGCAGCGACAGGCGACGGATACCATCGCGTATTCAGACTTCCTGCAGAGCGTGAACAGTGGCCAGGTCGATCAGGTCAAGTTCGATGGCGTCGAAATAACCGGCAAGCGTAATGGCGGACAGCCATTCACGACTTACAGCCCCGAAACCGACAACAGCTCGCTGATTGGCGAACTGAATCGTGCCAATGTCGAATTCGAGCGTGTTCCGCCCGAAAACCCCAGCATGCTGCTGAGCATCCTGATCAGCTGGTTCCCGTTCATCCTTCTCATCGGCCTCTGGGTGTTCTTCATGCGCCAGATGCAAGGGGGCGGAGGCGGTCGCGGTGCCATGTCCTTTGGCAAGAGCAAGGCTCGCCTGCTGAACGAAGATCAGGTCAAGGTTACCTTCGCCGATGTGGCGGGTGTCGAGGAAGCCAAGTCCGAAGTCTCTGAACTCGTGGAATTCCTGCGCGATCCGGGCAAGTTTCAGAAGCTGGGCGGCAAGATACCTCGTGGCGTGTTGATGGTCGGTTCTCCCGGTACCGGCAAGACGCTGCTGGCAAAAGCCATTGCCGGTGAAGCGAAAGTGCCGTTCTTCACGATTTCCGGTTCGGATTTTGTCGAGATGTTCGTGGGTGTCGGCGCGAGTCGTGTCCGCGACATGTTCGAGCAGGCCAAGAAGCATTCACCCTGCATCATCTTCATTGACGAGATCGATGCAGTTGGGCGACATCGTGGCGCTGGCCTCGGTGGTGGGCATGACGAGCGTGAGCAGACTCTGAACCAGTTGCTGGTGGAGATGGACGGCTTTGAAGGTAATGAAGGCGTCATTGTCATCGCCGCCACTAACCGTCCGGACGTGCTGGATCCTGCGTTGCTGCGTCCCGGTCGTTTCGACAGACAGGTTGTCGTGCCACTGCCCGATGTTCGGGGTCGAGAGCAGATCTTGCGGGTCCATATTGCCAAGGTACCCGTTGCCGACGACGTACGGCCTGAGCTGATCGCTCGTGGTACGCCCGGATTCTCGGGTGCTGATCTGGCAAATCTGGTCAACGAAGCTGCGTTGTTCGCTGCACGAGCTGATGAGCGCCAGGTAGACATGGGCGATTTCGAGCGGGCCAAGGACAAGATCATGATGGGCGCCGAGCGCAAGTCGATGGTCATGAACGATCAGGAAAAGAAACTGACGGCCTATCACGAAGCCGGCCACGCGATTGTCGGTCGCCTGGTGCCAGAGCATGATCCGGTTTACAAGGTCAGTATCATTCCACGGGGTCGAGCATTGGGTATCACCATGTTCCTGCCTGAGGAAGACCGGTACAGTCACAGCAAGCGCAAGCTGCAGAGCCAGATTGCAACACTCTACGGTGGTCGTATCGCCGAGGAGTTGATCTTTGGCGAAGACATGGTCACCACGGGTGCCTCCAACGATATCGAACGTGCTACCGAAATTGCTCGGAACATGGTCACTCGCTGGGGCTTGTCGGACAAACTGGGTCCACTGGCCTACAGCGAAGAAGAAGGTGAAGTATTTCTGGGCAGGTCGTCGTCCAAGCAGAATCCGATGTCGGGTGAAACGGTTCAGAGCATCGATCTGGAAATCCGCAAGCTGATTGACGACAACTATCAGGCTGCTGAGAAAATCCTGAAGGACAATATGGATATCCTGCATGCCATGTCCGAAGCGCTGCTGAAATACGAAACCATCGACCTGGGTCAGATCGATCGCTTGATGGATCGTCGCGAGCCAGGTCCTCCGGCTGATTGGGGTGGTGATGACTCCAGTGGCAAGTCGGTTTCCGGCAATTCCACGACTGAGTCTGATGACGCGTCGAACAAGAAGGTCGACGATCAGGCAAAGGATGCAGACGACAAGTCTGCTGACGATGACGCTGCTGATCCGACACCAAGTCTTCACTGATAGTCAGGCCGGGCCTCTGGAGACAGCGACCCGGCAGGTGTTCATCTCTTGATGCAGTTCGAGGGTCTGGCAGCGTGTGCCAGGCCCTCGCCGTTTTCTCTTTCCGGATTTCTCTGACAGTGCATCCCGTTCTCCGTTGTGGTCAACATGCCTTGAGCCTGGACAGGCCTCGCGTCATGGGTATTCTCAATGTGACGCCGGATTCCTTCTCCGACGGTGGGCGTTTCGCAACGCTCGACAAGGCTATGCAGCAAGTTGACGTCATGCTCGCGGCAGGTGCGGATATCGTCGATATAGGCGGGGAGTCCACTCGTCCCGGTGCGGATGACGTTTCCGAGCAGGAGGAACTGGACCGGGTGATGCCCGTGGTAGAGGGTATCAGGGAGCGCTTCGACACCATCATCTCGCTGGACACCAGCAAGGCTGCCGTGATGAGGGAAGGCGCGGCTCTCGGTGCGGGAATGATCAACGATGTCAGGGCTCTGGCTGAGCCGGGTGCCATGCAGGCAGCGTTGCATTCAACGCTTCCGGTATGCCTGATGCATATGCAAGGGCAGCCTCGCAGTATGCAGCATGAACCTGCGTACGAGAATGTGGTGGTCGAGGTAAGGGAATTTCTGATGCAGCGCCGTCAAGCCTGCATCGATGCAGGGATGGATGCAAGTCAGATAGTGCTGGATCCCGGTTTCGGATTCGGCAAGACACTGGATCACAATCTGCGATTGCTGAAACACTTGTCTGAATTCAGCAGTGATTCACCGCTGCTGATTGGTCTGTCGAGGAAGCGCATGTTTGCCCAGATTCTGGGTGGCGATTCTGCTGACAGGGTGGCAGCGTCCGTGAGCGCTGCATTGCTTTGTGTAGAGCGCGGCGCAATGATTGTGCGCGTGCATGATGTGGCACCCACTGTGCAGGCGCTGGCCGTGCTGCAGGCAGTGAGAGATTGCCAATAGCTGGATAAACAGGATCGATGACAATGGCAAGAGAATTTTTTGGTACCGACGGTATTCGTGGTCGTGTCGGGCAGTATCCGATGACGGCGCAAACCGTCATGAAGCTGGGTTGGGCAGCCGGCAAGGTGTTGGCGTCCAAAGGCAACCGCGAAGTCCTGATCGGCAAGGATACCCGCATATCGGGCTATCTCTTCGAGTCGGCGCTGGAAGCGGGTCTGGCTTCAGCCGGTATCAACAGCCGTATGCTGGGGCCCATGCCGACTCCGGCGGTAGCCTACCTGACCAGTACCTTCAGGGCGGCGGCTGGTATCGTGATCAGTGCGTCTCACAACCCCTTTTACGACAATGGTCTGAAGTTCTTCTCCACGGAAGGCACAAAGCTGCCGGATGAGCTGGAGCTCGAGATCGAGGCGATGATGAAGGAGGAGATGACGACGGTCGATTCCAAGGATCTGGGGCGCGCGCGACGTGTCGAAGATGCGTCCGGGCGCTACATCGAATTCTGCAAGAGCACGTTTCCATCGTCATTGCGTCTCGATGGCATGAAGATCGTGGTGGATACTGCCAACGGTGCCGCCTATCACATCGCTCGCGAAGTGTTCGACGAGCTGGGTGCCGATGTCATATCCGTGGGCGCAGATCCCAATGGCATGAACATCAACAAGGAGTGTGGCGCCACCGCGCCGGACAATCTTCGGGCGCACGTGCTGCTCGAACGTGCGGACGTCGGTATAGCGCTCGATGGTGATGGTGATCGCCTGATCATGGTGGATCACCGAGGAGACATCGTCGATGGTGACGAGATTCTGTATGTGCTGGCGAAGGCTCGGCACAAGGCCGGCACGCTCAAGGGCGGTGTTGCCGGAACCCTGATGACCAATCTGGCTCTGGAGCATGCTTTCGAGGCCCTGGATATTCCCTTTGCCCGCGCAGGGGTGGGTGATCGATTCGTGATGGAATTGCTGCGTGAGCGCGGATGGGAGCTTGGTGGAGAAAATTCGGGTCACATCATCTGCCTGGACAGGGTAACGACTGGTGATGCCATCGTGGCCGCACTGGCGGTACTGGCCGTCATGCGGTCCACGGGCGAGACGCTGGAAGGTTTGCGCTCGGACATGAAACTGTACCCTCAGGTGTTGCTCAATGTTCCGGTCGCCAAGAAGGTCAATCTGGATGATAACGAAGTGATACAGGCAGCTGTCAGGCAGGCTGAACTGGATCTGGACGGCAAGGGTCGTGTCCTGCTCAGGCCGTCCGGTACCGAGCCGCTGGTGCGAGTCATGGTTGAGGGCAAGGTGGCGAACGAGGTGCAGGAGATCTGCCAGCGAGTAGCCAATGTGGTTGGTGACGCGCTGGACTAAACGCTGCCGAGAGGGTATGATTCTGCGGTTAACTCATAGGGGTAGTTTGTCTTGGCCAATCGCCAGCCACTCATAGCAGGGAACTGGAAGCTCAACGGCACGCGAGAGTCGGTAGTCGAGCTTGCCAGTGCCATAGCCAGCGGTGCAGAAGGTCTGTCGACGGAAGTGCTCGTCTGTCCGGTCTCTGTGCATCTATCCGATGTGCTTGCTGTCGTCGGCAAGTCCCCTGTGCGTCTGGGGGCGCAGAACTGCGCTGAGGCGGAGTCTGGTGCCTACACCGGAGAGGTGTCCGCCACGATGCTGAAGGAATTTGCGTGTGAGTACGTGATCGTCGGTCATTCCGAGCGACGCTCTCTGTATCACGAGACCAGTGAGCAGGTTGCGCAGAAGTGTCTGACGGTGCAGAAAGCCGGCATGACACCGATTCTCTGCGTTGGCGAGACTCTGGAGGAGCGTGAGGCAGAGCAGGTTGAAGCCGTCATTGCTGCTCAGCTTGATGCTGTGCTGAAGGTTGGCAATGTGGAAGCGTTCCGCCAGATGGTTGTGGCCTACGAACCAGTCTGGGCGATCGGTACCGGCAAGACTGCCTCGCCGGAAGAGGCGCAAGCTGTGCACGCTCTCATTCGTGAGAAAATTTCATCGCTGGATCCGGAAATCGGTAGTTCATTGCGCATCCTCTACGGTGGAAGCATGAAGGCCGAGAATGCGGCCAGTCTTCTTGGTCAGGCAGATATCGATGGTGGACTCATTGGTGGTGCTGCGCTGGACGCAACGTCCTTTCTGGCCATATGTGAGGCAGCAGCCTCTACAGTCGAAAAATCTGCCTCCTGAGGCAGTATCCAAGAGATATCTGATCAAGTATGCAATCCCTGGCGTTAGTAATTCACGTGATTCTGGCTGTTGGTGTCATCGGCCTCGTCCTCATTCAGCATGGCAAGGGTGCTGATGCAGGTGCGGCATTCGGTAGCGGCGCGTCCGCGACGGTATTCGGTGCCCGTGGCTCGGCTTCTTTCCTGACTCGTGCCACGACCATTCTCGTTGCCCTGTTCTTTGCCACCAGCATCTTTCTGTTCTATCTTGCTGCCCATCGCGATGGCTCGGTAAGGTCGGTGACGGATGTGCCCGGACTTGTAGAAGAGGCGCCGGCTGTTTCCACGGATCTGCCGGGTGGTGTCCAGGATGATGCGCCGGCTGCAGTATCAGACCTGCCGGGCGATGCCGCTGAAGGGGCTGAAGCTGCAGGTACTGAATCCGATTTGCCAAAAGCTGCTGAGTAGTACCACTTTTCCGAAGATATGCGTTATCATCTTCGGCTGGCCTTACAGGCCTATTTCCCTTATGCCGTCATGGTGGAATTGGTAGACACGCTATCTTGAGGGGGTAGTGGCGCAAGCTGTCCCGGTTCGAGTCCGGGTGACGGCACCATAGGGGATCTTTGGCAGATTCGATCTGGCAGGTAAACAAATTCAATCCTGTCTGGATGCCAAAGTGGTTGGATATCTGCGATAATCAAGCCGTTGTATCTACCGCGTTGTGTCATTTTCGTCAGGCGCGACGCTCACGGTTATTTCGGTTTCAAGCCACATAAAGCCAGGCGATCGCTCTCCAGCGTTTGCGTGCGGGGTCCACGGTGCTAGCCAACTATTTTCCGGTTTTGCTGTTCATTCTCATCGGTCTTGGACTGGGCATCGCATTGCTCACAGCCGGTCGGCTCGTCGGACCTTCCAATCCGGGTAAGGACAAGAACTCTCCGTACGAATGCGGTTTTGAAGCATTCGAAGATGCGCGAATGAAGTTCGACGTTCGTTACTATCTGGTGGCCATCCTCTTCATCATTTTCGATCTGGAAATCGCCTTCCTGATCCCGTGGGCCATCTCGCTCGATGCCATTTCGGGTGCCGCGTTTGCTGCCATGGGTATCTTTCTCTTCATTCTGGTGATCGGTTTCATCTACGAATGGAAGAAAGGCGCACTCGAGTGGGAATAGCATCATGGGTATAGAAGGTGTACTTGAGGAAGGGTTTGTCACCACTTCCGCCGACAAGTTGATCAACTGGGCTCGAACCGGATCGATGTGGCCGATGTCTTTCGGACTGGCCTGTTGTGCGGTCGAGATGATGCATGCAGGCGCTGCTCGCTACGATCTAGACCGTTTCGGCATCATCTTTCGACCCAGTCCGCGACAGTCCGATGTGATGATCGTCGCCGGTACGCTGGTGAACAAGATGGCTCCTGCACTGCGCAAGGTCTATGACCAGATGCCGGATCCCAAATGGGTCATCTCGATGGGAAGCTGTGCCAATGGTGGCGGTTATTACCATTACTCCTACGCGGTGGTCCGTGGGTGTGATCGTATCGTACCGGTAGATGTGTACGTGCCCGGGTGTCCGCCGACAGCCGAGGCGCTTCTCTACGGCATTCTGCAGTTGCAGAACAAGATTCGTACAACCAACACAATCGCACGCTGATCATCATGGCAACTCGAGAACAGGACATGCTGGAAGCGCTGCGCTCGGCATTTCCCGATAACGCCAGCATCCAGCAATCGCTCGATCTGATTGTCATGGACGTGGCTCCTGCCGATCTCATCGCCGTGGCCACAGAATTGCGCGACAACGACACCCTGGCGTTCAGTCAGTTGAGTGATCTGGCCGGCGTGGACTACGCCACCTACGGGCATGATGAATGGGCCACCGACACCGAGAACAATGCCAGTTTCAGCCGCGCGGTAAATGCGGCGTCTACCGGAAGCCTGACCTTCAATACAGGTCTGGAACTTCCTGCCAGTGACCGGCCTCGATTTCTTGTGGCCTATCATCTGTTATCCCTCGATCACAATATGCGTCTGCGGTTGCGCTGTGCAGCGGCCGACGATGCGATGCCGGTGATACCTTCCGTGATTGCCATTTGGAACAACGCGAACTGGTATGAGCGTGAGGCCTTCGACCTGTTCGGTATCCTGTTCGACGGCCACCCCGATCTTCGTCGCATCCTGACTGACTACGGCTTCACGGGGCATCCGTTCCGCAAGGACTTCCCGTTGATCGGCAACGTCGAGATGCGCTACGACTCGGTCAAGGAGCGCGTAGTCTACGAACCGGTCAGTATCGAGCCCCGAGTGCTGGTGCCGCGGGTCATTCGCGAAGACTCGCGTTACGTTGCTGGTGAAACCCCGAAAAAAGACGATGCCTGAGATACGCAACTACACGCTGAACTTCGGCCCTCAGCATCCGGCAGCCCACGGCGTTCTTCGCCTGGTGCTGGAAATGGATGGTGAGGTGGTGGAACGCGCCGACCCGCATATCGGCCTCCTGCACCGCGGAACCGAAAAGCTGGCTGAGTCGAAGCCTTACAACCAGAGCATCGGCTACATGGATCGTCTGGACTATGTGTCCATGATGTGCAATGAGCACGGCTATGTGCTGGCCATCGAAAAACTGCTGGGTGTGGAAGTGCCGCTGCGTGCGCAGTACATCCGCGTCATGTTCGACGAAATCACCCGAATTCTGAATCACCTGATGTGGCTGGGCGCTCATGGCCTGGATATCGGAGCCATGACGGTTTTCCTCTACTGCTTCCGCGAACGTGAAGATCTCATGGATTGTTATGAGGCGGTATCGGGTGCGCGCATGCACGCCACTTACTACCGACCCGGCGGCGTGGCGCGTGATCTGCCCGACCGCATGCCACAGTATGAGGCTTCCCGCTTCACCAGCAAATCGGCTGCGGCCAAGCTGAACGAGACACGTCAGGGAAGCATGCTGGATTTCATCGATGATTTTACCCAGCGGTTCCCGAAGTATGTCGATGAGTACGAGACTCTGCTGACGGATAACCGTATCTGGAAGCAGCGTACCGTGGGTATCGGCGTGGTCACGCCAGAGCGCGCCTTGCAGTTGGGTTTCACGGGACCGATGCTGCGTGGATCGAATGTCGAGTGGGATCTGCGCAAGAAGCAGCCTTACGAAGTGTACGACCAGTTGGACTTCGATATCCCGGTTGGTACCAACGGCGACAGCTATGATCGCTATCTGGTTCGTGTGGAAGAGATGAGGCAGAGCAATCGCATCATCAAGCAATGCGTTGACTGGCTGCGAGTCAATCCAGGTCCCGTGCTGACCGAGGACCACAAGATCGCACCACCCCGGCGCGGCGACATGAAGGGTGACATGGAATCTCTTATCCATCACTTCAAGTTGTTCACCGAAGGATTCTGCCTGCCGGAAGGGGAAGCCTATGCGGCAGTCGAGCACCCGAAAGGGGAGTTTGGCTGTTTTCTGATTTCGGATGGCGCCAACAAGCCGTATCGCCTGAAAGTGAGAGCGCCAGGGTTCACTCATCTGGCGTCGCTCGATGAGATGGCCCGTGGGCATATGCTGTCGGATGTCGTCGCTCTCATCGGTACCCAGGATATCGTTTTCGGTGAGATCGATCGCTAGCGTGTTTGCCGGAGAAAATTCATGAGTTCTGTACCTGCCGACGTCCAGCTGCCCGACCCCGAGACGGTGTTGAACGAGCATTCGATTCAGGAAATCGATGAGTGGCTGACGCGTTATCCGGAAGAGCGCAAGCAAAGTGCCGTACTGGCCGCGCTCAGCATTGCCCAGCATCAGAATCAGGGTTGGCTGTCGACCGAGCTGATGGATGCGGTCGCCGCCAAGCTCGACATGCCGCCCATCGCGGTCTACGAGGTGGCGAGCTTCTATTCCATGTTCGAGACGAAACCTGTCGGCCGACACTGTGTTGCCATCTGCACCAACATCAGTTGCATGTTGATGGGCTCTGACAACATCGTCGAGCATGTGCAGGACAAGTACGGCATCAAGCTGGGTGAATCCACCGAAGATGGTCGCATCTATCTGAAGGTTGAGGAAGAGTGTCTGGCTGCCTGTGCTGGCGGACCCATGATGCAGGTAGACCATGTCTATCACACCCAGCTCACGCCGCAGAAGGTGGACGAGATTCTCGATGCGCTTGACTGATACCCTCGACGAATAGGAGAACGGGAGAACTCGATGAACGACCGAAAGATACCTGAGTCCCTGGCGCCGATGAACCAGGTCTGCTACACGACCCTGCAATTCGACGAACCCTGGACCTACGAAAACTACCTGAAGATAGGTGGCTACAAGGCATGGCAGAAGATTCTCGATGAGAAGCTTTCTCCTGACGATGTCGTGCAGATAGTCAAGGACTCAGGCTTGCGTGGTCGTGGCGGTGCCGGGTTCCCCACCGGACTGAAATGGAGCTTCATGCCGAAGAATGGTGGCCAGAGCTATTTCGTCATCAACTCCGATGAATCCGAACCGGGTACCTGCAAGGATCGTGATCTCATCCGGTTCAATCCGCATGCCCTGGTAGAAGGCATGCTGATCGGCAGCTACGCCATACGTGCCTCTGTCAGCTACAACTACATGCGTGGCGAGTTCATGGATGAGGTCTACCGGAACTTCATGCAGGCCATCAAGGATGCGTATGCCAATGGTTGGGCAGGCAAGGACATCAAGGGTTCAGGCATCGATATCGAAGTGATCGGCACGCTAGGGGCAGGTGCCTATATCTGTGGCGAGGAGACTGCATTGCTCGAATCATTGGAGGGCAAGAAGGGCCAGCCACGATTCAAGCCACCGTTTCCTGCAGGCTTCGGTCTTTACGGACGTCCGACAACCATCAACAACACCGAATCGGTTGCCAGTGTTCCTGCCATCATTCGCAATGGCGCCGAATGGTTCAAGAACATGGGAATCGAGACCGCCGGTGGACAGAAATGTTTTTCTGTATCCGGTCACGTGGCGCAGCCGGGTAACTTCGAGATAAATCTTGGAACACCGTTCGCCACCCTGCTCGAACTGAGCGGTGGCATGAAAGACGGTATTCCCTTGAAAGCCGCCATTCCCGGTGGGTCATCGGTGCCGGTTGTTCCTGCCGAGCTCATGATGAAGACCAATATGGACTACGATTCGATCTCCAAGGTCAGTGGGTCCATGCTGGGTTCCGGTGCAGTGATCGTGATGAATGAAACCACCGACATGGTGATGGCGTTACGGCGAATCTCGCGTTTCTACTACTCCGAGAGCTGTGGACAATGCACGCCTTGCCGTGAAGGAACGGGTTGGTTGTATCGCATGCTGACCCGTATCGTTGAAGGCAAGGGCATGCCGGAAGATATCGAAAAACTCGAGGACGTGGCAGGCAAGATTGCGGGACGCACCATCTGCGCCCTGGGCGATGCCGCCGCCATGCCCGTGCAGAGCTTCGTGAAGCATTATCGTCACGAGTTCGAGTATTACATCCAGAACGGACGCAGCCTGGTGTCCGAGAAGCTGGGCGCAGTTGCTTGATCTGATTGATCCAGGCCCCGTGTTATCCCGACGAAACAGCGTAAATGAGTGACGACACAATTCAGATAACCGTTGACGGAACACCGTTGACGGCGAAACGCGGTCAGATGCTGATCGAGGTAACCGATGCCGCCGGTATTGATGTGCCGCGATTCTGTTATCACAAGAAGCTTTCGATTGCGGCCAACTGTCGCATGTGCCTGGTGGAAGTGGAAAAAGCCCCCAAACCATTGCCGGCCTGCGCCACACCCTGCATGCCTGACATGGTGGTGCATACCGACTCCAAGGTTGCGCGCGATGCCCAGAAGGGCACGATGGAGTTCCTGCTGATCAACCATCCGCTGGATTGCCCCATCTGCGATCAGGGCGGTGAGTGCGAATTGCAGGATGTTGCCATGGGCTATGGTAACGGCGCTTCTCAGTACACCGAAGGCAAGCGAGTGGTCTTCGACAAGTACATCGGGCCTCTGATTGCCACCGAGATGACGCGCTGCATTCACTGTACAAGGTGTGTGAGATTCGGTGAAGAGATTGCCGGTATCCGTGAGTTGGGTGCCACAGGGCGCGGCGAGAACGTGCGAATCGGCACGTACATTGAAAAGTCGGTGGTGTCCGAAGTGTCCGGCAATGTCATCGATATCTGTCCGGTCGGTGCGCTGACTGCGCGGCCTTCACGCTTCACGGCGCGTGCCTGGGAACTGTCCCAGCAGCCTGGCGTGTCGCCTCATGATTCGGTGGGCTCCAATATCTTCATTCATATGGACGGGAGCACAGTCAACCGGGTCGTACCTCGAGACAACGAGTCCATCAATGAAGTCTGGATTGCCGATCGTGATCGGTTCAGTTATCAGGGGCTGAGCAGCAGCGATCGACTTGGCACTCCCATGGTTCGTGTCGATGGCGAATTGCAGCCCACTGACTGGTCAACTGCGTTGGCGGCTGCGGCATCGAAACTCAAATCCGGTACTCTGGGGGTACTGACCTCAGCGAGCAACACACTCGAAGAACTGTATCTGTCGCAGAAGCTGGGCAGGGCACTGGGCAGCAACAATATCGATCACAGACTGGGTCAGACGGATTTCAGCGCCCAGGATGCCGCACCGGTCATGCCCTGGTTGGGCATGGGGTTCAACGACCTGGAAACGCTGGATGCCGCCTTGCTGATCGGTTCGAACATCCGCAAGGATCAACCGATCGCGGCGTTGCGTCTGCGCAAGTCAGCCATCAAGGGAGCGGCAATCAGCTTCATCAATCCGCGCGGTTTCCCACTGCATTTCGACGCAGCAGAGATTATCACCACGCGTTTCGATCGGATGGTCACAGAGTTGTATGCGGTTGCAAAGGCGGCGGGTGCCGATCTGTCAGCCATGCAGGATGCGCCAGATGTCGATACCGATGAGCGCCATGAACGGATAGCCGAGAGTCTGAAGCAGGGTGAACGGGCTGCGGTTTTTCTGGGCAATCTGTCCGTCCAGCATCCCGATTATTCTCGATTGCAGTTCCTGGCGAACGCCCTTGCCAGGACCACGGGTGCCACGCTCGCCATGCTGCCTGAGCGTGCCAACACAGCAGGTGCCTGGCTGGCTGGCGCGGTTCCTCATCGCGAAGCTGGTGGAGTGGCCATTCAGGGGGGCAATGCGGGTATGGATGCAGGTCAGTTGCTTGATGCTCCATTGCAATCCTACTTGCTGGTGGGTATCGAGCCCGAGCTGGATGCTGCGAATCCGGCTCTGGCGATGAAGACCCTGCAAGCCAGCAGTGGTGTGGTGGCCATCTCCGCCTTCCTGTCCGAGGGCCTGAAGCAGGTCGCTGATGTCGTGTTGCCAGCGGCTGCATTTACCGAAACCTTCGGCACGTATGTCAATGCCACCGGCAATTGGCAGAGCAGTCGTGGTGTGACCAATCCGCCCGGCGATGCTCGACCTGCCTGGAAGATCTTTCGGGTGCTGGCGTCGGAATTGGAACTCGAGGGTTTCGAGTACAACAGTCCTGAAGAAATCACGCGCGAGTTGCAATCCCGCTGCGGCGGGATACAGTTGGGCAATCTGACGGAATTTGCAACGGTGCCCGGGTTTGCGGCAGCACGTGATGCGCAACTGCTCAGGGCCGGTGAGACACCCATCTACGCAACCGACCCGGTTGTCAGACGGTCGCAACCACTGCAGAAATCGATGGACGGCAAGCAGGCCATGGCCAGCATGGCAGCATCGGTGGCACGAGAGCTGTCGCTCAGCGAAGGCGACAATGCCAGTGTCAGACAAAACGGCTTGGTCGTGACGCTCCCCGTCAGGATTGACGACAATGTGCCGGACGGATGCGTCTGGGTACCAACCGGACTGCCCGAGACCGCCGCACTGGGCGAACTCTTCGGCACTATCGAGGTGAGTAAAGCCTGATGGATGCACTGATACTCACAGTATGGTCGCTGGTCAAGATCGTGTTGGTGCTGGTGCCGCTGATCCTCTGCGTAGCCTACCTGACGCTCGCCGAGCGCAAGGTCATCGGCTCCATGCAGGTGCGTGTCGGTCCCAACCGGGTCGGATTCAAGGGCTTGGGACAACCGTTTGCCGATGTCTTCAAGCTGCTGTGCAAGGAAATCATCATTCCGACCAATGCATCGCGCTTTCTTTTTCTGACGGCCCCGATACTGTCACTGGCGCCGGCTCTGGCCGCATGGGCAGTCATTCCGTTTGCCGATGGCTGGCAGATTGCCGATATCAATGCCGGTCTCATCTATGTGCTGGCGATGACCTCTCTGGGCGTATACGGCGTCATACTGGCCGGCTGGGCATCCAATTCCAAGTACGCCTTTCTGGGCGCGATGCGATCGGCAGCCCAGATCGTTGCCTACGAGATAGCCATGGGATTCGCGCTCGTCGGTGTACTGATGATGGCGGGTAGTCTGAACCTGGGTGACATCGTTCGCGCACAGTCCGGTGGATTCTTCAGCTGGTATCTGTTTCCACTGTTCCCTCTGGCCATCGTCTATTTCATTTCGGGGGTAGCCGAGACCAACCGGGCGCCATTCGACGTCGCAGAAGGTGAGTCGGAAATCGTTGCCGGCTTCCATGTGGATTATTCCGGGTTCGGTTTCGCACTGTTCTTCCTGGCCGAATACGCCAACATGATCATGATTGCCGCGCTGACCGCCATTCTGTTTCTGGGCGGCTGGATGTCGCCAATCGATGGTTGGGGCGATGGCATTCACTGGTTCCTGATCAAGACCGCAGCGCTGCTGTTTGTCTTCCTGTGGTTGCGCGCCACCTTTCCCAGGTATCGCTATGATCAGATCATGCGCCTGGGTTGGAAGGTCTTCATTCCCGTTACCATCGTGTGGATTGCAGTGATCGGCTTTGCCATCTACTTCGAAGTGGGTCCGTGGTTCGGTACCGTGCGTTCCGGCGGTCTATAGAGGCGAGCAGCAGACATGACAGGACAAATCAGCAAATACATCAAGAGCTTCACGCTGTGGGAGCTGTTGAAGGGATTGAGCCTGACCGGCAAGTACTTCGTGTCAGGCAACATCACCATTCAGTACCCGGAAGAGAAGACTCCCCAGTCGCACCGGTTTCGTGGCTTGCATGCGCTGCGCCGGTACCCCAACGGGGAAGAGCGTTGCATTGCTTGCAAGCTGTGCGAAGCCGTCTGCCCGGCGCTGGCGATAACCATCGATTCGGAGCAACGTGCTGATGGTACGCGCAGGACTTCACGGTATGACATCGATCTGTTCAAGTGCATTTTCTGCGGTTTCTGCGAAGAGGCCTGCCCGGTGGATTCGATCGTCGAGACGCGCATATTCGAATATCACTTCGAAAACCGAGGCGAGCAGATCATGACCAAGGACAAGCTTCTGGCCATCGGTGACAAATACGAAGAACAGATAGCCGCAGATCGGGCAGCGGATTCCGCTTTCCGCTGATGCGTCCTCATCCAGTTATCCATTGCGTCTGCGCAGAAACCCGCGGTGAAAACCGACAGGAAGGATCATTCCAGTGACTTTTGAACTGTTCATTTTCTATCTGTTCGCGGCCGTCATGGTGTTCGCGGCGGCGCGTGTCATCACCGCACGTAACCCGGTACACGCAGCCATGTTTCTGGTGCTGACGTTTTTCACCTGCTCAGCCATCTGGTTGTTGCTCGAAGCCGAGTTTCTGGCGATCACTCTGGTGCTGGTCTACGTCGGGGCGGTCATGGTGCTGTTTCTGTTCGTGGTCATGATGCTTGATGTCAACGTCGAACCCTTGAGAGAAGGCTTCGTGAAATACCTGCCGGTCGGTATTCTGGTTGGTGTGATCATGTTCATCGAGATGGTCTTCCTGATCACGCAGAAATACTTCAAGGCCGAACAGTTTCCCGCTCCCGAGCGAGTCAGCGCCGATGCATTGAGCAATACCGAGTCACTGGGGCGTCTGCTCTACAGCGAATACCTGTTTCAGTTCGAGATTGCAGCAATCATTCTGCTGGTGGCGATTGTTGCTGCCATTGCGTTGACCATGCGCCGGCGAGCGGATACCAAATACCAGTCCCCTTCGAGTCAGGTGGAAGTCCGCAAGCAGGATCGTCTGCGAGTGGTACAGATGCCGTCCGAAAAGCGTTCATCCTGAGGGCCAACGAAGACATCATGATTTCCCTGTCGCATTACCTGGCCCTCGGCGCCGTCCTGTTCTGTCTGAGCGTTGTCGGCATCTTCCTGAACCGCAAGAACGTGATCATCCTCCTGATGTGCATCGAATTGATGCTGCTGTCGGTGAACGTGAACTTCGTGGCGTTCTCCCACTTTCTGGGGGACGGTGCCGGCCAGATATTCGTCTTTTTCATCCTGACCGTCGCAGCGGCAGAGGCGGCCATCGGGCTGGCCATACTGGTGGTGTTGTTCCGTAACCGCTCCACCATCAACGTTGCCGATCTCGACGCACTCAAAGGCTAGCCAACGTGAAGCTACTCTACACACTCATTCCGCTGGCACCATTACTTGCAGCCATCGTCACAGGCCTTTTCGGTCGACGCATCGGTCGTGACAATGCACACCGTGTGACCATTGCCGGGGTTGCGTTTTCCCTGCTGTTGTCGTGCTTTGCTTTCTTTCATGTGGTCATCGGCAACGCAGCGCCATTCAACGAGACGCTGTACACCTGGCTGATCAGCGGGAACATACGGTTCGAGATAGGATTTCTGGTGGACAACCTGACAGTGATGATGCTGCTGGTCGTCAACTTCGTCTCCCTGATGGTGCATATCTACACCATCGGTTACATGCACGATGATGACGGTTATCAGCGCTTCTTCTGTTACATCTCGCTGTTTACCTTCTCGATGCTCATGCTCGTCATGTCGAACAATTTCCTGCAATTGTTCTTCGGCTGGGAAGCAGTGGGTACGGTCTCCTATCTGCTGATCGGTTTCTACTACAAGAAGGAATCCGCCATCTTCGCCAACATGAAGGCGTTTCTCGTCAATCGTGTGGGTGACTTCGGGTTCGTGCTGGGGATCGCGGGTATTGTCATGTATACCAACAGTCTCGCCTATACGGATGCCTTCGCTGCGGCCCCCTCACTGGTTGGGCAAACCATCAACATCTTCGGCGATGCCGAGTGGGATGTGTTGACGGTTCTCTGCATCCTGCTGTTCATCGGAGCCATGGGCAAGTCGGCGCAAGCCCCGTTGCATGTCTGGTTGCCTGATTCCATGGAAGGTCCGACGCCTATCTCGGCCTTGATCCACGCCGCAACCATGGTCACGGCCGGTATCTTCATGGTGTCTCGCATGTCTCCACTGTTTGAACTGTCCGAGACCGCGCTCAGTTTCATTCTCATCATCGGAGCCTTTACCGCCTTTTTCATGGGGCTGATCGGCATGGTGCAGAACGATATCAAGCGGGTGGTTGCCTATTCGACGCTGTCGCAACTGGGCTACATGACCGTTGCTCTGGGTGTCTCGGCCTACTCGGCCGCCATGTTTCACCTGATGACGCACGCCTTCTTCAAGGCGCTGCTGTTTCTTGCGGCCGGTTCCGTCATCATCGCACTGCACCACGAGCAGGATATTCGCAAGATGGGTGGCCTGCGCAAGATCATGCCGATCACCTACTGGACATCGTTGATCGGATCACTGGCATTGATCGGATTCCCCGGGTTCGCCGGCTTCTACTCCAAGGACATCATCATCGAGGCGGTTCATGCTTCCTCCATCCCCGGTGCTCACATCGCGTACTGGGCTGTGCTGGGTGGTGTGTTCGTGACGGCGTTCTATTCCTTCCGACTGTTCTTTCTGGTGTTCCACGGTGAAACTCGCATGGACAAGCACACGGCCGAGCATGCCGAGGAATCTCCGAAGGTCGTGACATGGCCTCTGATCCTGCTTGCCATTCCGTCGGTGATCATCGGGTTCGTGGCAGTCTCGGCGGTGGTCTATGGCGATTACTTCAAGGATGTGATCTTCGTGGCAGAAGCTCATGACGTGCTGGGTGAGCTGGCCGAGGAATATCACGGCCCGCTGCAGTTCATCAGCCATGCCTTCCATGCGCCAGCGGTCTATATCGCTGCATTGGGTGTTGCCACGGCCTTCCTGTTCTACATTCTGGCACCTTCGATTCCGGCATTTCTGGATTCCAGACTCGGATTCCTGCGTCGCATACTTGAAAACAAGTACGGCTTTGACGACTTCAATCAGGCGGTATTCGCGCGTGGCAGTGTCAACCTGGGCCGACAGCTGTGGGAGAAGGGTGACATCAAGATCATTGATGGCGCCGTCGTGAACGGGGCTGCCAATAGTGTCGGATTCATGGCCGGTCTTGCGCGACACGTACAGAGCGGCATGTTGTTCCACTATGCATTCGCCATGATCCTGGGATTGCTGGCCATGCTGACCTGGTTTCTTTTCGTCTGATTATCACGCCCGATTGAGATCGATACATTGAGCTTTCCTATCCTGAGTCTGACGATCTGGTTGCCCATACTGGCGGGTTTTCTGATTATTGCCGTGGGTGATCGACCGGCACGCAAGCTGGCAGGTATTGCCTCCATCCTGACGTTTCTGGTGAGTCTGCCGCTGTACTTCGGATTCGATTCGAGCACGGCGACCATGCAGTTTCAGGAGTCGCTGGCGTGGCTGCCGAGCTTCGGTATCAATTACGCGCTGGGCGTGGATGGCATCGCAATGCCATTGATCGTGCTGACGACCATCATCAACGTCATTGTGGTGATCTCTGCCTGGGAGGTGATCAAGGATCGTCCATCCATCTATCTGGGTGCCTTTTCGATCATGACCGGTCTCATGGTCGGGGTATTTTCGGCGATGGATGCCATCCTGTTCTATATCTTCTTCGAGGCAACGCTGATACCGATGTTTCTGATCATTGGTATCTGGGGTGGGCCACGTCGTGTGTATGCCACGGTGAAGTTTTTCCTCTATACCTTTCTTGGCTCGGTGTTCATGCTGATCGCTCTGATCTACATGTACAACCAGGGTGGATCCTTCGCCATTGCCGACCTGCATGAGCTGGCGTTGAGCAAGGATCAGCAATTCTGGATCTTCCTCGCCTTTCTGGCGGCTTTTGCGGTCAAGATTCCGATGTGGCCGGTCCACACCTGGCTACCGGATGCACACGTGGAAGCACCAACCGCAGGTTCTGCGGTTCTGGCCGCCATCATGTTGAAGATGGGTGGCTACGGTTTCCTGCGTTTCTCTCTTCCCGTGACGCCGGATGCCAGTGCGCAGATGGATACCTTCATGATCGCCATCTCGCTGGTGGCGGTCGTGTACATCGGCTTTGTTGCGTTAGCGCAGCGTGACATGAAGAAGCTGATTGCCTATTCATCCATATCCCACATGGGCTTTGTCACTCTGGGTATCTTCATTGCCTTTCGCCTGATCGCCAAGGGTGATGCCAGCGGAGTGGCATTGGGAATAGAAGGTGCCATCATGCAGATGGTGTCTCACGGATTCATTTCCGCTGCGATGTTCCTGTGCGTTGGTGTCATGTACGACCGCATCCACAGTCGTGAAATCGCCGACTATGGCGGCGTCATCAACACCATGCCGATCTTCGCGGCTTTCATGGTGTTCTTTGCCATGGCGAACGCAGGTTTGCCCGGTACCTCCGGTTTCGTTGGCGAGTTCATGGTCATTCTGGCCAGCTTCAAGACGAATTTCTGGATCGCCTTTCTGGCGGCCCTGACCTTGATTCTCGGTGCGGCCTACACATTGTGGATGGTCAAACGCGTGATCATGGGTCCCATCGGTAACGACAAGGTGGCAGCACTGACTGACATCAATTCCCGCGAGTTCTGGATGCTGGCAATATTGGCAATCTTCGTATTGCTGATAGGCGTCTGGCCGAACCTCATCGGTGGCGTGATGCACGCCTCGGTAGAGAATCTCGTGAATCAAATTTCAACCTCCAAGTACTGAGCGCCTCATGGACAACCTGCAGATCGCGACGCCCGAGATCTTTCTGCTGGCGGCCACCTGTGCGGTGTTGGTCGTCGGCCTGTTTACACAGGCGAAATCAAACACCGTCTACTGGCTGTCTCAGCTATCTCTGCTCATCACCCTGATCATGTCGCTGACGCAACTGGGCGATGAGGCTGTGACCGGGCTCAGTGGTGCTTATACCCTGGATTCGCTCAGCGCCAGTCTCAAGAGCTGGGTGCTGTTGCTGGCCATCGGCATTTTCCTGTATTCCCGTGATTACGTGGGTAATCGCAAGATCGCGCGCAGCGAGTATTTCGTTCTTGGGCTGTTCGCCGTTGCCGGCATGATGATCATGGTGTCCGCGACGCACATGCTGACCGTTTATCTGGGCCTCGAATTGCTGGCCTTGTCGCAGTACGCCATGGTGGCGCTGCACCGGGACAACGGCAGGGCAGCGGAAGCTGCCATGAAGTACTTCGTGCTGGGTGCACTGGCGTCCGGAATGTTGCTGTATGGCATGTCGATGGTCTATGGGGCCACCGGCTCACTCAATCTGAAAGTCATCGCCGATATTCTGGCCGGCAATTCCGAGGTGCTGAGCGCCGAACGTACCATCGGAGCGCGATTCGGTCTGACGTTCCTGATTGTGGGGATTGCGTTCAAGTTGGGCGCAGTACCGTTCCACATGTGGGTGCCGGATGTCTATGAAGGTGCTCCGACCTCCGTCACCATTTTCATTTCCACCGCCCCGAAGATTGCGGCGTTTGCCATGCTGGTAAGACTACTGGTGGAAGGGTTGGAAACGCTCAACGCCGATTGGCAGCAGATGCTGGCCATCATGTCGGCCTTGTCCATGGTGGTGGGAAATCTGATCGCCATTGCGCAGACCAACATCAAACGCATGCTGGCCTACAGTACGATCTCGCACGTCGGTTTCCTTCTGATGGGCATCGTCGGTGCTACCGATGCAGGTTATAGCGCCTCGATGTTCTATGCCATCACCTATGCGTTCACCACGCTGGCAGCGTTTGGTGTCCTGCTTGCGGTATCGCGAGAAGGCTTCGAAGTGGAGCAGTTGACCGATCTGGCCGGTCTGGGCAAGCGAAACGCGCTGCTTGCTACGGTGATGTTGCTGGCAATGTTCTCCCTGGCCGGTGTACCACCAGCTGTCGGCTTCTATGCCAAGCTGACCGTGCTGGAATCGGCTGTCAGCGCCGGATTTACCTGGCTGGCCATTCTGGGTGTCATCATGTCGGTCATCGGTGCGTTCTATTACCTGCGGATCATCAAGATCATGTTCTTCGACGATCCGGTCGACGAGCTGGAAGTGAGTCCTGCCGGAGATGTCACGGCTGCATTGGCCGTGAATGGTCTTGCAGTTCTGGCCCTGGGGCTGGCACCGGGCCTGATCATGAGTGCCTGTATCGCCGCGTTCAGTTGATCTGAGCAGACTTTCAGGCATCTATCTTGCCGTTCCTGAGGACAGGAGGGCAAGGTAGAATGCCTGTGCTTACCGCTTACCGCTTACCGCTTACCGCTTACCGCTTACCGCTTACCGCTTACCGCTTACCGCTTACCGCTTACCGGCTTGCGTTTCATGAGTTGTTCGATGTCGCCTGGATGGCGAGGCTTTGGCAGGTGAGTCGGGGCTTGAGGCTTGAGCTGGTTGCGAACTTCCTGTTCGGCGATGACACGCCATTTCAATGCCCAGGCGTTGAGAGATAGCCGAGGTTTTGCGGTACGACAGCGAATACCCTGGATGGCCATTCCCAGCGTATTGAACATCCGATCGGGCGCATACGCCGTTTCCCAGGCCTTTCGCGCTGCTTCTCCACGATCCTGCCATTCCGACTCCATGCCCTTGAGGATGTCGGGTATATCGCCTACCTGCCATTCGGGAACGCGGACAGCGAAGCTCCAGTCGACTTGCGGAGGAGCGACCCATGTGTCGGAAATGATGACAGGTACGCGACCCGCTTCCATGGTTTCGTACAAACGCAATGACGCGGGACCGATACCGCGAGGACACAGCACGAACTTGCTGGCAGCCAGAGTATCCGTGTACAACTTCTGAAACGCGTACTTGGATGTCTGCATGGGATCCCATGTGCAGAAGTCCGATGTGTCGATGATGCGGGCGTCGGGTCGCGCAAGCTTCAGAATCGGTTTTCGTGAGGCGTGGCTCTGAGAGCCAACGAATGAAAAAAGCCATCGACGTTCCGTGACCTTCCCATGAATGTCTCGAACACCGGAGTTTGTTGCCGTCAGATAGGGAAAGGCAACCTGAGACGAGGAATCAGAGAGCTTGCAGGAGAGACTGCAGTACAGTCCATTGAGAACCGGCCACGCCCGGTCAGCTTCGTTGTACATGAAGACCTTGTCCGGGTACCGTCGTACAAGCTCGTGGGACAACAGTCTCCTGAACCCCATATCCGAAAATTGCGTATTTTCGACGAACACGATGGCATCGGCTGCTGCCGGATCGTCGGTGACCACGAACTGTTTCTGCTGGTCGAGACGAGCCAGTTCGCGTACACGATCAAGGCAGGGGTGCGTCTCGTAAGCGGAGTCTAGATACAGTTTCATCGAAGCTGTCCAATCTGTAATTTTCGTTCACGGTAGCACCGGCATGTTTTCTTGTCTTCGGTATGTTTACCGGTGTTTCCATGCACTCAGGCAGACGGAGAGCTATGCGCAATCGGTACGTCGTTGAGTGGAGTGTAGAAGGGATTCGGGCAAACATCTGAAATAAATCAGACGCTTGCGCGCCTGTTTCTTGTCAGTAGCTGCCTGCCAGATGGTTCAGCTACCCGCACACCAGTGAAAACCTGAACGACAGGCTATAGTCAATACTGTTTATTCATGCAGATATCGGCTTGATCCTACGACGATGTCACAGGTTTGAGGTTTACAGTGAACTGCCTCAACATCAGGGAAGGTGGCATGGGTATTCATATCAGTAGTACTGCACGGTATCGCGCGTGCTTGTGCAGACTGTTCATCGGGCTGGCATTGGGGTGTTCAGTCGTACAGATCAGTGCCTGCTCAGATCAGCCTGAAGGTGTCTTCACCGATTCTGGCCCAGCGGATGGCAACGAGACAGGAGAGCGCTCTGAAGAGGGCAGTCAGGCCGACGATGACGGCGCATCATCCGAAGGGCTGCTGGCCGCTTTCCCACTCGATGCTGATGAGGACGATCGAACCGGACTCATCGTCACCGGCCTCGATGGTTTGTCGCCCATGGATGTGGTTTCTCCATGGCTGGTTGTCGCGCGAGTATTCAGGAGCCTCTCGGATCCGGCGAATGGCGCAGATGGCGAAGTGGAGCTTGCGCGTTACGCGGATGATTATCCGGTATCTGCGCATCTTGATTACCTGGATTTGCCCGTAGACAGTTGCCGATCGTGGCAGGGACCCGGCACGGGAGCAGACGCTGACGACAATCAACCGCCACCAGCCATTTCCGGCGGTACGACAATCATCTTGAATACCCCCTCAGGGCCCTGGCACAGGCTGGATGCTGCCATCGCCAGTGAGCAGGAGGTGATCTACCAATCTGCAGGTGGGCTGCCGGGAGCATTGCCGGATGAAGTCAGCCTTTCCATTCCGGGGTCATCATTTCCGACGGTTGCGGCTTACAGACTTCATGAACCCGAGCCGGTACAACGTCTGCTTCCGTATCCGGATCAGGCGGTAAGCGGCGACACTCGCCTGCAATGGGTCCGGGGTCTGAACAACACATTGATCAAGATCGATTGGCTGGCATTCGATGAAAATGATGAGTTTGCCGGCTTTCCGGTCAGCTGTCTGGTGCGTGATGATGGCGCATTCCTGCCGGACATGGAAACCAGGATTTTTCTGGGACAAATACGCCAACGTCTTGAAGTTCGCTACTCGCGAATCTACGCGCGGCTCGATGTCATCAACGGCATCGTGTTCCATCAGAACGTGGAAATTGCCGAATGACCCCCTTTGTGCCCATCTCCCGAATTTATTTGCCTCAAAGTGTTGTACAAGTGAGAAAAGGGCGTTATACTTCTCCGGGTCAGCACAGTTGCGGGGTGGAGCAGTCTGGCAGCTCGTCGGGCTCATAACCCGAAGGTCGTAGGTTCGAATCCTACCCCCGCTACCACGTGTTTTGAAAGTCGATCAAGCCGCTTGAATGCGGCTTTTTTGTGCGCGATGGAAAAGCATCGGATTCATTGCACTATCGCGCAACCACGGTACCCTGGCCAGCTCAATCGAGGAACGATCATGGATTCACGCCAGTTGGAAATGACCGTCCTGATGACGCCGGATATGGCGAATTTCAGTGGCAAGGTCCATGGGGGCGCACTGCTGAATCTACTGGATAGAGTCGCTTTTTCATGTGCCTCGAGATTCTCCGGGCGCTACGTCGTCACCCTGTCCGTCGACCAGGTCACTTTCAAGCAAGCCATCAATGTCGGTGAGCTCGTCACTTTCCGGGCAAGTGTCAACCATGCCGGACGAACGTCCATGGAAATCGGCATCCGCGTGGAAGCGGAAGATATCCGCAAGGGGATACGGCGACATACCAATTCCTGTTACTTCACCATGGTCGGCGTCGACGATGAGGGACGACCGGCTGAAATACCGGCACTGAAGGTGGAATTGCCGCTGGAAGAGAAGCGTCAACGTGCCGCCCTGGCGCGCAAGGCGTTGAGATTGCGCTTCGAGCAGGAAATGCAGCAGGCCGCCTCGGAGAGTACCTGACACAAGGATCTTGCGGCGATCTACTGCCTGGCGAGATACCTGAGGATTACCTGTACCGCATTCAGGGCTGATCCCAGAGTGCCGATATCCGGACGAGGTCTGTTCCCGAATGACGGGGATTGCAACCTGTCTTCATTTCAGGATAACCGGACTACTGGGACATGGCAGCCGCAGACAGCGATATGGACGAAGGTACCCCTGATACGGATGGCATTGTCAAGGGGGTCAAGGCTCGTGGTTCCATCGCGTTTCAATTCAGAATCGCTGTCATTGCGGCTGCCATCCTCAGCATCCTGACCGTATCCACTCTTGGCTGGATACTCACACGTCATCTGGACGACGATTCGGTTGTTGAACACTCGGTTTCTTCACTGGTTGAAACAGATTTCCGGCTGGTCCGATTGATCAAGGACATGCGGCTGCATGTCGTCCAGGTCCAGCAGTGGTTGACGGATATCTCGGCAACACGAGGCTTGCACGGTCTTGACGATGGTTTTGTTGAAGCAGCGGCGAATGCGGAAGCGTTCGAGATAGCAGCGCAAGAAGTTCTCGAGATTGCAAGAGAGAACGGAATGGACAGCATTCAGGCGGATACCCGATCCGTCATGGCGGTTTTCCCGGCCTACTACCAGAGTGGTATCGAGATGGCCGAAGCCTATATCGCTGGGGGCCCGGATACCGGCAACCCTTTGATGGCAGATTTCGACGAAGCGGCTGCTGCACAGACACGCGCTCTGGATGAACTGACGACTGCTATCGACAGCAGAACCAACTTGAAGCAGGCCGAGGCCAGAGAGGCATCGGAAAACAGCCATTCAAGTCTCGATATCATCAAGCTGGCTGGGATCTGTATCGTTGTCATCGTGGTAGTCCTGTTGTTTCTGGCGGGCGTCTATATGCATTTCCAGGTGATCAAGCCGCTAGCCGCCCTGACCTCATTGACGCAGTCCTATGCCGCCAAGCACTATGACACTGAGGTGCTCTACACCGAGCGCGGGAATGAAGTGGGGGCATTGGCGCGCGCGCTGGAAACACTCAGAGATGCTGCAGCAGAGGCAGATACCCTCTACCAGCAGCAACAGGAATCGCTGCAACTGATTGAACAATCCCGGGAGCAGCAGGCCAGGGCCGACAGGGAAATACTGGAGGGGCACCAACAGGCCGCGGAAGCCGCTCGCCGGGCTCGCGAACACGAGCAACAGCTGGCGGACGAATTGCGGCACAAGGTGGACTTGTTGCTTGATGCCGTGGATGCGGCTATCGCAGGAGACCTGTCGGTGAAGATTCTGGTCCAGGGTGATGATGCCATCGGCAAGCTCGGAACCGGACTGGATCGACTATTGAAAGCCTTCCAGGCGAACATGCTCAAGATTCATGATAGTGCGGCTGGTCTGAGCCGATCATCCGAGCGTCTGAATGCCTTGAGTAGCCAGCTCTCCGACAATGCCAAACGCAGTTCCGAACAGAGTGGACGGACTTCGGAAACAGCCAGGCGAGTCAGCGACAATGTGGATAGCGTGGCTTCCGCCTCTTCACAAATGAGCGTCTCCATCGGTGAAATATCCAATCGAAGCACCTTGGCCGGTCAGATTGTGGAAAAGGCCGTGGATCTGACCTTGAGCACTGACCGGTCGGTCAGGGAACTCAGTAGCGCCAGTGCCAGTATCGGTGATGTCACCAAGGTCATTGCCTCCATCGCCGACCAGACAAACCTCCTGGCGCTGAATGCAACGATTGAAGCGGCCCGTGCCGGTGATGCCGGCAAAGGCTTCGCGGTCGTCGCCAGCGAAGTCAAGGAACTGGCCAATGAGACAGGCAAGGCTACCCAGGAGATTGAAAAGCGTATAGCGTCCATTCAGGACAACACGGATCTCGCGGCATCCGCAGTCAGGGAGATCATCGATGTCATCAAACAGATCAGTGAAATTCAATCCAGTATCCGTACTGCCATCGATGAGCAGACAACGACCACCAGAGAAATCAGTCGCCTGGTTGTGGATGCAGCCGGCGGCAGTGCCGAGATTGCACGGGGCATATCCGAAGTGGCCGATGGCGCATTGAGTTCACTCGGCAGCGTGGACGAGGCCCGCGTCGCTACCAATGAACTCGGGACGATAACGGATGGTCTCAACCGATTGGTAGCGTATTACCGCTAGCATCACTCTTTGCGCCGACCCGGCAGGAATTCCGTTTCTCCTCTGGCCGCATTCAGTTGCCTGATCGTGAGCGGTCTGCCGTCATCGCTCAACCTGACGTCGCCGATGCCCGAGTGGTTCCATACGCGTTCACCAGCGCTCCGTCCTTGCGGCAACCGCGGATAGATGTGAAACGATCGCCGTTGTGTCAGCAGGTTCAGTGGCGACCAGGGCGCAAACAACCAACGGTTCAAGCGATCAAGCCACTCGATGAGAACGGGGGGGAATTCGTTCTTGATGCCACTACTGGTTATCTGCCAGACAGCAGGAGATTCCGTCTCGTATCTCAGCTCCACATCGTAGGCGAAGGAATAGTGCACATCGCCCGATAGCAGAACGAAATTCTGTGGCGTTCGTCGATGACGGAAGATGCTGAGCATGATGGTCGCGGCTTCGTGATGTGCCATCCAGTTTTCTGCATCGACGAGCAAGGGTTTTCCGAAGAACGTGAATATCCTCTGTACGATCTCGATGAGCTTGACGCCGAATACGGGTGCCGGCGAGACCACGATGACGGCAGCATGATCGAGAATCTGTTGCTGAAAATCACTCAGCGCTTCCCAGTCCATGAGACCGGAAGGTCGTGATGGTTTGTCGGGGCGACGCCACCGGTGCGTACGCGTATCGAGAACCACGATGGCCGGACTGGTCTGCAAGGTGTACTGCCAACCGCGAAATGCCAGAAGCCTGTCGATCAGTGCGTCCTGCAGATCCGAATCAAGACAGCCTTCATGACTGGCAGCCGCGTCCAGCAGTTCCATGCAATGCGGGATGAGTTCTGTCATGCAATCGGGCTTGTTTCCCCATCCCTGGCACAGTACATAGGCAAGCAGGGCATTGCCTACAATACGTCTGGAGAACGGATGTTCGTAGACGGTTTCTTCCCATGCGAGAGACAGATTCCAGTCATCCGTGATGTCATGGTCATCGAACATCATGCAGCACGGCACATGGCAGAGGGCTCGTGCTGCTTCGGGCAGACCTGTCACGAATCTGTCGACGTTCTCGGCCTCACGCCGATATCGCTTGCGCAGAGACTCGGGGAGAGCAGGTTCCCGTGTTTCGATCAGCGTCCAGGGGACTGGAGACCAGACAAGCAGATACATGCACAGCACTTCAGACAAAGAGACAAGATGGTTTTCCGCATTGGCTGTGGTGAAGATGGGTTTGCGAGCACCGCCGAAAAATCGCTCCAGCAAGGTGACATTGGCGGGGGTGCGTGGCAAGAGCTGTGTGCGACGATAGTAGGTGTGCTCGTGTTGCATGAGTGCGTGCCCGCTGTCGATCACGGCGCCATTGATCAGTTCATCGAACAGGCCGAGACGTGCATCGAGTTGGTGGATGGCGTGCAGCATGGGCCCTGAAACATCATCGACATAGACCTGATCGCCACTCATCATCAGCAATGCCGGTCGCTGTTCCGGCTGAGTGGCGCAGGCGAGAATTTCGGCATCGACCCGCCGCAGGCCATCGTCGGAAGGGTGGTGCGGTTTGCGACAGGAGCCATGAAGGATTCGTGTGACATGGCGTTGAATGACCAGGTGTGGGGAACTTTGCTCCGGCTGGCAGAGATGAGGCGCCCATTCGCCTATCCAGTGCCAGCGCTCATTCTCCCGATAGGCCAGGTCGTAATGCAGCAATGCATCCTGCGGCCAGGGGGTGTCAGCCGCAATACTGAGCAGTTGCACGAAGGCGTGCCTGCCGATCGGCAGTTCGGTCTGTTCCGACCCTGACAGAACACGATCGAACAGTGTGTCGTCTGCATGACGCAGACGGAAACGCCATTCTGTCGAGCAGGTGGTCGCGAGCCAAAGCAGGAGACAGTCATCTTGAGCGTGGCGCAGTATCGGTCCGGCAAGAACGTGCGGTAAACCTGTGTTCTGTTTCATGCGTTTCGGGGTATTGAACGTTCGCGTCACGGTGGTCAGTCTGTCTGAAAGCCCATCTTCCATCGAGTCAAGCCGAAGCGGCAGTGGGTTGGTGATTCATCTATCGAGTTCATTGCTTCGCAGCAATGCAACACCCGGCTTGACGGGCGTTCGCGCAGGCAAAGATCCCGGCTGCGCCATCGGTATTGAATCATACTGCGCTTTCCCGGTTGTGATGCACCACTGCAAGGCTTGACAAGCACCGTCGGGGTGCGCACTATTTCGCAGCTGTCGATCAGGCTTTTCCATGAACAACAAACAGATTAACGACTCCCCGCACCCCGGTCTCAGCTTTGCGGCCTTTGTGACCCTGATGGCGGGTTTCATGGCGCTCAATGGCCTGGCCGTGGACACCATGTTGCCGGCGCTTCCCGCGATAGGCGATGAGTTGGGTGTGTCTGACCCGAATGACCGGCAGTTGGTCATTACAGCCTATCTTCTGGGCTTTGGCTTTTTCCAGATGTTCTATGGACCGTTTTCGGATCGTTACGGTCGGCGCCCGGTATTGTTGTTCGGCGTCTCGATCTACGCCTTGTTCAGCATCATCACCGTTTTCGTCAGCTCCTTCGACGGCGTCGTGTTGACTCGTTTTCTGCAAGGCGCTGGATCAGCGGCTACCCGAGTGCTGGTCGTGGCCATCGTCAGAGACTGCTATTCCGGGCGACAGATGGCCCGAGTGATGTCACTGGCATTCATCATCTTCCTGACGGTTCCGGTACTGGCTCCCGCCATCGGTCAGGGCATCATGCTGTTCGTCAGCTGGCACTGGATATTTCTGGCACTGGGTCTGTTTGCCCTGGGTCTCACCGTGTTCGCCTGGATGCGCTTGCCGGAGACGCTGCATGCCGAATACCGCTTGCCCTTGTCGATGAGCCGGGTGTTCGACGCGTTCAAGGTGGTAGCCACCACGCGCAATTCCATTGGTTATACCGTTGCCATGGCTCTTGTTCTGGGTCCCTTGTTCGGTTACATCGCATCGGTTCAGCAGATCTTCGCCGATGTCTTTCAGGTGGAGGGGTTGTTTACGGTCTATTTCGCGATCACGGCTGTCAGCATGGCAATGGCATCCTTTCTCAATTCGCGAATCGTGGAACGTCTGGGTACCCGGATGGTGTCGCATACGGCTGTGTGCGCCATGCTGGTGCTCGCGGTCGTGGGATTGCTGCTGGAACAATCGGATTATCAGACTCTCTTGTCCTTCGTCATCCTGCAATCGGCCCTGATGTTCTGTTTTGGCTTGACGGCGCCGAATTTCGGTGCGATGGCCATGGAGCCCGTAGGGCATATCGCCGGTACTGCGTCATCCGTTCAGGGCTGTATCACAACGGTCGGCGCGGCCGTGCTGGGTTTTCTGATTGGTCAGGCTTTCAACGGGACCACCGTGCCGTTGATCGCATCGTTCGGCCTGCTCAGCGCGGCGGCGATTGGCGTGGTTCTTCTGACCGAGGGACGCATGTTCAAGGCTTTGCACGAACCTGTTGCAGCTGACTGAACCCCCTCCGCTGGGTGGCTGTCAAAGCCTGCGCCGGGGGAAGCGAATGCACGAGGACCTTGCCGCGCCAGGATGAGGCGGCATTCGAGATTTCAGTGCCTTGCGGGATGAGGCTGCTTTCGGTATTTCAGTGATCAGTCTCCTGGCTGACTGCTCTCGGACTGTATCGGTAACAGTAACAGTCTGACGTCCCGGCCGCTGTAAGGTTTACTCTTGTCATGTCGATAATACGAGCATCAAGGTGGCAGGTATTGCTCGAATGCCCAGTCTTAGAACATTCCACGCACGCGCTGAGTCTACGGAGATGGCTCTCGAGTTGCTCGATGCGTCCATGGGCGAGGATCCGCTGAGCGCAAGCATTGCGTTCACTTTCTACGGTTGCGTGCACGATGAACTGGCGCTTCATGACTGGTTGCAATCACGCCTGCCTGATACAGCCGTGATTGGCGGTAGCTCTTCCGGTGGTCTCATTACCGACAAGGGCTACCTGGATCAATACGGTATCGGCTTGCTGCTGGTGGATGACCGGGACGGTGATTACGGTGTTGCCGCAGGACCTCTGGGCGATGACCCTGCAAAGGCAGCGGGGTTGTTGCTGCAGCAGGCGCTGGCGAATTGCGGCTGTACAGGGCAGTTACCCGAGCTTGTCTGGCTCTACCAGGCACCGGGTCGCGAGGAGGAGGTCATCGAGGGTCTGCGGCAGGTAGTCGGTGACAACTGTCCGATTGTCGGAGGCTCATCGGCGGACAATGATGTGTCGGCGCAATGGAGTCAACTGGGCCCGGATGGTCCCCTTGTCGATGGTCTGGTGCTGGCGGTACTGTTTCCCTCATCACCACTGGGTTGTGCGTTTCAGGGGGGCTATGAACCTGTGGGCCCGAGTGGCATCGTGACTGGAATCGGTTATCAGCCAGCCGGTGACAGCGGGGTGGTGACCAGCGGTTCGGGGCGAGAGATCCTGACGATCGACGATCGGCCCGCAGCCGAAGTCTACAATACCTGGGTCGATGACCTGATTGGGCAGCGGCAGCGAGATGGCGGCAAGATTCTCGCTGATACGACCATGTTTCCTCTGGCAACGGATGCCGGCAAGGTGGATGGTGTCAGTCACTATCTGCTGATTCATCCCGAATCCGTTGGGGAGCATGGGTCATTGCGCACGTTCTGTAATCTCGAGAAGGGTGCGCGGGTCTATGCGATGAAGGGCGAGACCAGGCGATTGATCAAACGCTCGGGGAATGTTGCCGAACAGGCTCGCAAGGTCGTGGAGAATGGCGGCGGACACGTGGCTGGCGGTCTGGTTGTCTTCTGTGGCGGTTGCAAGATTGCCGTGGGTGAGGATGTGGTCGATGTTCCGGACGCAGTTGCAACGGGGCTCGGCGATGTGCCATTCATCGTCTGCTTCACCTTTGGAGAACAGGGGCGACTGATTGACAGTAATGTACATGGCAATCTGATGATATCGACCGTGGCTTTTGGTGGTTGATGACAGGCCCGACCACGATCGAGAGCGCCGAGCAACTGCGCGAAGCCTTGCTTGCATTGCGACACGAACACGATGCGCTGATCGAAAGCAATTCGCAAGGACAGCAACTGCTGGATGCGCTGGATTCATTGCTGGATCTGGATAGCGCAGATGACCCGTTCGCGCGAGTATTTGCCTCCTTGCGCAAGATCTTCACGTTTTCCCAGGCCATGATGCTTGCGGAGCGGGAAGGAGAGCTGAGTGAGGCATCGCAACCGCTGGACTGTATCGTCGCCGAGCCAGACTCTCTGCTCGGGATGGTGTGGCACTCGGGCGCCTTGTTTCGCAAGGTTCTGAACGGTCGCGTTGTTGCCACGTTTTCGAATGCGGGGATCGAGGAATGGCTCCAGATCAGCCAGGACGTCCTATCCGCCGACCAGTCATCCTTGTACATACCGGTGAAGGTACGCGGGCGTAGAGGGATACTGGTGTTGCTGCAGGCACCGGGCGAGAAGGGGTTCGATCGCAATCATATCGACCGGGCCAGACGCTTCTCCGTGCTGGCCTCACACGCCCTGGCAACCCGCATTGCCAGTGAAAGTGCAGCCGAAGGACGACGCTTGCGCGAATTGACAGAACAATTGCAGAAAAGCGAATTGCTGGCCAGACGCAATGCAAGTCTGCTGCAGGAGATGGTGAACGTGCTCCCGGTGGGGGTCGCGGTTCAGGACGAGCGAGGCAAGTTGCTGATTGCCAATGATGCGGCATCGGCAATCTATGGTCGTGAAGCCAGCAAGCTGATCGGCACCTTGCCGGCATTGCTCGATTGCGCTGATCCCGAGTCGGTCTGCCTGCAGCTTGAAAGGTATCAGGCGCTACTTCGCAGCGGCAGGCAGCGGTCGCGTGAAGAAACCGCCATGCTGTCCGGAGAACCGCATACACTGCTGATCACCGAAAAACCGGTGTGTATACACGATGAGTCGTTGCTGTTGACGGCATCGCTGGATATCACGGAGCGCAAGCGGTTCGAAGAAGAGCTTTCGCACAGGGCCTTTCATGATGAGCTCACCGGCTTGCCCAACCGTGATCTGATGCAACAGATGGTTGACGCCGCGTTGCTGGCCCATGGTGCCAGTGGACAGTTTGCGCTGGCCTTCATCGATCTTGACAGGTTCAAGCAGGTCAACGATTACTACAGCCATTCGATTGGCGACGCCCTGCTGAAATTGATAGCGCAACGAATCGGTCAGAACCTGCGCGACGGCGATACGCTGGCGCGAATCAGCGGCGATGAATTCCTCATTCTGATTGATCCTCTGGAAGACTCCAGTACCTTGACGCTGGTCATTGATCGAGTGCTTGACGCGATGAGAGAGCCGTTTTGCATCGAGGGACACGAGCTCATGACGTCGGCATCTATCGGTGCAAGCATCTACCCACTGCACGGCAATACCTACGAAAGTCTGCGGCGCTGCGCGGACAGCGCAATGTACCGCGCAAAGACAAACCGCAAGGGGAGTGTCAGCTACTTCGATGAATCCATGCGGGAGACGCTCACCGCGAGAATGGAGCTGGAGCAGCAGTTGCGCATTGCGATTCGTGATGAGCATTTCCGGGTAGCCTTTCAGCCGAAGGTGGATATCACCACCGGCCAGGTAGATGCCTTCGAGGCGTTGATCCGCTGGGTCGAACCCGATGGCAGAATTCGCATGCCGGGAGAATTCATCGAGCTGGCATCGGAGCTGGGGCTACTGGATGACATGACCCGGTTTGCGTTGCGCGATGTGGTGCAAAGCCTCGGAGCCTTGACGTCACGATTCGGCGAGGATGTCACCGTCAGTATCAATGTGGCGGCACCCCAGGCGGGTGACGTGGCCTTCATGCGTTCCTTCATCCAGGAACTGGCAGAGTCCGGTGTGGCGAAGAGTATTGTGCTGGAATTGACAGAAGATGCACTGGTGGCGACGCAGCGTTTTCAGCATCAAGTCTTGCCCGAGCTCAGAGCGCTGGGTGTCCGTGTCTCGATAGATGATTTCGGTACCGGCTATTCGTCGTTGTCGACACTGGCTGACATCACCGCCGATGAGGTCAAGGTCGACCGGGCATTCATCACGGCGATACAGGACAGGCCACGCAGTCAGGGAATTCTGAAGGCGATTGAATCCCTGTGTACCGCATTGGGCATCGATATGGTTGCCGAAGGCGTCGAGACCACTGAAGAGCTGGAGTACCTCCGACAGCAAAGCCGAATCAGGCTGGTGCAGGGATATTACTTTTCCAAACCGGTCTTCATCGACGAGCTTGAACAATTCCCGGCCGTCATCGATCTGGATGGAAATGCCTGTGAGGTGGTCAGAATCAAGGCCTGATCTTTCAACGAGAACAGCTCCTCACTGAGCGGTGGTAACCTGAGGCGGTATCGTCAGGTCAGCTGCCACGCAGGTTCCGGTACGAGCGTGAAGCTCGCAACACTGAGCAAGCTTGTCAGGCAGGCTGACCTCCCGACTTGTTGGTAGCTGCATGTATCGATCGTGATTGGAAAGCAAACCGGGCGGCGAGGCTGTCGCGGCATTCGTGGAGGGGCAATAGTGCTATGCCTGGCATTGCTGTGTGGCTGCCAGGGCGATGCTGCGCAATTCCGCTACGAGGACTACAACACCCGGTTGGCCAGGTCACTCAAGGTCGAGGCAGCGGACTTCGTTGACACCGTGGCGCCGGCGCGTCGTCCCCGCAAGCGAGACATGCTGCAGGCATCGGTCGGTTCGACGATCTCCATGATCGACTTCCTGAAGCTCTACCACTGCAAGCTGGGTGAGGTGATCGGCGAAAGGAACAGTGTTCTGGGCAAGGTAGCGCCTGATTCCCAGCGGCTGTTCAACGACCTGGCGTTCCTGCAACATGCCCCCGAGTGCATTGAACAACTGCAAGCCGAGCAGAATGATGATCTGGCAGAGAAACTGATCGAAGCCAACGCCAGCAAGCGAGCGTCTCTGGCAGCTTCGATAGCCAATGCGACATTGGCAAGCGATGAGTTCTCGGGGCTGTGGCGAGTACCGGATGCGCTCGGGGAATACCCGTCTACCGGGGGCAGTGTTGCCATCAACGATCTGAATTACATTGCTGCGGAAGTCGATCGGTGGCTATCAGGTGATTTCACTCACGATCCTGAACGTTTCGAAAAGGCACTGGGCCGGCTTCGGTACGGGGGAGCGGGATCACTGCTTGCGTCTGCGACGCTGACCTATTCGCAGCTGGTGGCTGCCAACCGCCTGGTTTCGTCACGGCTGGAACAACGCCCTCTCTGTTACCAGGGTAAGCCGAGCGGGCAGGGGCGCATCTTTCGTCGAGTGGTCGATCGGTTCTTCGTCGGAGACATACAAGTGTGGCTATCTCGTGTCAATGCGCAGCGTTATGATCTGATGGAACCCTATCTGCGCATGGAGAAGCAACTGGAGGAGGTTCAATCGCCTGCGTATCGGCAATGGAGACTCGAGAGAAGTCGTCAGCTGGCGTGGCTTTCATCGGCGCCTCGTGAGCATGTACGCACGATTCTGCCACTGCTGGAGTCCTGTGGTCTGGCCCCCGGCTCACCTCAGGCAGGAGAGTGAATATCACGGTGTCGCTCTACCGTCGGCGATCACTGCACATTCCGTAAAAAACTAACCATCGGATCGTGCAGTAAATCACGTGAGTGGGCGGCAAGGCATACGACATGCAACTGCGGGGGAGCGATGGATTCTCTGCGATACTGATATGCGCTCTGCTTTCTTCGCCTTTTCCTGCAAGATAGCAATAGAAGCGAACAATGCCTGAAACCGATACACGAAATCTGCTGATTCCACAGGCTGTTTTCGTGGTCCTGATGCTGGTTTCGGTGGCAGGGTGGAAATTCTCCGCTGATACCCTCAACACGCAGTCAGAGATGCGATTCGAGCAGGATGTCACCCATCTGCACGGGCAGATAGAAGCGCGGTTTGATACGTATGCTCAGGTGCTTCGGGGTGGCGTTGGCTTGTTCAACAGTTCGGAAGATGTGTCTCGCCACGACTGGTACGAGTACGTCAAGGGCATGAAACTCTCCCGATACTACCCCGCGCTTCGCGGAGTGGGATTCAGTCGCTGGATCGGGGGGAAGGAGAACATCGATGCGCATGTGAATGACATCAGAGCGGAAGGTTTTCCTGATTACGCCATCAGGCCCGATACGCCGAGAGATCAATATTCCGCGGTTATCTATCTGGAACCGTTCGACCAGGGAAACCGTCGAGCGCTCGGATTCGACATGTTTGCAGAACCGATTCGCCGTGAGGCCATGGAGCGTGCAAGGGATACCGGAGAGCCTGCATTGTCCGGCAAGCTGGACCTGTTGAAGGAGGTCATCGGGGCAGAGCAATCAGGCTTCATACTCTACATGCCCGTCTATCGGTCGGAGATTGGCACCCCGGTCACTGAAGCCAGAAGGCGTGAAACCCTGTACGGTTTCGTCATGAGCCCGTTCAGAGCCGGTGATCTGATGAAAGGGCTTCTGAGACCCGGCAGGTCACACATCAACTTCCAGATCTACGACGGACCCGATCTGGCCGTGGAGTCCATGCATTACGATAGTGCCCTGCAGCTGGAGTTGGATGGCGAATCGAAGCCAGCCAAGTTCGAAACGACGAAAACCGTCGATATCGCCGGGCGTCGGTGGTCCATCCACTATGCATCCACGCCTTCGTTCACGAAGGCCACAGACTCGGCACTCCCCTGGATTCTGCTGGTCACTGGTACGTTGCTGAGCCTTTTGATGTCCATCGTTGCCTGGATGCTGCTATCAGCCAGATCGCGCGTCCATCAAAGGACGAAGGAGCTGCGCAAGCAGTCGGACATGAACTCGGTCATGCTCGAGAATCTGGCTGAAGGCGTGGTCGCCTGCGATGCGGCGATGAGCGACATCCTGATGAACAGGAAGGCACGTGAGTGGTATCAGCTGGATCCATCGCGAGAACTGGACCTGAGCTGGATCAAGCGCATTCAGATGTATGAAAAGGACGGTACCACCCCCATCAAGCCGGGCACATCACCGCTCTACCGAGCAGTTGCCGGCGCAACCATCAGTAGCGAAGAGATATGCATCATCACTCCGGGGCAGGAACCCCGCTTCGTGTTGGTGACCGGTGGGCCGCTACCCGATATCGATGGTCAAAGGACTGGAGCGGTCCTGTCGCTGCGCGACATCTCCGAGTATCGGCAGGCCAAGCAGGATATCGAAAGGCAACAGAGATTCCTGGCAGACATCATCGACAACATACCGCATCTTGTCAGTGCCAGAGACCGGGAAGGAAGGCATGTGCTGGCCAACCGAGCCTATGCACAAGGTGTGTTCGGTCTATCGCCAGAGGCGTTGATCGCAGGCTGCTCAACGGATGTTCTTGAGCACTCTTCGCCGGATGATACGGAAATGCAGGAAGCCAGAACCGTGATCGACGAAGGCGTCAGTCTGGAGTGCATAAGAGCGCTGTCATTGAAGGATGGCCGTGAGCGATGGTTCAGTGTTGGCAAGCTACCGATAAAGTCGAACGTCACAGGTGAAAGGATCGTGTTGACGGTGGCATCGGACATCACCGAACTGAAAAGCAGTGAAGAGCGCATCAGGACGATGAATCTGCAGCTGGAGAGTCGAGTACTGGCAAGGACGAAAAGTCTCGAGGAGGCCAACGCCAAGCTGGAGGAGGCCACGGAAGTCGCAGAAGCTGCCAACAGGGCGAAATCATCGTTCCTGGCCGCCATGAGCCATGAGATCCGTACGCCGATGAACGGTGTTGTCGGCATGGTAGAAGTGCTGATGAACGAGTCTCGGAGCAAGGATCTGAAACTGTCCCTGCAGATGGTTCTCGACTCTGCATTTTCGCTGCTGGGAATCATTGACGACATACTGGACTTTTCGAAAATCGAGGCCGGTCAGTTCGAGCTGGAAGAGACGGGCTGCGACCTGACCGAGCTGGTCGAGAATGTCGTCAGGGCCACGGTGCCTCTGGCCAGAAAAAGCCAGACCAGCCTCAGTCTGTATATCGATCCCGCCATGCCGGAATGCGTGTTGCTGGATATCACGCGATTTCGTCAACTGCTGACGAACCTGCTGGGAAATGCGGTGAAGTTCAGTGGAAAACAACAGGAACGTGCCGGTCACGTCGAGGTCAGGGTATCGGTTCTGGAGGCAGAGCCATTGACCTTGCGGATGGAGGTGGCTGACAATGGCATTGGCATATCAAGCGATGCGCAGAGCCGAATCTTCGATTCCTTCGTGCAGGCCGAGTCATCCATTACCCGTCGTTTCGGTGGGTCGGGTCTGGGTCTTTCCATCTGCAAGCGCATCGTGGAGATGATGGGCGGTGACATTCAGGTGGAGAGCAAGCCCGACGAAGGCGCCCGATTCACGGTCTTGCTATCGCCTGAGGTGGCATTGTCGGAAACCCAGAGCTCTGTTCACGAAGACATCGTCGATGTCGATTGTGTTCTTGTCGAATCCGAGGCCTACCAGTCATCCGACATTGGCCACTATCTGACGTTTGCTGGTGCCAGACTGACCGAGGTGGCCGATTTCAGACAGGCTGCTGCCACGATTCAGGCCATCGGCAGGCCGACGGTTGTCATCTGTACTCCGGAGCATTTGATGCAGTCGCATGATGGCTTGCAGGAGCCGGTGACCAGTCACACGGGGCATGTCGTTCTCAGCCGGAAAGAGCACTCACTTGGCATCCAGATAAAGCAGGTGCCAACCCTGCATAGCGGCAACCTGGAGTCGATCAGTGCCGTGGTGGTGGATTGCAACGCCCTTCGTCGAAAATCCCTGATCGAGGCGGTCGCCATTGCAATCGGTCGGGCATCTCCCGAGGTCATGCACGCTCTGGCGGATGATGAAACCCTACCCATGCTGGAACCCCTGAGTGTTCCGGATGCCCTGGCAGCCGGTACCTGCATTCTTGTGGTCGAGGATGATTCGGTCAATCGCATGGTCATCAAACGGCAACTGGCGATTCTGGGGCAGACGGCAGAATTTGCGGAAAACGGGCAGGAAGCTCTGGAGAAGTGGCGCAGCAAACGCTATGGCATGATCTTTACCGATTTGCACATGCCTGTCATGGATGGCTATTCGATGACGCGAGCCATCAGAGAGGAAGAGTCGGATGGGGAACGCATACCGGTTGTTGCACTGACTGCCAATGCACTCAGTGGCGAACCTCGTCGTGCGGCCGAAGCCGGGGTGGACGGCTATCTGACCAAGCCCTTGCAACTGGTTTCCCTGAAGGTTGCCGTGAATCAACATCTGTGCGTACCCGATGACAACGCCGAGCTGGTAGCTGCGAAGCTCGGCAAGCAGAATGACCTGGAATCCAGGCAGGTCGTCGTTTTTGATGCCAATGTGCTGCGAGAGCTGCTGGGCGATGACCAGGAGATGATGGTCGAGTGCCTGCAGGAATTCCGGGTATCACTGCAAGAGGTCGGTAGCGCATTGGTCACCGGCCTGAAAAACGAGGATTCGAATGCCGTTGATGAACTGGCGCATCGCCTCAAGTCCTCTTCGCTGTCCACCGGAACGCTTGAGATAGGGCAGCTTTGCAAGGACGTCGAGGCCGCTCGCATTGACGACGACACCGCTCGATTGGCTGACCTGGCTGACAAGCTGACTCTCGCCACTGGAAAGGCCGATCTGGCGATAGAGCGATATATCGAGAATGAGTGGTCGGATAGACGCAAGGCTTCCTGACTCGGCCATGTCACAGCGCGTCACCAGTACCTTGTGACAAGTTTCCTTCGCGAAAGATCGTTGAGCGCGCTATCCTGATCGCCTGACAATGCTCGCCGGCAGAGGTTTGATGGCGATGGTCTCACAGGAACGTATTGACAATGACTCGACCCCTTGATCCCGCTACCCTTGCCGCGAAGGCTGGCCATTACATCGACAGGCACAGTGGTGCCATCGTGCCTCCTGTCAGTACCTCTACCACGTATGCCAGAGATTCGGCCAATCAGCCGATGAATGCAGCGCACGTCTATGCGCGCGACAACAATCCCTCATTCGTGCAGGCTGAGCAAGTATTGGCGAGCCTGGAGCAGGGACAGGAAGCCCTGCTGTTTGCATCGGGGATGGCGGCAATCGCCGCCGTGTTCTATACCCTGGAGAGTGGATCTCGCGTGGTCCTGCCGAAGTCGATGTACTGGGGTGCGTTCAGCTGGACCAGACAGTATTGCGCAAGAGCATCCATCGCGGTCACTTACTACGCACCGGACGATATCGACAGTCTGAGTCAGGCGATTCTGGCAGGTGACCGTACAGATGTCGTCTGGGTCGAGACGCCCAGCAATCCCATGATGCACATCACTGATGTGCGCAAGGCTGCCGAACTCACTCATGCCGCGGGAGGGCTGTTGCTCGTTGACAACACGGTGCCCACACCCTTGCTGACGCGCCCGCTGGAGCTCGGGGCGGATATCGTGATGCACTCTGCGAGCAAATCGCTCAACGGCCACAGTGATGTGATCGCCGGCGCTCTGGTAACTCGGCACCGGCATCCTCACTGGGAGAGAGTCGTCGCCGAACGCCACGACGCAGGGGCGATCATGAGCCCGTTTGATTCCGCCTTGCTGCTGCGAGGTATGCGAACACTGGCAGTTCGTGTCGAGCGTGCCTGTCAGAATGCAGCCGCCATTGCCGATTTTCTGCAGCAGCACGAGGCCGTGCAGACAGTACTTTACCCGGGACTCGACTCACACCCGGGTCACGCGATCGCCCGTCAGCAGATGAAGGGCGGCTATGGCAGCCTCATGTCGTTCATCGTGAAAGGCGACAAGTCTGCCGCACTTGCAGTGTCGGGGCGCCTGCAGTTGATCATCAGAGCAACATCGCTGGGTGGTGTTGAAAGCCTGATCGAGCATCGTCATAGTGTCGAACCACCGGAGACGGGTGTCCCCGACAATCTGCTGAGGCTGGCTGTAGGCATAGAAAACGTCAATGATCTGATCGGCGACCTCGACCAGGCACTTGGCGGCGCCAGCTGACAGAGGGCGGTAACGGTTGTTCGCCGGCCGAGAGTGTTCGTCTGCTACATGGCCTCGAGGTAGCTTTCGGCATTGTTCAGATGCGTCTGCCGTTTGCCGGCGTCCATTCTTTCGGCCGCGCGGCACATCATCGCCCACCGTGGATTGTTTCCCAGGGCCTTGCGTTGTTTCCATATCCACCGCCAGTACAGGCCATCCCAGATATCGCACCAGTCGCCACGTTTGTGGTTGCTCATCTTCAGGATGTAGTTGGAGCCTGAGAAATAGGGCTTGGTGGTGATCGAACCACCATCCGCGTGCTGGCTCATGGCATAGACATTGGGGACCATGACCCAGTCGTAGGCGTCGATGAACATTTCCATGAACCAGCGATAGACCTCGTCGGGATCGACTTCGCACAGAAACAGGAAACCACCGATGAGCATCAGTCTCTCGATATGGTGGCAATAGCCAGTCTCCAGAATACGCTCGATACAATCGTCAATCGGGGCCAGGCCGGTTTGCGCTGTGTAGAATCCATCAGGCAGAGGGTTGCTGTGCTGCCAATGATTGGTGGTACGCATGCCTACGCCCAGATCGTCGTAGGTGGCTCGCATGAACTCACGCCAGCCGATGATCTGCCGGAAGAATCCCTCGGCACTGTTCAGTGGGATGTCATATTCCCTGTGCGCCGAAATGACGGTGTCGAGCACCTGATCAGGGGTCAACAGCCCGGTGTTCAACATCGGAGTGAGCACTGAATGGTGCAGAAAGTTCTGCCCCTGGACCATGGCATCCTCGTAGGGGCCAAACTTCGCAAATCGCTCCTCGCAGAATCGCTCAAGCCAGTCAGCTGCTCCTCTGTGGGTGGTGGGGTACAGCCATTGATCAAGATTTCCGCGGGCATCGGGAAAACGTTCCATCGTCAGGTCACAGGCTTGTCTGATGCGTGCAGTGCGCTGTTTGGTCGGTAGCGGTGGAATCAGCTTGATCTCTGCGGCGGGCATCTTCTTGCGGTTGTCTTCATCGAAGCTCCACTGGCCGCCGGCAGGCTCGTCATTGTCCATCAACACATTCAGTCGCCGGCGTTGCCACTGGTAGAAATCAGCCATGAACCAGCGCTTGCGTCCACTGCGGTATTCCCGGTTGTCCTCCCGGGTGTTGAGAAAACCGGGGGATGGCAGAACCTCCAGCTGTATGCCAGCCTCCTCACAGGCATTCTCGAGTCGCTTGTTCAGCACGAAGTCATGTACGTCAGCCACCAGAATGCGGCGGAAGCCGTTGGAGACAAGCCGCTTGGTGAGCACTTTCAATAAATCGGCGTTGCCGCTGTAATGCACGCGTTCGACAGCCAGCCGTTTGCCGAGCGTTTTTTCGTAGTCGTCAAGTGTCGCCAGGTGGTAGGCAAGCTTCTGCCGATGAAACGTCAATGGATAACGCTCGTCTCCGAAGAACAGCGAATCCTCGATCAGAAATACCTTTTCGACATCCTCTCGTATAACGGGATGTTCGGCAAACAGCTGATTGGGAAATATGAGAGAAGTGGTCCGCATGCCAGTTACTACGACAGTCGAAGACAGCTCGATCACAGGTCTTGCGCCATGATGCGCGATACACCGACACTCGATCATTATCTGTGCGATCAGGATGAGATAGACCGGCGATTGGCAGCCATCGATCCGCGGGCCTACGACAAGAGCCGCAATCATCTGGAAGGAGCTGTCACCTGGCTCAGCCCTTTTCTGACGCACGGTATCATCGATACAAGCACGATTGCCGCTGCGCTGCTGGCACGCCGCCAGCCTCAGGATTGCTACCGATTGCTGTTCGAGCTGGCATGGCGTGAATACTTCCATCGCGTATGGCAGCTACACACGGATGCCATCTTCGAGGACATGCGTCAGTCTCAGCTCGGCGTTGAGGACACCGCATTGCCCACCGCCATCACACAGAGCGCAACGGGCATCAAGGTGCTTGATCGCTGTCTCGAACACCTGCAAAGCGAGGGGCTGATCCACAACCACGCCCGCCTGTGGCTGGCTGGTGTCATCTGCAACATGGCGCGTACCCACTGGCACGAACCGGCGCGCTGGTTCCACTACCATCTTCTGGATGGTGATCTGGCGAGCAATACACTGAGCTGGCAATGGGTCGCCGGCACTTTCAGTCACAAGAAGTACGTTGCCAACCAGGCCAATATCAACCAATTCAGTTCTGTCCGTGAACAGGGTACCTGGCTGGATGTGCCGTACGAGGACTTCGAGGATTTTCCGATTCCGCAGGCGCTTGCGGAGCGGACCGATTGGCAGGTGGCCGAAGCTCTGCCCGCAGATCTGGACTCCCTGTTGCCAGGCAAGCCCGTGGGCGTGCTTGACGGATCAGTGGCCATCTTTTCGTTATGGCAGCTCGATCCGACCTGGCAACCCGATGTCTCGAGGCGGATACTGTTTATCGATACGCTTTGGCACCGGCAATGGCCCATGAGCGACAAACGCTGGCAGCTGATAGGCCACTGGGCCGATCGACTGAATCTGGAAATCCGCCACGGCACCGTAGACGAACTTCGGCAGGCGACTGAACACGCTGAGGTAGTACGTCGTGAATATCCGGCCTGTCATGCCTGGCCGGGCAGGGTTGAACAGCGTCGGTGGTTGTATCCCATGCCTGAACAGCCGTTCAACAGCTTTTCACGGTTCTGGAAGCAGGTACGCGGCAGCGTGGGCTTGTGAGGGCTCTGCAATGAGACGAAAGCCGTCACGTCGCGCCGTTGCCGATACCTCGCAGGCGAGCGTCGAGGTCGAACCGCAGAAACCCAGTGGTGTACGAGACAGTGCCACGGAACGGCGCAGGCGAGAACTGGCAGAATTACGAGAGACTCGGGTCTGTGCAGCCTGTCAGCTACCTTTTCGCAACAGGAAGAAGTGGCAGTCGCGCGGACTGTGGTCAAGCATCCGTTACTGCTCCGAGCGATGTCGCCGCTCAGGCTGACGCGTCTTGCCGAACGATTGTTCCCGATGGGCGAGCTGTCAGGCAGCCACCCGCGTTGTTGCTCGCTCTCAAGATATGCCCGATACCTTTTCGAGCTCGCGTGTAGCGGCTGGCTGTCTGACGATTCGCTGAATGAGCGCTTTGTATCAAGCAGTACACTAGCCCCTGACGTTTCTGTATTGCGGATCATAGAGGCATGGGTCTACTACCGATGCATTCACGGCCTCGCCGATCACTTCAACCTGCAGACGGCTGCCAGGTGTGGTGAACGCTGTTTCCACAAAGCCCATGGCGATGTTCTTGCCGACCCGGTGGCCCCAGCCGGCGGAGCTGACGGTGCCGACTACCCGACCGTCAGAGATCATGCTGTCGCCCGGTTGGGCAGGGGCGTGACTGCAGTCGAGCACAAGGGTGACGAATCGCGGTTCTTGCGATGCCTTTTGCAGCGCCTGTTTACCCACGAAATCGTTCTTGCCCAGATCGACGAAGCGGCCCAGGGCAGACTCCAGTGGATTGAATTCGGTAATCAGGTCTGCCTTCCAGTGCCGGTAGCCTTTCTCCAGTCTCATCGACTCGACTGCATGGGAGCCGAACAGGCGCAGTCCTTCCGGTTCTCCGGCCTGGCGCAGTGCCGACCAGGCAGCATACAGCTGAGCATTCGGAACATGGATCTCGTAAGCCAGCTCTCCGGAGAAACTGACGGCCATGACAACGGCAGGAGCTATGCCGATGAATGCCTTGCGAACCGAGAGCCATGGAAAGGCGCTGGCTGACCAGTCATCGCGTGACACTGCCGAGAGCACCTTGCGGGCGTCTGGTCCGGCCAGCACGAGGATCGTGAAGTCATTGGTCAGTGAGCGGACCGTGACCGAGCCATCCTCGGGCAAGTGAGCATCCAGCCAGTCCTTGTCGTGAAATTCGGCAGCCGCGGCCGATCCATACCAGATGGTGTCATCGTCCAGTGTGGCAAGCGTTGCTTCGGCCTTGATGTTGCCGTGGTGATTCAGCAGGTAGACCAGGGATACCTTGCCCTTGCCTTTCTTGATGCGGCTGCAGCACATCCGGTCGAGCCAGTCCATGGCGCCGGGACCGGTAATCTCGAATCGGTTGAAGCCGTTGACTTCCGTGAGACCAACGGCGTTCTGCACGGCATCGACTTCGGCCGCGACGACATCGAATGTCTCGTTGAAATGGTAGCCATGGGTTTCGGTGAAATCGCTGTCCGGCTTGAAATAGGCGGCTCGTTCCCAACCATTGACGACACCGAATTCTGCACCCTCGGCTGCAAGAATGGGGGTCAGTGGTGTGGTTTTCATGGGGCGACCTGCCGGCCGATGCTCATGTGGCAGATGAAAACGGAATTCGTTCTGGTAATCCTCTATTGCCTTCAATGCGCAGAGTTCCACATTGGCATGCGTGGTGAAACGCCTGGGATCTATGACCCAGGTATCGTACTCGGCTTCACCGTGAACGATCTGTTGCGCCAGCAGCCAGCCGTGCCCGCCGCCTTCCCCCAGTCCGGCGCGCAGGCCGATGATGCAGAACGCATTGCGTTTGCCGGGTATGGGACCCACCAGGGGAGCACCGTCAATGGTGTAGGTAATCGGGCCATTGATGATGGTGTGGATACCGGCTTCTTCGATGACCGGCATGCGCTTGAAGACGTTCTCCAGCACCGGGAGTACGCGATCGGTATCCTCCGGGCACAGTGCATTGACAAAATGCGGATCGATACCGTCCATGCCCCAGGTGCGGCAGTCCTGCTCGTAGAATCCGATCAGCAAACCATCCTTTTCCTGACGGGAATAGAAATCGTCTATCGGGCAGCGCAGCAGGGGGACACGGTGGTCCAGTGCCTGGATTTCCGGCACCGGCTCGGTCAGGAAGTACTGGTGCTCCATGGAGCTCACCGGGTGGTGGACGCCCATCATCGCGCCGACTTCATTGACGCGGTAACCGCAGGCATTGACCACGATCTCGCAGTCGATGTCACCGCTATCGGTATGGACGGTCCAGCTATCATCCTTGCGTTGCGTCAGACCGGTTACCGGTGTGTTGCGATAGACCTCCGCCCCCGCCTTTCGAGCTCGACGAGCCAGGGCCTGGCAGAGTTGAGCGGGATCGATATCGCCGTCCATGCCATCCCACAAGCCGCCAAGAAGCCCGTCCGTCGTGATGAGTGGATGGCGCCGCGCGCACTCGTCGGCATCGAGTATCTCGTATTCCACACCCATGGCCTTGGCCATGCTTGCAAAATGTCGATAGCCATCCATGGTTGTTCGGGAGTTGGCCAGGCGAATACCACCATCCCCGTGGTGGTAATTGATCGGATAATCCGGATCTTCCGCCAGTTCCTTGTAGAGCTTTATCGAATGGCTTTTCAGCGCGACCATTGTCTGTGTCATGCCGAAGTTGGTCACCTGTGCGGCCGAATGCCAGGTGGTGCCTGAAGTCAGTTCGTCGCGCTCGACCAGAACGACATCGGTCCAGCCTTCCTGCGTCAGATGGTAGAGCGTCGAACAGCCCGCTATTCCGCCGCCGATGACTACCACTCTTGTCTGCTTTTTCATGATCCGATGATACCGACAGTTGGAAGTCTGGATTGAGCCAGTACTGCAGGCCGATCGTCAATCGAATTCAGCTTGTTTTCGTAAAACTTAATCTTGAGTTTGGACAAGCTGAAAGGACTCGCCCAACCAGGCGCAATCCCGTTGCGCCGGTTCGACAACGCTGGTTTGCAGGATGTCTCTCAGCATGCTGGCGATGTCGCTGGCCACGGCCGCAGCCCAGTGGCGGTGATGGAGCAGGGAGATGGTGCGGGAGAAGGGAGCAAAGGGAAGAGGGTGGATATCGATATGATCGTGGAATCGCTGCGCTCGCCGATAGCCAACCATGGTTGACAGGGCCCAGCCGTTGCCATTGGCAATCAGGGCGAAAAGAGCCTGGTTGCTGTCCAGCGCCATGTTGCTGTTGAGGTAGAGGCGCAATCTGGACAGGTGGGTATCTACCTGTCGGCCAAGGGCCAGCGTTCTGTCGTAGCGCAGAAACGGCAAGGTCGCCAGATCGTCGAGCCTGACGGGACCTTCTGGCAGATAGCCTCGTGGCACCGCCAGTATGAATGGATCGTTCAGCAAGGGAATTTCGAGCACGTCAGGCGGTAGCTCCATCGGATTCGCCGCGATTCCGGTATCCAGCTCGTTGGCGGCAATGGCCTGAATGATGCGCGTCGATGTCGCCGTGGTGAGAGACAATTGAGTCGGCCGGTAGGTATCGGCCAACGCCGTTGCCAACTGCGGGCTGACATCGGTATCGAAATCATCGATGATGCCGATCCGCAATGACTTGAGCGCGCCCTGATCATCGCTGAGAAGTTCCGCTGCGCCCAGACGCAGATGCTGCAGGGCAATGCTCACCTGAAACAGATAGGCTCGCCCATGATGTGTCAATTCCATGGGGCGTCGATTGTGCACGACTAGCGATCTTCCCAATGCCGCTTCCAGTTGTTTCAGTTGCTGAGATGCGGCAGGGGCGGACATGTTCAATCTGCTGGCTGCCTCCTGGATGGAACCTGTGCGTGATAGCTCGTCAAGCACTTCGAGCGCCTTGAGACTGACTGTGTCACTGAGTTTGGAAAGCATGGAGAGGATTCTACCGTGCCTGAGGCGCTAAACCCACCGAGCTGATCGTGTGCTTGTGCCACGCGCGTGCGTGAACATGGCCGTCAGTGCTCGCTCGATGCGGGTAAGGCAGGCACGTGCCATGCGCATGCAACGCGCCTGCGGGAATTTGTTCGGGAGTCGTCTTCATCGAAGGCGTGTACGCAGCGACAAGTGTCTTGAGCGGACAGGTCCAACTGGAGTATGGTCATGGGTCCTTGAGAAATGGAGCGGTATGTCATGCGATCGGATTTGCTGGTTTCCTTCATGCTGTTTGCCACGCTGCAATGGTGGTCCTCTGCTGTGCTGGCCGGCGAGATCACGGCTCATCGGTTCGCCTCTGACACGCTTGATCGGGATTATCCCTACACCATTTATCTGCCTGATGGCTACGAAGAGGATGATCTGCATTATCCGGCCCTGTACCTGTTGCATGGTTCCGGAGGGAACGAGAACACCTGGGCGGTCGATGGCCGTGTTCAACAGACCCTGGATGAATTGATCGACGCTGGCGAGATACCGCCGATGATCGTCATCATGCCGGGGAGTCTTTCCTGGTGGGTCGATGGCTACAACGAAAATGCACGCACGGCATTCTTCGATGATCTGATTCCGCATATCGAACAGTCCTGGGCCGTTATCCCCGAGCGCCGGGGACGGTTGGTCGCCGGACTGTCGGCAGGGGGCTATGGCGCAGTGAATTTTTCGCTGGAAAGGCCCGATCTCTTTGCGGCAGCTTCGGCTTTGAGCCCAGCCGTCTATATACCGCTACCGCCTCCAAATTCATCGGCGCATCGTGTAGCCACCTATCAGGGAGAGAATGGCGAGTTTGACCCCGAGCTCTGGGAGCGCCTCAACTACACCAATTACATCGAATCGTACAAGGAGCAGGATCTGATCGTTCCCATGTACATCAACTCGGGTGATCATGACGTGTTCAACATTGCCTATCACGGAGCTGTTCTGTTCGATACCTTATTGCAGCATCAGCCCGGACAGGTGGAGTTTCGCGTCGTGGATGGGGATCATGAATGGTCGGTCTGGATTGACGGATTGCATGACGCCTTGCCATACATGGCACGCCATGTCAGTCGCCCCATGGGCAAGACGCCTGTCGGGGTGAACTGAGAAGAGGGTCACCGGCGGACAGCGCACTTGGCTGACGTGTGGAAGCTTGCACCGCGTTCACGGTTGATGATCGGTAGCGATCTGGAGTCTATCGGCTGGTTGCCGGTTCACGCACAAGATTCGGTATGCCGAGTTGGTCGATCAGCTGAGCAATATTGTCTGCTTTGAAGGGTTTTTCGATGCATTGAGCCGCTCCGGAGCGCAAGAGATGATCGCGCATCTCCGCACAGAACTCGCTGGACATCATCCAGACCGCCAAACCGGGATACTGCGTCTGCGCGTGTTTCAGAAGTTGTTCTCCATCGGTAACGTCCGGCATTCGCAAATCGCTGATCATCACATCGACTCGGGAGTTGGCCAGCACATCGGTTGCTGCATCGGGGCCCTTGGCAATGATGACGTCACATCCTGTGCGCTTCAGTACCCTGGAGAACAGCGACAGCATCATGTCGTCATCATCCACCAGACAAATGCTTGGCTTGCGCATCGCACCTTCATTCTCAATGTCAGACATGATGTTCTCCGGAGTCGAGTTTCTTTCTGTGAGGATCTGAAAACAGGAATCAATAGTCATGCCGACTGCCTGTTCCTTGCAGCCACCATGGCGCTACTGGTATATGTCGGAGATTGTTACCCTGTTACTTAATGCGATCGTGTGATTTGTGACAGAGACGTGGAAGTGATCCGGTTTCCCGTCGAGAGGCGCATAAACTCTTGATTCAGGGGCATTAATATCGATGGCTCACTGTTTGTCCGGTACGTTGACACCTCATGGGTCTCGTCAGCTCAGGGAGGCAGGCGTTCAGCGTGAGCGGCTGTCGTCGATTTCCGGCATGCCTAGTGCTGCGTAAATCGCGACAGAAAACACGTCATGGCTTGCCTGCTTCAGGTAGACGTGATTCCGGGAGCTGAAACTGGAAGCATGATGGACCGTCTCAACGTACGACAATCACTGGTACCGCTGTGTACCTTCATGCTGTTGCTGATCGTTTCGGTCATCGGCTGGCAGGCAGCGCGCGACATGCTCCATCAGCGGTCACTGGCTCGGTTCGAGCTGGAGACCGGTTATCTCAATCAGCAGATCCAGTCACGTTTCGACACCTACGCACAAGTGCTGAGGGGGGGCGTAGGTCTGTTCAACGGATCCGAGAGAGTCTCTCGGGAAGAGTGGCGAAACTACGTCGCCGAGTTGTCCCTGCCGGTGTATTTTCCCGGAATCCAGGGCGTCGGTTTCAGTCGCTGGCTGGGTGGCCGGGCAGCATTGGACGAGCACGTTGCACGCACCAGGGCCCAAGGGTTTCCAGACTACGAGGTACAACCGGCAGGTAATCGGGATATCTATACGGCCGTCGAGTTCCTCGAGCCATTTGACATGCGCAACCGCAAGGCCTTCGGTTACGACATGTATTCGCAAAGCACCCGCCGTGCGGCAATGGACAGAGCCCGGGATACAGGTCAGCCAGCCTTGTCCGGCAAGGTCGAACTCGTGCAGGAGATCACCAGCTTCAAACAGGCCGGTTTCCTGTTGTATCTGCCAGTGTATGCCTCGCGGGACCATCCGCAGACGCTGGAAGAGCGGCGGGAGCAACTGGCCGGTTTTGTCTACAGTCCGTTCCGGGCCAACGATCTGATGAAGGGCATCCTGCAGAAAGGGTTGTCTACCATCAGTTTCCGGATCTATGACGAGTCGCCCTCCGTCGAAAATTCCCTGTTATATGACGGTGAGCAGGATCTGTCTGTGGAGCGCCATGGTGTTCCCGCCCAGTTCACCACCATGAGATACCTGACGATTGCCGGTAGACAGTGGAGTATCGAATACCTGTCCACGCCGTCGTTCACCCAGATCGAAGATTCCGCGTTTCCGTGGGCACTACTGGCGACTGGCCTGTTGCTCAGTACGCTGGCGGCAGGGGTGGCGTACATGCTTCTGTCGGCTCGTGCTCGAGTACTGAAACGTACATCCGAACTCAGAAAGCAGGAAGATCTGAATCTGGTGTTGCTGGAGAATCTGGCGGAGAGCGTTGTTTCCTGCGATGCGCAGATGAACATAACCATCTTCAACAAGACGGCCAGAAAGTGGCATTCGGGCGATCTCCGTATCGTCCCGGCGGAACGCTGGACAAGCTACTTCAAATTTCTGGATCTCGATGGCAAGACACCGCTGAGATATTCAGACTGTCCTCTGCATCGTGCGGTCAAGGGTGAGTCCATCAAGGATGCAGAATTCTGTATCGAGGCCAGAGGACAGGAGTTGCGCTACGTTCTCGTCAGTGGTGGCCCCTTGCCTGACAGGGATGGCGAGAAAACGGGCGCGGTCATCTCGATGCGTGATATCACCGAGCAGCGCAAGGCGCTGGAACGGTTGAAGAGGCAACAGGGATTCCTGCGTGATGTCATAGACAACATTCCGAATCTTATCAGCGCCAGAGACAGGAACGGCAAGTACGTTCTGGCGAACAAGGCCTATTCGGAAAGCCTTTTCGGCGTCACTCCGGATCAGTTGATCGCCGCCGGAGAAACGGTGTTTGCCGGAGAGCCATTGCAGATCGGTCCGCTGGCCAGTAGCGAGCTCAAGGAAAATCTGGAAGTCATCGAGACTGAGGTGCGATCGGATTCCGTGCAGAGAATCTATGACGTGAACGGTGAGCCGAGGTGGTTCAGTATCGGCAAGCTTGCCATAGCCTCCAACAGCAGTGAGGAGAATATCGTGTTGGCAGTCGCTGCGGATATCACGCAGCTCAAGATCAGCCAGGACCGAATCAGCCGCATGAATGATGAGCTGGAGAGCCGTGTCAGACAACGTACGCGCAGTCTGAAGGAGGTCAACCGCGAGCTGGATGCCGCAAGGCTCGCTGCAGAAGAGGCCAACCGGGCAAAGTCCTCGTTCCTGGCGGCCATGAGTCATGAGATAAGAACACCCATGAACGGTGTCGTGGGCATGGTGGAGGTTCTGATGTCGGAATCGTCAAGCGGAGAGATGAAACGGTCCTTGCAGACCGTTCAGGATTCTGCTTTTTCGCTACTGAGAATCATCGATGACATTCTGGATTTCTCCAAGATCGAAGCGGGACATTTCGAGATGGAGGAAACCGAAGTTCAGCTGGAAAAGCTGGTTGAAAGCGTGGTCAGCGCCTCGGTGCCACTTGCCAGAAAAGGCAACGTCATGCTTACCCAGTTCATAGATCCGTGCATCCCCGACAGGATACTTGCCGACCCGACACGTATCCGGCAGATTCTCAACAATCTGGTGGGTAACGCCGTGAAGTTCAGCGGTGGGCGTGGTGATCGTATCGGTCGTGTCAAGGTGAGTGTCGAGATGTCTTCCGATGAACCCATGACCGTGGACATTGCCATCAAAGACAATGGCGTTGGCATTGCAGCCGACACCCTGGAGAACATCTTCGATTCCTTCGTGCAGGCGGAATCCTCCACCACGCGTCGATTTGGAGGTTCCGGATTGGGCCTGACCATCTGCAAGCGCATCGTGAGCTTGCTCGGCGGCGAGATTTCGGTCGAGAGTGAGCTGGGTCAGGGATCGACATTCAAGGTCGTCCTGCCCTTGAGTCCGTTGGGAGACTCAAGCCCGATGCCACAAGCGGATCTGGACGGCGTCACGTGTCTGGTGATGCCGGCGGATGAATATGAGGCGGAGGATCTGTCTATCTATCTGAGGCATGCCAATGCGGATGTGCGTGTCGTGTCGCGGCTGGCAGAGATCACCGAGATTGCCGCGAGCATCAATGAGCCGATAGTCTTGCTACGGTCGGGCATGCAGGCCGCCGCGGAAAGCCTGTTCACTGACCCCGATGCCGTGCCGGATATCCGCCATGTCCTGTTGGTGAGTGATTCGAGTACTCAGCGTATCGACATCCGACGTGCGTCCCTGGTAACACGAGGAGGCAAGATCGAGATGGAGACCGTTGTCATTGATTCCGATGGACTACGACGTGACACCTTGCTCGAAGCGGTCACGGTAGCCGTTGGACGGGCCTCGCCGAAAGTGCTGGAGGATGAGTTCAATGAGCCTGCACTGGCGAAGATCAAGTGTCTGAGTGTCGAAGCTGCATTGTCAGCGGGCCGTTTGATATTGGTCGTGGAGGATGATCCCGTGAATCGCATGGTGCTTCGTCGGCAATTGACACTACTCGGGCATACGGCTGAATTCGTTGACAATGGTGAAGAGGCGCTCGAAGCCTGGCGTGATAACGCTTACGGCCTGGTCTGTACGGATCTGCATATGCCTGTCATGGATGGTTATCAGCTGACTCGCCATATCAGGGAGGAAGAATCGGATAGCGGGCGCGCAAGAACACCGGTCATTGCATTGACCGCGAATGCGCTCAATGGTGAATCTCGACGCGCCGAAGAGGCGGGTGTGGATGATTACCTGACCAAGCCGATCAGACTGACCTTGTTGCAGGCGGCGCTGGAACGCTTCATTCCGCCAGACCATGAGCGCGGTGCCATTGAGCCTTTCGCTGGAGGCATGGCTCTGCCCGACACGGCACATGGCAGCGTGGACGTGCCGATCGAATTTCCCTCGTCGCTGGATGGCGCCGCCAATGAGCCGTTGCAAGCCGACCAGGATGAAATGCTCGTGTTCGATCCCGATGCGCTGGTCTCCCTGCTGGGCGATGATCCGGACGTGCTGGCTGAATGCCTGCAGGAGTACATTGCGTCCCTGAGAAACGTCGGATCTCGTCTGGCCACTTCGCTGCGCGAGGAGGACTGGCAGACGGTCGACCAGCTGGCTCACCAACTCAAGTCAGGTTCCTTGTCGGTCGGATCGCTGGAAATCTGGAAGCTGTGTGGCAGGTTTCAGGCAGCCTGCAATGACTCGGTGAACCCACTGGGCCCTGAGGATGCAGACAAGCTGGAATCCGCAATCGCTCGCGCCACCACGGTCATCGGACGATACATCGAGTCTGCTGCATGAATGATTGGGTCTGGAGAGGTGGATGATGGCTCAGGTCCGGTCTGAGCCATCACTGTCTTTGCCGATGTCCGCCCCGCGCTATCGACGAAAGCCGCTCTCCAGCGTGAAATAGGTGGGGTTCAGCCCCTTCAGGGGTTCCTGAAGTTCGGTCAATTGATCTGCGGGGCCATGAATTTCGAGAACATCAAGATCCGAGATCGTCAACGCTTGCTGCAGCAGGCTGTCGACGTTGCCCAGATGGGCCAGAATGCCGGCCGCGCTGGTGTAGGCCTCGCGGCAGTGGGCACGCTGACCACTGAAACTGAAACCGTAATTGATGACTTCCGATTCTTGCCGGGTACGTTCAACCATTTGCTCGCCAAGTTGTTTGAATTGATCCATCTTCCCCTCGTGCACGGTGAAGTACGGAACCAGCGAACAGACTGTATCGTCCAGTGCCATGTGCTATCTCCTTGTGGTGTTTTTCTACTGCACACCTATTAGAGATCGGGCTGGATGCTGATGCAATAGGCATTTTTGCCCATGCCAGAGAACGGTACGAACGGCTTTTCAGATGGGCAGGTCCAGCGTATTCTTGATTTCACTCATGGCGAAGGAGGAATTCATCTGGCCGACGCCGGGCAGACTCAACAGGTCGTTCTTCAATAACCGCTCGTAAGCCTTGATGGAGGGGGCCACGACTCTGAGCAGATAGTCCTGCTCTCCGGACATGGTGAAGCATTGCACGATGTTGGGATGCACACGAGCGCTTTCCTCGAACGTATCCATGCAGGCCCTGTCATGTTGTTTGAGGCGTATGAAGCAGAAAACGGTAATGGGGTAGCCAAGCGCCTCGGCATTGAGTATCACACTGCGGCCCTTGATAAGGCCATCGGCCTCAAGCCGTTTGAGTCGTCGCCAGCAGGGAGTGTGGCTCAGACCGATACGCTCTCCCAGTTCGGCTACGCTGAGCGTAGGTTCTGCCTGCAAAGCTCGCAGTAGTTTCAGATCGGTCGCGTCTGGCATGAGATTAGGATGTTTTTGTCTTTAACCGATAGGTACTAGGATGAAATAACATAATAGCATCGACAGGCGACGAAATTCGCATGGCCTTGTCTGCCGGATCGGGTGCAGACTGGTCGTACAACCTGTTTGGAGAGGAACATGGGCAAATCACACAACCTCGAAGATAAATACACTGCGGAAACCGGCAGTGTCTTCATGACTGGCACGCAGGCGCTGGTCAGACTGCCGATGGCCCAGATGCGTCGTGATCGCGCTGCCAGACTGGACACGGCAGCCTTCGTGACCGGCTATCGCGGATCACCTCTGGGAGCCTATGACCAGCAGCTCGAACTGGCAAAGCCTCATCTCGAGGCGCTGGATGTCAGGTTCCAGCCGGGCATCAACGAAGACCTGGCGGCAACGGCCATCTGGGGCACTCAGCAAGTACCGTTGTCACATCAGGCCAACAAGGAGGGTGTGGTCGGCATCTGGTATGGCAAGGGGCCTGGAGTGGACCGCTGTGGCGACGTCTTCAAGCACGGCAATGCCGCAGGTACATCGGCAAATGGTGGCGTACTGTGCCTGGCGGGTGATGATCACACGGCCAAGTCTTCCACATTGCCCCATCAGTCGGATCATGCATTCATGGCCGCTGTCATGCCGGTTCTGTATCCCTCTTCGATTCATGAATTCATCGAAGTCGGTCTGTTTGGCGTCGCCATGTCCCGCTACTCGGGTTGCTGGGTGGGCTACAAGGTCATTTCGGACACCGTGGAAACCAGCGCGGTGGTTGCACTGGGAGATGAACTCAAGCCCTTCGTGATGCCGCAGGACTTCGAGATGCCGGCAGGCGGACTGAATATCCGCTGGCCAGACCCACCGCTGGTTCAGGACGATCGTTTGCAGGAGCACAAGGCCTACGCAGCGCTGGCCTTCGCGCGGGCCAACAAGATCGACCAGGTGGTAATGGACTGCCCCGATGCACGTTTCGGCATCGTGGCCACCGGCAAGGCGTTCGAGGATGTTCGCCAGGCCCTGACCGAGCTCGGCATCGATGAGGCCGCTGCACGCAATATCGGTCTACGGCTGTACAAGGTGCGTATGCCATGGCCGCTGGAACCCAGCGGAATCCGGGAATTTTCCGAAGGCCTCGAGGAAGTACTGATCATCGAGGAACGTCGCGAAATCATTGAAAACCAGATCAAGCAACAGCTGTTCAACTGGCGTGCAGACGTCAGGCCTCGCATCGTTGGCAAGTTCGATGATCAGGACAGGCACTTCCTGCCGCTGTCGCTGGCCCTGAGCACGTCGAGAGTGGCGCGTGCCATCGCCAGCCGAGTGCTGCGCCTGCCGCTGGAGGAGTCATTGAAGAAGCGCATCGAAGAGCGGCTCGCCTATCTGCAGCGGCGTGCCGACGAACGCGCAGCGCATGTAGCCCCGATCGAACGCCAACCCTGGTTCTGCTCGGGCTGCCCTCACAATACATCCACCAAGGTGCCCGAAGGCTCCAAGGCGATGGCCGGTATCGGTTGTCATTACATGGTTCAATGGATGGATAGAGAAACCGACACATTCACCCAGATGGGGGGCGAAGGGGTCCCCTGGACCAGTATCAGCCACTACACCAACGAGAAGCATCGCTTCGTCAATCTGGGCGACGGCACCTATTTTCACTCAGGACTGCTGGCCATCCGCGCCTCTCAGGCCGCGGGTGTGAATATCACCTACAAGATCCTGTACAACGATGCCGTGGCGATGACAGGCGGGCAGTCGGTCGATGGGGAGCTCTCGGCGCAGCTCATCGTGCAACAGCTACACGCCGAAGGTGTCTCGCCAATCTATGTGGTCAGCGATGAGCCGGAGCAGTTCTCGGCCTCCGATCTGCCGGCCGGCACCTTGATTCGTCACCGTGATGAACTGGACGCCGTGCAGCGCAGTCTGCGCCAGCTGTCAGGTTGCAATGCCATCGTCTATGCACAGACCTGTGCAGCGGAGAAACGTCGTCGACGCAAGCGAGGATTGATGGACGATCCGCCGCGGCGTGTGGTGATCAACAGCGATGTCTGTGAAGGCTGCGGAGACTGTTCCGAACAGTCGAACTGTGTGTCCATCGAGCCGTTGGAGACGGCCATGGGGCGCAAGCGCAGAATCAACCAGTCGTCGTGCAACAAGGATTTTTCCTGTCTCAAGGGTTTCTGCCCGTCGTTCGTGACGATTGAAGGAGGTCAGCTTCGCAAGAAGACGAGGGTCGCGCAGCAGGAGCCTGCCGAAGAATTACCCATGCCGACCGTCCCGGCGATAAGCGATGTTCCATGGAATATCGCTGTGACAGGTGTGGGTGGGACCGGGGTATTGACCATCGGTGCCTTGCTGGGCATGGCCGCGCATATCGATGGCAACGCCTCGATGATTCTCGATATGGCAGGTCTTGCACAGAAGGGCGGTGCGGTCTTGAGTCATGTGCGTCTGGCGAGCAAACCGTCCATGGTGACCAGCCCGCATATCGTTGCCGGCGGTGCCGATCTGCTGATTGCGGCCGATGCCGTGGTTGCCGCATCGAAGGATGGCGTCGTGTTGTGCAACCCGGAGCGCACCAACACCGTTCTGAATACATCGACTGCACCGGTTGCCAGTTTCGTCAAGCATGGCGATATCGATTTCAAGTACAGCGAAGTGGAGTCTCGTGTGGCTCGGGATTCGAAGTCCAGTGTGCATTTCCATCGCTTTGGTGCGGCTGCGGAGCAGCGGATCGGTGATGCCATTGCCACGAATATCATGATGCTCGGTTATGCCTGGCAATGTGGTCTCGTGCCGATCAGCTTCGACGCGCTGGATTCGGCCATCGAGCTCAATGGTGTTGCGGTCAAGGCGAATCGGGCCGCCTTCCACTGGGGGCGTCGACTCGCTCTGGAACCTTCCCTGTTCTCGGGCAAGGTCGGTCAGGAAGAGGAGTCTGAGCAGAGCGCAGAGCTGCGTGAAGTGACCACTCTGGATGGGCTGGTAGCACAGCGGATGCGTCATCTGACGAATTATCAGGATGCGGATCTGGCAGGCCGATATGGAGAACGAGTCAATCGTTTTCGCGAACGCTGCAATGTGTTGGGTCTCGATGAAACTCTGCCACGGCTGGTGGCTACCGAATACGCGCGATTGCTGGCCTACAAGGACGAATACGAAGTAGCAAGGTTGTATTCTCTGCCCACGTTTCGTGAGCAGCTGACGCAGAATTTCGAAGGCGATTACTCGATACGCCTGCATCTGGCACCGCCTGTCCTGGGCAAGGCTCCGGTCGATGGTCGACCTGCCAAGCGCGCCTTCGGTCCATGGATCCTGTCCGTGTTGAACATTCTGCAGAAAGGCAAGCGGTTCCGTGGCACCCGATGGGATATCTTCGGGCGTACCGATGAGCGCCGTGCGGAGCGCGAATGGATTACACGCTATGAACAGGACATGGATCTGGTTCTGCAGAAACTCGACGAGCGCAATGTCGAGCGTGCATTGCTCCTGCTCAGCGTGCCATCATCCATCCGCGGTTATGGCATCGTCAAGCATGAGGCCATGCAGAAAGCTGCAGCCATTCGCGAAACGGCGCTGCTGAAGTTCACGTCCGATGAGCAGGCTGCGCATCCGCGGGCCGCTTGATGACACCCGATTACCTGGAGGAGAGGGAACATGTTCGATAACGGTATGCGTTTTTCATTAGGCGAGGAGATCGATGCCCTGCGAGAGATGGTTGCTCGTTTCGCACGTGAAGAAATAGCGCCCCGGGCAGCGCAGATCGACAAGGATAATGAGTTTCCGCAGGATCTGTGGGAAGCGATGGGCGAGCTGGGTCTGCACGGCATCACGGTACCGGAGAGCGATGGCGGTGCAGGCATGGGCTACGTGGCTCACTGTGTCGCCATCGAGGAAATCAGTCGCGCCAGTGCGGCGGTCGGACTCTCCTATGGAGCGCATTCCAATCTGTGCATCAACCAGATCAACCGCAATGGTTCCGCGGCGCAGAAGGCACGCTATCTGCCCGACCTGATCGCCGGGAAGGCGGTCGGAGCACTGGCCATGTCCGAGCCCGGTGCCGGTTCCGATGTCGTATCGATGAAGCTGACCGCTACCGCAGATGGGGACGATTTCGTGCTCAATGGCAACAAGATGTGGATTACCAATGGCCCGGATGCCGGCACCCTGGTCGTCTATGCCAAGACAGACCCCGATGCCGATGCGCGTGGTATCACCGCGTTTCTCATCGAGCGAGGCATGCCCGGCTTTTCCACGGCCCAGAAACTCGACAAGCTCGGCATGCGTGGTTCCAATACCTGTGAGCTGGTGTTCGAGGATTGCCGTGTGCCGGCTGCCAATGTTCTGGGGGGCGTGGGCAAGGGCGTCAATGTGCTCATGTCAGGTCTGGATTACGAGCGGGTCGTGCTGGCCGCAGGGCCGCTTGGCATCATGGCGGCCTGCCTCGATGTCGTCATGCCCTACGTGCATGAGCGAAAGCAGTTCGGTCAGTCGATCGGTGAATTCCAGTTGATGCAGGCAAAGCTGGCGGACATGTATTCAACCAGTAGTGCCTGCCGCGCCTACGTCTACGCGGTTGCAGCAGCCTGTGATCGAGGGGAGACGACTCGCAAGGATTCGGCCGGCTGCATTCTGTATTCTGCCGAGAAGGCAACCTGGTGTGCTCTTGAGGCAATCCAGACACTGGGTGGCAACGGTTACATCAATGATTATCCGACGGGGCGCCTGCTGCGTGATGCCAAGCTGTACGAGATCGGCGCCGGCACCAGCGAGATCAGACGCATGCTCATCGGCCGCGAAATGTTCCGGGAGACCGCGTGAAACTCCAATCCCGACTCGACAGACACGGTAGCGACTACCAGACGAATCGCGAGAGCCTTCTGGAGGCGATCAGGCAGGTAGATGATGTGGCGGCCAGGGTCAGCCTGGGTGGCGATGAGCGAGCCCGCGACCGGCATGTTTCCCGTGGCAAATTGCTGCCCAGGGATCGCATCAGCGCCCTGATCGACCCCGGTACGGCCTTCCTTGAAATAGGTCTCTTCGCCGCGACCGGACACTATGATGACGAAGTGCCCTGTGCGGGCGTCATTGCCGGTGTGGCACCCGTGTGCGGACAGGATTGCATGATCATCTGCAACGATGCGACCGTCAAGGGTGGCACCTATTATCCCTTGACGGTGAAGAAGCACCTGCGGGCGCAGGCCATCGCCGAGCAGAACCGCCTGCCGTGCATCTATCTGGTAGACAGTGGCGGGGCGAATCTGCCCAATCAGGATGAAGTGTTCCCTGACCGCGAACATTTCGGGCGTATCTTCTTCAACCAGGCTTCCATGTCCGCCAAGGGCATTGCGCAGATTGCCGTGGTCATGGGTTCCTGTACAGCAGGTGGTGCGTATGTGCCCGCGATGTCCGATCAGACCATCATCGTGCGCGAGCAGGGCACCATCTTTCTGGCAGGGCCTCCGCTGGTCAAGGCGGCCACCGGAGAAGAGGTCAGTGCGGAGGAACTCGGTGGTGGTGATACACATACTCGCCTGTCCGGTGTCGCGGATCATCTGGCTGACGATGATCATCACGCGCTGCAGCTGGCGCGCGACTGCATTGCCTCGCTGAATCAGGTCAAGCCGGAGACCGTCCGACTGCAACCGGTCAGGGAGCCTGCCTACGATCCGCAGGAACTGCTGGGGCTTGTGCCTGCCGACGCGCGCAAGGCTTTCGATGTTCATGAGGTGATTGCCCGAATTGTCGATGGCTCCGAGTTCGATGCCTTCAAACCTCGCTACGGCAGTTCCCTGGTCACGGGGTTCGCCCATCTGCATGGCATGCCGGTGGGTATTCTGGCGAACAATGGTGTGCTGTTTTCCGACAGTGCGCTGAAGGGCGCGCATTTTGTCGAGCTGTGCTGCCAGCGCAGGATCCCTCTCATCTTCCTGCAGAACATCACGGGCTTCATGGTTGGGCAGGCTGCCGAGGCAGGCGGGATTGCCAAGGACGGAGCCAAGCTGGTCATGGCCGTGAGCAATGCAGCGGTGCCCAAGCTGACCGTCATCATCGGTGGTTCCTACGGTGCCGGCAACTACGGCATGTGCGGTCGTGCCTACGATCCCCGGTTCCTGTGGATGTGGCCAAACGCCCGGATCAGTGTCATGGGGGGCGAACAGGCCGCCGATGTGCTCGCCAGTGTCCGTGAAGCCGGTATACGTCGTCAGGGCAAGCCCTTTGGCGAGACGGAGCGGGAAGCCTTCCGGCGACCCTTCGTCGAACAGTTCGATGCGCAGTCTCGGCCGCTCTATGCATCGTCCCGACTGTGGGATGATGGGGTAATCGACCCGCGTGATACTCGTGATGTGCTTGGCCTGAGCCTGTCCATCAGCCTCAATGCCCCCATACCCGAGACACGCTTTGGCGTGTTCAGGATGTAGACAGTCATGCAAACACTACTTGTCGCCAACAGGGGCGAAATCGCCTGTCGCATCATGCGTACTGCCAGGTGCTGCGGGCTGCGAACCGTGGCCGTGTATTCCGAGGTCGATGTTGCTGCGCAGCATGTGCTGCAAGCCGATACGGCTGTCTGCATCGGTGAGGCGGCGGCTGTCAGCAGCTATCTTGATATCGAACGCATCATCGAGGCGGCGCTGCAGAGCGGTGCCGATGCCATTCATCCGGGCTATGGGTTTCTGTCAGAGAATCCCGCTTTTGTTGATGCCTGTGAAGCCGCCGGTATCGTCTTCGTCGGCCCGGACAGTCGGGCCATGCGGGCCATGGGCCTGAAGGATGCGGCCAAGCGATTGATGGAGGAGGCCGGTGTGCCCGTGGTACCCGGCTATCACGGTGAATCACAGGACACCGATCTGTTGCGACGCGAGGCGCAGTCCATCGGGTATCCGATATTGATCAAGGCGCGTGCCGGTGGTGGTGGCAAGGGCATGAGGCGTGTGAATTCGGAGGAAGAATTCGATGCCGCTCTGGCGGCGGCGCAGCGTGAGTCCAGCGCCAGTTTCGGTGACTCGCATGTCTTGCTCGAAAAGTATGTGGCGGCACCGAGGCACATAGAAGTCCAGGTATTCGGGGACACGCACGGCAATGTCGTTCATCTGTTCGAACGGGACTGCTCCTTGCAGCGCCGTCATCAGAAGGTGATCGAGGAGGCTCCTGCACCGGGCATGAGTGACGAGGTGAGGACGGCCATGACCGATGCTGCCGTGCGGGCGGCCCGAGCCATCGACTATCGCGGTGCCGGCACGATCGAATTCATCGTCGATGGCAGCCGCGGCCTGCGGCCCGATGGTTTCTGGTTCATGGAGATGAATACGCGTCTGCAGGTCGAGCACCCGGTTACAGAGGCCATCACCGGCGTCGATCTGGTCCAATGGCAGCTGGAAGTCGCTGCCGGAAAGGCATTGCCCATGACGCAGTCGGAGTTGTCCATCAAGGGTCATGCTGTCGAGGCCAGGTTGTATGCGGAGAATCCCGCCAGTGGATTCCTGCCGGCAACCGGTACTCTGCATCGGTTCCGTCCGGCCTCCACCGGCAGGGTGGATAGCGGTGTCGTCGAGGGCGACACGGTCTTGCCGCACTATGATCCCTTGTTGGCGAAACTGATCAGCCATGCCGATGATCGGCAGGCGGCGTTCGGGCAGTTGGCGGGACAATTGTCGGACAGCGTTGTCCTGGGTACCGTCACGAATCGTGAGTTCCTGTGGAAGCTGGTCAGTCACGAGCAGGTGCGCGCAGGCGGGTTCGATACATCCTTTATCGATGTCCAGCTAGATTCATTGCTCCACAATGACGGGCAAATGGCCTTGCTGGCGGTGGCAGCACTGGAGCTGGCCGAGCCCTGGATCGGTCTGTCCAGCTCTCCGGCGCTGCTCGCGCGACAACTGGGTGCGTGGCAGATGTGGGGCAGGCCCCGGCGACAGGTCCGCCTTCATCTGGATGACGGCATTCATACCGCAGAATTGCAGGCAGTGGCGCCGCGCGGGCAGTCCGGATGCTGGCAGGTGCGATTTCCGGGTGTCAGCGGATTTCCCGAGGGTGGTGTGTGCATACAGCCGCTGGGAGCAGATCGAGTCAGTGTGGATGGGCTTGCACAAGTGGTTCATGCCTGCCGCCATGAGGGGCAGTTGTCTGTGCAGCTGGGTGCCTCCTCCGCCGTCTTCGTCCTGCCCAAGGCCGGCGAGGCTGCCGCAGCGGGCCCCGCGGGTGACGCCATCGTCTCTCCGATGCCGGGAAGGGTGGTGACCGTCAATTGTGCGCCGGGCGATCAGGTGCGTGCCGGGCAGTCACTGATTGTCGTGGAGGCGATGAAAATGGAGCAGGAGTTGTCCTGTGAGCGCGATGGTACGGTCGAGTCGATTCTCGTTCGAGCGGACGAGCAGATCGCGCAGGGGCAGGAGTTGCTGCGCCTGGTGGCCGAAGACGTAGAACTCTGAGGCAGGGCTGTCGTGGCCCGGTCGGTGAGGCCTGTCTGCTGCAGGGTGTCTCACCGAGGCCGGTATCGGCGGGTCAGGCATTACCCTTGCAGCGCAAGCCCGGGTCGGGAGTCTTGGCAGAACAGTGGCGATGATGGCGCTGTGATGGTATGATTCCGCCAATTGCTGGTAACGAACTCCCTGTGTCGATGCAACCGCGTTGACCACTAGTAGCGTTACTCAAGCCGGTAGGGGATGTTTGCCTTCCGAGTCAGTCATCTAGAAGGTTTTCATGGAGGCTCCCAAGGGAGCCTTTTTCATTGGTCAATATTTACAGTCAGACGGAATTCCAGGCATGCAACGAGCCAGTGCACAAGTGGTGGAGGTGGTCGAACCGGTGGTTACCGGGCTCGGGTACGAGCTTGTGGGCGCTGAATTCGGGCAGGCCGAGAATGGCGTTACCCTGCGCGTCTATATAGACAAGCCCGAGGGCATCGTCATGGAGGACTGTGCAGCGGTCAGCCGACAGCTGAATGCGGTACTGGATGTTGAAGACACCATCAAGAGTGCCTATCTACTGGAAGTCTCGTCGCCCGGCGTCGACCGTCCCCTGTTTACCGAAGCCCACTTTGCTGCGCAGATTGGCGAAACCGTCAAGGTTCGTCTGTCCGATGGCGTTGGTGGTCGTCGCAACTTCAAGGGACCTCTGGTTGCCGTGCAGGATGGTACTGCCACGGTTGAAGTCGATGGAATCGACTACGACCTGGCGATAGCCGATGTCGAGCAGGCCCATATCATCGGACGCTTGCCATGAGGATCGAGGCGGTGAACAGGGTTTCCCGAAAGCTGGTAGGAACGTTAATCAGGAGCGCATCCGTGTGTTCTTCCGTATTGAGGCTCAGTTGAGATGAGTAAAGATATCCTGCTCGTTGTTGACGCCGTTTCGAATGAGAAAGGCGTTGATGAAAGCATAATTTTCGAAGCGCTCGAAGCAGCGCTCGCGTCGGCTACCCGCAAGCGTCACGGTGGTGATATCGAGGTGCGGGTTGCCATCGATCGGGAAACCGGCGATTACAAGACGTATCGCTGTTGGGAAATCGTGGCCGATGATGCCGAGATGGAGTTTCCATTGCGGCAAATCACCTTGTCGGCAGCGCAGTATGATGCGCCCGAGCTGGAAATCGGCGGGTTCGTCGAAGAGGAAATCGAATCGGTCGACTTCGGTCGTATTGCTGCACAGACTGCCAAGCAGGTTATCGTGCAGAAGGTTCGGGAAGCCGAGCGCGAACGTGTCGTCGATGCCTACCGTGGACGGGTGGGCGAGCTGGTCATGGGTATCGTCAAGCGGCTCGAGCGAGGCGGTGTCTATCTGGACTTGGGAAGTAACGCCGAAGCCTATATATCTCGCGAGGACATGATTCCACGTGAAGCCGTAAGACCCGGTGACCGCCTTCGCGGATACCTTCGTGAAGTGCGCAGCGAGCCGCGTGGCCCGCAGTTGTTCGTCACACGAACGGCTCCCGAATTCCTGATCGAGCTGTTCAAGCTGGAAGTGCCTGAAGTGGGCCAGGGTGTCATTGTCATCAATGGTGCGGCTCGCGATCCCAGTGCACGGGCCAAGATTGCCGTGTCATCGCTCGATCCACGCCTGGATCCGGTGGGTGCCTGTGTCGGCATGCGTGGTTCACGGGTTCAGACGGTGTCAAACGAGCTGGCTGGAGAGCGAATCGATATCATTCTCTACAACGAGAATCCGGCTCAGTTCGTGATCAACGCCATGGCGCCTGCCGAAGTCAAGGGCATCGTGGTGGATGAAGACAAGGGCAGTATGGACATTGCCGTTGAAAGTGACAAACTGTCCCTGGCCATTGGTCGTGGCGGCCAGAATGTGCGGCTCGCTTCCGAGCTCACCGGCTGGACATTGAACGTCATGGACGAATCAGCGGCCGAAGAGAAGAGCGAAGAAGAGTCCAAGGCGACACTTCAGGTATTCGTCGATCAACTGGATGTCGATGAGGAAGTTGCTCTGATACTGGTACAGGAAGGCTTCACGACCGTAGAGGAAGTGGCCTACGTGCCAAGAGAGGAGCTTCTCGATATTGACGAATTCGAAGAAGAGATCGTTGACGAGCTGCGAAGCCGCGCTCAGGATGCACTGCTGACCAAGGCGATTGCAACCGAAGAGAAGCTGGGAGGCAATACGCCGACAGCCGAACTGGTCGCGATGGAAGGGATGAGTGAAGAGCTGGCCTTTGAAATGGCTGCTCACGAGATTTTGACAATAGATGATCTGGCCGATCAGTCGGTCGACGACCTGATGGTCGTGCAGGGAATGGATGAAGAGCTTGCCGGTACCCTGATCATGAAAGCACGAGAGAGCTGGTTTGCCGATGCCGAGGCTGAAGAATAGGCACCGGCGGAAGCAGGCAAGCAGTACCTCCCGGGTAACCGGTCGTACGGGGAACATACAAGAGAAGCTATGGCTGAAGTTACAGTAAAACAGCTCGCGCAAGTCGTTGGAACACCAGTTGACAAGTTGCTGGAGCAGCTTGGTGATGCGGGTGTCGCCAAGACAGGCGAAAATGACATGATCTCCGATTCGGAGAAGCTGACCTTGCTCACTCATCTGCGCGAGTCGCGCGGGAGTTCGGCGGGCGGTGGCGCCAGCAAGAAGATCACGCTCAAGCGCAAGCGTGTCAGCGAGCTGAAAACCGATCCATCGGGTCGCAAGAAAGTCAATGTCGAGGTGCGTGCCAGGCGAACCTATGTGCGGCCGGGTGGGGAAGATGCCACCGATGAGGCGGCGAGTGGCGATGTGGCTGAAAAGCTCGTTGATGCACCGGCTGTCGAACCGGCAGTCGACAGCCCTGCGCCGGTTGCGGATGCGCCTGAGGTCGAGGCAGCTGAGGCCAGCGTGAAAGAGGATGTCGCCGAGCAGTCCGCACCGGAAGCACCCGCTGCCGAACCCGAGCTTGCGCAGAGCGCGGCCGAAGCGCCGGAGCCAGCCAGCGCCGCAGACAGTGCCGCCGATGCAGCGGCAGCTGCCGAGCAGGTAGCTGCACAGGTTGCAGCGCAAGCTGCGAAGGCGGCTGAAGCGGCCAGCAAGCCCAAGTTGTCAGCGGCCGATGCGGCGGCTGAAGCGGTGCGCCAGGCTGAAGCCCAGGCGGCTGCGGCTGTGGCTGCCCAGACTGAAGCGGCGGCAAGTGCTGCGCCGGAAGCGGCATCGGAAGAATCCCTCTCGCCGGCTGAAAAGGCTCGCAAGGCTCGTGAGGCTGCCAAACGTCTGGAAGCTGAGACAGCGGCCCGTGCCGCTGCCGAGCGGATGGCCGAAAAGCAGGCAGCTGCAGCCCGTCGGCAGGAAGCGGACGAGAACTCCAAGCGTGAACGTGAGCGAAAGGAGCAGGAACGTGTTGCTGCCGAGCTGCAGCGACGAGCTGCCATGGAAGCACAGCAGGCTGCCAGCAGCAACGACCGTGGTAATGCTCGCGGACCCGACAAGCCGAAAGGCAAGGGGCGTGGCAAGAGCGGCGGAGGCGGCGGTGGTGATACCCGTTACGGCCGTAACCAGCTGCATGTGGCCAAGGGCAAGTCCGGTCGTCGCAAGGGCGGCAAGGGCGGGCGTCGTGCTCTGCCGAGCAACTTCGAGGCGAAGCATGCCTTCGAACGTCCGACAACACCTGTCGTGCGTGAAGTCGATGTACCCGAGACCATCACGGTCGCCGAACTGGCCAACAAGATGGCCGTCAAGGCCGCCGAGGTGATCAAGGCGATGATGACCATGGGTGTCATGGCTACCATCAATCAGCTGCTTGATCAGGACACAGCCATACTGGTCGTCGAGGAGATGGGTCACAAGGCCAATCCGATGAGTGCTGATGACGTGGAAGCCGCGCTGGCGGCGCTGGTTGCCGGTGAGCGTGAGGGCGATGCTGTCCCCAGGCCTCCGGTCGTCACGATCATGGGCCATGTCGATCACGGCAAGACCTCGCTGCTCGATTACATCCGGCGTTCGCGAGTGGCTTCTGGCGAAGCCGGTGGAATCACGCAGCACATCGGTGCCTATCAGACGCATACCGATAACGGTGATATCACCTTCCTGGATACACCGGGACACGCGGCCTTCACCTCCATGAGAGCGCGCGGTGCACAAGCCACGGATATCGTTGTGCTGGTTGTTGCGGCCGATGATGGTGTCATGCCGCAAACGGTAGAAGGTATTCAACATGCTCGCGCGGCTGACGTACCCCTGATCATTGCCATCAACAAGATGGACAAGGAAGGCGTTGATCCGGAGCGTGTCCGCAATGAGCTGGCGCAGCACGATGTCATTTCGGAAGAATGGGGTGGTGATACGCAATTCGTGCCATTGTCGGCGCTCACCGGTGAAGGTGTGGACAAGCTGCTTGATGCCTTGATTCTGCAGGCCGAAGTGCTGGAACTGGAAGCTGTGCCCGAGGGCAACGCAGCCGGTACGGTCATCGAGGCATCTCTGGACAAGGGCAAGGGGCCTGTGGCAACCATCCTCGTTCAGGAAGGTACGCTCAAGCGTGGCGACAGTTTCATCTGTGGGCAGGTCACGGGTCGGGTTCGAGCGATGTTCGACGAAAACGGCCAGGCTGTCGAAGAGGCAGGACCCTCCACACCTGTGCAGGTACTCGGTCTGTCAGCCACGCCAAATGCCGGTGATGAGATGCTGGTAGCGGCGGATGAAAAGAGTGCTCGAGAGCTGGCCGAGCTACGTCATGGCAAGCAGCGGGATGCTCGCCTGGCCGAACGTCGTCCTGCTCGCATGGAAGATGTGTTCTCCCAGATCAAGGGCACGGTGCCTGTCGTCAACTTTGTCGTCAAGGCCGACGTGAAAGGCAGCTTCGAGGCCATTCGGGACTCACTGGAAAAACTCAGCACCGACGAGGTCGAAGTCAGGGTTGTGGGCGGTGGTGTCGGTGGCATCAACGAGTCCGATGCCAATCTGGCCTCGGCTTCCAATGCCATCCTGGTCGGCTTCAACGTCCGTGCCGATGGCGCTGCGCGACGACTGGTGCAGGAACAGGAAACCGATCTGCGCTACTACAGTGTCATCTACGAGTTGATCGATCTGGCCAAGCAACTGGCTGGTGGTCTGCTGGCACCGGAAGTACGTGAACGCATCATCGGTAATGCAGAAGTGGGTGAAGTGTTTACCTCACCCAAGTTCGGTCAGATTGCCGGTTGTATGGTCGTTGATGGTGTCGTGCGCAAGGACGAGCCCATCCGTGTACTGCGCGACAATGTCGTTATCTATGAAGGCGAGCTGGAATCCCTGCGACGCTTCAAGGATGACGTCAAGGAAGTGCGTATGGGTACCGAATGCGGTATCGGTGTCAAGAACTACACCGATGTCCGTCCGGGCGACATGATCGAGGTGTTCGAGCGCACCGAGGTAGCTCGCACACTGTGACAAACGACTATCCAAGAAGTCACCGGGTTGCCGATTTCATCCAGCGCGAGCTGGCTGGGCTGATCCGGACTGAAGTACGTGATCCGCGGATCTCACCGATGCTGACCCTGGCATCGGTAGAGGTCTCGCGGGATCTGTCCGTGGCAAAAGTGTATTACTCCTTGCTCGATGCGGGCGAACACAAGGAAACCCAGGCGGCACTCGAACGTGCCTCAGGGTTCCTGCGCCGACAGCTGGCGCGTCAGATGAACACCCGTTCAGTGCCGCAATTGCGCTTCTTCTATGACGATTCGGCTGAACGTGGTGCGATGATGTCGGCCTTGATCGCTGATGCTGTTGCCACCAATACGACCAACGACGATGAGTCTGGCGAGGGTGCTGCCGAAAACCAATCGGCAGACCAGGACTGACCAGCAGGCGGATGGTGGCCGATGCCATCGTCCGTTTCTCTTCCCGTCGCATCTATCGGATAAACAACCTTGAGTCGTCGAAATCGCAAGGGCCGCGCGGTTCATGGCATCCTGTTGCTGGACAAGCCTTCCGGTGGTAGCTCCAACCACGCACTGCAACGGGCCAAGCGCCTGTTCGGGGCCAGAAAGGCTGGTCATACGGGCAGTCTGGATCCTCTGGCTACCGGCATGCTGCCGATCTGTTTTGGTGAAGCCACCAAGCTCAGTGCCTTCTCGCTGGATGCTGACAAGGGCTACGAGACAACCCTGCAATTGGGGGTGACTACCAACTCTGCAGATGCCGATGGCGAGGTGCTGGAGCAGCGACCGGTCCCCGAGTGGCTGACGCTCGAGTCCTTCACCGAAATCTGTCACCGCTTTCGTGGACCGCAGCAGCAAGTGCCGCCGATGGTATCGGCCATCAAGATCGATGGCCAGCGTCTCTATAAACTGGCGCGCGAGGGCAAGGAGATAGACAGACCGGCACGCTCGGTGGTGATTCATGATCTGCAGGTACTGTCTTTTTCGGGAACGAGCGCACGACTCACAGTACGTTGCTCCAAGGGCACTTATATTCGATCACTGGTGACCGATATAGGCGAAGCCATCGGTTGCGGCGCGCACGTGGCTCAATTGCGCCGAACATTCGTGTCACCGTTTCAGCCGCAGGCGATGGTGACACTGGATGCGCTGGAACAGATGGCGCCCGCGCGTAACACGCTGAAAAGTGATGCAGATCCAGATGACCTCAGTGCCATGGATGAGCTGTTGTTACCCCTCGATGCCGGCCTGGGTCATCTGCCAGCTGTCAGTCTGGACGAGGCGTCTCTGGCAACGTTTCAGCGGGGTCAGTCAGCGCCTTGCCGACCATTGACTGCCGATTCACTGCCGCTTGTGAGTGCCAGTACCGATTCCACGCTTGCGGCAACGTCAGCAGGCCCCAGTATGGACGATGCCAGTGACTTGTCTGCCGCTGATACCGGGCCAGGCAACGATTCCAGGCCGCCGTGCCGGGTTTATGACGTTTCCGGACGATTGGCGGGACTGGGAGAATTACACGAAACTGGCGAACTGGTTGCACCCAGGCGGGTCCTTCAATGGGACTGAACTGGTACAATATCGGGTTATCAGCCGTAAATTGCGGCAGATAGACAACACACACAAATCAATTCGTACTGGAGTATCAACTCAACATGTCTTGCCTTAGCGCTGAACAAAAAGCGGAAATCGTCAAAGAACACCAGACCGACTCTACGGACACAGGGTCACCAGAAGTACAAGTAGCATTGCTGTCTGCGCGAATTTCTCATCTGACTGAACATTTCAAAGAACACAAGCACGACCATCACTCACGTCGTGGCCTGCTGAGAATGGTAAATCAGCGACGTAAATTGCTCGATTACCTGCACCGCAAGGATGCCAGCCGCTATCAGAATCTGATCAAGCGCCTGGGTCTGCGCCGCTAAGGGCGGCTCTTCAAAGGAGTCCATCCCATCAGCTGGCAGCAATCCATCTGGTGGCAGTGTAACGAGGCCTCGGCAGCCGAGGCCGCTTACCTTCTCAGGAACACTTTGTGACCATACATTCAAAAACTTTTCAATTTGGTAACGAGACCGTTACCTTGCAGACTGGCGAAATCGCCCGTCAGGCAAGTTGCGCAATCGTTGCCAGCATGGGCGATACCGTCGTTCTGGTCACCGCCGTTGGCCGGAAAGAGGCCAAACCCGGTCAGAACTTCTTCCCTCTGACCATCAACTACCAGGAAAAGACCTACGCTGCGGGAAAGATTCCCGGCGGTTTCTTCAAGCGTGAAGGTCGACCCAGCGAATCCGAAACGCTGATTTCGCGTCTGATCGATCGCCCGTTGCGTCCTCTCTTTCCCAAGGGCTTCATGAACGAAGTACAGGTCATCGCCACCGTGATGTCTCTGGATCCGGAAATAAGCGCAGATATTCCAGCGTTGTTGGGTGCTTCCGCCGCACTGGCCTGCTCCGGCATGCCTTTCGCCGGCCCTATCGGTGCAGCCAAGGTGGGTTACATCGATGGAGAATACGTTCTCAATCCATCGGTATCCCAGATGGAAGAATCCAAACTGGATCTCGTTGTTGCCGGTACCGATACAGCGGTGCTGATGGTCGAGTCGGAAGCCGATCAACTGTCTGAATCCGTCATGCTCGATGCGGTCATGTTCGGACACGATCAGATGCAGACAGCCATCACCGCCATCAAGGCACTGGCTGTTGATGTCAACGCCACACCGTGGGACTGGCAGTCACCTGAAGCCGATGCCACTCTGGCACAGAAGGTCGATGAGGCAGCTCGTGCTGATCTGACGGCCGCCTACCAGATAGCTGACAAGATGGCTCGTCAGGATGCCGTGTCTGATGCCAAGGCCAAGGTGGTAGAGGCCCTGGCCGCTGCCGAAGGTGAGGAAGGCTACAGTGCTGGCGATGTGAAGGATGCTTTCAGCAAGCTGGAAAAATCCATCGTACGTACCCGCATCATTGCCGGTGAGCCGCGCATCGATGGTCGTACTACCGATACCGTTCGACCCATCACGGTTCACACCGGTATCCTGCCGCGCACTCACGGTTCTGCCGTGTTCACTCGTGGTGAAACACAGGCCATCGTCGCTGCAACTCTGGGCACCACGCGTGATGCACAGATCATCGACGCGCTGAGTGGCGAGACGCGCATGGCGTTCATGCTGCACTACAACTTTCCTCCGTACTCGGTTGGCGAAACCGGCTTTGTCGGTTCACCCAAGCGACGTGAGATCGGGCATGGCAAACTAGCCAAGCGTGGCGTCCAGGCGGTCATGCCTGACGAAGAGGACTTCCCGTACACCATCCGTGTTGTTTCGGAAATCACTGAATCGAACGGTTCCAGCTCCATGGCATCGGTCTGTGGTACCTCTCTGGCTCTGATGGATGCTGGTGTTCCGCTGAAAGCGCCGGTAGCCGGTATTGCCATGGGTCTCATCAAGGAAGACGATGGTTATGCCGTTCTGTCTGACATCCTGGGTGATGAAGATCACCTGGGCGACATGGACTTCAAGGTGGCTGGTTCTGCTGATGGTGTGACTGCTCTGCAGATGGACATCAAGATTCAGGGCATCACTCGCGAAATCATGGAAAAGGCGCTGGAGCAGGCCAAAGGCGGTCGTATCTGGATCCTGGGTGAGATGGCCAAGGTTCTGGCAGAGCCACGTGGCGATCTGTCCGAGCATGCACCACGCTTCATCACCATCAAGATCAACCCCGAGAAGATCGCAGCTGTCATCGGTAAGGGGGGTGCCGTCATCCGTGCACTGACTGAAGAGACAGGCGCTACCATCGACATCGGTGATGATGGCCTGATCAAGATCGCGTCCAGCGATCGTACAGCGGGTGAAGAAGCCCGTCGTCGTATCGAGCTGATTACCGCTGACATCGAAGTGGGCACCATCTACGAAGGCCGTGTACAGAAGATCATGGACTTCGGTGCTTTCGTCAACATCCTGCCTGGCAAGGATGGTCTGGTACACATCTCTCAGATCTCTGACCAGCGTGTGCAGAACGTCGCTGACGAGCTGTCCGAAGGACAGGTTGTCAAGGTCAAGGTGCTGGAAGTGGACAAGCAGGGCCGTATTCGCCTGAGCATGAAAGCCGTTGAAGAAGGCGAAGCTGTCAGCAGCTGAGTCAGTACACCACGGCAAGCCTGGCTTGCCGTGACAAGCATGAAGAAAGAGGGGGCTCCGGGCCTCCTTTTTTGTGGGCGCGTTTTTCGAATCGCAGCGGGCATTGACGGTGTTGTCTGCGTTGACGCAAGCTTGTGTCCGTATACCGAATGAAGGGTTTGTCATGTCGATACCGCCCAGACAGCAAGGCATTGATGAAGACTACATGAATCAGGCGCTGGCGTTGGCAGCGCATGCCGGTCGAAACGGTGAAGTCCCGGTCGGTGCGCTGCTGGTGCTGGATGGGCAGATTCTGGGCAGCGGCGAGAATCGCTGTGTGATGGATCATGACCCGTCGGCCCATGCCGAGGTACTGGCGGTGCGAGCGGCTGCGCTGAAGGCTCGTTCCTCACGACTGGATGGGGCTACCTTGTACGTCACCCTGGAACCCTGCCTGATGTGCTGCGGCATCCTGCTGCAGGCGCGTATTGCAAGGCTGGTGTTCGGTGCAAGAGAACCGCGCACCGGTGGTGTGGTGAGTATTCACGAAGCGTTGCGACTGCCCGGGGTAGGTCATCACATCGCCGTCACGGAAGGCGTTCTTGCAGAGCAAGGCGCCGCTCTGATGCAGTCCTTCTTTCATGAGCTGCGTCAGTCCGGTTCGGCGCCGTAATTCTGCCTTGGCTGGTCGTCGTCCCGCTCGGCTGGCGCTGATGGGAGCCATACCAGAAGCACAGTCTTGCTGAGCTTCATGAACCGTATCGAGCTCGGTATGGAGGGCCCCTTGGTGTGAGACATCATCTGCCGATAGTGCGATGATGCAGCATTGCTGAAGGCGCTGTATTTCGATGACGGTATTGCAGATCGCGGTGGTCGGTGCTGGACTGATCGGACAAGTCCATATCCGAACCATTCATTCCAATGACGGGTGTTGCCTGCAGGCGATAGTGGACCCCGGTGGCAATGCCGCCGAGCTGGCTGCCGCATACCAGGTTCCGCACTTCGACTCTCTGCAGGGCTTGCTGGACTCACAACGGCCGGATGCCGTCATCATCGCCACACCCAACGCCCTGCATGTGGAGCAGACACGGCAATGCCTGTCCGCCGGTATTCCGGTGTTGCTGGAGAAACCGGTCGCAACCGATCATGCCAGTGGCCTGGTGCTGGCTGAGGAGGTGAAACGCTGTGGGGTACCCGTTCTGGTCGGGCACCACCGTGCGCACAGTGACATCATGTCCAGAGCCTGCGAAACCATCGCCAGTGGTCAGCTGGGGCGCCTGGTGTCCATCATGGGCAGTGCTCAGTTCTACAAGCCTGTCGACTATTTCAAGCAGGCACCGTGGCGGAGCCGGTCAGGTGGTGGACCGGTTCTGATCAACATGATTCATGAGATACACAATCTGCGCATGCTGATGGGGGAGATCACCCACGTCCAGGCGATGGCATCCAGGGCGACAAGGCAGTTCGAGGTGGAAGATACCGTTGCCATCACTCTGCGTTTCGCCAGTGGTGCTCTGGGGACATTCCTGTTGTCGGATACGGCTGCCAGCGCTGCCAGCTGGGAGCTGACCTCCGGTGAAAATCCTGCTTACCCACAGCAGCATGACGAGAACTGCTACTGGATCGCGGGGACCCGAGGCAGCTTGTCCGTGCCGACCCTGACGACACGCTTTCATCCTGAGGAGCAGGAGTCCTCCTGGTGGCAGCGAATGACTGAGACAGTGCCGACTCGAGCGCAGGTCGACCCTCTGTCCCGGCAGTTGGCGCATTTTCTCGCGGTGGTGCGTGGCGAGGCTGTGCCGCGAGTGAGTGTCGAGGATGGCCTGGCGAACCTGCGGGTTGTCGAAGCGATCTCGTTGGCGAGTACCTCCGCTCGGATGATTTCACTGGATCAGCAGCAGACACGCACATGAACCTGACAACACCCATGAGCGGGATCGTGCTGATGATCCTGTCGACCCTGGTCTTTTCCGTCCAGGATGCCATCACCAAGATGCTGGTGCAGGAATTGCCGGTAGCGCAGATCGTCTTCGTGCGCTTTGCCGCGTTCGCCATCTTCGCCTGTCTGTTCGCCGCTTTCAATGGTGGTGTGGGCAGGGCAGTGCGCTCCGAGGTCCCGTTGCGGCAGCTGTTGCGCTGTTTGCTGATGTGTTCTGAAATAGCGCTGTTTGCCTTCGCCTTGCGTGTGTTGGGGCTCGCCGAGGTGCATGCCTTGTTTGCCTGCTTTCCTCTGGTGGTCGCGGCGCTGTCGGTTCCGATGCTGGGCGAAAAGGTCGGGCATCGACGCTGGTTTGCCGTGATCATCGGCTTTGCCGGTACCTTGATCATTCTGCGGCCTGGCCTGGCGGTGTTTGATCCGAATGCGCTGATTCCGTTGTTGTGTGCCGTGATCTTCGCCCTCTACAATCTGCTGACCCGGCAGGTCTCGCGTCACGACAGCTTCGCAACCTCACTGCTGTATTTCGGCGTCATTGGTGCCGTCGCTTCCGGCATGGTTGCCTGGTCTTTGTGGCAACCGCTCTCTCCGGATACCATCAGCTTGCTGGCCATGCTGTGCGCCACTTCGATCTGCGGTCACATGATGTTGATCAAGGCATTGCAACTGACAGAGGCAGTCGTGCTGCAGCCATTCCACTACCTGGTTCTCATCTGGGCCCTGACGATCGGCTACGTGTTATTTCAGGAAACAGTCGACTGGCCTACCTTGCTGGGTGCTGCCATCGTGGCCTTCAGCGGCGTCTATGTTGCCTACCGGGAATACCTGCTGTCTCGCAGTAACGCCCTGACTCAAGGTGTAGCCTGATAGTCACCTGAACGCATTTCAGACAATCGAGTTGCAAGCAATGACTTCAGTCAAACCGGATGCGGCCCTGTTCGATATGGACGGCCTGTTGATCGACAGTGAACGACTCTCGCTGCAAAGCTTTCTGGCGACGTGTTCGGACAATGGGCTGGGCGATCAGACCCCGCTGTTTCTGAGTATCGTGGGCAGTAATGAAGTATCACTGATGTCCATCCTGGATGCCGGCATCGGCGATCAAGTCGATCTACCGGCATTCCGTGCCGATTGGGCAGGGCGTTACCATGAGCTGATTGCCGACGGGCAGGTTCTGCTCAAGCCCGGTGTTGAAGCGCTTCTCGACTGGCTCACTGCCAGGGGTGTCAGGATGGCTGTTGCGACATCCAGTGCCACTCCGATTGCGGCGTTGAAGCTGACTCGCACCGGCATCATCAAGCGCTTTGACTATATCGTGGGCGGCGACATGGTGCGCCACAGCAAACCCCACCCCGAGATCTTTCTGACGGCCGCTGCCCGTATTCAGGCCGATCCTTCGAGAACACTGGTGTTCGAGGATTCCAGCAACGGAGTCAAGGCCGGAGTGGCAGCGGGTTGTACCGTTATCCAGATTCCCGATCTTGTGCAACCAACGCCTGAGTTATTGAGTCTGGGTCACCGGGTTCTGGACAGCCTTCACGATGCCTTGACGTTGTTGCAAAGCCCTGTATTCGACTTTACCGATGAAGGCGATCGGTAGCATTCCTGTCGTCCACTGTGCATTTCGTCTGTCAGGTGCATTGTCTGTGCACTTTTCGATGCATTTTCATTCTCATAAAGCGCATTGCGTCTCTCGAATCACATCATTTGGGAACAGTGTTCTGCCGCTAAGGTGCCCGCGCGTCTTGAAACCGGTCTGAACAGCGGAGTCAATCGGCTCTGATCGGGTAACTAGTGTGATTTAGCTCATGTTTTTCTGGTCACAAATAGTCCTTTTTTGACCCGAATTACCGTGATGCCTAAAGGTAATGATGCAAATTCGTATACTTTTACTCACACTTGCAAAAAAAGCATAGAAAATAGCTTCTTTTGTACTGTTCTGGCACTTGTGACAAACGTACATTGCAGTTGTAGTAAATACTGCACCAATCCCAAGACTCTCCCGGAGGAGAACTATGCGAATGCAAAAAAGCGCTATCGCCCTGACTGTTGCTGTCATGGCAACCGGGGCTTCGCTGTCAGCCAGTGCCGATACCCTGACCATCGCTACCGTGAACAACGGCGATATGGTCCGCATGCAGAAGCTGACGGATGACTTCACCAGCAAGAACCCGGGCATCGACCTGGAGTGGGTCACGCTCGAAGAGAACGCACTGCGTCAGAAAGTCACCACCGATATCGCCACCAAGGGCGGACAATTCGACGTCATGACCATCGGCACCTACGAAGTGCCTATCTGGGCCGAGCGCGACTGGCTGGTACCTTTGGAAGGACTGGGTGATGACTACGATGTCGACGACATCCTGCCTGCCATCCGCGGTGGTCTGTCTGTTGACGACAAACTCTACGCTGCACCTTTCTACGGCGAGTCCTCAATGGTCATGTATCGCAAGGACCTCATGGAAAAAGCGGGCATGGAAATGCCTGAAGCACCTACCTGGGAGTTCATCGGTCAAGCCGCTCGCGCAATGACTGACAAGGACAACGAGATCTACGGTGTCTGCCTGCGAGGCAAGGCTGGTTGGGGTGAGAACATGGCGTTCCTGACTGCCACGGCCAATTCCTTCGGTGCTCGCTGGTTCGACATGGACTGGAACCCGCAGTTCGACTCTCAAGAGTGGTCCGATACTCTGAACTTCTACGTGGACCTGATGAATGACGCAGGACCTCCGGGATCTTCTTCCAACGGTTTCAACGAAAACCTCACCTTGTTCCAGAACGGTCAGTGTGGCATGTGGATAGACGCGACCGTAGCTGCGTCCTTCGTTACCAATGCCAATGACTCCAAGGTGGCTGACCAGGTCGGCTTTGCGCTGGCTCCGGACAACGGACTGGGCAAGCGTGGTAACTGGCTGTGGGCATGGTCTCTGGCGATCCCTGCCGGTACCGAGAAGGAAGAGTCCGCGAAGAAATTCGTTGCCTGGGCAACCAGCAAGGCCTATGCAGAGCTCGTAGCCTCCAAGGAAGGTTGGGCGAACGTACCACCGGGCACACGTACTTCACTGTACGAAAACCCTGAGTACCAGAAAGTACCTTTCGCTGCCATGACACTGGCAAGCATCCAGGAAGCAGATCCAACCAATCCTACGGTTGAAGAAGTTCCTTACGTGGGCGTACAGTTTGTTGCCATTCCTGAATTCCAGGGCATCGCGACATCGGTTGGCCAGCAGTTCGCAGCAGCCCTGGCTGGACAGAGCAGCGTGGAAGATGCTCTGAAAAATGCACAGTCTCTGACAGAGCGTGCAATGAAGAAAGCTGGATACCCCAAGTAAGTTGCGGTATAAAAGTGACAAAGACGACGATCAGTAAGCCAAGGATGGAGACCGCCCCATAAGGGCTGGTTCAGGGGCAGGGATGCCCCTTTGATTTTATACGGCGCTGTTCTTTAGCCTTGCAGTGCAGCGCCGGTGGGTCAAGTACCCAGTTGCAGTATCAGTCAAAGGCGTGATCCAGGCCAGTGACTGTAAGTTTGTAACCGCAGCCGCGAGAACCAGGCTGTTTCTATTCGTCCGGATTGACGGAGGAGATCATGTCAACCACCCATTCGCGTACCGCTGGCAAGGCGATGATATCGCCCGCAGTCATCCTGCTGTTTCTATGGATGATCGTGCCGCTGGTGATGACGCTGTACTTTTCGTTTCAATTCTACAACCTGCTGGATCCGGTCACCTCGTTCGCTGGCTTTGCGAACTACGAGTACTTCCTCACAGACCCTGCGTTCTTCGAGGCGCTGGGCAATACACTCATTATCGTCATTGGTGTGCTTTGCATCACCGTGATAGGTGGAACCCTGCTGGCCTTGCTGCTCGATCAGCCCATGTTCGGACAGGGCATCGTGCGATTGCTGTTCATTGCCCCTTTCTTCGTCATGCCTACCGTCTCGGCGCTGGTGTGGAAGAACATGTTCATGAACCCCACCAACGGCCTGTTTGCCTTCCTCTCCAAGCTGGTCGGTACCACGCCTATCGACTGGCTGGGTCACCACCCACTGGCATCGATCGTGATGATCGTATCCTGGCAATGGCTGCCCTTTGCAACCCTGATCCTGCTGACAGCCATGCAGTCACTGGACAGCGAGCAGATCGAGGCTGCCGAGATGGATGGCGCCAGCGCCTTGTCGCGTTTCTTTCATATCATCGTGCCTCACCTGGCTCGAGCCGGCACGGTGGTCATTCTCATCCAGACCATATTCCTGTTGTCGATCTTTGCGGAGATACTGGTTACCACAGCGGGTGGACCGGGCTACGCATCCACAAACATTCCCTACCTTGTCTACATGCAATCACTCTTGCAGTTCGATGTAGGTGGTGGTTCGGCCGGCGGTATCGTCGCTGTCATTCTCGCCAATATCGTCGCCATCTTTCTGATGCGCCTCGTCGGCAAGAACCTGGATCTGTAAGGAGCATATCGTCATGGCAAGACAAGTCACTTTAAACAGACGCCTGGTCAATACGGCTGTCGCCTGGGGATTCGGGCTACTGATCTTCTTTCCGATCCTCTGGACGATACTGACCAGTTTCAAGACAGAGGCCGAAGCGATATCACTGCAGCCTTCGCTGTTCGCCTTCGACTGGACGCTTGAGAACTATCAGGAAGTCAACAGTCGTTCCAACTACCCTCGCTACTTCATGAACTCGGTCATCATCGCCGTGGGTTCGGTGGTATTGGGGCTGATCATCGCCGTACCGGCGGCGTGGGCGATGGCCTTTGTGCCCTCGAAGAAGACTCGCGGTATTCTGATGTGGATGCTGTCCACCAAGATGTTGCCGCCGGTCGGTGTGTTGATTCCCATCTATCTACTGTTTCGTGACTGGGGTCTGCTCGATTCCCGAGTGGGGCTGGTGCTCGTGCTGACGATGGTGAACCTGCCGATAATCGTATGGATGTTGTTCACCTACTTCAGGGAGATCCCCGGCGAGATTCTGGAAGCGGCACGAATGGATGGGGCGTCCCTGAAATCCGAGCTGATCCATGTGCTGACTCCCATGGCTGTGCCAGGTATCGCCTCGACGATGCTGCTGAACGTGATCCTGGCCTGGAATGAAGCGTTCTGGACTCTGGTGCTTACCACGACCAATGCAGCACCGCTGACACAGTTCATCGCCAGCTATTCCAGCCCGGAAGGCCTGTTCTACGCGAAGCTCTCCGCCGCTTCCACCATGGCAATAGCACCTGTTCTCATACTTGGTTGGTTCAGTCAGAAACAGTTGGTCCGCGGCCTGACATTCGGTGCGGTCAAGTAGTTCTTGACCTGACGGCAAGAACTAATCAGACAAAATAAAGGGAAATACTAATGGGCAGCATTACACTCAAGCAGGTAGCCAAGCGGTTCGGTGATACGGAAGTCATACCACCGCTGAACCTCACCATAGAAGATGGCGAATTCGTGGTGTTCGTCGGTCCATCGGGCTGCGGCAAATCCACCTTGCTGCGACTCATCGCAGGTCTGGAGGATGTGTCGGACGGCGTCATCGAAATCGACGGCAACGATGCCACCAGTCTGCCACCGGCCAAGCGTGGTCTGGCGATGGTGTTTCAGTCGTACGCCTTGTATCCGCACATGACCGTGCGCAAGAACATCGCGTTTCCATTGAAGATGGCAGGCCTGGATCAGGCGACCATCGATGCCAAGGTCAACGGAGCCGCGGCTACGCTGAACCTGGCCGATTACATCGATCGCCGGCCAGGGCAACTGTCAGGTGGTCAGCGACAGCGAGTCGCGATCGGACGTGCGATTGTTCGAGAACCCTCGGCGTTTCTGTTCGATGAGCCTCTGTCTAACCTGGATGCAGCGCTTCGCGGCAATATGCGCCTCGAGATTTCCGAGCTGCATCAGACCCTCGCCACCACGATGATCTATGTCACACACGATCAGGTGGAAGCCATGACCATGGCCGACAAGATCGTGGTTCTGCGCGCAGGCCACATCGAACAGGTAGGCTCACCGCTGGATCTGTATCGCGAACCTGCAAACCTGTTCGTGGCCGGCTTCATCGGCAGTCCGTCGATGAACATCATCAGCGGGCCTGCGGCCGAGGCCTACGGCGCACCGACCATCGGCGTGCGTCCAGAACATATGGACCTGTCGCATGAAGGTGGGGCATGGCGCGGTGTGGTCGGGGTGTCGGAGCACCTGGGTTCTGACACCTTCCTGCGAGTCGATGTCGAGGGTGTGGGTACACTGACTGCTCGGGCCGGCGGGGAGTTTCCGGCACGTCACGGTGACACGGTCGGACTGACTCCTGACCCGGAGCGCTTGCATCGTTTCGATGCCAACGGTTTGCGAATCGCTGGCTGAACAGCGCCGAGAACAGCTGCTACGGCTGAGCGACCCGTTTGACGAGGGGTGGGGGTGGACGATCCTCGATCGTTCCATCCTCAGCCAGGAATGTCTGTTTACTGACATCATTTGATGTCAATTACTTCGACGAGCAGACAAGCTGTGTCGCCGTCGAAAACTGGATGAGCTGAATCGTGACTGAAACCATCAATGATACTGTGACACCTGCGACGCTCTCTCTCGAGACACTGGGTGAACTGAACGCACAGGTTGCAACACCTGCCTATGAGCGCAAATCGCTGACCCGCGGAATCCTGCACTTCGGTCCGGGTAATTTTCATCGTTCACATCAGGCGGTCTATCTGGATCAGCTGATGAACATGGGGCTGAATCATGACTGGGCCATCATCGGCGCCAGCATCATGCCCGGTGACGCTCGCCTGCGGGACGTTCTGTTGAAGCAGGATCTGTTGACCACCGTGGTGACGCAGTCAGCCACACGTAGTGAGGCTCGTGTCACCGGCCCCATGATCGATTATCTGCCGGTTGGTGATACCCAGGCGATTCTGGACACGCTCGCCGATCCGGCGATCCGCATAGTCTCCCTGACGGTGACCGAAGGCGGCTACTTCGTGAATGCCGCCACTGGCAAGTTCGACCACGAACATGCATCCATTCTGGCCGATGCTGCCAACATTGCTTCCCCGTGCACCGTGTTCGGATTGATCGTCAATGCCCTGGCTGGTCGCCGCGAACGTGGCGAAAAGGCCTTTACAGTCATGTCCTGCGACAATCTGCCGCACAACGGTCATGCGGCAAAGGCGGCGGTCATCGGCCTGGCTCGCCTGGTCGATGAGTCGCTGGCTGACTGGATCGAGGCCAACAGCAGTTTTCCCAATGGCATGGTGGATCGAATCACTCCCGCTACCGGCGACTACGAACGCAGCCGCGTGCGTACCCTGTTCGCCGTTGCCGATGACAGTCCGGTTTTCTGTGAAGACTATATCCAGTGGGTTCTGGAAGATGACTTTGTGGCTGGACGGCCGGACTTCGAGCGAGCAGGGGTACAGATAGTTCCCGACGTTGCGCCCTACGAAATGATGAAGATCCGGATACTCAATGGCGGCCATGCCGTGCTTGCCTATCCTGCAGGTCTGTTGGGTATCGAATACGCTCATGAAGCCATGCAGAATGATCTGGTCAGGGGCTTTGTCGAGCAGCTGCAGCTGCGTGAAATCATACCCGTGGTTCCGCCGGTTCCCGGTGTCGACCTGGGCGTCTATCAGGCCAGCGTCATCCAGCGCTTCTCCAATCCGGCCATTGCCGACACCATCACGCGACTGTGTCTGGATGGGTCCAATAGACAGCCGAAGTTCATCGTACCGACACTGGCGGATCGACTGAAGGCAGGTGGCAGTATCGACGGTCTGGCTCTGGCGTCTGCGTTCTGGTGTCGCTACTGTCAGGGGGTCACCGAAGATGGCAATGCCATTGCCCCGAACGACCCTTCCTGGGACAGTCTGCAAGCGCGTGCAAAGGCATCGATGGACGACCCGAGCCATTGGCTGGGCATGACAGATGTCTATGGAGATCTGGGAACCGACGAGCGTTTCAGGGAAAGTTTTGCCAGAGCGTTGACCGGCATACAGCAGAGTGGTGTCAACGCCATGCTCCAGGCCTACATCGACAGACCTGCGTAATTGCGATTGACAGCCAGGTGAAATGACATGTCAGTTGCACTGCGATTGGAAAAACCACAAGCTCCGGAGTTCGAACTGGCCGACAGTAGCGATCGTTCAGTCCATTATCTGGAGCATGGTTTTCCCTGTCCGCTGGTGCGCTGGCACTACCACGATGACTTCGAACTGCATCTGATTGTTGCCAGTACCGGCAAGGTATTCGTGGGTGACCATGTCGGAGGATTCGGACCCGGACATCTGGTGCTTACCGGGCCGCGACTGCCGCATAACTGGATCAGCCAGACTGAAGCGGATGAAGTGGTCGAGCTGCGGGATCTGGTCATCCAGTTTCGAATGGATCTGGTATCAGGGATGGCCAAGTATGCGCCTGAACTCTCTTCCATCATGCCCTTGCTGGAACGGGCGCGACACGGTATCGAATTCCAGTCAGTGGATGTCGAGCTGGCCAAGCGAGCGTTTCGCGAAGTGCGCGACGCCACCGGGGCTCAGCGCATCTCGAAACTGCTGGCATTGTTGTACAGTCTTTCCGAAGATCAGGACTACGTGCTGTTGTCCACGCTGGCCATTCGCTCACGAGCTGATCAGGCCTCTCAGGACAAGATCCAGCAAGTCACCCAGTACATCAGCGAAAACTTCGCCAGCGAAATCACCCTGAGTGATATGGCAAGTCTGGTCAGCATGAACGACAGTTCGTTTTCACGTTTCTTCGCCAAGGCCACAGGCAACAGCTTTGTGCGTTTCGTCAATCGTGTCAGAATCAGCAAGGCCTGCGAGTTGTTGTCCGATACCGACAAGCCGATCACGTCCATCTGCTACGAAACCGGTTTCAACAATATTGCCAACTTCAATCGCCGATTTCGCGAGCTCAAGGAGATAACGCCGCGGGAGTATCGACGACAATCGCGGCTGCGTCACGGTAGTCGGCAACCCGATCGCTGACGGCCTCCTACCGCTTTCGATAACGTCGTGCAGGCGTTATCGGAACCTGTATCACGCAATCATCGCCCGCCATGTAGAGTCTGTCCTGATTTTCGTCAGGCTCGATCAGCATGCCGCCGGTAAAGCTGCCAAATGCCGGCAAGACTGCATAGTGCTGACGAAACCAGAATACAGGTGCACGTATGCCTTGTCTCCTGCCGGGCGAGAAACGCCAGGCCGGGTGCAGGTGGCCCGATAGGAGATAGCCTCGCTCATCATGGCCGGGTGCGTGACGCAGAACAAACGGACCGAGAATTTCCGACTCCCTGGTCCAGCGTATACGTCGGTCTATGGTTTCCTGTGCCCGAAGCGTATCGTGGTTGCCAGTGATGATTCTCATATCCAGGGCAGGACGCTCATCCAGCAGCGCTGACAAGGCAAAAAGCCAGCTTTCGCTGCTGGTGGGCGTGCTGTGCACGAAATCGCCGAGAACCACGAGGTGTTCTGCCCCGGACTCATCACACAGTTCGAACAGAAGCTGCAGGACGTGTTCACTGACGCCGCCGGGTATGGCGATGCCGGATCGGGCAAAGACGTGTTCCTTGCCTGCGTGAACATCCGCTGCGAACAGGGTCTTGCCAGCAGGCCAGTACATCACGCGCCCGGGGTGCAGGAAAAGCACTTCCTCGTGGCAGCAGATCTGCAAGGACCGGGATTCGAAAGAGCTCATCATTCTGCCAGGGTCGATGTCGAGGCGTTCTCGAGCGAATCGAGCATGCCCTGAATGCGTTGCTGAAAGCTCTGTGAAGAGATGGTCTGGCTGTTCAGGCTCTCGGCCCAGAGTGGAAAGGACAGGGGCGTCAGTCTCTCGGGCTCCATCACGCGCCATTCGCGTCTGTGCAGATGTTCCAGCGCGGTCTGAAGACGCGTGAATTCGAGTTGCTGCTCCAGTACTTCGCGGTGAGCCTGCTCCAGCAACAGATTGTCCTTGTCATGAATGCTGAGCACATCGTAGATCAAACCGCTCGAGGCCTGCACCTGCTTCGATGTCTTGGCGCGACCCGGATAACCATCGAACACCAGGCCCGAGATTCTCGCGATATCACGAAACTGTCGCTTGGTGATCTCGCTTGAATTGATCGATGCCAGAATGTCTTCCAGCAGGTTGTTGGTCGAAAAGGCATTGCGAAGATCGTCCGTGGCAAGGTCGACAGGTTCAGGACTCTGCAGTTCGAAACCGTAGTCGTTGACCTGCAATACAAAGGTTGAGGGCGTTGCCCTGGTCAGTCGTGAGGCGACAAGCATGGCCATGCCTTCGTGAGCCAGGCGCCCGGCGAAGGGGAAGAAGAACAGGCTGAAACCTTCGCGCGTGCGGATACGCTCGATCAGAAAATCATCCGGCCCCGGCAGGTGTGACCAGCGCTGTTGCAGTTTCAGGATTGCATCGACACTGGCCATCTCGGGTGAATCTGCCTGACCCTGTTGCCAGGCATGCAGTGTTTCCAGAACACTGTCCGACAGCTCGCTGGTCAGCGGTAAATGGGTGCCCCACCAACGTGGCACCACGCCACTTTTCTTCGTGGCCTTTCTGACATGTGCCGTCATGTCTTTCATTCGTATGAATTCCAGATTCCGGCCCGCGAACTGGAAGGTATCTCCGGCTTTCAGGCGCGCGATGAAGCTCTCTTCGGTCGACCCCAGTCGCTTGCCTCCCTGAAAGGCAACGCTGACCTGTGCGTCACTGTTTATCGTGCCGATGGACATGCGGTGTCGCTTCTGCACCTGCTCGTTCATGACCCTGTGCCTGCCAACGACATTCAAGACCTTGTGATACTGCGGGTAACCCTGCAAGGCCTGGCCGCCTCGCATGATGAAATCCATGGTCCAGCGCCATTGCTCATCGCTCAGATGTCGGAACGAATAGGTGTCGCGCACCTCGGCCAGCATCTCCTCTTCGATGAATCCACTACCCATGGCGATCGTCACGAGATGCTGACTCAGAACGTCCAGCGACAATTCGGGGGGAACACGTGACTCGATCCTGCCTTGCGCCAGAGCCCGCCTCACGGCGGCAATTTCCACAAGCTCGAGAACGTTTCCGGGAACACACAGAATGCGCGACTGTGCGCCGGGGCGATGACCGGATCTGCCCGCACGTTGCAGAAGCCTGGCAACCCCTTTCGGACTGCCGACCTGCATCACCTGATCGACAGGGCTGAAGTCGACGCCGAGGTCCAGCGAAGAGGTGCAGATCACACAGCTCAATTTTCCGTCCCGCAGGCGATCTTCGATGTCTGTTCGCAGCTTTCGGTCCAGTGAGCCATGGTGCAGGGCAATCCGGTCGAACCAGTCGGGGCGTGAATCCAGCACGGCGCGAAACCACATTTCCGCCTGTGATCGGGTGTTGGTGAACAGCAGTGTCGTACCTGCATTGTCAATGGCGCGAACGACCGGTTCAAGCAGTTGCAGGCCAAGATGTCCCGACCATTTGAAGGTGCGTTCAGGGCCAGGTAGAACGCTGTCGATCTGGATTGCGCGAGGCACCACGCCGCGTATCAAGGTGCCTTGCCTTCCAGGGCCCAGCAATACCTCGGAGGCTTGTTCCAGGTTGGCCATGGTGGCAGACACTCCCCAGACTCGAAGGGTCTTGCACAGGCTGCGAAGACGGGCCAGACATAGCTGCAATTGTACGCCACGCTTGCTGCCGAGTAGTTCGTGCCATTCATCCACGATGATGGTATGCACTTGTTCAAGCCCGATTTCATTGCCCGGATAGCTGAGCATGACTGACAGACTCTCTGGCGTCGTAACCAAGGCGTGAGGCGGACTTCTTCGCTGTCTTGTCCGGCGGCTGCCTGACGTATCGCCGGTACGGATGTCCACGGTCAGTGGAACGCCCAGAGCATCGCTGGCCGACTCGAGAGCGTTGCGAGTATCACTGGCCAATGCGCGCAGTGGTGTGATCCACAGTACCTTCAGGCCCTCGTTTTCATCAAGTTCGTCTTGCCTGCCGGGATTTGAAGCCGTATTGATCATGGCTGCCTGAACAGGACCCAACCACGCTGCCAGTGTCTTGCCGCTGCCGGTGGGGGAATGGATCAGCCCGGATTGGCCGGCATGCCATGCACCCCATGCCTCTCGCTGAAAGTCGAATACCTGCCAGCCATTGGATTGATACCAGTTCTCAGTGGCTTTGATGGCCTGCTGCACTGTCATGCCCTGAATGTCAGTTATCCTCGCTGCTGGTATCTGCGACGATGTCCTTTTCCGGGACAGGGTTGATCAGCCGCTTGACCTGCTCCAGTGTCTCCGCATCTCTGGGTGAGAGATCCTTTCGCCAGCGCTTGATTCGTGGAAAACGCACGGCTATCCCCGACTTGTGCCGAGTGGACAGATTGATGCCCTCGAATGCCAGTTCGAATACCTGTTCCGCCGTTACAGAGCGGACTGGACCGAAACGCTCGAGGGTGTTGCGTCTGATCCACTTGTCCAGTTCATTGATCTCGCTGTTATCAAGACCCGAGTAGGCTTTTGCAATCGGTACCAGAGTATCATTCTGCCAGACGCCAAAGGTGTAGTCGGTATGCAGATTGGCTCGCCTGCCGTGACCCGCCTGAGCATAGAGCATCACCGCATCGATGGTATAGGCCTCTACCTTCCACTTCCACCAGAACCCTCGCTTGCGACCGGTCTGGTATGGCGCTTCGACGTGCTTGAGCATCAGTCCTTCCACCTGTCGTTGCCGAGACGACTCTCGCAGCTCGGCCAGTGCCTGCCAGCTATCGGCAGCCACGAGCGGCGAGATCCTGAAACCGGGATCGGTCGATTGCCCGATCAGCGCTTCCAGCTTCGCCCTGCGCCGGGTGAACGGCAGGGATCTGATGTCGGTGGACTCACTCTCCATCAGGTCGTAGGCCATGAACAGACAGGGCACCTCGCTGAGCAGTTTCTTGCCGACGCTCTTGCGACCGATACGTCGTTGAAGCTCACTGAATGGCAGCACAGCCTGATTGTCCCAGGCAAGAATCTCCCCATCGAGCACCGTGCCATCAGGCAGGTTTTCAGCAGCAGCGGTGATTTCCGGAAATCGTGTTCCGATCAGTTCCTCGCCGCGAGACCACAGCCAGGTTTCCCCGTCCCGTCGTATCAGTTGCGCCCGGATCCCATCCCATTTCCACTCGGCCATCCATGCCTGTATCGGCCCCAGTGTGTCGACAGAGGCTTCCAGTGGCGATGCCAGGCAGAACGGGTAGGGCCGCGATGAGACGGTTTCGCCACGGTCCTCGCTGACAAGGGCATACCAGAATGCCTCATCGGGACTCCACTCGCCCATCATCCTGTGCAGTACCAGTGAGCGTGGCAGATCGGCAAATTCGGCGACGGCGCGAGCAACCAGAAGCTGGGAGACACCCACGCGCAATGCGCCTGTCATGAGCTTGTTGATGATGAAACTCTGCTGATAGTTCTGTTGTTCCCACCACCGGGTGACCAGTGCCTGCTGTTGTTCGGGGGGCATTGTGCGCAAGGGGAGCAGGTGGTTTTCCACCCAGTCGCTCAGTGTGCGATCGGATCCCCGCTTGCCGGGGGTGGCCAGCAGCAAGGCGATGGTTTCGGCGAGATCCCCCACGCTGGCATAACTCTCCTCCACCAGCCACTCCGGCAGATCACTCGACTGGTGCAGCCAGCTTCTGAGCAGGCTGGCACCGATCAGTCTCTTTATCCTGCGACCGCTCAGAAAATACACCGCCCAGGCGGCGTCCGCAGCCGTTGCCTGTTGCAGGTAATCGACCATGGCAGCAACCTTGGCATTGGTCGAGGTTGTCTGGTCCAGCGCCTGATACAGTTGACTAAATTTCTGCATCATCGACACCTTCATCGCGGTAGGAGATTGCCAGTTCGGCAGCATCCATTCCCTGCTCCCGCAGAAGTCTGATCAGTGCATCAGCCTGCCCGTGCGTGGTCAGGACGCGCCTTGCACCGGTCTCTTCGATGGTCTTCAGCAAGCCCGGCCAGTCGGCGTGATCGGATAGCACGAAGCCCCGGTCGTAACCGCGACGACGACGGTTGCCGCGAATGCGCATCCAGCCGCTGCAGAACCCTGTCGACGCCTTGGGAAAACGTCTCATCCAGGTGGACCCGCTGGCACCCGGAGGCGCAATGATCAACTCGCCGGCGTACTTCTTCTGCCGGTCGTCAAGATCGATGGCCGCTGTCGGCAGCATGTCGATGCCCGCCTCACGGTATATTTCGGTCAGTGGATACACAGCGCCGTGCAGATAGACCGTACGATCCGTGAATGCCCGCAATTCACTCAGCACACGTTGAGCCTTGCCCAGCGAATAGGCAAAGAGGACAGCGGGGCGTTCTGCTTGCTGCATGTCCTGCCACCATTGGGCTATCTCGGCGACCACCTCGGCACCGGACTGCCATCGGTAGACCGGCAAGGCAAAGGTCGTCTCGGTTATCAGGGTGTCACAAGGTACCAACTCGAAGGGTTCGCAGCTCGGATCGTGATCCCGTTTGAAGTCGCCCGTGAACACCCATACCTCATCATCGGCTTCGACCCTTATCTGCGCGGAACCCAGCACGTGTCCGGCGGGATGAAACGACACCTGCGTCTGCCCGAGCCGTATCGGCTGTCCGAACGGCACCCCGCGAATGTCCTGATCATCCCCCAGACGTCGCTTCAGCAAGGGTACCGACGATTCGCTGGCGTAGTAATGATCGGCTACTGCCCGGGCATGATCGGCATGAGCATGAGAGATCACCGCCGTGCGGGTGCGCTTCATCGGATCGATGACAAAGTCACCAGCATCACAGGCAAGGCCTGTGTCAGTAGCCTTGATCAGGTCGTCGACCGGATGTGCGATACGTATTGATTTGCCAGCAGACTTTTCTGAGACCATACGGAACACGTGGCCCTGATGGCCTCCGGGATTGGTATACCCCGACTATACGTCTGCCTTGTGCGGTTTGGACCTGCTTGTAGGCTTGGGGTCAGCCGGCAAGGTCCATCAATTCGGTAGCCAGCATGCGTAATGAACGCTCATCGGACAGACGGTGATCGGCACGATGCAGCAGGGTCAATCGTGCGTCATCGTGCTGAATCGCGCTCATCAATCTGACTGACAACTCGTAGGGGACGTCGGTATCGTGGGTGCCGTGCAACAGCCTGACCGGGCATGTCAGTTCGGCCAGTGCGGGTTGCCCCGGCAGCGAGGGCGTATCGAGTAGAGCCAGGTCACGTCCGCTGTCGAGCAAGGCGCGCGTGATCGGATGCGGTTCATCGTAGTCGTTCTCGAGCAGCACAACCTTGTCCTGCTGCAGCTCCCAGTTCTGTGCAGCCCCCAGGCGGGGTGCCACAAGCTCCTGCAGAAAGTCCGGCGCGGCGGCCAGCAATACCAGTCCGGTGACCTTCTCCGGGCGCCGCAAGGCGGCAAGAGTGGCCAGCCAGCCTCCCATCGACGAACCAACCAGCATGACAGGACCGTCGAGCGAGTCCAGCACGTTGAGGGTGTCCTCCAGCCAGTCCTTGAGAGTCAGATCCTGAGTGGAGCCTTCCGACTCACCATGACCGCGGTAATCGAAGCGGGTGTAGGACCATTGCCGAGCCTTGCAGAATTTTGCCAGGAAGCTGGCTTTGGTGCCGAGCATGTTCGAATGAAAACCGCCGCAGAACATCACCTGCACGCGTGGTGAGTCGCCGTGCTCTGGGGTTTGTTTCAGGGAATCCCGACGAATGGCGATACGCTGGCCTTTTTCTCCCTGAAATTCGGGCGGATTGGCATCTATGGCTTTTTCAGAGTTCATACGGGAAGTATAGTGTCTGTCATAACCGATGAGGAGCCACCGTGTCCGCCATGCCTGATGTTGCCCTGTTTGTAACCTGTCTTGTTGACCTGCATCGTCCGAATGTCGGGTTCGCGTCCATTCGCCTGCTGGAGCAGGCGGGTTGTCGGGTCAGCGTTCCCGAGACCCAGGTGTGTTGCGGCCAACCCGCCTTCAACAGTGGGGATGATGAATCGACTCGCACCATTGCTAGGCAGGTCATCGAAGCCTTCGAAGGCTACGAGTATGTCGTGGTGCCATCGGGCTCCTGTGCCGGCATGCTGGTGAAGCACTATCCGGAGCTGTTCGCCGATGACCCGGAATGGTCGACTCGCGCAGAATCCCTGTCTGGTCGGTGTCATGAACTGGTTTCCTTTCTGGTGGACACGATGGGGGTGGAGAACACGGCAAGCACTTTCGAGGGGGCTGTGACGTACCACGATGCCTGTTCGGGTCTGCGCGAGCTGGGTGTCAAGGATCAGCCTCGCAAGCTGATGGCGACGGTGTCGGGACTCGAGCTCAGGGAAATGGAGGAGACGGAAGTCTGTTGCGGCTTCGGCGGCACGTTCTGCGTCAAGTTTCCCGATATATCCGAGCGCATGGTGAGCGACAAGGTGGCACTGGCCGAGCAATCGGGAGCGCAAACCTTGCTCGGTGGTGACATGGGATGCCTGCTGAACATCAGTGGTCGATTGAGTCGTATCGGATCCGACATGCAGGTCTATCACGTCGCCGAAGTGCTGGCCGGCATGAGCGATGTGCCGGCGATCGGCAAGGGAGGCAAGTGAGATGCAGATAGAGTCAGGGCAGTTCAAGGCTCGTGCACATCGAGCGCTTCTGGATGACGATCTGAAACAGGCGCTGGGCAACGTCAAGCAGGGATTCATCGGCAAGCGTACTGCAGCGGTCAGGCTGGTGCCCGAGTGGCAGCAGATTCGCGATGATGCGCGGCAGCTGAAGAATCATGTCCTGGAGAACCTGGACCACTATCTGCTGGCCTATGAGGCACGTGTTCAGGAGAATGGTGGGCAGGTCCACTGGGCATCAAGCTCGGCCGATGCGAGTGAGATCATCGTCGACATCTGCCAGTCGCATGGTGCGAAAACCGTGACAAAGGGAAAGTCGATGGTGGGCGAGGAGGCTGATATCAACGGTGCCTTGAGTGCGGCCGGCATCGAGCCGATCGAGACCGACCTGGGTGAATACATCATTCAACTTGCGGGCGAAGCGCCCAGTCATATCATTGCGCCGGCCATACACAAGACGAAGGAGCAGGTGTCCGACCTGTTCCACGAAAGTCATGGCCAATATGGCTTGCACGAACGTCTGGTCGATCGAGCAGCGCTGGTCGATGAAGCGCGCAAGGTCTTGAGAGACAAGTTCCGGGCTGCGGATGTCGGTATCACCGGTGCCAATTTCCTGATCGCCGAGACCGGGCAGCATGTACTCGTGACGAATGAAGGCAATGGGGATCTGACGTCCAATCTGCCGCGCGTGCAGATCGTGATCGTCGGTATCGAGAAGGTGGTACCCACCCTCGAGGATGCCAGCTGTCTTCTGCGTCTGTTGGCTCGTAGCGCGACAGGCCAGCATTATTCCAATTACACCAGTCTGATGAGCGGGCCTCGACGTGCCGAGGATGTCGATGGCCCGGAGGCCTTTCATGTGGTGCTGGTGGATAACCATCGAACCGAGATGTTGGCCGGTGAACTGCGCGAGATGCTGCGATGCTTCCGCTGCGGCGCCTGTCTGAATCACTGTCCGGTCTATGGGTCTGTGGGAGGGCATGCCTATGGGTGGGTGTATCCGGGGCCGATGGGTTCCGTGGTAACGCCGGCCATGGTTGGTATCGAGAATGCGCCCGATCTGCCACACGCCTGTACGCTGAATGGTCGCTGCGCCGAAGTCTGTCCCATGAGCATTCCCCTGCCTGGTCTGCTGCGTGAACACCGCCGACAGACCTTTCTGAAATCTCTGCAGACACCGGGCGCGCGCTATGGCCTGGGGGTCTGGGCCGCCATGGCTACCCGGCCCAGGCTGTATCACGCCTTGACTCGCCTGGGTGTCGGCCTGCTATCGCGAATGGGGCGGCAAAAGGGGTATTTCAGGCGCTTGCCGATGGCGGGGGCCTGGACACAGGGGCGAGATCTTCCTGCACCACAGGGCAGGAGTACGTTCATGAGTCTGTACAAGGCCGGCAAGGGCGCAGGAACGATCGCACACAGACAGGGAGATCGCGTTGAATGAACGCTCGTGAACAGATACTGCAACGCATCGGCAGCGCTCTGGGGCGCCCCGAGAAGGGAGCCTCGCTGACGGTGGCAGACCAGCCGGCGGCAGTCTCCGAGCGAATGATGCGCAAGCCTCGGGCAACCTTGCCCAGAGTCGGAGATGATCTGGTCGAGATTGCCATCGCCAACATGGAAGCGGTGTTGATGAGTGTCGTGAGGCTGCAGACGCGCGACAACTGTGTCGATGCGGTGCAGGATTACCTGCAGTCGCTCGGGATCGATGCCACCGAGCCGGGCGTCGTGACGGTCGCCCCGGCCTTGTCGTCAATCGACTGGCCGTCGTCATATCGTTGTGGTCCGGCCAGTGGGGTGGAGCAGGTCAGTATCACGCCCTGTCTGGCAGCGGTGGCAGAGACCGGCAGTGTGGTCACGGCCAGTGGTGCGCGGACACCGGCAGGTCTGAATTTTCTTCCCGAGACACATATCACGGTGCTTTACGAGTCCCAGATAGTGCAATATGTCGATGATGTCTTCCCGTTCATTCGAGGTGCCGACGTGTTGCCACGTGCGGTGAATCTGGTCACCGGCCCTTCGCGCACTGCCGACATCGAGCAGACACTGGAGATCGGAGCTCATGGACCTCGACGTATGCACGTATTGCTGATAGCAGGTGAGCCCGATTGAACGATGATCTGAACGTACACGAATCAGGGGATGTGCAGGTTGCGGATGCCTCTGTGGAAACCGTTCAGGCAGTTTCGTTCGATCTCGACGACACACTCTGGCACTGCGCGCCTGCAATAGCACGAGCCGATGCCGCGTTGTTCCAATGGTTTCAGGCATACACACCAAGGATCGTGTCCGCGCATACGCCTGACAGTATCCTGCACTATCAGGCGGGTGTTCGTCAGAACTATCCAGAGCTGCGTCGCTGCGTGAGCTCCCTACGGCTGGCCGGGCTGAGAGATCTGCTGGTCGAGTTCGGCTACCCGGCCAAGATGGCCGAGGAGGCCTTTGACGTGTTCTATCGAGCGCGCAGCGAAGTCGAACTCTATGAAGATGCCCTGGATGTGCTTGCCGGTCTGAAGTCGCGTTATCGGCTTGCGGCCATTACCAATGGCAATGCAGATCTGGATTTGATCGGAATCGCGCCTTATTTCGATGTCATACTTGCCGCGAACATGACATCCGCACCGAAGCCGGAACCAGACATGTTTCATGCGTGTCTGAACTTTCTTGAGTTGCCGTCACAGGCCCTGTTGCATGTCGGTGATAATCCGGTGACGGATGTGCTGGGTGCCCGCAACGCAGGTGTACAGTCATTGTGGTTCAATCAGTATAATGATCAATGGCCGGATCACCTGCCTTTGCCGCACTTTCAGGTACAGACACTGTCGGATATCAGTGCTCTGCTGATGCGTTGACTGTCTGGCGGCCGTCAGGCTTGCGTTACGACCATTCACACGGCACCGCGTGAAGGAACAACATCATTGCCGGCATGTCGAACCGGCGTTGCAAGGATCAGAAGTAGCTATGAGTCGAACGTTTTACGTCAACGGTGAGTTCGTTGCCGAAGAGAATGCCAGGATATCCGTGCTGGATAGAGGCTTTCTGTTTGCTGATGCGGTGTACGAGGTATCGACCGTGCTCCAGGGCAAGCTGATCGACAACAAGGCGCATCTGAAGCGTCTGTGGCGCTCCATGTCGGAGCTGTCCATGGCGCCACCTTGTGCCGAAGAGGATATCGAGGCCGCACAGCTCAAACTGATCGAGCTCAATGATCTGGAAGAGGGCTTGTTGTACCTGCAGGTATCGCGTGGCGTCGCCGATCGTGATTTTGCATTTCCGGCCAAGGCTCAGTCATCGCTGGTCATGTTCACTCAGGCCAAGAATCTGTTGAATTCACCCATGGCCGAAACGGGTCTGCATGTGATTTCCATACCGGATCTGCGCTGGAAGCGACGTGATATCAAGACTGTCGGCTTGCTGGCGCCGAGCATGGGCAAGCAGTCGGCACTGGACGCGGGTGTCCATGACGCCTGGATGGTCGAAGACGGACTGGTTACCGAGGGGACGTCCAATAATGCCTACATAGTCACCGCAGACCGGAAAATCCAGACTCGGCATCTGGGGCACGAGATCCTCAGTGGCATTACACGTCAGGCCGTACTCAAGTTTGCAAGAGAGGAGGGGTATACGGTTGTGGAAGAACCGTTCACCATCGAAGAGGCGAGGAAGGCCAGCGAAGCGTTCATAACCAGCGCATCGACGTTCGTCATGCCGGTCGTCAACATCGATGGAGTTGCCTTGGGCGATGGCACGCCGGGGCCTGTCAGTAAACAATTGCGACAGATCTATATTGCAGCAGCGTTGGCCCGCCAGAACTTGTAGTGTTGGCAGGCATTAGCGTGGACCGGAGGCCATGAAACCTTTTTTGAATCTCTGCAGGGCATCGCGATCACTGGCAATCTGCATGATGGGCATCGTGCTGGTCGCATGCAGTGAGGATGACGAGCCGATAACGCCGGACGTTAACACGGATCCGGATATCTTCGACGAACCGGTCATGACCTCTGAGCCTGTATTCAGTGGCAACTCGGGCGTGCAATCCTTCGAGTTGCTGGAGGATGGGCTGCTGCGTGGCCGCTTCTACAGTGCCGACAGCGCAGAGGATAATCCGCCGACCATTCGCTCTCTGCCCGGCAATGGGCTGTTGACACTGCAGCCCGGTGCTCAGGTCTTTGTCTATACACCTGAAGCGGACTTCTGGGGTGAGGATGCGTTCGAATATGTCACGTTTGGCGGCACGACACTATCAGTCACGCTGAGCGTGACACCTGTCAACGATGCACCGGTACTGGTACCCGATCTGCCGCAGGTTGCTGCGCAGGGCAGGCTGTTCACTCATCAACTCGAAGCCAGCGACGTCGACGATGACGTCCTTCAGTACAGCTCTATCGACCTGCCTTCATGGTTGGGTCTCGATGGCTCGACCGGTCTGCTTTCCGGCCTGCCGACACAGGACGATATCGGCGTGTCGGATGAATTCGTGTTGCGCGTCAGTGACTCGGGAGGGCTCAGGGATGAATTGACCGGGTTGCGTCTGGAGGTCATCGACGTCAATGATGCGCCGACGCTGAATCTGGCAAGGTTGCCATCGGAACTTCTGGCGCGCGAGACAGTGACCGCGCGGCTTTTCCCCGACGATCCCGATGGCGACCCGGTAACCCTGGACGTGGAGCCGAATGCCTTTGTCGAGGGCGTTGCCAACAATGGCAGCGTCAGCCTGACGGCCAGTGATGTCAATGAAGTGACGCAGGTCAATGTCGTGATCAAGGCTACCGATCAACGAGGTCAGGTTACCCGCGAGATCGTTCCGCTGACGCTGTATCCGCGCACTGAATCAGGCAGAGGCATTACCTTGTCCGGTGTCGAGAACGGTCAGGCGGTGCACGTGGTCGTGCTGGGTGACGGGTACGCGGAGGATCAGCAGTCACTGTTCCGGGAGCATGTGGAAGATGCCATCGAGAACATGCAATCAGATGCCGGAATCTCTGCGCATTTCGATGCGCTGAGCATTCACATGATCGCCACCATCTCCGAGGATTCGGGGTCGGACGACAATGAAACCACGGATGCTCGTGATACCTATTACGACAGCACTTACAATTGCGGCTCCATCCAGCGTCTGATCTGCGCTGATTCGCTGGAGATGCTGCTCACGGCAGTGGAGGAATACCCGGATTTCGATCAGGTCATTCTGCTGGTCAATGATGTGCGCTATGGCGGTAGTGGGAACAGTGGGGCAAGCTATGCCATTACATCGGCCTATTATCCCGAGATAGCGCTGCATGAAATGGGGCACAGCCTCGCTAATCTGGCCGATGAATATGTGGACAATCTGCTGGTCGAAACGACCGGTTTTCCGGCGTTCGTGGAAGGCAATCACCCGAATGTGACGGCAATTACCGATCCGTCGGAAGTCCCCTGGGCTCATTGGATCGACCCCGACGAACCCCTGCCGGAGAAACCGGGTGAGAGTGGCGTCGGCTTGTTCGAAGGCGGACTCTACCGAGCCAGTGGTGTATACCGGCCCACTTTCAACAGCCGCATGCGTAGTTTCGAGGCATCATTCGGCCCGGTGAACAGCGAGATCTGGGTGTTGAGTCTCTACGAGAACACCAATGGCGGTATTCGTGGCTATTCTCCGACGGCCCGCCGCGTCAACCTGAACGCTGGCGAGTCTCAGGTGTTTGTGGTCAGCCCGATTTTCGGCGCTGACGTGCAGTCGGTGGAGTGGACGCTGGATGGCGACCCGATTCAGGCTGGTGATGATCCGGAGCGTGTGACGCTGTCCCCGGATGTGGGTAGCCACGTGTTGAGTGTCGAAGTGAAGGACATCAGCGGGGTCATTCGCAAACCGCCGCCTCATGCCGGTATTTTTACCTGGGAATGGCAGCTGGAGGTCCGATGATGACGCCCTTTCGCATGGTTGTATGGATGATGGGTGCTGCCCTGCTTGCCAGTCCGGTTTATGCAGATCAGCGGGTACTGTTTCGATTTGGCGACGGCGTTGTTCAGGTGTACCGGGTCATGCAACTGGATGAAATCACTGATTTCTCGACCGTGGTCAACAGTGAATCCATCGATGGAATGATCGTGATGCATTGGCTGGGCAGGGACGGCACTGTCCTGGCCAGCACCGAAGTGCTTGATCCCAGGGTGGCACGTTCGCCCAATCATACGAATTCTTTCGTACAGTCTCGTCTTGGTCTGGCATCGGGTGGCTGGGTGGCCAAAGGGCCTGATGAGGCCGAGTCAGTGAGCGTTGAACTGCCCGAGCGAGGCGCTCTGGGGCTTGCAGCCGAAACGTGGCTGTTGTCTCTAAGTGAAGAATAAGAAAGGGTGATAGTGTCGTAAAGCTTTGAACCATCACATTATTCCCGAGATTGCTCGGGCTCATATGAGCTATGATGGCTAATCGTTCAAGACACCGTCCATCCGTCATTCGGGTGGCAATCAAGTGCAGCTTATGTCGGAACCAGAATTTGATAGCAACGACAAGGACGCCGAGTCCATGTTCGACTTCCTGTCGGAAGACGACGAGGGTGCACCGCGTCGCAAGAAGATTGCAGCAACTCCGACAGAACGTCCGTTTCCCATCATTCGCAAACCGGTACCGGTCTCGGAATCCGGGCCCTTGTTGCCACCGAAACCCGGTGCGCCCATCGAACCGCCACCTGCGCTGACATCCGGTTCGGACGATCAGGTCGTCGACGATCTGGGTTTTCTGGATGATACGCCTCCCCGCCGGAATCCCGGCACAAGGCAGGGCGCCAACGGGGGGTCTGAAGAGACTCGAACCAACGTTACCAGGCTTGACTCGGTGTCGCGGCGCCGGGGCACCCCACCACCCGATGAATTCGGTCTGGATGACGCTGAAGTCGGTTCGATCCGACCAGCCAGAAAGAAGGACGGGTTCGAGAACGCTTTTGACAAGCTCGACCTTGACGATAGCCTGGAGCTGGATGAAGACTGGCAGAGTGGCCTTGGGGTCAGGTCTGTCGATGAGGAGCAATCATCCGGGCGGTCTGGTCGCGGCCGCTGGTTGGCAATGGTACTGGCCTTGTTGTTCATTGCTGCCGGGGTGGGGTCGTTCATCCTGAGTAGTCCGCCGGCTTGGTTGCCACTGCCCGGCAAGGACTCAAACCCCGTTATCGCAATGCCGTCGGATACTCAGTTGCCCGAATCAACGCTGGGAAGCACCGTCGAAGCCATTGCACCGTCACCCTTGATGCAGAAGTTCCTCGATGAAAAGACGCGTGTCGAGGAGCTGGTTGCTGCGGGGGCTCTGGATGAGGCTGAAGCTGCGTTACAGAACATGGATCGCTCGGTTTACGGCTACGGCAGCCCGGAGTTCTCGGCCATACAGGATCAGATCGATCAACTGCGATCCGGCAGTATTTCCGCGGAGCAGTTCGCCGCTCAAAACAGGGAGGCTGAGGCTGCCAGGCTCGCTGAAGAGCAGGCTGCCCTGGCTGAGGCGGCAAGACTTGCTGATGAACGGGCTGCCAGAGAGGAAGCGGCAAGACTGGCCGCTGAGCAGGCTGCCCGTGCAGAGGCGGCCAGGGTCGCGGAAGAACAGGCTGCCCGTGCAGAGGCAGCGAGGGCTGCAGAAGAACAGTCTGCTCGGGAAGAAGCGGCAAGGCTGGCGGCGGAACAGGCTGCTCGTGCAGAGTCCGCAAGACTGGCGGAGCAACAGGCTGCGAGGGCAGAGGCGGCTCGATTGGCCGAAGAGCAGAGAGTTCGAGAGGAAGCGGCAAGACAGGCCGAATTGCAAGCGGCCCGCGACGAGGCCGCGCGTATCGAGCAGGTCCGACAGGCGGAACAGGCGGCGCGATTGGAGGCGGAGCGTCTCGAGCAGACGCGGTCTCAGACCCAATCTTCCGTACCGTCTCCGGGGCCCAGTGCGCAGTCCATCGACCGGGATCGGATCGCCACGGATAGACGGATTGCGGAGGAGCGAGCTGCTCTGCAACGGCAGCAGGCTCGTGAACAACGGTTGATCGAAGCTCGTCAGCGAGAAGCGCAGGCGGAAGAGGCCAGAAGCTTGGCGCAGTCCGGAGCCGGCAATGAATCGAACTCCGGTTCACAGTCGCCAGGGGAAGCCGACGCCGTTATCAGCGACGCTGATCTGCAGTTGGTATACCAGCGCTTCGTCAATCTGCAACGTGCCATCAGCGAAAGGGATATCAATGCGGTGGTCAGTCTGACAAAGCGCTCAGGGGTACGGGTGCAGCAATTCATGCAGATTTTCGAAAACAGCACCGAGATCGATGCTCGTATCAAGAATGTATCCACCAGCAATGCGACTGGTGAAATCAAGGGTACATTGCAGATCAACCGAATCCGGCGGGCAGATGGCAGTTACGTGCAGCCGCCTGCTTCACTGGCATCCATAGACTTGTCCAGCAATCGGGATGAGTACGGCTGGTCAGCCATTTCCTGGTAATTCTCAAACTCAAAGAGACGCGATAAATGCAGTCACTCCTTCAAAGTCGTTTCTTGACGATGACTTTGGCAGGCTTGCAGGTATTCCTGCAAGTCATGCTGGTCATGCCCACGAAAGCCTGGTCTCAGGACCTGGATTCAAGCCCGCCCGTCATCGAGTCTCGCGCGGTTGAACAGGGCTTCAAGGGAGAGACTCAGGTATTCACCGCCACGGTAACCGATGATCGTGGGGTTGCATCTGTCTTTCTGCACTATCGTCTGGATGGCGAATCGGTCTATCAGGACCGTCGGATGGAGCAGTTGGGTTCAACCAGCATTTACTCGACATCCTTGTCCACCGACAGTGATGTCGATGCAATTCAGTATTACATCGAAGCAACGGATCTGGCCGAAAACCGCACTCTTCAGGGATTTGCGTTCGACCCCATCGAACGCCAGCTTGTCGATCGGGCAGTGCCGGCCGCCGATGTGCCAGCTGTCGAAGCGCCGGCTCCCGGTATGTCTACCGGCCGCAAGGTGCTGTATGGCGTGCTTGGCCTTGTCGTAGTCGGTGCGCTCGCCTCCGCGGCTGGCGGTAGCAGCAGCAGTGGTGGTTCCAGCGAGCCCGGTGTTGATGTCACAATCGTAGTGGAGCAATTACCATGATCTGCCAGTCCACTCGAAGTTTAGTGAGCCGTTCGCCTCTATTGAGAGGCAAGGTGCGCAGCTTTGGTTTTCTTGCTCTTCTGTTGGCTTTACTCAGCGCTTGTGAGCAGAACGAAAATAGTGGCGTTGTCGAAAGCGACGGTGCAAATATAGGAATGTCCCTCGCCGCACCTGACGAATTGCAGCGAGCGCTTAATGTGGTCGTCGAGAACCTTGTCCTGGAAGTCACTATCGGAGGCGAGACCTTTGACGTGCCAAAGGATGAAGAAACCGGCCAATACATACTGCGAACGACCCGACCCGAGAACAGTGAAACCGAGGTGTCGCTTGTCTGGTACGAGATCATCGATGGTCAGAGGATTCCCATGGCCAGCGCCACGAAGACGCTGTACGCAGGGTCTGCATCAAGCCCGGCGGTATTGACCTTCAGTGTCTTCACGTTCTCGCAGTTCGACCTGGACAATGACGGATTTTCGAATTACTACGAACGTGAAAATGAGGAGGCAAATGCGTTCGCTGACGACACGATTCCTGTCGCACCGCCTGTGTTCGTGGATCTGCTTATCCAGGCGACGCTGCCGGAAGGCATGGCCAATGCGTCGGAGGAGGCACGTCAGGCAGTCTTTGCCGAGGCGCTTGTTGATGAAGAAAATGTGGTTCTTACACGCGAAGGCGACATCTGGCGAGGTCAGACCACTGTTGTCGAAAACAACCGGTCTTCGGTACAAGTCGATTTCTATGCAACAAGCGAGCGGATCGTCAAGATTGCATCTCTGGCACTTGGTCAGGATGTGGGCTCGGGCACCACATTTTTCTTCAACGCCGACGAATACGAATTCGCAGATCTGGATTTTGATGCTGACGGCTTCACCAATATCGAAGAGGTTGCCAATGGCACCGACCCGAGGGATGAGAATGATCCGCCGCCAGATGAAGATTCGGATGGCATACCTGACCTGGATGATAATTGCCCGATCAATTCGAATCCCGGTCAGGAGGATATCGATGATGATGGCCTCGGTGATGTCTGTGATGAAACCAATGACACGGACACGGACGGAGATGGCGTCAGGGACTTTGAAGACAACTGCCCACGCGACGCAAACCCGAATCAGGCGAATGTCGACGGGGACGAGTTGGGTGATGCCTGCGATCTGATCGACGACACGGACAGCGACGATGATGGCATCAGGGACGAGATAGACAATTGCCCCTTGACACCCAACAGTGATCAGGCCGATCAGGATGGTGATAACCAAGGGGATGTCTGCGATCTGACACCGGGAACGGGCACTGATGACGGTTCCGATGGCGGCACTGATGCGGGTACCGACGACGGTTCGGATGGCGGTACTGATGCGGGTACCGATGATGGTTCAGACGGTGGCACTGATACGGGTACGGATGCCGGAACTGATGCGGGTACCGACGACGGTTCAGACGATGGCACTGATGCGGGTACCGACGACGGTTCCGACGGTGGCACTGATGCGGGCACGGACGCCGGAACCGATGCGGGTACCGATGACGGCTCGGATGGTGGCACTGACGCGGGTACCGATGACGGTTCGGATGGTGGCACTGACGCGGGTACCGATGATGGTTCGGATGGTGGCACTGACGCGGGTACCGATGATGGTTCGGATGGTGGCACTGACGCGGGTACCGATGGTGGTGTAGATGCGGGCACGGACGCCGGAACTGATGATGGTGCTGATGCAGGTACCGATGGTGGTGTAGATGCGGGCACGGACGCCGGTACAGACGCGGGCACGGATGCCGGAACTGATGATGGTGCTGATGCGGGTACCGATGGTGGTGTAGATGCGGGCACGGATGCCGGAACTGATGATGGTGCTGATGCGGGTACCGATGGTGGCGTAGATGCGGGCACGGATGCCGGAACTGATGATGGTGCTGATGCGGGTACCGATGGTGGTGTGGATGCGGGCACAGACGGCGGTGTGGATGCCGGAACTGATGCGGGTACCGATGATGGTGTGGATGCGGGCACGGATGCCGGTACCGATACGGGCACGGACGGGGGCACAGTGGCGAGTACAGATGGCGGCACGGATGCCGGTACAGATGCGGGCACGGATGGCGGCACAGATGGTGGAACAGACACAGGCACGGATACAGGCACGGATACAGGCACGGATACAGGCACGGATACAGGCACGGATACAGGCACGGATACAGGCACGGA